>CBFGOJ010000004.1:0-229201 GCA_965650365.1 uncultured Fluviicola sp. | reverse complement strand
TCAATAGTTCAATAGTTCAATAGTTCAATAGTTCAATAGTTCAATAGTTCAATAGGATTTGTTTAAACAATTTATTTTCAGTATAATGGAACTTTTTGAACCTTTTAAACCCATTGAACCCATTTCATCATGCTGAAATCCGTTCACCATATTGCCATTATTTGTTCGGATTATGAAAAGTCGAAAGCATTTTATACGGAAATCCTGGGTTTTGAAATTCTTGCAGAGAATTACCGGGAAGAACGCAATTCGTATAAATTGGACTTGATGCTGAATGGCATTTACTGCATCGAATTATTCTCCTTCCCAAATCCTCCTAAGCGAATTTCACGTCCGGAAGCAAGCGGTTTACGGCATTTGGCTTTTACTGTTGAAAATATAGAAATAGCGATTGCTGAACTTGCTGCGAAAAATGTTATTTGTGAACCCGTGAGAATCGATGAATTTACCGGCAAACGCTTTACTTTTTTCGAAGATCCGGACGGGTTACCGATTGAATTGGTGGAAATGTAATTAGTTTTCAAACCCGGAACAAAATCTCCACGTACAAAATTTCCATTCCGATCATCGTTTCTTCAACCTGGTAGAAAGCAATGCTGGCTTGATCTGAGAGGGCTTCGTATTCCAATTCATTCAAAATGAATGGTTCCTTTGCGCGTTCGGATGAATGGATCTGCATGCTTCCCAGGAATTGGTAGGTAATAATGAAAGATTGTTTTCCTTTTGGGTCGGTAATGAGCTTCAGAAAAGTGTCTTTTTTGTAGTCGATTCCCAATCGGTTCAGCAGATCTTTTATTTCCGGATTGAAAATTTCATCGTAGTATTTAAAGAAAGACCGGAATTCCTGTACGTGGAATTCGGAGTAGCCACACAGGGTGTTCGAGTATATTTTCCTTGTAAGTTTACTTGGTACTTCAAACACCCAATGTTTAAACGGGATTGTTTCAGTAAGCATCATTCCGTTGCAGCTTTTGATTTGGTGATTATTTGTTTTCGTAAATCATGCAGTACAAAACAACCAATAGCAATTTACCAATGGAAATAAGGAGAATGGCCATTTGGTTCTTCGTACACGGCACGAAAGTCGGCAACTGGTGGGTTTAACTAAAAAAAAAAGGGTGGTTAGGGGAAAAATCTGAGTAAATGGTGTTAAATTTGGTGTGAAGATGATTAGGTTTTCTCTCCTCCTGATTTTTGCCTTAACGGCCGGCTGTATTTTTGCCCAAAAAGATACTAAGTGGATAGATTCGCTCAATTTGAAAAGTGAGATTCTCTACACAACTGACGTTGAGAAATCCATCGAATTAAGTTCAAAAGCACTTTCTTTATCTAAATCAATTGATTATCAATCGGGTGAAGCTTTTGCCTGTATGAATTTGGCGATCGCAAATGATATCCAGGGGAATTCGAAAGTAGCCATTACTTATTTTCAGCGGGCAGTCCGCTTATTTCAATTGGAGAACGATTTGGAAAATCTCAGTTATTGTTATTCTCAATTGGGTGTGTGTTACTTTTCTCAGTACCAATATGAGAATGCAGACTATTATCATCAGAAAGCAATAGATCTTTGTAAAAAACTTCACCTGGAGGAAGATTTGGCAAACGCTTTGGTCAACCAGGGAATTACATTCACCTATCAAAATAAGACCCAAAAAGCAAAGGCAAATTTCAATCAGGCCATTGAAATCTATAAGAAGAACAATCTGCCTGATGGACTTGGGGCTGCCTATAATTCGCTGGGTAAAATTTATTACGATCAAAAAGATTTTGAAATGGCGATTCGTTATTTTGAATGGGCATCGGCAAACTTTAAGAAGTATAACAACGATTATAACCTGGAATCTTCATACCTCGGACTGGCAAATTGTTATTTTGATCTAAAGCAGTTCAGCATTGCGAAAAGTTATTCCCTCAAGGCTTTGCAATTATCACAGGAGATCGGGGCAAAGGAACGGGAAGTTTTTGCACATGAGGTCTTGTCGCGGATTTATTTTGAAGAAGGTGATTATAAAAATGCCTATCAAAGTTTGAATCGGTATACTGTTCTGAGTGATACGATCTTCACCCGGGATAAAAGCGACGCATTAGCAGAAATGCAGGCAAGGTTTGAAGTGAAAGAACTGAAATTGAAACAACAGGCTCAGGAAAAGAATCATCAGTGGGAATTGGTGGTCCTTGGTACGATCATCTTCATTATTCTTTTGGCATCCCTGCTCTTGTACTTTTTGTTCCGGAATAAAAAACGCATCCATGTACTTTTGGAACAGAAATACCGGATGACCCAGGCAAATCTCGAACAAAAAGAATTCATGATGGGAGAAGTCCATCACCGGGTGAAGAACAACCTGCAGATTATTTCCGCTATTTTGGATTTACAGTCACGGGAATTGAAAGATCCGGAATCCATCCGGCTCATTGATGCAAGTATGAACCGGATCAATGCGATTTCCATGATCCATCAGAAACTGTATCAATCTGAAAATATCCGCGCAGTGCAAATTGGCCCGTACCTGGCAGAATTGGTCAATGACCTCATCACGCATTTCAAGAAAGAAGTCAACAAGGAAATTTTCCTGAATTCTCAATGCGACAATCTGAACCTGGATATTGAAACAGCATTGCCCATTGGTCTGATCGTAGCAGAATTGGTAATGAATTCCTGCAAGTATGCTTTTGACAAGCAGGAGCATCCGCAGATCAGTTTATCTTTGAAAGTAAGAGGAGAAGAATTGGTTTTACGTGTTGCTGATAACGGTAACGGAAAATCAAATATCCAGGAAGGAACTCATTTTGGGGCGAAGCTGATTCGTTCCATGGCGCGCAAACTGAAGGCAGAATATACAGAAACGAATACCGAAACGGGTCTGAAAACAGAATTAGTGATCACGAAATACAATCTATTGTCATGACGAAACCGAAGATTTTTATTGTGGAGGATGAGCCGATCATTGCTGCCTTTTTGGAACAGTGTTTATCGGATGAAGGATTTGAATGTTTGGGAACAGCAGACAGTTTTGATCAGGCAAGAAATCAATTGATGCACTGCAGACCGGATTTGTTATTGCTGGATATCAATCTGGGAAATGGCCCGGATGGGGTTGATCTGGCGCATTTCGTCAATCAGCAGATCAATAAACCTTTCCTGTTTGTGACCTCCAATACCGATTCGCATACCCTGGAACGTGTAAAACTGACCAATCCCAGCGGTTTTGTGATGAAGCCCTTCAAAAAGCTGGATTTGATCACCCAGATCGAATTGGCCTGGCATGCATTCCAGGTTCGTTCCAGCAATACACAGGTAGATTTCACCAATTCGGTTTTAGCGAATACACACTTTTTTATCAAAGACAAACAGAAATTGGTGAAACTGGCTTATTCGGATATTTCTTACGCAGAAGCCTGTGACAATTATTCTATTTTGCACACCAGCGATTCCAAATTCATTGTAAGCTATAGTTTGAAACACGTGGAAGCAAAATTGCCGGTCCAGGAGTTTTTGCGCGTGCATCGTTCCTACATGGTCAATATTACTCAAATCTCGCAGATCAATCCCAAATCATTGGTACTCATTGACGGTAAAGAAATTCCGGTTAGTGAAGCACACCGTTCGGAACTCTTGAAACGAGTGAATTTGTTTTAGAGGTAACTGTTTTGGTTATATTTACGGGTGATTGACTGGTGGTGAATGACCATTACAAAAGAAAACTAATTACAGGAAATGTATCAACTCAAGCGAACGCAATTTGTAAAAACAGACCTCGAAACCTGCTGGAAATTTTTTTCTGCGCCTGCCAATTTGCAAGTCATTACTCCGGACTATATGGGATTTAAAGTTCTGACGGAAGTTCCCGATGAAATGTATCATGGATTGATTATCAGTTACAAAGTTTCTCCCGTTCTGCGTATTCCTATGAATTGGGTAACGGAGATTACCTATGTTCAGGACAATACCTATTTTGTAGATGAGCAGCGGCATGGTCCTTACAAAATCTGGCACCACGAACACCACTTCAAATCCGTTGAAGGAGGAGTTGAAATGACGGATATCGTGAGTTATCTAATACCATTCGGATTCCTGGGAAGATTTGCCCATTGGTTGTTCATTCGGAAACAGCTGGAAAGTATTTTTGATTACCGGGTTAAGAAAGTAGATGAACTCTTTCCATCGCTATAGCTTGAACAATCTTCTTGAATTGTTAAAGCGTGTGAATCTTTTTTAAAAGCTGAAACCGTTTTTCTACATTTAATAGGAATCGTAATTCCAACGCAAATGTATCAGCTAAAACGTACACAATTTATCAAAGCAGATCTCCAAACCTGTTGGGAATATTTCTCAGCGCCCGAAAATTTACACGTTATCACTCCCGATTACGTTGATTTCAGAGTGCGTTCAGCTGTACCCGACAAAATGTATGAAGGCTTGATCATCCATTATACCATCCGACCGATCCTGGGAATTCCTCTCAAGTGGGTCAGTGAAATCAGAACGATCAGGGAGCAGGACTATTTTGTGGATGAACAGCGAAGAGGTCCTTATGGAATGTGGCATCACGAACACCATTTCAAAGAAGTGGAAGGCGGCGTTGAAATGACCGATTTGATCAATTATGCGATGCCTTTTGGGTTCATCGGCAGATTTGTGCACTGGCTCTTCATTCGCAAACAGCTGGAAAGTATTTTCGATTACCGGATTAAAAAAGTAGATGAATTGTTTAATAATTCCAGCGGATATGTGGAATCTCCCTTGCAGGATTCATTGGTGCCTAAAGTTGCCCGGGCGAGGAAACACTGAAGGTTTATTTTTTTTTAATTTTTAGGTTACAAATGTGTAACCTTTTCTTTTTTTATGATTATCATTGTACTTATTCACTATAAATGGCCATTATTCATGTCTAAGTCAGTCTAATTGTTCTCTACTGTACAAAGAGATCTGAAATTTATACTATAAAAAATGAAAAAGTTAATTTTAGTGTTGGCGCTTGTGGGAATACCACTAATTACATTCATTGTTGTTTCATGTTCTAAAGAAGAAATTAAATCCTCAGAAAATACTGAACAAATAAATTTATCTCCTAATCTGGAAAAATCAAACAATTGCTCATGTTCTCTTAGTGGTTTTTGGAATAGTTGTTCAGTATCCTGCCCTGTAGTTCATGGCGTATGTTTAGCAAATTGTATTCGAATAACAATCGGTCCATGGGGTATGAATGGAAGTGTAACGTCGTGTACTTGTGGTGGTGCAGGTGCAGGTAAATACATCGTTCCTGCTGGTATTTTTTTTGATGATCAGAATCTCTCAAATCTTGAAAAAGTACTTTTGATTATTGAATCTAAACAAGGTTTTGAAGACTTGTCTGAAAAACTGGAAGCATTAATCCTTGCAATTAGGGCAGAGCACTCAGATTTAGTTCCTGTTTCACAAGATTTTTTCGATGAATTGGCTGGTTTGGAAAAAAGTCAGGTTGAATATCTAAACGGTGAAATAAGTGGTTTAGTTGAATCGTGTGGCAGAGGTTAATATTTGTATAGAAGGCACATAATCGTTATGTGCCTTCGTTTTTTTTAAAATCAATAAATTATGAGATTGCAGCTAAAGCTAATTGGCTTTCTAAGTTTTAGTTCACTATTTACTTGGTGTTCGTGTACTTCTAAGAGCAAAGAATTTGAATTCTTTTTAGTGAATTTAAGCACCAAAGATACCGTATTTCGAACTAATTTTTCCCAAGGAGATAAAATTTCATTTAATTGTCCAAAATCTGTTGATCAAACAATCCTCGTGGCTTCTGTTCATTGGGAATTGGGTCAGGTAAGTGCTGTTGTTCCTGTCCTATCAGGTAAATTAAATAACTATTTAATGAACGGAGATTTGTTAGGAGGGAATAATACTCAGCAATCGACGAATCAGCGAATGATTACTTTTTCGGGTAATGTATACCTGGATGATTATGAGCAGTTTTTAGATAAAACATCAATTCTGGAAAAGGATTCCAGTAAAATGGCTAACAAATTTGTAGAGAAGCTAATCTCTTTCTCAAAGAAATACCCTAAAAGTGAAATTGTTGGTTACCACATACATTCTTTGGTTACAAATCCCATGAGTGGCAGTTTTGAAGGTTATCTGAGTGAAAGCAATAAACGCAACTGGAGTCGTTTGCGCAAAACGACAGACGATTCGTTTACGAAGGAGCTAAATCGAATGATTGTTGCCAATAAAGTGGGTAATTGTATCCAAAGTGGTTCGCACAAATTGGTTTTTCAAAGTACCAATTCGACCATTCACCCGGCTCTTATTGAAGGAAATGTGAAGGTGGTAATATTTTGGGCTACCTGGTGCGGGCCGTGTAAATCGCAAATGAAATTGTTGGCGGATCTGAACCAAAAAAAGTATTTGGAAGAATCTGTTTTATTTGTTGGTGTTACCTCAGAGTCAGATCATAAAGTGGTGTTTTCCTGGATTGATCAAAACCGGTCTAAGTATGAAGGGCTTACCTGGTTTCATGACGATCATTTTTGCATGAGCGGCAATTACAAGATCACTCAATACCCAACCATTTTGATTTTTGATAAAAATGATCAACTCGTTAAACGAGAAGTGGGAATTGAAGAAGTGGAAACCATTGTAGATTCACTGTTAAAAAAGTAAGTGAGCGTTTTCGGTTTAAATTTCTTTCTTCGAAATCGTTTTGTGAATCTCAGCTGCTTTGATCAATGCGGCAGAACCATACCACGGATGGAATTCAAAAGCCAGTCTTCCGGCTTTGATTGCTGGATCTGTTTTTGTTAGTTCTTCAGCTTCTTCTACCGTTTTCACATCGAAAATGTAAACACCGCGCAATTCCGTGTCGTCCATAAAAGGGCCTGAAACAATCAAAATACGTTGTTCAGCCAGTTTCCCGATATTCTCCATATGAGCAAGCTGTAAACGCTGTACTTCTTCCGGACTTTGATTTTGGTTCGGACCTTTTTTGAGGAAGGCCATCACGTATTGTTTCATTCCGTAATCATCTGCTTCCAATTCCGTTGCCAGCTGCTGGTCGAAGCCGCCTTGTAGATTGGTTTCAGTGCCGGGCTCAATTTGTGGTTCGGCACAGGATTGTTCTTCTTCCCGTGCACAGGAACTCATAGCAAGACTTCCACAAACCAGGATTAAAAAACTAAGCTTCTTCATGGGTGATGGATTTTACGGCATTAATAGATTCTTCAATGTGTCCGGCAGCATTCGTCAGTGAATTGTAGATATACCGGACAATACCTTTTTTATCGATGATGTAAGTGACTCTTCCCGGGATCAGTCCAAAAAGATTCGTAGGCACATCAAACAGTTTTCGAACTTTTTTGTCCGTGTCAGCAAGCAGGATAAAGCTCAGGCGGTTCTTTTCAGCAAATTTCGCATGTCTTTTCGCGGTATCGCTGGAAATCCCGATCACTTCGCAGCCCAGATCCTTGAAATCCTCGTAACTGTCGCGAAAAGAGCAGGCTTCTGCGGTGCAACCCGGAGTTCCGTCTTTCGGATAGAAATAAAGCACAATGATCTTTTCTCCGAGAACGGATTGAATGTCAAAAGAGTTCTCGTTTTGATCTTTTAATGTAAATGCCGGGCATTTATCTCCTACTGCTATTGCCATGACTTTGTAAATGATTTGCGGGGACAAAGATGCGAAATATTCACCACGAAGTGCACGAATTTATAGCAGACTTTCAGTCGCTATTTATTTCAGCACAGGAGGGAATCTTAAAATAGTTTTAAGGAAAATTAGCAATTAAATTACACAGATATGAGAAAAGTGAATTTAATTGTGTATACTTGATAGTTCAAATAACTAAGTTCTATCCTCTATGAATCATTTGAATTGATGTAACTTAATTGATTTGAGG
Source organism: uncultured Fluviicola sp. (assembly GCA_965650365.1). GTDB lineage: Bacteria > Bacteroidota > Bacteroidia > Flavobacteriales_D > Crocinitomicaceae > Fluviicola. Next base: position 221,326 of record CBFGOJ010000004.1, on the reverse strand, counting down.
TTAGTTCTTAGTCACTTATAAAGTGGCCATTATTCACGTCTAAGTCAGTCCTACATTGGAGGCTTTGTTAATTGAGATTATGAAACTCATTTTATTTATTATTCTATTCACCTTTAGTTTCCAGGTTTACAGTCAAGATTCAAATTCATTTGGTATCTGGAAGAAATCATATCACAAGTGTGAATCGCTCAAAGCAGGTACATATTATGGGGTTCAAAAAACCAAAAACTTAACATCAAGGGATACGATTGTAAAAGAATTGAATTGCTTTTTTCAGATAGATACGACCGATAAATTGTTTGGGTCTTATTTCGATGCTTCCTGCAGAACGAAAAATGGTGTTCAACAACAATATTCTTACAACAGAGATTTTTTTATAACCTGTTTGGATACGAATTGTAGTTTATATCAGGGAGAAAATGAATTAAGTAAATTAGATCGTTTGGCTCATAATTACTTGTTGTATTATCCATTCAATAATATAGAACAGTCAGAAATGGCTTTAATGGATTCAATCGACTTAATTTTTGTTGGAGAAGAAAAAGTCAGTAATTGGGATGTGTTTCATTATAGGGTTGAAAGTGGAGTTGATACTTCATCAATGGTTAAAGTTCTAAGTTCGAGATATGATTTTTGGATCAACAAGAAAGATTTGATACCTGTAAAATACAGTGTTTATTACCAGGTAGATTTAGCTGGTGTGATTTCTGAGCAGTTTGAAGAATTTAAACTGGTTTCGTATCAAATCAATGACCTAAAGAAAACTCAATTACACACATTGCAATGGTATTCAGATAACAGTTATGCTATTCAGTCTGAAAGTGCAACAAGAAAGAAGACAGAAAGCTTGAAAGCAGGAGATATTGTTCCAAAATGGGAATTGACGACCAATCAAAAGCAAACCATTCAATCGACAAATCACGAATATAAGCTGGTTCTTTTTGATTTTTTCTATCAATCTTGTTTTCCTTGTATAAAAGCTATTCCGATGTTGAATAATTTGAATGAAAAATATGGTGATAAAGGTTTGCTGATTGTTGGTATTGATAATGTAGATCCGAAAAACGAACGTTTTTACGAATTTATAAAAGAGCGAAAAATCGCCTATCCTGTAGCAATTTCAGAAAATTCCTTGACCAAAGATTTTAAAGTGGGTTCCTATCCTACACTTTTTTTGATGGACAACACCGGAAAGCTGCTATTTACAGCAAGCGGATTTGGTGCAAAGTCTGAAAAAGAAATTGATGAATTGATAGATTCGCTTTTGAAAATGCGGTAATCTTTGAAATAATTGGGTTGGATCGCTTTGTGATCTTTCTTATTTCCGGGAGTGGTGAAAAAATACCTCGTGTTCCTCGTGCGCTTCGTGGTAAACTTTCTGCGCTATCCCGAAATGCGCAAACGATGAAGCGCAAGCGTTCTGGGGAAACAAAAAACCCCAACGTTTATAGTCGGGGTTTCAATATTGCAGTCGGAAAACTTATTCTCCTACAACTTCAAATTTGAATGTTGGCTTCACACCTTTGTGCAAGTTTGCTTCAGCCTCAAACGTTCCAATTTCTTTGATTGGCTCGTCTTTGATTTTCAAAGCCTTACGGTCGATGTCAAATCCTGCAGCTTTCAAAGCTTCAGATAATTGAACCGTGTTTACTGAACCGAAGATTTTACCGTTCTCACCAACTTTTGTGCTGATTTTAACAGTAACTTCTGCCAATTTAGCTGCGATTGCTTCAGCTTCAGCAACAATTTTAGACTCTTTGTGAGAACGTTGCTTCATCATATCTTCGTGCGCTTTTTTCGCAGAAGGAGTTGCCAAATTAGCGTATCCTTGAGGAATCAAGAAGTTACGACCATATCCTGGCTTAACAGTTACAACATCATCCTTGTAACCTAATTTATCGATGTTTTTCTTAAGAATTACTTCCATGATTTCTTGTGTTTTAAATGAAAACAAATGACTATTTCAACATATCGCCAACGTAAGGCAAGATAGCCAGGTGACGAGCACGTTTGATAGCTTTATTAACTCTCTTCTGGTATTTTGCAGAAGTTCCGGTAATACGGCGAGGAAGAATTTTCCCTTGCTCATTTACCAAACGCAACAAGAAAGTAGCGTCCTTGAAATCGATGAATTTAATTCCGCTTTTCTTGAAACGGCAGTATTTATCTTTTTTGATCTCGATGTTGATCGGAGTCAAATAGCGAATATCGTTTTGTGACATGTTTTTAAAATTTTAAACGTGAATAAAATTAAGCCTCAACAGGAGCTCCACTCATTTTTTTACGACGCTTCTCTGCGTAAGCAAAATGGTCTTTGTCCATTTTCACTGTCAGGAAACGCATGATACGCTCGTCACGTTTCATGATCAATTCCAAATCAGCGATCACAGAACCTTCGCCGTCAAATTGAAATAAGAAATAGAAACCGGTAGATTTCTTTTGGATCGGGTAAGCCAATTTTTTTAGGCCCCAGCTCTCAGAATGCGTTAATTTACCACCCATGGCAGCCAATTCGCTTTCGTACTTTTGCACTGCTTCCTTTGCCTGGTCTTCAGACAAAACGGGAGTAAGAATGAAAACAGTTTCGTAAGAATTCATAATTAAACTAATTTGTTGTTAATACTAAAATACCGCCAAGACACACTTAGCGGGGGGCAAAGATAGAAATAAAATCTTTACGACAAGCATGATTTTAAGAATGTTGCCTGATTTTCGGGGCGCAATTTGCTTAAAATAGTCCCTGCAGGTTAAAATCAGCTCAAAGATACCGGTTTCTTCCGGAAAAATCAGCGTATTACACCTGTAATGGCAGAGCAGTGGTTTGCGATTTAATTTAGAACCAATCTGAATTAATAGGAATGATAGTTCCCAGGTTCTTTTGTGTTTCGGTTTCCATTGCTTTTGACTAAATTCGCGCGTCGAACAAATCGAAAAACAACAACTTTCAAAGCTAGATTTTCCGTTTTATGAATACCTATCAAGATTACATCCAAGAAATTGAAGAAAGAAAAGCACAAGGCCTTCACCCGAAGCCTATTGATGGTGCAGAATTAGTAAGCGAGATCATTGCTCAGATCAAGGATCCGAATAATGCATATCGTGCAGATTCTCTTCAGTTCTTCATTTACAATACTTTACCGGGAACAACCCCAGCGGCCGGAGCAAAAGCGAAATTCTTAAAGGAGATCATCCTTGGAGAAGAAGTAGTGAGTGAGATTACTCCAGCTTTTGCGTTTGAATTGTTATCGCACATGAAAGGTGGTCCTTCCATTGAAGTATTGCTTGATTTGGCCCTAGGAGAAGATACAGCTATTGCGAAAGAAGCTGCGAAAGTATTGAAAACACAGTTTTTCTTATACGATGCGGATATTGATCGCCTGAAGGAAGCATTCAAAGCAGGAAATGACGTTGCGCTTGAGATTTTGGAAAGTTATGCAAGAGCAGAGTTCTTCACGAGTCTTCCGGAGGTAGCCGAAGAAATTAAAGTTGTAACGTTTATTGCCGGGATCGGTGATATTTCAACGGACTTACTTTCCCCGGGTAACCAGGCGCACTCACGTTCAGACCGCGAATTGCACGGTAAATGCATGATCACTCCTGAAGCACAGGACCAGATTAAAATGCTTCAGATACAACATCCTGACAAAAGCGTGATGCTTGTTGCTGAAAGAGGTACGATGGGTGTTGGCTCATCGCGTATGTCGGGGGTGAACAATGTGGCGCTTTGGACAGGAAAACAAGCTAGTCCTTACGTTCCTTTTGTGAATTTCGCTCCGATTGTTGGAGGAACCAACGGAATTTCCCCGATCTTCTTAACTACTGTTGACGTAACCGGTGGAATTGGTTTAGATCTTCAAAACTGGGTAAAGAAGACCGATGCTTCCGGAAATGTGATGCGCGATGAAAACGATGAACCGATCCTGGAGCAGACTTATTCTGTGGCTACGGGAACAGTTCTTACAATCAATACAAAGAAGAAAAAATTATACAACGGCGACCAGGAACTGATCGATATTTCGAAAGCATTCACTCCTCAAAAGATGGAATTCATCAAGGCCGGTGGATCTTATGCAATCGTTTTCGGGAAGAAATTGCAGACTTTGTCGGCGAAGATCCTGGATATAGAAGCTCCTGTAGTTTTTGCTCCGTCGAAAGAAGTTACAGTAGAAGGACAAGGTCTAACTGCTGTAGAAAAGATCTTTAATAAAAATGCTGTTGGAATTACTCCGGGAACAGTCCTGCATGCAGGTTCTGACGTTCGTGTAGAAGTAAATATCGTTGGTTCGCAGGATACAACCGGTTTGATGACCGCACAGGAATTAGAAGCGATGGCTGCAACAGTTATTTCTCCGATCGTTGACGGTGCTTACCAGTCAGGTTGTCACACGGCTTCTGTTTGGGACAAAAAGGCTCAGGCAAATATCCCGAAACTGATGAGATTCATGAATGACTTCGGTTTGATCACGGCTCGTGACCCGAAAGGAGAATACCATGCCATGACAGACGTAATCCACAAAGTATTGAATGACATTACGGTAGACGAATGGGCGATCATCATTGGTGGTGACTCACACACACGTATGTCGAAAGGTGTTGCTTTTGGTGCGGATTCAGGAACAGTTGCTTTGGCATTGGCTACCGGCGAAGCTTCCATGCCCATTCCGGATTCAGTGAAAGTGACTTTCACAGGAGAAATGGCAGAATACATGGATTTCCGCGATGTTGTCCATGCTACACAAGCTCAAATGCTTCACACATTTGGTGGAGAAAACGTATTCCAGGGTCGGATTATTGAAGTTCATTTGGGAACATTAACAGCTGACCAGGCATTTACTTTTACAGACTGGACGGCGGAAATGAAAGCGAAAGCTTCTATTTGTATTTCAGAAGACGATACCTTGATTGAATCATTGGAAATTGCGAAAAGCCGCATCCAGATTATGATCGATAAAGGAATGGATAATACCAGACAGACACTTCAGGGATTGATCAACCGGGCAGACAAGCGCATTACGGAGATTAAATCAGGAGAAATACCTGCTTTGACACCGGATGCAAACGCGAAATATTACGCTGAAGTAGTGGTGGACCTGAATCAGATTTCAGAGCCAATGATCGCTGACCCGGATGTAAATAACAAAGACGTTTCCAAACGATACACACACGATACAATCCGTCCTTTGTCCTTCTATGGCGGAGACAAAAAAGTAGATCTTGGATTTATCGGTTCGTGCATGGTTCACAAAGGAGATATGAAAATCCTTGCTCAAATGCTGAAGAACATCGAAGCACAAACAGGAAAAGTGGAATTCAAAGCACCGCTTGTTGTGGCGCCGCCGACATATAATATCGTAGATGAATTGAAAGCTGAAGGAGACTGGGAAGTATTGCGTAAATACTCCGGTTTCGAATTCAACGACGATGCTCCGAAAGGCGAAGCACGTACGAAATACGAAAACATGTTGTACTTAGAGCGTCCGGGATGTAACCTGTGCATGGGGAACCAGGAGAAAGCTGAAAAAGGAGATACCGTAATGGCAACATCCACACGCTTGTTCCAGGGACGAGTGGTAGAAGATACCGAAGGTAAAAAAGGAGAATCTTTGCTATCCTCCACACCGGTTGTAGTTCTTTCCACCATTTTGGGTAGAACGCCATCCATCGAAGAATACAAGAAGGCGGTAGAAGGAATTAACTTAACGAAGTTTGCGCCTTCTCATAAGTTGTTGGTGAATTGATTTAAATACAATGGTTATAATCCCGATCAGTTAGAACGGATCGGGATTTTTTAATTATATCAGAATACCAATAAGTTAAATATAGATAAGTTCAATTATTATCTTTGGAACAGGATAGCATATTAATTAACCAATGTGTTTACTAATGTAACAATTCACTGATGCAAAATTAACTATTGAATATGGGAGATAATCAGACACTTGGCGGAGCAAGAGAAAGTGCTCCATTGGCCAATGAGATGACATATCCGTTGACTAATGATGAATATCTAACTCTTAGGGATAATTTGGAGTTCTCGAAATTTAGTAATTGGGAATCTTTTTTATTGTCTACATTAATTGCTACATTAATCTCGGTTGTTGTGATTTTTTACACGGGTGAAATTTATAATGTTGTCAAAAAAGATAATGCTGAACTACAATTAATAAACTGGTCAACTATAATTGTTTTAGTCATCTATGCAGCAGTGTTTTTGGCGTCTTTGCTCTGTTTAATTTTTTCTTTGTTTTCAAAAAAGAAATCTAAAACAAGTTTAGAAAGACTCGACAACAAAATATTAAAGCATCTAAATAATAATTAATATTATGAAAAAGCCATTTGTAGTAATATTTGACACAATCGATAATGAAAACGAAATGTCTGATTTTGAGGAGGTTATTCGGAGTAATTATGTTTCAAAAAAAGGAAAAGAGAATGTCTTTATAATAGCTGCAGACGAAAATGAAAAATCAAAAAATATACACAATTTTATTATGGAAAGGTGTTCATTTTCTCCAAGTTTGTTAGTAATTAAGATGGAGTTTTTTTATGGGATGTTTAATTCAAATGATTTTATTCCTTGGTTTAGAGAGCATTTTTCACATATGAATCTGACAGAATAATAATCTTAAATAAAAAGCTCGAATCTTAGGTTCGGGCTTTTTTATTAAGAGCGTTTCGTTTTTTATTCTTCTAGAACAATTCTCTTAATTAAGGTTGGTACTGATTCCTGCAACTGAATAAATCTAATCACCTCTTGATCCCAAATATATTCGATAATCCATTGTTTGTCAATGGTGATTGTCCAAGTGTCCGGATGAGTAAGAAACTTCGTTGGATGAGATAAAAAGGATGTTGCTGAAATTTCTAACTCGGGATCGCCACCATCATAACACACAATGACATTCATATTGTCTGGAATGAGTGTTGAAAACTGCTCTCGAAATTTACCGGAGTTAATTTCTTCTTCTCTCATTTCAATAATTTCTATTGCTGTTGAATCATCAACATCAATTTGAAAATCTCCATGTATGCCAAAATACCCATCCTTTTTCCTTGTGCTTACGGTTGAATAAATCCAATTCAGATTCTCATTTTCATAATGAATAGTATAAGGTTCACCTGTTTTTTCCAAATGAGCCAATTTAGGTGCAATTCTGTCTCTTAACTTCTTCAGTTGAACTTCCTCCTGTAGCTGCAGTCTTCTTTTTTTAAGATCTTCTATTTTTTCTTTATTCATTTTGAAAAGCGTCATGTTTACCAGCCTAGTCTTGATTAAGCGCTTAGTTTTCGGGCTGGAATTGTTCTTATAAGCTGAATAAGTTTCAAGATTGGAGATAAGAAGCGAGCAAATAGTTTCCGCCAACCAAAACTCAATAGGTGTGCCGGGTGTCCAGCCAAGTTTTGAAAAACCTTCACAATAAATAGATGTTTGTGCAGGTGTCCAGAATGCTTTGAATAAATCGGAGCTATCTCCCTGGTAGTCTGAACTGTCTTTTGCGAAAAAATGAATGGCTTCCGGTATCGAAATTCGAAATGAAGGAGCTTCACCGCTTCCGCCGCCTAAAATAATATCACCGATCTTTCCGTCAAAATCCGTTTCATCCCGGGGAATATTCTCCAACAATTCATAAAGAGCAATTTTCCTTGTCGGATTGTTATTTACAAAATCAAAAGTCGATGGACATTCGATAAAACCCAAATGGGAGTGTTTGTACTGATCAATTGCTGACATGTTTCTATGGTTACTTCTTATAAAGTTCAATTTTCCTTCCGTCAGGATCTGAAATGATGGTTAGAAAACCAAAGTCAGTTTGGGTAGGCTCCGAAAATGAGATACCATGCTTGTTTAGCAGTTGAAGTGTTTCATTAAACTTATCAATTGCGAAACCTAACCTTAAATTTTGGTCGGGCTGTGTTTGTTTTTTTGTCAACGGATAAATTTCTAAAACCAAACTTCCAATTGTTGCTGAATAATGCATGGGTGAATTACCATGTTGATGATAATCAAACGTCAAACCAAGCAAACTGTAAAAGTCAGCAAGTTGTTTTTGATTATTTGTCCGAATAACGATAAGTCTTATTTCCATTTGTCAATTAGCTTGTCTGGTGAAAACTTGTTGTTTGCAGAATCACTTAACGAAATTTGCCCCATCACACAAATTGTTAGTGACGATTTCTTACCTGAACTTTTTTGTGATCAAACCAAATGACACCTTCTTTGATCGATCCGTAGCTTATAATTCCCAGCATATTGTGGCAAACAACTTCGTGTGGTAAGTTGACCTCTACAACAACAGCTCTCGTTGCAGCTGATATCGGAAACGCATATGCTATTTCACCTAATCTTGAAAAATCGGTTAAAACCAGTTCATGCCCGTCACAATTTATCTTGAATAAACCCCAGGTTTTTTGGGTTTTATCTACCCCCAATACGCCGTTCTTGGAGATGTGATCGATAACTTTGATTTTTTCCCGCTTGTCTCCATTCATTAGTAAAATTCCGCTGCTTACCGAACCTCTTTTAGAGATTGTCCATTCTGTGTCAAACTTCTTCTGGTCTCTCGCCACTACTTTGACATCTATATCACGGGAACAACTATCCAGCTCTGGTGTTGTAATATTGAATGCTAAAGTGAATGCAGAGTCAGGAATGATAACAAGATCTTGTTTTTTATACTGAAACTTGCCGGTTACGAATTGTGGTTCGCCATAGGTTTCTCCCCATTCGTAGAAAAACGTAGAGTCTGAGTAAAGATACAAAGTGTATCCGGAGTTAGGGGGATCCGATTTCATGGTTTTCACGCGCATTTGACTTCTGCAAAAAGGAGAAATTGCGAGGATTGCCACTATCAATAGTAAATTTTTCTGAATCATTTAGTTGTAAAAAGAAGATTTTCACTTGGTATATCACAAATTGGTGGTTTAGGAACAACTATTCACAGCCAATATAAACATATTCTTGGAAACAGAGGCCCATAGAAAAAATCAATGCATTTATAGATTTGTTGTGATACCCGTTATTTTTTTAATGCTTAAATTTAGAACTATACAAAAATGAACTGATAATGGCTGTATTCGATTTAGATATGATCCGAAAGGTCTACGCTTCTTACCCCGAACGTGTGGCTGCTGCAAGAAAAGTAGTTGGACGACCTTTAACCCTGACAGAAAAAATATTATATGCCCACCTTTGGGACGGCAATGCAACCAAGACTCATGAACGTGGAAAATCTTATGTGGATTTTGCTCCGGATAGAGTAACGATGCAGGATGCAACGGCCCAAATGGCTTTGTTGCAATTCATGCAGGCGGGAAAACCAAAAGTTGCTGTTCCTTCAACAGTGCATTGTGACCATTTGATCCAGGCAAAAGTAGGTGCGGATGCCGATTTACAGCGTTCCTTGAATGAAAGCAGCGAGGTTTTTAACTTTTTGTCATCCATCTCTGATAAATACGGGATCGGTTTCTGGAAACCGGGAGCCGGTATTATTCATCAGGTGATGCTGGAGAATTACGCATTCCCGGGCGGAATGATGATCGGAACGGATTCTCATACGGTAAACGGCGGCGGACTTGGAATGATCGCTATCGGTGTTGGTGGTGCCGATGCTGTGGATGTCATGGCCGGAATGCCTTGGGAATTGAAATTCCCGAAACTGATCGGAGTGAAACTAACCGGGAAACTAAACGGTTGGACATCTGCAAAAGATGTGATCCTGAAAGTTGCTCAAATCCTTACGGTAAAAGGTGGAACAGGAGCTGTTGTCGAGTATTTCGGCGACGGAGCAATTTCCCTTTCTGCTACCGGAAAAGGAACGATTTGTAACATGGGTGCAGAAATCGGAGCAACAACTTCGACCTTTGGTTATGACGATGCTATGCGCCGTTATTTGACTGCAACAGGAAGAGCAGAAGTAGTTGCTTTGGCAGATCAAATTGCTGAGCATTTAACCGGTGATGCAGAAGTTTATGCAGATCCGGAGACCTATTTTGACGAATTGATTGAAATCGATTTAAATACATTGGAACCTCATATCAACGGACCATTTACTCCGGACCGCGGAACACCTGTTTCAAAAATGAAAGAAGAAGCCGAAGCAAATGGCTGGCCCATGAAAATAGAGTGGGGCTTGATCGGATCTTGTACCAACTCTTCCTACGAAGATATGTCGCGTGCGGCTTCCATTGTGGAGCAGGCCGTGAAGCACGGAATTACGCCAAAAGCAGAATTCGGGATCAACCCGGGATCGGAGCAGGTTCGTTATACGATCGAGCGGGATGGGATTATTGCAACCTTCGAGAAAATGGGGACGAAAGTCTTCACCAATGCCTGCGGACCTTGTATCGGTCAGTGGGATCGTGAAGGAGCAGACAAACAGGAAAAAAACACCATTGTTCACTCGTTCAACCGGAATTTCTCCAAAAGAGCAGACGGAAACCCGAATACACATGCCTTCGTAACTTCTCCTGAAATGGTTGCTGCTTTGGCAATTTCCGGTGATTTGGGATTCAATCCGCTGACAGATACTTTGACCAACGATAAAGGGGAACAAGTGAAATTGCTTCCTCCGCATGGAGATGAACTTCCTACCAAAGGATTTGATGTGGAAGATCCGGGATACCAAAAACCAGCTGAAGACGGTTCAAAAGTGGAAGTAATCGTAAGACCCGATTCAACGCGTCTGCAGTTACTGGAATCTTTTCCGGCCTGGGATGGACAAAATATCCACAATGCAAAATTATTGATCAAAGCATTCGGGAAATGTACAACCGACCATATTTCCATGGCTGGTCCGTGGCTGCGTTACCGCGGTCATTTAGATAATATTTCTAATAACATGTTGATTGGTGCTGAAAATGCATTTAACAATAAAGCAAATGAGGTGGTGAATCAATTGACCGGTTCAACAGGTGAAGTTCCTGCGGTAGCCCGTGCCTACAAAGCGGCAGGAATTCCTTCGATCGTTGTAGGAGATCACAATTATGGAGAAGGTTCTTCCCGCGAGCATGCGGCAATGGAACCGCGTCATTTAGGTGTGAAAGCAGTAATTGTAAAATCCTTTGCGCGCATCCACGAAACAAACCTGAAAAAACAAGGAATGCTTGGATTAACTTTTGCAACTGAATCAGATTACAACAAGATCCTGGAAGACGACACTTTTAACTTCATTGATTTAGTGGACTTTGCTCCGGGTAAACAATTGACTTTGGAAATCGTTCATGCAGATGGTTCGAAAGAAGAGATCAAATTGAACCATACTTACAACGACCAGCAGATTGCATGGTTTAAAGCAGGGTCTGCATTGAACCTGATCAAGTTGGAAAGTCAGAAATAATCAAAAACAGTATTTAAAATAGAAAATCCCATCCAGTTTTGGTTGGGATTTTTTGGTTTTGAATTTATTCTATTTTAAAAATTAGTCTGGCTCCAATTCTAAAAAAACATCATATTTTTTCGTTCTGTTTTTTCTAAAGATTAACAATTTTGATGAGTTTTCATTTTTTACGATACTATCACTCACACTTATTTTTTGATATTCAAAAAAAGTATAACTATTCAGACATAATTCGACTCCATTTTTATTGTAAAAACTACATCGCATTGAAGGGGATATTTCAATTTTTGCAATTAAAAAATTTATTTTCTGCTTAAATTCTTTTTTTGAATAATAGGAATACACACTATAATTTACAGTCAAAACACAAATAAAGAAAATTGGAATAAATAAAAGTTTCTTATTAATTTTCATAAGTGTATTTGTTTTTTATAAAAGCTTATCTAAGTTCACAAGTAGTTCATAGGATCGTCACTTGTAACGTTATATCTATTATTTCAAAAGACAATACGTTTCGCTAAACGGAACATCCTGATCTTTGTCATAACACTTCTCTGAAGCAACTTTTCTTGTGTCTTTAATGGCAAATGTTTTATATATTCCACCCGGATTTCCGCATTCACAAACGTATTTCTTTTTACAACCGGTAAAAAGTATGCTTGTCAAAACGATTGCTGTCAAAGTTGTTTTTTTCATTGAGCGTTTTGTTTATGGTTTTTCAACAGGTCTTAATTTTTGTGTCGTTTTACGTATAGCTATGACGCTTGTTTTATGGCACATTTCCAAGAGGTTATGCACTACACACCATTAAGTAGGGTTTTTAAATCTCAGGTAAATATTGTTTTAATGCAGCAACTATTTCAGGTTGACGACTTCCTTTAAGAAGGCGGACTAATAATTTTCCATATTCACCACTTGCTAAACCAAAAATTGATGAAATTCGATTTGGTAATGATTTACGATTATAGATTAGTAGTAGTTTTTCCAAATCTCGATTGTCAATAGAGTTTTGGTATAACACTCTACATGCTTCGTATGTAGCTGGTATGTCAATTCTACCTATTGTAGTATTTAGTCCATCAACCAGCCCCTGTTCAGAGTTAGATTCTTTCGAAAAGGCTCCTAGTTGGTATTCTATTATTTTCTCAGCTTTTGAGGATACCTGGGTATCAAACTCTTTATTGAGAGAATTTATTAGATAATCTATTACTTCATTTACTTTAGTATGAGCATCCAATTCAAGATGTTCGGATATAATTCGAAGAACTGGTTCAATGCAAAATAAACTCTCAATTTCAGCAACAGATATAGTGTGTACATTATGACCCAATAATGCTGCGATTTCAGCATCGTCTTTATAATCGCTGTCAATTATCCCATGAGCTGTCAAATGATGTAAAGAAGTGTTTGCTCTAAGTGCTTTAGTAGCCTCAATAACTTTATCTCCTCCTCCTCTAGGAATAATATGATAATCAGGGTAAATTAATTGATAAATAGTGGCGTCCAATTTCCCGTTTTCTCCTTCACAAAAGATTACATTTTTTCTATTTCCAACTATTTCCAGCATTAAGCCTTCAGGTAGGTTTTCATCAACAGGTGTTTCTTGCCAAACCCATTTGTTATTACCATTATATTCCTGAATCCAAATCTTCTTTGCATCTGTTCTTGAAGCGGCAAAATCTAAATCATGGGTAATATAAATGAGAATCTTATTCTGTATTTGGTTTTCTACTTTATTCCATAATTTACCTACCACTGATTTATGCAAATGTATTTCGGGCTCGTCAATTATTATTATCGAATTTTCAGGAATACATAAGCATTGTCCAATCAAATAAAGCATAACTCTTTCTCCATCGCTCATTTCTTGTGCGTGGTACTCTGGTTGCCCGGTTTTTTTTGCACTGACTTTACCGTTTATAAAAATTATTTCTCGATGCGGCATTATTGAATTCCACAATGCAATTATTTTGTCTATTGGCGCATCAGGAACATCTTCATAAATACCAGTGTCTTTGGCAGAACTGGTATATTGTCTATCTCTTTCTGCAGATTTAGCAAAAAGAAGAGATAATAATGATTCATAATCGTCCAATAAATGAGTTGCTGGATTATGATTCCATCTGGAAGAATTTTTTCCATGAATCCCACTTACGCTAGCAAATTTGTCAGATCTTCCTAGCATCAATTCTTTTTCAGCTTGCTCAAGGTTCTTTATATTAGCGTAGAGTGGCAAATTCAGAGCTTTTTGAGCACTAATACGATGTACTGTGATAGTGTCTTGGTTTAATTCTTCAATTTTAACCCCAAGTCGAGTTTTTCCTGATCCGTTTGCGCCAATTAGGACAATGTTATTCTCGGTACTGACAGTTTCTTGTCCTCCTGTTCCATTTCTATCTGGAAAATTAATGATATAATTCATGGTTCTATTTAATGCTATCTTATATATATGCGCCACTCACTAACTATATGTATCATCCGTTCATTATTTCTTTTTGTTTATGAAATTCAATCAGATATTTTGGTGGTTTTCAGTAAATAGTGTTTTGCGCATTTCGCTGTTTCAATACTACTCAAATTTTTTTTAATTCGTGTAGGAAGGAGAAAAATTTATTCAAAACAAACTAAATGTTTAGTTCGTTCGATCAGATAAGTCTAACAAATTGATTACTATAATTTCATGATCTGAACGGTTGGTTGATGAATATTTTTACTAAAATAGGGAAATTTTCCAGCAAATATGCAAGCATAACTAATCCTGTCAGGCACTCATTGAAACAGGTAGTTTACGAATTTTGGATGTCCCAGATGAATGGTGGGTTAACTAAAATTTTAATTTCGCTCCGTGAAAACTAAAACGCGTAAATCAACCTTCTTTTGAAAAAGAGAAGGTTTTTTTGCGAAGAATTATTAAAACCAAAAACGCTACAATTTATGAAGAGAACTGCTACTCTTGCAGGGTGTGTTATGTCCTTGATGCTGGTATTCAATGCATCCGGACAAGCAAACACCAAATGGAACATGGTAAACGATCCTTACTATGGATTTCCGAATTACACCAGTTTATTTCCCGGTCTCAAAAGTTCCATTTTAGGAGCTGTCAAAGACGATGAGAATATTTCCAATATCGACAGTAAAGGTTCGGGTCCAACGGGGTTGCGCACGGAATTTTTCCTGAACAATTGGTTTGGAATGGGAGTGGATGCCATTTACAGCGGAAGCAGTGTGAGTTACGATCGTTTGGATTCTGTGGTGGACGGAATTTCCTATACCAATAACTACGAACGTAAAATGAGCCGTGTACGTATCCAGGCCCGTTTTAACTTTCATTTTCCGGTAAAAAAGAAACGACTGGATATGTATGCAGGAATTGGGATCGGAAGTAATGCGAAGTATAGAACCACATTTGTAAACGGAGTGAAAACAGAAGACAAAAGCGGGTTTTGGAACGGATTTCCTACTATTCCAATTTCTATGAGAACCTGTTGGGGATTCCGTTATTATTTCTCCAAGTTTGTAGGGATGAATTTTGAGCTGGGGATCGGTGGTCCTTTGATTTCAACCGGAGTTTCTTCCCGTTTTGGGTTTAAGCTGCCTAAAATTCCGGGAATGGATGAATTAAATCCGGAAGGAGGAGACAACCTGAGAAAGAAAGCTGAAGAAGCAAAGCGCAAGCAGGAAGAACTTGAAAAGAAATCAGGTAAATCCAAGGAGTTGGAAGAAGATCCGGCAAAGAAATTAGAAGAGGAGCGATTGAGGTTGGAGAAGGAGAGACTGAAGCTGGAACAGGAAAAATTAGAACTCGAAAAACAAAAATTCGAAGAAGAAAAAAAGAAGCTCGAGGAACAGAAGAAAGAAGAACAGAAGAAAGAAGAAGAGAAGAAAAAAGCGGAAGAAGAAAAACCGTAATAAATATTCAAACCGGAGACAAAACAAGGGACGCGATGCATCGCGTCCCTTGTTTATTTAATTAAGTTTCCGTTTTTGAATTCCGTATTACACCGCCACATTGTGTTCTCTCAACGCATCATTCAATGAGGTTTTCAAATCCGTTGAAGCTTTCCGTTTCCCAATAATCAAAGCACACGGTACCTGGAAATCTCCCGCCGGGAAAGTTTTGGTATAAGATCCGGGGATCACCACCGAACGCTCAGGAACATATCCTTTCAGTTCAACCGGTTCCGCGCCGGTTACATCAATGATCTTTGTCGACATTGTCAAACACACGTTTGCTCCCAGTACAGCTTCTTTTCCTACGCGAACTCCTTCTACCACAATACAACGAGACCCAATGAAAGCATTGTCTTCGATAATTACCGGTGCAGCCTGAAGCGGCTCCAAAACTCCGCCAATTCCTACTCCGCCGCTCAAATGCACGTTTTTCCCGATCTGAGCACAAGACCCAACCGTTGCCCAGGTGTCAACCATTGTTCCGGAATCCACGTATGCGCCAATGTTTACATAAGAAGGCATTAAGATTACTCCCGGCGCAACAAAAGCCCCGTAACGCGCAATGGCGTGCGGGACTACGCGAACTCCTAATTCAGCATAATTCTTTTTCAAAGCCATTTTGTCGTGGAATTCGAACGGACCAACCTCAATGGTTTCCATCTTGCGAATCGGGAAATACATCACCACTGCTTTTTTCACCCATTCGTTTACCTGCCAGGAACCATCATCGGTTGGTTCTGCAACACGCAGTCTTCCTTTGTCAATATCTTCAATAACATGTTCGATTGCCTGACGTGTTTCCGCCTGGTCTAACAATGCCCGGTTTTCCCAAGCCGCTTCTATAATGGATCGCATATTTCTGATTTTTGAACAAAAGTAAAAATTAAAACCGTAGGCACGTGATGCATCGCGTGCCTACTACGAATTATGAATGTTTGGAAAATCCTGTTTTAATTCGGAATTAATAAGTGTAATTTTGCAGTATAATTTAAAAATAAGCACTTGTCAAAAATCCTCGCAATCGATTTCGGTCTCAAAAGAACCGGCCTTGCACTCTCCGATGAAGGTCAGATGTTTGCCTTCGGTTTAAAAACAATCGACAGTAAAACCTTAATGGACGAATTGAAGCTGCTCGTTGAAAAAGAGAAAGTTGTGGAGATTGTGATCGGTGAACCGAAAAGATTAGACACTTCCGACTCACACATTACCCAAAATGTACGTTTACTGAAAGAAGCGGTCCAGAAGAATTTTCCAATTGTACAGGTAAACTTATTGGACGAACGATTTACTTCCAAAATGGCTTCAGCAGTGATTGCTCAAAGCGGATTGAAGAAAAAAGACCGGGAACAAAAAGGATTGATCGATACGGTAAGTGCTGCAATCATCCTGCAGGATTACCTTCAAACCCGCTTAAAGTAAAGAAAAGTATTTCGAAAGAGTCTATTTCCTAACTTTGCAAAGAATAGTTCAAAGTGTTCCAAAGTTCAGAGAAGTTCAAAAATGAATTTGAACCATTGAACCTTTCCTCTTTTGAACTCGCTGAAATAATATGAGAACGAGGATTGATGCTTGATTCTCTGAATGATTTTAAAAAAGAATAAGAATGATATTGCCAATTGTAGCATACGGTGATCCGGTACTAAAAAAAGAAGCGGTTGAGATTGATCAGGATTATCCTGAATTGAAGAAGCTGATCGAAGATATGTTTGACACGATGTACGAAGCATCGGGTGTTGGTTTGGCAGCACCGCAGATTAATCGATCCATTCGTTTATTCGTTGTAGACGGAAGTCCGTTTGCCGAAACAGACGAGGATGAAGAAGAAGATCCGAAAGCGGAAGGGATGGAAGGATTTAAACGCGTTTTTATTAATCCGATCATTGAAGAAGAGGCTGGTGAATCCTGGGGATTTCATGAAGGATGTTTAAGTATCCCGAAAATCCGGGAAGAAGTATCCCGAAAAGAAAAGATTCGTTTGACCTATTACGATGAGAACTGGCAATTCCACGATGAATGGTTTGATGGTTACAAAGCACGAATTATTCAGCATGAATACGATCATATTGAAGGAGTTCTGTTTACAGACCACCTTTCCGTATTGAAGAAAAGATTATTGAGCAAAAGACTTCAGAATATTTCACAGGGCTTGATCTCGGTGGCTTACAAAATGAAGTTCCCAACAAGTAAAAAAGGAAAATAATGAAGTGGATATTTGCAATCACGGTCGGATGTTTATTCGCTGCATGTTCTTCCAATACAGAGAAGACTTCCGGGGAGTCAGCTGAAACAAAACCTGCAGGTTTGGCTGGTGCTGTTCAGGAAGTAAAGAAATTTGAAGATTCTTTAAAGAAATCTTCTGCTTCAGGAACACTTGAGTTCAATGACGAAACAGCTGTGATCTATGCAGAACTCTGCCTGGATGTAAGTCATCGCTTTCCGAAATCCAAAGAAGCTCCGAAGTTCATGGATAAAGCTCATATTATTTTTGCTTCGGCGAATTTACATCAGCGCTCGGTCATCATCGCAGATTCATTGATTATGATGTATCCGCTTTATAAGAACAGGCCGATGGTATTGGAAAGTCTTGCCGGTGCTTACGATATATTTGTGATTCCGAGACAGAAGGAAAAGGTCAAAATGTACTACGAATTGTTGTTGAAGGAAAACCCGGATATGGATGCCGAGCAACGAAAACAGATCGAAGATCGTTTAAAGCATGTGGATTTGACATTTGATGAATATGTTTCAAAGTCAAATTAGTATATTGAACCGATTTTCGTTAACTATGTGTTAAAGAAAAGAAGTGATAGACTTTATAATCTATATTTACAACAACTAATTAAGAAACAAAATGAAAAAAGTATTATTTACAATGATGTTAGTTTTTGTAGCTGTGATCGGTGCCAACACTGCAGTAGCTCAGGAAGTTCAAAACGGAGCTAAGATCGAATTTGCAAAAGAAACGCACGATTACGGAAATATCAAATACGGTGCTAACGGAGCTTGTACATTTTCTTTTACAAATACAGGAAATGCGCCTTTGATTATTTCAAATGCAAAAGGATCATGTGGTTGTACGGTTCCTGAGTGGCCGAAAGAACCAATTGCTCCGGGAGCAAAAGGAGTAATTACAGTGAAGTACGATACAAAACGTCCGGGTGCAATCAACAAGAACGTTACAATCACTTCAAACGCTGTGAATGAGCCTACAAAAGTAATTCGTATCAAAGGAAATGTTGCTCCGCAGCCGGAAGGAACAAGCCCTGTAAACGATGGTGGTGCTCCATCATCAGGTCACTAAAAATAAAATCAAATGCGTTATTTAGCTATCGCATTTCTCCTATTGAATTCCGCTTTTTGCATTAGTCAGAAAGCGGAATTTTCTGTTGATAAAGCCGTGTTCACCTTTCCCAAAACAAAAGAAGGCCCGGTTATTTCCCACGATTACCTCATCACTAATACAGGTGATACACCCTTGATCATTTCCGATTACAAAGTTTCCTGTTCCTGTACAAAAGCAACATTACCAGAGCCCATTCTGCCCGGGAAATCTGCAGTATTGCGCATTACCTTTGAAACCAAAGGAAAATACTACGAACAGGATCGTTCCATCATTCTTTCCACCAACACCAAAAAAGGTACGGAAAAAATCCGCTTCAAAGTCTTTGTTATTCCGGAAGATGAGTAGCAATCAGTCGCGACTGAGAGAATGAAAATTGAATCCTCATTCTCATTCTGTTTTTCATTCTGTTCTAGAGGTTGCTTCCGGATTCCAATTTTAACAGCTATTTAAGACTTGAGTTAAACGCTTGTTAATTGCTGTGATCACTCGGTTTCGAATGCGTAGATTGCTTCATATTTAAATCCTACGATATGAAATCAAATACACTCGTTTTAATCTTAAGCTTTGTTTTTACATTGGTTGTGAAACAAGCATCTGCACAACCTGAAGTTCTGAACGGACCACAGATTCAATTTGAAAAAGAATCACACGATTACGGCTCCATTGAAAACGGAGCAAATGGAGATTGTGTCTTCACCTTCAGGAATACAGGAAATGCACCGTTGATTTTAGAAAATGTGAAAGGTTCTTGTTCATGTACAGTTCCGGATTGGACAAAAGATCCGATTTTGCCGGGCGCAACAGGTCAGATTACCGTGCACTATAATACTGCAACTTCCGGCCCGATCAGCAAATCAGTTACAATCAGCTCCAATGCCGTGAATGAACCAATGAAAGTGGTTCGCATAAAAGGAAATGTTCTGCCAGCCCCAGTTGTAAAAGAAACAGCAGTCGAGGAAGAAGCGCATTAAGCCAAAATTACAAGCTTTTTGAAAGGTAAACGAAACACGGTTTTGTTTACCTTTTTTGTTTTGTAACATAGAGAAGAAGGGTTATAGTCCGCCACGGTAGATCGCTATACCTTCCAGAGCGTAAAGTATATTGTTTCTTTTGTCTTAAATTTGAATGATCGTTGTAAAATAATGAACCGGCTAACTAATCAAAATTTCCTGCAATTTGTTTTTGCAGTTCTCTTATCCGTGCTTGCTTCGTTAGCGTTCGGACAGGATTCTTTACAGCCCATTCAATTTCAAAGCATTACCGTAAGAAGAGGCTACAGCCAGAATGCCCGTTTGCTTTCAGCAACACTCACAGCCGGTAAAACATCTGATAAAGAGAAATTTGATGGGATTCTTTCCTGGGTGGTCATGAATCTAAGATATGATTACCGCCGCTATAATTCCGGCAAGGCGTTTTCATCCGATCATTCCTTGAAGAGAACTTTGAGAAGACGAAAAGGAATTTGTACCGATTACACCAATTTGATGGATTCGCTTTGCATCTATGCCGGACTTCAAAATGTAACGATTGCCGGTTATGTGAAAGAGGTGAATTTTGATGTGAATGATGAAATTTATTTTGATAATCATGCATGGAATGCGGTAAAGCTAAGCGGAGTCTGGTATTTATACGATCCAACATGGTGTTCCGGGAATGTGGCATGGGATTACAAACGCTTTGCGAAATGGAGACTCAAAATGATTGGTAAACTGAATAAGCGGACTAAGAAGTATGTGATTGAATTTGGGTCGAAAATCAAAAAAAGGGAACTTTGCAATTTACCGAAGAAGACCGTCTATAGTTCAAAAACGATCGATGTTCTGCGGTTTTTTCCCCGTGTATTCATTGCTATATTGAATTGGGCTCCCTTCAAAACACAGGAGAAATATATTGGCGTGACCAATTCGGAGTTTTATTTGGCAAATCCGGAACGTTTCGCAGTAACTCATTTTCCGAACAATCCCATATGGAGTTTCTCTAAAAACATTTCCAGTGTAGCGGATTTTGTTTCCGACAGTACTTCTTATTACACGCCGGAATATTTGAGCATGGATCAAACCCGCTACGGAACATTTTGCCTGGAATGCGATGATTATGAAGCGTCCGATGAGATTGAACGGGAAATCAAAAACTACCGGGCAAGCTTTTGGAACAATCCCAATAATCATTTATTACCCGGAAATTACAATTTGACGATGGGCGGACATTTGTTCCGGGAATTGGTTGATGAAACAGACTCTTTGACAAAAGTGCAGCTGATGGATTCTACAGAAGCCTATCTATTGAAAGCCAGACTGGACTACAAAAAAGCCCGGCAGGATGCAAGGATAGAAGGAGCTTTTCATTTGAAAAAGAACACTGCCAAGAAATATATGCTCATCAAACAAAATCGTTCAGATTTGATGGAATTGAATAAATGGGTAAAACTCACGGCTGTAAAAAGAAATCGAATCCGTGCCTTGTCCGCAAAATCAAAAAGCCTGAGCGGTTCCGAAACAAGATTTCTTTACCGGTTTAACAACAACTTTTCAGATGTGGGAACCGCAAAAAAAATGAAAGACGAACGAATTGAAGAAGTCCGGCAAAAAATCGATGCAAAGAAGAACTATTGCGATTCACTGACGAATGAAATTATAGAACTGCAAGATGCATTTAAGTTGAAACTGGGAACCCTTTGGCTGAATTTGCTGAACGAACGGGATATAGCGGTTCCTTTAATGAGTAATTACAGTGCCGATGGTCAAATGAGACTTTTTTACGCGTTGGATAGTTATAAGTTCTATATCCGGGAAATAAGAAAGAAGATTGATAAAGACAAGGAAAAGCTTCTGAATGACATCGATTCAAATGTCCTCCGATTTTCCGATGAGGTTTGCGCTGATTATGCACGGCTGGTTAAAATGGTTAAAAAGAGAAGTGCGGCTTTCGATAAGAACAAAAAGAATCTCACGCTGCTAAGGCGCGGTGGTGTGATGACAGAGACTGATGTAAGAGCGTTTTGTGCAGAATCTACAGAAACCATTAAACAAACCATTTGCTGGAACTCGGAAAACGAATCACTGGTGAAAAGACTGGTGGAGACATTCAATCATTTTTCTTACGTTATGCGACATTCAACGCAGGTGATTCTTTGGGATTCAAGAATGGAACTAAAACGGTATAAGTTCATCAATCACCACGTGAAAAGGAATCAATTGCGCAATAGAGATGCCATTAATAACAACGCCAAGCTCGTCAGTTCTCTCAATCAAATCCTGTATGATTATCGGAAAAAATTTGAAAGAAAGAAGACGATTTAATGTCGTTAATCCATGAATCTCAAAACTTGCTAAAAATAAGGGAGAGTTATCAACAAGCAGCCAACTTGATTTTGATTCGTCCCTTTCTTTTGACTATCTTTATTGTCCCCAAAAAAGACTCACATGTTTTTGATTTTCGATACCGAAACAACAGGTTTACCTCGTGATTGGAATGCTCCGATAACCGATTTGGATAATTGGCCCAGAGCGATCCAGATTGCCTGGCAATTGCATGATGATTTGGGGAATTTGGTGGAAGCAAAAGACTTCCTGATTCGCCCGGATGGTTTCGATATTCCCTACGATGCAGAAAGGATCCATGGGATTTCTACCGAGTTGGCAACCGAACAGGGTGAAGCTTTGGAAGATGTTATCGCAGAATTTAATGAAGCACTGCGAAAATCGAACTTTGTAGTAGGTCAGAATATCAAATTCGACCTGAACATTATGGGGGCAGAATTCCTGCGTACCCAGGTGGAAACCAATATGCACGATCTTCCTGTGTTGGATACCTGTACGGAAGTGACTGCCGAGATGTGTAAAATTCCCGGAGGTCGTGGTGGGAAATTCAAGCTGCCGACTCTTACCGAATTACACGCTTACCTTTTCAATGTTCCTTTTGGAGAAGCACACAATGCAACTGCCGATGTGGAGGCAACTACGCGTTGTTTCTTTGAATTGGTTCGCCGCGAAGTTTTTACCAAAGAAGAATTAAAAGTTGAGTTAGAATTTTTCGATCGCTTCAAAATAGCGAATCCGGACCTTATTCAACCAATTGGACTTACTCACCTGAATTTAAAGGAAGAAAGTGCCAAACTCAAAACACAAACAAGCGACGATTCTATTTCTGTCGATGTTTCGGAAGCAAGGGACCGCTTAAAAGATCTGCCTTTCGTTCATTTGCACAATCATACCCAGTTTACCATTCTTCAGTCTACCATGGATGTGAAAGGATTGGTAAAACAAGCCATCAAGCACAACATGCCGGCCGTTGCTTTAACCGATATCGGGAATATGATGGCAGCTTTCCATTTTGAGAAGGCAATTGCAGGAGTCAATAAAGAAATTGAAGCCGAAAGACAGGAGGCAGAAGAAAACGGGCAGACTTATACCAAACAACCCTTGCTCCCGATTATCGGCTGTGAAATGTACGTTTGTCGTGATCACCTGGATAAAAGCGTAAAAGACAACGGATCATTGGTTGTTTTCATCGCGAAAAATAAAAACGGATATCACAACCTCATCAAACTTGCCTCTAAGGCGCATACACAGGGAATGTATTATGTTCCGCGGATTGATAAAAAACTGGTGGAGCAGTACAATGAAGATCTGATTGTTCTGACTGGAGGTTTGAGTGGAGAGATCCCGGGATTGTTATTAAATGTGGGTGAAAAACAGGCAGAAGAGGCGCTCGTTTGGTGGAAGAATTTGTTCAAGGACGATTTGTACGTGGAAATCATGCGCCACGGGCAGGAAGATGAAAATCGCGTAAATGCGGCTTTGATCAAACTGGCTCAAAAGCATGAAGTGAAAGTAGTTGCTACAAACAACACTTTTTACGGAACCAGGGAAGATGCCAATACGCACGATATTTTGCTCTGTGTGCGCGACGGTGAACAGGTGACTACTCCAAAAGGAAAAGGGCGTAATTTCCGTTTCGGCCTGGAGAACGAAGAATATTACTTCAAATCATCGGATGAAATGAAGGAATTATTCCTGGACCTTCCCGAAGCAATTGAAAGTGTTGGGGAAATCCTGGGTAAAATCGAACATTATCCTTTAGCGAGAGAAGTACTTCTTCCGGCATTTGATATTCCGGATGAATTCAAGCACCCGGAAGATGAGGTCGATGGTGGAAAGCGTGGTGAAAATGCCTATTTGCGTCATTTAACCTACGAAGGAGCGGCAAAACGCTACCCGGAAATTACGGATGAAATCCGGGACCGGCTTGATTTTGAGTTGAAGACCGTTGAAAAAACCGGTTATCCGGGATACTTTTTGATCGTACAGGATTTCTGCCAGGCAGCTCGTGATATGGGCGTTTCCGTTGGTCCGGGGCGTGGTTCGGCAGCCGGATCTGCAGTTGCATACTGCACCGGAATTACCAATGTAGACCCGATTGCTTACGATTTGCTATTTGAGCGTTTCCTGAACCCGGACCGTGTTTCCATGCCCGATATCGATATCGATTTCGACGATGAAGGTCGTGGGCGGGTTATTGACTGGGTAATCGCAAAATACGGTTCCAACCAGGTTGCACAGATCATTACTTACGGAACAATGGCGGCAAAGTCGTCTATTCGTGATGCGGGACGTGTGTTGGATTTACCCTTGATCGAAACTAACGGATTGGCGAAACTCATTCCTGATAACTTCTCGCTGGATGCCATTTTCAACTGGGAAGAGCCCAAGTTGGCTGAGAAACTTTCAAACAGTCCGCTGGATTTAGCGAACGTTCAGGAACTGCGTGCACTGGCAAAAGGAAATGATATGAGGGCGCAGGTATTGAGACAGGCTCAGCGTATTGAAGGTTCCGTGCGAAATACCGGAATTCACGCCTGTGGGGTGATTATTACACCGGATGATATTACCAATTTCGTTCCTGTTGCATTGGCAAAGGATACGGGAATGTGGTGTACACAGTTCGATAACTCCGTGGCAGAAGAAGCCGGGTTATTGAAAATGGACTTCCTGGGTCTGAAGACTTTGACTTTGATCAAAGACGCCGTTAAGAATGTCAAAAAACGACACGATATTGACCTCGATCCGGATACCTTCCCGATTGATGATGAAAAGACTTACGAGTTATTCCAGCGCGGTGAAACGGTTGGGATCTTCCAGTATGAAAGTCCCGGAATGCAGAAATACATGCGGGAATTGCGTCCGTCGGTGTTTGCCGATCTGATTGCCATGAACGCCTTGTACCGCCCGGGGCCGCTGGAATACATTCCGGATTTCATTAAACGGAAGAACGGGGAACAAGAAATTAAATACGATTTGGATGCTTGTGAAGAGTATCTGAAAGAAACATATGGAATCACAGTTTACCAGGAGCAGGTAATGCTTCTTTCCCAGAAATTGGCGGGCTTTTCCAAAGGTGATGCCGACGTTCTGCGTAAAGCCATGGGTAAGAAACAGCGTTATATCCTGGATAAAATGAAACCGCAGTTTGTGGAGCAGGGAGCGCAGCGCGGACACGATCCTGTGATTTTGGAAAAAGTTTGGAAAGACTGGGAAGCATTTGCATCGTACGCCTTCAATAAATCACACTCCACGTGTTATGCCTGGATTGCTTACCAAACGGCATATCTGAAAGCCAATTATCCGGCTGAATTTATGGCTGCGGTACTTTCCAATAATTTAAATGACATTGCACAGGTAAGTTTCTTCATGGAGGAATGCCGCCGAATGGGATTGGAAGTCTTGGGACCTGATGTGAATGAATCGGTTTATGAATTTACGGTAAATGCTGCCGGAGCAATCCGATTCGGTTTAGGCGGGATCAAAGGATTGGGAAGCGGCCCGGTTGAGAATATCATCTCGAACCGTCAGGAAGAAGGAACTTTTCAGTCAATTTTCGAAATGACGAAGCGCCTGAACTTACGTTTAGTGAACAAAAAAGCGCTGGAAAGCATGGCGTATGCCGGTTGTTTTGATTCGTTCAGAGGAGCGCACAGGGCACAGTATTTTGCATTGGACGCAGGTGGGAAAACCTTCATCGAAAACGCCCTGAAATATGGGAACAGCTTGCAGGACAACGAAAATTCCGCACAGGTTTCCATGTTCGGGGAATCTGCCGATGTCAAAATGCCGGAGCCAACGATCCCGCATTCCGAAGAATGGAGTTTATTGTACAAATTGAATCGTGAAAAGGAAGTAGTAGGAATCTTTATTTCCGGCCACCCGCTGGATGATTTCAGGGTAGAAATCGAAGCATTCTGTAATGGAAATGTCGAACTGCTTTCTAACGTAAAAAATCATTTGGGAAGAGACTTTACTATTCCGGCAATTATAACTGATGCACAGCATTTGACCACCAAAACCGGGAAACCATTTGGACTGATCCTGATTGAAGATTATTCGAATTCTCACAAACAATACATTTTCGGAGATACGTATCTGAAATTCCGCCACCTGTTGACAAAAGACTTGTTCGTAGCCATTAAAGGCCGTGTTCAGGAAGGCCCGTACCCGGATAAGATCACGAAAATGAAACCGATCGAGTTCAGTATCAATTCCATTGAACAATTGCAGGATATGATGGGACAAAAATCGGCCACGATCAACATCACCGTTCCGATCAAATTACTGGACCAAATGATGCTCAATAAGCTCGAAACGATGTTTAAAGAAAGCGAAGAAGGAAATTGTTCCGTCAAATTCACGGTGATCGATCATTTGGACAATCTAACGGTGAGTATGCCTTCCAAACGACTTCGGATCAATCCGTCTGCTAAAATGCTCTCAGAAATGAAAGAAATGCAGCTGGAGGTTGGATTTGATACGAATTAAGTGATACTTCAATTAAATTATGCAGCGCTTCCTTCCAAAGGCTTTATATTATTGATTTCATTTTCTTTCTGATTGATTTCTTCTTCCAGATCAAAATCATCCTGAAGGCCCAGCCAGAATTTGGGACTTGTACCAAAGAATTTGGAAAAACGCAATGCGGTGTCAGCAGTAATTCTGCGATTACCCTTGATGATTTCCGAAATGCGTGTTTGGGGAAGAAATGTTTCTTTTGCCAAACGGTAAGCTGAAATTTCCATTGGAATTAAAAATTCCTCTGAAAGAATTTCCCCCGGGTGAATATTTTTAAGCTTTTCCATTTTATTTATTTTAATGATAGTCTACTATTTGAATCTCGTAAGCATCATTGTTAATCCATTCAAAAATGATCCTCCATTGATTATTAATGCGAATACTGTAATAATTTTGGAGATCTCCTTTTAATTTTTCCAATCTGTTCGAAGGTGGGATTCTTAAATCAGTTATATCCTGAGCATTATTGAGCATTCTTAGTTTTCGACGCGCAACATCCTGAATTTCGTTTGGCAATTTTTTAGATCGAATTCCGAGCCAGATTTTTTCAGATTCTTTATCGCCAAAAGTTTTAATCATTAGTATCGTATTGCGTTACTAACGTTAAAAGTATGTAATAGTTTTTTACTGGACAAATTTTTACATCATTTAGCCAAAATGCTCGAAGAAAGAAATGCAGTTGGAAGCGAGGTTTGATGTGAATTAAACTGATTAAGAGGGATGTGATAGATTGTCTTCACGTTCATCCTTTCTCCCGTTTCTTGAATCGGAATAATCAAAAACAGGCATGTAACCGTGTTTTTTGATTTCCTCGACATTGGCATTTTCGGCAGTTTTCACTTTCCATGCAATGATCAAATCCGGGTTTTCAACGGTTTCCCCGGTCGATTTTTCACGGTATGCGCCTTCTTTTGCCATTTTTATAGTTTCCTTCAAATAAGGAATCCGAAAGATACTGTTGTCATCCCGGATTATTTTGAAGAATCCATCTATTGTTAATTTAGCAATCGTTCCGTGTGTCTGGTATCGTTCTATTACTTCGCCTTCCTGATCAATAAAAGTCAATCCAACAAGAACTACTTTTCCTTTCAGGTGATTTCGCATTTGTCTCCAGGTCATCATAACTGTTCTTTTTGGTGAATAATTAAGATACCTATAATTCTGTCCTTCAGCGACAGATCATTTGCCATTAACTGTTAAGATTTGGATATTTTGGGAAATGAAAAGGAATTTGCTCATCTCGACCTCAGTGAAAGATTGAGAGATTGGTTTATTGAATTGAGGCTACGAGTTCACAGATTTACTCATCAATTGTCAGGAAGATAAGGTCCGCCTGTTTCTCCCCAGCCCCATTTTGGCATGGGTTCATCGGTATTCATTGGATTCTCGGTTAATTGAGAGTTGATCACTGCAAGCCGGGTTCCCCATTCAATATAACCCACAAAAGCCGAACGGAATTCAGGATCACTTTTCAGCCCAACTTCGTCAGCTGTCTGCAACAATAAATTCACCCAGCGCTGGCGTTTTTCCTCCGTAAGCATTTTTCCAATATGCTGACCAATCATTTTAGCATGGCTGCCATCGTTTTCCTCCGTATAGAATTTGTCTCCTCCAAAAACTTCTGCCACGAAATTGGCTACGTGTTTCACGTGTTCCGGTGACATGTTTTTGAAAACTTCTCCCAATAGATCATCTTTCAGGACCTTATCATAGAATTTGGCGAATAGATGCTCAAAGGTTTTTATGTCGCCTGCCCATTCGTATAAAGTTGGTATGTTTTTCACATGAATCGGTTTGAGATTTACTCAAATGTAATCATTTTGTCCATGTTTCTATTAGAGGACATGGCCGTTAGTTTTTCTTCTCCACATACCTGAAGCTATAAGGATATAAATCCGTATCGTCTTTCGCTGATTGCATCAAATGTCTGAAACGGGTCAATTCGATTGCTTCCTGGAGCTCCAAATCGTATAGTTCATATTGTTGATCATTTGTTGCTTTTGTCAAATCGAATGTACCCTGCAGATTGTAAATAAAATGATCGGTTGTTTCCAAGTCTAATCTCAAATCTGTTCGCCATTGGGAATTACTTCCCCAACCCTGTGATTGATCCTGGTATTTTCTGTTCTTCCGTCTGGAAGTCCAATATATAGAGGCAGCATTTATCTGTGTCAAATCGAAGTGTTGCGGGTTGAGTGAGATTTTCACTCCAGCTCTTTTAATCATCAGATTTTTCAATTTCACTGCTGGAAAGCAGTGTTCTGTGATTTTAAAATCAGTTTCCCCTTCCTGTGCCTCCATAATTTCACAATCAAAGGAATGAAAGTATGCCGGTACTCCGGTTTCCAATCCGATCTGATCAGTAAATGCAATATATTCCGATAAGGTAAGATCAGTTCCTGTCCAATCGCCATCCGCTTTATTGTCAGGCTGAAAACCAAGTGTCAGAATATCCAATACGCGGTTCAGGGCGTAAAGTTCCCAAACATCATCCTGGGACAGGTCCACTTTATTTGATTGTATTTTATTGGAAACAGTTAAAATGTAAGTTTTGTACTCGTTTTCAATAACCCAGGGTTTCAGAATGGATTCAAAAAGGTGTGTACCCTCAAAAGCAAAAATTTGATCATATAAATCCCGGATACTTATTTGCATAAGTGTCAATTATTTCAACTTCATCAACAAATAAGAAAACATCATTGCACTGGCCTTGGCGCTTTGCTCATTCGTAGATGAACCGGCATGACCGCCTTCCGTATTTTCATAATAATACGTTTTGTAGCCCATGTCGTTCATTTTGGCAACCATTTTACGTGCGTGTCCCGGGTGAACACGATCGTCGCGGGTAGAAGTGGTGAAGAAAACTTCCGGGTAGTTCATTCCTGGTTTCAGGTTTTGGTACGGCGAGTATTTTTGAATGTATTCCCATTCTTCCGGAATGTCCGGGTTTCCATATTCACCCATCCAGCTTGCCCCGGCCAAAAGTTTGTTGTAGCGCTGCATGTCCAGCAAAGGAACCTGGCAAACAATTGCGTTGTACAAATCCGGACGTTGTGTAAATGCGACACCAACTAATAATCCGCCGTTGCTTCCGCCCATAACTCCTAAATGTTTGGAAGAAGTCACTTTCTTTTCGATCAAATCTTCCGAAACTGCAAAAAGGTCGTTAAATACATTCTGACGCTTTTCTTTCATTCCGCCCTGGTGCCATTTCGGACCAAATTCACCGCCTCCGCGAATATTGGCAACCACAAAAACCCCGCCTTTGTCCAGCCAGGCATTTCCGTATTTTCCGGCATAGAAAGGCTCGTAAGAAATTTCAAATCCGCCGTAAGCAATGATCAGCGTAGGATTTGTACCGTCGAGTGGAATGTTTTTGGCTGAAACCATGAAATAAGGAACCATCGTACCGTCTTTCGATTTCGCTTTGAACTGCTTTACTTCGTATTTGCCTGCATCAAAATAGGCGGGAAGTGATTTGATTGCTTTAAAGGTATTCGTTCCTGCGTCTGCAGCGTATAAAGTCGTCGGAGTGGTAAAGTTCTCATACTGGAAAAAGAACTGATCTGTAAATTCATCCGAACTGATCAGTGAAATCGTTCCGTAATCCGGAGCTTTTGCCTTCTGACTGCTCCATTTTCCATCTTTGAAGGAATAAATGTACAACTGGCTGGTAACATTCGTCAATTGGTTTACTAAAAGCTGGTTTTTAGTTGCCGAAATTTCGGGAATACTGGAAAATTCATCCGGTTCCGTAATCAATAGTATTTCTTTGGTTCCTTTCAACAATTTATCGAAATCAAGACTCAACAAAGCACCGCTTTTATAGGTTTTGGAAGCAACGGTCCAATCGGATTTCAACTGGATCACTAACTGGTTTTTCAGAAGACCACTGATATTACAGTCGTCCGGAATATCCAGGGTGACAATTTTATTGTCGATCCATAGGATTTTCCGAGCACTAAAACTCGTCAATGCACGTGAAATGAATACATAGCTTTTTGTATCGCCGCGTAAAATTCCGCCCCAGGTCCCAACATCTTCTTGTTTTCCCTCATAGATCAATTGCGCATCTTTCAGCAAAGTTCCGCGTTTCCAGATCTTCACCTGGTTCGGATAACCGGAAGTGGTCATGGTTCCGTCGCCAAAATCGGTAGAAACGATCAATGTGTTCTCATCAATATAACTAGCTCCGCCTTTTGCTTCGTCAATTTGGAAACCGTTGGTGATGAATTCTTTCTTGTCCGCATCGAACTCCCTGATGGATACAGCGTCACCGCCGCCATTCGAAAGTTCGACCAGGAATCTGTTGTAAGAAGGATACAAACCGCTTGCACCTTTAAAAACCCATTTGATGTTGTCTTTTTTCGACAATGCATCGATATCCAGGATGGTTTCCCAGTTCAGGTTGCTATTGTTGTAATCAGCTGCTAAGCACCTTCTCCAGATCCCGCGCTCGTGGTCTTTGTCTTTCCAGAAATTGTAGACATATTTTCCATTAAAACCCGGATAGGCAATGCGATCGGAAGAATTGGAAATCTCTAAACTTCTGTCGTAAATGGATTGATAATCTTTTTCCTTGCTCAGTCTTTCAAAAGTTGCCTTGTTTTGAGCTTCTACAAATTCAAGTGCTTTTGCACCGTCAACTTCTTCCAGCCATTGAAATTTGTCTTCCTGTGCCTGGATGGATTGAGAAATGCCGAGAACGGTGATGAGTAAGAAAGGATATTTTACCATGGTTTCAAATTTCAAAAGATGCATGAATGAGTTAGCGCTTATTCCTTGATAAGCGTGATCAATATACGAATTATTCTATCTAATTGATTCTTCCTAATCCGCAAAAGCCTGCCCGTAGAAAATGATAAACGAATCGGATTCCGGGTTATAGCGCAAAGCTTCCCAATTGTTGTAAACAGAACTGGTGGAGATACAAAGCGAATTTGCCGTTTCCTTCTTCGATGCCTTTTTGGAAAAGCAGCCTTCCTTCAGGAGGAAATCTTCGTTTTTATAGATATCCGTTATTTTGACCGGTGAAGATTCCGTATAGCTTTCCGGGTTTTTGATCAGGTATTCTTCCTGATAGATGATCTCACCGGCCAATTGATAGTCAATCGTCCCGGAAGAGCTGTAATTGCAGTTGGCATTTTCCAAACCATTTTCCACTTTCAGGTCACGGAATAATTCGGCATAAGTATTTGTGTTTTCGCGGTAAACCAAAATAGAAACCCGCTGATTCTTCTTGTCATAAACAATAAATCCGCCATCCGTTTTGTTTTCCCGGAAGAGATTTCCTTTCGCATGGGCAAGCAATTCGTAATCCGATTTTGATCGGAAGTAAGATTGATGTTTTGGATCCAGTTTAGGAAGTAATTTTGCATGAATCGCAGCGAATACTTTTTTGTCGGAAAGCTGGTTCAGAGATTCCCGGTGTTTGCTTACCTCATCTGCAAATTGAGGATCGTCATAAGTGGAAGTTTGAAATGCAACAGCTTTCAATGAACCTTCACTTTTGGCTTCATCATTTTCCGAATTCGATTTCTCGGGAAGAGTTTCTTCTTTCTCCGCTGCAGGATGATTTGTTTTATCCGTTTGTTTCCCGGATGAACAGGAAAAAAAAGTAGAGATAATAAGTAGAAATGTAAGTAAATGTTTCAAGATGAAAGGATTTAAATCGAAAGTAATAAATATTTTGAAAAAATTGAAGGAGATAATGAGTGATCAAATTTTCGTTGTTTTCACTTTTTCATTGGCTTTAAATAGAATATCCCGAAACGCTGAATTTGTGGCAACTTCAGCTAATTTTTTAGGTGTGGGAGGAGTTAGCGTGTGTTCAGCCAATGAAAGCTGAAACCAATGCGTATCGTGCCAGTTTCCAAGTTTATAACCGACTTTTTTAAATATTCCAATTTCTTCAAAGCCAAGCGCTTTGTGGAATCCGACGCTTTTCTCATTAGGTAAACCAATACCTGCGTAAACGTTGAAATACCCTTGTAATTTCAACAGATCAAAAAGAGTTGTATATAAAATGCGGGCAATCCCTTTACGATGAACTTCCGGTAAAAGATAAACAGTTGATTCAGGGCTCCATTGATAAGCGGTGCGGGATCGATGTCTGCTGGCGTAAGCATATCCGATTATTTTGTTTTCGTACAGACAAACCAGCCAAGGATAATCTTCAGTGTTTGTTTTAATTCGTTGTATGTATTCTTCTAAAGTTGGAGGCTCATATTCAAAGGAAATGATCGTGTGAAGTACGTAGGGTCTATAAATGTCTAAGACCGCTTGTGCATCACTCTCCGTAATTAACCGGATGGAGTAGTTGTTGTTCATTTTCAAATGGAATTACAGTTAAGTGCTATTCGGTAATTCTGATGGAGCATAGAACAGTTCCTATTCAATCAATCTAATAAACTCCGCAATTCAATCAACTCATTCACCTTCTCCAGGTTCCCAACTTGCTGGAAGGAAGAAACCAGGTTCGTGATCATTCTGCGGATGATATCCGAATTGGAGCAGGGCTGAAAATGGCTCGCTTGCGGCGCTACTTGTATGCTTGAGAGGAATTGCACGATATCGTCTTTTTGAAGCATGCTTCCCTTCGAAAAGGCATTGATATAGAATAAAACGCCGTATTCGTTTCCGTTTGAAATAAACTGGTTCACGCCATTATTATCCATGTAAGCCAGTATGAAATGGTTGGGAAGGTTCACTCCGTAGATCGGAAGTTTTAACTCCTGTGCAATTACGCTGTAAAGAATGCTCAAACTCAGCGGATTTCCCTTTTTGCTCTCAATCACCGTATTCATGAAGGAATTCAGCGGCGAATTGTAATTCTTGGAATTTCCGGAAAATCCGTATTGTCCGAAAAGTACTTTATTGATGATTCGGATCGATTCAAAAGCGGTCATATTCGGATTTAACTCCAGCCAGCAATCTCTGCGAACACGTTCTATAAAATTGTAGATGTGCTTCTCATCTAATCCCGGATATTGGTGCTTTGCAATGATGATTGCACCCTTCAGCAAGTCTTTGGTAGAACTGTTGTACCAGGAAACCAATTGGCGTTTGCATTCTTCGAATTGAATTTCGTGGATCAGCGTTTCGATGCGTGATTGGAATAATAAACCATAATCTTTTTCTTCCCAGGAAGATTCCAATAATTGAACGGCATCTGGCCCGACCTCTAATAAGCGGTCTCTTACATGCGCATAAATCTGCTCATCCGGATCGTCCATGAGTGCAATTAGGGCCTGTAAAGATTTGAGATCTTGCATGGAACAAAGATATGGGAAGCTGAACGGAGATTTTGGATTCGCTCTCCGAAACTATTAATACTGAAATGTGAACAACGAATTAAAATGATTTAAACAGCGTGTTTTTGCTCAGAAAAATTAACAGATCGTGTAACTTTTATCCAAATAATCGATTAAAAGTGATAAATACACATTTATAAGAAAAACGTTTGGTATGTTATTTGTTATCAGCGATATTCGCATCACTAAAACTACGACATCATGAAAAAATTATTGATTTTAAGTCTTTCTTTGGCCGCTCTGGCTCAAGTTACATCTTGTAAAAAGAAATGGCAGTACGACGAAAGTTCTGCTCCGAAAACTAACGCTATTGTAGAAAACACATTCGCTGAAATGGCAAATATGTCGGATCAGGCATACAAAGGAGGCGTATTTGTTTACGGAATTGGAAAACCTATTTACCGCTACCAGGACAGCCACGAAGTTACTGAAGCTGAAAAAGCAGATTGTAACGTAATCATTACAATAGATACGGTTGGTTCCCAGGATACGATTACGATTGATTGGGGAAATAATAACTGTACATGTCAGGATTACAAACAACGCCGCGGTAAGTTGATCATTTCCTACAACGGGCCATATTACCAGCAGGGAACAATTATTCGCTATACTCCGGTAAATTACTATGTAAACGACATCAAGGTCGAAGGATTGATGACGGTTGAAAACATGGGATTGAACGGATCACAGCAGCCATATTACAACGTGAATATAAACGGAGTTGTTACATTGACAACCGGTGAAATTGCAACGTATACTTCAGCACAGGTCCGGACATTTACAACAGGTTACAATACAGTTCTCAATATTTACGACGATGAATGGGATGTAACAGGAACTGCAAATGCACAGGTAGTGAATGGCGATGGTTACACAGCAAACATTACCAGTCCGCTGCACGTGAAAGTAGGATGTCCATACATCACGAAAGGAGTTTTGGAAATTACGCCGACCGGAAAATCTACACGTACAATTGATTACGGTCAGGGTACTTGTGACGGAACTTTAACCATTGAGATCAACGGACATACGTATACGATTAACTATTAAACGATACATCATAAAAACAAATAGGGCTGCGATCAATCGCAGCCCTACGTTTTTAATATAATTCGATCGAATCACTTCATTAGTTCGCTTATAATGCGGTCATTCGAGAAACCTTCTGCCTCGGCACGGTAATTTCGAACGATTCGGTGTCTTAAGATCGGCAGAGCCACAGCTTTCACGTCATCAATATCCGGGGAAAAACGACCGTGTAATGCTGCGTGGCATTTCGCTCCTACAATTAAGTATTGAGATGCTCTTGGTCCGGCTCCCCATGAAATAAAGTCTTTCGTTAACTGTGGGGCCATTGGATTATCCTTACGTGTTTTTGCAACCAGTTTCACAGCATATTCCAATACGTTGTCAGCAACCGGAATACGGCGGATCAATTCCTGGTATTCAGCGATCTTTTCTCCTGAAACAACTTGCTTTAACTGGATCTTTGTATCTGAAGTAGTGCTTTTCACAATTGCCAGTTCTTCCACGAATGATGGGTAATCTACCCAGATATTGAACATGAAACGGTCCAATTGTGCTTCAGGAAGCGGATAAGTTCCCTCTTGTTCAATCGGGTTTTGAGTTGCCAAAACGAAGAATGGGTGAGGAAGTGTATAAGTTGTTCCTGCAGCAGTTACTCTTCTTTCCTGCATGGCTTCCAACAGGGCTGATTGCGTTTTTGGAGGCGTACGGTTAATCTCATCGGCCAAAATGATATTGCTGAACAAAGGGCCTTTGATGAATTTAAACTGACGGCTTTCGTCCAGGATCTCAGAACCCACAATGTCTGAAGGCATTAGATCGGGAGTAAACTGTACCCGGTTGAAGGAAAGACCCAATGTGTCTGCAATGGTGTTCACCAAAAGGGTTTTCGCTAATCCGGGAACCCCTACAAGCAAACAGTGTCCGCGGGAGAAGATAGAAATCAATACCTGATCAACTACTTCTTCCTGGCCAACAATTACCTGGTGAATTTCGTTTTTAAGTGCTTTATAGTCTTTTACCAGTTGTTCAATAGCAGCAACGTCTGACATAGTTTTATAGTTTTTTCTTTAAGGTGCTTTAGCTACCCACTGATTCTCGAATACACATTCCTTGAAAGAATCATCAATGCGGATGTATGCAGTAGAAATTTTGGATTTTGTCCAGTTAGCAATGGCCTGTTGTCTTTTTTGTTCCAAAGCCATCATGCGGAATAAATTGTAATCATCTGTCAGGTTTCCAACATGCGGTTTTGTTCTTTCCGCTACTCGCACAATGCGGATTGCTTCTTTACGTTCGTTAAAATCGTAATACAAAAGCGGCGCAGTGATTTGGTTCAATTCCAATCCGTCTGTTAACTGGAACATCATCGGGTCAACCTGGTTTACCTGTTCCACGCTCCATTTAATCTCTCCGGTGATCGGGTTGGTAATGTATCCTTTGTTTTCTTTGGTGTTTGCATCGTTGGAGTAAATCTTCACTGCTTCTTCCCAGGTAATTTTACTTTCTTTTAATTCGGTATGGCATTGTTCCATGCGCTTGCTTGCAGCATCCAGGTTATCCAAACTGAATTTTGGTGCGATCAGGATGTGATTTACAATGTAATCGTCTCCTTTTCTTTCAATCAGCTGCATGAAGTGGTATCCGAATTCGGTTTCAAAAACTTCACTGATTTCCCCAACTTTCAGGCTGTAAGCTGTTGCTTCAAACGGACGGACCATTGCTCCGCGGGTACCTTCAATTCTACCACACAATTTGGCGCTTCCGGGATCTTCAGAATAGAATGATGCCACAGAACAAAAGGTAGCTTTACCCGCAACAATCTGTTTTCTCAAGTCTGAAATTTGCTTGAAGGCAAGTTCTTTATCATTTTTAGTGATAATTGGAAAAACGGCAATCTGCTGAAAGGAAAGCTGGGAGTTGATGTAGGGCAAACTATCTTTTGGAATCGAATTGTAGAATTTCTCCACGTCAAGCGGTGAAACGTCTATTGCTGATGTAATACCTCTTTCAACTTCCTGGCCTTGCAGTCTTTTCTTAATTGTTGATCTGAATTCTTCTTTGATCTGCAACTTGGTCTTTCCATAAAATGATTCGATGGTAATTGGGTTTCCTTTCTCATCTTTTACATTCTTCATTTGACTTTCAATCATACGAAGCCGGTTTTCCATTTCTGCATCCACCTGTTCGTCGCTGATCTGAATGGAATCCAATTCGGCCTGATTTACCAATAGGAAGTTGTAAAGCATTTGCTCCAGGATCTGACATTTGTTGATGTCTGCTTCCGGAACTCCATTTTGTTTCATGGATTGGATCTGACCTTCAATTTCAGAGAAAAGCACGATGTTATCACCTACCTGAGCAACGACTTTATCGATTGGTTTAGGTTGGGCAAATGACATGGTGAATGCCAATGTGAAGAATAAACTTAGGAATATGCTGTATTTCATGTTCGTTTTATCAAGCAAATAAGGATGCTAATTTCGTGTTCTTTTTTGAGATTCAATCAATAACGCAGATCAAATTACATTATTTTAAGAGATTGCCATTTTTTCTAAATAGAAAAACCGGCATCGCCGGCTTTCTATTTTTATTTTCCTAAACTGTAAAGGACTTGTTCGTGTATGACAATCGGATGTTTTTTGGCAATTTCTGCTAACCATTCTTTTTCAAGATAAGTTTGGTAATCGGACGTTGCTGCTCCTTTTGCCTCAGTCATTGTTTTCTGAGTTGGTGCAAGGATCTCATCTACTTTTACAATGTAATATTTGCCTTCAAATTCATAAGCTGCATTCACTCCTTTTTTCAACTCATGCCCTTTCAGGTAAGGAGTAGACTCTTCTTCGAATTTTCCTGTTCTAACACGTAAATTCAATTCAGAATTCTTATTGACAGCATTGATCACAGTGCGTGAAGAGATCGTATCGCTTTTTAGCATGGCAGCAACTTGTTTTGCCACATCCTGGTTCAAACATTCGTAGATGTATGCATTGTATCTTTTCTTCCATGCATAATTTGCATTATTTCCCTGGAAGAATGTTTTCAGGCCGGAAGTATCTTTGATCGCTTTGTTCCACACTTTATCAGACATGATCTCGTACAACAAAATACCGTCGTGGTATTCCTGCATCAAAGCTTTGAAATCAGGATATTTGCTGTCTAATTTGCTTTCTTCGTATGCAAGGATTTCGCTGTTTTGCCAAGTAGTATATTGTTTTTGAATCAATGTCTTAGCATCCATGCTTTTGTACGTTCTGTAATTCTTTTTCAGGTATGCTGCGAACTCCTGTTGTGTAAATGCTTTTTTATCAAGCGTAAACATGGTTGAGTTTGATTTCAATTTGGTATCAGCTGTCCATGTTCCTTTGAAGTAGTTTGTATCGATGTTGGACACAAACCATTTACTTGTTTTGCTGTAGCTGTCTTTGAAAGCATATGTTTTCTTCAATTTCTCAATGAAAGACTGCTGAGTAACAATTGCACGCTCGTCTTTATTTACTTTCCCCTGGATTTCTTTTTTCAATTCGTCAAAAGAACGCAACGGAGTCAATTCCAAACGTTTGATAATGTGGTAACCGAAAGCAGTTTGCACAGGCTGTGAAACGTCACCGTTTGCCTGTAACAAAAATGCTGCTTCTTCAAATTCAGGAACCATACGTGTAGTTGTTCCTGTTCCGAACAAGGGTAATTCGCCTCCTTTTTCTGCTGTTTGAGCATCATCAGAAAATTCACTTGCCAATTTTTCGAAGGATTCTCCTGCTTTCAGTTTGGCGTAAATCTCGTCTACTTTTTTGTGAGCAGTTTCGATTTCTTCGGGCGTTGCTTCTTTTCCGGTTGCAACCATGATATGAGCAGCTTTCATCGTGCCTCTTGCCGGACGAGTATCAAATACTTTCAAAATATGGTAGCCAAATTTTGTGCGAACCGGATCGGATATTTTCCCGATTGGAGTGTTGAATGCAGCTTCTTCAAATTGGTAAACCATTTGGAAAGCAGTGAAATAACCCAAATCTCCACCATTTCGAACTGCAGAAGGATCCTCAGAACCATTTTTACCTTTCGCAACAGTTGTGAAATCTTCCCCGTTTTCTATTCGTTTTTTAATTGCAAGGATTTTGTTGTATGCCGCAAGAGTATCTTCCGGGGAAGCATTTTCAGCCACTTTTACCAAAATATGCGAAGCATGAACTTCATTTTTCATGCGCTCATACGCTTGTTTAACCAAAGCGCTGTTTTTTGTAGAATCAATTAAATAAGGTTGAGACAATTGCTTTCTGTAACCTGCAAGTTCCTTCTTTAATTTAGGAATGGTATCGTATCCAAGGGCTTCTGCTTCTGCAACTTTCAACTTGAATTTTTTGAACAGTTCCATATACTCGTCCAACGCCTGCTTGTCGTATTTTGGAGTAGGATTGTTCTTTAAATAAATCTGTAGAAATTCGGATTTGGTTACTTTTTTACCATCAATTTCCATCACAGCATCACCTGTCTGTGCGGTAGAATTTAGGGATAATAGTATTCCGAAGGCTAATATTAGTCGTTTTTTCATGTATAGATTACTTTATTCAAACCAAGAACGCCAAAAATAACACATTGTTTTGGGTTTGAACCTAAAATCGAATGATTTAAGAAAAAATTAAGGAATATATTGTACGGTCATAAACATAGTAGGGGTGCGATTAATCGCACCCCTACTATAAATAAATTATTTTCCGGCTAATTATTTTAAACTGTAATTCGGAGCTTCCCGTGTGATCGTTACATCGTGCGGATGCGATTCACGCATTCCTGCAGAAGTAATTCGAACGAATTCTGCGCCTTTTAGTTTGTCGATAGAACCTGCTCCGCAATAACCCATTCCGGCTCTCAAACCACCAACGATCTGGTAAACCACTTCGAACAAGTTTCCTTTGTAGGGAACTCGTCCTGAAATTCCTTCCGGAACCAGTTTTTTAATGTCGTCTTCTGCATCCTGGAAATAACGGTCTTTTGACCCTTTTTGCATCGCTTCCAAAGATCCCATCCCTCGGTAAGATTTGAATTTTCTTCCTTCGTAAATGATTGTTTCGCCCGGAGATTCTTCAACTCCTGCAAACATGGAACCGATCATCACAACGTCTGCACCGGCAGCAATTGCTTTTACAATATCTCCCGTGTAGCGGATTCCTCCGTCAGCAATTACCGGAACTCCTGTTCCTTCCAGTGCCAAAGCAACATCATTAACTGCTGTCA
The DNA here is from genome assembly GCA_965650365.1 of uncultured Fluviicola sp. GTDB lineage: Bacteria > Bacteroidota > Bacteroidia > Flavobacteriales_D > Crocinitomicaceae > Fluviicola. The sequence continues at coordinate 181,284 of CBFGOJ010000004.1, read as the reverse complement.
ACTGTGGAACTCCAACTCCTGCAATGATACGTGTTGTACAAATAGAGCCTGGGCCAATTCCTACTTTTACGGCATCAGCACCGGCCTCTACCAAATATTTAGCAGCAGCAGCAGTAGCAATATTTCCTACAATGACATCCAGTTTTGGGAATTGCGCTTTTACTTCTTTTAGTTTGATAACAACTCCTTCTGTGTGTCCGTGTGCAGTGTCGATAACGATCGCATCTACTCCGGCCTCAACCAATGCCTGAACGCGTTCAATAGTATCTTGTGTAACACCGACCGCAGCCGCAACACGCAATCTTCCGTACTGGTCTTTGCAGGAATTCGGATGTGTTTTTACTTTAATGATATCCCTGTATGTGATCAATCCGATTAAAGTATTGTTTGCATCAACAACAGGTAGTTTTTCAATTTTCTTTTCTTGTAATATTTCTTCTGCTTCAGAAAGACTTGTCCCATCTTTTGTGGTGATCAGGTTGTCTGTAGTCATGATTTCGCGAACTGGCCTTGCATGGTTCTTCTCAAAACGCAAATCGCGATTGGTAATTATTCCTTTTAATTTTCTGTTTTCATCAATAACCGGAATACCACCAATCTTGAATTCTGCCATCAGGTTTAATGCATCACTTACCACTGCGTGTTCGGAAAGAGTAACCGGATCCAGGATCATTCCACTTTCAGAACGTTTCACTTTTCTTACTTGTAATGCCTGATCGGCAATGGTCATGTTTTTGTGAATTACACCAATTCCTCCGTGCTGAGCAAGAGCAATTGCTAAACTTGCTTCCGTAACCGTATCCATTGCAGCGGAAACGATTGGAGTGTTAACCTCGATGTTGCGGGTGATTTTACTTTTTAATTGTACGTCGCGTGGTAAAACCTGTGAAAATGCGGGGACTAAGAGTACGTCGTCGTATGTGAGACCTTCTCTAACTGAATTAAGATTGGACAATGCCATGTGTGAACCTATTTTTGAAATAAATTCTCGCAAAAGTAATTATTTTCATTCACAAACAAATCGGTTTAGTTAAAGTTTCTGTTAACTTTTCGCCTTTCAGCTTATAATTAATGTTAAAGGGGCAGAAAGGCTTCGATCATTATCGAAAATTCCTTATTCTTGTAGTATGAATAATTGGTTGAAATACGGACTTATAGCAATGGTTTGTGCCATTTCGCTGAACGCAAATTCTCAGAAGGATGGGCGCTTGATTCAATTATCCGGGGTTGTCGTTTCTTCAGACAGCTTACAGGAAATGCCTTATGCAGGAGTTTATAATAAAACGATTCGCAGAGGAACGATAGCAGATCTTTATGGGTTCTTTTCTTTGGTAGTTCACCCGGGTGATACAATTATGTTCCGTTATTACGGGCACAAACCATCTTCTTACATCGTTCCGGATACGTTGAGTGAAAACCGTTATTCCATTATTCATATGATGACGATTGATACATTTCAATTGACGGAAGTGGTTGTCTATCCATGGCCTTCCAAAGAAGCATTTGCCCGCGCATTTGTAGAAATGAATCCTTATGATGATGCGATGCTGAGAGCTCAGAAAGAATTATCAGGTCAGTCTTTGGCGCAAATTGCTTCATTGGTTCCAAGTGATGCGTCCCTTGCTTTCGGGAATGTGGTGAACCAGAATAATACGCGTTTGTACACCATGGGGCAATCCCCTGTAAATAACTTGCTGAATCCATTCGCCTGGGCAACCTTCCTGCAGAAATGGAGGTCGGGTGAACTCAGACGCCAGTAGCATTAGACAATCAGGGATGAAAAGTACCTTGCTGCATTATCTTTTTTTTATTGTATTAAGTTCCGTTCTTTTTGCCGTGTACAATGTTGTAGTTATAAATTCCATACCCGGGTTACAAATCACTGTCAGTGATACGATTACACTTTCAATCATTGTTTTTTTAATAGCTTTTATCGCATTTCTGCCGTTGTTTTTGCTCTTGCGGTTAATTGACTCTCAGGTTGGTATAAGCAAGATTTTGCTGGTAAATATTTCGATTGTAATTTTTACGGTCGTTTTAGGCCTTATCTATTGGAAATTGGCGATTCAAAAAGAAGACTTCCTGGTTTTTCTAATTTGTTTTGGTCCGAGTGGATTTCTTGTCTTTAATTGGCAGATTTTGCGGGAAAGATTTAAAGCATAAATTTACTTGGTGTTCAACGCCTTTTTGTATCGTTCCAAAATCCGTTCACGCGCCCATTTGTGTTCCACAATTGGCTCCGGATATTCAGCTGTTCCAAATTCAGGGACCCATCTTTTGATGTATTCAAACTTGGGATCGAATCTTTCCTGCTGACTTGTAGGGTTAAAGATACGGAAGTAAGGTGCGGCATCGACACCTGAACCTGCTGCCCATTGCCAGCCGCCCACATTACTCGCTAGTTCAAAATCCAATAATTTTTCTGCAAAATAACGTTCGCCCAAACGCCAGTCGTGGAGCAGGTGCTTGCATAAGAAACTTGCAACAACCATTCGAACGCGATTGTGCATGTGACCTGTTTCGTTTAACTCGCGCATTCCTGCATCAACTAGTGGGTAACCGGTTTTACCTTCGCACCACGCTTGGAACTGCTTTTCATTAAATTCCCATTCTATGCGGTCGTATTCGGATTTGAATGCGTGATTGACACTTTTGGGATACCAATACAGGATCATTTGGTAAAAATCCCGCCAAATCAATTCATTGAAATATTTTTCGTTGGTTTTCATGGCTTTCTTTACCAATTCCCGAATGGAAATCGTTCCAAATCGCAGATGAAGACTTAAGCGCGAAGTTCCTTCAACAGAGGGAATATCACGTGTGTTGTGATAGTTCTGAATAATCTTTGTTGGGATGGTAAGAGAAGGAAAATCCTGCATTTGCTTGTCGCTGAAACCTAAATCTGAAAGACCTGGCATTGAAAATTCGGTTCCCTGATTCAGGTTAGAAGCGTATTTTTCTACCGGATATGCTTTTAGATAAAATTCATTCAATGTTTCCTTCCAGCGTTTCATATACGGAGTGAAAACATGATACGGATTCCCATCGGGTTTTACCACTTCGTCTTTTTCAAAAATGACCTGATCTTTCGATCCTGAAAAAGAACAATCCAGCTTTTGAAGTGCTTCGTGAATGAATTTATCGCGTTGAATAGCATTCGGTTCATAATCCCGATTGCAAAACACCTGGCGAACGTGGTGCTTTTTAATCAATTCCGGAATCAGTTGGGCAGGATTTCCGTGGAAAACCCACAAAGAAGCTCCCAGTTTTTTATAAGCGTCCCTTAGTTCTTCTATTGTTTGGTAAATGAATAGAACGCGTTGATCGTTTTCGGGAAGCAGGCTTAATATCTGTGTGTCGAAAATGAAAATCGGCTGAACGTTTTTGCTTTGTTTTAAAGCTTTGAAAAGGCCGGAATTATCATGGATTCTCAAATCTCTTCGGTGCCAGAATAAGGTCAAATTTTCCATGGATAATTAAATGTTCAAAGAGTTCAAAGAGTTCAAAGAGTTCAAATTTGAATTTAAACAGCTGATTTTAGGTTTAAACTTTTGAACCTTTTCAACTGATTGAACTTGCTTAATACCAGGAATGTATAATTCCCATCACAGCCACAAAAAAACCAATAACGGTCCCGATTAAGGTCATTCGTGTACGCTTCTTCAGATAAACGATGGAGCAAAACAGCACGGAGAAAACACCAATAATGATGCTGAGCATGCTCAGAGAAAATAATTGATTTTCGTAGCTGAATCGGAGTAACTGTGTGTATTCGTTATCTTTGATATCCGGATTGCTGCTCAAGTCTGTTAGGAACGGAATAATCGCAAATTGGTTGTAGCAAACCAAAAGCAGGCCAATCACACTAATTACAAAACCTATTGCTGAAAGAGCTCTCATGTTTAATTATCTTGAGTAAAAATAGTTAAACTTTTAGTTTCCATCGTATTCAACTCCGTTTTTTGGAGTTTCCCAAAGGCGAACTTTTAATTTCAATTCCGCAGGTAATTTGTCGCGCAAGATATTCCAGCAAACCAGGGCAATATTTTCTGCTGAAGGAATCAAATCAGTGAATTCCGGGCAGTCCAGGTTTAAATTCCGATGATCAAAACGCTCCAGGATTTCCTGTTTCATGATGTCGGAGAGCTTTTTCATGTCCAAAACATATCCTGTGTCCGGATTGATTGGTCCGTCCAGTTCCACTTCCAGTTTGTAATTGTGACCGTGGAAGTTTGGATTGTTGCATTTTCCGAAAACGCGGTCATTGGTTTCATCGTCCCATTTTGGATTGAATAAACGATGTGCTGCGTTGAATTGTTCTACACGAAAGATCTTCATGGGAAAAGGATTTCTTCTAGTTGTTTTTTTGTAACCGGAATCTATAATAAATTCAAGTTATGGCGAAGATAAGAAGTAAATAGCAAACGGTACTTTTTATTGTCAGGAATCCGGATGCGCTGCCCCAAAATAATCTGTGCGTCTGTTTTTCGAATCTTGTGGAATAATTTGATATAATAACGATATGCCATGTAAACTCCGAAACGTGCATCTTTCGGAAGTTTTTTGATCCCTTCGTATCCGGCTTTAAAATCCAATTCGATTTCCTGTTCAATTTTTGCCTTCATGGGCTGATCGAACTTATCAAAATTCATTTCAGGGAAATAGGTTCGCCCCAATTGATAGTAATCCGCATTCAGGTCGCGCAAAAAGTTGATCTTTTGGAACGCTGCTCCAAGCTTCATGGCAGCATCTTTCAAATTCAAATAGCTTTCCTGGTTTCCTCTCACAAATACTTTCAGGCACATTAGCCCAACTACTTCTGCAGATCCTAAAATATATTGCTCGTAAACCGTTTGCTCATATTGCGTAGTCTCGAGGTCCATTTCCATTGATTTCAGGAAAGTCTCAATAAGTTCCAGGTCAATTTTGTAGGTATTTACAGCCCACTGAAAACTATTCAGGATCGGATTCAGAGAAATTCCACGTTCAATCGCCTTGTAGGTCTCAGCTTTGAATTCCTGAAGCAATTCTTCTTTTTCATAGGTGTGAAACGAGTCTACAATTTCATCTGCAAAGCGCACAAAGCCATAAATGGCATAAATAGGGGCTTGCAAATCTGTACTTAAAAAACGAACTCCTAATGAAAATGAAGTGCTGTACCGTTTGGTTGTCAAAGCGCTCATTTCGAGGCATGTTGTGTCGAATAATTGTTTCATAGCAGGGCTCTTAGTTCGTTTTTTTAATTCGTTTGATCACATGTTTCGCGACCACTTCTCCGGAAACTATTGAGGGTGGAACGCCAGGTCCCGGAACCGTCAATTGTCCGGTGTAGAACAAATTTGATAAATGTTTGTTCTTAATGCGGGGCTTCAATAAAGCAGTTTGCCTGAGTGTATTTGCCAATCCGTAGGCATTTCCTTTGAATGCATTGTAATCTTTCTGAAAATCAGTGATGCAGTAACTACGCTTGAAAATAATATGCGGATTGATGTCGAAGCCGATTTTTTCAATCAGCCTGTTTTTGAGTATCTCGAAGTATTTTTCTCTTTTTTGGTCGGAATCTTCCAGGTTGGGTGCAATCGGAATCAGGAGAAATAGGTTTTCACCGTTTTCAGGGGCAACGGAAGGATCTGTTTTTGAAGGACAGCTGGCATAAAAAAGTGGTTTGCTCGGCCATTCCGGGTTCTTGTAAATTTCAGCCGCATGTGTATTAAAATCTTCATCAAAGAACAAATTGTGATGTTCCAGGTTCGGTACTTTGCAGTCGAGGCCAACATAAAACAACAAACAGGAGGGAGCCATGGTTCTCTTTTCCCAATAAGATGAACTGTAGTTGGCTTTGTCTTTCAGTAATTTTTCTGTGTGGTGGTAATCTGCTCCTGAAATGACATAATCACACGTAATCTCTCCTTCGGAAGTGCTAACTGAAGTTACTTTTCCGTCAGAAGTATTGAAGCTGAGAACTTTGTTGTTTAAGGAGAATAAAACTCCTTGTTCCAATGCAATTTGTTCAAAAGCTTTTACAAATTCAAACATTCCACCCATCGGATACCAGGTTCCCAATTGAATATCTGCATAATTCATCAGGGAATAAAGCGCCGGTGTATCTTTCGGAGTTGCCCCAAGAAATAGAATTGGAAATTCCAGCAGCGAAATGATCTTTGGATGCCTGAAATATTTCCGGATAAAGGATGCAAACGACGTAAATAGATGCATTTTGAATAATCCACCCAGGATTCTTGTGTCTGCAAATTCGGTAAATTTCAAACTGGGTTTGTAAACCAGGTCTTTCATGCCGATTTCGTACTTCTTCTCAGCATCAGCCAAAAATTGGTTGAGTTTGATACTGCTTCCCGGTTCCAGACGTTCAAAATAAGCTTCCAGTTCGGGAAGTGATGCAGGAATCAGATCTACATCATTTTTATCCCAGATAACCTGGTAAGACGGATCTAGCCTGACTAATTCGTAAAAATCAGAAGTTGTGTGGCCAAACTGCTGGTAGAAATTCTCAAAAATGTCCGGCATCCAATACCAACTTGGTCCCATGTCGAAAGTGAATCCATTGCCTGTTTTAAATTGCCGTGCTCTTCCGCCAATGCTGTCGTTTTGTTCCAGAATAATTACTTCATGTCCTTCCTTTGCAAGAAAAGACGCGCAGGACAAACTTGAAATACCTGAACCAATAATGACAATTTTCTTTCCGGGCATGGACTTCTTTTAGCAATTCATAAACAGCAACTTAAACACTTACGTTGCTGAAAGTACAATTTTATTTCATCTGAACATTGAAACTATTGTTTAACAAATATAAGAAAAGCTTAAACAAAAATGATTAGGACCAACCAATTTTAGCCAGGTCATATTAATTTTTCTAATTCTTGAAGCGATTGAATGCGTTTTATCTGTTCTGGCAATTGGTTCTTTAACTGATCGATTTGATAGCCGCCTGCAGCAATTTTGATTTGATTTGTTTCGTTTTGCAATTCAAGGAAATGCGACAGGATCTGCTGCTGATCAACAGCGGTAAGCCAGGATGAAACAATTGCATGCGGTTTTAGCAGGCGAATTGTTTTTAGCAATGAATCGAAAGGAAGAGCTTGTCCGAGGTAAATGCTGTTGAAGCCTTTATATCTTAAATGATACTGATAGACTAACAAACTGATTTCGTGCCATTCGTGTTCCGGAAGGTAAAGAATGATCTTTTTTTGAGAAGAATCAGGAATGGGCAAGGCATCAATTGCAGCAATGATTTTCTGACGGATCAGGTTAGAAATAAAATGTTCCTGCGCCGGAGTAATTGTTCCAACCACCCACATAATTCCGATTCGTTGTAGAAAAGGAATGATCAGATCTGTGAAAAGCACTGACAAGCTGTTTTTTTCAATAAGTTCTTTGAAGATCTGTTGAAACAAACGCTCATCCAACTGCAAAACAGAAACAATCAATTGTTCAGCAGCGGAATTTTCAAATCCACTTTCCTGAATCGATTTGGAGATTTCAATTAATTCCTCCTGATTCATTTGAGCGATGTGCGAAATTTTGTGCCCGTTCTTATAAAGTAATGAAACGTTCAGCAGCAAGAGCAATTCTTCATCGGAATAAGTCCTGATCTGCGTATCGGTTCGTTTCGGGTTAAGCAGCCCATACCTTTTTTCCCACATACGAATGGTGTGCGCTTTGATTCCGGAAAGGATTTCCAAATCCCGTATCTTGTATCCTGCCATCGTATTGCTAATATAATCAAAAGAATGAAGGGTTTTCCCTTAAATCAAAAACCCATTTTGGGTCAAAATTGATAAAAAAACTATATTTGTCCTAATTACTTCTTTTATTTGGAAGTCTACCATGCATTGATTTTAAAAAAAAGGTATGAAAAAAATCTCAATCTTCTTATTGCTTTTGACGGTTTCTTTTGCCGTAGCTCGCTGCGGTGGCTCAGAGTCAGGCAAAGAATTGACGGATGAGGAATTGTATGAATTTCAGGGTTTTTCCATGAAACCATACGACATTCCTATCATGATCATGCTTCCGGATGAAACAGCAAATATCGGTGCATCGACACAACCGGAAATTATTCACGTGGAAGACGACTTCAAATGGGAATTAATGGTTGGACCAAACTTTCACATGATTATTGATGATTGGGGTTCTGATCGTGAAATGGTTTCTTCAGAGAAAAAACGTTTGGCAGGTTTGAATTTTTACAAAATCAAATACCTGTTAGATGAACCGGATTTCATCTTGTACGAACGCGAGCTGAAAGTAGACGGGAAGAAAGGTGCTTCCAAATCAGTAGGAGTAGAACATAAGACTTATCATGTTTACGGACAGAAAGTAATCGATGGGATTACATACGTTTTCAGAAGTCGGGATGATGGATTCGAAAAAATAATTATTGATTTAATGGCCAAATCGATCAAATCGGTGAAACCATTGAAAGGAAATTCATAAATAAAAAAGCCTCGATTTTTGAGGCTTTTTTATTTTATTATTCCCAGATACGGAAATAAGAAATAAGTAGGAACGCGATGTGTCGCGTGCCTATTTATTTCTTATAAAACGTTGCTTCTACCCGCCTGTTTGCCTGCCGGTGTTCTTCCGTATCTTCTACAAACAAAGGTTTCTTGTTTCCAAAGCCAACAGCATTAATCCTGCTTCCTGAAATATTTCCCTCCATCACAAGAATCTGTTTGATGCGGTCTGCGCGAATTCCGGAAAGATTTTTCCCATCCGTACCACAGCAAACATGCCCGGCAAGAACTACATAAAGCGTTGGATCAGCTTTAAGCGTTTCAATCAGGAATTGAATGTCTTCATAAGAATTTTTTAATACCTCATCCTTCCCGTATACAAACTGGATTTCCAATTGGATGGGAACATTGAGCTCAAATGTCCGCTTATTCTTAGAAATAGTTTCTCCCGGATTTGTTTTGGAAGCATGTGAAACCAGAATATCAACCCGTCGTTTATCTGCGTCTGATTTCTGAGAAAGATCTTCGCCAACTGCAACTTCTGTTTTGATTGAAAATTGATTCGGGTAAGATTTGTCCAGGAATTTTTTGGTTGCTTCCAGGCGTGCTTCTGCCAATTTTATATTGTATTCCTTAGAGCCCAGAGAGTCCGTATAAGCCCGAAGAATTAAAGACTGATTTTTCAACTTAGAAAGTTTCGTCCGGGTTTCCGAATTGTGTTTGTTTTGAAAAAAGATCTCGTGACTGTTGAACTCAAAATAGAAAGATGCAGAATCAACCGATGTTTTCGACTGTGCGAAAGACAAAATAGGCAACAGGATGAAAAGTGAATGTAAGAGTCCTTTCATAGTTTCAAAGTTGATAATGCAAACTAACCCGATTCGTTACAAAAATAAAAACGGTACGGCCGCGATGCATCCCTACACATTTTTCATAACCATGCGAATCGTTTGTCGTGTTCGCTGCTCCAATAAAATGTGTTTATCAACAGTTACACGGTCAATCGTTGCCTGGTCGTAATGACGAATTGTTACCAGTTCCAGGCCTTCGTTGTAGCGCACTGAATATTGGTCCTTGAATTTCTCCACCAATTTGATTGGATCTGTTTTTGATCGATCGAAAAGAATGGAAAAGCTCAATGCGGAATTCTGCATTAAATTAATTTTTGCTCCGTAAAATGCCAGCTGCTGAAAAATGTCTCCCAGGTTTTCTTCTACGATGAATGAGAAATCTTTCGGGGTGAAATCCATTAACACCTGGTCCATCTTGAAAATGAACGAAGGTACCAAATGATCAAAATCTGTGGATTCCTGGATGATGGTTCCTTCCGCATTTGGCTCGATGAATGATTTTACATACAATGGAATTCCTTTATTCTGAAGCGGTTTGATTGTTTTCGGGTGAATGACACTTGCTCCATAATAGGAAAGTTCGATTGCTTCTTTGAATGAGATCTTCTGAAGTTTGATGGTATCGTCGAACCATTTTGGATCTGCGTTCAGCATTCCGGGAACATCTTTCCAGATCGTTACACCTAAGGCATTCGTGCAGTAAGCTAAAATTCCGGCAGTGAAATCAGAACCTTCTCTTCCAAGAGTTGTTGTGAATCCTTCGGAAGTGTGCCCGATGAATCCTTGTGTTATTGCAATGCGTTTTTCTTTGAACAAAGGCAATAAACGCTCGTTTACCAAAGCTTCGGTTTTTGCCCAGTCTACTTCACCTTCCCGGTATTCGTGGTTTGTGCGGATGATTTTTCGGCAATCCACCCAAGCAGTCAGGTGACCTTCTTCTTTCATGAAAGCTTCCACAATCATGGTCGATAATACTTCTCCCAGTGAAACGATCTGGTCGTACTCAAAGTTGTAATTATCCGAAAGGGGAAGGGAATAGCGCTTTTTCAGGGATTCAAATAATTCCTCCATCTGCTGATGAATGAAATAATGCTTCTCCGGGAATAATTCCGCCACAATCAATTGATGGAATTGGTAGCGGTCTTCAATTAATTCCATGTAGCGTTTTTCATTCTTGTTCCACAAAGAATCAACCAGCTCTTCCATTGCATTGGTAGTCTTACCCATGGCGGAAACAACAACAATCAACTGGTCTTTAGGGAAAAGGGAAAGAATGTGCGATACATTCCTTACGGCATTGGCGTCTTTCACGGAAGCTCCACCAAATTTGAAAACGTTCATCTGAAATTAATTTCGGCAAAAATAATCCAAAAACGAATCCAATAGCTGTGTTAGAATAAATAATAACATTATTTTATAAATAAAACATAATGTGTTAAATAGCGGTGTTTTTACTATCGAATGTGAAAATACGGAACAATCAATTTTTAAGAGTGTTCGCTTTCCGGAAATTTGCTGCTCCGGATGAAACGATCATTATGTTCCGGCTCAGGCATTTTCTAATGAGTGGTCAGAATTCCGGAATTCCAGAATTCTAGTTTTAACGAACTCAATACCAAAAAAAAATCCCCAAAACCTCATTGGTACCGGGGATTTTACTAAACTGTAATTTTGTTTTGAATCTTATTTTGCCTTCATAACCAGGTTCAAGTCAAACTCAACTCCCGGTTTGATGTATTGAGTTTCTTTTCCTGCCTCAGTTCCCGGTTTGAAGCCTTCTGCATCCATGGGCGAGAAATCTACCGTGAATTTACCTTTTGCAGTCAGTTTCTTATCCGTCTTCTTCACTTTCACAGGCATTTTTGCAGGGACTTCTTTTCCTGCAACTTTTAAAGTAGCGTCAATTTCTGTTTCAGAGATACTGTTTATAACAACTTCCACATTCGGGAATTGCGAAGTATTGAACAAGCCTTCACCCATGATAGAGCTGTTCAGGTCACTTGCACCGGTTTCCGGAGTCAATTCATTTTCGATTGTTTTCATGTCAACCGTAAAACTTCCGGCTTCGAATGTTTCGCCTTTGTAAGTGATGGATCCGGCCGAGACTTTCACTGTCCCGTTGTGTGTGTGTCCGTCACCGGCATACGTACCTTTCCATTTCAAAGATGTTGCATCATCCAATTCATAAGTTGTTGTTGCTTCTGCATCTGTCGTTTCTTCTGTGGAAGCTCCACAAGCTGTCATTCCGAATGCAATAAAAGCAAGAGATGCAGCGTAAAAAAATGTTCTCTTCATAGGGTTTTTGTATTAAAGTTGTTACAAAATAGGCGTTTTTTGCTTACCGGAATAGTAAAATTTTGTAAAGCTGAAAATTTGTTCATTTCTTCGTTAATAGCTTCTCACATTCGGTTTAAAAGTATGTGGTGAAAAAGTGTAATTTCGTCTGGATGAGTAAAGGAATCGAAAAAGCAGGGAAGAAAGGGTTGCGAACCAGTTACATTTCAACCGTAATTGGAATTTCGCTGGTTTTATTTATGATAGGGATGGTTTTAGCCGGAGTGATCGGTTTGGATTCATTGCAAAAACAAGCACGCGAGAACCTGCACGGCGACTTATTCTTTCAATCCCAGTACAATCCCGAAGATATTAAACAAGTTGCCCAGGAATTGAAATCATGGGATTGTTTCAAAGAAGTGGTTTTTGTCTCGCCTGAACGTGCTATTGATGAATTTAAAGGTTCAGACCAAAGTTCGAGTGAGATTCTTGCCATTTTTGAAGGAGAAAATCCGCTGCCTCCAACAATCAACTTCAGGCCGGTAAGTTCTTATGTGACCAAAAAAGGAATGAAAGAAATCGAGTCCCGCTTGAATACCAAGTATGGAGATATGCTTGCTGAGGTTAATTATGACAAAGTGGCGTTGGAAGAAGTGAATCTTGGATTTAAGCAATTTGCTTTCCTGATTTTGGTTGTTGCCACTTTATTGATTGTTATTGCTGTAGCCATGATTAACAATACGATTCGTTTGGCACTTTATTCGAAACGCTTTACGATTAAAACCATGCAATTGGTTGGTGCTACCAGCGGATTTATCAGAAAACCTTTCCTGAAACAGGCAATGTACCAGGGAATGGTTTCCGGAATTCTTGGAATGGCGATGTTAATGACCTTGTTTTTTGCCTTGAATAATGTGTTGGATGTGATTGAAATTGATATGAAGTTATTGGATGTAATTCTGCTTTTTGCATCATTATTGATAATCGGCTGTCTTTTAACAATTGTCTCTACCTGGTTTGCGCTAAACAAATATTTACGTGCGAAATTGGATGATTTATATTAATTTAGCCACACATTCATTTATATCATGAACAATAAATTCGATTTTCCGATAAAAAAAGAAAACCTGCGAATCATTTTCATTGGGTTGGCAATTAATATTATTGGCTATTTACTAATGATTGGCGGTGGTTCTGATACTCCGGCAGAGTTTCACGAAAAAGAATTGTTCTCTACCGTTCGAATTACTGTTGCACCAATCCTTATTGTAACAGGTTTTGTCGTAATGATTTACGGCATCATGAAGAAATCGAAAAATTCTAATTCCCCAGAATAATCCATGAATTGGTTTGAAGCAATAATATTGGCCCTTATAGAGGGCCTAACCGAGTTTTTGCCTGTTTCGTCTACTGGGCACATGATTTTAGGTTCTGCTGCAATGGGTATTGATAACGACGATTTTGTAAAGTTGTTTATGATCGTGATCCAGTTGGGAGCCATTCTTGCAGTATTTGCCCTTTATTTCAAACGTTTTTTTCAAAGTGTTCAGTTTTATCTCAAATTGATTGTTGCATTTATTCCGGCGGCCATTTTGGGAGTGCTGCTTTCAGATTACATAGATCAGTTGTTGGAGAGCCCTTTGGCAGTGGCAATTTCCTTGCTGGTCGGGGGAATAATTTTGTTGTTTGTGGATAACTGGTTCAATAAGCCGCGCATTCATACCATGGAGGAAATGACCTACTGGGATGCTTTGAAAGTTGGTATGTTCCAGTGTATTGCGATGATTCCGGGCGTTTCCCGTTCAGGAGCATCAATAGTTGGGGGGATGAGCCAAAAAATGAGCCGTAAACTGGCAGCAGAATTTTCATTCTTTCTGGCTTTACCAACGATGTTGGGAGCTACAGCTAAAAAAACGCTGGATTATTTCGATAAACACGATGCTTTAACCGGCGAACAGGTCAATTTACTGATCGTTGGAAATGTAGTTGCTTTCCTGGTTGCAATTATTGCTATCAAAGGATTTATCGGTTTCCTGAATAAGCACGGCTTCAGGTTGTTCGGTTGGTACCGGATTATAGTCGGTGGGATTATCCTGATCTTATTACTCAGTGGTTACGAATTAACGATCCTGTAATTTATGATTAGCGAATTTGCACAGGGAAGTACCATTTTGGTGGATAAACCTTTCAAATGGACTTCTTTTGATGCTGTAAATAAACTGCGTTGGCATTTACGACAGAAATTGGGTGTGAAAAAACTCAAAGTAGGTCATGCCGGAACTTTAGATCCTTTAGCAACCGGTTTGCTGGTGATATGTATTGGTAAGCATACTAAGCTCATAGAAGGATTGACTTCTGACTCTAAAACCTATACGGGAACTTTCCTATTGGGGAAAACAACTCCTTCCTATGATCTGGAAACGGCCTACAACTCCGACAAAGAAACTGCGGGAATTACTCCGGAACAATTGGAAGAAGTGCGTTTGAGTTTCATAGGAGTTCAACAACAGGTTCCGCCGCTGTTTTCAGCCAAGCAAATTGATGGAAAGCGTGCTTATGATTATGCTCGGGCTGGTATTGAAAAAGAATTGAAAGCGAATACGGTAGAGATCATGGATTTCAGGATTGATACTTCTCGTTTTCCGGAAGTTGATTTTGAGATTTCTTGCTCAAAAGGAACATATATTCGTTCAATTGCACATGATTTTGGACAAAAACTAGGCTGCGGAGCTACGTTAATCGCATTGCGCAGGACTAAATCCGGAATCTATGATATCGAGGATTCCAAGAGTGTGGAAGAATGGATATCATTCATTGAAGAACAACCTTTGTAAATCCCCTGATTTTTTATACTTTTGCGCTCTTTGATTTAAAGCGATAAAAATACATCTTGTATGAATAAAATGAAGCTTTCTGAATTCAGTTTTGACCTTCCGGACGAACTGATTGCTGAATACCCTAGTGAAAACCGTGACGAAGCACGATTGATGGTCATCCACCGTGAGACCGGAAAAATTGAGCACCGTTTGTTTAAGGATATTATCAATTACTTTGGAGAAGGTGATGTGATGATCATGAACAACACACGTGTATTTCCTGCCCGTATGTATGGTAACAAAGAAAAAACAGGTGCTAAGATTGAGGTGTTTTTGTTGAGAGAATTAAACCGTGAAAGCCTTTTGTGGGATGTATTGGTTGATCCTGCCCGTAAGATCAGAATTGGAAATAAATTGTACTTCGGAGATGATGATTCATTGGTGGCTGAGGTAATTGACAATACTACTTCCCGAGGAAGAACATTGCGTTTTTTATTCGACGGACCTTATGAAGAGTTTAAAGCGAAAATTACCGAACTTGGCGAAACTCCGCTTCCGAAATACATCAAACGCGATGTTGAAGCAACGGATGAAGAAAGATACCAAACCATTTATGCAAAAGAAGAAGGAGCTGTTGCTGCACCAACTGCAGGATTGCACTTCTCCCGTGAATTGTTGAAGCGTTTGGAATTGAAAGGTGTGAACTTTGCGGAGGTAACTTTACATGTTGGATTGGGTACTTTCCGTTCAGTGGAAGTGGAAGATTTGACAAAGCATAAAATGGATTCGGAGCAGGTGATCATCACAGAAAAAGCCGCTAATATCGTAAATGCAGCGAAGAAGAATAAAAAACGTGTTTGTGCAATTGGAACAACTTCCATGCGTGCTGTAGAAACTTCTGTTTCTACAGACAATATGTTGAAAGCATTCGATGGCTGGACCAATAAATTTATTTTCCCTCCATATGATTTCAGTATTGCTGATAGTTTGGTGACAAATTTCCATACGCCGCTTTCTACATTATTAATGATGATTTCTGCATTTTGTGGTCATGATCTAATGATGGAAGCTTACAATGAAGCAATAAAAGAAAAGTATAAATTCTACTCCTATGGAGATGCGATGTTAATATTGTGATAAAAATCCCCGGAAAATTGTTCGGGGATTTTTTTTAACCCAAAAAATTGACTAAATTAGTCTAAAATTGTTTTGTCAAATGAAGCTGAGTGATTTAATCAAGGAAGCACGTTCTAAGTTCAAGTATACTTTGAAAGAGTTGTCTGCTCTTTCGAGTATAGATGTTGCCCTATTGAATAAATATGAAAAAGGCGATAGACAGCCTTCAGAAAAACATTTGAATCTTTTAATTAAACACCTGGAATTAAATGAAGATACAGTTCTTTCCATTTGGTTAGGTGAACGTATTTATTCGCTATTTGAAGGAAATGATCATTTATTTAATCGGGCGATGAATGTTGCTGAGGATAAGATTAAATACACCACGCTCAACAGGAAAAAGCAAGAGGGTTTAATTAGTTCTAAGTTGACAGATTTATTGAAAGAGTGTGCTCGTTTACAAGAAATCTGGGCTTCTAATAAACCTTTGAACCAATTGCAATTGCGGAAAATGGATGACTATTTCAATTTGAATTACACCTATGAAAGCAATCGGATTGAAGGAAATACATTAACACTCCAGGAAACTCTTTTAGTTGTTAAGGACGGTATAACCGTTGGTGGTAAATCAGTAAGAGAGCATCTTGAAGTGATTAACCATACGGAAGCTATTGGTTATTTAGGAGAAATCATTCAAAAAAGAACAGAATTCTCTGAACGGATTCTTAAAGAGATTCACTACCTGATTTTAAAAGGAATTGACCGTGAGAATGCGGGTGTTTACCGTTCAATCGGAGTGCGTATTTCCGGGAGCTCTCATCTTCCTCCCGAGCCATATTTGCTTCTCCCGCTTATGGAAGCCGTTTTTGTTTATTACAGGGAAAATAAGGCCTTGCTCCATCCGGTAATTCTTGCCGCTGAAATGCACGAGCAAATTGTGCGCATTCATCCTTTTATTGATGGCAATGGAAGAACCTGTCGTTTGATCATGAATTTAATTCTACTGCAAAACGGATATCCTATTGCGAATATCAAAGGCGAGTTGGAGAATCGATTGCGTTATTACAATGCTTTGGAAACTGCGCAGGAAGATAAAAAGGATGCATTTTATACCTTAATAGCAGAAACTGTCATCCAGGCTTTAAATGAGCATATAGCACTTTGCGGCTAATAAGTTCCAACCGATAACATCACCAATGTACATCCGATTTCAGGGTGGATTTTAGCAGTTCTCAACTTTTCAATGAATTCCCGATTTTCAGTTCCCGGGTTAAAAATCACCCTGTTTGGTTTCAAAGCGATTATCTTGTCGATATATCCTTCCTGATTCTGCGGACCGAGATATAGAGTTACTGTTTCAATATCCCAATTCGGATTCCATTCCGTTTCGATTTCTACATCCAGTACTGTTCCGGCTTTTTGTCCGAAAGCTACTACCGGATATTTGTGACTTCTCAATGCGCGTATTGCTCTGTTTGCGTAACGATCTTCCTTTGTTGTTGCTCCTATGACTAATGTTTGTTCCATGAAAATGACCTTTCGTTTGATAAATTGAAGTTACAAAATATCTATAAAAAAAGGTGTCCGTTTGGAACACCTTTATTGATTGTTAACAGATGGATTATTTCCCCTCCAGAATTTGGTACAATTCATTTAGATTTGGAGAAATAATCACTTCAATGCGTCTGTTCTTTGCTTTGTCTTTGGGATCAACAGGATGATATTCTCCTCTTCCGGCAGCCATTAGCTGCATCGGGTTCATTTTGCTATTTGCGATCATAATTTCAACTACCGCGGTTGAGCGAAGAACACTTAATTCCCAGTTATTTTTCGGATGGGCAGTAGTTGCTAATTTATCCGTATCGGTATGTCCTTCAACAATGATTTCCAGGTCTTTTTCATTTTCCAATACTTTTGCCAAATCCACCAAAGCTTTCTTTCCTTCGATTTCTACAGTTGTACTTCCGGATGCGAAAAGCAATTTAGCTTCCAATGAAACATAGATCTTTCCGTTTTTCTCAATGATTGTTAGTCCTTTGTTCTCAAATCCTTTCAAAGCAGCCGAAACACGTGTTTTCAGTTGTTTCATAGCGTCGTCCTTACGCTTGATCATTTCTTCCAGTTCGGTTACGCGCTCTTCGCGTTCGATCAATAGTTTCTCTTTGGCAACCAATTCACTTTCCAACGCTTTCAACGCATCCTCTTTGCGCTGAAGCTCTTGGTTTTTCGATTCAATATCTGCCTGGTAATTTGCTGATTCTTTTTGCCCTTTCATGCGCATTTGATCCAGCTTTTGTTCATAGGCCTCATTTTGTGCAACCTGCAAATCGTATTGTGCCTGTAAAAAGCGCAGGTTCGATCCCAATTCAAGTGTATCTTTTTTCAATGAAATAATGTCTTTGCGAAATTGGTCCACCATAACCTGCAAATCCTTCGCCTTTCCTTCATTTTCAATGCTGGAGGCTTTATATTTATTCAGTTCTTCACTGCAAACTTTTTCTCTTTCAAGAAGTTCATTGTATTTTTTTGCGGGCACACATGCGGTTAATATGCAAATAAGTGCGAGTATAGAAAGTTGTGTTTTCATTCAAAAAATGCTTTATGTTCAAATTTCGAAAGAAAACGGCCGGTAAAGAGGGGCGAAAGAGATACTTATAAACAGTGAAATGGGAATAGCCGGGCGAATTAATCAAAATCTGCACAGCCCGAAGTGCTTTCATTACGCTGTTTACAAGGAGAAAAAGAAAGGGTTATTTCGTGAGAATGAAAGGTGTTTGGACGCATTTTAGAAAGAACGAAATCATAGGAATAACCCAGTTTCCATTTTTCCTTGAAACGGAAACCAACCATTGCGATCAAAGCATCTGTATTTCTCAATCCTAAACCGAGGTTAAACTTCTTTTGAAATTCTACGATGGCATGGAATTGTAATTCAATGGGCGTGTTTTTAGTGTAGGCCACATAGATTCCGGGATATACATCGATTTTTGGGTTGATGTAGAATTTATAACCACCCGTAACCATTGCGTGCATCTGTGAACCTGCATCGGTTCCAATAACATTCCACTTTTGAGGAATCAATTCATATAAAGTAAACCCTGCAAAATAGTTTTTCCCGTTCCACCATGCTCCGAAAGTAGCTGTAGGAAGAATTTGAGAAGCGCTTCCGTTAATCGTTGGATCGGGAGTTAAAGGTTTTGCTTCATTCATGTCGAAAGAAAGTTGTCGCGCACCAACTGCCAGCCCTAATGATAAGCGGTTGGTTAGTGAAAAATTAAAATGTCCGGCGTAAGATAACTGCACTCGTACATCCTGGAACGGCCCGATTTTGTCCAGGTAAACCATTCCGCCTAAACCATGTCGTGCACTTAAGAATTTGCGGCGCTTTGCCTGTAAAGGTGCATGAACACTTACCCATCCGGTGTAAGGAGCTCCATCTACTTTTATCCATTGTCCTCTGAATGTGGATTGTGCTTCCAGGCAGGTTTTGATTCCGGTGTATGCGGGATTGAGAGCATATTGATGATGCATCCATTGTGACATGTGACTTACCTGCTGTCCGTAAGAAATACAGGCAGACATCAAAATGAGTATGCAAAATAAAGTCTTTTTCATCAGCGGATTACAGTAATACTTCCTTTAAGAGGTTTGGTGTCGTTATTCTGACGCAAATCCAGTGAATAAAAATAGACTCCGTCTGAAACGGGTTTTCCTTTATTTGTCCCGTCCCACGCTTTGGTTAAACTGTAACCTGCAATCTCAGCAATTTTTTGTCCCCAGCGATCGTAAATAACCACTTGTGCATCCGGGTAAAAACCAATTCCGTCGATGATCCATTTATCGTTGTGTCCGTCGCCGTTTGGTGAAAAGCTTCCCGGAATATCTAAATTGTTTGAAACGAAAACCGTCATTTCATCCGAAAGAGAGCAGTTGGCATTCAAAACGGTTAAAGTATAAACGGTTGTTTCTTCAGGTGTTGCGTAAGTTGTAATTGAATACGGCGTGTTCAGTGTTTGAGTAGGACTCCACATAAAATCAGTTCCGTTTGAAGATCCTGATATCTGGATACTGGTTCCTGCCTGAATGGTATAATCTGGTCCGGCATCTACTGTTAAAGGATCAACTGTAACTGCCGGATAAGCGAATGTCAAGATCTGCGGACAGACAGAAAAACAACTACAGTCAACGGAAACAACATCGCCGTCCTGTAAATTGCTCGTAAGCCACAATGAACTTTGTGTTACTGCGGTCAAAACGCCATTCACATACCAGCTGAAATCACTGGTGTCTGTGCAATTGACTAAATAAGCCGTAAATGGAGTGGGAGTTTGTGGACAAAGGGTAATAGTTGGTCCGCCGATTGAAAGCCCCGGGGCTGGTCTGTCAAAACCGGTTCCTGATCCGATCAGATCAAAAGAAGCTTCAGCGGGTAAAAGAGCACCACCATTTTTCGCGCCATTAACAACCAGGTAATAAGTTGTGTTTGCAGGAAGTCCTATTGCTGTCAGAGAGAAATTACCTGCAGATCCAGCTTCGCAATTACTGATCAGTGTATAAGTTGCGGCATCACAGGGAACAACAGCCTGAACGATTGCTGCCTGTAATTCAGTTCCACGTGTTGCCTGCAGATTGAATAGGATATTGCTGAAGTTAAAAGCAACATCTCCGCCAGTTACATTGGTGTTGAATTGGTACCAAACGCTATTCGTTCCTGAAAAGCAAAAAGTAAAGTCGTCTTCACAGCCGGGACACACGGTTGCAGTTGCACTGACATTGGAACCTGAAACGGAAACACTCGGACACAAAGGAGTTGCACTCGGACACGCATCATTTGTCAACTGAGCGAACCCTGAAGTGGCACTTAAAAACGAGATTAACAATACTTTAACAGCGCTGAGATTCATGTGCGAAAGATGCGTATATGATTGTAAAACTAATACATTCAGAGATACATTGATCGATTTTTCGTAGTTTCGCGCCGTCAATTTTGTTAAATGAAAGTCATTTTGTGCTTTTTTGGCACAGGAATGGTTAGCGACGAAATAGATTAAACTTGAGACTATGAAAAATTTTTACACGCTAATTGTAAGTCTGCTATTAACAACCACCTTATTTTCCCAGAATGAAAAAGTGAATTACGACAATGACAGTCGTTGGTTCTGGGGGTTGAATATCGGTGCTGCCTGGACGAAAACAGATGTGCCTCATAAATTGGATCTGGGATACGGTTTGATGTTGGGCCACCAGTTCAATTACAACTACGGAAAACCAATCAGCTTTGATTTACGCTTACGCTATTTGACCGGACTTTGGAAAGGTTACAACAAAGGCTTCGATTCTACAGGCGTCGCTTCTAATCCGGTTTACAACGATTACAACGCTGCCGGACAACCGGTAGTTTTGAACTTCGGAACAAGATTGCATGAGTTGAGCCTGGAATTGGCTATCCACCTCAATAGATTGAGAGAGCGCACAGGATGGGATCCTTATATTTTTGGGGGAATCGGCTATACCTGGTACAGAACAAAAGGAGATCTCTACGGATCTGACGGATTTACTTACCTGTACGATTCTACAAAATTGGCAGCCGGTTCTTATACTCAAAGCGAAATTCAGGCACTGACAAATAAGAAATTTGATACAGATCTGAATTCACCTGCAAGTATGGGCCGATTTATGCCAAGTGTTGGTATTGGAATCGGTTACCAGGTTGCAAAAGGTGTTTCAATAGGAATTGAGCATAAGACAACTTTCACAATGGCAGACAATTTTGATGGTCATATCCAGGCAAAAGGAAAGTATGCAAACGATTGGTACCACTATACCAGTTTCTACCTGAAATTCCATATCAGAAATCATTACGTGCACGAGTATCCGATGGATACTGTTCGTCAGCCGGTTGTTACAAATCCTGCCTGGACTCAGGCGGAAAAGACTCCTCCGGTTGTTGACTTCACTAATCCATCTGTGAGCGGAACAACAGTTAACTCCAGCAATTACGTTATTAAAGGAAGAATTCAGCATGTATCTTCCAGTTCGAATGTAGTCTTCAGACAAAATGGGAATTACATTACCAACTTCACATTTAATCCTTCTACTTTGGAATTCCAGAGTATCGTAACATTGGTTCCGGGACAAAACACCTTTGAACTGACAGGAACGAATGATTTCGGTTCGGATATGGACCAGACGGTTATTAACTACATAAGAGAAACACCAACTCCGCCGGTTGTAACTTATTCGAATCCGGCTTCGAACCCAACAACGGTTCAAAATCCGGTTTTCAATTTAACAGGAACAGTACTTAATGTTACCGGGAAAGAGAAGATTACGATGACTCTGAACGGAATTTCCGTGGTATTCACTTACAATACTTCTACCAGAGGAATTGCCGCAACATTGAATTTGGTTACCGGTTCAAATGTGGTTACAACAACCGGAACAAATCAGTACGGATCAGATACGGAAACGGCTACAATTATCTATCAGCCGCAACAAACTATTCAACCACCGGTTGTTTACTTTGTAAATCCGAACATCAATCCGTACGAAGTGAATCAAAACACTTTTGCTTTGACTGCTGATGTATTGAATGTGCCGGATGCACAACATGTAAGCTTTAAGCAAAACGGAACGATCAACAATAACTTCGCTTACAATGCGCAAACGGACAAATTCACAAGTAATGTGATTTTGAATCCGGGACAAAACGTATTTGAAGTAATCGGAACAAATGCGGCAGGTTCTGCTTCTGCAACAACGATTATCATTTACAACCGTATTGCTCCGAAACCGCCGATCGTTACGATTACAAACCCAGGAACGAATCCTTACGAGACTTCAAGTGCTGCATTCAACCTGAATGCAACGGTATTGAACGTTACACAGAAAACCCAAGTGAAAGTAACTTTGAATGGTACAAATCTTCCGAACTTTGTTTACAATGCAGCTTCAAATGGAGTGACAGAAACATTGAACCTGGTTCCCGGAGCAAACGTGGTGACTGTTACAGGTACGAATGCAGATGGAACGGACTCCAAACAAACAACGATCATTTATAAGCGAGTTGAAACAATTCAGCCGCCAGTTGTTCAGTTTACAAATCCAAACGTAGATCCTTATACAACATCTTCAGGAACGCATAATGTAGCAGCGTCTGTACTTCATGTTACAAATCAAAGTGGTGTGAACGTGAATGTGAACGGAACAAATGTTACAAACTTTACGTTTACGAATAGTAATGCAGCCTTTACTGTGACTTTGATAGAAGGTGCGAACATTATTACAGTAACCGGAACAAACACTGCTGGAACTGCAAGTGAAACACAAACAATCATTTACAGAAAACCGGTTGCGGTTCAGCCTCCGATTGTTTCATACATTGATCCGAGTTACAATCCGGCTGCTTCATTGAACCCTGCATACCTGGTGAAAGCACGTGTTCGTTTTGTGACTGCTGCTAATCAGATCGTTTTAAAAATTAACGGCCAGCTTACAACAAACTTTACTTATGTTGCATCCAGCGAATTGATGGAATTCACAACAGGTTTGGTGAATGGAGCAAACGTGATCGAGATTACTGCAACAAACGCTGCAGGATCAGATGTAGAAACGACGATAATCAATTATAGAGCTCCAAATCCTACATTGCCTCCGGTTGTAACAATTACTTTCCCGGCTGCAAATCCGCACACGGTAAATGTTCCAAACAGCAATGTGGCGGCAACAGTTCTGAATGTTGATAATCAGCAACAGATCCAGGTTTCTGTAAACGGAGCTCCTTATTCCGGATTTATCTATTCAACTTCTACAAAAGTGTTGACGATGAATCTTGCTCTGATTGCCGGTTCTAACAATATAACTATCACTGCAACAAATACTGCAGGAACGGCATCAGACGCAACTCAGATTATCTTCAAACGCGAAGAGATCATTCAACCGCCGTTTGTAAGCTTCATCAATCCTGTAATGCCAGGTCAAACAGTTGCTGCTGCACCCTTCGTTGTAAAAGCTCATGTAGCGAATGTGGCCAATCAATCTCAGATTGTGGTTAAGGAAGATGGTGTGATTGTGAATCCGGGCTTCTGGACATTTAATCCGGCGACTTTAGAAGTAACATTCAATCATACGTTGAACGCAGGAAACAATATTTTTGAGATTACAGGAACAAATGCAGGCGGAAGTCACACTGCTTCTACTTCAATCATCTACAAAAAAGTAGAAGTTCCTTGTAACAGACCGGCAATTACTTTCAATAATCCTACAACGCAGAATGCTACTGTGGAAAATGCGCAATTTGTAGTGAAAGCAACAGTATCAAACATTACTTCTGTAAACCAGGTAGAAGTTTATCTGAATGGAAACCTCCAGTCTGTGGGAACATTTAACACCAATACTTTGATGTTTGAAAAGACCCTGACATTGATCGAGGGGGCTAACTCTATTGAGATTAAATCAAGCAATACATGTGGTGTAGCAGCTAGTACAACAGTTGTTATTATGAAAACGAAAGAGATTCCTTGTGTTGCTCCGGAAATTAACCGTTTGAAACCTGCACAGGAAGAAATGATCACAGAAAGTGAATCGGTTTCCATTGCGGCAACTACTACGAATATTTCCCAGGCGGTTCAAATCCAGGTGAAAATTGACGGAAATGCTGTTCCATTTAATTATGACGAAGGTTCGCAGACCATTACTGCTACTGTTCCATTATCGGAAGGAGTTCATACCATTGTGGCGTTTGTAAGAAACCAATGCGGTTCAAAACAATTAACCTGGAAAGTTACCCGAACAGTTTGCAGACCTCCGGTAGTGACTATTACAAGTAGTTCCACTCCAAATGGTTCGGTTGTTACTTCAGATGGATTTAATTTATCCGCGACAGTTTCAAACGTAGAAAATCAAGGACAGATTACCGTTTCACAAAACGGACAAGCAATCGGTTTTGTTTACAATCAGCAAACGGGAGTACTCACTTTTGATAGAAACCTGGTACTCGGAGCGAATGGTTTTGTAATTCTTGCCAACAACAAATGCGGGGAGAACAGCAAAAGAATTACAGTTACGAGAAATGAGGTCGTTAAAATTCCTGCACCGACTATCCAGATTACAAGTCCGTTCATGTCGCCTTTGGAAACAGATCAATCCGCACAAACAGTTTTGATAGCGACTACCGGTGTTACTTCTGCATCACAGGTTTCAATTACTGTGAACGGAGTTGCGACGAACTTTGCATATAACGCCGGCGCCATTCAATTCAATGCTGCTTATGCACTTGGAGCCAACATCATTGTTGCAACTGCAGTTACTCCGGGAGGAACAGCAAGCGATACAAAAACCGTTATTTACAATGCTCCGGAGGTAATTCCTGCACCGGTAATCACGTTAACAAACCCAAGCCGATGCCCGGCAACATTCCAGGTTGGAACGGTTACAATTACAGGAACGGTTCAGCATGTATCCAGTGCAAGCCAGGTAAGTATTTTGTACAACGGGGAGAATGTAGCATTTACTTCCAGTATTGAAAGTAATGTATTGACCTTCTCTTTCCAGGTAAACATCACCTTGTCCACGGTTTCAATTCCATTAGTCATAACAGCAACAAACGCTAGCGGATCGGACACAAAATCATGTGTTATCAATGCAGCACTCCCAAGTGGGAACGGAAATGGAAATAACGGACATGGAAACAATACAGATGGCACGGATGAATCCAATCCCGGAAATGGGTCCGGAGGCCCCAATGGCGGAACAAACGGAACAGTAGATGATGAAAACGGGAAAGGAAATACTGGCAATGGGAACGGTGGAAAGGCCGGAACGCCTGTAAGAGGTACAACAGGAACTCCAGCTACCCGCCCTGCAACAACTCCAACAACAACCCCTACCAGACCAACAGGAAGGCCGTAAGGTTTGCATCATAAAATTAAAAGTCCTCTGATAAATTCTTCAGGGGACTTTTTTTATGCTTTTAAGAGAAGTTCCGCAAACGAATAGCTATTTTTGCAGTGTAAATAAATTACCATGACCAGGGAAGCAATTTTGGAAGTATTGGGGACTATTTTAGAGCCCGATCTTAAAAAAGATATCGTAACACTCAATTTTGTAGAAGACTTACAAATTGAAGGTTCAAAAATTACACTGACAATCTTTGTTTCTAATCCGGCATTGCATGCAAGAAAACGCATGCAGGAAGCTGTGGAGTTCAACTTAAAACGTGTTTTTGGAGAAGATACCGAAATTACCTGCATGGTAAAAGGCCTGCCTTCCGAAGCGCGTGAAACCCACCGCAAGATCCTTCCTGAAGTGAAAAACATTATTGCAATTGCTTCCGGGAAAGGTGGAGTTGGTAAATCTACCGTTACTGCAAACCTGGCAGGAGGATTGGCAAAAGCTGGATTCCGAGTGGGGATTGTAGACGCAGATATTTACGGACCAAGTATCCCAACCATGTTCGATGTGGTAGGAGAGAGACCTACGATGCTGGATGTGGAAGGAAAACCGATGATCAATCCGGTAATGAGTTACGGGATCAAGATCCTGTCAATGGGATTCTTTTCTCAAAATGACGAAGCGATTGTCTGGAGAGGACCAATGGCTGCAAAAGCAATGACACAATTGTTTACAGATGCTTATTGGGGCGAATTGGATTATTTATTGATTGATCTTCCCCCGGGAACAGGAGATATTCACCTTTCACTGGTGCAGACTGTTCCGTTGGATGGAGTCGTGATTGTGAGTACACCACAGGAAGTTGCTTTAGCGGATGCCCGTAAAGGCGTAAACATGTTTAAACTGGATACGATCAATGTTCCGATTGTTGGTTTGGTAGAGAACATGTCCTGGTTCACACCGGCTGAATTACCTGAGAATAAATACTACATTTTCGGAAGGGACGGAGTGAAGAACCTGGCTGCAGGAATGAATGAAACCTTTTTAGGACACATTCCATTGGTTCAGGGGGTGCGTGAATCCGGTGATGCCGGCCGACCGGCTGTATTTCAGGAAAATACGCCGACTGCACTGGCATTTGAAGAATTAGTGCGTATCTTTGTAGACGAGGTAAACATCCTCAAAGCGCGTAAAGCAATAAAAACACAAAAAGATGGTGTTAAATAAATCCGAATTAGCTGATAAGATCAACCTTTCGCTGGATGAGTTAAGACCTCATCTGATTGCAGACGGAGGTGATATGGAATTAGTTGATATCACTGATGGTGGAATAGTTCAGGTAAGATTACTTGGAGCCTGCAGCGATTGTTCCATGAGCATGATGACAATTAAAGCAGGATTGGAGGAAGCAGTAAAAAAAGTTGCTCCTGAAATCGTTGCTGTAGAAGCGGTGAACTAGTTTTTTGAGTCAATTGAAAAAATAGTGTGCAACCTTCTTTCGAAGCAGGGCGTCTAAGTCATGTCGAAAGAAAACCCATACTATGAAACACTTGAAAACATTACTAGTACTTTCTCTCCTTCTTACTTATTCCAATTTTTCCAATTCCCAATTGATTTATTCCGGGGTTTCCAACCTGGAAGTATTGATCACAAATATTTTTGGCGTTCAATGTCAGGGAGTAACGAATGTAACTCTTCAGGGAACACAAAATCAAATTGCTCGTTTTGAGAATGGTTCTTCCTTAGGGATAAACAGCGGGCTGGTACTTTCAACAGGTGTACCGAATATGTCTACTGCACCTTCCAACGCTTTTGCCAGTGTGAATATGACTATGCCCGGAGATAATGACATTATCCAATACGGAAATGTTGCAACCGGATATGGCAGTTTCGATGCAGTCTCTGTTCAGTTTGATTTCACTCCGATCGTTACGGATACTATTCGTTTCAATTACATCTTCGCTTCGGAAGAATACCCGGAATACTCGAACACGCAATACACAGATCGTTTTCTATTCCTGGTTTCAGAGAATGGTGGCGGCCCTGTGAATATTGCAAATGTTCCGGGAACAACAGTTCCGGTAGAGATCAATTCAATCAATCAGTACTTCAATTCGCAGTTTTACGTGGATAATGCGGCCGGACCAAATTCAACGAACTTTGTATTCGACGCATATACCGTTCCATTGCAGGCAAAGTTCTTTGCGCAGGTAGGAAGTACGTATCACATCAAATTAGTGATCTCAGATGTTTCCGACGGAGTGTATGATTCTGCAATCTTTTTGGATGAGCAGGAAGCAAACAACGATATTTCAGGAAGTTTGACAGTAAACGGTCAGCCGGCTGAAGGAACTTTAGAAGTATTCAACTTTGTTCAGGATACCATTGTTGCAATTCCGGTAGAAACGGTAAACGTAACGAACGGAACGTATAGTGCAGACAGCTTACCGACAGGATTGTATCATGTGCGCTTTACGCCTGATCCGGTTTTATTCCCGGGAGCAGTTCCGCTTTATTTCGCTACGAGCTCTACCTGGACAGGAGCAGATGCAATCGGATTACCTTGTTTCCTTAGTAATGCAAACATCAATGCGGATACTTTAGATGTATTGAGTGGAACAGGAAGTGTTTCAGGAACAATTGTAGTAGATACTTCGTATTTGAAATCGTTGAATGTGCCATTTGAAGGAGCTTTGATGCTTTTGAAGAATGCGCAGACGCATGAAACCAAAGGTTTTGCTTACACGGCATCAAACGGAACTTATACGATCAATCAGGTGGAAGCAGGATCTTACTATTTATTGGTAGACGTTCCATACATTCCGCATACAGATACTTTGTTCTTTGATGTACCGACAGGAGGAATCTTGATGGATGCAGATTATGCAATTCTTCCAAATGGAATTGAAACAAACGGAACTCCTTATTTAGGAATAGAAGAATACAAAGAAATTGAATGGAGCATGGCTCCAAACCCGGCAAATAAGATTGTTGAAATTACTTCAGACCGAGTGGTGAAAGTAATTCAGATCATTGCGATCGACGGGGCATTAGTATCAGAAATTTATCCGTCGAATGACGGTATAAAAACAAGCTTCGATATCAGCAATTTGAAACAAGGAGTCTACCTGGTCCGCATGGATCAGTCGGCACCAAAAAGATTGGTTGTGACGAAGCAATAGTTAGTTTATTTACGTTCAATAAAAAGCCCCGACATTTATCGTCGGGGCTTTTTATTTTTTTGTCAAACAGTGCGGGTAATGGTAAAAAAAAAGTAGGGGCGCGATTAATCGCGCCCCTACTTTTATGTTTTATACGAAATTACTTCTTCGCTGCAGCATATTTCTTTGCAACCGCATCCCAGTTCACAACATTAAAAAATGCGTTGATGTAATCCGGACGACGGTTTTGGTAGTTCAAATAGTAAGCATGCTCCCAAACGTCCATTGCAAGGATCGGTGTTCCTTTACAACCTTCCCCCATCAATGGATTGTCCTGGTTTGCTGTGGAACAAACAACCAATTTTCCGCCTTCCACACACAACCAGGCCCAACCTGAACCGAAGCGAGTTGTTCCTGCTTTTGCAAACTCTTCTTTGAAATGCTCAAATGTTCCGAATGCATCGTTGATAGCCTGTGCCAATTCACCTGTTGGAGTTCCTCCTGCATTTGGTGCCATGATCTCCCAGAACAAGTTGTGGTTCCAGTAACCGCCACCATTGTTGCGAACTGCCGGTTTGTCCTTACAATTTTGTAAAATATGCTCAATAGATTTTCCTTCTAAATCCGTTCCTGCAATCGCATTGTTTAAATTCGTTGCGTATGCCTGATGGTGTTTGCTGTAGTGGATCTCCATGGTACGAGCGTCAATATGCGGCTCTAATGCATCGTATGCGTATGCTAATTTTGGTAATTCAAATGCCATGATATTTGTTTTTTATGTTGTCTAACAAAAATAGGAAACAAAATCGAAAAAGCCCGTTCGGATGGAATAAAGCTTTTGTTAGGAAAGGTTAAAGGGAATTCAAAAGTCAAAAGAGGATTTGTCATAAGACATTAAAGTAGACAGGCACAAGTAAAAGAAGATTACCCCACAAGTATTCTTATACTAACCCACAAGTGCACATCGATTACCATACAACTAAGAATAAGTGACCATGCAAGTGAAGTGAGATGAGGTACAAGTAAAAGAAGTTTACCTCACAAGTATTCATATACGAACCCACAAGTACATATCGATCACCCGACAACGAAGAATAAGTGACCATGCAAGTGAAGAGTGATGAGTTAGAAGTAAAAGAAGGTTACCCCACAAGTATTTGTATACGTACCCAAAAGTGCACGTCGATTACCCAACAACTAAGAATGAGTTAACCGGCAAGTAAAGAAAGATCCCTTTCAAATGAAGATGGAATACTCATTTTCTCTTTACTTCCCATATTTCTTCTGGTACTTTTTATACAATTCCGTTTGAAAATTCCCGGTCGGTACAAAAACACCATTGATTAGTAGGAGAGAAGCCTGGTTGCCTTTCATTTCCAAAGCTGAACCCACAGAACAATATAGCGTGGCTTTCTTACCGATTTCTATGCTTCCGTAGTTTTTTGAAATACCCATGATTTCGCAGGCACTCAATGTAATGGAGCGGATTGCTTCTTCCTCGGTTAAACCGTAAGACATCGCTGTTCCTGCCAGGAAAGGAAGGTTGCGTGCATTCATAGCTTCCATATCGCCTTCGTTCTGCAAACAGAATTGTACTCCGGATTGCTGTAATAAGAATGGCAGTTTGTAAGGAAGGTCGAAAGGATCATCATCATGCTGCGGCAAGGAATGCAAACGGCCGATCATCACCGGAACTTTTTTGATCTTTAAACGATCAGCCACCAAATAACTTTCGGATCCTCCCACGATTACCGGGAATTTAATTTCCAGTTCCGTGATCAGGTCCAGGATGTCATTGATCTGCTGTGCTTCATTGGCATGAAAGTAAAAACGCTTTTCACCGGTAAAACAGTCGCTAAGTGCACTGTATTGAAGTGGTGTATTTGGATTTTTATTGCCGGCGTGTGCTTTTGCATTCGTCAGGTAAGCAATCAGTTCGCGTTTTTGTTCTTCATACGATTCATTGGCTTTTGTGACCGGATCACCCCAGTTGCGGCTGTAAGCTGCAGGCCATTCAACGTGAATTCCGTCATCTGCTTTCAATGTTCCGTCTTCCCAGTTCCAGCAGGAACTCGCCATTAAACTCGATTGACCGGAAATTCTTCCGCCGCGTGGGGTTGTTTGAATGATCAAAACACCGTTTGTACGAACTGTTTCAATCACCGAAGATTCACAGTTGTAAGCAATTTGTGCGCGCACATGCGGATTGAAAGTCCCGATTTCGTGGTAATCACGGGAAGCACGCACTGCATCAATTTCTGTTAATCCAAGCGTGGAATTCGGTGCTACAAATCCCGGGTAAAGATGATGACCGCTCAGGTTAATGATTGTGTCCCAGTCGGATTTGTTATAGGTATAAGCAAGCGTGTTTTTCACCAAAGTGATCACTCCATTCTCAATTCCAACAGAGCCGGTACTGATCACCTGTCCGTTCCCGATGTGCAAAGTTGCACCCTCGACCAGGATCTTGTTGTATTTCTTTTGCCCGTAGCTGACACCTGCCAACAGAAGCAAAAAAGTATATAGGATTGTTCTCATGTTTTCTGTTTGGAAAGATTAATGTTCGTTTGCTTCGAATGATTCTTCTTCACCCAACGTGTTGCAATGGAAATGACCTCTGCGTTTGCGGGCAAATGGCTTCGTTGGTTCGCCCTTTTTGCTTTCTTCCGACATTTTAGCAATGATGCGGGCTTTTTCCGCTGCAATTTCCTGCTGCAAGGCAAAATCCTTTTGTGCATCGAATAAGATTTCTCCGTCGACCACCGTGTAAATAGGTTTTGCAGTAACGCTTAACGGATTGTTTGTCCACAAAACCAAATCGGCGTCTTTTCCAACCTGTACAGTTCCCATGCGGTCGTCCAAATGAAGCAGTTTTGCCGGATTCAATGTCACCATTTTCCAGGCTTGATCTTCGGTCATTCCGCCGTATTTGATCGTTTTTGCGGCTTCCTGGTTCAAACGTCTTCCCATTTCAGCATCGTCTGAATTGATTGCAACAGTCAAGCCCATATTCGTCATCAAAGCTGCATTCTGAGGAATGGCATCCATGACTTCGAACTTGTAAGCCCACCAGTCGGAAAAAGTAGAAGCCCCAACTCCGTGTTCTTTCATTTTGTCCGCGAGTTTGTATCCTTCCAGGATGTGGGTGAACGTATTCACTTTAAATCCGAATGAATCGGCCACGTGCATCAGCATATTGATCTCAGACTGTACATAACTGTGACAGGTAATTCGGCGTTCGCCCGAAACAATTTCATACAAAGCTTCCAGTTCCAGGTCAACTGCCGGCGGAACAGCATTTTTATCTTTGTGTTTACCTGTTTGAGGAGTTTGTGCCTGGTGATAAGCCAAAGCACGTGCAAAAGCGTCAATATAAACCTGTTCCACACCCATACGTGTTTGCGGGAATCGGTTGCTTACTCCCCAATTCGATTGTTTCACATTTTCTCCCAAAGCGAATTTCACAAACTTCGGAGCGTTCCTGATTGCATATTCATGCGGATAATGTCCCCATTTCAGTTTGATCAAAGCAGACTGACCTCCAATCGGGTTAGCAGATCCGTGCAATAATTGAGCAGCTGTTACTCCACCAGCCAGCTGGCGGTAAACATCAATATCTTCCGCGTTGATAGCGTCTTCCATACGAACTTCACAAGCTACAGCCTGCCCGCCTTCGTTAACGCCACGCGTTAAAGCAATGTGTGAATGTTCATCAATAATTCCGGTTGTAAGGATTTTTCCGCGTGCATTGATCACAATCGCATCATTCGGTTTCATATACGTGGAAGATCCTTTGTAAATGGCTTTGATCTTGCCGTTTTCAACAATAACCGTTCCTTCCTGGATAATTCCTTCATCGGTATTGGTCCAGATGGTAGCCTGTTCGAAAATGATCACCGATTGTTTCGGCGGAGTAGTAAAACCAAAAGCACTATTCGGGAAACGAGCGGCAGGAATGCTTAGCGTATCCGCTGTCCAGGCTTGCTTGTTTTCATCCTTTGCTTCGTATTTCTTATTGCGAAGTGCGCTCCACTTAATCCATTTTCCTTTGTTGTTCGTTCCTTCGCCTTCAAAGATTAGCACCCGTGGGTTTACATCACCCTTTAAACTAAAAGATTGTTTTTCACCGTCAACCAGCTGTGTAAAATGAATGGCAATATCGTTGTTTACCAATGAAAGTTTCGCAGTGTTAGTCAATGTATCTGATTTATTGGCAAGTGTCAGTGAATCCTGGATCGTACGAACCAATTTCACTTTACCTTCCGGCTGATTGGGTGTCCCGGCAATTTCCAGCCAGTATTTTGAACCGTCTATATTTAAACTGTAAGTTCCGCGAATATCTGCGATTGGGACATTTTGGATTACTTTTCGCTCTCCTTTTGAAACGATTTCCAGCACTTTTGCCTGGAAAAGGAAAGGATTTTGATCGTAAACCGTAAAGTTTGCCCATTTATCCACTTCAATGGTCCCCAATTCTTTTTGAACACCTAATAAAGTTGCCGGTGCAACGGTTAGCGAACGCAATACATCATTGACGGACCAACCTGCTGCCAAAGCCTGGTGAATGTGTTTCCAGAAATCTGCCGCCGATGTATGACCTGAAGCCGAAGTAATGAAGGGAACTTTGTGTTTGAATAAGAATCCGGGATTGCGGGAAGCCATTTCCCAAATTTTCAATTCGCTGTAAGGAATTTCATGAGCTAAGTACGGATCTTTCAAATCAAAAGCCTCCGGAAAATTAATTGGAATAACCAGCTGAACTTTCAATGTATCCCAGGCAGCTCCCAGGAATTGCTCCTGTCCGGTTCCGATTACCGTAAAATCGCGTTTAAATTCGCGCATGAAAGACTTTACACGAAACACATCTGCTTTATCATCCAATAGAAAGAATGCCGGTTTTTTCAATTGCAGCGTTAAAGCATCCAGCGTATAATTGGCATCTTTTCCATATTCCGAATGCCATTGTGCATCGTAAAAAGATTGTCGAAGCAGGGCAATGGAACCAACCAAAGAACTAGGATATTCCAGGTGTGAAGTTCCTTTTCTGAAAGAATAGAAAGAAGCTGCTTTGCTTAAAAACGGAAGGTTATCAGTATTTGATGTTCCCAACTGCATCAAAGAACCATATCCCTGGGCCAAACCGTCGTTGCGGTGGACCAATACCGAACCGAAACCCATTTTCTGGTATTCGGCACTCAGCTTTTCATCAGTTTTGTACCAGTCTATTGCATCGAATTCCGCACGAATAGACGGATTCCAATAGTAAGGGCCGCTTTTATGCTCTGGTTTTTGGTCGACAGGAATTCCCATGCTGGAATTCACTTCAATGAAAGAAGGAACAACTACTGCGTTGTGTCCGTCAATGACTACCAGATCTTTTGGAGCAGTGAGCAAGATTTTGTCAACTGCTGTGATTTTCCCGTCTCTTACAGTGATGGCACCATTTTCAATGGTTTTATCCGGAGAGATGAGGATGTTGACATTCGTAAGTACAAATGAGTTTGCAGATGGGGCTTTAACTCCATTCTGAGGCCTTTCAGCTTGTGAAAAAACGCTCAGTGGAAATAAGAGAGCAAAAATATAACGAATCATTTTGGGAAACTTCTGGTTTTAAGGGCTGAAAAATAGTGATTCTATGCGGAAATAAGTGATTCAGTTCGACCAATGAGGTCTTTTTTTCGGTAATTTTGTCAAAAACTGACTTATTATGGGCGCATTGATACATGTACATTCGGGATTACGCTGGTTGGCATTGGCATTATTGGTTTTCGCAATTGTGAATGCAATTTTAAAATTGAAAAGCGGGAAATACGAAAAAGGCGATAAAATGCTGAATTTGTTCGCGATGGTGATGCTGCACATCCAGATTTTGGTAGGAACAATTGTGTCGTTCGGGACGGGTAAAATCTCTTATGCAGAAGGCTGGATGAAAAATCCGCAATACCGTTTCTTCGGTTTAGAACATATTTTGTTGATGGTGATTGCCGTAACATTGATTACAATAGGTAGAAAGAAAGCAGAAAAGGCATTGGAACCTGCTAAAAAGCATAAGACAATCCTTCTTTGGTATACCATCGTTTTGATTATCATTTTTGCTGCAATTCCATGGCCGTTCAGAACAGCATTAGGAGGATCATGGTTCTAAAAAACAGTATCCTCGTTTTTTCTGCGCTTTGTTTGCTGAGTGCCGGTTGCGGCGAAACGGAAACACCGAAAGTGGAAAAAGAGTCCATTTCAAATGAACCGATCTCTTTGGAAGATGCAAGAGCTGTTTATACATTGAACTGTGCTTCCTGCCACGGACCGGATGGAACATTGAAAGCATCCAATGCAAAGGATTTGTCGATCAGTACACTGGATGAAAAAGCGATTGAGAAAATGATCCGAAAAGGAAATGATAAAGGAATGATGCCCTATGAAGATATGCTGAGTACAGCAGAAATTAAAGGAGTAGTCAGATTCGTTCAAAACTTACGAAAATAAAAAAATGAGTGAAGGTCACGTTTTAGTCGATGCGGTTGAAGAAACCTGCGTACTTGTTGGAATTACAGTATCTCCAGTGACTGACGAACAGGCTCACGAATACCTGGATGAATTGGAATTTTTGGCAGAAACTGCAGGTGCAACAGCTGTCAAACGATTTACACAAAAACTTCCGATGGCAAACCCGCGCACCTTTGTTGGAACGGGTAAATTGGAAGAAATCAGAGAATATATCAAAGAACACGGGATTGAACTGGTCATTTTTGACGATGAACTTTCGCCTTCACAGCTTCGGAATATTGAAAAAGAACTGGAATGTAAGATCCTTGATCGAAACATCCTGATCCTGGACATTTTTGCTTCCCGTGCAAGAACTTCGCATGCGAAAACACAGGTGGAACTAGCTCAAATGCAATACATGCTTCCGCGATTGAAACGCTTGTGGACTCACCTGGAGCGTCAGAAAGGAGGAATTGGTTTGCGTGGTCCGGGAGAATCCCAGATTGAATCCGACAGACGGATCATTCAAACGCGTATTGCGCTCCTGAAAGAAAAATTGAAGGAGATCGATAAGCAGATGTCGGTTCAGCGAGGTAATCGCGGACAACTGGTGCGTGTGGCCCTGGTTGGTTATACCAATGTTGGAAAGAGTACGCTGATGAACTTGTTGAGTAAATCAGACGTGTTTGCAGAGAATAAATTATTCGCAACACTTGATACGACCGTCCGCAAAGTGGTGATCGAAAACCTGCCTTTCCTGCTGACAGATACGGTTGGATTTATCCGAAAACTACCTCATCAATTGGTGGAATCGTTCAAATCTACCCTGGATGAAGTGCGCGAAGCCGATTTGTTGATCCATGTGGTAGATATTTCGCATCCTACATTCGAAGATCAGCTAAATATTGTGAATGAAACATTGGCGGAATTGGACAATAAGGACAAACCGATGATCCTTGTTTTTAATAAGATAGATGCTTACCAATATAATCCGGATAATGAGGACGGAGCGAACATGACCCTGGAAGAATTGAAAAAGACCTGGATGAATCGTTTGCCGGCTACCAAATGTGTTTTCATTTCTGCAACAGACAAAGAAAATGTGGAAGAGCTGAAAGAAACCATGTATTCCGAGATCAAGCGCATCTTCGCTATTCGCTATCCGTTCAATAACTTTTTGTACTAGTTAGCTCCCATTATTTTTGTTTTACCACAGATGCACTGATTTTAATGGGCGCTTACCAGACGCCTCTGATTTTCCACTATATGAATTGGAGTTGTGGATATAAAGTCGACCGGTAGGCGACTTCCTTCATCTGCGCATCAGTGGGAAAGAGAGAGTGCTTCTGAATCCGGAATTATGAACCTTTCGGTGATCATTTTTGAATTTTGCATTCATCATTTTGAATTTTAAGTATCTTCGAATCATGCGAAGCTGGATTTTAGGGATAGTGCTATTTACATGTTCTTGGTCTTTCGGTCAAACCGAATACCTGGACAGTATGAAAATGGCGCTCCGGAAACCTGTTTCTTCAGATACCATGCGTGTCTATCAATACAATGAGATTTCGTGGGCTTACCTGGATTTTTCGCTGGATTCGACTTATTTGTACCTTCAAAAAGGAATGGATTTGGCGCGAAAGAAAAGTTATCCGAATGGAGTGATGGACGCCAAGAATACTTTGGGAGTTTATTACCGCCTGAATTCCAGGTACGCAGAAGCCATTCAGGTTTACGAGGAGTTAATCCCCATGCGAAAGAAATACCACCAGGAATATAAGTTGGTGAGCGTTTATTCCAATTTGGGGTCAGTTTACTACGAGAAAGGAAACTTTACACTTGCTTTAAAGAATTACAAAAGATCCAAAGAACTGGCGCTTCAATTAAAGGATTACGAACGCACATCCGTGTTGTGCACCAACCTGGGAGTTACTTACAAAGCTGTTGGACTTTACGATCAGGCTATTGAAGAGTTCGAGGAGGCATTGAAATTGAGTAAAAAAATAAACGGGGATCTGGGTTCTGTTTACCTGAATCTGGGAACCGTTTACCACGAGCGAAACATGGTGACGCAGTCCATCAAATACGGGTTAATAGCGAAGAAAGAAGTTGAAAAGTCCGGGAATTACCGCTTGCTTGAAACGATCCTGTATAATTTGAGTTTGGATTATCGTCAGACGAAGCAATTTTCGAAAGCAAAAGAAACGCTTGCAGAATTGAGAAAAGTTGCCCGGCGCTTAAATGAAGACGGAGTTTGGTTTACTTATTACCGAGCAGAATCGAATTACCTGTCAGATGTAAAGAAATACCCGGAAGCATTGAAATCGGCTGAAATGGCTGAGAAATTGTCAGACAAAGATGCAGATCTGCTGAGTTATGCAGAAATACAATTGACGAAAGCTACGATTTATGATGGAATGGGAAAAACCAAAGAAGCCATTCAACATGCGGAGAATGCTATGGAAGCATTTAAGGATTCGGAAGATGCCAACGCATTGGTTCGAACTTACAATACCCTGGCAGAGATCTTAAAAAAATCCGGGGATTATAAGAAATCGCTTGAATATTTTGAAAAGGCAAATGCTTTGGAGGAAAAAACAGACCTGGAGGCCGTTACCAACCAGATTGCAACCTTGAATTCCCTGAATGAATTAGAAAGAAAAGAACAGGATTTAGCACTTTCGAAACAGACGAATCAATTGATTACTGCTGAAAATGGGCGAAAGAGCAACCTCATCCTTGGTTTGTTCCTGATCGGGGGTTTGATTGTGATCTCATTGGGAATCAGCTTTAAATCGAACCAGGCTAAGAAGAAAGCGAATGCTTTGCTGAACAGGCAGAACGAAGAAATTGAAGATCAGAAAACACTGATCGAAGAAAAGCAAACCGAAATCCTGGATTCAATCCACTACGCGAAACGCATCCAGGAATCCTGGTTGGTTCAGGACACTTTATTAAAAGAAGCACTTCCGGAATCCTTCATTTTCTTTCAACCCAAAGACATTGTTTCCGGTGATTTTTATTGGGCAACCAAACGAAACGGCAAGTTTTACCTGGCCATTTGCGACAGTACCGGACACGGAGTTCCGGGAGCGTTTATGAGTGCTTTGAACATTACTTTTTTAAGTGAGGCCATCAATCAATTGGGAATTGAAGAACCCGGGAAGATCTTTGATCATGTCAGAAAACGCCTGGTAGAATCAATTTCTCATGATGGTGCCAGGGACGGAATGGACGGAGTTTTGTTTTGTTTTGATGAAACGGGAAGAAACCTCTCGTACACAGCAGCTTACAACAATCCAATCGTGGTGCGTGGCGGCGAACTTATTAAATTTCCAGCCGATAAAATGCCGGTTGGGAAAAGTGATGTTATGACCGGTTTCCAAACTTATACCATTCAACTCGAACCTGGTGATGAACTCTTCGCTTATACGGATGGTTATGCCGATCAGTTTGGCGGAGAAAAAGGAAAAAAACTAAAACTGGCAAACCTGCATGATTACTTATTGAGTATTTCAACCGAGAAAGTAACTGTACAGCATGATTTACTGAAAGAACATTTCCAGTCCTGGAAAGGACCGCTTAGTCAGGTAGATGATGTCTGTTTATTTGGAGTTAAATTAACCTAGCAAATGAGTCCTGTAAAAAAGCAAAACTTACTCTTAGTAGTCTTAATAATCTTTTACACCGTCGGATTAATTGGTCTGCACACCAGTTCCCGGAATTATTTTTTGGCTTTAACGCCTTACAATCTCTTATTGTCATTTGGCTGTTTGTATTTGTCGTTCAAAGATTATTCCCTTAAAAAGCACATCGACCTGGTTTTAATAGCCGCGTTAGGTTTCACCATTGAATGGATCGGTGTTCATACATCCATACTTTTCGGGCATTATCGTTATGGCAGCGTTTTGGGATATAAATTGGATGATATTCCTTTAATAATCGGCTTGAACTGGGTCTTACTCACATTTACTGCAACAGCAATTGTTCATAAATGGCAAATTCCATTAGTATTAAAAGCAATTATTTCCGGAGCATTGATGACGGGGTTAGACTGGATCATTGAACCGGTTGCTATTCGTTCCGGATTTTGGTACTGGGAGAACAATTCCATTCCCATGTACAATTATATTTGCTGGATGGTTTTCGCTACGATCTTCTCTTATTGGGTTTTGAAACGGAAAACGATGGAAACGAATAAAGTTAGTGTCGGATTATTCGTAATTTTAGTGATATTTTTTGCAATTTTAAACAGATGATTCCAACCTGGGCAGGCATATTGATCTTAATAGCAACTTTCTTCGTTACAGAGTTCGCGGCATGGTCTGCACACAAGTTTGCCATGCATGGTTTTATGTGGTATTTCCACAGGGACCATCACCAGGGAGAACCTGGTTTCTTTGAACGCAACGATGTATTCTTTCTCATTTTTGCAGTTCCAAGCTGGTTAGGGATCATGCTGGGTTTAATGTACAAGCAGTATGGATTTGTGTGGATGGGATTTGGCATCATGGCTTACGGATTTACTTATTTTCTCATTCATGATGTATTTATTCACCGCCGGTTTAAATGGATCCGTGAGATCGATACACCTTATTTCTTAGCGATCAGGCGTGCACATAAAATGCATCACAAACATTTGAATAAGGAAGACGGAGAATGTTTCGGCTTGCTGATTGTGCCGATGAAGTATTACAGCGAGGCGAAAAAAATCTTCAAACAAAAGAAAGCTGCTAAATGAGTTTGTATTTGTGGATCATCTTCGGAACAATCGTTTTCCCATTTCTATTGAGTTTCGATAAGAAGATTCATTTCTATAAACACTGGAGAACCGTTTTTCCCGCAATACTTCTCGTTGGTTTGTTCTTTTTATTGTGGGATAATTATTTTACCGTTCACGAAGTTTGGGGCTTCAACCCGAAATATGTCCGGGGAATCTATTTGTTTCGTTTACCATTGGAAGAAGTCTTATTCTTCCTGGTTGTTCCTTATGCCTGCGTTTTTGTTTATGAAGTGATCAGAGGCTATTTCCCAAATTTGAAATTGGATCTCTTAGGTCGTGCTTTTGCCTTTGCGATGGTTCTTTCAGGATTGCTGCTTACGATCTTTTACCTTCGGAATTGGTACACTTTAACTGCTTGTTCCCTTTCCAGCTTACTGATCATCGGGATCCACTTTCGATTGAAAGCAAAGTGGTTCAACTATTTTGCATTGGCATTCCTGGTTTGCCTGGTTCCGTTTTTGATTGTGAATGGAGCATTGACGGGTTTCTTTACAGATGAACCTGTGGTTTGGTATTCTGAGAATCACATCATGGGAATCCGGATCGGGACCATTCCTTTGGAAGATCTTTACTACAATTTGAGTATGTTACTTCCAATTGTGTTTATCCACGAAGTGTTGAAGCAGCATAAGAAAAAGAAGGTCGATTAATCCGGTTCGTATTTGAGAACTTCACCCGAATGGGTTTTCAACCAAAGTTCATTCGATTTCAGCTTTCTTATTTCATAAGTGGTACTTCCTATTCCCTCATAGGAGACAAAAAGATCTTTCTTGTCATTTACCAGATCCCATTCGCCGTTTAAAGTAACTTCGCCATTGGTATGAATGACTTTATCATCGCTGGTGTATTCAGTGGTGTATCCGGGAGTAGGGTTTTGTTCTACAGAACCGTTTACGTGTATGACTTCTTTCAATACCCATACATTTTCAATGCGGGTTTTGCGTGACAGGATTGAAAAATTAGGGCCATCCGGATATTTGCCGCAAGAATCGAGTAGAAGAACAAGTACCGCAATGCATGTGAAAAGGGGAAGTCTAAGTGTTCTCATCGTTTGATTTTCCTCTAAGATAGGGGATTTTTGCCAAATGGAAAATCAAAGTTCCCGTGTGATCAGGAATTGTGCCAATGCATGAAGTGCTTCCGTTTTAAAGCCGTTTGACTCCAGTTGTTTCAAATTGTTCATTGCCTGGTCGTAATACCCGTTCACTGCATCAAAAGCAGCTGATTTAGCCCCAAGTTCGTCGAATAACCTTTTTGCATATTCTACCTTTTCAGCATCCGGAAGCATTTGTACTAACCGGGTAAAACGATTATCCGAATTGGTCTTTGCCAGTTCTTTGGCTTTTAAGAAAAGCAGCGTTTTTTTATTGGAAAGAACATCTCCGCCAACCTGTTTCCCGAAGACTTCCGGATTACCGTACAGGTCCAGGATATCGTCCTGGATTTGAAAAGCAATTCCCAATGAAACACCGAATTCGTAGATGTTTCGTCGAATCTCTTCGTCCCGGTTTCCAAGAATTGCCCCGAATTC
Organism: uncultured Fluviicola sp.; assembly: GCA_965650365.1. Lineage (GTDB taxonomy): Bacteria > Bacteroidota > Bacteroidia > Flavobacteriales_D > Crocinitomicaceae > Fluviicola. The sequence continues at coordinate 139,907 of CBFGOJ010000004.1, read as the reverse complement.
CAAAGCGCATCCTAATAAAACGGAAGTTTTTAAGCGGATCATCTCAATGTATTCCGGTTCAGAAACGGTTTCCAGTTTTTCGAAATCCATATCCAATTGTTGTCCCTGACATACTTCAATGGTTGTTTCATTGAAGCGTCTCAATAAGAGGGCAAGCCTATGATCTGAATAGTTTGCCAATTGCTTATATCCTTCAATGAACATGGCGTCTCCGGAAAGTAAGGCAACATTCGAATTCCATTTGGTGTGCACAGTAGGTTTTCCTCTGCGAACAGGAGCTTCATCCATAATATCATCATGGATCAGGGAAAAGTTATGGAAGAGTTCGATACACAAAGCGGCATGAATGCTTTCTTCTTTCGGAATATTGAAAATCTCACCGCTGATTACTGTGAGGATCGGGCGCAGGCGTTTTCCACCAAGAGAAAGGAAATAGTCTAAAGGAACAAACAAATTACGCGGCTCATCAGCCAGCTTCAGTCCCGAAATTTGACTTTCAAGATAAGTAGTATATTGATGAAGACCAGTCATTATTTTTTCAGTAGTTGCAGCAAATAGGTGCCATAACCACTTTTCACAAGAGGTTCAGCAATTTCTTTTAGTTGATTGGCAGAAATAAATCCGTTTCGGTAAGCGATCTCTTCGATACAACCCACTTTCAGACCTTGTCTTTCTTCGATAACCTGAACAAATTGTCCGGCTTGCATCAGGGAAGGGAAAGTGCCCGTATCCAGCCAGGCAGTTCCTCTGCTTAAAATGGCCACTTTCAAATTACCGCGTTTCAGATATTCTGCATTTACGTCCGTAATTTCGTATTCGCCGCGTGCAGAAGGTTTTAAGTTCTTTGCGATCTCAATCACGTTGTTGTCATAGAAATATAATCCCGGAACCGCGTAGTTTGATTTTGGTTTTGCGGGCTTTTCTTCAATAGAAAGCACATTCATCACCTCATCGAATTCAACTACTCCGTAACGTTCCGGATCACTTACATGATAAGCATAAACAACGCCTCCTTCCGGATTTGCATTTTCTTTCAGCAATTCATCCATTCCAACGCCGTAGAAAATATTGTCTCCTAAAATAAGTGCAACAGAGTCGTTCCCGATAAATGATTCACCGATAACGAATGCCTGTGCAAGTCCGTTTGGTTCTGCCTGTTCAGCGTAAGAAAAAGTACAGCCCAGTTTGCTGCCATCGCCCAGTAATTTTTTAAACTGAGGAAGATCATGAGGAGTTGAAATGATCAGGATCTCACGAATTCCGGCAGTCATCAAAATAGACAAAGGATAGTAAATCATCGGTTTGTCATAAATTGGCATTAGCTGTTTACTAATGGCCAATGTTAGCGGGTGGAGCCGTGTACCGGAACCTCCGGCAAGAATGATTCCTTTCATTACTTAGTCTTCTTTTGTTTCGTTTGAGGGCTCTTCATCTTCTTTTGGTGAAGTCGGTTTCTCGGTATTTGTATCTTCGGATCCTTCGATCGTCAATAAATCCCAGCTTACATCCGAATCTTCATCGTAGATTTCAAACAATGGTTCTTCAAATGATTTGGTAGTTAATCTGCGTTCGTAGCTTAAAAGCAAACACGGCAATAAGATCAGGTTTGTGAAAAGTGCCACAAAATAGGTGATGGCAGACAAATATCCTAAGGCCTGAGTTCCCCCGAAATCAGAGAATACGAACACGATGAATCCGAAGAATAAGATCACGGAAGTATAAATAATACTCAAACCGGTTTCACGAATCGAGATTGCTATACATTCTTTGAGATCCCACTTTTTAGTTTTCAACTCATGGCGGTAATGTGCCAGGAAGTGGATCGTATTGTCGACCGTAATACCCAATGCAATCGAGAAAATCAATAGGGTAGAAGGCTTCAATGGAATTCCGAAGATTCCCATAATTCCGGCTGTGACTGCCATTGGAATTAAGTTAGGGATCATAGACACGACCACCATTCGGAACGAATAAAACAATAGACACATCAAAGCCGCAATTGAAATAACTGCAAAAACAATACTGGAAGTTAAGTTACTTACCAGGTATTTTGTTCCTTCGGAAGCTACCACGGAAGTTCCTGTTAGCGTAACATCGTAATATTCCTTATCTATTGCTTCACGCAGCTTTTTCTTAAACGTTGGTTTTCCGAAGTAGTTTCTTATCAATGCCGGATCGGAATCAAAAGCATACTGTTTTTTGTCGTCTCCGTTGGAAAAGATAGACGTTAGATTGTTGTAAACTCCGCTTGATAAATCGAAGATAGAATCAATGTATTGATTTTTCCCTTTTGCAACCTTGGCATAGTATTTCTCTAAGGCCGGTTTATCGGGATTCATAATGCTGTCAATGCGGTGTTCGATCAGATGCACCTCGTCTTCAACTTCATACGACCCCAAATCCTTCATAGAAGTACGGATTCGAAGAATGTGATTTGTTGTATCCACTAATTCTTTGATCGATAAGGTCGAATTATTGGTAGTTGTAGATAAATTCTTTAAGTAGGAGTTCAACCGCAGTTTGTCTTTGGTAGCAAAGATCTTGTATTGCTCGGGATTGTTGTTGTAATAAGCCATATTCACAACTTTCACGAAATCTACAATAGACAAGCTTTTTGCGAATAAAGTATCTTTGGCAAGCATATCCTGAACTTCTTCTACGCTTTGCATGGTGTTTTTACCAAACAAACGTCCCTTTTCCTTGTAATCGATCAATACTTCAAACGGAACTGCTCCGCCAAAATTGGCTTCCATAAACTGGATGTCTACCAGGATCGGATCTTTTGCAGGTAGATCACCCGTAATATTCCCGGTAACTTTCATGAAGAAAATACCAATACCCGTACCAATAGTCAATAGAATAGTAATGATGTAAACAGCACGACGATTATTGGATGTTATTTTCACCAGTTTTTCCAGGAACTTCACAGCCGCTTTACGGTCAAGGTGCTTTAAATGTCTTGTCTTCGGTTGTTTGGAGAAAGAGGCGAAAATCGGGATGAGGCACAAGGAAACAACATAACAGAGCATGATGTTTACGGATGAGATAACTCCGAATTCAAAGAACTTGGTAGAACTTGTAAAGAGGAATGTCATGAAACCGATTGCCGTGGTTACGTTTGTTAACCACATAGCCGTTCCTGTTTTACGGATTACCTGCGTCAGTGCTTTGATCTTATTGCCGTGCTGTTTGAACTCGTAATGGTATTTATTGAAGAGGTAAATACAATTCGGAATCCCGATAACGATCATGAGTGGTGGAATAAGCGCCATCATGATGGAAATGTTGTAATTGAACAATCCGATAGTTCCCATGGCCCAGATTACGGTAATCGCAACAACGATGATACTGATGAGTGTTACACGAACTGAGCGGAAGAAGAAATACATGATTCCGAAGGAGATCAGCATAGAAAGGATCACGAAAACGTACATTTCCTTCATCACCCGTTTCCCGATTAATACACGCATGTGCGGCAAACCGGCGAAATGCATTTGATTGAATTGTTTCTCGTAGGATTTTGCCAGTTCTTCGATTTCAATAACTACTTTCTGTTTCTCTTTATCGACCAAAAAGTTTTCATCCAGGGTAACCATCATCAAACTAACGTGGGCGGAGTCATTGTACATGATGCCGCTATAAAGCGGATTTCTGCGAATTTCACTCTTGATCTGATCAATGGATTTTTCTTTAAAAGAAACATCCGAGAAGATCGGTTTAATTGTGAACTGACTGTTTGCCGTATCGTTAATCAGGTTGAATAGTTTCGCTTCTGAGATGACGGAAATTACCCCGTCGATTTGCAGAATGGAATCTCCCAGGTTCTTCCACAGAAGGAATTTCTCCTTGGTGTACAAATCTTTGTCCTGGATAGCAATCACTAACGCAGATCCGTCTTCGCCAAACATTTTCTTGAAATTCAGGTAAGTAACCTGTGTAGGACTTTCTTTCGGAAGCATGTTTCCATACTTATTGTCGATCCTTAAACCGGTCAGTGCATAATAACCGAATAAAACGGTCAGCAATGCCATGATGGCAAGGATGATAAAACGATTTCTCAGAATGATATTGGCTATTCTATTCCACATATCTCTTTATTTTTTTTATTTTTTATCAGACTGTTTGAAGAGTCTATTTTATAATTGCTTTTGGGTGGTTGTGTTGATCGGCTTTATTTTTTGTTACTTCCTAATAGCTGCGTTAACGCTTGTTGTCTTTCACCTAAAGCAATTTGTCATTGCTTTGCTCAATCTTCACCAGCCGAGGCTGGCTCTTATTTCAAATAGGTATTTAACCAATCGAAAAACTCCCTGTTCCACAGCATGCTGTTTTGTGGCTTTGTAACCCAGTGTCCTTCATCCGGGAAATACAGGAATTTACTTGGAATTCCTTTTAGTTGAAGAACCTGGAATGCCTGCATTCCTTCTGATTCGGGAACGCGGAAATCTTTTCCTCCGTGAATTACAAGCATCGGAGTATTCCATTTGTCGACCAGCTTATGTGGACTGTTCTTCGCATACAACTCTTTGTTCTCCGGAAGCCAATAAGGTCCGCCGATATCCCAATTCGCGAAGAATAATTCTTCCGTTGTACCATACCAGCTTTCCAGGTTGAATAAACCGCAGTGCGAAATGAAAGCTTTGAAACGGTTTTCATGAATTCCTGCTAAATAATAAACAGAATATCCACCGTAACTGGCTCCAACTGCTCCAAGTTTGTCCTTGTTGATGGACGGAATTTGAGCCACACAGCTGTCTGTAGCCGTTAAATAATCACGCATTGCCTGCCCGCCCCAATCTTTCGAAATGGCATCGTTCCATTCCTGCCCGAATCCGGGAAGTCCTCTTCTGTTTGGAGCAATGACAATGTATCCCTGTGAAGCCATCAAACGGAAATTCCAACGGTAAGAGAAGTATTGTGAAACAGGACTTTGAGGGCCTCCCTGGCAATAAAGTAAAGCCGGATATTTCTTCGCAGGATCATAATTCGGCGGATAAATCACCCAGGTGAGCATCTTTTTTCCATCCGTTGTGGTGATCCATTTTTCTTGCACAGTTGGCTCAGCAATTCCAGTTAGTTCTTCTTTATTGGAATTGGTCAACTGCTCATTGAAGCTTGTTTTCGGTGTGAATATCCAAATATCTGTTGGATGGATCATGTCTTGTCTTTCCAGCAAAATGCGGTCTTTCATAACGCTGAAACTTACGTAGTCACAACGATCTGAAGTCAATTGCTGAATTTTCCCTGTCTTCACATCTAGAGAATACAATTGCTTGGTAGCTTTGATAGTAGCTGTGAAATAAATAATTTCTTTGGAAGGGTGCCAGGCAAAATCATTCACGCTGACATCCATTCCCGCAGTCAGGTCTTTTTCCTGTCTGCTTTCCAGATCCATGATCCGGATTCGGTTCTTGTCAGCCTCAAAACCGTCTTTTTCCATGCTCAGCCATGCAAGCGTTTTCCCGGTGAAATTGATAGCCGGGTTCGTGTCATAACCTTTGTGAGCAGAAGAAAGAATGGTGGTGAATTTATCCGAAGTTTTGTAAGCGTAAATCTCTGAATTGGTGGATTGAGCAAAGTTTTTTCCACTCAACTTTTTTGTTGAGTAAAAAATGGTTTGTCCGTCTTTGCTGAAACAAACGCTTTCTATTCCACCGAATGGTCCGGTAATGGAAGGAAAGTTTTCACTTTGCATCACATCCGCTTTCCTGGTGAATTTACCTTCTGCAGATGATTCATACCAATATAAATGGGGCGCTTCGGCAGATGACCATTGGTTCCAGTGGCGATACATCAAATCGGTTTCCACTCTGCCAGAAGTTTGTGGAAGATCCGGGTATTTATCTTTGACCGTTTGTTTGATTTTTAAGGGCTCCAGCGTTGCAAATCGTTTTCCATCCGGACTCAGAGCAATACCTTCAACTGCTGTTGCTCCAAAATTGTGCACTACTTTGATTGATTTCGTAGAAGGATTTAAGCTTTTTAATTCGATTTCCGAGCCTGCTGATTGCAGGAAAACCAATTGGTTTTCTGAATTCCAGATGAAGTTCCAGGCTCCGTCAAGGTCCAGGGTACTTGTTTTCCCGGTTTTCAATTCGACCAAAAAAGTGCTCGTTTTGCTTTTGTTAACCGTGTAATCGGTTTTGGTGCTCTGATAGATCATCCATTCTTCATTGGATGAACCCATCGTTCCTGAAATTCGATTGAGAGACCACATTTTTTCAGGAGTAAATTCTTGCGCTTTTGCCTGAAATTGTACAAGTGCGCCAGCAATCAGTGCCAGGAAAATAGAACTTTTACCCATTAGCTTTTTTTCGAAGTTGCTCAAAAATACCTAAAAAAGTCAATTTGAGGACTATAAAAAAGCAGGAAATGCGGGATTAACTAGGATTTAACCTTTGCTTTCTTTCTGCGCGAACTGTTTTGTATGTATACATAGCTAAATACGAATAGCGTAACTGTTCCGGTAAAGAGAACTGTGGTGGAAAGAATCTCAGGCAGCGAGTGGTAACGCGAACTGGAATAGAAAAGCGAATTAATGGCGGCTAACAGTATGATTAGTGTTCTCTGAAATCGTTTTATTCGGATCATTAACAAACTGGTTTTGAATAAATTTAATAAAAAAACGAATCGATCAAACGGGAAGTTAATAAATCCACAAAATAGTTCTGAACTTTTGGAGTTATACACTGTACTGTCAAAAAAATCATACTATGAAGTCGAAATCCATCCAATATTCCATTCCAAATCCTTGTGATAAGAGCTGGAATGACATGCAGCCGGAGACAAATGGCCGTTTCTGCGGGTCTTGTGACCATTCGGTCATTGATTTTACCGGGATGCCGGATTTTACCATTGTGAATTACCTGGAAAACCATAAAAACGAAAAAGTGTGTGGAAGATTCTCCAAACCCCAGTTGGATCATGTTTACAAATTGAATCAACCGGTTTTTGCTCCTGTATTTGATTTGAGAGCAGTTGTTTTGGGATTGGCGTTGACTACTTTTTCGGCGGTTCATAGTTTTTCTCAAACGGAAATACCTAAAAATCCTGAGGCTGTTGATACCACTGTTCTGATCCATCCGGTTATTGTCGGGACAATTGCTTACAGGCCAATCGATCATTCTAAAGAAAAAGTTGCCAAAGGAAAGATCCGGATTCAGTCCGATTCATTTGAAGGGATCTCAATTCAGCTGAAAAATACAAAAGGCAGAGTCTTACAGACGGTTAAGCCAGATTCGAACGGTAATTTTGAATTTGTCCTGGATTGGAAAAAGAATCCTGCTTCAATTGAGGTTTCGGGTTCTGAATACAATACGGAGACACGTTACTTTGAATCTATGAATACTCTTTCTGATATTCAGATTGAAATGGAAGAAGCAGGAATGATGATCGGACGAGTAATTCGGCTGACTCCGAATCCGGATAGATTATAAGGACAACTGAATTAAACTGGAAGTGATGAAAGCAAAAAAAATTCAATATTCGATCCAAAATCCGTGTGATAAGAGTTGGAACGATATGACGCCTGAAACGAACGGCCGTTTCTGCGGATCGTGTGAGAAATCAGTGGTAGATTTTACTGTCATGTCGGATTTCTCAATAGTTTCTTACCTGGAAAATCACAAACAGGAAAAAGTTTGCGGACGATTTACAAAGCCGCAGCTGGATCGTGTTTACAACTTAAATCAACCGGTTTTTGCACCAACGTTTGATTTACGTGCGGTTGTTCTCGGTTTGGCTTTGACTACCTTTTGCGCTGTTCATAGTTTTTCGCAAACCGAGTCACGAGATCCGGCGAAAATTGACACCTTGATTAGAGTTAATCCAATGGTCGTTGGAACGGTTGCTCATGTGAATTCCAATCACGAAAAGGAGAAAAAGGCAAGTGGTAAGATCCTCATTTCGGGGGATAATTTTGAACAGATAACTGTTTTATTGATGGATGCTGATGGCGGAGAACTGAAGAGGATTCATCCTGATTCAGAAGGGAATTTTGTATTTGACCTGAATTGGGATCTGCATCCTGAATCTATTGAAGTTTCAGGAGAAGGTTATCAAACGAAAGGAATTTATTTTCCATACCAGGCTTCTCTTTCCGGTTTAAAAATTGAATTGCTCGAAGAGGAGATCATGATCCGTGGGCAAATAGAGGTTATCCAGGGAGATGTGAAGGTTGAAGAGGACCAGATCCTTCAAAAGATCGAGATTGGAAATGTCAGCATCAAAAAAACGGAAGAATAACATCTAGCCATTGAACCAATTCCCGAACTGAATGTAATCTAAAAAAACGCAGCCATGAAACCGAAGAAAATAAACTATAAAATCGAAGATCCTTGTCATGCAGACTGGGACCGGATGAATCCGGAAGCACAGGGCCGTTTCTGCAGTTCATGTAGTAAAACGGTTGTGGATTTCAGCGCGATGTCTGATTTCTCCATTGTGAATTATTTGGAAAATAACAAGCACCAATCGGTTTGTGGCCGCTTTGGAGAAGATCAATTGGCAAAAACCTATTTTTTACCAAAATCAAATCCGTCTTCTTTTCAATTCGATTTGAGAGCAGTTGCTTTGGGGCTTGCATTGAGTACATTTTCTGCGTTACCTTCTCTAGCACAAAATTCAGTACAAATTGAACAGCATGATTCGATCAATGAACCGAAAGTGATGGTCCAGGGCGAGGTTGCGATGTCTTACGATCACAGCAATGAAAAATTTGTAAGCGGAAAAGTGAAGTTGAACGGGAAAAGAGTCAGTGAAATCAAAGTTGCTTTGGTGGATGGAAGTTCCGTTGAATTATCTGCGATCGAAGTTTCTAAGGATGGAACGTTTAAGATTCCTTTGGATTGGACGAACAGTCCGGCTTCTATCCGGGTTAGTGCATCCGGATATTCCTCTCAAATCATCTATTTCGAGAATCACCAGTCTTTGGGAAACCTGAAAGTTACTTTACACGAGCGCCCGATGAAAATGGGGAAAGTAAAGCTGGTTGATAATTAATAGCTGCAGTCATGAAAGCAAAAACAGTTAAATATAGCATTGATGATCCTTGTCACGAAGATTGGGCGAAGATGAAACCGGAAGCAAAAGGCCGCTTTTGTGAAGCGTGCAGCAAAACGGTGGTGGATTTTAGTTCCATGTCGGATTTCTCTATTGTAGACTACATGAGCGGAAAGAAGGAGGAATCTGTTTGTGGAAGATTCCGGCCGGAGCAGATGGAGAAGAATTATTCCCTTTCGATACCTCATCGGTCGTTTTCTTTTGATCTGAAAGCCGTTGCATTGGGTTTGGCTTTGACCACTTTTTCCGCTGTTCACCTGAATGCCCAGGTCGCGCCGATTGATACGGCTCAGATAATTTACCAGGAACCTTTGGACGGAATGGTAAGTGTGATTGAGTTTTACGACCATACGGATGAAAAATTTACAAGCGGGACTATCCTGATAGATGGAAAGGCATACGACCTTGTAACTATTCAATTGATGAATGTTTCGGGAAATGTGATCGCTACAGCGAGTCCTGACAAAGATGGAAAATTCAAAATTCCGTTGGATTGGAGTAAAAGTAAGGAACCTGTTTCATTGATGATCAGTGGTCCGGGTTTGATTTCTCATACCGTCTATTTCAATGAGCAAGAATCAATAAAAAATATGAAAATCACGCTTTATAAGGAGGAAATCATGTTGAAAGGGAATGTGATTTCCCGGTAAATAAGTTCTACCAAACCCTAAATATAAAAAACACGAAGGGCGCGATTAATCGCGCCCTTCGTGTTTTAGTTCAATTCGATATCATTTATTCTACCGTCACCGACTTCGCCAAATTTCTTGGCTGATCCACATTACAATCTCTCATTACCGCAATGTGGTAACTCAATAACTGGAACGGAATAGTTGCCAGGATCGGAACCAAATGCTCGTCCGTTTCCGGAATTTCGATCACATGGTCCGCCATTGCTTTTACGTCCGTATCGCCTTCCGTAACAATTGCGATGATCTTTCCTTTACGGGCTTTTACTTCCTGGATATTACTGACTACTTTTTCGTAAGAAGTTCCTTTGGTTGCAATAACGAAAACCGGCATTTCTTCATCGATCAAAGCGATTGGGCCGTGTTTCATTTCCGCGGCAGGATATCCTTCTGCGTGGATATAGGAGATCTCTTTCAGTTTCAAAGCACCTTCCAATGCCACCGGGAAAGAACTTCCTCTTCCTAAGTAAAGTGCATTGTTTGCATCTTTGTAAATCTTAGCAATTTCTTCAATCTCTGAATTACGTTCTAATACGCGTTTTACTTTGTCCGGAATGATTTCCAATTCGGAAAGCATGGTGCGGAATTTTGATTCGCTGATTGTTCCTTTTTTGTGAGCTAAAGAAAGTGCCATCAATGTCAGAACAGTTACCTGTGCGGTAAATGCTTTGGTAGAAGCTACTCCGATTTCCGGTCCGGCGTGTGTATATGAACCGGCATCCGTGACCCGTGAGATAGAAGATCCCACCACGTTGCAAATTCCAAGGATTGTTGCTCCTTTTGATTTTGCCAGCTCCAATGCTGCAAGTGTATCAGCGGTTTCTCCGGATTGAGACACAGCGATCACAATATCATTTTCGTTGATGATTGGATTTCGGTATCTGAATTCAGATGCGTATTCAACTTCTACATTGATTCTTGCCAGGTCTTCAAATAAGTATTCTCCAACCAAACAAGCATGCCAGGATGTTCCGCAGGCAACCATCACGATACGTTGAGCATTGATCATTTTTTGCTCGTAATCTTTTATTCCACCCAAAGAAACCCATCCTTCAGACGCATTCAGGCGTCCACGGAAACAATCTTTGATTGAACGGGGTTGTTCGTGAATTTCTTTCAGCATGAAATGTTCGTAACCACCTTTTTCCAGGGTTTCCAATTGCATTTCAAGTTCCTGAACGTAAGGTGTTTTTGGCTGGTTGCGAAGATTCGTAATGTTTAATCCTGTTACAAGGTCAACTACTGCAATTTCTTCATCTTCCAGGTAAACAACCTGATTGGTATATTCGATAATTGGCGTTGCATCAGAAGCCAGGTAGAAATCATTTTCTTTCCCGATTCCGACCACTAACGGAGAGCTTTTACGAGCTGCAATTAACTGGTTCGGATTGTCGGAAGAAATCACAACAATAGCATATGCTCCGATAACATTTTGCAATGCCATACGAACTGCTTCAGCTAAGTCTACTTTTTCTTTCTTTTGGATATCATCAATCAAATGCACCAAAACTTCTGTGTCGGTTTGACTTTTAAAATGATATCCGCGAACGATTAATTCTTCCTTTAGGCTATTATAGTTTTCAATGATCCCGTTATGGATCAAAGCGATTTTTTCGTTGTTTGAAAAGTGCGGGTGAGCGTTGATGTCATTTGGTGGACCGTGAGTAGCCCAGCGTGTATGACCAATTCCGGCATGACCTGCCAGGTTTTTTCCGGCTGCAAACTCTTCCAGGTTAGATACTTTTCCCTGGCGTTTGTACAAATTCACTTTTCCTGAATCCAATAATGCAATTCCTGCACTATCATATCCACGGTATTCTAAACGTTTTAATCCTTTAATAAGAATCGGATAAGCTTCTTTCTTCCCGATATATGCTACAATTCCACACATGCCTATTTGAATTCAGTGTATTTAATTACCAATTTAGGTTTTGATTTGTAAGAAGATGCCGGGCCATTGAAAACAACACGGTCTGCAGTACAGTTAAAATAGTTCAATTGCGGGAGTAAATAAATTCCCGTGTTTGGTTTTTTTCCACTTACCAAATCCTGAATATAATGCCTTAAATCAATGACATATCCTTTTTGATTGTTATCATAGGTACCCGTTAGAATAGCATTATTATATCCGATAAGAACAAAGTCTCCGTCTTCATCACGGTATGCTACATAAAATGTTTGTGTAGGGTAATAAAAGTTTCCGGTTTGATACGCGATTGGCAAATAAAGCAATGCATTGTTGATCACTGATTTGCTTGAAAGATCATTGACTGAAGGAAGTTTAATGCAAGGAATGGCATTGTTTGCCTGGCTGTAAAATTGGGTTTGTCCGTTTAAAGGATTTGCAAGAACGTCACCGATGTGATACCCTGAATTGTTGATGTCAACATGGTTAAAATCAGCACAGGAACTATTCACTACTAAGGCAACATTGCGCGGAAGAGATTCAGCTCCAACTTTGTAATAAATGGTTATTTTGGTTTGTGCATTTTCCAATCTGCAATATAGAATAGCTCCCTGACCAGCTGAAGGCGATCCGTCAGCAACATTTATTTTCAGACCTTTAAAGTAACCGGAGCTAAGGAAAGCCTCGCTGCTTGCAAAGTTTCCGGTTCCGCTTGAAGCAGACATGTCATTCAGGAATTGTTGACCGAATGTGTTATTCAGCCTTAATCGAAGTTGTGGACGTAACCTTAAAGTATCAGCTCCGGTTCCAACAAACACCTCATCTTTAATGTTTGGCCTTTGTGTAGCAGATCCCGGCTCAACTAAATTGGGACCCGTTGTTGCTTTTATTGTGTTTCTTTTATAATCAGTATCCTTGTCTAAGGCATCTGCAAGTTCATAAACTTCAAAAGTTTGCGGATCTAATTTACCGAGTGGTTTTTCTTCTTTGCCATAAAAGCCACCGTAATTCAGGCTTAGAACCACAGAGTCAACTGTAGGATTTGCTCCCATCGTTGCTGCTCCAATGATTGAAAACTGGGTATAAATAGAAGTGTTTACAATTCCAAACTTGGGATCGTGATAAGCGCCTAAAGTTGCAAAAATCTGATTGTCAGTATCCAGAGTATCAAAAAGAACCGATGACGTGTTCAGTTGAAATGTATCCTTTCCTCCTGCAGCCAATAAGTCGTCAACGCTTAATGCTTCTGTACCAAATTTGGAGGATGTTTTCTTGCAACCTGGTAAAATGGAAAGTGTTAAGACAAAACAAGCGGAAAGTAAAATACCTTTCCGCCAGTTATTATGTAGTTTTTTTAGATTCATCATTGTATCAAAATGCCTTCTTCTATTACTTTATCAAAGAACTCTGATAATCCTTTGGTTAAGTGTTCTTCCGGTAAATAATTTAGTTTCAAACACGTTGCTTCATCGTAAACTTTCTGTAATTCGGGTTGAATTACTTCACTTCCTTGAACAACTCCGTCAGAGAACGTAACTGCCGCTTTGGTTATTGCGTCCAAAGTAGGCGTTTTAACTAAATTTGTGACTTCATCATCAAATCCGTCGAATTTCAACTTCTCGTGGAAGCGCTCATCCCAGGGAGATTCGAATCCTTCTTTATCGTCGTAAATACTGTAAACTACTTTCGTATCAGCGAAATGCGGATCTTTGTTGTAGATTTTCTTAATGTATAAAGACATCAATGAAGTCATCCAGCCGTGACAGTGAATCACGTCGGGTTTCCATCCTAATTTCTTCACTGTTTCCAAAACACCGCGACAGAAGAACATGCTTCTTTCGTCATTGTCGGAGAAATCAGCTCCTTTATCATCAGTTACATTGGTTTTACGTTTAAAGAATTCATCGTTATCGATGAAATAAACCTGTAAACGTGCAGCCGGAATGGATGCAACTTTAATGATCAACGGATGATCATTGTCATCGATAATGATATTCATTCCCGAAAGGCGTATTACTTCATGAAGTTGATGTCTTCTTTCATTAATACTGCCGAAGCGAGGCGTGAAAACGCGGATTTCTTTACCATTCTCCTGTGTTCCTTGCGGAAGCTTACGAGCATTGTGAGAAATTTCTGTTTTTGCAAGAAATGGATATATTTCCTGAGAAACAAAGAGAATTCTTTTCTTTTCCATAGAATTCGATAGGGGAATTTTTGAATATTATAAGTGCAAAATTAAGAAAAAAAGACGGAATCTTCAAGATATTAGTATAGTTTTGCCAGCTTGTTTTGAACGAAAGGGTAAAAAGTGAAAATAATTAACACGGTTGCAGGGCTAAATCAGGCTCTGAACGCAGCTCGCAAAGAAGGTAAAAGTATTGGTTTTGTGCCAACTATGGGAGCCCTGCATCAAGGACATATGGACTTGGTAAGTCGCGCCAGTGCTGCGTGTGACGTGGTTGTTGTGAGTGTTTTTGTAAACCCCACACAGTTCAATAATCCATCCGATCTTGAAAAGTATCCCCGAACTCCGGAAGCCGATTCTGAATTGTTGAAAAAATTTGGATGTGATGTGGCTTTTTTTCCTTCAGAACGAGAAATTTATCCTGAAAACCTGGTATCTTCCCGGGTAGATTTAGAAGGTTTGGACGAGGTAATGGAAGGAAAGTTTCGTCCGGGACATTTTAAAGGAGTCGTTCAGGTCGTTTCCCGCCTGTTTCAGTTGGTTGAACCGCAAAAAGCATTTTTCGGGTTGAAAGATTTTCAGCAGGTAGCCGTGATCAAAAAGATGGTGACTCAACTAAATCTTCCGATTCAAATTATTCCCTGCGAAACTTCCAGGACTGAAAAAGGACTTGCCATGAGCAGCAGGAATGCCCGGTTATCGGATAATCAAAAAGAAGAAGCGCTGATCATATACCAAACTTTAGCGCAAGCCAAAATAGATGCTACCACTTTTTCACCCCAAAAAACGAAAGCAAAAGCAATCGCTTATTTTGACCAGGGAACACTTGATTTGGAGTATTTAAGTATTGTTGATCCGAATTCTTTGAAAGAATTGACTGATCAATGGGTACCGGGAGCAACCATGTGCATTGCGTGTTTCTGCGGAGAAGTGAGATTGATTGATAATATGACGCTTGTTTAATTACGAATTCCAAGTTATCGAGGCCGAATTAACCCCTCTGCCAATTATTTATAATTCGTAATTAGGCATTCATAATTAGTAATTATAGTACTATCTTTGCACCTCGATTTTTTACAAGCATGTTGATACAAGTAGTCAAATCAAAAATTCACCGTGTACGCGTTACCCAAGCTGAATTAAATTATGTTGGAAGTATTACCATTGATGAAGCATTAATGGATGCCTCTAACCTGGTTGAAGGAGAACGTGTTCAGGTTGTCAATATTAACAATGGTGAACGCCTTGAAACGTATGTTATAAAAGGTGATCGTGGAACCGGAACGATTTGTCTGAATGGACCTGCCGCCAGAAAAGTGGCTGTGGGTGATATGATTATCGTAATCGGTTATGGATACATGACACCTGAAGAAGCCCGATCATTCAAACCATCTTTGGTATTTCCAAATGAATTGACTAATTTGATAGTCTAATGAAAAAAATAGCAGGTATTCTTCTAAAAACAGTTCTTCCACTGGCCTTAGGCGTTTATCTGATCTGGTATTTTTTCGACTCCATGGAACTGGAGGCGAAGACTGTTTTTTATAAAGCACTTCGCGAAGCTAATTATTTCTGGATTTTCCTGTCTTTATTATTAAGCTTCCTGGCTTTGCTTTCAAGAGCCTATCGCTGGAAGTACCTATTGGAACCAATGGGCTATAAAACATCTTTTTGGAATCGGTATCATGCAATCATGATCGGTTATATTGTGAATCTGACGATTCCAAGAGCCGGAGAAGCTTCCAGGGCTGCAATGCTTTATCGCTCAGACGGAGTTCCCTTTGCCAAATCTTTCGGAACTATTTTGGCAGAACGCGTTTTCGACCTCATCATGCTTTTGTTGGTAATGCTTTTGGCTTTATTTGTCGGAGCCGGTGATTTTTGGAAAATCAAGGAATTGATCCAGGAAATTGGAAATGATCCCGAATCGGCAACCAAAGTCCGGCTAATCAAATGGATTGTGATTGGAGTTTTTATCGCTGCTTTTGGTGTGGTGGTTCTAATCAAAAAAATCCGGCAGAAAGTCATTGGCTTCATCAAAGGAATAGTTGACGGAGTTTTATCCGTTTTCAAAACGAAAAATCCCGGTGCATTTATCGGGCATACCTTGTTTATTTGGATCATGTACGTGGTTTATTTCGCCATCTGCTTTTTTGCTCTGGATGAAACATCTAAAGTGCCGCCAACCGGAATACTTCTAGCTTTTTTGGCCGGTTCATTGGGAATTACACTCACAAACGGTGGACTTGGGATCTTTCCCATTGTTGTAGGATTGGTTATTGATTACTATTTGAAGGATCAATCCGGTGATGAGTTGTTGGGAATTGGCTCTGCATTAGGAATGATCATCTGGTCATCACAAACACTTTTAATTATCATTCTTGGAGTTATCTCCTTTTTTCTCTTACCAAAAAACTATTCAAAAGATGGGGAAGTTCGAACAGATCAAGCATAAGGTCTCTTCGTTGGAAGAAATGGCGCAACGTGTTCAGGAATGGAAACAATCCGGCGAAAAAGTGGTTTTTACCAATGGCTGTTTCGATATTTTGCATGAAGGACATGTTACGTATTTGGCAAAGGCGGCGGATTTCGGCTCCAAACTGATCATTGCGATTAATACGGATGCATCTGTCAAGCGGCAGGGAAAAGGAGAGGAGCGGCCCATCAACCCGGAATCCTCCAGAGCTTTGATTTTGGCTTCCCTGGAATTTGTTGACGGAGTGGTTTTCTTTGATGAAGACACCCCGGTTTCGGTCATTGAATCATTGAAACCCGGTATTTTGGTAAAAGGGGCAGATTACGATGCAAATGAGGCCGATCCTTCCAATAAAAAATACATTGTAGGCAGAGAAGCAATCCTCGCAACTGGCGGCGAAGTAAAAACTGTTGCGCTTGTTGAAGGATTCAGTACCACGAATATTGTGAAGAAGCTGAAGGGTTAAAACGCTAATCTGAGCGCAATCACTTTTGCCTGAAAATTAAGGTTCCACTTTTCCGATCTGATTGAAAACCTGATACATATCGTTGTCAAAAAAACTTACCGTTACTATGTCGTCTGAGTTTAGGATCACGTCCGTATTGAGTTCCGCAATAGACTTTACTTTGCCGTCTTTAATGTATTCTCCGTAAACGGAAAGATAATGTGTGGTGAATACAACATTTTTCTGATCGTCCCTGTATCCGCTGATTATTGGTATGATCCTAACGTATTTGGATACGGAAGGTATAGGAAGTTCTTTTACCCAGGCAATGTAAATTTTCCCGTTATTGAGCGTAAATAATAAAAGCTTATTCTCTGTAAAAGATGATTTCAGTTGCAGTTCAAATTCGTTTCCGATAGCTTTGATAGCCTTTATAATCCGTTTCTTTTCGTCCAAAAACAAATTACTGATTTCAGTGAAAGCGATTGAAAGAATCATTATGCATAAAGAGGTTCCTGTGTAAGGAGATTTGATCGGAATGGCTCTGTAAACAATGTTTTGAAATTCCAGGGATGTAACGGATTCGTAAAACAATCTAAGCAAATAGGTTATTACTGAAGCAACAACAGCCAGGATAATGCTCTCAAAGATTAATCTTTGCTGATCAAGTCTTTGCTGTTTGAACTTAAAATAGTAGGATTTTGTGAATATGTAGTATCCCGCAACAAGTGGGAGTAATAGTAGGTTCCAGGGCATCTAGATAGTGTTTTTCTTTTCTTTCTCCCGATTTTTTTTATATTCTTCAATATCCTTTATAATGTCTGATTCGAGTAGTCCGAAAATAATATCCTGTACCTTTTTTTGTCTGAAAAAATCCTGGGTACGAATATAGAGTCTGCCTTCTTTGGTAGATTGAATAATGTCTTCGTTGTTAATTACAATTGTACTCATGACAATAAATTATAATATCAAATTTAACTTAAAAAAGAGGAATTTCAAAATTTTTAATGGGATCTGATAATCAGTTGTTTATGATTCGTCTGTTTCCTGGCTTCTGACGTAAAACTTAATCCAACATACCAAAGACAACAGCCCAATCACCATGGAAGGATAATAACTCCAAAACCGGAAACTGGAATAAAAATCCAATTCACTCCTGGAAATACCGATCAATCTTCTTAAATGCCTGATCTCATAATCCTTTCTCATAAATTGATTGTACTTCAAATCAAACAATTCCAGCTTTTTTCGGAAATCTGTTGATCCGAATGTGTTCAATCCCTTTTTAGCTTTGCTTAGGATTTTGATTTCCTTGTAAAGCAGGATAGATTCTTCGTTCATGAGGTCCAATTTGTAACTCAGTTCGCTTTGCCGGATTTCAACGTCCCGGATTTTATCCGTGGGGTAGATGATGTTGAAGAGGATTGTTCCGATGCACATAGTCAGTAAAAACTTAAAGACATTGTCTCCGGAAGCTAAAAAACTACTTGCTGTTTCCATAACTGTAATTGGTTAGGCGGTCAAAAATGGTATCGTGCTCCACTTCCAGGTTTTTCCGGATGTTTTGTATGGAATCCATGTAAGGAATATAATCTGTTGGAATATTTTCACTGTTTATTTTTAGGCTGATTTCCTCGTTCGAGCAGCCATTCAAAAACATGGAAATAATCAGGCTGGCTAAGATCAATGATTTTCCAACCGGCAGTTTGATATTGATGAATCCCGGGGAATTTAAACTCAGTTTCACCGTTGTTGTGTCCACTTTTTCTCCGAAATTGAAATCATCGTTGATTTTGGAAATCAATCCCAGGTAATTATCAAATAAGTCTTTCAGGTCTTTCAGACTGATTTCGGATTCCTTATTAATTCTCAAAGACAAAAAACAATCGCCATCCTTGGTGTACAATTCTTCCATGAGTGAATCAATGAAATCCGCATGTTTTTTAATAGAAACGATGGCATTGGAATGTTTCAATAAGAAAAACAATGAATTGTAATACTGGTGGCTGATCGATTTTTTGAGCCAGTTTACTTTTCTTCGTTTGATAAATCTTCCGGTTGACAAATCTGCTTCATTTGCAGCATAGATTTCATCAGTTGCAATTTCACCAATGCTGAAAAACTCGGCATCTTCAGACGGAATCAGGATTACATCGCCCTTTTTAAGATTTTTGAAAGTGAAAAGTTTGTTGATGGTTTTGGTGACAGATGATTTTTCTCCCGATCCCAGCCAGTCGTATGGGACATCGCGGTATTTGTAGCTGTTTGTGATAACAGATTTTCGGAGATAATCGAGGTTTTCTTCCCGGATATCTTCCGCGGCAATAAAATTCCAATCGATTCCGATGTATCCGTTTTGAATAAAATCCGTGTAAGAATCTCCGCCATCAGTCCGGAAATACCAATATTCTTTTTTGCTGTCTATTTCCGCAACATGGTCGAAAATAGCAGTCGTTTTTTTGAGATTTAGCATGTGGTGGTTGGTGATAAGGTTTGCATTGATGATCTTTAAATCCGGGACACAGTTTTTAGGCTGCATCCCGAATTTATGGGTAGGGTTTATTGATCTACGTGTTCGGCTAATTTTAGAACCAACAGATTTCCGGCTTTGGAAATAGTTCCGGCTATCGGGGTTTGTTCTACGATATCATAACCATCTAATCCTTCTTCATCAGTGATCAATTCGTCATCTTCATATCTTAATTCGTAGGCAAATCCGAGTCTAAGAATCGTTTCCTTAGTTGATTCATTCCAGCGGTTAAGATCCGGAACAAGTCTCAGGTCTGCACTTCCCGGAGGTGGAGGAACAGGAACAATTTTGAATTTCAGTTTTGCCATAGCATCTGCCTGAATTCCATATCGGTTCATATTTCCTGCATTCAGCGGAGTTGCGTTCACTTTATATTTAGAAAGTGTGTAACCGTTTGAGGGAGTGGATTGCTCTGATTTCAGGTCGAGCGATAAGGAAATTTGTGCTTCCACTTCTGTTTCAGGAATGGAATAAAATGTAGGCTGGTAGCCCATTTCCCGGATTAAGTTTACGAGATTTAATTCTTCGTTAGACCGATCTTCGTCTTTGCTGATGTCATAAATATCCATCGTTTGTTGAAGTGCTCCCTTGTCCAGGGCTGCCTGCGCATCGCCGACTCCCTGACCAACTGAACTGATCAATTCACCCAACGGACCTCCTAAAAGTTCGCTGAATAATTGAACGGGGTTGTTTGTATTACTCATGTTTGCTAAAAATTACGTTTACTATTCTATTTGGAGGAACATTTGTTCCGGGAGTCGGTGATTGCTTGAAAGAATCTCCGTTAACAACGGTGTCTTTTTTCTGATAAACCGGGTTTAGCTTTAATCCAAGGGATTTCAGAATTCTGCGGACGGCAGTTTCGGTTAGACCCAGTAAGTTCGGAACAGCTATGTTGTTTTCTTCCCGGTTGCTTACAGGAGTAATGTCAAAAACAAGTTCGCTGATCGCATCTCCGTTAACATTCTCTGAATTCTCCAGATTTAGTAATGAAGCGCTCATTGAGCCTCCCTCTTCATGGATCAATGCTTTCAGTTTTACTGAAATGTTAGACAGTTTATAAGGGGAATCGGCGTTGTTATTATTTCCTGAAACTATTTCGGAAACCAGGTTTGTGTACAAATCCTGGATCGGAATAGGTGGAGTTTCCGGCTCTGTTGTTGTAACAGTAATCGGAAAGTAATTCGCAACCGGAATAATTTCATCGAATGTACTGTTTGAATCGACCATTAAAATATCCTGAATCATATACGATTTGCCGAAATCAATTTGAAACGCCTCCTGACCATCAACCGATAATTGATTAAAGGTAAAAGTACTTGTGATTACAGGCGTTTTCGTGAGATCTTCATTGAGTATATCTTGTGGACACACGCGAATTGGAGGCAAACTTCCAGCTGTTATAAGGGAGTAAAATTTTTCTTGAGCCGGAGTGGCATCTCTTACCTGCTCAGTGAGCCTTAAATTTCCGGTCTTAACAGTGCCTCCGAAAACAGTTACCCAGGCGGAATCCTCAAAACTGTAGTATAGAATTTTTACCGGGAAATTTTCGGCTGGCTCATTCTTCCAGGTATAAAGCATAAACTCTAGAATAAAAAAATCAAATGGTATCATGGCTTGCTTATTGCGATTGATGTAAATTGTGTTCCACTATTGGCTTTGAAAATGAAGGTCCTTCCTGCATTGTAATCGGTAAGTCCAAGTCTGACTTTTACAGAGAAACTGCCATCTTCAGATTTGGTGAATCCGTCTTTTGAATCCATAAAAACAGGAGCTATCACGTTTATTCCTGAGTTGATGCCGCTCGATGTTGTTGCATCAAAGTTTAGTTCTATACGCTGACCGGCAATGAATTCGTTATTTGGTTGAATTGCTTTGACCGTCAATGTATAGGATGCGTATGTACCAGTTACTTCATTTGCTACGGCAGAGCCTTGTAATAGTACCTGTGATAATCCCTCGTTTGGCATTGCTGCCACAAACTTTCCGGAAATGTTACTGGTTATTACTCCCTGATTTTTGGTGGTTGTTTCTGTACTTCGAAATGGAGTGAAACGAATACCGTTTCCACCTGAACTTCCTGTTTGACTTGTTTCAAACTGTGAAATAACTTCCAGGTTAAAGTCCAGGTAAGGAACATGGTATAAGGTATTTGGCCTTCCATATTCATCATAGGGAGACACGCTGCGCAGTGTTTCCTGCGCTTCATTCAAACTGTCCGCTATGCTGAGAACTATTTCATGCAGGGCCAGTGAATTGGTGGTTGTTGTTGAACTCATTTTAATTGTATTTTTCGTTTTTGCGTTCTTTTTTTCTACTCGACCGTTCTTCGTCTTTTCGTTCGGCCTTTTTTCTGGATAGAAATCGTTCTTTCAGTTTTTCTCTGCGTTCTGTCTCCTTTTGCTCCGTTTCTTTTTGATCTGCTTTTTTTGCAGAAGCATTTTCTGAAACTTTGTTTTTGCGATCATCTAAGGACAGCTCTTTCTCCAGTTTTTCGGTCATTCCTTTTATTTCCGGCACCTTTGATTCGAGGGATTCCAGAGAATTTTTGCTCTCCGATTTCGTTGATTCACCGAAGCGTTTGACTTCTTCCAGTTTCTCCGCAAGTTTTTTAAAACCTACTTTTTCCCGTAGTTTTTCCTTTTGAATTTCCCGTTTTTCATCCCAGTCATCTTTTATCCTGCGAATCTTTTTTGGAATATCCGCAGTCTCTTTCACGTGATCCAGTTTTTGTTGAAACTTCACAAGATCCTTCTGTCCGAATGCATCGATCGGTTTTTTTAATTCCTTGATTTTCTCAGGGATTTTTTTTACTTTTTCGACCAGTTCGGTTTGCACTTTCTTCTTTCTTTCTATTACATCTTTCTCTTTCGGGATTGACTTGGTTTTGGGCCAAAGTTTCTCCGAACTTTCTTTGATTGATTTTCGTGCTTTTTGGCTGGTTGAAGGATCTTGGTCGGTTTCTTTTTTAAGCAAAGACTTGTTTTTTAGGGACAGTTTCTCTCTCAGGAGATCCTGAGTTTCTTCCCATTTCTTCAATTCTTTGCTTTTTTTTAAGAGCCGCTCTTCCAGTTTTTTCTTTTGAGCGGCTCTGTTCTTTTCCTTCTCACGTTTACTTTTAAACGAGTCGATAGTACCGGTGAACCGAGGATTTTCTTCTACAGGATTACTTGGTTGAAGCAAATTGCCCATCTCATTTTCCAAAGATTGCCGTTCCTTCAACAAATCTTCCAATTTCTCATTTTGGGATGCAATTTCATCCAGGGTAAATTGGTTATTACTAAAAGAGTTTTCGCTTTCGTTTTTGGAACCTGAATCCTTGGCTTTGACGAGTTTTTTCCAACTTTTTGTCATAATCTTGTTTTAGTAGAATGGGTTAATAGTTAATCTTCGTTCTCGTCTTCTTCATCGTTTTCTTCATCGAGACCAGGTTGAATTCTCGCAATTTCAGTTTCGTCCATCAATTGTTTCAAACGACTTTCAAACATGGCTGGAGCAGGAACTGTTACGAGTTTGGTTCGCATTTCGGAACTTCCGTTTGCTTCGTATTGGTATTTCTGAGAGTAACTTGCATTAACAGAAGCGGCAATTATACCGACCGGTGACCAGGTAGCACCTGCGACTTTGGATTCGGCTTTGGCTTCCTGTTCTTGTTTCATCGAAATAGCCAATTTGAGTTCAATGTATGTTTCCACAAACTGGTAAAACGTAGGGGTGAAACCAAGTGCCAATAAACTCACTCCATCATCTCCTTCTCGGAGTTTGATCAACGCAGTTTCGTCACGTTCCAGGTTTCCCTCATTATTTAGTTTGAATCCCGCCATTAATTGCGCGATTTTGATAGAAACACGATCGAGAGCATATTGAGCCTCGGCAATCCCTACACCAAGCGTGCGAACTAATTCAGGAAACGGAGCATTCAATAACTCTCTTCCAACATTTATCATATGCTTATTGATTAAGGGTTAATAGGGCAGCTGCCGCTTTGACAGCTGCCCGGGTTAATTATGCCGGAGTTTGTGCTGGCTGAATTGTTTCGTTATTGAACTCTTCCTCCATCATTCGCTGGATACGCTGCTCCAGAACTGCAGGAGCAGGAATCGGAACCAATTTGGTACGAAGTAAACTCGATCCTTCAGCTGAGTAGCTGTATTTCTGAGCGTAGCTTGCATTAACCTGTGAAGTTTGAACGGATCGCCCGAATTTGATTCTTCCGAATCCAAGACCGATACGAGCTGCACTTGATCTTAAATTGTTGTTTACATCAGTGCTCGTATTTCCTTCCTGCGTGTAACGGATGGAAATCTTTACTTCAATGATCGTATCAACGAATTGATAGAAGGTTGGTGTAAAACCACATTCCAACATAGAAATTCTTCGTGGAAGACTTAACAATGGAGCCGTAGCATCCGTAGTTGGAGTTGCTGAAAGAATCTCTAAATCTCCGTATGAAACCTGGCTTGCGGCAGTTGAAGCGCCTGTACTTACGTAGTAAAAACCTTGGTAGTCAATGTATTTTCCAACCGGAACAGCAGTAGTTCCAGGAGTGAATCCACTAGGAATAGTGTTGTCCAAAATTGGTGTGTAAGTACTTCCAAGCAATGCACGAATCTCGGCTTTTTGCTGAACATTGTTCGTCGCATTGTGACGAGCAATTGCTTCGGCTCTCGTGATTTTTTCAGTTCCGAAATAAACGCGGCTGTCGTGGAAAGTAACATTTCCCTGCTCATCCGTGACAGTTGTTAAACCGCCCATCATTTCGGCTACATCGATAGAGTTCTGATCTAGAACGATTTGTGCTTCTGCGATTGCAAAAGCCATTTGGCGAATCATGTCGCCCATTGGCACGTCAAGAAGTTCCTGACCAATGCGTGGTTTGGTGTTTTCAAACATACTTTGTTGTTTTTGTTGATTAAAAGATTACGTTGTTGTGTTTCCTTCTGTGCTTAAGTTTTTCAGAAGTGTAACTAGATTTTCGGGTGGAGGCAGTGAAACCATGCGGGCTGCAATACTCGAAGAAGCCGAAGCGGATTGATCGAATTTACGTGCGTAACCTGCACTGACGGTAGTCGAAACTACCTTGGTTTCCACTGAAACCACTCCATTTACATCGAAAGCAGTTGATTCCGACATCGCAAAATCCATTTTTGCATCAAAACTAGCTTCCGTAAAAGCATAGAAACTGGGAACAAAACCTAAATTCAATAGGCTGATTTGATTCCCTCCGATTTCTACGGTACTTGAAGCAAGGCTTTTAAGCATTTCGATGGAATTGCTGTCCAATGCTGCCTGCGCTGTTGCTACCGAAATCCCCATGTTTTCGATCATCGACGAAAGCGGGGAATTGGTGAGCGTGCTTGTGATTGTTTCAATTGCTGCCATTTGCTAGGAATTTAATAGGTTAATACTATCCTTCCTCGCTTGTATAGACAGTTCGAAGGAATCCGACAAAGTCTTGTGGAGCAGGAACCGCAACCAGTCTTGCAGACATAGCAGCATTTCCTTCCATAGACATTTCAAACTGACGAGACATTCTGAAATCCACACTTGCACCTAAAGCAAACGAGTTATTCTGGGACTTTTTACTTGCAGCATCACTTATTTTGGACTTTTCATTCTTTGATTTGGACCAAATATAAGAGCTGGAATTCTCTGTTCCCTGACTGTCGTTTTCGGAGTTTTCTTCGATTGTGATTTCTTCCGATTCATTGGTATACAGGGAAAGTTTTACAATCGCCTCATCATCTAAAAAGTAATGAGTTCCTTCAGTCGACAATTCATACGAATGGTTTGTAATCTGAGTTTTTGCTTCAGTTACGATCTCGTTGAAAGTAGCTTTGGTAATTGCTAAAGTCAATGCCCCATATTTCGCATTCAAAAGCTTGAATTGACCAGTCGAAGTGTCATTCGCATAGACAAACTTGTTTGGAACGGTATCCGTTTTTGTTGGGTTTGCATCCTTGGTAATTTGTCCGTCAATGAACACAATGTAATCAGCATCCAACTCGATCTCAGCGTAACGCTTTAATAAGTCACTGTTTCCGGATGCATTGGTTACCGCAGTAGTGTCTATATTGACAGAAGCTGTAGTTCCAAAGATGTGATCACGAACTTTTTCAGCACGTCTTTTTGCCAAACTTTTGTTACTCGGATTGTCTCCTCCTTTCGGATCGGTCATTCCTTTGATTGTAATTCCGGCATCCGAGTCTTTACTTTTGATGAATCGAAGAACTTTGTGAATCAACTGATGTTTGTCATGGTTCTTGTTTCCGAAAGCACTTCCACCTGGATGTGTATGAACCAGGTTATTTACGTCCTCTGTGTATTTCAAATCCTTGTTGTAGGTAATCTCATCGCTGTTGAAGCTGAAATAGATCTTACTTGAAATTTGTTCCCAGGCGGATCCGTTATGGACATGTAAAATCCCGGTTTTGCTTAAGCCGTATACAACTCCACCGCTGTTTGCTGTCAAAGCACTCGGTACCATTGCTCCCAAAGACGCTGCCGTTTGAAAGACGTTCGTCATACTACCGTCCAGATCAGCAATTATCGTAGGAGCTTGAAGATCGGTGATTTTAAATAAACCGGCTCCGGTTTTTCCAAAATCTGCTCCTTCTTCAATTCGAAGGAATCCTGAATCCATGAAGACATCCACTCCGCGGCTTTGATTGCTGGTTACTTTTTCTGACTGAACTTCGTCGTAAACCTGGTCTACACCTGCTTCGTGAACGATGTCGTATTTCAACTTCTCCAAGCGGCTTTTTGCAGCCAGTGATTCGCTTTGTTTAACGAATTTGTTATTGATTTTGATCGCCTTATTTTCTTTGGCGCGGAAACTAACCTGTCTGGAAGTTTTGTACTCTTCTGAAGTTTCGGTGTAGCTTTCTTCGCTTAAGAAATCATGCGTATCTTCGGAATATCCTTTGTTGTTGGCTATCTGAAGATCCAATCCGAATCCGAATTCCAATGATTCTTTCAAGGCCATTCTTAAATTGATACTGGCGCTGATGTCTGCATATTGGAATGCATAGAATACCGGAGCGAACCCTAATTCCAACAAGGAAACACCGTTGATCTGGGTTTCTGCCAATTTAATAGCCTGTGCTATCGAATTGTCATCTAGTTTCTGTTGAGCTTCAGCAATTCCGAGGGCAAGGTTTTTAAAGATGTCACTGACATCAACCTGCTGCAGAATGGAAGCTCCTTCACTGAATTTGGTTAAATCACTCATAAATTAATTGTTTTAATTGTTTTGTACGAAATACAGGCTGCGTCCGAAAAATGAAGGCGTAACCGGTGTGCCCGGGTCATTCTAATGATGGGTTTCAGGAGGACAGTTATTTGTGCGCACAAATAAGGCAGCCTGTATTTCGTATAAAACGGGGTTTAGAACGGATTGATCATTTCCGGCAGTTGAACTGCTATTTTTTCGTTGACATTTTCTTTACGAACAGTAAAGTAGTGATGCCTGTTTTGTAGATCACGCACTTTTTGGTGAGAAATCGCATAACCTCTTCGAAGCCAGTTCAGTAGCTCTTTTGCTAAAGGCATAGATATTTCCTTTGCTTCTTTAAGAGCTGCGTCCAAAGCCTCAGTCGCTTCTGTTTTTTCATCCAGGTAGATACACTGGATTCCTTTCCGTTCCCAGAGGGATGCGAGGTTTTTCCTGAACCATTCATCTGTACGTTCGGCCTTTTTTGGTGTCAGGAAATCAATGCTTTTCTCACAAAAAGTGATGATTTCTTCGTGTGCCTCCATCAATTCCAGGGATTCCATTGCGCATAAACTGTAGTGCTGCAGGAAGAGCTCTGAATTATCAACTGTCTGACACATACGCATGGCCTCTTTGTAGTGGCGCAATGCTTCTTTGTGATCTCCTTTTAAAGCGAGGATTTTTCCGTTTTCAGCGATTTGGAGATGGAGGTTAGATTGGTTTTCTTTCATTGGTCTTAGTATTCGATTTCGATTTCACATCCCAGGATTTCCAGTTGCTTTTCGAGAAGCCTGCTCAGGATACTTGCGAGCGGAAGAGGGGTCTTCCAGGTTCCGGAGCTTTGGTTGAAAGTGACATCTTTGAAAAACTTATCCAGGATTTCAAGGAACTTTGTGGAATCTGTGATGTTACTCACTGCGAGGGAATACTTTCCGAAAGGAATCTGTTCATCGGAGCAACGCAATCCAACTTGCTTGTACAAGGCGAGTTTTTGCTCGAGTTCTCCGTAATTGACAGATTCATCCAATAAAAGAGGAAGGTTTGAGTGAATCTCTTCGAGTGCTTCCTGCGGCATGCCGATTTCGTTAACCAGGAAATCTGTTTGAGTTGCACTCGTTAAGTCAAAGTCTTCCAGGAGGATCCTGAACCTGGAATAGCTTTGGTTGTAAATCTTCATCTCATGCTGGGAACGGTAGCGGGTTAAAAACTGATTTAGTTGTGCGTAGGTTAAATTGCGTACCCATCTGGTTTCTCCACCCGGGATAGCAATTTCCTGACTTTTGATTAGGTTGATCAGTTTCTGGCGATCGGTTTCGGCGCTTGCAGTAAATTCTATGGTATATAAATCCAGCTTTGGATTGCTGGCGATGACTTCTGCATCGATTCTTTTTTGCAGACTTTCTGCGGTTGCCATAGAAACCCCACCTAAAACCACGCTCGGTTCATTCAGCAAAAGTTGAAGGGATTCACTTTCATTGCAGCCAAGGAATTCAGACAATTGCTTGTTGACGGTGCTTAGCTTCACCGGATCTTTGATGTATACGGAAACATCAAGAGCTTCTGTAGGAAGAGGAGCTGTTTCTTCTGTGTTTTGAACCAAAACTTCCAGCCCAAGTTCGGTTAAAATGAGAAATGCTTTCTTTGCCAATTCTTCTTCTGCATTGTCTAAAAAGACGGCAGGTGCATTGTAAAGAATTTTAAACAGAAGGTCCTGATTGATGTCAAATGCTTCAGAAAGAGCTTTGATGACATGAGGAGTTGCCGTACCAACGGAAAGGATGATAATTCGTTTCACGATTCGATTTATAATGGTTAATAATAAGGTTGTTTTTCCGCAGCATCTCTTTTACCGATTTGCTACCTTACAAAGATAAGAAATCTTTATTGATCCACCAAACTTTTTTGCAATTTTTTTGATTAAAAAATAATCTTTTTTCATTTTTAATGAGTATTTATTGGGTTTTATAGCATGATGTAATTCATTATTTTTTGATTAAAAAATAATCAAAATGATTTTTCAACTTAATTATTTAGCTTATTAAAAATGAAAAACCGGGATAAAATGAATTACCCCGGTTTACATAAATGCTTCTAATATTACTTCCTCAAAATGAACCCATTTTTCTATAAACCCAGCCTGGATTTTAAATCACTGTAAGAAGAACGCGAGATTGGAATGCTCGTTCCACTTTTCAAAATGGCCACATAACTATTTTTTTCGTAGGACTCAATCTTGGTCAATTGATTGACATTTAAAATGTAAGAGCGATGAATGCGAATGAACTGATCCTTTGGAAGTACCTGTTCGAAATGGTTCATGGTCTGTTTTTTCAGAATGTACTTTTTTCCCTGATAGATTTTCACATAATCATCGTAAGCTTCAATATAATCCACATCGTTAATGGGAATGATCTTGATCTCGGTTCCGTCCTTGACCACAATGCGGTTTTGCTCATGAATGATTTGAAGCGGAATGTCTCTCTTGAAGTCGCTGACTAACTCTGAATTTCGTTTTTTGCTGATTGCCGTGTCAAAACGATCTTCTGAAAACGGTTTCAATAAATAATCCAGAGCATTTACTTCAAATGCTTTTAGCGCGAATTCATCAAATGCGGTAGTGAAGATAACGGATGGATTTTCAGTCAGTAATTCCAATAATTCAAAACCATTGATCTTCGGCATTTGGATATCCAAAAACAATAAATCGGGTTTCGCTTCCGGAATTAACTTCAGGGCCTCAAACCCATCATTTGCTTCTCCTACCAGGACAATATCCGGGTGCTTTTGTAAATGTTTCTTAACGACTTCTCTTGCCAAAGGTTCGTCGTCTACTATGAACGCCTTAATCATTTTGGGATCAGAATTTTAGTAATGAATAGTTTCTCTTGCTTCTCGGTAGTTAGTAAGTCATATTGATTAAAAAGCAGCATTAATCTGCGTTTGATACTTGTAAGTCCAAAACCTTTGCCGGTTTTGAATTGCGTGAATTCAGAATCGAAAGGATTTCTGACTTCGATTGCTAAGCCATTATCCTGGTGTTTTACTCCCACATAGATCGTGACTTCATCCGTTGAGCCGTATAATCCGAATTTGATTGCATTTTCAATCACCGGCTGCAACAAAAGCGGCGGAACCAATGTTTTCATACAGCCTTCATCAATATCAAACTCTGTTTTCAGACGGTGTCCGAAACGAATTTTTTCAATTTCCAGGTAACGTTTAATCTGCTCAACTTCTTCGGAAATTGGAATCAGTGTTTGAATGTCTTTCCGCAAAGTACCTCTCAGGAAATCACTCAATAAAAGAATCATCCGGTTAGCTTCTTTCGGGTTTATTTCTGTTAGCGCACCTATCGAATTCAGGCTGTTGAATAAAAAGTGAGGCTGCAATTGCTGGTGAATGTTGTCCAATTCGGCTTTTGTCAATGCGCGTTCCTGTTCAATCAGCTGCTGCTGGACTTGTGACTGAATTTGCTGATTCTTATTGATCCACCAATAAAGGCTCACGGAAATAAGTATGAAAAAGACAATGAATGCGCGGGCTCCTTCAAACGGAAGAATATATTCCCGCCAGCGTTCATCACCCAGGACCAGTTTAAAAGCGCTGTTTATTAAGAGTTGATAAGCGGCAGTTAAAACTAAAACTAACCCGAAGTTTGAAAAGTTGACCGGTCTTTTCGCGTGGTAATAGGTCTGGATGAAATAAATGATCTGGGAGATAACGGAAATCAGCAAACCGGAAAAAAGGGTGTCTTTCCAAACAATATCAAAAGGATAATGATGGATTAAGAGCACACAAAAAAACACAAGAGTTGCAATCACCGTCCAAACGATGAAAAGCAACTGCACTCTTGTACTTGTTTTTAAAAACATGCTTTTTATTTACTGAAACTGTTCACTTCAATTCCTCCAAACATACAGGTTCCCCTCAGAACAATGACTTTACTTTCTTCGCCTGATTCTCTTTGGTATTGCGGACGCTTGTCTTCAAAAGCTCCGAAAATGCTGGCCACCTCCGAAATCACTTCCCAGTTGTTTGGAATCGTTAAAGTCGTGCCTCCAAAAATGTTTGTTACATCAATCACGATCCGCCCCTGGAAATCTGCCTGCGAAAGATTGATATCTGTTCCGCCGAAGAAAGAAACAATGTCTGCTCCTTTAAAGGTTTTACTGACGATCGTTTTGTTAATTCCCCCGAAAAAACTTACGCTGTCAATGAAATCATTTTCGTTGTACTTATAATAACTGAAACCTCTTTGTTGTGCTTCGTGAATTTCTTTCCAGTTTTCGCGGGTAAAGCGTTTCTTTCTTCGGTTGTGTTTTCCACATCTGTTATTCGAGAGAAAAACAACTGCAAGACCAATCAGGATAATTACAACCGGAATAATAATCTTGACGTTGATTATTTCAGGATACCAATCTGCCAAAAGGAAAAGCTTTCCAATAATAATCATCAGGTATCCGTGCGGTTTGCTGAATTTGTGTTTGACCAATACAATAATCCCGATTACAATGAGGATCATTTGCCAGCTGAGCAAATAACTGGGAGTGTTGTATCCCAATTGTTCTAGAAGATAGATTACACCAAAGAAAACTATGGCTAATCCACCTGCAATTTTTCCGCGACGGTGTCCTTTTTGTGCTTTTAAGATTTCGTGTTCTATTTCCGTGCGGATGTTATCTGTTTCCATATTCTGAACCATTTAGATAGTAAAGGTATAAGACTAATGAGGAGTTGAATAGTCAAAATCGGTCAATGGTGGGCGAAAATCGGTTAACGCATATATTTCCAGTCTTTTGACTTTCCTTCGACCAGGTTTTCAATCGTTTGCTTCAACCTGCGCTGTTTGGTTTCTTCCCTTTTGGCTTCGGTAATCCAATTGGTATATTCTCTCTGATGTGAAGGAGGAAGTGATTCAAAGAAAGCTTTAGCCTGTGGTTCTTTCTCCAACAGTTCTGTTAACTCTGCAGGAACTTCTGCCGGCGGCTTTTTGAATTTCGGATTGAGTTCACGCGGAATTGTTCCCTGTTCAATCAAACTCATTGCTTCCACAATGTATGCGCCCAACTTTTCATCTTTCGGTAAATCATCCATCGACGTGATTTTACCTAAACTGCCCATTCCTCCTTCTTCACTTCTTTTAAAAAGTCCGTGAAAATCGCTCATTTCAGAATGCAACCAGAATCCAAATGAACAATGATGCTTGAAGGATGCAAAGTTACAAAGGATTTTTCCGCGGTACATGAAAAAGGGCATGCTCCATTTCATTCCTTCTTCCACATCCGGGCAGAAATCATGCACCAACTCTCTTAAATGAAGTAATATTTCCTGCGCGAAATCAGCAGATTTTGAAATGTACTGCGTAATTCGTTCGTCACATCCCTTCATTGGTATTCTTTTTTCGAATTAGGAAATAAGCGACATAGCCTATTGGAATGAAGACGATCAAAGAAGCAATCCACATCCAGCCCGGATGCAGAATAATCAGTAAATTCATGAGTGTCAGGATGTTCAAAACTCCAACAGATGCAAGCATGGGTTTTGGAGATGTTCTTCCCGAAATAAAAGTACTGACGATGCCGGCAACAAACGCGGCGATGACCCAATTTAAAACGACCACTATTTTCGAAGTCAAAGGCACATCGTTCTCAATGTAATCCGACATTAAAGTGGGATCGGTTGGGATTGGTTTCTCCACCGGGAAAATATAAGTAGACATCACTTCGCCCAGAGCAACGAAAAGCCCTCCGATAATAATTCCGACTAAAATTGCAATGGTTCCTCTCTTCATAATTTGATTCCTTTCGGGTTAATATTTTAAATCCATGATCCGAATTCAAGTTAAATATAAAAAATCATACCGGCAATTCGTATTTTGTACCCAAAATTGATTTCTAGCGTTAGACAAAAAAACGGAAACATGAACCGATTCTATTATTTGACTGCCTTTATCTTCATTCTGTTTGCCTGCACTTTTAACCAGGCTCAAGTCTCAGCTTCCAATGCCGATGAATCTCAAGTTCCGGTCATTGAGTCGGATTACGATTCTACCCGTTTTTTGAAAACATTGCCGCAGCAGATTGAATCGGTCAAGACCTATATTAAAAGTAAAGGCGGAATCTATTCCAATCAGAAAGCAATTTTGATCGATATGAAAATTCCCTCGAAGTATTACCGGTTATTTGTGGTGGATTTGAAAACGAATAAGATCCTTTCGAAGGGATTGTGTGCACATGGTTCCGGATCAGAAATTGCTGGTACTGATTCCCTGCAGTTCAGCAATATTCCCAATTCCTATATGACATCATTGGGTTTTTATAAAATAGGTTCTTCTTACATGGGGAGTTTCGGAAAATCCTATAAGCTGGCTGGCCTGGAAAAATCAAACAATAAAGCAACAGAGCGAGCAATTGTACTGCACAGATATAGTTGTGTTCCGGATGAAGAACAGTATTATCCGATTTGCAATAGTTTGGGTTGTGCGATGCTGTCTGAAAATTACTTTGAGGAATTGATTCCAATTATTGATAAAGAGCCGAAACCGATGATTTTGAAGATCTATTATTGAAATGATCAATGGGTTTATCAATTATAAAGAATACTTGATACTTACTTCGTGTTCTTCTTTAAGGTCTCTTTAATTTCCTTCATAAAATCCGAAGCGAAAACAAAATCGTTGATTTCCGGATTGTCCGTGGTAATAATGGAGTTGCGGTCTCCCTGCCACCAGTTCTCGCCTTTATTGATGAAAATGACGCTTTCACCGATCTCGATTACCGAGTTCATGTCGTGTGTAATCACAATCGTAGTGATCTCATATTCATGAGTGATTTCACGGATGAGGTTGTCAATCAGGATGGATGTTTGCGGATCCAACCCGGAATTCGGTTCATCACAAAACAGGTATTTCGGATTCATGGAAATAGCACGCGCAATTGCAATACGTTTCTGCATCCCTCCGGAACATTCAGCCGGGTAGAGCCCGTTCTTTCCGGTAAGATTTACTCTTTCCAAACAAAAATCCACGCGTTCCTGCATTTCTTTCCTGCTCATTTTGGTGAACATCGTCAAGGGGAACATGATGTTCTGTTCAACGGTCATGGAATCAAAAAGAGCAGAACCCTGGAACAACATCCCGATTTCCTGTCTGATTTCCTTGCGTTGCAAACGGTCCATTTTGGTGAAATCCCTTCCGTCATATAAAATCTGTCCCGAATCTACTTCGTGCAGCCCCACAATACATTTTGCAAGGACTGATTTCCCGGAGCCCGATTTCCCGATAATCAGGTTTACTTTACCTTTTTCGAAGGTAGCACTGACGTCTTTCAGGATTTGAGTATCCCCAAAAGTTTTATTGATATTGACAACTTCAATCATTACAATAAGAACATTTGAGTTAAGAAGAAATTCGCGATCAAAATAGCAACGCTGGAACTTACTACTGCTTCTGTGGAAGATTTACCCACATCCAAAGATCCGCCTTTTGTATAATAACCTTTGAAAGATGCAATGGAAGTGATTAGGAAAGCGAAGACTACCGTTTTTGATAATGCGTAAACAATATCACCATCCCTGTAAAAGAATCGAATCCCGTAAATATAGGTTTCGGTAGAAGAAAGTCCGGAAAGTTTTAATGACAACCATCCACCGATCAAACTTAAACCGATAGAGAAAATGATCAAAACCGGGAAAAAGATCATGGCAGAAGTTACTTTTGGAAGGACGAGGTAGCTCAAAGAGTTTACGCCCATAATTTCCAAGGCGTCAATTTGCTCGGTCACGCGCATCGTTCCAACTTCTGAAGCGATATTTGAACCAACTTTACCGGCTAAAATTAACGAGATAATGGTGGGTGAGAATTCCAAAATAGTAGACGAACGCGTAATGTATCCGACTGTATAAGCCGGAAGCAGCGGATTGTCCATATTAGAAGCAGTCTGCAAGGCAATTACAGCTCCCATAAAGGCAGACATCAATGCAACGATCGGAAGAGATTTAATTCCGATCACTTCCATTTCTTCAAAAAAACGTCTGCGGAATATTCTCCATTTTTCCGGCTTCGAAAACACGATCCACATCATCATGAAATACTTGCCGATATTTTGTATTATCCCCATATTCGAGTATAAAGTTAAAAAAATATGAACGAAGAATTCAAATTGCAGAATTCAAATTGCAAAATAGGAGGGTTTTTGAATTTTGCATGTGCCTACGCTGATCGCGTGTCGCCAATAGCTTTAGCGATGGCACAAGCTTTAGCGCAAGCGTTTCATCATTTTGAATGGAAGTGTTTATTCACCGCTCCTGATTCATAACTTGTTCCGGAACCCGCTGTTTGAGTCGAATTGCGCCTTATCTTTGCATTCGTGGAAGTAAAACTGACAAAAAAGGAAAAGTATATCCTACAGTTAAAGCCTTATTTACCGGGTGGTTTTGAGGAAATGGTGGCAGATTTGCTGCTTAGTCATCCTGTTCGTTTTGCAATTACCAATCCACGGTCAACGAAACTAGGGGATTATCGTGCACCGCAGCCCGGAGAAACCTTTCACCGGATTTCGATTAATGGAAATCTGAATCCTTATAATTTTCTAATTACTACACTTCACGAGTTCGCCCATTTGCGTACCTTCCTTCAATTTGGTTTCCGGATCAAACCGCATGGAGAAGAATGGAAGTCTGAATTCCGGAAGTTACTGTGGCCGGCTATTCAAATGGGTTTACTTCCCAAGGATATCGAGGTTGCTTTGATGACCAGTCTAACGAACATGAAAGCTTCGTCTTGCACAGATACACAATTGTCGCGTGTTTTGAGGCAATATGACAAGCGTAACGGCGGGGAGATTATTCTTGAAGAAATTCCAAAAAATGCTACTTTTGTTTTGCAGGGAAAAACCTTTGTAAAAGGGGAATTGAGACGTACCCGCTTTTTATGTACCGAAGTACCTTCGAAGCGTCAGTTCTTGATTCATTCTCTTGCTACTGTTCAACTTTTAGAAAACATACATGAAAGATAATTACTGCGTTATCATGGCTGGTGGAATCGGAAGCCGGTTTTGGCCAATGTCTACTGTTCAGCGCCCGAAGCAATTCTTAGATGTGCTTGGAATCGGGAAGTCTTTATTACGAATGACTTTCGAGCGTTTGCTGCACATTGCTCCGGCTGAGAATATCTACATCGTTACCAACGCAAATTATTTCTCTTTGGTGAAAGAGCAGCTTCCTGAATTGAGTGACGGACAGATCTTAACAGAACCGGAAAGAAAAAATACTGCTCCCTGCATTACCTATGCTGCGGCAAAAATTCATGCAATTAATCCAAATGCAACGTTAGTAGTAGCTCCTTCTGATCATTTGATCCTGAAAGAAGATAAATTCACGGAAATTGTGAATACCGCAATTTCAACGGCAAATAAAGAAGATCGTTTGGTGACTTTGGGTATCAAACCAACTCGCCCTGATACCGGTTACGGATACATCGAATTCGTAGAAGACGGAGATATTCTTCCCGGACAGGTGAAAGATGTGAAGCATTTTACCGAAAAACCGAATCGTGAACTGGCTGAGATTTTCCTTAGAAGCGGAAATTACTACTGGAATTCGGGAATTTTCATCTGGCGTGCAAAAACCATTTTGAATGCTTTGGAAAAGTTTAAACCGGAATTGTTTCATTTGTTTACGGATGAGTCTCAGAAGTACAACACTTCGGAAGAACAAGCTTATGTAAATGCTTCTTTTGCGGCATGTGAAGATATTTCGATCGACTTTGCAGTGATGGAAAATGCGAAAAACGTAGATGTGGTCTTGTCCAATTTCGATTGGTCGGATTTAGGGACCTGGGGAAGTTTGTATTCCCACCTGGAAAAAGATTACAACGGAAATGCGGTGATCGGTAATCACGTGCACATGATCAATTCGGAGAATTGCATTGTGAATCTTCCCAGTAATAAACTGGCCTTGATCCAGGGATTGGAAGGATATATTATCGTTGAATCAGATAATATGCTGATGATCCTGAACCAGCACGACGAACAGAATTTGAAAAAATACATGGCTCCGATGGAAGAAACGAGCCCGGAGTTTTTCCCGAAATAAGAACAAGCACTGCTTGTGATAATTACCAGCCGTAGCTGGTGATGAAAAACAAAACATGTAGGGGCGCGATTAATCGCGCCCCTACATGTTTAAAAAAGATGGTTTTTATGGTCTGTTATTGTATTCTCTCAATAGATCGAAGTAGCTCAGGGTTTCCATCACCACAACTCCGCCGGTTGTATCACCGTATTTAGCAGGAATTGCCCCGGAATAAACCATTACGTATCCCAAGGATGCACTCGGCACGTTTTGTACATCGGTCATTTTTACTCCGTCGATGTAACTCACCACATCGCCTTTTCTTGCTCCGCGGAAGATCAATTCTCCGTCATCTGTTAGCTTTACATCAGAAGAAATTGCTGCGATCATTTGTTTTGCATCGAATTTTACCGCCATGTGCTTGATGTCTTTCGCTACAAGTTTGGTTTCTTCTGTAACACCCAATCTTAAACTTGGTGGACCGGCAATCACTTCAAATTCTTCTAACTCATTGATTTTTGCCTGCGCAACAATTCCTAAATTTCCGTAGCCATCAGGTGTTACGTCTATTATTTCTTTCGCTTTTGTAGTATCACCTTCATTAGTTATGAAATAAACCTGGTAACTGCCTGCTGGTACCGCTGAGATTCGGAATCGTCCATCTTCGTTTGTAACTGCTCTAAAAACCTGGTCGCCACGGTAGGTGTATACCCGGGCACCAAAAATTCCTTCTTTTTTATCCGAAGTAGTAAATGTACCGATGATATCTCCGAATGTGTTTTGTGCGAAAGTTACTCCTCCAAGGAATAAAGCTGCGATAAATGTGATTGTTTTCATGATATGATTTTTTAATTGATTTCTATAAAGATGTCAGTCAATTAGAAATTCCATAAACCATCCTAAAAAAAATGGAACGGGTATAAAAAACAGTAGGGACGCGATGTGTCGCGTCCCTACCAAATTATTTTATGAATGATTTATTACAATGATTCTGCAACCACTTCTTTTACATCCGGCAAATGCTGTTTCAATAAATTCTCGATTCCACCTTTCAAGGTTGCTGTACTGGAAGGACATCCTGAACATGCGCCACGCAAGGCAACGGTAACTGTTCCTTCTTCAAACCCAACAAAGTCGATTGCACCGCCGTCACCTTCAACTGCAGGACGAACATATTCATCCAACAAAGAACGTATTGCTTCATCGTATTCGGATGGAGCGTATTCTTTTAACGGTTTTGATTCATCCGCATCTGCCGGTTTTGATTTTGCTACGGGCATTTGGATCAAAATATCTTTTCCTTCAACGATCCAGTTCTTAACGAACTCGCGTAATTCCATGGTCACAAAATCCCAGGAAATACTGTCGTTTTTAGCAATTGTAATAAAGTTTGCAGTGATGAAAACCGTTTTTACAAATGGAAATTGGAATAAAGCCTCTGCAAGCGGGGAGTAATTTTTTGCGTCTGCACCTGAATGAAATTCAACCGATTCTCCGTTGATCAGCAAATACTTGTTTGCTACGAATTTCATGGTGTTTGGATTGGGAGTCATTTCGACGTATACTGTAACGGGAACTGATGTCATGATGTTTGTCTGTTTATTTTTACAAAGGTAGTGACAAAGTTGATTAGTTCAATGGTTCAATAGTTCAATAGTTTCAGCCGAGGCTGATTCAATAGTTCAATATAGATTTCTTAAACGCCTTTGAACCCTTTGAACATTTTTATTCCGCCGGTTCCACGTGTACCAAAATATCCTCAATCTCCGGAAGTTCGTCCATTAAGTGTTTTTTGAGATTGTGAGCAATGGTATGGCCTTCATGTACGCTCAGGTTTCCGTCTACGTGAATGTGCAGATCTACCCAGTAGCGCATGCCCGATTTCCGGACCAAACATTTTTCTGTGTCATGAATTCCTGCAACGGCTTTTGATTTTTCGCGGATGATCAGGATGAAATCATCATACAAGTGTTCGTCCATGATTTCTCCCAATGCCGGGCGGAAAATTTTGTAGGCATTATATAAGATAATCGTAGAAGCAATCAATGCAGCCCAATCATCAGCTTGTGCCCAGGAATCTCCCATGTAAACTGCAATTGCAATTCCCACAAAAGCACAGGCAGAAGTAATTGCATCACTGCGGTGGTGCCAGGCGTCTGCTTTCAAAGAAGTACTTCCCACTTCTTCGCCGGATTTAGAAACAAAACGAAAGAACAATTCTTTTGTAAGGATAATGCCTCCAATAAACCAAAGTGTGTAAGAAGCAGGAGCTTTATGTGGTGTTTGAATGTTGTGAATACTTTCGATAATGATCAAAGTTGCTGAAGCCACTAAAAATCCAACGACTACGAAAGTAATCAGGGGTTCTACTTTTCCATGTCCGTATGGATGATTTTCATCCGGTGGACGTTTGGCATAACGAAAACCTACAATAACTAACGCAGAAGCGAAAACATCACCGGTAGATTCGATCGCGTCAGCAATCAGTGCATAAGAATTCCCAAAATACCCAACCAGCGCTTTCACTACGGCCATGATGAAATTACCGATCAAACTGAACCAGGCAGTTTTTTCTGCTTTTTCGTGATTCAAACTCATTTTTTAGAGTCTTGACAGTTTTTACAAATTCCGGAGATCGTAAAAAAAGTTTCTTCCACCTGGAATCCTGCTGGAAGTGAAAAAGAGGGAATGACCTGATCCAAACAAGTTAGTTCACTGCATACTCTGCAGCTGAAATGAATGTGCTCGTGATCGTGCTGATGATTGTGATTGCAGGAAGAACATGCTGCGTAATTCACCACGCCGTTTACATTGACAATTTTGTGAATTAAACCATCGTCCTGTAAGCGCTCCAATACGCGGTAAATCGTCACACGATCGCATAAACCATTCAATTTATGTTGAATAGCAGGTTGAGATAAAGCTACGCTGGATTCATTGATCAATTCCAGGATAGCACTTCTTGCTGCGGTATTTCGTGTTGTCTTCATGATTATTTTCCGGATAACAAAGGTACGAAGTTTAATTCGTTGGCATTTCAAGTTACTCGTTTTTTATGAATTAATCCGTACTTCTTTTTTTGTACTTTTGGTTTCGATGAAACGCATACTTCAAATAGGAATGATTGTGGTAATACTGATGGGAACCATTGGTATTCCTTTCTATCAGCATACCTGTTTGCATGAGAACCGCATTTTGCAATCGGTTTTTGTTCCTTCCAATGAATGTGCTGAAGAGCATATGAGGGTAGAAGAGCCGGATTGTTGTGCAAGTACTCAAATAACTTCTTCTGATCAGGAGACGATTTCCGATAATTGCTGTCTGGATGCGGTTTCCAACTGGCAATTCTCCTTTTTCTTCTTCCAGGATGTGCATCCGATCTTTGCAGAAGCGGTGGAAGAAATTTCGATTCTTTCATTTATCCCGCAATTTGAAGCAGTTTGGACAAACGAAGACAAAGAACTGTTTTCAGGATCCGATCCGCCCACTCTAAATGTCCTTGAAAGATTAACTCATTTGTGTATTTGGCGCCTGTGATTCCCTTCCTTTTTGTAATAAAAAAGTGAAGTCGAATTAAACGTCAAAAACCATGAAATATATCCTATTCGGTTTTTTCCTGTTTTTTATTTCGTTCAGTCAAGCCCAACTTCAGGGGATTGTATTTGGAATAAAGAATGGTGGAAAAGTCCCGCTTAAACAAGCAAAAATACTATTAAGAAAAGCTCAGGCACAAGTCTACAGTGAAGAAAACGGACGCTTTGAGTTAGTACTACCTAAAGATCTTCCGGATATCCTGGTGATCTCAGCTCCGGGTTATGAGAGCGATTCCGTAACAGTTACCAAAGACGACCGTTTTTCCGGATTGGAAATTATTCTTTTTGAAGTAGACGAACTGGATGAGGTAATTGTGGAGTTCAAACAGGATTCGAAAACCTTTTCCCGTTTAAAACCTCTGCAGGTGGAAAACCTGGGAGAGGGAGAATTGAAAAAAGCAGCCTGTTGTAATTTATCCGAATCCTTTGAAACGAATGCAACCGTAGACGTGAATTTTACCGATGCGGTTTCCGGTGCAAAGAAAATCCAGCTGCTGGGACTGGACGGGGTTTACACGCAGCTGCAAATGGAGAACATTCCTTTCCTGACAGGTTTGGAAAGCAGTTTCGGGTTGAATTCTGTTCCCGGGACCTGGGTGGAATCCATTCAAATTACCAAAGGAACAGGATCGGTTGTAAACGGGTATGAATCCATGGCCGGACTGATCAATGTTGAATTTCGCAAGCCGGAAACCATGCAGCGCCTTTTTATAAATGGCTACGGTTCCAGTTTGGGAGGAGCAGAATTAAATGTTCACGGCGGACAAATCATCAACGATAAATGGAGTACAGGAACTTTTGCACACGTTTCTACTTTACAAAGCGAATGGGACAGAAATAAAGACGGTTTCCGCGATGCACCTTTGAGTAAATCCGGAGCGTTTATGAATCGCTGGGATTATGAAGGGAAGAAGTTCGAATCCAAATTTGGCGTGAATGCCTATTACGATCAGCGTTTGGGCGGACAGCTTTACGGGATGGCAAACCGATATCGTGCAGAAACCACCAATCAGCATGCCGAATTCTTTGCAAAGACCGGTTTTCTCTTCCCGAATAAACGGTACCAAAGTTTTGGTGTTGTTTACCAGTTCAAATACCATCAGTCTGACGGGTTGTATGGCTTGCGGGATTTTGGAGGAAGAGAATTGC
This sequence comes from uncultured Fluviicola sp., assembly GCA_965650365.1. Taxonomy (GTDB): domain Bacteria; phylum Bacteroidota; class Bacteroidia; order Flavobacteriales_D; family Crocinitomicaceae; genus Fluviicola. The sequence continues at coordinate 98,590 of CBFGOJ010000004.1, read as the reverse complement.
GTGGTTACATCAATGCGATCTTTGATGGAATAATCGGAACAACTGCTCACAAGTATAAAGTAGGAATTTCGGCAATCGGGCAGGATTTGCAGCAGCATATTGATTCTGTGAACTTCAACCGGAATGTCATTACTCCGGGAGCATTTTTCGAATACACTTACGTCGGGACACGTTTGGTTTTGGTTGGAGGAATCCGTGCAGATTATCAAACTGCTTTCAGTGATCAGAAAGAGAAGTTCCAATTCTCACCGCGTGTTCATGCAAAATGGACATTGGACGAGTTTACGGACCTTCGTATAACAACCGGGAAATCCTGGAGATTACCAACGATAGTTATGGATAATTCTTCCTTACTGGCAACTTCCAAAGCCTGGATCGTGAATAGCAGTAACGAACAGGAGGAAGTTTGGAATTCCGGAATTTCAGCGGTTCGAACGATGAGATGGTGGAATCGACCGGCGAGTATTTCTGCTGATTTCTACCATGCGCGTTTCTCGAAGCAATTAATCATCGACCGCGAGCAGTCAACCGATTCGATCTTCTTTGGTTTTCAGCGCAATGTTTCCAGAAGCAGTACTTTCCAAACAGAATTAAGCTTTATGCCCTGGAAAACGATCACTTTCCGTTTGGCCTACAAATTCCTGGAAGTGAAAGCGGATTATGCAGGAAGCTTGAGACAGCAGGTGATGATTCCGCAGCACAGAGGTTTGTTCAATGTGGCATTTGCAAGCAGAAATAAGAAATGGGAAGTGGATGGTACGATTTCTGTATACAGCCCTATGCGTTTGCCGGATGTTACTTTACCGGACGGATCGCGTTTAACGAATGAGAAGAGTAAAGCAGTACCTGTTGGATTGGCACAGATTACGCGTCATTTCAAGCGTTGGGATTTGTATATTGGAGGAGAAAACCTGTTTAATTTCCGTCAAAAGAATCCGATTATCAGTGCAGATAATCCGTATGACCCGACTTTCGATGCAACACGTGTTTGGGCGCCGGTTATGGGAACTGTGATTTATGCCGGATTCAGATATGAGATCAAGCGTAAAGTTGAAAAAAAATAACCACGAAGTAGGAGTCAGTCGCGACTGACTCCTACAAAAAATTTAAAATAAAAAAGATGAAAAATAACTTGTTATTCCTAATTGTACTGCTTGTAAGCAGTACAGCATTTGGCCAAAAACCTGCGGCGAAAACAGAAACAGTGGTTATCATGACCAGCGCCGAATGCGATGAATGTAAAGAACGTATTGAAGGAGCTTTGAACTATACAAAAGGAGTGAAATTCGCAGAATTAGATGTACCGTCGCGAAAATTGACTGTCAAGTTCAAGAACGATGTAATTACATTGGCGGAGATCAAAAAGCAACTTTCAGAATTAGGGTACAATGCAGATGAGATTTTGGCCGATCCGAAAGCATATGAAAAATTACCGGCTTGCTGCAAAGCAGGTGGAATGGAACATGAAGAACACGGTGGTCATTAAAGGACCATTCTTCAATGAATATAATCCCGGTTCTCTTAATGGAGGGTCGGGATTTTTTTATCCGCCGATCTTGAATGAAGCGTTACTGATCAGGAAAGTAATTGCCACTGGAACGATTAGCAGCGCGCTGGTTTGTGCCAGGCCAATAAGCAGTTGCTTTGCGTGATCTTTTTTGGCATATTTCACAATGATCACAATACTTGTCCAGAGCCAAAATACCAGAATAGCGATTCCGCTCACGATCATGTGAAGTAATCCGTCGAGATAATCATGCTGTAAAGCGAACGCAATAACAAAACTGAAAATCGTAGCTGCTAAATAAACCAAAATAACCGGAAGGATCAGTTTGTTGCCGGGCTGTTGTACCAATTTGTGGAACCAAATGATGCAGCCGATGAAAGCAAAGACATTGAGAATAATAGCCATGTTTTTTATTAAAGCAATTAAAATTACTTCTATAACACCAAAACGCTATATTCGTTAATCAGTTGCTATAAAATCATGACGAATTTTAACCAGCTTTCCCAGTATGCCCTGTCGTTGCCTGAAGCGACAGAAGAACCTCATTTTGAGAAAAGATCTTACCGCGTTAAAAAGAAGATTTTTGCAACGGTAAGTGAGAAAGAAGCATTTTTCGTGGTAAAATTGACTGCTTTGCAGCAATCGGTGTTTTGCAAATGGGACGAAAGTGCCTGCCACCCGGTCCCGAATAAATGGGGTTTACAAGGCTGGACACGCGTTTACTTCGAAAAGGTAGATGAAGATTTTCTGAAAGATATTGTGAAGGCTTCTTATTCCAATGTGGCGCCGAAGAAGTTGTTGGAGTTGATTGCTAATCCATAAATAATTTCAAATCACTTTTGCTTTTAGTCAAAAAAGAATCGATTGGATTTTGAATGTTATTCAGGTTTATAGTCGTTATATCAAATCCATATTCATACCCTGCTTCCAGATCATTTTTCATTTGTTGGGGATTTGTTTGAAGAAGATCCAAATCGTTTAATCCAATACATTCCAATTCAATGGTGTTTCCTTTCTCATTCCGATATACATAGGAAAGCCCGTTGTTTTCAACCATTTGTTGGACGAGATTGTAAGCTTCTTCAGGATTTTTAAATCGGAATAATTCAACAGAAATATAATACGATTCAGACAAGAAATTTTCATGGTCATCCTTAATGGTTTCTTTCATTAGAAAATTCACTACATAAAGATTCCAGTCTTCTCTATAATTTGTCATACTGAAAATTAAGGATTTAGATGATTTACTCTTCTGACTTCTTAAACATTCCCCCAACTTCTTTGGACAAACGCTGAATGGTTTCTACCCCGGCTGCAAGCGGACTTCCGCTCATATCGTCATAAGCTGCATATGATAAGTCTGATGCGCTTTGAGAAGGATAAATAAAAATATGGTCAAGCTTGCTGTTTTCTTTTTCCATGCGCTGAGGCAAAGATTCCATTCCGGTGAATGAAGAAACAGAACCCTGGCGAGCAAAAACAGAAACGAATAACTGGTGTTCGTTGAACTTAGGAAGTAATTCAAGCAGGTCTTCCGGTGATTCGATCGGGAAGTGAATCAGATCTGCGCTGAACTTGCGGTATGTGCGATAGGCTTTTACTTTTTCAAACGTTTCACGGGTGCTGTATACCTCGATATCCAGGTTCAACTCTTTGGAAATCCGCATGACGCGTTCCAGCCATTGATTACAGTCTTGTTCCAACTCGGCATAAACCGGGCAAACAACGGCGATCTTCCGGTAGAGTGCAAAAGCATGGTTGAAGTGACAGAAGAAAACTGTTTTCTCGCAAACATTTAATAAATGATCGCGGTCATCACCAATCAGTCTTTTGAAGAGGCTGGATTTGGAATTATCATTGATCAAAACGATATCTGCAACCAACTCTTTCGAAACGCGTGCAATTCCACTGGATAAATTGTGGTCGATCGTTGCCATGGCGTGTACGTTGATCTCGCCGCTGTTATAGTGCGTAATAAAATCATCGATGTGTTTTCGGGAACGGCGAATGCGCATTTCGGCTTCCGCGTCATTTTCCAGTACGCTGACCACAGAAATCGGGTTCATGACCGTTTTATCCGTGATCAAAACTGAAAAATCGAGTAGTGATTCATTTCCTCTCAACTCATTTGCGGCAACCAATACATGCTGACTTCTCATGGAAGGTCCTTCCAAAGGTTCATTTTTCGTTTGTGCAATGAGTAATTTTTTACCGGCATTTTCAGTGACAAAAGAAGCAGTCATACTGGTAATCAAAATAAGAATAACCGTTCCGTTTACAATCTCAATGTCGAGGATTCCCATGGTGTACCCAACATTGATTACGGCCAGCGTTGCAGCAGCGTGGGCCGTGCTTAAACCAAAGATTACCTGTCGTTCCGGACGAGTCATTTTGAAAATCAACTGCGTAATCAAAGCCGCTAAAAATTTGCTAAAAATGGCAAAAGCACTCAGGATTCCGGCAACAGCCCAAGCCCACGGTTCGTTTGCCAATGCTTTTACATTCACCACCATTCCGATTGAGATCAGGAAGAATGGAATGAACAGCGCATTTCCAATGAATTCGATGCGGTTCATCAGGGTGGAAGAATGCGGAATTAGGCGGTTCATGACCAATCCTGCAACAAAAGCACCGATGATTCCTTCAATTCCTGCTACTTCCGCTAAAAATGCCGCGAAGAAAAGAATCGATAATACATAAATGAACTGCGAAGACTTTTCAGATTCAAGTTTACTTAAAAACCACCGCGAAATTTTGGGAACTCCCCAAAACATGATCAAACTGAAAATGGAAAGGGTAATGAATAAATGGACGAGAACGCTGGTGTTGATAACGCCATTGTCGGAGCCGGAAATCACAGCAAGAATGATTAAAACTGCTGTATCGGTCAAAATTGTTCCGCCGATTGCAATGGCCACAGCTTCCATTTTAGAGATCCCGAATTTGGAAACGATCGGATAGGCAACCAATGTATGCGTAGCGAACATACTTGCTGTAAGCAAACTCGCCATTTCACTCAATCCGAGTGCGTACCTGCAGGTTGGATAACCCAAAAGAAGCGGTATGAAGAAAGTCAATGCGCCAAAAGTCAGTGATTTATTGCGGTAGCGTTTGAATTCCTGCATGTCGAGTTCCAAACCGGCCATGAACATGATGTAGAGCAAACCGATCTTGGCAAACATATTCACGAAACCTGTTTTCATGTTGGCTTCCGAAATCAATTGAAAACCGTTCGGACCGATGATAACTCCTGAAATAATCAAACCGATCAATGCCGGAATTTTCACCCTTCTTAAAATAATCGGGGAGAAAAGAATGATTAATAAAAGCAGCGAAAATGTAAGAATGGGATTCTCCAATGGCAATTTAAACTCACCGATTAGGTTCTGGAATTCTTTGGAAAATTGCTCGAATAGCCCGTTCATCTTTTTGGAATATCTGTGACAAAAATAATCGCAATTTTCGATGAATGTGGATTTTAAAAGTTAAAGAGCGATTAAAATTTCTTTTTGAAGGGAAGTAATGGTAGCTTTGGCATCGTTTTTGAAAAAGGACATTTGAAATTTAAATTATTACCCATGAAACACTTTTTTACTCTTTTTATTTTACTATTTGTTGCTCAGTGGACCATTGCTCAGCAAAATACCAACCTGGTCTTCTTCTCTGAACAAGGTCAGCAGTTCTATGTTATTTTGAATGGTGTGCAGCAAAATGCGAACCCGGAAACAAATGTGCGGGTTACAAACCTGATCCAGCCTTATTACAAGGTCAAAGTCAAATTCACAGATGGAATGACTCCGGATATTGATAAGACATTGAACTTCAATCCGGGAACAGAAACTACTTATACGATCAAAACCAGCAATAAAGGAGAGACTGTTTTGAGATGGATGAGTGAAGTTCCAATTGCGCAGGCTCCAAGACCCATCGGTGGTCAGAATGTAATCGTTTATCACGATACACCGCTTACAACTTCGGTAACTCAGACAACTGTTATCTCCAACACAACAACCAATCCTGGTACAACAGATCAGATGAACGTTGGAATCAATGTAAATGATCCGATGACCGGTGGTGCGAATATTAATATGAACATCAATGTGAATGAAACGGGGATGAATACTCAAACTCAAAGTACAACTACTACTTATTCTTCAACAACCACGACTACTTCCGGAAATGTTGGAACAGTTCAGTCAGGTAATGTTGGTACGGTGCAAAACGGTTATGTGATGCCGGGTTACAACGGAAATGTTGGTTGCAACGGGTACCCGATGAGTGAAAGCCGCTTTAATGAAGTGGTTAAATCAATCGAAGCAAAATCTTTTGATGATTCTAAACTGACGATGGCAAAACAAGTGATCAATACAAACTGTATGACCAGCGGACAAGTGAAACGTTTGATGTTGTTGTTCAGTTTTGAAGATACAAGATTGGATCTTGCGAAATATGCTTACGGTTACACGTATGATATCGGGAATTACTACCAGTTGAATGATGCGTTTACGTTCGAATCAAGCATTGATGAATTGAACACGTATACAAGCGGATTCACCAGATAAGAATCGCTTTTAAGGAAATTTGAAATCCCATTTGCCAGCAGGCAGATGGGATTTTTTTGATTATCTGATTTTAGAGTTGTCCGTCGGAGTAGTACAGCCCGGATTTATACACTTCGACTTTCAGTAAAATACCATCCTTGTCATAGATGTAAACCTTTCCATCCCACAATTGTCCGTCTTTGAAAGTTCCTTCCTGCCACTTTTCTTTGTCTTCATTCAAGAGGATATTGTATCCGTTAGGTACCAGATTTTTTTTTCCGGAGTTTAAAGATGCGGGATCTGTGAAAGGTGGTTTTTGATTGATTTTTTGGGGTTTTATCCGGGAAGAACCTGATTCATACTTTTCTTTTTCGGCATCCGTCCAAAAAACACGGTCGCTTCTTTTGTATTGTTGGAGTGTGTCTCCGTTTTGAGTGAAATGAATCTCATTTTTTGGGATGCCATTTTCAGCAAAATAGGTAAGTTCAATGGTACCATTTTCATAATAGTAGGTGACTTGTCCTTGTTCTTGTCCTTCATTATTAAAAAAAGCGACATAATACAATTGACCATTTGGATGCCATTTGATCAAAGTATCACAGTATAAGTTTTTGGAAAATGTTCCTTTTTCTTTGAGTTGACCTGATTCATCAAATTTCTGATATTGTCCGACAGGTCTGTTGTTTTGATAATGGCCAATGATTTTTGGTGTTTTTCCATCCTGGTGGTATTTAATCCAGAGTCCCTCTTTTCGACTGTCTACATACCTTCCTTCTTCCACTTTGCCATCCGGTGGAACTCCGGAGTTCGGACGATCTTTTCCATACCAGATCCAGTAGCCTTGTTTCTGCTGTTTGTCATCGACCTTCTTTATTTCGGATGCTTTTTCCTGACCATAACTGATTATCGACAGAGCAGGGGCAATCAGGAGAAAAAGTAGTAGTCGTTTCATGGTGAATTTGTTAGACGAACTAATGTAATCTTATTTGTTTGAAAAACAAAGCGTGTATAACCAAAAGTAGGGGCGCGATTAATCGCGCCCCTACTTTTTTGTAGTAAATACCCCTCAGATTTATTCGATTGATTCTTTAAAATCTTATCCCTCGGCTTTTCCATCTTGTGAGATGGAGCCTCAGTCTTCAACAGCTTCGCTAGTTTCTCCTCGAAAATTCTAGCCTTAAAATCAAATCACGGTTTTAAAATAAGCACTGAAGGGGTATTTGTGAGCCACAGGCTTTGCGTTTCAACTGCTTTTTTCCAGCTGTCGTGGCTAATGAGCATTAAATCTTGCTGGTGCATAAAATCTTTATCCAGGCGCGGTTCGGTCTGCAGCGAAATATGGTTCGGAGCCACCTGTTCGATCATGCGGATAGACTCTTTCAATTCCGGGTGCGTTTTCACAATTCCGGAAGAATCGATGATCGTGACACGCGCATCGCTGTGATGGATCAATTTTTGAGCATAAACCAATAGAAAACTGTCGTGGATCGAGAAGATCGGCAGGAATACATTTTCCACTTTTTCCAATTCTTTATCAATTACAATTCCGATAGGTAATTTGGCATTTTTGATCAATTGGCGGGTCCTTTCATCAAAAACCGTGTTTTCGAACAATGGCTCTTTACCGGTAATGGTTTCATACAAACGTTCCGGGTTGATGAGTTTGGTGGTGAATCCGAGAACACGTCCCAAAAGTGAACCTTCGAAAACCGAATTTCCGATTCCGATCAGTAGCAGGTCAAAATTTCCGGCATTGGAAGTATCCGTGATTTCTTTGTCGATATCAACAGTTGGCTTGAACAAAGTGACAACCGGCATGTGCAGTTTTTGGGATTCCTCGGTGATTGGTGCGAAACTCACACGCTCATATTCCTGCGCGTTGAATTGGTTCAAGTCATTACTCAGTGAAACGTGAAGTGCAGTAATATTGGCATTTTCAGGCGATTTCCGGATGAAGCTGTTAGCTAAACGAAGCAATGTTCTTCCTCTTTCCGGGTTTCCGAATGAAAGTAAAATGGAATATTTCGTGGAAAGCTGCTGATTTTCTGCTTTTTCCTCGTCTGTTTTTTTCTCCGGCATCAACCAGTTGATGAGGTCGAGCATTGGTCCGGTCATGAAAGTCGTAACCAAAGCCATAATAACTAACATCGCAAAAATCTCGTCGGAAAGAACTCCTAAATCGTACCCGATGTTCAGAACGATCAATTCCATTAATCCGCGGGTGTTCATCAAGGCCCCGATGATCAAACTGTCGCGCCAGGGCTGACCTACGAATCTTGCTGCAAAAGCTGATCCAACGAATTTTCCAACGGTTGCCACCACGATGATCAGTAATGCAATCGCCCACAAATGCCAGTCGTCCAACAAACCGATCTGTGTTCTCAAACCGGTGAAAACAAAGAATAAAGGAAGTAATAACAAGACGGAAACATCTTCGATCTTTTCAATGAAAATCGTTCTGAAATTCATATTCGCCGGCATGATCACACCCGCAAGGAATGCTCCGAACAAAGCGTGGATCCCGATTACTTCTGTAGCGAAAGCCGAAACAAGTAAGGTAATGAAGAAAATAGCAACCACCGGTTTACTCAAACTTTCTTTATTGGAATGTTTATCTCCGATCCGTTTTAAGAAAGGCTGCACGATCTTCAGCATTAAAAAGACATATCCAATTGCCATGAAGATGATGTAAATAGCACTTAGCACGGAACCTGCTTTTACGATAGCAATCACGGCAGCCAGGATACACCAGGCAGTAATATCATCTGCAGCAGCGCAGGTAATCACAATATTTCCCAGCCTGGTTTTGCTTAAACCGCGCTCCTGGACAATGCGTGCCAGAACCGGGAAGGCGGTAATACTCATGGAAATTCCAATGAATAATGCGAATGACAGGAAGTTTACATTTTCAGGAGCAAATTCTGTATAAAGCAAATAAGCAAGCCCAACGCCTAATGTGAAAGGGAAAATGATACTGGCGTGACTGATGACAACTGCATCGTTCGCTTTGTTTTTTAGTGTTTTTAATTCCAGTTCCATTCCAACAACGAACATAAAGAGAATCAAACCGATCTGGCTTAAGAACTTCAGGTTGTCCATGGATTTATCCGGGAATGCGAAATGGGCGAATTCCGGGAAATACATTCCGATGAAAGACGGGCCTAAGAAAATTCCGGCGATAATTTCACCGATTACGGAAGGCTGACCGATCTTTCGGCAGAAAAACCCGAAGATCCTTGCCACGACAAGAATGGTGATGATCTGCAATAAAAGAATGGCTAAAGGATGCGTTAAATTGTGGTAGTAAGTCTCGGTGAATTGCTGCCAGGTGGATGCGGTTACTTCCGGCTTGAAAGTGGTTACTTTTCCAGCTTCCAAAGGTTTTCCGGATAGAATGACTCCAAAAATTAAAGTGGCGAAACCACCAATCGTTATAATGTAGAATAAGAGATTTCTGAGATTACGCATAACTTTTAATTTTCAGCAAAAGTAAGTCAGCAGATAGTAAACGAAATACGATCTTTTTTAAGAATGTACTGAAAACCATATTAATTGTACCGAGAAGGTTTACGCAGTGATCAGTCGCGACTGATCACTACTGTGGCACAAGCACAGCAGATTATTGATTGAATGCTTCGACGAATGTCTTTCGGTAGTTTTCGCTTAGGGCGAATTCGCGGTATTTTCCTTCTTTTGTACGGAGTTTACTGAATACGACATCACCCTGATAACCCTGGATGAAATCTTTGGAGATCAACTCGGATTTAGAGATTCGGATAAACGAAATGCCCTCCAACTCTTTTAATAATTGATCGAAGGATTTGTTTTTTACCACCAATTCGTCTCCGTTTTGCAAAAGCATGGATTTGTCTCTGCGGTCATACGTATCCGAAGAGAAACTGACGATGGCAGAAAGCTGGATGGTGAATTTTCCTTTGTTCGTGTTTACAGACCAAACTCCCTGGTTTTTTGACTGCTCAATTCGAATTCTTACTTTTTCGATGGCGCGTTCCAATCGTTCTTTTTGGACTGGTTTGCGGAGGTAATCTATCGCTTCAATGTCGAACGCGTCTGCGGCGTATTCGTTGTGGGCCGTGGTGAAAATGATAGGAGTGGAATGCAATTTTTCGGCTACTTCCAATCCGCTCAGGTTCGGCATCACAATGTCTGAAATGCAAAAGTCGAAGGACAGATTTTCTACTTCTGACAAGAATACCGCCGGATTATCGAAAGCTTTGATCACTTCAATATGGGGAATTCCTTCGCACAAACTTCTTAGATAGCCCAGTGCAAGCAATTCATCATCCAATAAAACCACGCGAAGTAACCTGTTATCCATTTAGCTTCAATTTGAGGCGTGCGTGAAAAACCGGAGTTTCATTTTTCAAAGTCAACTCGTATGCTTCGGGATATGCAATTTTTAAACGCTCTTCCAGGTTTTTGATTCCCAGTCCGCTGCGTTCTTTTTTCATCGGTTTACTTTCGGAAATGCGGTTGCTGACTTCCAATACAAACTCATTGTTGACAATTTCGAGATGAATGGAAATAAAGGATTCGCTTTTTTGAAAATCTGTGTGCTTGAACGCATTTTCAATCAAATCGACGGTGATAAGCGGTAATATTTTCAGATTGCTGATCCGTTCGTCTTTGAGATTGATGGTATTCCGAATGCGCAGGTCAAACAAAGGACTAAGCTTAAGCCGGTTAATTTCAATGAAGTTTGCTGCGAAATCCATTTCTTCCTGTAAACTTACCAAAGGCTGATCGCTTTCATACAGGATGTAATCCAATACTCCGGACAGTTTGTCCATGGAATAATAGGTCTGATAGGCGTGAGATTGAATGGAATTCAAAGCATTCTTAAACAAATGCGGATTCAGTTTGTAGCGGATGGAACTCAATTCGCTGGAATGGACCCGCGCATTTAACTCATGATTTTTACTGCTTAAATCACTATTTGTGTTCTTTGTTTCCTTGAGTTTTAAGTACAACATTCTGCAGTACACCAACAGTGCAAGAAACAAAACCGAAAGGACAAAAAGTGCTATTGAGACCATATTACAGATCGAAGGTAACGATTTTTCAGTTCATCAATAAATAAGAATAATATCCAAAGAACTCCCGAATACAGGAATAAAAATCCCGAATCTCAAAGTAGTCAGCATGTGCACCGGTGACATCTTTTATCCCGGCCTTCCTAAAAGCTAGTTTTGCCCTGGATACATGGTGATACTGACTTACTACAACGACACTTTTTTCTTTACCGAACTTTTTGACAAAATTCTGTGTGGTTAGTTTGGTGTTGTTTCCCTGGTTGTCGACCACAATTTTTTCAGCCGGAATTCCTTTTTCAACCAGGTATTCCTGCATTTTTGTCCCTTCGTAAAATCCTTCTTTTCCAAGTCCGCCGCTTACGAATAACATATCGGTCAAAGAATCAGTGTACAATTGAATTCCACGGTCCAACCGGGCTTTTAATCTTTTTGAAATAGTTCCGTCTTCATGAACTGTATTGCCATAGATCACAGCTACATCTGTTTTGGTATTTTCGTCCGTTAGTCCGTCGGTTATGATAACTATCTGATGAATACCAAACCAAAGAAGGAAGAGGTAAATGATGCGTTTGATTATTCGGCGGGACATTTAATAAGCAATTTGTTAGTTCGTATTATAAAATATTTTTTCAAGGATGTATTTGTCTTTCATGTATGCAAAGTGAAATTCAAGGCGATAATTGAAATCACCAAAGAAAAAACAAAAAGTATCTATCCCGTCATCACCGGTTGTAATAGAACCATACATATTACCTGTGAAATCATGTAGTTTTACGTAGTCTATAGCATCGATTTGCTTTATAAATGTTTTTTCCGATTGATTCAAAACCAAAAAATCCCGGATTTTATTGATGGAATAATTCAAGGTGTCTTTAAGGACTTTCTCCAAAACTCCTTTTTTTGTGGGGCTTAATTGGTAGTTTGTGGTGATGGAATCGTTTAGTATTGAAGCGGAAGATTTTGGTTTTCCATTGGAAACTGAAATCAGGTAATCTCTCAGCTCATTAATACTCGCATATACTTTTTCTATTTGATCGTTTGGAATTATTTTGCAAATGTCCCAAGTAATTTCCATTTCCTCAGGATAATCAAGAACATAAGTCACTGATAAAAGATGCTTTTTTTGAAGCAACTCGTTTGAAATAATAAATCGATTTTCTTTATCTAACACAAAATGATGATTGTTTTCAAGATTTTTAAGCGTGATATATGAATGCTTTTCTGCACCGTGATCGGTTCTGATTTGAATACATAAAGTATCTCCAATATGAAATCTGCTGAGATTTACGAAATAAGGGTTTTGGTTGTTGTTCGTTAATTTTCTGACGAGCACTCCATTTACTTTCAAAATCGCAATATCTACAAAGTCAGCTTTTACAGAGTAGGATATTAATAAGAGTAAGAAAATAATCAGTTGTTTCATTCGTTGAAATTAATAGATAAATCTTCAAAGTGTCATTCTTAACGATAAAATAGGATGTCGTTACATTCAATAGAAATCCAGTATATTTAGTTCCATGAAATGGTTCGTCATTATTCTTTTTGCTTTTTTCATGCAGAGCTTAGATCTTCAATCTTTGCCGAAAGCAGTAAACATGGAAGACAATAGTATTTACTTTAAGAAAGGTATTTACAAAGAATTTTTCAATAATTCGCTGAATCGGCTTCATGAAGTTCAATTGGAATACCCTGGAATTGTACTTGAACTTACTTTGTGCCAATTGGAATCGGAATCCAGTGATTTGGCTGCAAAGAGACATAAAACACTCATTAAATCATTTGAGCAGGCAGGATTGGATATGAATCGGATAGTTTTTGATTCCAAAACCATTTATGTGAAAAGTTTCAAGGATCAGATGCTTTCTCTTGAAACCAATACCTTGGATTCTGTGGGGGCAGTTCTAGAAGGGAAAGTACTTTCTTTAGATTAATCTACAAACTTAATAGAATATTAATCTTTGTTTTTTCAACATTCGCGATTCCATTTCTTTTTTTTCACTAATTTCGCGACCATAATTTTTATACTCAAGGACTATGTCATATTTGTTCACCTCAGAATCGGTTTCTGAAGGACACCCGGATAAAGTAGCGGATCAAATTTCAGATGCGTTAATCGATAACTTTATGGCTTTCGACCCAACGTCGAAGGTCGCTTGCGAAACCTTAGTAACAACAGGTCAGGTAGTTTTGGCCGGAGAGGTAAAAACAAATACGTATTTGGACGTTCAGTCGATTGCCCGTGAGGTAATCCGTAAGATCGGTTACACGAAGTCTGAATACATGTTCGAAGCGAACTCTTGTGGAATTCTTTCTGCAATTCACGATCAGTCTTCGGATATCAACCAGGGTGTTGACCGTAAAGTTTCCAATGATGATTTCGAAGCGAAAGCAGATGCTCAGGGAGCTGGTGACCAGGGAATGATGTTCGGTTACGCCACGAAAGAAACGGATAATTACATGCCGTTGGCTTTGGATTTGGCTCACAATATCCTACAGGAATTGTCTAAAATCCGTAACAACGAATCTCATATCATCGGATATTTGCGTCCGGATGCAAAATCCCAGGTTACGATTGAGTATTCTGACGACAATGTTCCACAACGTATTGATTCGATCGTAGTTTCTACACAGCACGATGATTTCGGAGCAGAGGCAGATATGTTGAAAAAGATCAAAGAAGATATTATCAACATCGTAATTCCTCGTGTGAAAGCGAAATTGAAACCGGAATTGCAATCGTTGTTCAACGACCAAATCACTTACCATATCAACCCAACAGGAAAATTCGTTATCGGAGGTCCTCACGGAGATACAGGTTTGACTGGTCGTAAAATCATTGTTGATACATATGGTGGAAAAGGTGCTCACGGTGGTGGTGCTTTCTCCGGAAAAGATCCTTCCAAAGTTGACCGCTCTGCGGCATACGCAACACGTCATATCGCGAAGAACTTAGTTGCGGCTGGTTTGTGTGATGAGGTTTTGGTACAGGTTTCTTACGCAATTGGTGTGGCTAAGCCTTGTGGTTTGTTCATCAATACTTACGGAACTTCTAAAACAAACATGACAGACGGAGAGATCGCTAAGAAATGTGCGGAGATCTTTGATTTGCGTCCTTATGCAATTGAGCAGCGTTTGAAATTGAGAAACCCGATTTATTCCGAAACTGCTGCTTACGGACACATGGGACGTAAGAATGAAGTAGTGAAGAAAACATTTACTGCTCCTGACGGAACGCAAGTTGTGAAAGAAGTAGAATTGTTCACTTGGGAAAAATTAGATTTCGTAGATAAAGTAAAAGCTGCTTTCTCTTTGTAAGAAACAGTTTACAACCATATTTTAATCTTTAACAACCCTGAAGCGATTGAAAGTCTGCTTCGGGGTTGTTACTTTTTTGAAAGATTGTGTTCTATAGAAAACAAAGTCATTAGTTGGTTTAATGACGAGTAGTATTTGGTAGTTTGGTGAAATCACATCTGTCTCGACGGGTGTGATTTTTTGTTTGAAATGTGAAGTAACATAATTTTAATTAAATTGGATAAGTAAACATTCTAAATGGCTAAGATTAATATAAAAGATACTAGTGTAGCAGTAATAATAATCAATGATTCAGATTTTATATCACTTACTGACATTGCAAAATATAAGACCGATGACGCCAATTCTGTTATAGCTAATTGGATGCGGAATCGGAATACTATTGAGTATTTAGGTATTTGGGAGTCTCTATACAATGGTGAATTTAAACCCCTCGAATTCGAGGGGTTTAAAAATCAAGCCGGATTGAATGCATTTACTCTTTCACCTCTTAAATGGATTAATACTACGAATGCGAAAGGTATAATAGTTAAGTCCGGAAGATATGGGGGAACTTTTGCTCACAAGGATATCGCTTTTAAGTTTGCCAGTTGGATATCGGTGGAATTCGAATTGTACATGGTTAAAGAATTCCAACGACTTAAAGAAGAAGAGCAAAAACAACTCGGATGGACTGCCAAGCGTGAACTGGCAAAAATCAATTATCATATTCATACAGATGCTATCAAGCGAAATTTAATACCCCAGGAACTTTCATCTGCTCAGACTTCGGTCATTTATGCAAATGAAGCGGATGTTCTTAATGTGGCTCTTTTTGGCATAACTGCTAAACAATGGAGAGATGCTAATCCTGATCTTAAGGGAAATATCAGGGACTATGCTGGTATTAATGAATTGATTTGCCTTGCGAATATGGAAAATCTCAATGCTGTTTTCATCAGTGAAAAAATCCCGCAAAAAGACAGATTAATCAAATTGAACCAAATAGCGATTCAACAAATAGTTGTTTTACAGGAAGTGGAAAATAGAAGGTATTAAAGTGAAGAAAAGTTGTTTCACAACATCTTCGAAGCCTGGACCCACTTCAATTCGGCGTAACTTACTTTATCTCCCAGTTCATCTTTCAATACTCCCAATGTTTTTCCTTCGGAATCTTCCAGATACGATTCAATCTCGCTGATGCGCTTCGGATCCAGAACGTCTGTAATATCAATCTTCTCCTGCTGGATCAGTTTGGCATAATGTCCTTCGATGGTGGTAACTCCCAACTGGCGTTCGCTGGCTATTTCTTCTAATGCTTTTCCTGCTTCGAAGAGTTCCAAAGTGATTTCGTAAGTATTTTTCTTAATGACTTTTTCTTCCTTCTCCTTTTTCGGAGTTACCATTTTAATCACATCAGTGAAATCTTCTTCCATCATTTCATCCATCATGGAGCGGTTTGCACGCAATTCCTGCTGAATACTGTGGCTTTTCGCGATGACGTAATTCGTAATTTCCACCGATCTGACTGTTTCCTTCGTAAATGGTTTTTGGTTCAGGATTGCTTCCATCAATAAACGGCCTTTCATCAACCGGTGAACAACAGCAACCACTTCCTGCTCCAATTCTTCCAGCTCTTCAAAATAAGTCTTGTTTTTTTTGATTTTAGCCACTTCGTACCGACGTTTCATAATCGAATAGACTTGTGCGTCCAACGGTTTGAAAAAATACTGGTAAGCAGCTTGCACGCGTTCATGGATAAATTCCCATTCGGGCTTTTCTTTCGAAAAAAGATTGGCCAGCTGATTTTGAAATTTCCGGGCAGCATCAAAAGTTGACTGGATGGTCTGCATCTGGTTTGCAACCCAGCTTACATCTTTTCCTTTTTCCGTTTTTGGTCCCTGGTTTTTAAAGCCCAGTTCGAAGGTTGCCCATTTTGCAGTGTAATCATACCAGTCAAAAGCCTGAACCAAACTGTTGTAAACAAAACGGGCAGTTTCCTGGTCGAGGAATAATTGCATGCGTTCTTCCGGAGCTTTATTGGAGGAGTAAGAAACAACCTGGTGATCGTTTACCAAACCATTCATGGAAAGCGGTTTCAATAGTACCAACCCTTCTAAACTACGAAGCCTGGAGAGCGCAACATATGCCTGACCCGGAGCAAATACATTCGAAACATCTAAAACGGCTTTATCAAAAGTCAATCCCTGGCTTTTGTGGATGGTAATTGCCCAGGCAAGTTTGATCGGGTAGTGCACAAAAGTTCCGAGGGTTTCTTCCTCGATTTCGCCGGTTTGATCGTTTAAAGTGTATTTAATATTGTTCCACTCGTATTTTTCAACGGTAATACTTCGTTTTTCCTCGGGGAAAAATACTTCGATCTCATCCGCTGTCAGAGATTTAATAACGCCCATTTTTCCGTTGTAAAAGTTTTTCTCAAATGAAATATCATTCTTAATGAACATGATCTGAGCGCCGACTTTTAATTCGGTTTCTTTCTCTATCGGAAATAAATGTGGTGGAAAATCATTCTTGATCTCAGCAGAATAGGTGAGGGATTTTTCGTTCAGTGAATTCAAAGCTGCCGCATTCATTTGATCTGCCTTCGAATTGTGTGTTGTTAGTGTAATGTATCCTTCTTCTTTGCTCGTATCGAAATGTGGATTCACGTATTTTTCCAGTAATCGCTGATCATCGACAGTGACCTGGTTGTTTCGCAGGTTGTTCAGCAGATCAATGAAAAGCTGATCGTCCTGTCTGAAAATCTTATCCAGTTCGATGTAAACCGGAGCCTGTTCCTGCAGAACGCGCGCATTGAAGAAGAAAATTCCATGATAGTATTTTTGCAGAACGCTCCATTCTTCGGGCTTAATAACCGGGGGAAGTTGCAATAAATCACCTATGAATAAGACCTGGAGTCCGCCAAAAGGATTGTTGTTCTTCCGTACATTTCTCAATGTCCAGTCGATGGCATCCAATAAATCTGCACGAAGCATAGAAACTTCGTCGATAATCAGCAGTTCAACATTCCGGATCAGGTTTTGACGAACCTTATTGAAATGAAAATGGCGTTTCAACGTTTCTTTCGATTCGAACTTAGTATTTCCCTGCACCAATCCTTCTGAAATGAAATCAGGGATAAATGAGCTGAAAGGAAGCTGGAAAAAGGAATGTATCGTTACTCCGCCTGCATTCAAAGCCGCAATTCCGGTTGGCGCTACGATCACCGTATTTTTATGGGTAGTCTCTACGATTTTGCGCAACAGGGTAGTTTTCCCGGTACCAGCTTTTCCGGTAAGGAAAACCGGGCTGTTGGTTTGATTAATAAATCGTTCTGTAAATTCAGCGGGATTGCTGATTGATTCTGTATTGTTTTTCATCTCTTACCTGAAGATACGCAAAAATACCTTCTTTTTCAACCCAAAATCAAATCTTTATTTATTTGTTAGATGCTGCTTGAAAATATAGTGCATACTCAGATCAAGATAATCTTTGTAAACGTAGAAAATAAAGTCTTTTCGGATTTGAATGTGCTCCGGATAAATGTGGTCTTTTATTTGGACCACTTCTTCCGTTTTACCGGTTAAGAGGTTGATCTTTCTCAAACTTGTTATCCCGTCCCGCTCGAAACGTGCATAAATATTCGTCTTCTCAATATTCGGGATCAATTCGCTTTTCCAGCCTCTGAAATAGTGATAAGAAATGGGAAAGCTCCGAACCCTGACGCCGCTTTTCGTAAATACAATAGCCGAATCATTGGGATGGTCAAAGATGATGATGGAATCATTCAACTCGAATAATGGAGCGTAAATAGGTTTTAAAAGAATTAAATCATAAAAGGTTTGGGTGGTCCAGCGATCCCGGGCTTTTTTAATATCGTAATTATTATTGGAAAGTTTATCACTGTGATTGGCATTTGATTCCTTCAGGATTTCTCCAACAGTAAGCCTGTTTTCGCGCTCATAATCTTTTAGCTGCCGGTTTTTTTGTCGGTCCTGACTCACGTAAAGCGTTTTACTGCTTCGTGTTTTTTTGGTGATCAATTGATATTCCAGGTATTGCTTTTGATTCATGTATGTTCGAATGATAATCGAAGTGTCATCCGAATAAGAGCAGTTGTCCAATAATCCGATCGCTTTATAATAGGGAAGGGGTGAAAATATTCCAACGGACTGTCCAACGATTGATGTCTCATAAATGCTGTCGTTGTAAACAAGGTGAAATTTTCCGCCGCAATCCTGGCGAATTTGTTTCGGGTGTTTCCGGATCGACGTTTCATACATTTTATCTCCCGATTCATTCAAATGACGCAGGAAATAATTGTGCTCATCACTGCAGCAGAGGATGATATTTCCGTCTTCTTCCACTTTAAAATCGAGCACATTTGCCTGTTTGCGCGGATAAACCCAGAACTTGCTTTCTGCACTAACGGTTACTTCTTCCAGTTGTGTTTCTTTCGCAGTCATAACAATGGAAACGAGCATAGTGTCTTTCCACTTTTCAGGGAAAAGTAAGATGTCCGTATATACATTGTATTGATTTGCTTTCACAGTAATCTGTGCCGGAAAATTCCCGTTTTTCAGTAGGAAAAATCCGTTGGCATTCGTCCGTGCGTTGTGAATATCGATCTGAACAGAGGCATTTCTAACCGGAACACCTGTTTCATTCACCACTTTTCCTTTGATGATGATATCATCCTGGCACCAGCTTATGCTTGTTGCTAAACCAAAGCTTAAAAGAAGAATAATCCGGAATTTCACGAGATGTGTCATGAGCTTTAATGCTGATCGAATTTACATAAAAATAGGAAAACAGAATCTATTCAATAGGCTGTTTGAAAAGATAATGCATATTCTGGTCCAGGTAGTCTTTGTAGATATAATAAATGTAATTGCTGTAGATTTGAATGTGTGCCGGGAAAACATGTTTTTCCAATCGGATGATATGCTCCGTTTTTCCATTTGTGGGATTGATTTCCCGAAGGGTCGCGATTCCCTCGTGTTCGTAGCGGGCATAGACTTTTGTTTTTTCAATGTTGGTAATAAGCTCATTTTCCCAGCCCGGGAAATACTGGTAGTAGATCGGGAAGGAACGCACCAGAGTGCCTTCTTTGGTAAAGACAACAGCAGAATCATTGAGATGATCAAAGATGACCAGTGAATCATTTATTTCAAACAACGGAATATAGACAGGAAGGGTCAACACCTGTTCATATAATTTTCGTTTGGCCCATTTGCTTCTTAGAATCCGAATTAATTCCGGGTCTAAAGTGTGGAATAACTGTTCATCGGATACATTGTTGTCTGCTATGAAGTCTCGAAGTCCCCTGTTGTGCACGCGATTTTCCCCGACATAAATTGTTTGCGAACTTTTTGTTTGAATGTTAATGGAAGTATACTCAATGCGTTGATTTATATCGGAATAAGTGTATTTGATCAGGTTATTATCATCTTTGTAAACACAGGATTTTAATAGTTTGAAGAGTTCCAATGTTGCTCTTGCCTGGAAAAAACCGATCGAATTGTTGATAAGCGCAGTTTCATAGATACTGTCCGAATAAACCAGGTGAATGCTTTCCATACAATCACGGTATAACTGTTGCGGATTCTTTCGGATCCGGGCTTCGTTTATTTTTTCTCCCTGTGCATCCAGGCTTCGCAGGAAATAATTGTCTTCATCCCTGCAACAAAGCATAATTTCGTTATTCCGTTGAAGGATAAAATCCAATATATTGGCTTGTTTTCGAGGATACACCCAAAATATCTTGTCGGCAGAAACGGTTACTTCTTCCAATTCCTTTTCCTGTCCGGTCATTTCTATAAATATCCGGACCGTATCTTTCCATTTGTCGGGATGAACAATCATGTCCTGATACTCTTTGTACGAAGAATGTTTTACAGTTAGCTGAGCCGGGAATTCAATGTTCTTAACGACGAAAAGACCGGATGAATTGGTGCGTGTGTCCCGAATGCCTAGTTTGACAACTGCATTTTGAACCGGTGCTCCGTTTTCGTTCACTACTTTTCCTTTAATCACTGCTTCCACCTGTGAGTAAGAATTAGTGATCATACTTCCGGAGAAGAAGATCAGTAAAAGAATTCGGATGTAATTTAAATAGTGCATAGTGATTGGGTGAAAATGAGTGATTATTTTTTCAAAGGTTGTTTATAGAGGTAGTGAATACTGTTATCCAGGTAATGTTTGTAGATGTAATAAGCAAAATTTCCCCGGATTTGAATTTTCATCGGGTAAATGTGTTTTTCCAGTATATCTACATTTAGAACTTTCCCGGTGGAAGGATCAATTTGCCGGAGAGTTACCAAACCTTCAATTTCGTATTTGGCATATAACTTTGTTTTTTCCTCGTTGAGGAACAACTCACTTTTCCAGTTTTCAAAATAATGATAACTGATCTGGAACGAACGAATGTGTTTTCCGGAACGCGAATAAACCATAGCGCTGTCTTTAAAATGGTCGAATACAAAAACTGAATCATTGATCTCGAAAATAGGCGCATAAAGCGGTTTTTTGAGAATCTGGTTGTAAAACTGCTGGTTTTGCCATTTTTGCCTGTCAGTTGAGGTGTTGACTACGGTTGTACGACTGTAATTAGGGTTAGACAGGGGAACAGCAATCTGATTCGCTGCGGCATACTCATCCAGCTGGCGCATCATTTGTTGATCACTCGTTATGTAAAGCTGACTTGGTTTTTTAGTGTTCCAATCAATCTTCACATATTCCACCAGTTTGTTGTGTGGCCCCAATCTTTTCAGAATGATATTATCCGGGCTGGAAATGACACAGGGAGATAAAACCTGCATGGTGTTTTCATACGAATCCCCGGAAAGCATACCGATGGAGTTGCGGATGAACTTAATTTCGAAAATACTGTCGGCATAAACTAAATGAGTTCCACCTGTGCAGTCGTGGTATAATCCAACCGGATTTTTTTTGATTTGAACATCTACTATTTTCTTCCCTATCGAATCCAGTCGCCTTAAAAAATACTGGTGATTTTCAGCGCAAACCAGCAGTATTTCATTTTCATAAAGCGAAAAATCAATAATATGCGTATTCTTTTTTTCATATGCCCAAATAATCCGGGAAGAGTTGACGGTTACTTCTTCCAACTCTGTTTCCTTTCCTTCCAGGATAATCTCCAGCTTAATAGTGTCATTTCTGTTCATCGGAGCGCGTACAACCTGCAGGTAATTTTTGTAAAGCGGATGTTTGATATTCAGCTGGGTAGGAAACACGTTTGTTTTTACAAGGAAGATTCCTTTTGAATTGGTTTTGGAATTTGCCTGTCCAAGTTTGATCTCTGCGCCAGCTACGCGTTGGTTTTGCTCATTCATGACAACTCCGGTCACAACAACATCCTGTGAATAGCTGACCTCACAGAATAGATGTATGTTGACGACCATCAGTATGGTAAGCCATAATCTCCCGGATACACATAAGTAGTTCATGCATTCAAGATAGAGAAAATAATGGTTTGGTTTTTTGCCGATTGATTAAAGTGTTTCTTTGGTTGATTTAGGCTAAAGCAGCCTTCGACTCCGCTCAGTCTCCTTTTTGCTTAAGAATAATTATCAGAAGGTGATTGAGCGGAGTCGAAATCCCTTCTGATTTAAAAATAGGCTACATATCCAAAATGCACCTTCGAATCGCGGAACAGGATTGGGTTGGAGAATTGCTGTCCAAGGGCATAAGTCAAAGAAAAAATCCCGATGTTGGTCCCGAAACAAAGCCCGGCACCAAAACCTTTTGGCGAATCATGGCGGTATAGCTGCACATTTCGCTCATACCAGCTTTGGTCATAGAAAACAAAGAGATACGAGTTTTGGTCGAGGATAAATCGGGGCTCAATGGTCAGCGTTGCGCGAAAAGTACCCAATAGTTCGTCTTCCATGAAACCGCGCTGGGAAAGATTTCCGCCGAAACGCAGCAACTCATTCTGCTGAATATTATTGGTATAAAAGGATTCGCTGAGCAAGCCTCCTTTTATCACAAAACGTTTTCCCAGCGACTGATAGTATTCTATTTGCACTTTGCCGCCGTAGATGAGGTAATGATTGGTGACGGAATCTTTGATCAGAGTTCGTTTCCCAACGTTTCCTTCCAGGTACCAGATAAAACCTTTTCGCGGATTGGGCAGATAATCTACCGTTTGGTTCCGGAAAGAAAGTCCGTACAGGTTGCTTTTGGAAGTTCCGTAAGCCAATCCGGTATTTGCAGCGCCCAGTAGATTGGATTGTTGATTTTTGTAGAATCCGGTCAGTGTTTTTCCACCTGAAACAAAGTAAGTAACGCCAATACTGGTTTTTAGCTCCAGGAAAGTAGAATCACGTTTGAATAAGGAAAACTGGCCATCCAATCCGAAAGGTGTATTGAATAAGAACGGATAAGCGGCCTGTATTTTCAATTGTGGACTTCCCGGTTGAATGGATCGCCAGTTCAGATCGAATAATTCTCCGTGCTTGAATGCATTTTGAAGTTTCAGGCGTAAATCACCGGTCAACTGGTACTTTAATTTGATCGGGTCCTGCTGCAATCCAATGGTTCCGTTGAATAAAGAAACGGGTTTCGTCTCAATGTACAAATAAAGATTAGCACCTTCCGGGGTAAACAGGATTTCTGCCGGTTTGGTTTGCCTCACAAAGATCAATTGTGTGAGCCGGGTATTGATCAGGTCTACTTGCTCCTGGTTGTACCAATCTCCCTTTTCAATGTGAAGAAAATTCTCCAGGTATCGTTTGGATAGTTTGACTTTACTCCCGGAAACAATCAGGTCGTTCCATTTTACCCGCGAGTTCGGGGTCACAATCAGTTCGGCATAAAGTGCTTCTTTCTCCATGCGGAGATCCTCAAAGGAAATTTGTGCGAAAGGATATCCGGCGATTTCAAATTCATGCAGAACACGCTGCAGATTTCTGGAAATTTCCAAAGGAGTAGGAGTGAGCGTTTCAATGGTTCGCGGACTGATCCCAATTTCCCGTAATGCGCGTTTGCTGTCGTCTGAAATGGACAGATTGAGTTGTTTATAACGGAGACCAAGCGTGAAATAAGCTTCACTGTTCAAACTGTCGCTTGGAATAATGGAATCGATCCCGAAAGTCAGGTATCCTTTTTTATAAGCCAGAAGCTGGATCTCCTGAAGTGTATTTTGCAGTGAAAAAGTGTCGGAATAGGTGAAAGATGTTCGTTTGCTGATCTTTTTGAAGGCATCATCTGAAAAATGAAGACTTTTTTGAGCATGGAGTATCCGGCAACTCAAAATTGATAAACCGATCAAAACACCAATCAGCCATTTTTCCTGAATACATTTACCCAAAGCCCTCAATTTCAATTATTTCCTTTCACAAAAATCTAGAATATCCTAATATATAACGCTGAAAGTAGTAAGTTTGTATAGAAGAATCACAATTAGTACGAACCATTAAAGCACTAGACGATGAAAAAAATCCTTGGAATTCTTGCAATTGCCCTGTTTGTTGTTTTGACGAGCGCATCCTGTAGAACAAAAGCAAATTGTGACGCATATAATGGGATGGATGAAACAGAAAAATCCGGAAAATAATTGTCAGCACTATTCTACCTGAAACGTAGATGAATAGGAGGATTGGATAATTTTTAATACGGACAGCGTTAAAAAAAAATGAATTTTTTCAATTAAATCACAACTAATCCACACAAGAAAAATTAGGAATGTGAATAATATTTGTGCTAACTAACGTTAAAAAATGATAGATTTGTATCCGTACAACAACTAGTAAACTAAAAAACAAGCAATAACTATGAAGAAATTTTTTGCCTACGCAGCTATGGCTGCTTTCTTAGCGGTAGTTTTAGCGTCTTGTGGTTCCTCCAGAGGACATTGCGAGGCTTACGGGAGTATTGATAACACGCCTGAAAACGCTGATTTAGCATCTAAATAACGAAACAAACCAAAGTCTCTTCCCACGGAGGCTTTTTTTATGCCTTCCTATTTCTTAGCGCGCAGCACGAAATTTTGACCCAGGTAAACCTTGCGCACCTGTTCATCAGAAGCCAGTTCTTCAGCAGTTCCCGATTTCAAAATACTTCCTTCAAACAACAAATAAGCTCTGTCTGTAATGGATAAAGTTTCCTGTACATTGTGGTCTGTGATCAGAATCCCGATATTCTTTTTGCGCAGATCCGAAACAATACTTTGAATATCTTCTACTGCAATCGGGTCTACTCCTGCAAAAGGTTCGTCCAATAAAACGAATTTCGGATTTGTTGCCAATGCACGAGCAATCTCTGTTCTTCTCTTTTCACCCCCGGAAAGTCTGTTTCCCAGGTTTTTTCGAACTTTTGTCAGGCTGAATTCCTCCAGGAGCTGTTCCATTTTCTCTTTACGTTCGATTTTGCTCAGATCAGACAGTTCGAGGATGGATAAGATATTGTCTTCCACGCTCAGTTTTCGAAATACAGATACTTCCTGGGGAAGATATCCTATTCCTAGTTGAGAGCGCTTGTACATAGGATAATGCGTGATTTCCAGGTCATCCAGGAATACTTTGCCTTCGTCCGGTTTCACCAAACCAACCATCATGTAGAAGGATGTTGTTTTCCCGGCACCGTTCGGGCCCAATAAACCAACAATTTCTCCCTGGTTCACTTCTATAGTAACTCCTTTTACTACGTTCCGACCTTTGTAGGTCTTTTTGATATCGTGTGTATGTAACTTCACAAAAACAAAAATAAGATAATTAGACTAGAATGTTCAAATGTTCAAATGTTTCAGCCGAGGCTGATTCAAATTTTCAAATGTTCAAATTGGCTCTTTTTAAATCCTTTGAACCTTCGAAGCTTGTAACGTTTATGCTGAAGCTTCAGCGAAGGCACAGAGCGAAGAAGATTTGAACCTTTTGAAGGCTTGAACATCTTTCAGAATGCAAAGGACCAGCGTGCACGGATTCCCACCGGAGGAATGCCGGGAGCCAGGTGAGTGAGTCTCCAAACCAAATCTATGCGTCCCAGTTTGAAAATGTTTTCAATTCCGACGGCTGCCTCAACATAAGGTGTGTCTCCAAATTTTTTGGTAAAAGTCGGGATGATCATCACGTCATTGTGTCGCTGACTAATTGCACCGTAAGTAATTCTACCGGAAGTGACCAATCTCCATTTGAGTTTCTTGATCAGCGGAATGCGGTCAAATAACAATCCCTGCCAATGCTGCTCAATAAATCCGCCAACGTAACGATCAGAAATAAATTCAAAATACGACATGCGGTTGAAGGAATTGGTGTATAACCAATAGGATTGACTTCCTTCGTGCACTTTCAGGAAGGGATAAGCAACGGTTCCCAAAACAGCACCACAATTCACTCCATAACGCAATCTTCCCAAAACACCGATGGTGCGACTGTGCTCCAGTGCAAATTCCAATTTTTGATAGTTGTAATCACTTCCAAAAACTCCTTTAATCCCGAAAATTCCCTGGATAGATAAAATCGGGTATTTGGATGGAAGTGTGGTACGGTCAAAATTCCCGGAAATAAACTCTTCGTCCTTACACCATCTGAATCGCAGGGTTACTTCCGAGCTTTGTACGTGTCGGATGGTGTCGAGTCCTCCGTATTCATTGCGGCGCTCATAAGTAGCGAGTCCCAATGGTGTGTATTCTTTCCATTCAAAGCCCCCGAAGATGATAAAATCTTTCCCTAAATCCTTTTCCAGGTTAATTCCGGCTTTGTCCACAAAAGTCAATTTGTCTAGAGGCCCGGTGCGTAAAAGGCTGCTAAAAGTGGATCCGACCGCTGCGGCAGTTGGTGAAATTCCGATTTGTTCAATATCCCGGTTTCCGTAAACGATCAAAAGTCCGCGTTTTCTCGGGGTAATGTTGATTCGGGTTGTTAATCCGTATTTGAAGCGTTCGTCACCGAAACCATAGTACAATCTTCCTCCGAATTCGACGCGTTTGGAAAAAGCATTGGAGGTCCGGATTGCAAGACCTGTTCTGAATTTTTCAACCGGGTTAAAAGAAATAAGCGAGTAAATAGAACCAATTTCGATTTTACCTACCGGATAATATCCCGAAGCGAGCATGTAAGTAGAGTTCTTCAGGAATTTAAAGAAAGGATCGTGGTTCAGGGAATCGACCATGTTGTCAATCCCGTTTTCCTGGTCATTCAACGGAACGTGCCGGTGTGTAATCCAATATTCTTTGTCGCGTATTTTGGCGCTGTCGGCGAGTTCCACCGTAAAATCACTCTTGTAATAATCGTCCGGATGCTCTTTGTTGATCACAAAATTCTTTCGGGATGAATATTTTCGTCCGAAAAAGCCGTAGAGTTTTGTTCCTTTGGTAACCTTCAGATCAAGGATCATTTTTTCTTCGGTAAGCATCCATACTTCTGGCTGCACCTGGTCAAAATGATGTTCCATGTACATATCCTGTACATAGTTGATATTTGCTCCCGGCGATAATTTCGCCTTAAACGATTTGACAGCGTAAGTGGTGTCATTGATCCACATTTCTCCTTCAAACGTAATGTCGCCCGTTCTTTTTGGAGTAAAACGTAATTTGTAGCACCAGTTATTGTCGATGTACATACTGTCTTCCAGGTAGAACTTGTAATAATTGCGGGCAAAATTCGCCACCGGACTAACGAAGGCTTTTTGAAAGATGTTTATGTAATTGTCGTAGACATTAAAATCCAGGTACATTTCTCCCAAAAACTGGTTCAACTGCAGGTTTTCAATTCCTGAAATTCGGGTAGCGGAAACTAATTCCCGCTTCTTGTTGGGGTTGTTTTTATAACTGAACTGTGAAATGTTTTCCGATAAGATAACCGGCAGATAGGTTTTTCCCCCATCCACCGAATCCAGGTAATCCATTACCAAATCCAGGCGTTTTACAATATCCCGTTCCTTGAATTTGTCCCCTATATTGTTCAGATCGAGCTGGATCTTATTGTATAATTCGTAATCGTAAGACTTTAGTTTTTCCTTGTTATTGATGTCTTTGTGAGCAATTACTTTTTTATGCAGGGTAGTCGAAGGAAATTCATCGGGCGGCTTCACGGTCACTTCGGTAATATCCATGACAGCTTCAACCATTTTTATATCAATGACCTGTTCCTGATCTTTTTTAATGGCTTTGGTGACAAACTTAAATTCGGGCATCAAATAAGTGATGCTGTCTGTTGCATAATAAGTTTGAAGCGTATAAAACCCAAGACTGTCTGTAAGTGTACCGATTTTCGAAAATTGAAACTGTACTTTTACATCAGGCATTCCTTCTCCCGTTTCTGCG
The DNA here is from genome assembly GCA_965650365.1 of uncultured Fluviicola sp. Classification (GTDB taxonomy): domain Bacteria; phylum Bacteroidota; class Bacteroidia; order Flavobacteriales_D; family Crocinitomicaceae; genus Fluviicola. Next base: position 70,909 of record CBFGOJ010000004.1, on the reverse strand, counting down.
TCAATAACGCGTCCTGAAACTTTAGTCTGTTGTGAATACACAGAGCTTTGAATCAGGCAGAGTAGAAATAGAATCCTTAGTTTAAACATAGATAACGTAAAACTAAGAAAAATCCCAGTAAAAACATGACATGTTTACCCGTTTGTTTCCTCTTTTAAGCGCGTTTTTTCAACACGTTTCACGACAAAAATTCCAATTTCATAAAGAAGGAGGATCGGAATACTTACGATTACCTGCGAGATGATATCCGGCGGAGTAATAATTGCTGCCAAAATCAAAACCACCACGATGGAATGCTTGCGGTATTTTGTTAGGAATCCGGAAGAAACAATTCCCAGTTTTCCCAGTAAGTAGGCCAGAATTGGAAGTAAAAAGAACAACCCGGAATAGAATACGGTAGAAAGTATCGTACTCATGTAAGAGTTGATGGTGAAGTCGTTCTTGATTTCTTTGCTGATCTGATAGGTTCCGAAGAACTGAACACTCATCGGGGCAACAATGAAATATCCGAATAAAATTCCCAAAAAGAAAAGAAGGCTCACGTAGAAAACAATGCCTTTCACCATTTTCTTTTCGTTCTGCTTCAACCCCGGTTTTACAAAAGACCACAATTGGTGGAAGATAAAAGGGAAGCCGATGACAACTCCTCCAAGGAAACTCATCCACAAGGCGTAAGAGAATTGTCCGCCCATAGTTGTTGACTGGAAATTAATTGGAATTTCGTCTACACACATGAAGTTCATGTACCGGCAGAAAAAGTCGAAAGTGAAGAAATCGGGTTTGCTCATTGAAAGGAAAACATGCCTCATGATCCAATCCTGGTTCCACCAGAGTACAATTGCCAAAACAATGATTACAGCTGCGCATCGAACCAGTCTCCATCTCAATTCCTCGAGATGCTGCAAGAATGACATATTTTTTTCTTCTTCCATACTTTGGCGCAAAGTTAATAATTCATCAAAATTTTCGGGGTTTCAAATGTTAATAAGACCCTTAAATCACAAATTTTGTTGATTTGCCTGCCGGGAAAGATGAATTTCATGGACAAATGCCTCCGGAAAAGGGGTGAAAAAATGAAATCCGCATCAAAAATTAATAACACAACATCCGTTAATAGTTGTTTTCTATTGATTTATCTTGTATTTTAGTATAGTTGCCGATTTTATAGCGCCTTTGCGTTTTATTATCTGTAATTTCGATTTATTAATTTAGGTAATCCTCTAATATTCAACTTTTATGGATCAGCATGATCTAAAGGGAGCACTTAGGACATTTTTCGGTTTTGATCAATTTAAGGGAAAACAGGAAGATATAATTACCAATGTGTTGCAAAAAAAGAACACGTTTGTAATTATGCCCACAGGTGGTGGGAAGTCACTATGTTATCAGCTTCCGGCATTATTATCAGAAGGTACGGCAATTGTAGTTTCTCCATTGATTGCACTGATGAAAAATCAGGTGGATGCGATCCGAAATGTGAGTGATCACAACTCAATTGCGCATTTTTTGAATTCATCTCTCAGCAAAACAGAAATTAACCGGGTGAAAGAAGATATTCTCGCCGGTAAAACAAAATTACTATATGTTGCCCCTGAATCACTGACGAAACAGGAAAATATTGACTTTTTAACTTCCGTACCAATCTCTTTCTTTGCTATCGATGAAGCGCACTGTATTTCCGAATGGGGGCATGATTTTCGTCCGGAATACCGCAGGCTTCGCGAGATTTTCGAGAAAATATCCGATGTGGCAATTATTGCACTAACTGCTACTGCTACTCCAAAAGTACAGGCAGATATTCAGAAGAATCTCAATATGATGGATGCGACTTTATATAAGTCCTCTTTCAACAGAGATAACCTGTATTATGAAATTCGTGCTAAAAGAGACGTAGAAAAAGAAATCATTAAATATATCCGTCAGCGAGCAGGTAAATCGGGGATCATCTATTGTCTTTCCAGGAAGAAAGTAGAGGAAATGGCCGAATTGCTTCAGGTAAACGGAATCAATGCATTGGCATACCATGCCGGATTGGACGCAACAACTCGCGCAAAACACCAGGATATGTTCCTGATGGAAGATGTCGATGTGATCGTTGCAACCATTGCATTCGGAATGGGAATCGACAAGCCGGATGTGCGTTTTGTCATCCACCACGATATTCCGAAATCACTGGAAAGTTATTACCAGGAAACGGGTAGAGCGGGCCGCGACGGCGGAGTTGGAGAATGTATTACGTTCTATTCCTACAAGGACATTGAGAAACTGGAGAAATTCCTCCAGGGAAAACCGATTGCGGAACAGGAAATCGGAAAGCAGCTCTTAAGTGAAATTGTTTCTTATTCGGAAACTTCTGTTTGCCGGCGTAAATTCATTTTGCATTACTTCGGAGAGGTATTCGATGAAAGGGGATGCAATGAAATGTGTGATAACTGCAAACATCCGCGTGAAAAACTGGAAGGAAAAGAGTTCGTTCACCAACTGCTTCAGGTAGTTGATTTCCTTCAGGAACAACAAAAAGCAAAACACGTTTGTGCATTCCTTTCCGGAGGAATTACCGCTGAAATTAAAAGTTACCGCCACGATCAGGCTCCGTTATTCGGAGTTGGAAAAGACCGTGATGAGCATTTCTGGAATGCTGTGATCCGACAAACAGTGGTTGCGGGATTGCTTTACAAAGACATTGAAACTTACGGAACACTTAAGTTTACTGAAAATGGACATGCATTTTTAGCGAATCCGGTGTCATTTACTTTGTTGAAACAACACGATTATTCTGCTTCAGATGAGGATGATGGAATTGTTGCTCCCGGAAAAGGCGGCGCTTTTGATGAGGTTTTGTATGATATGCTGATTGATCTGAGAAAAGTGCTTTCTAAACAGAATAACATTCCACCGTTTGTTATTTTCCAGGAGCCGACTTTGAAAGATATGTGTTTCCAGTATCCGATCACGATTGACGAATTGACGAATTGCCAAGGAGTTGGTGCCGGTAAAGCACAGCGCTACGGTCAGCCTTTCATTGAAATGATTCACCAATATGTAGAAGAAAACGATATCGACAGACCACAGGATTTGGTAGTTAAATCACTGATCAATAAATCAGTGTTGAAAGTACAGCTGATCCAAAACATCGACAGAAAACTTCCTTTGGAAGATATTGGAAGAGCACAGGGTAAATCGATGGATGAAGTGATTGAAGAAATTGAAGCAATTGTTTCTTCCGGAACCCGGGTGAATATCAATTATTACATCGACGACATCCTTGATTCAGATAATCAGGAGGAGATTTACGACTATTTCTCCGAAGCCGAAACAGATGATCTGGCAACCGCTTACCATGAATTCGACGGTGATTATACCGAAGAGGAGTTGCGCCTGATGCGCATCAAGTTTATGAGTGAAATGGCGAATTGATTTATAAAAAAAATGTAGGCACGCGATGCGTCGCGTGCCTACATTTTTTTGCGAATGAATTTCTTTATACCGCTATCGGCGCTTTAATGGTCGGATGCGGATCGTAATTCAATAATTCGAAATCTTCGTATTTAAAACCAAAAATGTCTTTCACATTCGGATTGATCTTCATGGTTGGAAGCGGTCTGAAATCACGTTCCAATTGCAATTTTGCCTGATCCAAATGATTGGAGTACAAATGCGCATCTCCCAATGTGTGAATAAATTCTCCCGGCTTCAGATCACAAACCTGTGCCACCATCATCGTTAACAAGGCATAAGAAGCAATGTTGAACGGAACGCCCAGGAAAGTATCTGCAGAGCGCTGGTATAATTGACAGCTTAATTTTCCTTCGGCAACATAAAACTGGAACATGGTATGACACGGAGGCAAAGCCATGTTGTCTACGTAAGCAACATTCCATGCGTTTACGATCAATCTGCGGGAATTCGGATTTTTCTTGATCTGCTCAATTAAATTAGAGATCTGGTCAATAGAACCTCCTTCCGGAGTTGGCCAGGAACGCCACTGATATCCATAAACGGGTCCCAGGTCTCCGTTTTCATCTGCCCATTCGTCCCAAATAGAAACATTATTGTCTTTCAGGTATTTGATATTGGTATCGCCCTGAAGAAACCACAATAACTCATGGATGATCGAACGCAGGTGCAGTTTTTTAGTAGTCAAAACCGGAAAACCATCTTCCAGGTTGAAACGCATTTGATACCCGAAAGTAGACATTGTTCCTGTTCCTGTGCGGTCTCCTTTGAAAGTTCCGTTGTCTAATATGTGTTGTAATAAATCGTGATATTGTTTCATGAATGTCCTGAAATGAGAGTTGCAAAACTAATCCCGAAGTTAGGGAATTTAATCGCTGACAGGTTGTTTTGGTTGATAATTCGGTTGCATTGTTGATTCCTTTCTCTATTTTTACCCAAAAGGGAGAAATGCGTTTTTGTTTATTGGCACTTATTCTTATTGGCTCATTCCATGGAATTTCTCAGGAAATTAAAAAGAAATACCTGGGAACCTATAGTGGTGAAATTCCTTCTTATGCTCTGGAATTGGGTGAAGAAGTGTTCCAGGTGCAGACTGCTGCGATTGAAATTCAATTGAATGCTGAAGGAGTTTTGATCGAAAAAATAGCTGCAAAAGAACTTAAAGGAACTTACCGGTTTCTGAAAGAAGATAAAAACGCCATTTATTTCGAAGCCAAATTAGACGGACAATTCATTCCGGAAAGTTACATACTTTATAAAAAAGACAAACGCCTGGAACGAAAAGGGATTTACCCGCAGCCGGATGTTTTCCTGAAAAAGATCCAGGTGTAGGTCTAACCACAAAGAGCACAAAGCACACAAGGAAATTTATAAATCACTTGTGGCTGTATATGATACGGGTAATATACACACGCTGTTTAAACCTACAACATAAAAAATATCAGTTCTTCACGACCTTGATGCGGCTGATCGAACTTCCTTCCTGGATTTCTACCCAATAAAGTCCGCTGCTCAGTGCCCCGGCAAAACTACCGAGTTTTACTTCGTTCATTCCGTATGACGGCGATTTTTCCAAAGAGCTTATTTCATTGCCGTTCAGATCAAATAGCCTGATCTTCGAATTACTTATTCCGGTTGAGAACCACGACACATTCAACTCTTCATTGAAAGGGTTCGGATAAACAGATAAAGAAGCAATTTCCTGTTCGATGATTCCCAAATGACAGGTTCCTGGCATATTATCATCCATCCATGCTGCACGGTCGAGAATCCACGTTTTTAATGCGGCAATTTCTCCCGGATAATCTGCAGGAATTGGACTTGGGTTGGGCCAGGTGTAAATTCCCAAAAGCTCCCACTGATCAAAATGGCGGTCTTTTGCCGTGTCGATGTATTGAGCAATCGAATCTATTTGCGAGTAAAGAGAATCATTGGATAAAAAAGTCTGACGAAGTGTCGTCCAGCGGCATTTCAATTCGTCCTGGAACCACGGATCTTCCAACATGCGCAACCACCAGGTTGGAGGCTGCCATCCGCCCGGACAAGTATTTGAAAAATCGTACTGCCAGCCGGTGTGATCGTAGCCGTCACAGTAATCAGCATTCCACCAGGCAAGATTGAAATCCCACATTGGGCCCATGCGCAGTTTTCCGCCTTTCGAGTCTTTTTGTTTGTGTATGAAGGTACTTAAACGATATCCGTCTACATTTTTACTGATCTCATTCAGGATTAAAAAATCAATGAATGTTTCCGGGACACTGTATTTTCGGTAACCGGTATTCGGATCTGTAAAATTTGGAGCTGCTAATGCTGTTTCAAAGGAATCAACATAAGCCTGGATATAGGCTAGTTGCTGCGGTTCAATATCGTCTGCTTTCGGATAATGGTATTGAAAGAAGATGTCCGAATTATCATCAGCCTGGTAATTGGAAGTCCAGCCATCGTTATTAGAACCGGTTGTTTTGTCAATTTTAATGATATATCCTCCTGTCAGATCATCGCCGGAAATATCTGTTGGAAGTAATTTCGAAATATCTACCCGGTTTTCATCGCGCTTTACTTTTTCCATTAGGGTGTAAATTCCCTGGTATTGCCCATTTAAAACCAATTCACAGAGGATGGTCCTGGAAGCATACTGCTCCATTTTGGTTGCCAGTTCATAAGTCAGGATGTTGCGCATACAACTTTTGTCATTATACGGTGCGTACAGGATCCAATCGTGTTCTTCCGGCATTCCCAAAAGAACTGTGTCTTTTTTAGTTCCGTTTATATCTCGTGTTTCAAAAGCATAAGATTTCTGTGGGAAATCACCCGAACTGGAACCTCTGCGTTCAATACCGATCTTATTGTTGTACCCATTTGCCGGGTCAGTAACGTGATTGATATTTCCCGGTCCGTTATCGATGATTTTCATCCCGGCTTCGATTTTCGGTTCATCCGGAATACCCTGGTTATTGGTGTTGAGGATTACAATCGGCAGGTTGCTGCTGGTAAATGGCTGGTAAGCGGCAGGATCATTCCCGAAAGTCAGTGACCACGAATCCAGTGTTCCCTCATCTCCGCCGGCCGAATCATAAATGCGCATCTTCCATGTTCCGTTAGGATTTTGATTGTTATTCGCAATTCCTAATGAATTCATAGGTTTGAATACGCCGCTGAAAGGAGCGCTTTGAGCGATGATTGAAATTGTTACGTCACTGCGCAGACAAGTTCCGTCAAAATCATTACCATCGCCGCCCACAGCAGAAAAAAGGATGATTTGAGTTCCGTCCGGAGCTTCCAGTGTGGCCGTTACGTCGGCATCCCAGGTGTGTGTAATGGACAGGCAAACCTGCTCCAAACCGAAAGTCGTTTGATTGATTGTCGTTGCAAGTCCGTTAACGTTCACAGAACGAACCAATTCCTGGTTATCCTGGATGTTTCCGGATGTTCCGTTAAAAGTTTGACCATAGGAAATAACACTTGAAACAAGTGCAAAAAGGGAGAGTATAGTTTTCATTCAATGTTATTGAAACATTAAATTACTATTAAATATTTAGTAAAACAATTTAGTGTGAAATTTCTGACAGTTCCGCCGGATTGTGTTTGTGCTTGAATAAAAGGGCGAAAAGTACAGCAACGACCAAAGAATATGCTGCAAAGGTTAACCAAATCGGTTGCCAGTCGTTCATGGTGTAAGGTTTCAGAAAAGAACCGTCCGCATTCACCGGGCTATGCTCTATGATTTTTCGGAACTTTTCATTGGACGGATCGAAGCCTAAATAAGCGGATAGTTTTTGGACCGAGTCAAATTTTAAAGTGAAGAATTGCTGAATAATCTTTGCGCTTACCAAACTTCCGATTATTGCTCCAACACCATTTGTCATCATCATAAACAATCCCTGAGCCGAAGATCTGATCTTTGATTGGGTAGTGGTTTCAATATACAGGGAACCTGAAACATTGAAAAAGTCGAAAGCCATTCCATAAACAATGCATGAAACTATAATCATCCATAATCCTTCTACCGGGTTTCCATAAGCCAGTAAACCAAAGCGAAGAACCCATGCTATCATGCTCATCAGCATCACCATTTTGATTCCGAAACGTTTTAAGAAGAAAGGGATAGTTAGAATAAATAAGGTCTCGGAAATTTGAGAAATGGACATGACGATAGTGGAATACTTTACAATCACTGAATCCTGGTAAGTTCCGAATTTTCCAAATTCACTGATATATCCGTCTCCGTACATGTTTGTTAACTGCAAAGCAGCTCCCAGCATGAGTGAAAACATAAAAAACAGGAATAATTTATAATTCGCGAATAACTTGAATGCATCGAGTCCAAGTGCTTGTGATATGGTAGAATTGGATGTGTTTGTAGGTTTACATTTCGGAAGAGAAAAGGAATACAATCCTAAAATAATAGCACTGACCCCGGAAATGATAAACTGGTTGACGGATGCTTTATTTCCTGTAAGATTCACAAACCACATGGCTGCTATAAAACCAACTGTTCCCCAAACCCGAATCGGTGGAAATACCTTTACGACATCGTAGCCGTTATTTTTTAGAACGGTATAGCCAACTGCATTGGAAAGAGAAATCGTAGGCATATAACAAAGCATCGCACCTAAAATGACCCAGAAAAAAGTATTTGGGTCTTCTACAAATTGAAGAGAGCATAAAAAGATACCTCCGGCAATATGCAGAATTCCATATAAGCGTTCGGCGTTAATCCATTTATCTGCTACAATGCCGGTAATAGTTGGCATGATCAAAGAAGAAATACCAAGAGTAGTGAAAATTGCTCCAAATTCTACTCCGCCCCAATGTTTGGTATCAAACCAAAAATTATAAATTGTAATCAACCACGCTCCCCAAACAAAAAATTGGAGGAAACTCATTGCGGTCAAACGAAATTTGATGGATTTCCCCATAGTAGTAGAATTGAATGCTGATTAAGCGCCGCGCTTATTGATTTCGTCGCGAATTTTAGAAGCCAGCTCGTAATCTTCATTATCGATGGCATTCTGAAGCTGTTCTTCGAGCTCTTCCTTGTTCATTTTAGTGAACTCGTTGTCGTCTGCTTCTACCGTTTCCAGTTCATCATCATCTTCCAGGAATTCATCAGAAAGGATGCCTGCCGAAGATAAAATGGATTCAAAAGTGTAGATCGGGCAGTCGAAACGAACGGCTAAAGCGATTGCGTCGGAAGTGCGAGCGTCAATGTCTGAAAAAACACCTTCCTTTTCACAAACCAGTTTTGCAAAGAAAATTCCTTCCTGCAGGTTGTAGATCACTACTTCTTTCAGTTGGATAGCGAATGTTTGGGCAAGTGATTTAAACAAATCATGAGTTAGCGGTCGGGTAGGAGTCATTTTTTCCAATTCAATAGCTATAGCCTGCGCTTCAAATCCACCAATAATAATCGGTAAACGACGTTTTCCACCTGATTCTGATAAAACCAGGGCATAAGCGCCACTTTGAGTTTGACTGTATGACAGTCCAATGATATCTAGTTTAATCTTGTCCATTCGAACGTTTTCCTTACGAAGGGTTAAAAGAGGAGGGAAGCATTGTAATGTGCTTCCCTCTTCGTTATTACTTTCGTAAAAATAATTAAATTGATGAATCTTAGTGCGGTGTTGAGCGGAATTTTTTTACAGCTTCCGTTAATTTTGGAAGTACTTCAAATACATCTCCAACAACTCCGTAATCAGCAGCCTTAAAGAAAGGTGCTTCAGAGTCTGTGTTTATCACCACAATTACTTTCGAACCGTTTACTCCTGCCAAATGCTGGATTGCTCCTGAAATCCCGGCAGCAATGTATAAATTCGGGCGAATAGCAACCCCCGTTTGTCCTACGTGTTCGTGATGAGGTCTCCAGCCGATATCAGCAACCGGACGGGAACATGCTGTTGCAGCACCCAATGCTTTTGCCAAATCTTCCACGATTCCCCAGTTCTCAGGACCTTTTAATCCACGACCTGCAGAGACAACCAATTCTGCTTCAGGCAACGGAATTTCACCTTCCGGCATTTTGGTTTCAATTACTTTGATCAATGCAGTTCCTGCAGCTCCGTCAAATGCTTCTACCGAACAAGCAGAACCTGTTTTTTCCGGTTGGAATGAATTTGGAAGAAGGGAAATGATTTTCTTCGCTGATTTTACAGCAACAAATCCGAATGCTTTCCCGGAAAATACATTCACTTTTACTTGTCCGCTGGCATTTGGAACGTCAACTGCTCCTGAAACCAAACCTGCTTTCAAACGAACAGATAAACGAGGCGCAACTGCTTTTGCTACTAAATCGTGAGAGAAAACGATTAATTCTGCTCCTGTTGATTCAGCTGCTTTTGCAATAAGGCGTGTTATCTGCTGAGAATCCTCAGTAGCAACCGAACGGTCAACCAATACTTTTTCAGCACCGTATTCACCTAAAGTTCCCAGTGTTGAATCATCTACCGATCCGGTAGCTACAACTGTAATTGTTCCGCCAATTTTCTTTGCATAAGTAACCGCTTCAAGCGCACTTTTTGCCAAATGATCGGATGAATTGATATAAACTAAAATATTCATGATTTCGTATTGTCGATTAAATAACTTTAGCCTCGTTGTGTAACAAAGCAACTAACTCGTCCATGTTGTTCGGATCGATCATTTTCACTGCAGATTTCGGAGCAGGTAATCCATACTCAGCATATGCTGTCAATTCTTCTGTTGAAGAAGGTGCAACAACTGTTAATGGTTTTGTACGTGCTGCCATAATTCCACGCATGTTTGGAATACGCTGTTCTGCCATTCCTTTCGCACAGGAAACTACCAATGGAAGGTTTGCTTCAATGACCTGAACTCCTCCAACGATTTCCTGCTCCATACGTGCAGTAGATCCGTTGATCTCTAATTTTGTAGCCAAAGAAACAAATGGAAGGTCCATTGCCTCTGCGATCATTCCGGCAACTTGCGAACCGTTATAATTGATGGTCTCTTTTCCTGTAAGAACCAAGTCAAATCCGTTTGCTTTTGCGTAATCGGCAATTTGAACAGCTGTAAAATATGCGTCTTTCGGATCTGCATCAATGCGCACGGCATCATCAGCACCAATAGCCAATGCTTTACGGATAATTGCCTCGTCAGCTGCATTTCCTACGGTGATGATCGTTAAGTTTCCACCCAAAGTTTCTTTCAATTCCAAACCGCGAACAAGTGCATACCACTCGTCATATGGATTGACAATGTACTGAACTCCATTTTCATCGAATTGCTTGTTTCCGTCAGTGAATGCAATTTTCGAAGTTGTATCCGGAGATTTACTGATACATACCAAAATTTTCATAGCGTATTATATTTAAACTTAAACCGCATTTTTCCGGAATCGGAGCGATGCTGTATTTGTTTGTTAAACTTCTTTTCGAGAACAAAAATAATCAAATCATTGCATGAAATAAATATTATGCACACATAAGAAGTGAAGGTTTTGAACAATTTGTTCACGATTTCCTGAAAATGTGTGTGCTTATCTCCTTATTTTCGTATGCCAGAAACGAATTTTAATTAATTTTGGCACTGCTTTAAGCGAATTAAAAAACAATAAGAATGAAGACTGTTCAATTTAGAGAAGCCCTTCGTGAAGCTATGTCGGAAGAAATGCGCCGTGATAAAGGTGTTTTCCTGATGGGTGAGGAAGTTGCTGAATACAATGGAGCGTACAAGGTATCTCAGGGAATGTTGGACGAATTTGGTCCGAAACGTGTAATTGATACTCCGATTGCGGAATTGGGATTTGCAGGTATTGCTGTAGGTGCTTCAATGAATGGCCTTCGCCCGATAGTGGAGTTCATGACCTGGAACTTTGCAATTTTGGCTGCAGATCAGATTATCAACTCGGCTGCGAAAATGTTGCAAATGTCGGGAGGACAATACGGATGTCCGATTGTTTTCAGAGGTGGTAACGGAACGGCTGGACAGTTGGCTGCAACTCACTCTCAAAGTTTCGAAGCGTTTTATTCTCACGTACCGGGATTGAAAGTAATTACTCCGTCTAACCCGTATGATGCAAAAGGTTTGTTGAAAGCTGCGATACGTGATAACGATCCGGTGGTTTTCCTTGAGTCAGAGAAAATGTATGGTGACAAGGGAGAAATTCCTGAAGGAGAATATATCATTCCTATCGGAGTTGGTGATATCAAGCGTAAAGGATCTGATGTAACAATCGTTTCTTTTGGTAAGATCATCAAAGTTGCTTACGAAGCTGCCGAATTGTTAGCTAAAGAAGGCATCGAGCTTGAGATCATTGATTTGAGAACTATTCGTCCTATCGATTATGCGTTGATCGTAGAATCAGTTAAGAAAACAAATCGTTGTGTGGTTTTGGAGGAAAGCTGGCCTTTGGCTTCTATTTCATCTGAGATTGCTTACCATTTACAGCGTTATGCATTCGATTACCTGGATGCTCCTGTGTTGCGTGTAACTCAAACAGATACTCCATTTGCATTCTCACCTACATTGATCGAAGCGGCTTTGCCAAATGTGGAGCGTTTGGTGAAAGCAGTAAAAACGACTTTATCGAGAAATTAAGATTTACACTAGTTAATAGAAACAGAAGGGGCGGAAATTATTTCCACCCCTTTTTGTTTTTTATATACTATCAAAGTGTATACGCGATTAATCGCGCACCTGCTCTTCAATTTCCGCACTGGATGTAGGGAATGCGCGATCTACTTTCTTAAATAAACCCTGCAATACTTTTCCTGGTCCAACTTCAATCACTTCCGTTGCGCCATCAGCGATCATTTGCTGCATGATTTGTGTCCAGCGAACAGGAGCTGTTAATTGCTCGATCAGATTTTTCTTGATTTCATTCGGATCAGTTACTGCTGTTGCCGTTGTGTTTTGGTAAACCGGGCAGATCGGATTACTGAATGTTGTAGATTCAATCGCTTTCGCCAATTCTTCTCTTGCAGGCTCCATCAATGGTGAATGGAATGCACCTCCAACGGGAAGGATCAATGCGCGTTTTGCTCCTGCTTCGGTTAATTTCGTACAAGCTTCTTCAACTGCCGGGATTGCTCCTGAAATGACCAATTGTCCGGGACAGTTGTAATTTGCAGCTACAACAATTCCGTCGATGGAGTTACAAATATCTTCTACTACATTGTCTTCCAAACCAAGGATCGCTGCCATCGTTGAAGGAACAGCTTCACATGCAGCCTGCATAGCTAACGCTCTTTTCGATACCAAACGCAAACCGTCTTCGAATGAAAGTGTTTTGTTTGCTACCAGTGAAGAGATTTCTCCCAAAGAATGTCCGGCAACCATATCCGGTTTGAAACTGTCTCCCAAACATGCAGCCAAAATTGTTGAGTGCAGGAAAATGGCAGGCTGTGTAACTTTCGTTTGTTTTAATTCTTCATCAGAACCTTCAAACATGATTTTTTGAATGTCAAATCCAAGAATTTCATTTGCCTGAGTGAATAATTTCTTTGCAAGATCAGAGGAATCATAAAGGTCTTTTCCCATTCCTGAGAATTGAGCACCTTGTCCGGGGAATACGTATGCTTTCATAATATGTTTTTTCGAAGTGGCAAATATAGTAAAAGTTCATGCTTCGACTCCGCTCAGGATCCTTAGTTTAAAAACTTAAGATTGGAAAAGGTGACTGAGCGTAGGGTCGAAGGCAACTTTTTGAACAAAAAAATGCCCCGACATCAAAGTCGAGGCATTTTCAATTGTTATAATGAGCTATTAGTTCTTAACAACCATTTTCTTAGTAACAGTTCCTGTGCTTGTAGCAACATTTACCGTGTAAACTCCTGCAGAGAAGTTTGTTGTAGAGAAAGATACTTTAGAAGTACCTTCAGCTACATTGGAAGTGTAAACCACTTTACCAGCTAAGTCAACTACTGAGATTGTAGAAGCAGCAGCACCGTTTACTTCGATTGTAGCCTCACCAACAACCGGGTTCGGGTAAATTGCAACATTTACGTTTGCAGCGTTTTCAGCTACAGATAAAGAAGCATCGAAGTTCATACGTACCATTGGAGTAGAAGTAGAGTAGAACCATGTTCCGTTTCCTTCGTTTCCTTCCAGAAGGAATGTTGTTTGAGGCTCAGAAATACCTGAAGACCCAACAACGAAATCATCTGTAACACCACCGTCTCCGTAAGAACCAACTACCAATAAGTAAGAGTTTCCTGCAAGTAAGGGGTAATCATCAGTCAATGGAAGCGTGATCACTGTTCCAAGTTCTCCAGGGGTTACTGTGTGCAATGCTGTAGGCGAAGCGTAAACGAAATCACCTCCTGCATCTATTGTGTATAACAAACCATAGATCTCGCAGTTAGGAGTTGAAGTTGAAGCAACAAATACATCAACACCCGTCAAAGTTTGGTTTGAAGTGATATCGAAAATGTTACCCATTTCATATGGTTCCCCCTGGTTGTAAGAACCACTTTGAACTACCTGTGCATCACGTGCAAAAGTTGCTTGCGTTGTAGCGAAAGCTAAAGCAGGAGCAGCATTGTCAGCCATATAAGCATCTGTTTGACCAGAAGTTGCACCTCCAACAACCGTGAAGCTTGCTAGTGAAGCAGCAGGAGTAAATGTAGCCGCGATATCAAAAGTGTCTGAAGCATTTGGAACTAAAGCACCCTGAGGACTTGTACCTGTATAAGATGCTGAAGCAATTGCAGCAGTGAATGTGATGTCTGACTGAGTCATAGCACCTTTGTTCTGAACGATTCCTGCAAAGTGGATTGGCTGGATTTGAGCGATTGGAGTTTGGTAGTACGGTAAACGTGGCCCCCAAGTTCCTTCAACTCCCCAGTAGTATCCTGTAGCAGCCAAATCATAGTTGTCTGTTTCAACTAATTGAACATCGTCAACTGCCCAAAACCAGTCATAAGCACCTACGTAACGGAAACCAACTTTCACGTTAGCCATGTTTGCTGCAGTTGCAGAAATGTTCACCTGAACAAGGCCTGGGTTTGCAGAGTTTGAGTTAACCGGCATACCTGTGTTTACCTGGTAATCTGTCCATGTAGCTCCGTTATCGTTAGAAACAACTACAAAGTACAACTCCTGGTAATGACGAGTTGATTGCTGGAAAATGATAGAAACATTTGCTTTTCCTGAACAGTCAATAGCGTTTGCCGTAACGATTCGAGCATTTTGAGTCTGACCAGCTCCTGCAGCATCCGAGTTTATCAATGCATAACCATTTGCAGCCGTTGCATGACCAGCTGGTGATAATGCAGCAACCGGAATCGCAGTAAGGTTTGTTGTAATTGCCCAATCTCCTGATGTGTGAGCTGGTGATCCTGCACCTCCTGCATTGGAGATAGTCCAATCAGATGAAGTTGCGAAAGTGTTTGTCCAGAAAGGAATAGCTTTCTCCAAATTGTGAGTTGTCTTTGCAGGAACTTCACCGATGTTTTGAATTTTTTGCGCAGAACGCAAGTTTTTGTTCATTAACTGAGCCGAAGCCGAACCCGCAATGACCAAAGTAAATAAGCCTAAGTATACTTTTTTCATAGTTTTTTATTTGATGTAAAAATAAAGAATCAGTAATGAAATAAAAAATTTTATTGCTTTATGAATGGTGAAATGACTGGATAACAGGTTGGAAAAGGATTCCTGAAGTCTTCCTAAAAGCCTTATTGCCTAGTGAAATAATGGATTTCACGAAGACTTAAAAAAAAGTGATAAAATCAGGTGTCTCACTAAGTTTATCGTCCTAAAAATGATTGATTTCTTTACAAACGATTACTCAATATGGTAAAACACCTGCAAAAAATACCCCAGGTTGTTGTACAAAGTATGATTCAGATTGATAAATAATTGATCGTCTCCTTTGAGTTTTGAATTCAGCGATCTACAGTATTTTTCATAAATTACCGGAGCTTTTGAAAGTCCGGAAATGATATCTTCTAAAACCGGGGTATGCTGATTGTATTCCGGATCGTTGCACAAGTCTTTTAATTCAACTATTGCTTTTGAAGCATTATTGGACATCACACTCGCTGAAGTAAACGTGTTTAGTCTCGTTCTTCGGGCATGTTGAAAATAGCGGTTTAGGTTCTGGATAATCTGTTCCATGTTTAAGTGATTAAATTAGAACAGCAAAATTAGAGAAGCAGGTCGTAAGGTTTTTACGGAATGAAAAATCCCGAAGATGTAAACACCATCGGGACTTAACTTTTCCTGTGAAAGGTGGAAGCCAATTCACAAGTTCTTTTAGAAAAAAATAGGAAGACTCGCATCTTCCTATTTATCAATGGTACTCGGAGCGGGTCCCGATAGCTATCGGGATGAACCCGCATCATATTTTTGAATAAGTCTGTCCATTATTTCAGGGTGTTTCTTTAAATCATGAATATACTTTTTGGATTTCATTCTTTTAATATGCTCTTCGATTTTACGGGCTGTTTGATATTCTAAATTTTCTTTGAGATAAAAGATATTCCAATCGTCAGCTCTATGAGTAAACCCTACTTGATAAGATTTATTTAAATGTTGTTCCAGTCTTTGTGTCATGTCTAAACAACTTCCGATGTAGAATTGATCAATACTAGTGGAATGAATGATGTAAATAGCAGCCATGGTATTGAATATAATGAAAAATCCCGAAGGTGTAAACACCAACGGGACTTAACTTTTCCTGTGAAAGGTGGAAGCCAATTCACAAGTTCTTTTAGAAAAAAATAGGAAGACTCGCATCTTCCTATTTATCAATGGTACTCGGAGCGGGACTTGAACCCGCACGCCCATACAGGCACAGGATTTTAAGTCCGGCGTGTCTACCAATTCCACCATCCGAGCATCTTCTCTCGTGGCTACCATCCCGATAATTATCGGGACCACCATCCGAGCGGACTTTAAAGAATAAAGGCCATTTCAAAAATGACCTTTATTTCTTTGAGCGGGAGACGAGATTCGAACTCGCGACCCCAACCTTGGCAAGGTTGTGCTCTACCAACTGAGCTACTCTCGCATTATTTATTTCAATTTTTCCCAGCATCTTTCTGCTTGGGGCGACAAAGATATAAAGTATTTTTAGAATACAAAGGAGTGAATTAAAAATATCCACTTAATTTCTTCTCAATTCTCTAACCAGGATTTAAAATGAGCCACACGATCTCTGCTAACAATAATATCCTCAGAAGGTTGTAGTTTTAAAATGAGTTTCAACCGGCCATTGAACCAGTTGGAGGTAGCTGCCAGCGACTTTATATGAATGATCGTCTTTCGATTTACTCTAATGAATTGGTTTTTAGGAACTAATTCTGAAAGTTAGTCCAGGGAGTATTCAATCGGATAGCGCTCGCCATTTAAGCCGATCAGAATAAAATAGCAGCTGAATTGTCGATTTCAGAGTTTCGATCGAAAAATGCAGGTAGGAATAATCTCCTTGCAAAGGAATTGTTTTGATCGTATTAATTGATCTGTTTGCACTAAAATGGTAAATTTATAGGATGAAATTGTCATACTTCAATTTTTGGTTGAGAAATATAGTCATCTATCTGTTCTTTTGCTTGCTGGGACTGATTGTAGTGCTTGTCGACGGAGCGCATCAGATTCATGAAAAAGGGCATTTTTCACATGTTGTTTTCAACGGTGGAATCATGTTTGCTATTGCGCATATCCAGGTATACATTCACAATCGATTTTTGTATGAACGTTATTTCAGTAAGCAAAATTGGAAATATTTCTTTGGAGTCGTTTCGTTGTTTTCCAGTTACTTCTTAATCAATTATTTTACGCCATTTACCTTTGTTTCGAATCGGGATGTGATAACCATGAGTATTTCCATTTTTCTCATTTACCTGGTTGGATTGGGATTTTACTACATGCATAAAAACATTTCGGACAGGAACAGGCGGTTCTTAACAGGAATGTTAGAGAAAGACGATGAAATCCGCCACCTGAAAGCACAGCTTAACCCGCATTTTTTGTTCAATGCGCTGAATAATTTGTATGGCACAGCGCTTACTGATCCGAATCAAACTCCGGACAAGATCCTGGAACTTTCAGATTTGTTGCGCTACCAGATCGAATCCTCCAAAAAAGAACGCGTTACTTTGCAGGAAGAAATCGATTTTATTAAAAAATATTTGAGTTATGAACAGAGCCGAAGCCCTAAATTGAATATCAGTTTTGCAGCTAAAATTGCAACGAATCAATTGATGCTTTCCCCTGTTTTGTTTATGCCTTTCATAGAAAATGCCATTAAATACAGCAGCGGAACCAAACAACCAAGGATCTCGTTGACTATGAGTACGGATAAACAAAAGCTCTGTTTTAAGATTTGGAATAATTACGATCCGGGGAGGGGAGAATTCTCCGGGACCAATACGGGAATTTCAAATACAAAACAGCGTCTTGAATTGATGTATGCCGATAAACATGAACTGATCATTACAGACTCAGATGATATTCATACCGTGGAACTGAACATCTTGTTGTGACGAAATAAAATGGAAAGATGAAGTACAAATGCCTTATAGTAGATGACGAAGCTCCGGCACATTTAGTGCTTCAGGCCCACATTGCACGAACCGAGCAACTGGAACTGATTGGGGATGTTTATGATGGACAGGAAGCATTGGAGTTTTTACGGATCAATCAGGTCGATATTTTATTCCTGGATATCGAAATGCCGCGGTTAACAGGATTGGAATTATTGGAATGTATGCCTTATGCTCCAGCTGTTATTCTGACTACTGCGTACAGCAATTTTGGTTTTGAAGCCTATCAGAATGGTGTGGTGGATTATTTGTTAAAACCGATTTCTTATCCAAGGTTCACCAAAGCGATCAATAAGATTATTGAAAGACCTTTGACGAGAAAAGAACCGGATCCGTTCCCTGAAATTGAGGTAAAACACGATGGTGTCTTAAAAACGATTAAAACAAAAAATATTTTATACATCGAAGCAGTTGGAAATTACATCCGTCTTTACCTGGAAAATGAAAAGCCCCTGGTAATTATACAGACCATGAAGTACATTTTATCAGTTCTTCCGCCTTCTCATTTTATCCGAATTCACAAATCTTATATCGTGAAACGTGAAACGATTGCAGCATTCAAAAAAACAGAAGTGATTCTCACCAATCAAACTGTTTTGCCGGTTGGAAGAAAGTATTCCGTGCTTCTTGAATGATTTGGAGTATCCTTCAAAAAAAAAAATCGTCACACCTAATAAGATGTGACGATTGGTATAAAGGAAATACGTTTTTTTATACTAGAGACAATTTTTCTTTCACGATTGCTTCATTTGCAGCCGGTACTTCTATAGTTGCATTTTCAGCATTGGGAATCATTTTCACCCTTCCCAGCTTATAAAGCATTTTAGTGTGTGCAGAAAGTGCCCCCCAGAAAGACTTCCCGGTATGGTAAGGCAAATTAAATTCTTTAGCTGTTGCTTCAACAATCTTTGACACTTTCGGATAATGAATGTGAGAAATATGCGGGAATAAGTGATGTTCCACCTGGAAATTCAATCCTCCTACAACATAAGATATAACCGGGTTATTTGTTGCAAAGTTCATAGTAGTACTCAATTGGTGAACCATGAAGCTGTATTCCAATTCGCCGTTTTCAGGCATTGGGTATTCGCTTTCATCCGTTACGTGTGCCAACTGGAACACAATAGCCAGTGTTAATCCGGCAATAAAATGCATGACACAATATCCGATAATCCAGTTCAAAATGGTCATTTCAGGAATTACGAAGAAAGGAATCAACATATAACTGAAGTAAACAATTTTAGATAGGATAATAATCACCAGCTGCTTTCTTAAAGTTGTTCCTGCAGCCTGTACATGGCCTTCTTTGTCGTAACGAATTACTTGTTTGAAGTCCTTGATTGTACTCCACATTAAAGTCATGAATCCGTAGAAGAACCAAGCGTAGATAAACTGGAATTTGTGAATCCATTTTTTCTCTGAATACGGCTCAAAACGCAATACTCCAATCGGAGCAATGTCTTCATCCAGCTCATGTACATTGGTGTAAGTATGATGAATGACGTTGTGCTGTGTTTTCCAGTTTTGTGCATTTCCGGCAAGAAAAGCCATGGAGAAAAACCCGAGAATTTTATTAAGTCTGTCGTTTTTGCTATAGCTTCCGTGATTTGCATCATGCATCACACTCATTCCGATTCCGGCCATTCCGAATCCCATTAACATGGCTAAAATGAACCAGCTCAGTTTTGAGTCGAAAACATTGAATGTGATCAATAAAAAAGGAACAATATATGCTGAAAACATGACGAAAGTTTTTAGATACAACTTCCAGTTTCCATTCTTACTGATGTTATTGTCTTTGAAATAGGAGTCAACCCGCTTTCTAAGCTCCGATTGAAAATCTTTGTTTGAACTCGTGTTAAATCTTGCGTTTTTTGTGCTCATGGCAGAGTGCATTATTAAATTATAACACAAAGGTGTGAAGCAATAACCGATATTCTTCCTAAAAAGGGACATCGGGCTTACCAATCGGATGAACGCCGTTTGTCAGTTTGCTTGTTTTGGGGTGCTTTTTTCTTTTGTTCTCCGGTTAACTTATTGATTTTGTTTAGTTTGATCAGGGATTCAAGGGGTGTTAAACTAATACCCTTGTGTTTCGTCCCTAAAACAGGTAGTATTACTTCAAATACAAAAACGGTTGACGAAGTAAACTTCTGCAACCGCTTTTTCAGATCGAGGATGGTAGGGGAATAAGTCTCTACTTCAATTTCACCACGGTTCCGTATGCGAAAATTTCCATCACTTGTTTCTTCGACAAAAGGCCGTCTGCAACTGCAACACGATATTCAAACAAGCAATCCTGAACGGCATCTCCTCCCAGCTGTTCGCACTTTTGTTGTAGAGCGCGCTTAACGCCTTCGAATGCTTTATTGGGGTCGGCTGCGCCAGACCAAAATCCCTGTGTATGCGAATCGATCGCGAAAATTGTGTCGATGACTTCAAAAGAGTCTGAGACTCTTCCTGTACTTATTTTTTTGTTCATGTTATAAGTTTAAATTAATAGAATTTCAATAAAGAACTATCGGCTTCACCGTTGAATTTGGAGTTGAAATTATACTATGAATCGAATTAATTATTTTGCGAGTTCTTTTTTCTTTCTACTTTATCTTCAATAAAGTATACACTGGTTTTGATATTCATCAACTTAAAAGCATTCATTATCCTCATAAGGCTTATACGTGAGAAAATCGGAAGATTTTTCGATAGATTTTCTCGGTTTTTCTTGGTGATGATTCCAAAGACAATACAGAATTTTTTGTCATCAATCAACTTGCTAATTATAGGGTCTTTAGTAAGTGATTTGAGTTTTTCTCTGGACTCGTTCTCTACCTGAATAAGTGCGGCAGAGTTATACCCCTGATTAAACAAATGACTCAAACTAGATGATCTTGTAGATATTTTTACATGCACAAGTTCAAGAATTCCTATCTCATTAATAGCCAATAAGTCGCAAGGCTCGACATCGTATTGCCCGATAGGAGATATACTTGTCATGTCTAAATTATAGACGTTAGGATTATTGATAGCAATACTCTTATTATAATCTCCTTCTTTTTTTTCATTGCAGGGAGCAAGAAAAGTATGTGTCATACTGAAGTAAGGGTCAAGTGTATTTTTCAATTTCTCAATAAAACGTTTTTCTATTCGGTACCACTCTCCTTCACATAAGTGAAAAGTATTGCCATCGACTTCATCATCAAACAGAAAACATTTATATATAGAGAACTTTTTTACTAACGTACCATTCTCATCAACGATAACAAGTTTGTGTTGTTTAAAGAGTTCTATGTCAATATTATTGATGTTTTTTTCTTCAAGATACGATCGATAATCTCCAATGTATACATCTTCAAACTCTTCACTTTTTCCACCGCCAGCGTACTTTATCTTGAATGAAGTTGAGTAATCAACTATTTCGGGAATAGTCAAAACTAGTTCAACAGGAGCATCAGCAAATGCTTTGATCAATCGTGAATTTAAGATCTCCAATTGTAATGGATCCTTAACCGGAGTGATATTCTGAAGGTTAGGAAATGTGAGAAGATATTCTTCACTGGAATACATTTCAAGCAGTCCCGAGCATAAACTAATCATATCATCTGAATCAACTTTAGATGTGATTCTCAAATTACTTGCTCCAGTAATATTTGTTAGTAAATCCTTATATTCCTCTTTAACTGCACCTGTGAGCCTTCTGACGATTGATTCATCCTGATTAAAATCAAAAAATGTAAGATCAGATGCGACCGGACTTTGAATTCGTTCTCGTCTGGCGCTCTCTGGTTCGAAGATATCGGTAGATTTTATTTTCTCTGGATTTAGTGCATTAAGTGTTGTTTTCAAACCGAAATCATATTCGTAGCTTTCGTCCAATAACTGATGATGTGTCATACCGAATGTAAGTGCCAGCCATCTATTATTAACAGGCAGAAAAACAAGTGCTCCTTTTTGAACTTGTTTTAATTCTTTTTGCAATTCCCAATAATCCCTCCACCAAGGGGGATTTGGTCTGTTATCTGCAAGATACATAACAGCACCTTCTGGTAAATTAACCTCATTCTCGGAAACAATTTCCAATCCATGAGTATCTTTTAATGCATTATTAGCATCAAAACCTTCTTTTAATAAATAAAGTGAAAACCCTCTGCTTTTAGCCATAATAATGGATTTCTATATTTGGTATTTTTCGCATGAATTCAGTGAATGTTTAGCTCATAATGAAACTTAAATTTCATTAGATAAAACCAGACGTTTTTCTAATGTGTGATTTTATAGTTTTAACCAATCAAAATCTATTAAATGTGCTAAGTTGTCACTTACTTTTCCATCAGGATTAGAACGAAGAAACTTCTTCTCCACAGCGTGAACCGGTTCACCTATATTCCATGTTGCCGTTTTATAATTCCACAGATAAGTTGTTGCGGTATTGAGAGTATTGTCAACTAATTTAACTGCATCCGATTTTGCAGTTTTAACACCTCTTGTTAACGAATCCGTTTTTACTTCATGAATTGCATAATGAGTTATAGCTCCACTTGAATCTTTCCAAATTCCTGAAATTCTGTATTGTGCCATAATAATGTTTTTTTCGACAAACATCAACAACTAAAAACATGCCCACAACACATTCTTTCCCAAACGGGAATTCCTCTTTCCCAAACCGGAAAAAGGGACCAAAGAAATTAAAAACAAAATGAGTCTGTAGCTAAAAGCGATCTGCGTTTATTGCATCAGTTGTTTGAGTTCTTTCTTGTAGGAATCTGCGATTTTTAAAACGGCTCCCGTGGTAAGTTGAACCGTATTTGCAGTAATGGATTTTATGTGCTTCATATTGATGAAGTGAGATTTGTGGATCTGGATAATATCCGGATGGTTGATTTTCTCCGCGACCTTTCCCAGGTTTGAAGATATTTCCCATCTGGATCCGTTGATAAAATGGATGTCACAATATGCTCTGCCACCTTTTAGATAAGCCACCTGGCTTGCATGCAGAGATCTCCGATCACCGGCTTTAACGGTAAAATAATGCATCGCATCACGCTTTGCATCATCCATCATTTTTTCTGCTTCAAAAATGCCATTGCGAAGATTCAAACGATCTATTGGTTTCGAAAGGAATTTCAGAGAACCGGTTTGTACAGCTTTATCATACATATCCTGTTCCTCAATGCCGGTAAGATAAAGAAAAGAAATTCCCATATTTTGCAATTCCTCCGACAAATCAATCCCCGTCAGCTCGCCTTTCAGTTCTATGTCCACCAGCGCGAGTTCCGGTTTGTCCTTTCGAATCAACCCCAGTGCTTCCTCGTAGCTTTCGGCAATGCCCGTTACCTCGTGATTGAGCTTCTCTAACTTTTCCTTCAGCTCTTCCGCGGCAAATGGCTCGTCTTCCACAATTAAAATTTTCATGCTGATCGTTTCGCGCTTTTGCCGAAAGTAAGGAAAATCAGTTCACGCATTTGGCATTCGTTGCAAAGAATTCCATGTCGATAAAAAAAAACGCATACCGATCAAAAAAAATGAAAAACTAAAAATCCTGAAAATCAATACTTTATCTATTTCACAAATCGCTTCCACGTAGTTTTTTTCTGGCCTACGATTTCTCCCGGCTGTTTACGAACCTTTGTCTTGTCAGTCGCCGGTAACGCTTCAATATAGCTAACTGAAGACAGGTGCACTACCGGGTTCCGGAACCCGGACCGGCTTCTGACAAATGCCTGCAATGCTTTCCCTTTCGGGAGAAGAGGTGAAGCGGAGCAGGCATATTCTCCCAACAGAATCGTCGTGAGGCAACCGTTTTTGCGGACAAGCTCCACGGCAAGTTAAAAAACAGTTTAAAAAAAGCAATTAACATGAAAAAAAATAAATTCATGATCGCTTCCCTGTTGATTCTTGTGGGAATGGGCGCGATCACAGTCTCTTGTAAAAAAGAAAACGTAACCAGTCGAAAAGCACAGATTATCACGGAGTATGATCTGGAAAAAACGGGAGACCAGGATCCCATCATCCGCGTTCGGGTAAAAAAGAGATACACGCTTGTGCCGGTTGATAGTGCAGATGTTGAGACCTATGAGTACGGTACCAACCTGCAAATTAATCAAGGTTACACCAATTCGTCAGGGGAGTACGACCGGCAAGTTGCCGGGGGGATTTATTACTTCCGCGTAACCCCTAAAGGTGGAAGTTCTTTTTTAACTGATACCATTCATGTACACACCGATGTACAGGCAACAATCCTAATAGATTAATAACCTATTCGTTTGTAGCAGAAGTCCGGGAATTCCGATAAAGATCGGGATCCCGGGCTTTTTTTATGAAAAGGCAATGATGACTTCGACCTTACAACCATTTTCGTTGCGGTAAGTGATCACTCCATTGATCGAAGAAAGCAGCTTACTGATAATGTCGCGTCCTTTTACGGTTTTCGATTGTAACAATGTTTCCGGTAATCCCGGGCCATTGTCATGTACTGTTAGTACCACGTCGTCATCATGGCGTTTTAGCGAAATCGTTAGTACAGGTTTCGTCACACCGGTCAAACCATGCTCAATGGCATTGCAGATTAATTCATTCAGTACAATTGCAATCCGCATTGCTTTATCGTAATCCATAAAAATGTGGTCAAGGTCCTTTTCTACAGACAACTTGTTTTCATCGGGCAACAGGTGCAATAACAGTTCTGAAATCAAATGGTCGAGGTAGCCATCCAGCTGCACATTCTTATGCCATTGCTCTGAATTCCCGAGTAAATACCCCTGTACCAGTGACATTGCCTCAAGTCGATGAATATTCATGTCCAAAACGCGTACAACTTCTTCATTCGATGCCTTCTTTCGATCGGATCTCAAAATACCGGAGAGCATACTGAAATAGTTTTTTGTGCGATGGCTCAATTCATGGTGCAGATGTCCGATCTGGTCCCGCTGCATTTCCACCTGCCTTCTTCTTCGCCTTGTCTGGTAAAACGCAATTACAACGAAAAGCGCAATTACCGTAACTGCTACAAGCCATCCAGTCAGCCATTGATTACTCAGCCGGTCAATTTTCGCCTGCTTTCGCCTGATTTTTAATTCCGCATTCTTTCTTTCAACGTCGTAGGAAATTTCCCATCGTGCCACTACTTTACTGTTGAGATCATTGGTCACTTTTTCTTTTGTAGCGAGCAATTCATGATATTTCTCAACAACTTCGGGGCCAGGCCGTTTATTTTTGATCAGCGCTATTTCTCCTTGCAATGCATCTTGCAATAATGTCCAATCTGAAGAAGTCCGTGCTGTATTCTCCGTCCGATGATACAATTCAATGGCTTTTTTTTCATCTCCCACAGAACTGTAATAATCCGCCAGGTAACACATACTCTCTGCTGCTTTTGGTGAATTCCCGATGCTTTTCCCAATGGTATAAGCCTGGTGCAGGTAGCTATATGCTTTTTTAGATTCTCCCACGGCAATGTATAGCTTGCCTAACGAGCATAAGGTGTTAATCAAATTCGACTGATTATCGAGCAGTTTTTTCTGACGAAGCGCTTCCTGTAAATAGATTTCAGCTTTGGCGTAATGTTTCCATGCCAGGTGGACCTCTCCTATATTATTATAAGAATCCGCAATGCCCTTAGCGTATTCGATTTTTTCCCTTATCCGAAGTGCACGTTCATGGTAGGCGATGGCCTTTTCGAAATTGCCGAGATCAAGCTGCATAAGACCGATTGAATTCCAGGCCGAAGAAAGCTCTTTCAGATTACCGAGCCGTTCAAAATCCCGGGCTGAGCTAAGTAATTCCTGCATTGCCTTTTTGTGCAGCCCAATTTCCGTATACACGAGTCCAATATTGTGCAACGCTCCTGCTGCAAGGCTGTCATTACCGGTGTTCCTGTAAATCTCCAACTCTTTCCGATACCAATCGATGCATTGCTTGTATTCGCCGGTTTGATAGTAAACAACTCCAAGGTTATTGTAAAAAATAGAACGTTCTTCCGGATCAAGGTCCTTAGGCATTATCTTCAGTGCTTGCTGCAGGAACACTTTAGCCTGCGGAATATCCCCGTCCAGTAAGGACTGACCGCCCTGATCCAGTAACCGGTGAAACTTCGACTGCCCATAAGTTCCGACAGACAAAGCAAGCACAAACAAAAAGAGTGAGTAGCGGAGCATAATTTCAGTATTTTGGCAAATGTAATTAAACTTTCGCCCATGAAAATTCTTATAGTTGAAGACGAACCTTTTGCTGCCGATGACCTGCACGAGAAACTTGAACAGCTTCAACATCATGTTACTGCTGTAGCAGAAGACTATAACAGTGCTGTGAAAGCCATCGAAAGCGAGATCCCGGACCTGGTAATTATCGATATCGGACTGAAGGGCGAACGGTCGGGAATTGACCTGGGGGGAAAACTGGCAGCAATGAATATCCCACACATGTATCTTTCCGGTATCCAGGACATGAACACGTATATGCAGGCAAAAAACACAACGCCGTTACGTAATCTTGCAAAGCCGATCGATCTGATCAATTTGCGAAATGCCCTGGATGTAGATTTACAAGCAAACAAAACGCTTTCCAACACCATCTTTTTGATAGCGGACGGGAACAAAAGCAGGCAGCGTATTAATCCAAATGCCATTTGCTATATTAAAGCCGACGGAAGCTATTGTGACGTTTATCTGGAGGACAAAATGTATAAACTGACGATGAACCTGAAAACAGTTCTTCAAAAACTCGAGTGGCCGGGTATAGTTCGTATCAGCAAATCACATGCTATTAACCTTCAATGTATCAAAAGCAAACTGGGGAATTGCCTTGAACTGACCAACGGTGTAAAAATAGATATTGAACCGAAATACAAAGACCAGGTAACCCTTTATCTGAAATCGATCTGATCTCGTAAAAGATTTTTCCATTCACACAAAAAAAAACCTTCATTTCAAAAAAATAATTTGATTTTCAGATTCAATCTTCATTCTCTTTAGGGCCTGATTCCAAACTACAACTTATGGCTCAACATTACGAATCTGATAAAATCATACAGCTTGTGCAGCTTTGTTCCTGGAGGGAACGTATCGAAATGTCTCAAAGCGGACAAATGGAGCTTGCAAACAAACTGTCATCAGAACAGAAGATCAATGATCGCTACATCGTAGACCTGATGAGTGATGCGCGTAAAGGCGTGAAGCAAGATACCACCATTAAAAAAACCGAATCCCACATTAACCTATTGCTGAATCATGTAGGCTTCAAAAATTGGGATGACTGGAAAAATGCCTTACGCGCACCCGGAAATTTTCTTTCCCCGGAAAATGAGCATTTTGATAACCCGGAAGAAAAATTTTTTACGATTGTTGTTCCGCAACAATTGGAAAAACAACTGATTCCGACCTTAACATTTGTCCAAAAAACGTCTCCGATTGAAACTCGTTCTGCCAATGAGACATCGTTGGTGGAGTTAGCCAAACATGCCATTGAATTACTTGAAAACACAGCTATGATTATCTGTGTCCTTCCCTTATCCTGGAAAGATCAGGCCGTAAAGATGCGTCAGCCGTCATGGGGAGAGTTTTCGGGAACGAAACGAATCCTCCCTGTATGGGTAGATGCCGATAACACATGGGATCCGGTCGCTCCTTTCCTTCCTTCTGTAAAGCAGGAGCAATCAACAGCCGGGCTCCCGGGAATATTGACCGGCCTGCTATTTTTGGAAAACTACGTAAAGCAGGAAACAGCAGGATCACAAAATCAAGAAAACCAAAGTGCGAAAAACAATGGTCCTCAGTTTCACAATTCCACAGTTGGGTTCTACATGCAGGGAGGAACGGTTCATAATTTGGTTACAGGAGGAGAGCAGACTATCAACAACCATTTCGATTAAGATTTCCTTTTGAATCATGAATATCCAACATAGCCATTAATCCAGAAAAAAAATGCAGAATCCCGGTTCGAAAGGCACTCGCTTATTCAGAC
The DNA here is from genome assembly GCA_965650365.1 of uncultured Fluviicola sp. Classification (GTDB taxonomy): domain Bacteria; phylum Bacteroidota; class Bacteroidia; order Flavobacteriales_D; family Crocinitomicaceae; genus Fluviicola. Next base: position 42,992 of record CBFGOJ010000004.1, on the reverse strand, counting down.
AAAATAATGTGGCCGAAACACAGACCATTAATAATTATCTATTGGGAGAAATCTCTATAATAATAGGCGTACTGCTGTTGGGACTAAGTCCGTTTACCGCCATTTATCCGCCTTTTTCCATTGCATTGGTTATTTCAGGTTTATCTCTCCTCTTAGTAAGTACCTTCAAATTTACTTTAACAAAAAAGGTACAAAGTATAGCCCTGATCGCTTTGTTATTGCTAAACGTACCATTTGCCATCGCTTTTGGTAAAGAAAGGTCCAGGTTAGAACAAGTCAACCAGACTCAATTATTAAATCAGCAAAAAGCTAAGTTGGATGAAAAGCAACGCATTGATGACCTGAATAGTTGTTTGAGACGAATAGACAGCCTGTACCATAAGGGAGAAATTGATCTTGCTTTGCTGGAGTTGGACAAAGCTGATCTTATGGTGGAAAACGCTGCAGAAAAAGCGGATGTTAATCAGATCCGAATAGAAGTTTCTCTGGTTAAAACAAAGCAGCTGGTCAAAAGACGTCAGTACAACATGGCAATTGATCTGCTGACCAGCTTGCATACACTAGACACCAGTAACATACATGTACTTTATCAACGCGCAAACTGCTTTGTCAAAATCAAACGCATTGAAGAGGCAGTAAAAGACGCAAAAAGAGCCATGATTCTAGGTCATAACGATGCGGGTAAACTGTATGATAAGATTAATCCGCTTAAGAGGCGAATCGCCTATTACTGCACGCTTTGTAACGACAGTACGTATTCCCAGGCAACCGGACAAGGTGCCTGCTCATATCATCGTGGTATAGCCCGGAAGAATTACCCGGTTTACGAAATTTCGAGAAAATACGAATAAAGAATCAGTAATCACTTTTGCATTTAAGAGCGATTAGAACGTTTTAAATCCTAATAATCATAACATGAAAAATCTGATCTTGATTAGCTCTGTAATCCTGTTGAGCTTTACAAGCTCTGTTCAATCTACTGTTTATATCTGTCTTAGTAAAGATGCTAAGAAATATCATTTCTCTCAATCTTGTAGGGGGCTTCAAAAATGCACTCATACAATTAAAAAAACTACTGTTGAAGATGCAAAGAATAGAGGCTATACAGCTTGTTTAATGGAAAAATGATCGTACTATGAAAAGTTCACTATTTATATTCCTACTTGTTGGTGAAATAGACAGGGTGTCAGAATCACCCTCCCGTTAATTTCTTGATTTCGTTTAGTTTCATCAGTGCCTCAACTGGTGTCAGTGTATTGATGTCGATGGAAACCAATTGATCGTGGATCTGTTCCAAAACAGGATCATTGAGCTGGAAGAAGCTTAACTGCATGTCGGAAGTATTTCCTGCATGCACAACCACATCTTTTACCGTTTTGACTTCACTCGAACGGTGATTCAGTTCCAATTGCTCCAACATGAGTTCCGCGCGTTGAATGACTTTATTCGGCATCCCGGCCAATTTTGCCACGTGAATACCAAAACTGTGTTCGCTTCCGCCTTCCACCAGTTTGCGCAGGAAGATGATTTTTTGTCCCACTTCTTTCACGCTTACATTGTAATTGTGGATGCGTGGGAACTGCACCGCCATTTCATTCAGTTCATGATAATGGGTTGCGAACAGGGTTTTTCCTTTCGCCTGCGGGAATTCATGGATGTATTCTGCAATTGCCCATGCGATAGAAATTCCATCATAAGTACTCGTTCCACGGCCAATTTCATCCAGGAGGATCAAGCTGCGGTCTGAAAGGTTGTTCAAAATGCTTGACGTTTCATTCATTTCAACCATGAATGTGGATTCACCTGACGAAATATTATCCGACGCTCCAACCCGCGTAAACACTTTGTCTACAATTCCCAGGATAGCTGTGTCTGCCGGAATAAAGCTTCCCATTTGGGCCATCAGAACGATCAACGCTGTTTGACGCAGCAAGGCACTTTTCCCCGACATATTCGGTCCGGTGATCATAATGATCTGCTGTTCTTCTTTGTCCAGGTAAACATCATTCGGAACGTATTCTTCTCCGGGTTTCAGCTGACCTTCAATCACCGGGTGTCGGCCATTCTTGATATCTATCACGAAGCTGTCGTTCACACTTGGTTTTGCATAATTCTTTCTCACAGCCAAATCCGCAAAGCCTGTTAAACAGTCCAATTGTGCTATGAGGTAAGCATTTCGCTGGATTTGACCAACGTAAGCACTTAATTTCTGCACCAATTCGAAATACAATTTAGCTTCAATTGCCGCAATTTTATCTTCCGCACCCAATATTTTGGTTTCGTATTCTTTTAATTCCGGAGTAATATAGCGTTCTGCGCTTACCAGGGTCTGTTTGCGGATCCATTCTTCCGGAACCTTGTCTTTGTGCGTATTTCGAACTTCTAAGTAATATCCGAAGACATTATTGAAAGCAATTTTCAAACTTGGAATTCCGGTGTTTTCGGATTCCCGTTCCTGCATGGCTTCCAGGTAGTCCTTTCCGCTGTTAGAAATAGCGCGCAGTTCGTCCAGTTCTTTGTGAACACCGTTTGCTATTACCGGACCTTTTCCAAGCATCACTGCCGGATCTTTCAATATGAATTTCTCAACCGATAGAATAAACTCTTCACACGGTTCGATCCGGGTGGAAAGCTGGTTCAATAGATCACTTTCACTGTGTGAACAAGCATCGCGCAAGGGACTCATGTGTTCCAGTATGCGCGAAAGTACCCGCAATTCTTTCGGATGAATTCTTCCTACGGCAACTTTGGAAATCAAACGTTCCATGTCGCCGATTTCACTCAGTTCGTGCTCAATCTCTGCCCGTAAACTGCTCTTTTCTGTCAGATCCGCAACAGCATCCACGCGTAAATTAATTTGTTCCAGGTGCTTCAACGGCATCACGATCCAGCGTTTCAGTAAACGATCGCCCATCGGGGTTTTTGTTCCGTTTACCACATTGAACAAGGTTTTTCCACCTTCATTCAAAGGTGTGATTAATTCCAGGTTTCGAATCGTAAATCGGTCCAGCCACACAAATTTTTCTTCTTCAATTCGTTGAATCTGGGTAATGTGTCCCAGTTTATCGTGCTGCGTTTCTCCCAGGTAATGGAGAATCGCACCCGAAGCAACGATTCCCTGGTCGAGGTCGTCGATCCCAAATCCTTTCATGGAATTGGTTTGGAAATGATTCGTCAGTTTTTCTTTCCCGAAATCGGAAGTGAAAACCCAGTCGTCTAAGCGGAAAGTGTAATATTTCGTTCCGAATAATTCCTGGAACAGCGTGTGTTTATTCTTCTGATAAATGATCTCGCTTGGTTCAAAACCCTGGATCAGTTTATCGATATATTCCGTATTTCCCTGTGCGGTAAAAAATTCGCCTGTTGAGACATCCAGAAAAGCGATTCCATGAATGTCTTTGCCAAAATGAATGGCTGCCAAGAAGTTATTGTGATGACCATCCAGGATCTTATCGCTGAAAGCAATTCCGGGAGTTACCAATTCAGTTACTCCGCGCTTCACAATCGTTTTGGTCATTTTCGGATCCTCCAGTTGATCACAAATTGCCACACGATGTCCTGCACGGACCAGTTTTGGCAGATAAGTTTCCAATGAATGATGCGGGAAACCCGCTAATTCAATTTCTGATGGAGACCCGGCACCTCTTTTTGTTAAAACAATTCCCAGTGTCTTGGATGCAGTAACAGCATCTTCTCCGAATGTTTCGTAAAAATCACCTACACGAAAAAGTAATAAAGCCTGAGGGTGCTTTGCCTTAATCTCATTGTATTGCTTCATTAATGGCGTTTCCGCCGGATCTTTTTCTTTTTTAGACACGTGAATCTATTTGGTTCGCGTCAAAAATACGAAGTGAAGTCCGAGTTTAAGGAATTTTACCCGTATGAGTTTTCAACAACACATAAACATCGGATTGCTATAAATCGGTATTTTTGACGGATGAACCGAAAATTAAAATTGTGGGAGCTTGATCGCGTGGACGAGCAAACCTTTAAGGATCAGGAAAAATTCCCGTTAATTATTATTCTGAATGATATTCGCAGCTTGAATAACATCGGTTCTTTTTTTCGCACCGCTGATGCCTTCAACGTAGAAAAAGTCTATTTGTGTGGAATTACTGCTCAGCCGCCACACCGTGAAATCCATAAAACAGCATTGGGAGCTACTGAGACCATTGATTGGGAATACCGGAAAGATATCGACGAACTGGTTTCCGAACTGAAACAGGAAGGAATTGCGGTTTGCAGTATCGAGCAGGCGGAGAAAACGGTTCTTTTACACGAAATTGGTGTTTTGAAAGAGCAAAAGTTCGCCTTGGTCTTCGGGAACGAAGTGGATGGTGTAGATCAATCTGTCATAGATGCTTCGGATTATATTTTGGAGATTCCGCAATTCGGTACCAAACACAGCTTAAATGTTTCGGTTTGCGCCGGAATTGTGTTGTGGGAATTTGCCAAGAAATTTATTTCCTAATTACAAATTGAGAGATTTCTCAAAGTATTTCATTTAAAAAGAACACTTATAAATTACTCTATAATCGGCTCGTAAAGTCCATAAGTCAGGGGATTATCCTTCCTGTAAGTCACCCGGAATGAAATAATCTTCAATGGTTTTTTATCTCTGTTCCAAACATAAGTATTCAATGTAGGTTTTTCGAATTTTTGGTATTTCAAATCAATGAATTTGATAGATTGCACCAACGTAACCGTGCTGTCTTTCGGATTGATGATGTGCCGGGAAACAGAAGAAGAACTGAATCTGACAGTTGAATCTTCCGATTGTATGGTAAGAACCAGTAAGGGGTCCTGGTTTAAATCAGAAAGCTTCAATTTCACTGCTACATCCACCAAATCAGAAGGTCTTTTCACCAATTCGCTTAGTTGTTTTGAATAGCCCGGTCCCCATTCTTCGTCTTTTTCAAAACGATATCCACCGTCAACCCATTTTCCCGGATTGTAGCCGTTGAACAGATGCTTGGTCTTTTCAATATCTGCGATTGGTTTTTCAGTTGGAGAACCTTTACTGACTAAAAGAGTAGAAGCGGAGAAATAATTTCGCTGCCAGATAATGTGTGGGTATTTTTCGAGAATCATTGCCCTGAATTCCGAAGGAAGGGACGAGGTTGCGCCCAAATAAATGTATTCAACCTGTTCGTAACGCTGATCTAAAAAAGCTTCCAGGTCCTTTTCTGTAAATTCAGGAACGGTAATGAATTTGGCGTTAGCAGGAATGCAAAGATTCCCTCTTTCTTGATAAAACCGGGTTTTGGGCTCGTCGGAGAAAATGATCGCGTAAGTACGTTCCTTGTCTATCGATTCAATATCGAGCATCAACTGTTTAAACGGTGTTTTATAAAAAACGGTATAATGCTGTCGCTGGAAAATCAATACGTAACTGTTGAATGCAAGGATCACAACAACGAGGATCACATTTATCGTTTTGGGTTGTTCCTTTGCCCAGCCGAACAGGAAAAGCAGCAGGAAAGGATAGGCAAAAATAAGTACGGAAGGCTGTAATACCGGTGCGTGCTGGGAGTAGAAATACCCAATGAAATAAACGGAAAAGAATAAAATCCCCGAAAATAGGATTGCTTTTGAATGTCGTTTTGTTTGTTTGCCAGAAAAACGCGTCCAACCGATAATTACTGCGTATATTCCGATCAAAAGAGCAGAAAACTGGAAAATATAGGCAATATAATGTGGTAAAAAGGAAGGCTCGGGTTTTCCTAACCAGCCAAATAATCCACCTTGTTTCAATTGTGCAAAGAGAATGGTGAAATGTGGTGAATACAAGACAACTGCAGTCAAACAAAGCAATAAGTATTTCCACAGAAAATCCTTAAATGTGAAAACAATTCCGAAAAGCCCTATCAATCCGGCAGTAAGCATGCTGAAGTGATGGTTGTATGCACAAAGTGCCGCTGCGATCGGGAACCAGATGAGGTGTTTACGAGCGTAATTCTTAAAGAACACGATTTCGCCCCAATGATAGGCAAACAACAAAGTGAAGAAAAATCCGGAAGTATAAGGCCGGGCAATCTGGCTGTACATAAGTGGATACTGACTAGTTGCAATAATCGCTGCTACAATCAGTCCAACCGTAAGATTCGACCAGCGCTTCCCGATTTTATAGGCGAAATAAACACCACCAACTCCCGAAAGAATAAACGGAAGTTTGACAATCCATTCGGAAGTTCCGAAGACCCCGGTCCAATAATACAGGAAAACCTGCACCAAAGCCGGGTGACCATCAATTTTTACTCCTTTAGCAATCAGTTCATTGAAAGAATCGAACCGGGTGCGCAGCAATCCGCTCAGTTCATCATGCGTATATGGAATGGAAAACAGGTCGTAACATCTCAAAATAAGCGCAAGCAAAAGAATCCCGATGATGATGGAGTGTTCTTTTATGAAACCTGTTAGTCCGCTTTTCTTTGTTTTGATCACTGTTATTTCTCCTGTTAAAATATCCATTGAATTTAGTAAACAACACACGTACCGCACAAGTTACACTAATAAACCAGGATTGGCTTCTTGTAAAAATTTGTGGCGACTGGTAAGCGCCACCCAACTATTTGTGCATTTGTGGTAAAAATTGGGTGTTGTCTTCCTCCACCCAACAAAAATAAGAAAGCTTCGCGGTTTTCATCATCATCTCTTTATTTCTCACACGGAAGGCAGTCGATTTACCGTTTTTTAGCGATCATTATCTGCAAAACAATCGTTATTTTTGTACCGTCGCTGAAGCTTTAGCACAAGCGTTGTGCTACTTTAATAGGAATAATGATTGAAACTGATATAATTATAATTGGTGCTGGTCCTGTAGGACTTTTTACCATATTCGAAGCCGGATTGTTGAAATTACATTGTCATTTGATTGATTCACTGCCCCAGCCAGGCGGACAATGTTCGGAAATTTATCCTAAGAAACCCATTTATGACATTCCGGGGTTCCCATCTGTTTTGGCGGGAGAACTGATCGATAATTTAATGGAGCAGGCCGCGCCTTTCAAACCCGGATTCACTTTGGGAGAAGCTGCGATGACCATTGATAAAACGGAAGACGGAAAATTCATTGTAACAACCGTAAAAGGAACAAAACACCAGGCACCTATCGTAATGATTGCAGGTGGATTGGGAGTTTTTGAACCGCGGAAACCACCTATTTCAAATATTACAGACTTTGAGGATAAAGGAATTGAATACATTATCAAAGATCCGGAATTCTACAGGGGAAAACGTTGTGTGATTGCCGGAGGTGGGGATTCCGCCTTGGATTGGTCAATCTTCTTGGCAGAAAAGAAAATCGCTAAAGAAGTGGTATTGGTTCACAGAAGTGCATCTTTCCGCGGACATTTGGATTCGGTTCAAAAAGTGATCGATATGGCAGAAAACGGCCAGATCAACCTGATCACGGAAGCAGAAGTTGTTGGAGTAGAAGGGGACGAATGTTTAAGTCATGTGAAAATTCAGCACAATACACAAGGAGAAATTCTGCGTGAAACTGATCACTTCATTCCGCTATTTGGTTTGAAGCCCTCTTTGGGTCCGATCGGAGATTGGGGTCTTGAGATCGAGAAAAATGCAATCAAAGTAAATACGCTTGATTATTCCACGAACATTCCGGGAATTTATGCCATCGGTGACGTAAATACTTATGAAAATAAACTGAAGCTGATCCTGTGTGGTTTCCACGAAGGAACTTTGGCCGTTCAATCCGCATTTGCACGGATTCACCCGGATAAGAAAAATATTCTGAAGTACACTACCGTAAACGGGGTGCAGGGATTTTAAAAAAGGGCGGAAAATTTTCCGCCCTTTTTTATGGAACAATTTTTGTTTGAATGAAACGTTAAAAATTAAGTAGGGACGCAATGCGTCGCATCCCTGCAAACAATTAAAAATTAAAACACACAATATGAAAATCAGTATCGCAATTGCCATCCTTATCAGTACGAGTTATATGTCCAATGCTCAGACCCTGGGGAAAATGATCTCCAAAGGCAAAGAAACAATCAGTTCGGGGACAGGCACCTCGAAACCGGGATTAACAAATGATGAAGTGGTTAGCGGTTTGCGAGAAGCTCTGGTTACAGGTGCTAAAACGGCAGCAGGCTCAGCCAGTGCATTAGATGGTTTTTATAAGAACCAAAAAGTGTTTATTCCATGGCCTGCAGAAGCTAAAGTTATGAAAGAGAAATTAGTGATGCTGGGCATGCAGGGCCAGGTTACAAAATTTGAAGAATCGGTAAACCGTGCTGCAGAAGAAGCTGCAAAAAGTGCTTTTGATGTGTTTGCCGGAGCTGTGAAAGGCATGTCGGTTGGTGATGGATTTGCAATTCTGAATGGAAGTGATACTGCTGCAACTCATTTTTTACGTGAGAAAACAACAGCATCCTTAACGGAGAAGTTTACACCCATTGTTAAAGCAGCTATGGACAAAGTTCGTGTAACAGAGTATTGGAACCCATTGGTAACCAAATACAATAAAATCCCAGGAGTGACAAAACAGAATCCGGACCTGGAAAAATATGTTACTGCAAAAGCAATCGACGGATTAATGATTTTGATCAGCGAGCAGGAAGCGAAGATTCGCAAGGATCCGGCAGCTCAGGTTACGGACTTACTGAAGAAGGTTTTCGGGAAAAGCTAAAAAGTAGTTAAACAGCTTGAGAATGAAACTTCTTTAGCGCATAATGCCTAATTTTGTAAAGCGATCAATTTGGTCGCTTTCTTCATTTTTTAAATGAAGAAATGTTCAAGAGTTCAAACGAGATCTCTAAATTGAACTTTTGAACATTTAAACTTCTTTGAACACTTTTAGAATATGAAAAGCATTACAGTAAGCGAATTGAAAGCATGGAGAGATGGAAACGAGGATTTCCAATTGATCGACGTGCGTGAACCATACGAAAATGAAATCTGTTCCCTGGATGGAATTTTGATCCCAATGAACGATGTTCCGGCAGAATTCGGTCAGATTGATACCACTAAAAAAGTGGTTGTTCACTGTCGTTCCGGGAAAAGAAGTGCCAATGTGATTTCCTTTTTAGAGCAGCAGCACGGATATACCAACCTGTACAATCTGGAAGGCGGGATCCTTGCCTGGATCGAAGAAGTAGATCCTTCCATGGAAGCCTATTAATAAAGACATTTCGACTCCATTCAGTATCCTTAGTTGTTTGGAAAAGGTGACTGAGCGTAGTCGAAGTCCTTTTCCAACATTTTGAACTTGTAAAGTGAATCGCAAAACAATCAATACCGTCATTATCTTGGGAATACTCTCTTTGCTGAGTGTTCTGACTATTCAATTGTTTTGGATCCATAAAACAAATGAGGCGCAGCGTTTGACGGTCCAAATCCAGGAAAGGGAAGACAGTCTGAACCTGAAGCAGTTTTCGGAACGGGCTCATATTGCCTTGAGGGATGTTTTGGAGCAGATCAATACCAAAGATGATATCAGTGCGAATCTTTATGGGGCTGTCAAGCAAATTCGACCCAATTACTTTTCAGTAGACATTGAAGAAGAACTGCATCCTTATTATTTGGAGCAATTACTGAAACGTGAGTTTGATAACCAAAGTCTCAACCAGGATTTCGTTTATGGAATCTACGATTGCTATTCCGATTCGATCATCTTTGGAAACCTGATTCGCTATACCAAGGATTCTTCCTATTCCGTTACCAATAATGATTCTGTTGGTAAAACTTCCAATCAGTTAAAATGGAAGAATGACGGACATTACTTTACGGTTATTTTTCCGAACGTAAGCTCCAGTTCTATTGATGTAGCCAAAACAGATTTTTATCCCTGGCTTTACCTGGTGGTCCTTTTGCTGCTCTTGTTTTTGTTCTTTGTATTTACTTTGAATGTCATTCTGAAACAAAAACGCCTTTCGGAAGTAAAAACCGATTTCATCAACAACATGACGCACGAGTTGAAAACACCGATCTCAACCATTGGTCTTTCCAGTGAATTGCTGTTGCGGGGAGATTTTAAAGAGGATCCGGATCGTTTGCATCGCTATGCGGAGATTATTTACAAGGAAAATAAACGCCTTGAAAATCAGGTGGAGCGTGTGTTGAATGTGGCGAAGTTGGATCGGGAGAAATTGACTTTGAAGAAGGAGTCCTGTTCTATTCATGATCTGATCCTGGAAGCAAAAGAGAGTTTTGATATTAATCAAACAGATCAGGGCGGCGAAATAGAATTATTGCTCGATGCAACACGTGAAACCCTGATGATGGATGAAGTTCATATCACGAATGTGATTTACAATTTGCTGGACAACGCGGTGAAATATTGCAATACCGTTCCGCATATTGATATTCGCACCTGGGATGATGCACAGTTCTTTTACTTATCCATTACAGATAACGGAATCGGAATGAAGCGGGAAGATCTCAAAATGATCTTTGATAAATTTTACCGTGTTCCTACAGGGAATTTACACGATGTAAAAGGCTTTGGATTGGGACTTTATTATGTGAAACTGATTGTGGAAGAACACGGAGGAACAATCCAGGTGAAAAGTCAGCCTGGAAAAGGAACAACCTTCTCGTTGAAATTCCCTCTGAAGTAATTCCAGTTACCTTTGTGGAAGATTATGAATAATAAAATTTTCAAATTTCAAAATTCGCTTGTTCGCTAATTTGCGAACAGCTTTATTTTTAAATAATTGATTTTCAATATTTTTAGCAATGAAATTGGTTAAAAAAAGCATTCATGCAAGCGCTTATTGATCGCATATTTTCTATTCAGACAGCTGATGATTTTAATCGCTGTGCTCTGGACGTTTACCAGTTCCAAAAAGAACACGTTCCCGTTTACAAAACTTTCCTGGAATTGCTCAATCGGCCGGAGCCAACTCATTATTCTCAAATTCCACATTTACCGATCAGTTTTTTTAAAACCCATCAAATCCTTGCAGACAATCAATCCGCTCAGCAGGTTTTCAAAAGCAGCGGTACAACCGGAATGGTCCGAAGTTCGCATGTTGTTGCGGATGTTTCTATTTATGAACGCTCTTTCATTCCGACTTACGAAAGGTTCCTGGGGAAATTAGAAGATCAGATTATTTTTGCGCTGTTGCCGAATTACGTTTCGCAAGGCGAATCCAGTTTGGTTTACATGGTGGATAAATTGATTGAAGGAACGAAAAACCCGCTTTCCGGATATTACCTGGAAAGTCCGGAAAGTTTATTGAGTGCTATTTCCGAAGGAAGAAAAACCGGTAAGAAACTTGTTTTATTCGGCGTTTCTTATGCTTTATTGGATCTGGCGGAAATGAAACCGGATCTTCACGATGTGACAGTCATTGAAACCGGTGGAATGAAAGGAAAACGCAAAGAAATGACCAAAGAGGAAATGCACGCAGAATTAATTGCCGGATTTGGTTGTGAGTACATTGCATCCGAATATGGCATGTGTGAATTGCTTTCCCAGGCCTACAGTGATAAAAACGGTTTATTCGAATTGCCTTCCTGGATGAAAATATCTCTGAGAGAAGTCAATGATCCTTTTGAACTTTTGGAATTAGACAAAACGGGCGGAGTCAACGTGATGGATTTGACCAATATTTATTCCTGTGCTTTTATTGAAACGCAGGATTTAGGAAGGTTGGAAGCCGGAAAATTACGCCTGATGGGTCGATTCGATCATTCTGACATCCGTGGGTGCAATTTGCTTGTTGCAAATTGAAGTTCAAAAGGTTAAAAATGTTCAAAGAAGTTTAATCGGTTGAACTGTTTAAACCCCTGAACCATTCTCCATTCGCAATTCTTTTAGTAACTTTGATAGTAAGTCATATTTGAAATCAATGGATTCAACAATTCATCACATTATCCGCACACGTTCCGCAGAATTATTTGATAAAGTCAAAGAATACCGCGAGCACATGCACCGTTTCCCTGAATTATCTTATTCGGAGTTCAACACGATGAATTTTGTTGCTGAAAAGTTGGATCAAATCGGGATTCCTTATCAAAAAGAGATAGCAGGAACCGGTTTATTGGGAATTATTCGTTCGGATAATCATAAAGAAACAGATTCCTGTATTGGTTTACGTTCCGAATTAGATGCTTTACCGATTACCGAACAAAATACCAGCACTTATAAATCCACAATCGACGGAGTAATGCATGCCTGCGGACACGATGTGCACACTGCTGTTTTGTTGGGTGCCGCGGAGATTTTGTGGGAGAATAGAAACTTGTTGAAGCATCCGGTGAAGTTGTTTTTTCAACCCGGAGAAGAGAAGAATCCCGGTGGAGCTTCTTTGATGATTGCTGATGGAGCTTTAATGCATCCACCGGTCCATGAGATTTTTGCTTTACATGTTTTCCCCGAAATGGAAACGGGAAAGGTGGGCTTCAGACCAGGATTGTACATGGCTTCCTGTGATGAGATTTACCTTACGATAAACGGAAAGGGTGGTCATGGAGCAACTCCGCATCAGACAATTGATCCGATTATGATTGGAGCACAGTTGCTCACAGGTCTGCAGCAGATCGTGAGTAGAAAATGCGATCCGAAAGTTCCCTGCGTATTGTCATTCGGACATTTTGAAGCACTTGGTGCAACAAATGTAATCCCGGAGAAAGCTGTTTTGAAAGGAACTTTTCGTACTATGAACGAAGCCTGGAGAAAAGAAGCGTTGGAATTAATTGCGAAACATGTTCATTTAACCTGTGAGCAATTTGGTGCAACTGCCGACTTGGAAATCTCGAAAGGTTATCCCTATTTGGAAAACGATCCGGCTTTGACAGAGAAAATGATGAATCGAAGCAAAGATTTCTTTGGAACCGATAAGGTGGAAGAGCTGCCCATTCGTCTAACATCGGAAGATTTTTCGTTCTATGCACAGGAAATCCCGGTATGTTTTTTCAGGCTTGGAGTTCGAAACGAAGATTCAGGCATTGTTTATGGTGTACACCATCCGAAATTTGATATCGACAGCAAAGCATTGATTGTAGGAATGCAGGTGATGTGTTTAGCTGCTTTTGAATAAGAATTATGAGAAATTGGTTGTTTTTAAGTGTCATTGCCTTATTGCTTGCATCCTGCGGAAGTGGCCCGGAAGTGAATGAAACAGAAATTTACCAGATCCGGTCTATAGGTACACTTTCTACTACAGAATATACACTGGGAAAGGTCCTGCATTGGGATGATGAAGGAGAATGGTATAAGTTTGGGGATCGAAAGATACTGTTGAGTTGCAAAGCCACTGTTAAGGCCGGAGTGAATCTCAATGCGATCAAAGAATCCGATATCCGGGTGGAAGGGAATAAAATTACCATTCAGCTTCCTCCTCCGGAAATTGTGTCCTTCGAGATGGATCCTGATTTGGTTCGAACCGAAATGACAGACGTCAATGGTTTTAGGTCTAATTTTTCACAGGTAGAAAAATCGAAAGTATTGCAGAAAGGAGAAGAATCTATTCGAAAAGATCTCCAAAAACTAAACATCCTCGATGAAGCAGAGCAAAATGCAAAAATCTTCATCGTTGACTTTTACAAGAACTTAGGATTTGAACAAGTAATCGTACATGAAGCTCCAAAAGATAAAAGAAATACAAACGCTGATAATTAGATTGGCCCTGGTTGCATTGATTGCCTTTGCTGCTTATTGGGTGTATCAATTGTTTTTCAAGGGTGAATCTTCCGACGAGATCGTTTTAAAGGATACTCCTTTGAAGGTGGAACAGATCCGTTCTATCCTCGAATTGAATACGCTGAAATTCCAGGATGAAACGGTAGTGGATTCCGTGGAGATCTATAAATCAGAAAGTGATGCAATTTGGGGAGCGCTTGATAAAATAACCGATCCGGATCAGTTTAAGCACGGAATGCGTGCGAGTATCATTAAACGGCAATTGACCCTGATAGTAAGAGGAGAACTCTTATATGGAGTGGATTTGAAACGAAAAGATTTTCAATTTCTTCCCGACAATGACACCTTGACTATCCTGATTCCACAGCCGGAACTCCTCTCAGTTTCAATTAACCCGAAAGGAACGGAAGTTTGTTTAGAGAATGGCGATTGGCAGGATTACGAGAAGGCACATTTACAACGCAAAGCTCGAAATAAAATGATTGCTTCGGGGAACCGGCTGAAATTGCCTGAGCGCGCAAAAGCTCCTTTGGAAAAAGCATTGCGGGCTTTGATCCGGACAGACAAAGTATTGGTCATTAAATTTGAAAAACAGAGCCCTTAAATGAAAGTATCATTGATCGTTGCAATGGACAACGAACGCGGAATAGGAAAGAACAACGATTTGATGTGGCACTTGCCGGCAGATATGAAGTTTTTTAAGGAAACAACCACCGGACATATTATCGTCACAGGTCGTAAGAACTACGATTCCATTCCGGAACGATTTCGGCCGCTTCCAAATCGCGAAAATGCAGTTTTGACTCGAAATAGCAACTATGAAGCTCCGGGAGCAGTCGTTTTTTCTTCTCTGGAAACCTGCCTGGAACATTACAGGAATGAAACCGAAAGAACGGTTTTTATTATCGGTGGCGGACAGATTTACAAAGAAGCAATGGCTTTAAATGTCCTGGATGAAATGTATATCACACATGTAAATCATACTTACGGAGCAGAGACCTTCTTCCCGGAATTTGATGAATCAACCTGGAATGTAGAAACCGTTTTTGAGCAGGAAGCTGATGAGAAGCATGCGGTAAGTTTCCAGGTGAAAAAGTATACGAAGAAGTAATGAATTTATTCAAACAAGCTCTTACAATTCTGATTGTGTTTGTAATGAAATGAAATCTTCCTTTGGTAAAATCAAAGTGAAGGTGTATATGGATAAAAAGAGTTACAATGGATTCCTGAAACAAATCGAAGTGGCTGAAAATTATGCCCGAATCCATAAATTGGGGATATGGGCAAATAATTTTAGTACGTATCCTAACAGGAAGGAAGATTGATCGTGTTTTGAAATAAGCTGTTTTCGATTGCCTGATAAAATATTTCTTCGTTATATAACGAAAACATGATATCATGTTTTAATGATAATCCATCATCCTGATATTAGGAAATTTTGTTGAAACATTTTCTCATTTTGTTCAAAACCACCTTGTCCTGCCAATCCGCATTGACTAACTTTGTTTGTTATGAAATTGTGCATTGCCGAAAAACCCTCCGTTGCCCGCGATATTGCAGAAGTCATTGGTGCCAAACAGCGCCATGACGGCTATTACGAAGGGAACGGTTATTGGGTAACCTGGACTTTCGGACATTTGTGCACACTCAAAGAACCACACGATTATCACGAGAAGTGGAAGTATTGGAAATTGGAAGATCTTCCGATTATCCCGGACAAATTTGGGATTAAACTCATTGATGATGCCGGTGTCAAAAGGCAATTTTCTGTCATAGAAAAATTAGTGACTTCTTGTGATGAGGTAATCAACTGCGGCGATGCCGGGCAGGAAGGAGAATTGATCCAGCGCTGGGTGCTTTCCAAAGCAAAATGTAAAGTTCCAATCAAGCGTTTGTGGATTTCTTCCCTGACGGAAGAAGCCATTCGGGAAGGTTTCCAGGCTTTGAAAACCGGCGAACAATACCAAAATTTATACGCAGCCGGAAGCGCCCGGGCAATTGGCGACTGGTTACTTGGAATGAATGCAACGCGTTTGTTTACCAAGAAATTCGGGCAGGGGAAAGCAACCTTGTCTATTGGTCGGGTACAAACTCCAACTTTGGCAATGATTGTTAATCGCCAGAAGGAAATTGACGCTTTCCGCTCCGATGAATATTGGGAATTAAAAACGCTGTACCGGGAGACCGAATTCTCAGCATCCATTGATCGTTTAAAAACGCAGGATAAAGCGGATAAAGGATTGTCTTACTTAAAAGAACATCCTTTTGAAATCACTTCATTCGAACAGAAAGAGGGAAAGGAAGGAAATCCGCGGCTATTCGATTTGACATCTTTGCAGGTTGAATCCAATAAGAAGATCGGAAATTCTGCAGAGGAAACTCTAAAGATGGTCCAGAGCTTATACGAGAAAAAATTAGTGACTTATCCGCGTGTTGATACGACGTATTTGAGTGAAGACCTTCACCCGAAGATTGAAGGGATCATGAAAGGATTGACGTATTATTCCCGATTCACCGAATCTGTTTTGGCAAAACCAATTCCGAAACTGAAAACGGTTTTCGACGATAAGAAAGTTACTGATCACCACGCAATCATTCCTACCGGAGTGCAGCCAAGCGGATTGAGCCATCCGGAACAGCAGATCTACGATATGATTGTCCGCCGTTTCATAGCTGCATTTTACCCGGAATGTAAGGTTTCCAATACTACTGTTTTAGGGAAAGTGGGACAAATCGAATTCAAAGCAACCGGAAAACAGATTATTGAACCGGGTTGGCGTGTAGTTTGGGAAGAAACCAAAGATTCCGATTCCGAAGGGAAGAAAGCGGCCGAAAAACCGGAACAAACCATGCCGCATTTTGAAGAAGGTGAGAGCGGTCCGCATGAACCATTCATTCACCAGGGGAAAACCAGTCCTCCAAAAGCTTACACGGAAGCAACTTTGCTCAGAGCAATGGAAACTGCCGGTAAAATGGTGGATGACGAAGAACTGCGTGATATGATGAAGGAAAATGGGATCGGAAGGCCGGCTACTCGTGCGAATATCATCGAAACACTGTTCAAGCGGAAATACATTGAGAAGAAACGCAAAAACCTCATTCCGACAAGTACCGGAATGGGATTGATCGATACGATTCAGAATGAGCTGCTGAAAAGTGCAGAATTGACCGGGCAGTGGGAACGGAAATTGCGCTTAATTGAAAAAGGAGAATACGACCTGGAACAATTCAAACGTGAATTAATGATCATGGTACGTGAATTGACCGATGAGGTGATTTTTTCCCAGGCTCCTGTGCGCATTCAGCTGCATACGGACCAGCCTGTTGAAGTAGTTAAAGAGAAGAAAGAGCGCAAGAAATCTGAAAAGCAAAGCATCGAGGATTTAGATTGTCCGAAATGCAAAGCGCATAAACTCATGACCGGAAAACGCGGAGTTGGTTGTAGTAATTTCAAGGTTTGCGGATTCATGGTCCCTTTTGAGCTGTTGGGAAAAAAACTGACAGAAAAACAACTCACGGATTTGATCTCCAAGGGAAAAACCGGGAAGATGAAAGGTTTACAGATTCCGGGATCACACCAGGTGATTGAAGGAGCGATTTCGTTGGATGACAGCTTTAATATTACCGTCATTTAAGGAATCGCCGAAAATACCTCCTATTTTTTATCAAATTGTGATATCCTGTTTTCATGTTATTATGATATCGTGATATAACGAATTTTTTTTGTTTATACGTGCATCAATCGCTGCATCAACAGGTCTTTCCGCGATTTGGAAACCGGTATTTGAGATCCGTTGTCCAATATCAGCATATTGTATTCTTTCTGGAATTTCTTGATGTACTTCAAATTCAATAAAAAGGAATGGTGAACGCGCATGAATTTGGATTCGGGGAGCATTGTTTCGAAAACCTTCAAATTCTTAGAACTCGTAATGTGTTCGTTGATCGTTTGGATCATGGTGTATTTACCATCTGCTTTGAGATAAACAATGTCCTCGATTTTCAGGAAAATGATGGCGTCCAGTCCCGTGATTCCAATAAGGTCTGACTGTACCAAACTTTCTTCATTCTTATCAGAAGTGGTGGATTGGTTTTCTGACATTTGAGCGTCTACATCCTGTATCCGCTGGATACAATTTCTCAGATCGGAAGAATTGATAGGTTTTAGCAGGTAATCAAAAGCACCTTTCCGAATCGCAGCAATAGCATGTTCATCATAAGCTGTAATGAATACCACTTTAGTCTCAAAAGGAATTTCATCTACCAAATCAAAGCTGGTACCGGATTGCAGTTGAATGTCCAAAAACGCCACATCAATGCTCATTTCATCGAAAACCAGTTTTGCTTCTTCCACTGTTGCAACACTAGCGGCAATTTCAATACTTGGATCGATTTTATGGAGTAAAGCTGCTAAACCTTCTCTGCTTATCCGAATGTCGTCTAAAATAAGTGCCTTCACCGTTTTTACGAATTAAATTTCCAGCATTTCTTCATTCATCAATGGAATTTTGAAAATAACAGTTGTTCCACTGTTGTTCGGTTTATCTATTATTTCAAAGATAATGGAATATTGATATTTTGCCTTTAATAAATTAATCTTGTCCAAAACCATATTCCAACCGTGTGAAATGTGATTTGCACGATAGGTATTAATGCGTTTCGCCTCTTGTCTTCCAATTCCGTTATCATTAATTTTCAAGATGATAATGTCGCCCTCCTGATATCCTTCAATGATTAATTTTTTAGCACCTTTTTTATGGGCTAACCCGTGCAAAATAGCGTTTTCAACTGTTGGCTGAATCAAAAGAGTTGGAATTTTTAAGTGAAGCAGGTTCTCCGGGATCGAAACTTCTACATCCAGACTTTCTTCGAAGCGAAAACGCTCTACGGAAATATAGGATTTCAATAACTCTACTTCATCCCGAAGGGTAATGAATGAATTATCACTTTGCTGCAGGAATTTTCGAAGAAGGACGGAGAAATCGCTCAAAGCGGATTCTGCTTCTTCCTGTTTTCCCATTACGATCAGGTATTGAATGTTGTTGAGGCAGTTGAAAATAAAATGCGGATTCATTTTCGCCTGGATTGCTTTCAGTTTGAGCTCAAACATGGTGTTTTTATGCTCGCTGTCTTTCAATTCCTGGTCTTTCGAAATCTGGATACGCTTATAGGTTAATAAGAAAATGAGCAGGAAAACTAATCCAAAAGCAAGAAGCCTGAACCAAAGTGTTTCGTAAATGTGTTTTTCTATTTTAAAAGCATAGATAATTTCATTCGGACTGTGGTCGTTGAAGCCGTCAATTCCACGCATATAAACCTTGTATTCTCCGGGCGGAAGCATTTTGAAACTAATCTCACCTTTCTTGGTTGGAGAACTCCATTCGTCCTTGATATCCGGTCCAACTAGTTTATACTGATAATGCAGGTTATAAAATTGTGTAAAGTTCGGACAGTAATATTGTAAGTTGATCGTATGTGTATTCCGTGGAAAAACGTGATTGGAAAGCTTTTGGATCTTGTCGTTGACAACCACTTCTTTTAAGAACGGCCGTAATTTTCGGTATTTCGGGACCTGGAAAAAACTGATCATTACTCCTTGTATCGTTGGGAAATAAAAGTGTTTGTTATCGCTGGTATAATAATTATTTTGAAATCCTCCATTGAATTCGGTATTGAGAATCCCATCGTCATGACCCAGGCGGAACGGAATGAGGAAATTCACTTTGCGGGCAAGGAAATCATCAATTTTCTGTTCGTTGATTACATATAAACCATGGTTCGAGGAAATATATAAATTTCCTTTTTCATCCGGAGCGAGTGAGAAGATATCGTTGTCCAGCAAACAGTTTCTCATTCTGCTTAAAGGGCGGAGTTTTTTGTAGTCCCAATAATACAAACCACCACCATAGGTCCCGATGTAAAAAGTTCCGTCTTTCTTTTCGTAGAAAGCCCGCACTTCTTTTCCATTCAATCCGTTCCGGATCCCGAATTGCTTTTTCAGCTTTAGGTCCTCGGAAAAAATGAAAACACCATCTTCTCCGCCAACCAGGATGTCCCCGTTTTTGAGTTGGTAGAAACAAATGACCAATCCTATTTTTAGGGATTCGAATACCGGTTTTAAATCATTGGAGGTTTCTCCCATAGAAATCCCGTTTTCCTTTCCAATCCAAATCCGTTTCTTTCTATCCTGGAAAATGGCATGCACGGGATGCTCGTGGAAACCTTTTTTGATGATTCTCACCAGCTTATTGTTTTTAAGCACCATGATACCTGCTCCCCAGGTCCCGGCCCATACTTCACCGTTGATAGTTGCAAGGCATGCAAAATCTGTTTGTTTGCTATAATAACTTGAAATAGAACTCTGGCTGAATTTGAAAATGCTTCCGTGGGTTCCTGATACGAGTAATTCATTATTGGGTGTCTTGATAATGGAACTCAGAGAAGATTCCATCAGGGTCGGTTCGTCATAGATGGACATGCATTGCTTCATCTTTAACTGGAGAAGCCCTTTATCACTGCTTCCTGCAAAAAGAAAGTTCTCATCCGAATTGTAGAAAAGTGATAAGATTATTTTGCTCGGAAAATGCTCGTTTTGAGATTCAAAGGCCGGTTGCAGCGGGTTTTTGTAAAAAAGTCCTTTGTGAGAGGATAGAAAGATTTCCTCATGGGGGCCGAAAGCAATATCCGTAAAATAAGCGTCATCGGTGTTTCCCCTGAATTTTTGAGGAATTAACTTTCCTTTGTAATAAACAGCAATCCCATTCAACCCGAGGAAGTAGTTTTCGCCAGTGTAAGGATTTTTTTTGGCCCGGAAATAAGTCTCTTTGGATAGTTTGAGCCAGGTTGAATGCTGTAAAATGTAAGTTCCGGTAGGGTCTGAAAAGAATGGGGTTTTACCAATTACTCCAATTCCGGAGATACATCCGCTATAATCCAAGGAAGCAACGAACCGACTCTTTTTTGAGCCGAGTTTGGCAATTCGAACTTCCTGTTTTGAATTGACATAAATAATGGAATCATGGTAGAAAGAAGCTCCCAGGTTGTCTCCTTTCAAAAGGACTTTTGTAATCGGGGTAATCTGGAATAAATGTGATTGGTTATTGATGCCGTAAAGGATATTTGTCTTTGGATCGAGGTACATTTTAATGCAGAGAATCTTCCTGCTTTCATCTGTTGGATTGATATCCGTGAAAGTTTGTCCGTTGAATTGAACAAGTCCGTTTGCGGTTCCAATGAGTAGATTTCCTGTTTTATCAGGGATCATTGCAGCGATTTGGTGCTGCGGGATTCCATCTTCTGTCCCGTAAACACGAATTGTAAAGGGAGAACGGGTATTTAAACTGGATTCAATGAGCTTTCCGAGGGGCTGAGCGTGAGCTGAATAACTTCCGAATAACAGGAAACAGACAATAGCCGGGAGCAAGCGATAAATTGCAGGGTTGTGCTCCGGATATTTTAGTTTCAAACTCATCTTGCGAAGGTAACACTACTGAATCGATTTATAAAAGATCTGTTTAGATGTAATGAACTCCAACTGATTCAGATAAAGTGGATTCGATTAGTTTTTGGGCAACTTTTGATCCGTGAATGCCTTTGTATTTTCTTGCTTTTCCAACTAATAAGGGACTAATTATCATGGAAAATCCCTGGATCAACTTGTCGCTGAAACTTCTTTCTTTTCTGGGGCCGATTAGGAATGATGGTCGGATAAAAACAGTTGTGGGGATTTCCAATTTGATAATACCTTGTTCCATTTCACCTTTTGTTCGCAAATAGAAATTGGAGGATTTGTAATTGGCACCGATGGAAGAAACGATTCCAAGTTTATTGGCACCGGCTTTTTCACAAAACTTCCCGAAAGCAACGACATAATCGCGGTCTATTTCCTGCTGGCGTGATTTGCTTCCCGCTTTTCGAAGAGTAGTGCCCAATGCGCAGAATCCGATATCGATTTTTTCAGAGACTTGTAATTGCCCCAATTGATCAAAAGGAAGGATAACGACCTGCATTTTAGGATGACCAAAACCCAGCGGATTTCTTGCCAAGACCAAAACTTTTTCGGTTTTAGGATCATTCAGAAGCTGGATCAGGATTTCATTTCCTACCAGGCCGCTAGCACCTGAGATACAAATTGTCATAAAATAGATTTACTTTTTAGCAATGTAAATAGCTACCTCAGACTCCTCACCAAGTCGTGAGCGATCGTCATAAACTTCGTAGTCGTATGTGTAACCTCTATTCAATGTTTTGTCCTGTGCCCAGATGGATTTCCAGGTATCTATCAATGCTTCCGGGAGTCCGCCTTTCGCCAGGAACAACTCAAAATCTCCGCCCGGGAATTCCCGGCCAATCAAACCGACAGGAACAGTATCCAAAGAAGAAACTTTCATGCCCAGTATACAGGTATATTTCCCGGTGTAATCACTTTCGTAATCTGTATAGATGCAAACAATATCAGTATTCAAGGTGTTGGGAATTTTCTCCAGCAGGTTTTCTGAAATGAATTGTCCCCAAAGCGCTCCGATTACAGTAGATGCTTCTCCGTTGTTATTGGATGTTATGGCTGAAATGCCAATTATTTTAAATCCTTTTTGCTGTGTCATAAGCTTATTGAATGATTAATTCGTTTTTACTGTCAAGATTAGTTCTAGGGTCGAAATGGAAATCAACAAATTTTGCTTCGTCCTTTTTTCCTTGCACTTCAACACTTGATCTGCCCATTTCGAGTTTTTTGTCATCAAAGGCCTTAGCTGTTAATTTTCCTTTAAAGTTTTGATTGAAAATGACATAGACGGTCAATAAGTTATCCGTTCCAGCAGAATCACTGGCAACTTGTGTTTTCCCAAACTCAATTCCTTTCGTTCTTAGCTGTGGATCAATGGAAACTTTTACGTCAAATGCTTTTTGAACGCCTTTGGTAGCTCCTTCGAAGAATTCACCTGCAGTTTGACCGGCAGCGTCACCGGCATCATTAATGGATTCTTTGATTTCACCTGTAGAACAAGCGGTAAACAAAATGGAAGAAAGAACAAATACAATTGGTTTCATAGTGTCAACTAAATAATTTGAAGTGAATTTAATTATTTCCCGGGAAATGGAATAGACTCAAATGAAATGGGTTGATTATTTAGTTCACACGGATAATGTGGATGCTGAAATCCTTTAGATCTGTTATAGAATCACATTTTTGATGTGGGGTTATTATTTGTGTGAAAATCGTATCAATACCTTTCTTCACTCCCTTGAAGTTAATTGAGCTGAGGACATTACTTCCATCACATTCTTCGCATGGATTTATTTCCATTTTATGACCTATATACCTGATACTTGTTAATTGGTTTAAACGGGGAGCACAAAACGGACAGCAACTGTTGGTGGAATAATAAATTTTCACTTTTTCTCCAATCCTGATCGAATAGTTCTTTTTATTCAGTTTCAGTTTTTGTTTCATCAATTCAAGAGCTTCATCAGAGTCGTTCTTTCCGGTAGTCATTTTATTCTGGTTGTTTGAACAGCCAAAAACCAATAAAAGAGAAAATGAAAGAATGAATGATCGGTACATAAGTTTAAAGATTGATAATTGAGACGAATTTAATCATTCAAAGCGAATAAAAATTTATTTGGTTAATTAGTTGATATTCAGTATTAAAAACGATTTTAACTACTTGTAAGCGAAAAATAGTCGACAGTAATTAGATAATAACCGAATTTGATTTTTCCACTCCCACAACTTTGCATCATCAAATCGGTTGAAAGCCAATCGAATCAAATTTTTACAAACGTTTAAAACAAACAAGTATGAACACGCTAAAAAACAAAGTGAATTTAATCGGACGATTAGGAGCGAAACCGGTTCCGCAGACATTTGAATCAGGAGCAAAAAAAGTGCGCTTATCGATAGCGACGAACGAGCGCTTTAAGAATAAAAAAGGCGAGTGGGAAGATAACACTCAATGGCATACGGTAATTGCCTGGGGAAATATGTGTGACCGGGTTGAGAAAATTCTGGACAAAGGTTCAGAGGTAGTGATTGAAGGACGAATTGTCAACAGATCTTATGAAACGAAGGAAGGCGAGAAAAGATTCTCTACTGAAATCGAACTCAATGAGTTTGTGCTTTTGAACGGAAAAAAACAAGAAAACAATTAATCCGGGTAATCATGAATACTTCTATTAAACAGGATCAGGTTCTGCATATGAATCATGTAAATATTATCGGGAAGATAAGCTCAGATCCAAAAGTGAGCATTTTACCCGGAGGAAGACGAGTAGTTAATTTTTCTCTTGCCACGAAAGAGCATTACCTGGATAAGGATGGAAATCTGCAGGTAAAACAGGATTGGCATCGGCTTACGGCTTTTGGCAGATGGGTGAATATCCTGGAAGAATTGTGCACGAAAGGAATAAATGTGGCGGTGGAAGGTAAGTTGGTCAGCCGGTTTTATAAAACGGAGTCGGGTGAACGGAAGATGTTCTCCGAGATCGAAGTCAATGACTTAATTATTTTATAAAATGCTGCGAAATCAAGTTACGTTGGTGGGGCGTCTGGGATCAGACGCCACCATCACCACTTTCGAAAATGGTTCTATGGTTGCCCGTTTTCAGTTTGCGGTGGACAATCAATTGAAGAAAGTTGAGTCAGACTCCAGAGCTTTGTACCGAATGTTTGCCTGGGGAAATACGGCCAGTTTTTTAACCAATTACTGTAAAAAAGGAAATAAACTCGCTGTCTCCGGGAGATTGGTGAATCGAACATATGTAGATAAAGAAGGCAATTCTCAAAGGGTTACAGAAGTGGAAGTCAGGCAGGTCGTTAAGTTTTAGGTCAGAGTAAATAGTGGTTAGGTTAAACGATGTGCAGTTGAGAACAGGAGTCCATCCGACGGACTCCTGTTTTTTTAGTACTTCCGTTAAACTGTTTTCTCCGCCATTCATACAGGGACTGTAACGTTTTGCATATTTTTTGTTAAACCGAAGAATTTCCGTCTAATTTTGTACCATCAAATACTCATCGCATTGAAAAAAATTACACTTCTATTCTTCCTCTTAATTGCGTATTGGGGTGATTCCCAAACGATGATAATTAAGGCAAATGTTGTTGATACGAATTCCCAAACCATTGTGAGAAACGCAGTAGGTGTGGTGAAGCGTGTCAGAGATTCAGTTCTACTGGACTTTAAGCGTTCAGATAAATATGGTAACATCCAGTTCATCCTTCCTGTTGATACAGTTGAATTTACGGTCATTCATCCGAATTACGGAGTTTTCCGTGCTTTTTTCTTTGGATCCAAAGAGAATAGCTCTTTTGTATTAGATACACTCGCAATGCCGGATAAAAGCACTGCTTTGGATGAAGTCTTGATTTATGCAAATCGCAATCCTATCTATTACCGTGGAGATACGCTCGTATATGTCGCGGATTCGTTTAAAGTAAAGGAAAATGCGGTGGTGGAGGATTTGATCCGGAAATTGCCAGGTATGACGATCGACGAAAATGGGAAAATCAAAAATCAGGGAAAAGAAATCGGTCAGGTATTGGTTGATGGGGATGAATTCTTTGGAAATGACCCGACAATAGCAACTAAAAACCTTGCAGCAAAAGGAGTCGAAACAGTAGAGGTTTACGAGAAAGATGCTGAAGACGGAAGTGATGAAAAGGTCCAGGTACTTGATCTCAAGCTGAAAGATGAAGCCAAGAAGGGGTATTTTGGAAAAATCAATCTCGCCGGTGGAATCGATCAGTTCACAACTCCCAATCATGGATTCTATGAAGGAGAAATGCTCGTTAATTCCTACAATAAGAATCAAAAACTGGCGGTTTACGCTTTAGGTTCAAATACACCTAAAACAAACCTGAATGGAAGTGATATGTTCAAATTTGGTTTGTCTGAAGGACGTGACTGGATGGCTGAAAACGATGATATTCAATCATACAGCCAGGATGGACAAAATGAGAATGAAGGGATTCCGAATACATTTAAAGGAGGTTTCTATCTGGATCAGAAATTCAAAAAAGGCGCGAAAGTACGTTTGAATTATTCCTTCGCACAATACGGAGTGAAATCACAGACGAACAGTCGTTCCCAGTATTTATTGACGGACACTTCTTATACAACTGATTTGAACAGTTATACGAAGGAACAGTATATGCAGCACCAGATCGGTGTGAAGTATTCTCAAAAAATCGATTCATTGACCCGATTTGAATTGGAACCTAAGTTCCAGTACAACCTGACTGATCAGAATACTTTATCGCGAACTGATTTCTTGTCAGAAGACACCATGTTGACTCGTTTTACAACCATTGAAAACGGAAGTAAAGCAACAGGTTCCAGTTTGAATACGACTTTCCGTCTATTTAGAGATTTCAAAAAGAAGAATCGTAAGTTACTTGCCCGTTACAACTTTGTTGGGACAGATAATACATCGAATGGTGATCTGCTTTCTTCGGATACCAATGCAGTTACTAATACATCAAATGGTGGATTGAGATTCGACCAGAAAAAAGAGATCAGAAGCAATTCGATGTCTCACACAGCTTATGTAGATTATTTTGAACCGCTGGGAAAGAAATTTAAGTTGGAATTTGATTACGAGTTCTATCGAAACGACAACGACCAGCGTAAAACTACGTTGAATCCTGTGAATGGTGAATATGTGGATGTAGACAGCTTATTCTCTAATAAATTTAAAACGGACAGGCAGCAGCACCGTGCAGGAGCATTCTTAATCTATGAAAATGCGAAATTGAGATTGTCTGTGGGCTCCCGTGTGAGAAGAATTGATATCAACAACCGAAATATTTTCACCGATTCATTGATCAAGCAGGATCAGAACAATGTTTTACCACGAATCGTATTCCGTTACAAGTTCAGCCAAACAACTCGTTTGATGATTCAGTATAACACAAACTCAAGTTTGCCTTCGATCGATCAGTTGCAGCCGGTTTTGAACAACACAAACCCGAACTTCATCCAAATCGGTAACTCTGAACTGAAACCGAATTACAGCCATAGTATTAATGGTAATTTCAATACCTGGAAAGGATTAAGCGGATTCTATATGTATTCCGGATTCAGCTATTCCCATATTAAGGATAACTTTAGTACAAACACTATTTTTGGTCCGAACGGAGGATCTATTTCCCAGGCAATTAATGTAAAAAATTCAGATTTCTTGTACTACTGGGCAGGTGCCGGAATTCCAATGAAGGGAGTGAAAGACTTGAGTTTACAAGTAAATGCAAACGGTAACTTCACCTCTTCCATGAACCGGATCAATTCGATTGATAACGATACCAGAAATACCGGGGTAGGAACGGATTTGTCTTTGAATTACAATGGTGATTCGTTGAGAACAGAATTGGGTGGAGGAATCGACTACAATATTCCATACAACTCTTTATCTACCTTGTCCAATCAACCGTATACAACGTATAATTTTAGAGCGGTTGTTGACTGGACACTTCCTTACCGTTGGTTCTTTAAAACGGATGCAACATATAATGTCAATACAGGAAGAACAAATGGTTATAACGCAAATTACCTGATCTGGAATATGTCAATCCAACGTTCTTTCCTGAAAACAGGGAACTTACTTTTTGGAATTGAAGCTTACGATATCTTAAATCAGAATATCAGTAACTACAGATCGGTAGATAATAACGTAATCATCGATCAGAGAACCAATATCATTCGTCGTTACTTCATGGCGAAAATGACACTTAGATTTAATAACTTTAAAACGAAAGAAGATGAAGGCAATGGCTGGTATTAAAACAGTGATCCTTTTAGGATTCTTATTCCTTGGGGGCTTAGCACAGGCTCAGGGAGAACTTGTTCGTGAGGGAAAGATAATTTACGAACGCAGAACAAATCTTTGGAAGATCTTTGACGATGAGCGGATGCGCCAGTTTGTAGGGGAAAAGAATAAAGTAAAAATCGAGGAGTTCTCACTATACTTTAATGATAGTACTTCTTTATTTTCTTACATTGCTCCGGAGCAACCTGATCCGCAAAGTTTTTTGACCATGAAGAACACGGTTTACAATGACTTCAACAAAGGACAGCGTTTTGTCTATATGGACATGATGGGTAATTCCATGACGGTTGGTGACAGCTTGGTTAAGCATACCTGGAAGATCACGGATAAAACGCGTAAAATTGCCGGTTATGAATGTACCCGTGTAATCTGGCAAAAAGATGATTCGACTCGTATTTATGCCTGGTACACAACGGATATTGTTCCAACTGTCGGACCTGAGAATATCCAGGGTTTACCCGGAGCAGTTCTTGGCCTGGCAACGGAAGACGGAAGTATTGTTTATTTCGCTAAAAAAGTAGAAGTAATTGCTCCAAGCACAGAACAGATTGCTCAACCTAAGAAAAAAGGGAAGCAGTATACGGAGGCAGAATTAATTACTGAACTAACAGAAAAATTGAAAGGTCAGCCCTTTGGAGATCGAATAATTACCGGAATGTTCTACTGGTAATCAGAATAGTTTGAAAAAGAATAAAAGGCATTTGTTACAGACAGATGCCTTTTTTTATTCGATATCAAGAACCGTTAATTTCGCAAATTTAAGCAGCAGGGTTTTCGCCCCGGCATGTGGAAAGAAAATGGTTGCTTTTCGATCAACACCACTTCCTTCCAATTTGGTCACTTTCCCTTTTCCGAATCGTTCGTGTTCTACATTGTATCCCACTTTAATATCGATGTTGGAATCTCCTGTGCCGGATTTTGAATTCAGTTCAGACATGCTTTTCATTCCTCTTGGCGAAGTTTGAGCGCTTGGAGATCCGGGCATTCTGTTTAATCCGCCGGTAAAAGGCTTGTCAAATCCCCCTCTTCCGGCATTTAACGAACGTCCGCCGCCCTGTGGAGCGCCGTATGCGGTTTCAAAGCTTAAGAAATCCGGATCGATCTCTGAAATGAAACGACTTGGTTCTGATGTGATCAGGTTTCCCCATTGGAAACGGGAAGCAGCATAGGAAATCGTGCAATTCTTTTCAGCTCGTGTTACAGCCACATAAAACAAACGTCTTTCTTCCTCCAGTTCTGTTCGGGAATTAATGGAAAGTTGAGAAGGAAACAAATTCTCTTCCAAACCAACCAGGTAAACGTGTTTAAACTCCAATCCTTTGCTGGAGTGAATGGTCATTAAACTGATTTTATTCTTGTCTTCTTCTTTTTCATTATCAGCATCTGTGAGCAATGCAACGTCGATCATAAAATCTGCTAATGTTGCCGGATCGTCTTCTCCTCTTTGAACGGTAAATTCTTTGATCGCAGCCAATAATTCCTCAATGTTCTGGTAGCGTTCCACTTCTTCCGGACCTTTGTCCTTATCCGAATACAATTCTTTTAGAATTCCGGAACTCTTTGCAATGGTCTGTGCCATTTGATAAGCATTCTGAGAATTCAACTGAGCGGTGAAGCTTTGAATCATAATCACAAATTCCGCGATCTTTTGTTTCGTAGCATTTGGAATAGAAACCGGAAACTTGCTCCAATCAGAGATGACCTCCCAAATAGATACATCGTAATGGTTTGCCGCAATGATAATATTCTCCCAGGATGTTTTTCCGATTCCGCGTTTCGGATAGTTGATAACACGTTTTAGTGCTTCCTCATCTTTCTGATTGGCTGTGAGGCGGAAATAAGACAAAAGGTCCTTAATTTCTTTACGCTGATAGAATGAAAGTCCACCGTAGATTTTGTAAGGAATATTCATTTTCCGCAGAGCTTCCTCAAATGCACGCGATTGACGGTTGGTCCGGTATAGAATGGCGAAATCTGTCCAGTCACCAGTTTCCTGGTGCTTGACATCAAAAATCTTATTTGCAATAATTTTACCTTCTTCGTTATCTGTCATGGCCCGAATGACACGAATAAGATTTCCTTTATCGTTATGTGTCCAAACGCTTTTTTGGATCTGTTCTTTGTTTTTAGCAATGACACTGTTTGCAGCATCAACAATGTTCTGCGTACTGCGGTAGTTTTGTTCCAGCTTATACAAATTATAATCCGGGTAGTCATTTCGGAAATTCAGGATGTTTTGAATATTCGCTCCGCGGAAAGAGTAGATACTTTGTGCATCATCTCCAACCACGCAGATATTCTCATAAACGGCAGCCAGTTTTTTTACAATCAGGTATTGAGCGTAATTGGTATCCTGGTACTCGTCCACCAAAATGTACTTGAATTTATGCTGGTAATACGAAAGTACATCCGGGAAATCACGCAGCAGGATGTTTGTTTGATACAAGAGATCATCGAAATCCATTGCACCGGCTTTGAAACAGCGAACAGCATATGCTTTGTAGATTCGTCCCAATTCGGGGCGCTGACTTTGCTTGTCTTCGTCCATGATCTCCGGATTTTGCAAATAATCGTCTGCCGAAAGCAGGTTGTTCTTTGCTGCCGAGATACGTCCGTAAATCATGCTTGGTTTATAGATCTTATCGTCGAGGTTCAATTCTTTAACGATGTCTTTTAAGAGACTTTTGGTGTCCTGCGTATCGTAAATAGTGAAGTTTTGCGGATAACCTAATCGGTCGGCATTGATTCGGAGAATGCGCGAAAAAACGGAGTGGAAAGTTCCCATGGTGATGTTTTTTGCCTCGCCCGAACCGATAATCGAACCAATTCGTTCGGTCATTTCCTTTGCGGCTTTATTGGTAAAGGTCAATGCCATGATGTTGAACGGATCAACTCCATGATCGATCATGTAAGCGATGCGCATCGTGAGTACCCTTGTTTTCCCGGAACCTGCCCCGGCAATCACCATGGTTGGCCCTTCAAAATTCTCTACTGCAATGCGTTGGCTTTCGTTTAATCCGTCTAGATAATTCATGTTTACAAAGTTAAAACATTGACGGGCATAAACCAGAATATCGAATGCGTAATTTCTTGAAAAGTTTAAATTTGAATTTTTAATGAGGGATGTATTGCCGATTTATTTGATCCTACTGTTGGATTCATGGCTATTTAGATAAAAATCGTTTAAATCGAAACGCCAATAATTAATAGATCATCACTTGTTCCAATTGTTTCACTCTGAACTTCTTGTCTTTTTGGTCCGTCAAATTGATCTGCAAAACCATCCGTAAGTGTGTATACTGAATCGCCTTTTTGTAGTTGCACAGTTTTAGTAGTAAAGGGGGCATTGTTTTGATAAAACCTCCAGAACTTGCTATCTGCAGAAAGCTTATGGATGTGAAATGGTATAAATAATTCAAGGATCATTGAATTTGTTGCTTTTGAAAGTTAACTTTAAAGCACTTTTTAACAATTAAATTAATCGTATGGCTAGTCAAAATAAATCCAATCATATTAGATTGTCTCCTATGTATCATGGAGTTTTATTATTAATGGTGTTATCGGCGATTGTAATTTCGGTGTACTTTTTAATTCAGGCAATTTCAAATTCGGAGAATGTACTTCTTCCCATTTTGTTGGTGATGTATTCTTTTGCTTTTCTTATTTTAATGTTACTATCCCGTACTTTTGCTTTGAAGGCGCAAGACAGAGCGATTCGTGCTGAGGAAAGTTTACGCCATTTTATCCTAACAGGTAAATCCATAAACCCAAAATTGCGATTGGGTCAAATCATCGCTTTGCGTTTTGCTTCTGATGAAGAGTTAATTCCATTGGTTGAAAAAACAGTTGCAGAAGATTTAAATCAAAAACAAATCAAGGAGCTGATTAAGAATTGGAAGGCAGATAATCACAGGGTGTGATCTCCTGATTTTTCAAAACTGAAAAAGATGAATCTACACGGATTAATTATTGGATGTTTGTGTCTTGCAGCCTGTTCATCCCCGTCTCCTGAAAAACCTTCGAAAGAAGTAAAAAAGGAAGTGAAGACACCAGTTGAAGTGAGAAATTTATTGGCAGAGTACAAAACATATTTAGCATTTCTTGACTCAACCAATGAAAAATCGATAAGCCTGGCAACGGGGAAATATAAGGAACTCTTTTCCGGGTCGGATCAGAAATTGTGTGACAGTGCGTTTGTGTTATTCCATAAATTTTATGAACAATTGGAGCCGGCTGTTTCTTTGGCAGTTGAACAGGATTCAGTTTTGCAGAAAGTGTATTGGAATGAAGTTGAACGGACTAACGAGATAACGCTGGATTTGCCTTATTTAAAAAAGTATGAAAAGAAATTGATCCGCAACGGATATCGTTTGGAAATTTGGGAGGGGAACCTGATGGCTGGAACAGACAGGTCATTTTTGAGAACCAATTTTTATTCCATGCTTTCGCCTGTTATGCGCTCTTTTCTGAAATTGTACCGTTCAGATGATGATGATTCGTTCCAGCACGATGCAGGTATTATTATTACAGAGGAAGAGTATGTAGAACGTTTGATTCGTTGGGAGACATTCATCAAAAAGAATCCTGATTTTATAGAGACAGATCGCGCAAAAGCTATTCACAAAACATATTTTACTTATTTCCTGATCGGGATGGACAATACTCCGGCAATCAATTATCCGACAGATGAAACTGGGTTGGAGAAAATGGAGTTGGATGCCTATTTTGTGAAAGCCTATGATTATTTGAATAAAAAGTATCCGGATTCTGAGATCAATTTGTTGGTCAAGCCTTATAAAATGACTATTTTGAAGAATGACAATATAAAAAGAGAACGATTAATTAAAACGTATACCAAACGTGGTCTGATGATTGACTTCTCAAAGGAGTATCAATTATATATTTAGAAACAGCTTACATCCTATTAAAAAAGTTTAAAAAAATTCCTTCCCTTCAAATTGTTCTTACCTTTGATCTGAGCATCCCAACTTCCAAACGAAAAACAACTACCCCGGAAGCTTCTGTAATTAGTGACTAACGTTTTAAAAACAAACATGAAAAGTGTAATTACAGGTATCGGAAGATACATTCCGACAGTAGTTAAAACAAATGCTGATTTTGCGCTTCATAAATTTTATGATGAGAATCAGCAGCCCATTCCTTTAAAGCCTGAGGTCATTGCCCAGAAATTTGAAACCATTACAGGTATCGAAGAAAGAAGGTATGCATCTGAAGATTTGAATTGTTCGGACATAGCTGCAATTGCTGCAGAAGACGCACTTCGGGATGGGAATTGTGATCGTGAAACGATCGATCAGATTATTGTAGCCCACAATTTCGGGAATGTCATCAAACATACTATACAAACTGATATGATCCCGTCTATTGCCTCACGGGTGAAACACAGCTTGGGAATCAAAAATCCCAATTGTGTGGCTTATGACTTGATTTTCGGCTGTCCGGGCTGGCTGCAGGGCTTGATCCAGGCTCATGCTTTTATGCAGGCAGGAATGGCGAAGAAATGTTTGGTAATCGGTGCCGAAGCATTGAGCCGGGTTTTAGACCAGCACGATCGTGACAGCATGATTTTCTCAGATGGAGCCGGAGCAACTATTCTGGAAGCGCAGGATTCCAATTCCGGAATTCTTTCTTTCAGTGCACAAAGCCATTGCGAAGATGAGGTAACTTACCTGGATTTGGGAAAATCAAACTTCCCGGAATCCGATCCGCGTATTCGTTACGTAAAAATGAAAGGCCGTAAAGTGTACGAGTATGCTATCAAGAATGTGCCGATTGCTATGAAGGATTGTTTGGATAAGGCCGGCGTTCAAATAACGGATGTTAAGAAGATTTTCATCCACCAGGCAAATGAAAAACTGGATGAGGCGATCGTTCGTGATCTATATAAGCTTTATGGGATTTCTGAAATGCCGAAACACGTGATGCCGATGAATATTCATAAATTGGGAAACAGTTCGGTGGCCACCATTCCTACCTTATTAAGTATGGTGAAGCGTGAAGAGCTGAACGGATATAAAATTGCGGAAGGTGACCTTGTACTCTTTGCTTCAGTAGGAGCAGGGATGAATATCAATGCAGTTTGCTACAGGGTTTAATTAATCCATTCAGTTTAACAAATCATTAAGTTGTGTTCTGATTTCCAACCTTTAGGGAGAAGAATCATTTTAGAGGTGTACCTCTAAATTTTAAACATGAAAAAAAGTTTACTATTCATTTTTGCTTTGATCAGTTTGTCTTCGCTTTCTCAATCCATCTGGACAAAAGGAAATGCGGTTTGGCACTACCGTTTTTACAATATTTCATCCGGGTACATCAAGGTTTGGGAGGATGGCGATACGACTCTCCAGAATCAGGTTTGTACCAAATTGAAATCGGTGAAGCATGAATTCTTCACAACCGGCCCCAATGGAGGTTTGATGGAAACTTCTTCGGATTATATACAAGGAGCTGTCTATGTGTCAAATGATACCGTCTATTATTGGGATATCGATCATTTTTCTGTTTTATATGATTTTTCTGCGCAAGTTGGTGACCAATGGCTGCTTCAAACAGGTGTAAATCCGTCTTTTGACTGTAACGATACTTCTGTTGCTATTGTTGAATCTGTTGGAGCAGTAAATATCGGCGGGCAGAATTACACAGAACTAACAATGGGTTATGCACCTGATGCAAATTGTTTCATTCAGGGTAAAGCAAATTCACGCTTTGGGGCTCTGGGATATTTATTGCCTTTCCCAAGGAGCTGTGACAGCACAATAATCGTTGAATGGGACCAGTTAAGTTTTTTATGTTTCGAAGACGATAGTTTGTTTTATAATCCCAGTGGCGAAGCGTGTGAAATCCATCTTGGTTTAGAGGAAACAGAAATGAATAAAGTGTCGGTCTTTCCAAATCCATCTTCAGGAAATATTGAATTGTTGTCAGAGCTTCCTTTAAAACAAATTCAGGTAATCAATATGATCGGTTCCACTTTGAAAGAGTTTCGTCCGAATGTCACTTTAGTGGAAATTGATCTGTCAGAATTACCGCAGGGAACCTATTATTTGAATCTTGAAAATCAGAACGGAGAAAAGGTCGTTAAGGTGATCCAGCTTTCAGGAAGGTGATGAAATAAAATTGGTAATAACTCAAAGCGGCTTTTTGGAGTCGCTTTTTTCGTTTTACATTTTCCGGATATTATTTCATCAACACTAATTTGTTCAAAAACAGCACTTTTTTACTGAAACTCTTGCTTTGTAAGTTTTTCTATCTATCTTTGCACCCCTCAAAGTGTGTTCTTTGGGGAATATTATATTTATTAATTATCAAAATTTGAGTACTGTATGCCAACTATACAACAGTTAGTGCGAAAGGGAAGGACTGCGGTAGTAAAGAAGTCAAAGTCAGCGGCTTTGGATTCTTGCCCGCAGCGCAAAGGAGTATGTGTACGTGTGTACACCACTACACCTAAGAAGCCGAACTCAGCTATGAGAAAAGTAGCGCGTGTTCGTCTTACCAACGGTAAAGAGGTGAATGCCTATATCGGAGGAGAAGGTCACAACTTACAAGAACACTCTTTGGTTCTTGTGCGTGGTGGAAGGGTTAAAGATTTACCAGGGGTTCGTTACCACATCGTTCGCGGTGCGGAAGATACTGCAGGTGTTGAAGGCCGTTCACAACGTCGTTCTAAGTACGGAACAAAACGTCCAAAAGCTAAGAAATAATTAAACTTTTAAGAGATGAGAAGAAGAAAAGCGAAAAAGATTGCCATCCTCCCGGATCCAAAGTTTAATGACGTTACAGTAACTAAGTTCGTTAACAACTTAATGTACTCCGGAAAAAAGAATTTGGCATTTAAAATTTTCTACGATGCTTTAGAGATCGTAGATAAAAAATTAGAAGATCAAGAAGGATTGGAAGTGTTCAAGAAAGCATTAGACAACGTAACTCCATCTGTGGAGGTTCGTTCCCGTCGTGTTGGTGGAGCTACTTTCCAAATCCCGACTCCTGTTCGTGAAGGACGTAAACAATCATTGGCTATGAAATGGTTGATTGGTTACGCTCGTAAACGTAATGAAAAGTCCATGGCTGGTAAATTGGCTTCGGAAATCATCGCTGCTTCGAAAGAAGAAGGTGCTGCTTTCAAAAAGAAGGAAGATACATTGCGTATGGCTGAAGCTAACAAAGCGTTTTCACATTTTAGATTCTAAGAAATGGCTAGAGATCTTAAATTTACAAGAAACATTGGTATCGCAGCTCACATTGATGCTGGGAAAACAACTACAACTGAGCGTATTTTGTACTACTCAGGTGTAAACCACAAAATTGGTGAGGTACACGATGGTGGTGCTACAATGGACTGGATGGAGCAAGAGCAAGAGCGTGGTATTACCATTACTTCTGCTGCTACAACCGTAAATTGGAAATACAGAGACCAAAATTATCATATCAACATCATTGATACTCCGGGACACGTTGACTTTACAGTTGAGGTAAACCGTTCTTTACGTGTATTGGATGGTTTGGTATTCTTGTTTTCAGCAGTTGATGGTGTTGAGCCTCAATCTGAAACAAACTGGCGTTTAGCTAATAACTACAATGTTCCCCGTATTGGTTTCGTTAACAAAATGGACCGTCAGGGAGCTGATTTCTTAAATGTTTGTAACCAGGTGAAAGAGATGTTGGGTAGCCACGCTTTGCCATTACAAATTAACATTGGTGATGAAGATAACTTCAGAGGAGTTGTTGACTTGATCAATTTCAAAGGAATCGAGTGGAATGAGCACGATATGGGTATGACTTTCCAGGAAGTTGAAATCCCTGCTGATATTATTGATGATGCACGCAGATTGCGTTCTGAGTTATTGGAAGCAGTTGCTGAATTTGACGAGTCATTGATGGAGAAATTCTTCGAAGATGAAAACTCTTTGACAGAGCGTGAAATTTTGAATGCATTACGTCAGGCTACTATCTCCGGAAAAGTTGTTCCAATGATGTGTGGTTCTTCTTTCAAAAACAAAGGAGTTCAGGCAATGTTGGATATGGTGATGGAAATTCTTCCTTCTCCATTGGATATTGATGCTATCGAAGGAATCAATCCTAAGACAGATGAGCCAGTTACTCGCCAACCGTCTTTCGACGAGCCTTTTGCAGGTTTGGCATTTAAAATTGCAACGGATCCTTTCGTAGGTCGTTTGTGTTTTACACGTGCTTACTCTGGTAAATTGCCAGCAGGTTCTTACGTATTGAATACACGTACAAATTCAAAAGAGCGTATTTCACGTATCTTCCAAATGCACGCAAACAAGCAAAATCAAATTGATGAGCTTGGTGCAGGAGATATCGCAGCGTTAGTTGGATTTAAAGACATCCGTACAGGAGATACTTTGTGTGCTGAAAATGCACCGATCATTTTGGAATCAATGAACTTCCCTGATCCGGTAATTGGAATCGCTATTGAGCCTAAAACTCAAGCGGATCAAGATCGTTTAGGAGTTGGTTTGAATAAATTGGCTGAAGAGGATCCAACATTCCGTGTGAATACGGATGAGGAGTCAGGACAGACAATTATCTCCGGAATGGGTGAGCTTCACCTGGATATCATCGTTGACCGTTTACGTCGCGAGTTCAAAGTTGAAGTAAATCAAGGAGCTCCACAGGTAACTTACCGTGAGGATATCACAATCGCTATCGATCACCGTGAGCAATACAAAAAGCAATCGGGTGGACGTGGTAAGTTTGCGGATATCGCAGTTAAGATCGGACCACAGACAGATCCTGAAAAAACTGGTTTGGAATTCGTTAACTCTATTAAAGGTGGTAACATTCCTCGTGAATTTATTCCATCCGTTGAGAAAGGTTTCAAAGAGTCTATGAAAAACGGAGTTTTAGCTGGATTCCCTGTTGAAGCAATGAGAGTTGAATTAGTTGATGGATCATTCCACGCAGTCGATTCAGATTCATTGTCTTTCGAAATGGCAGCGAAAATGGCTTACCGTCACGCATTGAAAAACTGTAAACCAATCTTGTTGGAGCCAATCATGAAATTAGAAGTGATTTGTCCGGAAGAGAACATGGGTGATATCGTTG
Organism: uncultured Fluviicola sp.; assembly: GCA_965650365.1. Taxonomy (GTDB): domain Bacteria; phylum Bacteroidota; class Bacteroidia; order Flavobacteriales_D; family Crocinitomicaceae; genus Fluviicola. Next base: position 5,473 of record CBFGOJ010000004.1, on the reverse strand, counting down.
GTGACTTGAACCGTCGTAGAGGTATGATGAAAGGTATGGATGATAAAGCAGGAGGAAAAGTGGTTAAAGCTGACGTTCCTTTATCTGAAATGTTTGGGTATGTTACGCAATTGCGTACGTTATCTTCAGGTCGTGCAACATCTTCTATGGAATTCTCTCATTACGCAGAGGCTCCGAAGAACGTAGCAGAAGAAGTGATTGCAAAATATAATGGAAAAGTTTCCGCTTAATACAAACGAGTAATGAGCCAAAAGATTAGAATTAAATTAAAGTCATACGATCACAACTTGGTTGACAAGTCAGCTGAGAAAATCGTAAAAACAGTTAAAGCAACAGGAGCAGTAGTTAGTGGTCCAATTCCACTTCCAACTCACAAACGTATCTACACGGTATTGCGTTCACCACACGTTAACAAAAAAGCGCGTGAGCAGTTCGAATTGTGTTCTTACAAGCGTTTGTTGGATATCTACAGTTCTTCTTCCAAGACTGTTGATGCGTTAATGAGATTAGAACTTCCTTCAGGAGTTGATGTAGAAATTAAAGTGTGATGAATATCCCGCGGCGATGGTAACAGTTGCCGCGGGGATTACATCACTTTAATAATTTATAATTTATAATTAGTAAAGTATGCCTGGAATTATTGGTAAAAAAATCGGAATGACTAGCGTCTACAGTGTCGAGGGTAAGGCAACACCATGCACAGTTATAGAAGCTGGTCCTTGTGTAGTAACTCAGGTTAAAACACAAGACCGAGATGGGTACGAGGCAGTTCAATTAGGATTTGGAGAACGTAAAGAAAAAAACACTCCGAATGCATTGAAAGGCCATTTCAAAAAAGCTAAAACAACACCAAAATCTAAATTGGTTGAGTTTAAAGGTTTTGACGGACTTAATCTTGGAGATGTAGTTGACGCAACAATCTTCGAAGAAGGAGAATTTGTTGGCGTAGTTGGAACATCAAAAGGTAAAGGTTTCCAAGGGGTTGTAAAACGTCACAATTTTGGTGGTGTTGGACAATCAACTCATGGTCAGCATAACCGTTTGCGTGCTCCTGGTTCAATTGGTGCTTGTTCCTATCCTGCACGTGTATTCAAAGGAATGCGCATGGCCGGACAAATGGGTAACAAACGCGTAACAGTAGAGAACCTGGAAGTATTGCGTATTTTGACCGACAAAAATTTAATCGTAGTTAAAGGTTCCATTCCTGGGCCTAAAGGTTCAACCGTAACAATTCAGAAATAATGGAAGTAAAAGTAATTGATAGCAAAGGAAAGGCTACTTCCAAAAAGGTAACCTTATCGGACGGGATTTTTGGAATCGAACCAAACGATCACGCAATCTATTTAGATGTAAAACAACACTTGGCGAATCGTCGTCAGGGGACACATAAATCTAAAGAAAGAGCAGAGATCTCCGGATCTACCAGAAAGATTAAAAAACAAAAAGGTACGGGTGGTGCTCGTGCTGGTAGTGTTAAATCTGGTACACGTGTAGGAGGTGGACGTATTTTCGGACCACGCCCTCGTAACTATCACTTCAAATTGAATATCAAATTAAAGCGTTTGGCACGTAAATCTGCTTTCGCTTATAAAGCAAAATTGGATTCAATCGTAGTGTTAGAAGATGTAGCTCTTGCAACACCAAAAACAGCAGAATTCAAATCGATGTTATCGAGCTTGAACTTGTTAAACGAGAAGGTGTTGATGATCGTAGGAGCAGGTAACGACAATGTTTACTTGTCTTCACGTAACTTACAACGCGTTAAAGTTGTATCTGCTGATTCCGTTAACACATATGATGTGTTGAATGCGAAGAAAGTTGTATTAACAGAAAGTTCAATCGAAGTAATCGAAAAGATTCTAAACTAATTGATGATGAATACAATTATCAAAAAGCCAATTATCACGGAAAAAGCAACTGCTGCTAATGATAGCGGTAGCTTCGCTTTCGAAGTAGATCGCAAGGCGAATAAATTGGAAATTAAAAGTGCTGTCGAAAAGATGTACGGAGTTCACGTTGTGAATGTACGCACACTCACTTATGGCGGTGGAAAATCCTCTACGAAATTCACGAATAGAGGTGTCGTTGAGCAAAAAAGTCGCGTATGGAAAAAAGCCATCGTAACTGTTGCTGCAGGAGAAACGATTGATTTGTTTAATAATTTTTAAGTAAAAACTGATGGGTCTTAGAAAATTTCAGCCTATTACTCCAGGGCAAAGACACAAGATCAACAGTACTTATGCTGAAGTAACAACGAACGTTCCTGAAAAGAGCTTAGTTGCGAAGAAAAGCAAGTCTGGTGGTCGTAACAATGATGGTCGTATGACCATGCGCTACATCGGTGGTGGACACAAGCAAAAGTATCGTATTATTGACTTTAAACGCGACAAGCACGGAGTACCTGCTGTCGTTAAGACAATTGAATACGATCCAAACAGAACTGCACGTATTGCATTGCTTTACTATGTGGATGGAGAGAAACGTTACATCGTTGCTCCTGAAGGATTGAAAGTTGGTGATACTATCGTATCTGGTGCTGGTGCCGCTCCAAATGTTGGAAACGCATTATTTTTATCCGATGTTCCTCTTGGATCTGTGATCCATAACATTGAGTTGCAACCTGGAAAAGGTGGTGCAATTGCTCGTGGAGCAGGAACATATGCTCAATTGAACGCTCGTGATGGTCGCTTTGCGATTATCAAATTGCCTTCTGGTGAGACTCGTATGATTTTGACTACTTGTATGGCTACAATCGGAGCTGTATCGAATGGAGAACATTCATTAGTAGTTTCTGGTAAAGCTGGTCGCTCACGCTGGCTGGGTCGTCGTCCACGTGTACGTGGAGTTGTGATGAACCCGGTAGATCACCCGATGGGTGGTGGTGAAGGGCGTAACGCCGGTGGTCACCCTCGTTCTCGTAACGGTATGCCTGCTAAAGGATACAAAACGCGTTCGAAAAAGAAGTATTCAGATAAGTTTATCATCGAGAGAAGAAAGAAATAAGGTATGAGTCGTTCGTTGAAAAAACCACCTTTTGTACACTATAAGTTGACAAAACGAGTGGATGCAGCACAAGAAAGCGGAAGCAAAGCAGTAATCAAAACATGGTCACGCGCTTCTACAATCACTCCTGACATGGTCGGGTTGACGTTTGCAGTGCATAACGGGAATAAGTTTATTCCTGTGTTCGCAACAGAGAACATGGTAGGTCACAAACTAGGAGAATTTTCTCCTACACGTAACTTCCGTGGGCATGGTGCTAACAAAAAGGATAAAAAAAGATAGTTTAAAATTCAAGTGACATGGGCGCTAGAAAGAAATTAAGAGCTGATCAAATAAAAGAAGAGAATAAGTCAATTGCTTTCGCAAAATTGAACAATTCTCCGATTTCTCCTCGTAAGATGAGATTAGTTGCAGATCTTGTAAGAGGAGTTGAAGTAAATAAAGCTCTAAACATATTGCAACACAATGCGAAAGACGCATCGTTAAGCTTATCCAAGTTGTTGCGTTCTGCAATTGCTAACTGGGAAGCTAAAAACGAGGGTAAAAGCATTGAGGATGAAAAGTTAGTGGTAAAGACGATTGAAGTAGGTAGTGCAGGTATGTTGAAGCGTATCCAAACTGCTCCTCAAGGTAGAGCTTACCGAGTTCGTAAAAGATCAAACCACGTGACTATCGTAGTAGATGGTTCAAAATAATTGAAGGAAAATGGGACAAAAAACAAATCCAATTGGAAATAGATTAGGTTTCATCCACGGATGGGAGTCTAACTGGTACGGTGGAGACAATTACCGCGATAAAATCATTGAAGATGATCAAATTCGTAAATATCTTCACGCCCGTTTATCCAGAGCAAGTATTTCAAAAATCATCATCGAGCGTACCCTCAAGCTCGTTACTGTAACAATCAACACGGCTCGTCCGGGTGTGATTATCGGTAAAGGTGGTCAAGAAGTAGACAAATTGAAAGAAGAGTTAAAGAAATTGACGAAAAAAGAGATTCAAATCAATATTTTCGAAGTGAAACGTCCTGAATTGGATGCTCGCTTGGTAGCTGATGGAATCGCTCGTCAAATTGAGGCTCGTATTTCATTTCGTCGCGCTATAAAGATGTCTATCGGTTCAACTATGAGAATGGGTGCCGAAGGGATCAAAGTGAAAATTTCAGGTCGTTTGAATGGAGCTGAGATGGCTCGTTCAGAAATGTACAAAGATGGACGTACTCCGTTACATACGTTCAGAGCTGATATCGATTATGCAGTAGGTGAGGCATTGACTACTTACGGATTGATCGGGATCAAAGTATGGATCTGCAAAGGTGAAGTTTACGGTCGTCGTGATCTTTCTCCAAATGTTGGAATGGCAGCTCAAGGGGCTAAAGGTGGTGCGCCATCTGGAGACCGCGATAGAGGAAACCGTCGTCCGGCTGGAGGAAAAGGTGGAAACAACCGTAAAAAGAAGTAAAAACTCATTAAAATTTTCAGAAGATGTTATCTCCAAAGAGAACCAAATTTAGAAGAGTTCAAAAAGGTCGTAATCGTGGTGAAGCACAACGCGGATCAACAATTGCATTCGGATCTTTCGGACTTAAAACATTGGAGCCGGGATGGATCACATCACGCCAAATCGAAGCTTCTCGTATCGCGGTAACGCGTTTCATGAAGCGTGAAGGTAAAGTGTGGATTCGTATCTTCCCAGACAAACCGATCACATCGAAACCTGCAGAGGTTCGTATGGGTAAAGGTAAGGGAGCTCCTAGCCACTGGGTGGCAGTTGTAAGACCAGGACGTATTATGTTCGAAGCGGACGGAGTTCCATATGAAGTTGCAAAAGAAGCACTTCGTTTAGCAGCTCAAAAACTTCCGGTAAAATGTAAGTTTATCGTTCGTAACGATTATGTTGTACCTGGTAAATAATTGAAAGCATGAAAAAAAAGGAAGATTTAAGTAAACTTTCAGTTGAAGATTTGCAAAAGCAGATTGCTAGTGCAACAGAAGCACAAGCAAAATTGAAGTTGGGACATACAGTTGCGCCATTGGAAAATCCAATCGTAATTCGTGACAACCGCAAAGCTATTGCTCGTTTGAATACTGAATTAACAAAACGTCAGAATCAAGCCTAGTGCTGGATTCGTTAAATAAGCTTCAAATGGAAAAGCGTAATTTAAGAAAAGAACGTGTCGGGACCGTTACAAGCGATAAGATGGAAAAATCTATCGTGGTTTCTGTAGAAAGAAAAGTAAAACACCCGAAGTATGGTAAGTTCGTCAAAAAAACTACTAAATTTGTGGCCCACGATGAAAAAAACGACTGTCACATTGGTGACACCGTTAAGATCATGGAGACTCGTCCCTTGTCTAAAAACAAGAACTGGAGATTAGTAGAAATTTTAGAAAGAGCTAAATAATAATTAGTTGCAATGATACAACAAGAATCAAGACTTGCAGTTGCGGATAACTCCGGAGCAAAAGAGG
>CBFGOJ010000003.1:0-254888 GCA_965650365.1 uncultured Fluviicola sp. | reverse complement strand
GAACATTTGAACATTTGAACATTTGAACATTTGAACATTTGAACATTTGAACATATTAATCATTTCAAAACGATTCGAACCTCATCACCTACTTCAATGATGTCTCCGGAAACGAGTTTAGCCCGTTTTCTGGTCTCTAATTCCCCATTTCGGAACACTTCCTCGTCTTCAACGATCATTTTTGCATGTCCACCGGTCTGAGCAATTCCGGTAGCTTTCAATAAACCCAAAAGCTCAATGAATTCTCCGTTGATTGTAAATTCAATCTTTTCCATGATACAAAGGTAGAGTTTTAAGCGCTTCTTTCGCCCTTTTTACCGCACTTCTAAAAATCAAATCACTCATTTTTCGCAATTTGCCGGGAATTGACAGAAATCAGGATTTTAGGATCTCAGCGGAACAAAGCAGTGGTTGGGGAAAAGAACTTCCGATCGGTTCAAAGTATATGGATCTTTCTTTCCGCTGTAAGAATTTTGATTAAACACCTCAAAAAATCAGGTATATACCGCAAGAATTCGTTTCCAGGAAAACTCGTGCTTACTTTTGATTTAATTAGTAATCAACGTTTTTTTTATAGAGCCTATAAATTTCTTCGGCAGCTTCAAAGGCGGAAACATTTCCATTCTCCACTTCCAACTCTTGAGCTTCGATATAGGCTCTTATTTTTTCCTTCGACCACAAGCCCTGAATCAGCAAATCTTTCAAAGTCTCCTGCATCCAATTCAAATCCTGGTGCTTTCGTTTGGAATCAAAACTTCCGTTCAGCTTGGTATGCCGTTCGAATCGTTCGATCATTTCCCAAATTGTTTCAATGTCTTTATTTTCTATCGAACTACAGGTTTTCACTTCCGGAATCCAGCCATTAGAAGTTGGTGGGAATAAATGGATCGCGTTCTTCAATTCCCTCGAAGCCACCTTTGCCTTATTCACATTATCACCATCCGACTTCGTCACAGCCAAGCCGTCAGCCATCTCCATAATTCCTCTTTTGATTCCCTGGAGTTCGTCGCCTGCACCGGCCAAAAGAAGCAGCAAAAAGAAATCCACCATGGAGTGAACCATGATTTCCGACTGTCCGACACCTACCGTTTCGATCAATAAGACTTCAAAACCGGCTGCTTCACACAGAATAATTGTTTCGCGGGTTTTGCGGGCAACTCCGCCCAAAGTACTCCCGGCAGCAGAAGGCCGAATAAATACATTCTTATTTTGGGACAAGGTTTCCATCCGGGTTTTATCACCCAGGATACTTCCCCCGGTTCGTTCACTGCTTGGATCAATGGCCAGAACGGCCACTTTCTTGCGATGAGTTAAAACGGTTTGTCCGAACTGCTCAATAAATGAACTTTTCCCAACTCCCGGAACTCCGGTAATTCCGATTCGCAACGATTTCCCGGAAAAAGGCAGACAAAGACGAATCAGATCTTTTGCAGTTTGCTGATCTTCTTCCCGCGTGCTTTCCAACAAGGTTATTGCACCACTTAGAGCGGTGGGATCACCCAAACGGATGGCATCAAACAGCTTCTTTGCCGTTCGATCTTCCCGCATCTTTTTTCGGGAATGAAACCATTCTTCAAGGCGTTTATCGTTCATTGTTTATTTTACTCCAAAAGGAAATACTAAAATATCTTTTATACTGTCAAAAATCCAGGTCTTCCCATCCTGGGCCACCAAAATAATCCGGATGGCATTTTCCTGGCGGGATTCTGACTCTGCAAGCACCTGTCTGCAGGAACCACATGGTGAAACACATTCATCAGCTGCAACCAAATCTCCCTGCGCTAAAACCATAATGGTCTTTACAGCAGTTCCCGGATAGTTCGCTCCTGCATAAAATAAGGCAACACGCTCCGCACAAATTCCGCTCGGATAAGCAATATTTTCCTGGTTATTTCCTTTTATAATCGTTCCGTCAGCCAGTAAAACAGCCGCTCCGACCTTGAAGTCACTATATGGAGCATAGGCATCATGAGCCGCTTCAGTAGCTTTTTCAATTAATAGATGTTCAGAGTCAGGAAGTTCCTTCCAGTGATTCAGCCACTCGTAATGGATCGTCAATTGCTTTTTCATGCTTTGGTATCGTCTAAACAAATATAACGATTAGTTACACGGGTATTTTTGTGCAGACCTGAAAATGTCTATCTTTGTAGCCTCAATTCTGCAAAAAAATGCAACAGTTCAAAAAAGTCGCTTTTTATACCCTTGGATGTAAACTGAATTTCTCAGAGACATCTACCATTTCCCGACTTTTTGAAAACGCAGGTTTTGCAAAGGTGGACTTTGAAGAAACACCTGACATTCTGGTGATAAACACCTGCTCTGTTACCGAAAATGCGGACAAAAAATGTAAGCAATTGGTGAGACGGGCTAAAAAAATCAATCCGGAGGTTTATATTGCAATTATTGGTTGTTATGCCCAGTTGAAACCAACTGAAATTGCACAAATCCCAGGAGTTTCCCTAGTTTTGGGTGCCAATGAGAAGTTCAATATTGTAGAACACCTGGAGGAATTGGAGAACGAGACCCGCAGCCGATCAGTCGCGACTGATCGCTCTCAAACGGGTGAGGACGGACAACAGGCAGTGGTGAAGTTTGAGAATATCAAACAAACTACGAGTTTTATTCCTTCTCATTCCATGGGTGATCGTACGCGCTCATTCCTAAAGGTTCAGGATGGCTGTGATTACTTCTGTACTTTTTGCACCATTCCTTTGGCACGCGGGAAAAGCCGCAACGCCAGTATTTCCGAAACAGTGGTTGAAGCGCAGAAAATTGCGGATACCAACATCAAAGAAGTGGTCCTTACAGGAGTTAATATTGGTGATTTCGGGCAGGGAGAAGATGAGAATTTTTTCGAATTAGTGAAAGCCCTCGACCAGGTAAACGGAATTGACCGTTACCGCATTTCTTCCATAGAACCGAACCTGTTGAGCGACGAGATCATTCAATTTACCCTTGAAAATTCAAAACGATTCGTTCCGCATTTCCACATTCCGCTTCAATCCGGAAGCAACCGCTTACTAAAAGCCATGCGTCGGAAATATTTGCGCGAACTGTATGTAGAACGTGTTCAGCATATTAAAAAACTGCGCCCCGACTGTGCAATCGGTGTAGACGTTATTGTAGGATTCCCCGGGGAAACGGACGAAGAGTTTTTGGAAACCGTTGACTTCCTCAAAGATTTGGATGTTTCTTATTTGCATGTTTTCACCTATTCGGAACGCGCAAATACTACCGCTGCTAAACTGGGAGAACCGGTTCCAAACCAAATCAGGGCTCAGCGAAGCAAACAGCTTCATATTCTTTCTGATAAGAAGAAACGTGCTTTTTATGAATCACAGGTTGGTTCCAAAAGAACTGTTTTGTTTGAAGCGGAAGAAGACGAAGGAATCATGTATGGTTTCACCGAAAATTACGTGAAGGTCAAAACGCCTTTCAATCCTGAATTGGTCAATCAAATGCAAACGGTGCAGCTCACGGAAATTGATCGGGACGGTGTACTAAAATGTGAATTCATCTGAGATGACACTGTTTGAAGGCTTTCAACCGAAAGCTTAGCGCAGTAAATTAACGTGACCCACGATCTGATGTCTTTCGTCAGTCCACATTTCACCGTATTCGATTTTCCAGGTATAAACTCCGTCCGGAGAAGGCAAACCTGCATAAGTTCCATCCCACATCAGTGATAAAGCATCGCCGGTATAGATCAATTCTCCCCAGCGGTTAAAGATCTCCAGGTGGAAATCCCGAATATTCACTCCAAGCGCAAAAAACGTTTCATTGGTACCATTCTGGTTTGGTGTAAAGGTATTCGGAACATAAATGATTGCATCGTAATAAATACGAACGATATCAGAAGCAGAACAGCCATTGATATCGTATACCGTAACCGTAAAAACCATTGGTTTATCGGGTTGTGTAACCGGATTCTGACAAACATTGCAGGATAAATATTCCTCCGGGCTCCACACATAACTAATGGCAGTATTAGATGTTGCATTCAACTGAACGATTTCACCAAAAATGGCATATACATCCGGGTTGGTCTGCACAAAAGGCTTAGGGAATAAATTGACCCGCACAGATGCCGTATCCGAACATCCGTATTGATCTGTTCCTACAACCACATAAGTTGTGGATACAGCAGGTTTCACCTGTACCGATGATCCATTCGCCTGCAAAAATCCATAAGGAGCCGGTGACCAGGAATAAGAAACACCACCCGAAGCGTGAATTGTTGCCAGTTCTCCCGGACAAACCGTGGTATCGTTTCCGGCCAGTATACTCGCCATATTAATTTCTACAAAGATGCTGTCGCGAACCAGTCCGCAGGCATTTGAAAAATCACAGTAGTAATAATGATTCGTTTGGGTATTGATCGTTACTACAGGTCCGGTCACAGGAGTAATATCCGTTTGCGGTGACCAATTGTAAGAAGTTGCACCGGAAACCTGGACAACTCCCGAAGCGCCGAGGCAATAGATCAAAGAATCCGGCATCACAGGTTGCGGCATGGCGGTATCCACATGAATGTGAACGGATGCTGTCAACTGACAACCATCGGAAGTAGTTCCGGAAGCTGTGTATGTGATCGATTGCAGCGGCGTTGAAACCGGTGTTAAACTCGAAGGATTATCCAGGTAAGTTGCCGGATTCCATGAAATTTGAGTCACACCGTTTGCAAACAGGTTTACCGAATTTCCAATACAAATAGCCGTATCACTCGAAATATCCAAAGCTCCGGCTAAAACATTGACCTGAGCATAAACAGTATCGATTCCGCAGCTGTCTGAAATAATACAATAGATCGCCGTGTTTTGATTTACGGTAACCATCGGGTCAGAAATGTTGGGATTATTGAAGAACTGGGCTGGCTCCCAATGATAAACAGATCCTCCGAAAGCTTCCATCTGAACCGGAACATTTGCACAGGTCTGCGCGATAGGATTAACAATTCCACCGTTAAAATCTCCGATATTCACAATGAATTGAACCGTGTCCGGACTGTAACACATGGTTGTATCTCTTACTATCAGCGTAACGGTATATTGCCCGGGACCGCTGTATAAATGTGACGGATTGACCTGTGTGGAAGATGCACCATCACCAAAATGCCATTCAAACTCATTTCCGTTTGCACTGTTATTATTGAAAACAACCGGATCCGGTAAACAAATCAATGGATCGGGTGTGGCCACAACAGCTTCAATCGTATTCAATTCGAATTTAAAGGCGGCCAGATTACAGTTGGCACTTAAATTCTGCGGACCAATTACACCCGGAGTAGTTGTAAACCCAAAATTATTACTGCCACATGCTCCACAAACTGCGTGATAAATATTTCCATTCTTATCAAAACGACTGGTTCCTCCATCCACGTGGTTATAGGAAGAACTTGAACCACCGATATAAGTTGCATATTTCAACCCGGAAGCATTTTCATTCAAAACAGCGATCCAGAAATTACTCCCATTAGTAGTAGGTTGAAAAGCATCCGTACTAACCGGAAAATTATTCGACGAACTGGTTGTGGCCTGGCTGTTCTGGAAATTAACCGTTCCCCCCCAGCCTGAAAGGTAAATATCTTTGCAATTCGACACCAAAAATGCTGTCGGGGAAATTTCAATATTCCCGGAACCTGCACCAATAGTTGTGACCCATTGTTGAGTAGTTAAATCCGGGTTAAATTTCATAATGAACTGACCGGAATTTGGGTTCCCGTAACGACCGGGAGAAATTGCCCAGTTACCTGCCGTTTGCCCCAATACATATACGTCGTCATCGTCATCGACCTGTACAAAATAACTTTGATCGTAATCTGGGGTTCCGATAAAACTTCCATTCATTAGTGCACCGGTTAGCACATTAAATCGGGCAACATATCCATCTCTTCCGGAGTTATAACTTGCATCCCAGCCGCCTGCTCCTAAATTCAGACTGGTTGAATTGGTTCCGCCGGCAACATACAAACTCCCATTTCCTGAAAGTGCAATTCCATTTCCGGTTTCATCCATCGATCCTCCGTAATAAGTGGACCAAACAACCGTTGCAAGGTTTTTAGTCATTTTAACCACTACTGCATCCTGTGTGCCGTTAAGTGTTGCCTGGCTTGGATTGACCATCGGAAAATTAGCGGATTGGGTCACACTGGAGAAATAAACGAAATTTTGATCTACAATGATCTCACCTCTAAAATTATCTCCATAATTATACTGCAGCGTCCCGAAATTCATCCCGTCGTTTCCGGTTCCTCCCAAATAGGTAGAAGCAATCAAAGCTGTTCCTGTGGGATTCAATTCAAGCACATAAATATCTGAACCGGTAAACTTTAAGTTGTCCGGACTTACTGTGGCCCCGCCGTTAAATGAGTTTTGATAAGTTAGTGTGGATGTTGGGAAATTTGCCGAGGAAGTCACACCAAGCAGGTACATATTTCCCTGGTCGTCAGAAACAATGGAATGCGGGGTTTCATTCCCTGCACCACCGATATAAGTTGAGAAGATAAATGCGGTACCCAAACTGTTGAACTTTGAAATCCCCACATCAAACCCGTGGCTTAAAGGACTTGTGGTAGGTGCACCGTCCGTAGGAGTTCCTCCGTTGAATATTTGATCTATTACTCCGGTTGTTACCGGATATCCGCTCCCAAAGACAATTCCGCCTGCGTAAAGATTTCCCTGTGGATCCGGAGCAGCAGTAAAGCCCCAGTTATCAGAAAGAGATCCTGTAAAAGAAGAAAAAGTGAGTGACGGATCAATGACAATCGTATCCGAACTTCCGTCTACACCTTTGATATCAAAAGAAAAAACCTCATCAATCAACTGATAACTTACTTTTAACGGAATCTTTCTTCCGTTCTTCAGTTTCCAGGCAATTGGTTTCCCTTCGATAAAATGTCCTAATCCATGGTCAACCCGCAATTCTCCTGACGAAAGGATCCTGGCATCTTTTGCTCCGTCATACCGCCATTGGATATCGTTTATATTTCCCTCCGGAAGTACAATCCATGAATACTTAGCTTGTTCATTTTCAGTAGAGATCAAGAGATCAATATTCGGATATTTCCGGGCATATTTAACTTCCTGAACATCGTAGATTTTTGATTTCCAGTTATTCTTATCGGATCCCAGGAAATAATTGCGGTAATGACTTTTTTGTTTGGATTCGGCAATAGAAGTTGATTTTTGTGCATTCAAAAAGACAGATTTGACACAATACCCCTTCATTTCTTCTTCCTGGTGAGAGGCCCCGTCGTGATCATGTCCGTTAAATTGGTAGAACAAATACGTAAACCCGGTTTGTTCGAGGTACATATTTCCACTCTGAAGTCCGATTGTGTAATCAATCCTGGAATCCCACTGACCGCGATTGGGGCGCATGGTCACAGACGATTCCTGTGCCAAAACAGCACACGAAATCATTAGCAGGAATACCAACATCAGTCTAGACATAAATCTAATTTACAAAAAAGTATACACCTAAGTTAAAAGAAGCTAAAACAGGAAGAATCAGCCTTCTAAATACTAAGACTAAGATATCAATAAAAAGTTGTTTTTTGGTTGAACATTTCTTCCCTGAATCGATTTAGATTCCGTAACTTTGCAGCTCATTTTTGATGCCCATGAGCGATGCAATTAAACATGAATGCGGAATCGCACTCATTCGATTAAAAAAGCCATTACAGTATTATGTAGATAAATACGGAACGGCTTTTTATGGTTTAAACAAGCTTCATCTTTTAATGGAAAAGCAGCACAATCGTGGACAAGACGGTGCAGGGGTTGCAAACATTAAGCTAGACATGGAACCCGGCGAGCGTTATATTTCGCGCTACCGAAGCATCGATCCGAAACCCATCCAGGATATCTTTGATCACATCAACAAACGTTTTTACGAGATTGGGGAAGAAAATCCCGAATTATTGAAAGATGTTGATTATCTGAAAAAGCATGCGGGATTTACAGGAGAATTGTTTTTAGGTCATTTGAGATACGGAACCTTCGGTAGGAATTCAATCGAGAGTTGTCATCCGTTCTTAAGACAAAACAATTGGATCACCCGAAACCTGGTTGTTGCCGGGAATTTTAATCTGACCAATGTAGACGAATTATTCGAGGTACTATTAGAAATTGGCCAGCATCCGAAAGAAAAATCAGATACCGTAACCGTTTTAGAAAAAATAGGACATTTCTTAGACGTTGCGAATGATGAAATGGCTCAAAAGTACCAGTCCCTGGGCTACAACAGCCATGATATTTATAAGAAAATTGCCGAAAACATTGATATTCAACAAATTCTGAAACAGTCTTCGGAAGTTTGGGACGGAGGATACGCAATGGCCGGATTATTTGGTCATGGAGATGCTTTTGTATTAAGAGATCCAAACGGGATCAGACCTGCATTTTATTACGAAGACGAAGAAGTTTGTGTAGTTGCGTCCGAAAGACCGGTTATTCAAACAGCTTTCAATTTAAAATACGACGATATCAGGGAACTAACTCCGGGACATGCCTTGATCATCAAGAAAAACGGAACCGTTTCTGAAGTGGAGATCAATGCTCCGAAAGCACCTGCAAAATGTTCTTTTGAGCGCATTTACTTCTCCCGTGGAAATGATTACGATATCTACGAAGAGCGTAAGAACCTGGGTCGTTTTGTAGTTCCGAATGTATTAAAAACAATTGATCACGATTTGGACAATTCCGTTTTCTCCTTTATTCCAAATACTGCCGAGGGTAGTTTTTACGGAATGATCAAAGGATTGGAAGATTATCTGAACGAACAAAAATACGAGCAGTTACTGGCTATCGACGGGAAACCAAGCCCGGAACAATTGAAAGAGATCCTGAACCGCAGAGCGCGTATCGAAAAGATCGCGATCAAAGACGCCAAGGCACGTACCTTCATTACACAAGATGATGCTCGTGACGACATGGTTGCCCAGGTTTACGATATCACTTACGGATCTGTAGTTCGCGGAAAAGACAATCTGGTAGTGATCGACGACAGTATTGTACGCGGAACAACCTTAAAGCAATCCATTTTACGCATCCTGGATCGATTGGAACCAAAACGCATCGTGGTTGTTTCCTCAGCTCCTCAAATCCGCTACCCGGATTGTTACGGAATTGACATGGCAAAAATGGGTGATTTCATTGCTTTCGATGCCGCAATTACCTTATTGAAAGAAAGTGGCAGACAACACATTATTGATGCTTGTTACCGCAAATCAAAAGAGCAGGAAAAATTACCCAAAGAGCAAATAGTGAATTACGTGAAGGAGATTTACGCTCCTTTTACACCAGAAGAAATCTCTGCACAAATTGCAAAAATGCTCACTCCGGAAAACATCAAAGCAGAAGTGAATATCGTTTATCAAACAGTAGAAGATCTGCACAGAGCTTGTCCGGGAAATACGGGTGATTGGTATTTCACAGGAAACTACCCTACTCCGGGAGGAAATAAAGTCGTGAACAAAGCTTTTATTAATTATATTGAAGGCAAAAACGAACGAGCTTATTAAGAAATGCTTAAAAAACCCACAACAGTTTTTGTATACTTGCTGGGTGCTTATGTACTGATTCAATTCCTTTGGTGGGGGTATCATCTTATTGATCTAACCCGTGCGTCTCAGCACACAGATCAGGCCATTAATAAACGGATCGTTATGATAATCGGGGAAGGATCTGTCTTCCTGATATTATTACTTTTCGGGCTTTGGAAGATCAAACGTTCCATTAAAAAGGAAATCCAGATAGCTCGTCAGCAAAACAATTTCATGCTGTCCGTTACTCATGAGCTAAAAACACCCCTTGCTGCCACTAAACTTTACCTGCAAACCATTCAAAAGCACAAATTAAGTGCTGAGAAGCAAATTGAATTGATCCAAAAAGCACTCGATGAATCAAGCAGGCTGGAAACGCTGGTAGAACAAATCCTGACCGCTTCCAGGCTGGAGCAGCAAGCCCTGCCGCGCCTGATGACGACCATTTCTTTAAAAGAATTCCTGCATTATGTGATCGTTATCCAGGAGAAACGCTTCAACATTTCGATCCGAATGAATGACTTTGAGGACATTCAACTGGAAACAGATCCGCTCATTTTTACCAATATTTTGAATAATCTTATTGAAAACGGATTCAAATATGGTTACACGGAAAAAGGACTGGATGTAACTGTTTACAAAGAGAATGATCAAATTATTTCAATTGAGATCCGCGACTACGGAAAAGGAATTCCATTCGAACAGCAAGATCTTTTATTTAAAAAATTCAATCGTTTAGAGAACGAGGAAACACGAAGCACCAAAGGAACCGGACTTGGCTTGTTTATCGCCAAAGAATGCGCCCGTACCTTAGGTGGAAATCTACGCCTGGTCAAAGTAGACGGGCCAGGGGCATGTTTCCAAATACAAATGCCTTATGATGAATAATCAAAAAGTTGGATTACTAATTTTGGATGGCTGGGGACTTGGCGACCAATCAAAAGCAGACGCGGTTTTCAACGCAAATACCCCGGTAATGGACGCTTTGCTTCAGAAATATCCGAACAATACTTTAATTGCCAGTGGCGAAGAGGTTGGACTTCCTGAAGGTCAGATGGGAAATTCTGAAGTAGGTCATTTAAACATTGGAGCTGGTCGGATTGTTTACCAGGAACTCACCCGGATCAATAAATCGATTCGTGAAGGTACTTTCTTCAATAACTCTGTTCTGACTAGCTGTTTCGAAAAGGCTCAGAAAACTGGCAAAAAGCTGCACCTGATCGGGTTGGTTTCGAATGGCGGAGTTCACAGTTCACAGGAACATTTGCATGCTTTGCTAGATATGGCAAAGAATTACGACCTGAAGAATGTTTGGGTCCATGCATTTACTGACGGAAGAGATTGCGATCCTAAAAGCGGTTTAGGCTTCATTGAAAAACTCGAAGACCACTTAGAGCAAACTACCGGCAAAATTGCCACGATCGTTGGAAGATATTATGCCATGGACCGCGATAACCGCTGGGAACGCATCAAAGAAACGTATGATGCAATGGTAAACGGAATTGGAACCCATTTCTCTAATGCGGCAAAAGCCATCGAATCAAGTTATGAAAATGACATTACGGACGAATTCATTTTACCGCTTGTTACCAGTACGGGAGAAGGAAGAATCCAGGACGGAGATATCGTAATCTGTTTCAACTTCAGAACAGACAGACCCCGGGAGATTAGTCAGGCACTAACTCAGCAGGCTTTCCACGAATACGGAATGCATCCTCTGAAAATCGATTATTACACTATGACGCGTTACGATGCAAAATTCAAAAACGTTCACGTCATCTTCGAAAAAGACAACCTGCATAATACGCTGGGTGAAATTTTGAGTAAAATGGATCGTACGCAGGTGCGCATTGCCGAAACGGAGAAATATCCGCACGTTACTTTCTTCTTTAACGGGGGAAGAGAAAAAGAATTTAAAGGTGAATCCCGCATATTGGTAAAATCTCCAAAGGTTGCTACTTATGACCTTCAGCCGGAAATGAGTGCTCCGGAAGTGAAAGAGCGAATCCTGGAGGAATTAAGAACAGACGAACCGGATTTCTTTTGTTTGAACTTTGCAAACCCGGATATGGTTGGCCACACCGGGGTTTATGAAGCCATTCTAAAAGCAGTTGAAACTGTTGACTCCTGCCTGGGAGAAATTGTGGAGCTGGCTGTGAAATTAAATTACGAACTGATCATCATTGCCGATCACGGTAACGCAGATGTGGCTTTCAATGCAGACGGATCACCAAATACTGCACACTCATTGAATCCCGTTCCGGTAATTCTGGTTACTCAACAGGAGCATATTCAATTAAACTCCGGAATCCTGGCAGATGTTGCGCCAACAATCCTTGACCGCATGCGCATCGCTGCTCCTTTGGAAATGCAGGGAAAAACATTGGTGGCATTACATAGTTGAAAATGTTCAAATCTTCTTCGCTCTGTGCCTTCGCTGAAGCTTCAGCATAAGCCTTACGAGCTTCGAAGGTTCAAAGAGTTTGATCGTTCAATTTGAACATTTGAACATTTGAACATTTGAACAAAAAAATAGGGGTTTCACCATGGTGAAACCCCTATTTTTTTGTTTCTCTATTATTATTCTATTTTCCGATCAACTGAAGGAATCCCTGACCGGTAATTTCTTTATCCATCAATCCTTTTACAGTGTACTGCATGAAGTATACCCCATCAGGAGCCAGTACCCCGTTGATTTTTCCATCCCAATAAGGATCTAATCCTGAACCTTCATAAACGTTTGTTCCCCAACGGTTATTGATCTTAAGGATCACTTCCGTTGCATTGGTAGTTGTTAATCTGAAGACGTCATTATTTGCATCCCCGTTCGGTGTAAAGATATTCGGAATGATTACAGTAGGCTCAGGGAAAATACAAGAACCATCGTTTGCTACTGCAGTTGGGTCGTAATTGGTAGCCAACGGATCTGTACAACCACACTCAACGATCTGCACAGATGCATATGCAGTATCTCTACAAGGTCCATTGATTACGATTAACATAATTTCATCAGCTGAAGACGTATAGGTTTGTGTTTGTGAACTCAGGTCATTTACAGTAATGTTGTTGCCATTGTCAAAATACCACTCGTAAGTTGTTCCGTTCTGACTATTATTAGTAAAGTTCACACTCAACGGATTACATCCTGCATTCACACTCAAACTCATATTTGCAACCGGTCCCGGTTCACTTGTCAGTAATATAGAGTCAGTTACCGAACAAACATTATCCGTAATAGTAAATATATACCATCCCGGAGGAAGATTTTGCATCACTGTTGCATCAATTTGGAATGGCCCGTCTGTATTTGGTCCTTCCCAATGATAATTCGGCAGACCGGTAATCCCAATACCCATTCCACTGACGGCACCATCCGGCGTACATGCAGAAGCTGGGAACATCATCATTGTATCAATAGCCAGTGTTTGGTTCATTGTAACCGTTACGGTATCCGTTCCGGTATTTCCACATTGGTCAGTTGCCGTTACATAGTAATCAATAGTTCCGTTTTGTAGAATCGGCACATAAGCTGAAGTTCCTGTTTGGCCGGCGTAAGACCAGGTATAAGTATACGGCGGAAATCCGGTACTGGCTGTGGCTGTAACCAGCACAGAATCATTGGCACAGAAAACTGTCGGATTTGATTCATTGATCGGCAATGTTGGTCCGTCAATGATATAAAGTGTTCCCTGGGTTATAATGGTATCACCACATGGAGTAATTGTTGTAGCAGTAATAATTACTGTTTCAGGACTTTCTACGATTCCGTCTGCATTAGGGAACAAAGTAATTACGATTGTATCTTCTCCGGGTAAAAACGTAACCGGATTCGGTAAATTATTGTAATCGAATCCTGCATTTGGAGCCATGATCGCTGTTCCTCCAATGTCATAGTTCACTATTAAGGTATCACCCAGTTGTGTTTGAGGACGAGAGAAAATAAATTGTGCACCGGTACAATTTTCAATTACAGTAGTATCTCCTGTTACTGTTGCTACGGCAATATTCACCGCTTCAGATGAGAACGAAGATCCTTCCAAATATACACCTGAATCGAGTCCTGTATCACCTACATTCGAAACAGCTAGTTTAATGTGATAAGTCTGTCCGCATTGAACGCTTGCATTCGCTGTCATAACTACCGTACCAGCAGGATAAGGATATCCTGCTGAATTTGCGTACACTGTTGTGTAATAAACAGAATTAGCCTGCCAGTTCGGATCTTGTGCAGCACAGGTTGCCGGCGATCCAAAAATTCCGGAAGTTCCTGAGTTCACCGTATTAATAGTAACAGGAATATTTCCTCCGGGAACCAATGCAATGTTTTCACCACCATTCATGAACGGGCCTGAAAATCCAGGTCCTGAGATGAAAAATCCGAATACATCATTAAAACCCGAACATACGTAAGAAGGATATTCTACCGATGCAAACATATAACGGAACGAAATAGTATCTCCTGAAGGAATAAAATCAAACTCAATAATACAACCATTTGTAACCGTATTTGTTGCAAGATCGTTAAGGTCCTGATCATAAGTTACCATTCCCGGACCTCCGTCTGTCTTCATATAAACGCCGTTCGCAAAAGGAAAAGCATTTGAAGTAAACGACAACGCATTTCCCTGGATACTTTGAGCATTCACTGCGCTGTTGTTATACGTTACATTGGAAACAACAATTCCTTGTCCTACAAGTATATTTTGCACCAATGCTTCCGGGGATAATGTGTTTTGAGTATTAATTTGCGCCTGAGTATTGTTACCGAACAACAATAGTGCACTTAAACTAAGTATTGTAGTAATTTTCTTCATATCATAATCTACTTATATCCTTTAGACTGAATAATCTGTTAAAGGTTGCATTTATGTTTCAATATTATTAAAATTTGTTTAACTGTTAAATTTTAATCACAATTAATCAATAAAAAACGAGTTGATTTAACCAAATTTGTCTCAGAAATTAAAATTTATGCAAAATACCCAAAAATATATACAGGAGTCTAAAGATAAATTCCTGAACGAGCTTATTGATCTATTGAAAATCCCAACGGTTTCTGCTGATAGCGCTTACGCGAAAGAAGTAGTTCGCGGAGCTGAAAAGGTAGCAGAATTCCTGAAAGAAGCCGGTGCTGAAAATGTGGAAATCTGTCAAACAGCCGGTCATCCTATTGTTTATGGTGAAAAGATTATCGATCCTTCGCTTCCAACTGTTTTGGTTTACGGACATTACGACGTACAGCCTGCTGATCCTATCGATTTGTGGACTTCTCCCCCATTCGAACCTGTTGTTAAGAAAACGGAGATCCATCCGGAAGGTGCCATCTTTGCGCGTGGTGCCTGTGATGACAAAGGCCAGTTCTTTATGCATGTGAAAGCATTTGAAGCAATGATGAAGGCGAATGAACTTCCATGTAATGTGAAATTCATGATCGAAGGTGAAGAAGAAGTTGGTTCCGTTAATCTGGGTGTTTTCATCAAAGAAAATAAAGCACGTTTGAAAGCAGATATAATTTTGGTTTCCGATACCGGAATGCTGGCAAACGATGTTCCTTCCATTACAACCGGGTTAAGAGGCTTGAGTTATGTGGAAGTAGAAGTAACGGGACCAAACCGCGATTTACACTCCGGATTATACGGTGGCTGTGTGGCGAATCCGATTAACATCCTGACCAAAATGATCGCTTCCCTGCATGATGAAGACAATCACATTACGATTCCCGGCTTTTATGCAGATGTGGTTGAATTAAGCCTCGAAGAGCGTGCTGAAATGGCAAAAGCTCCTTATAACGAAGAGAATTACAAAAAAGCATTGGATATCGCTTCCGTTTACGGGGAAAAAGGGTATACAACACCTGAAAGAGGTTCTATCCGCCCAACACTGGATGTGAACGGAATTTGGGGAGGTTACACCGGTGAAGGAGCAAAAACAGTCATTGCTTCAAAAGCGTATGCTAAAATTTCTATGCGTTTGGTACCGAACCAGGAGCCCGAAAAAATCACGGAATTGTTCTCCAAACATTTTGAATCGATTGCTCCGGCTGGGGTAAAAGTGGTCGTTAATCCGCATCACGGCGGAGAGCCAGTGGTTACACCCATTGATTCCATCGCTTACAAAAGTGCTGCGAAAGCTTATGAAGAAACGTTTGGTAAAACACCTATTCCGGTAAGAAGCGGCGGAAGTATTCCGATCATCGCATTATTCGAGAAAGAACTGGGATTAAAAACTGTTATGATGGGCTTTGGTTTGGATTCCGATGCGATCCATTCACCCAATGAACACTACGGATTGTTTAATTTTTACAAAGGAATTGAAACCATTCCGTATTTCTTCCATTATTTCAATGAAGCAATGAAGTAATTATGAAAAAGATCCTGTTTTTATGCCTGTTATTGATCGCAGTTTCGAGCTGTGATTTTGACGAACCGGTTGTTTCCGGCTATTCTAATTTCAAATTTGGGAAACTGGAGGGCAAAACCCTGAATGTAAGTTTTGATGCGACCGTTGACAATGACAATGGTTATGCTATTAAAATCAAAAAAGGAATGTTAACCGTTTCCATTAATGACCTGGAAATCGGAGACATTGATTTGAGCAAGAAAATCAAGATCAAACGAAAATCCGAGCATGTTTATACTGTTCCGCTCAAACTGAGTTTAAGCGACGGGGCTTTGTTCCGTATAGCAAAGTTGGTGAGTGCCGATAAGTTTGAATTAAAACTGGATGGAAAAGTACGCGGAAGTGTTTTTGGCTTTGGAAAAACTTTCGATGTGCATGAAACCCATAGTTTATCAGCCGGAGACATCAAATTTGATGGTTTGCTGCAAGGGATTATGAAGGGTGCAGGTCGGGAGTAATCTTAGAAAGATCTATAAAACATAGCGTTCCCTAAAAGAAGAGGATGTTATTTTGAAAGGAGTCTTAACGGGCTCCTTTTTGTTTTCCATTATTATCGAGAACAGAGGAATTTAGAGGATTTCAAGTCGGCGCATTGGTGAACAAAATCGGGTACCTGTGCAGTAGATGACAGTAAATTTCTCATACTGTTTGAGGCGGTACGCTGAGTTTATGAGAAATTCTGTCATGACCTGCTAACAGGTCGATTGGTTTACCCGCGCCTAGACCTTTTTGGCTCCACCTTTTTACGGCAATGGTAAAAAGGTGGAAATCGTTCGGGATGTAAGTCTAAAGCGTCAGGAAGATAAGTGTACGAAAATCCCAACAAGGTTTGGGTTACTTCGCAAGCAGGTTTCTCCAGCTTACTTTCTCGTCAATTTTCGCTCTTAATTCGGAAATGGAAACACGCTCCTGCTCCATCGTATCGCGATCACGAATTGTTACCGTATTATCTTCCAAAGTCTGGTGATCAACCATGACGCAATAAGGTGTTCCAATCGCATCTTGTCTGCGGTAACGTTTTCCCGGAGAATCTTTCTCGTCATACTGACAATTGAAATCAAAACGCAGGTCGTTAAAAATCTCCGTTGCTTTTTCCGGTAAACCGTCTTTCTTTGTCAATGGCATGATTGCCACTTTATAAGGAGCCAGCTGCGCCGGTAAGCTCAAGATAGCACGTTCCGAACCATCTTCCAGTTTTTCATTCTTGTAAGATGCGCTCATCACAGCCAGGAACATCCGGTCCAAACCTACAGATGTCTCAACCACATACGGAACGTAATTCTGGTTCAATTCCGGGT
Source organism: uncultured Fluviicola sp. (assembly GCA_965650365.1). Lineage (GTDB taxonomy): Bacteria > Bacteroidota > Bacteroidia > Flavobacteriales_D > Crocinitomicaceae > Fluviicola. Next base: position 237,647 of record CBFGOJ010000003.1, on the reverse strand, counting down.
CGAAGTACTGTAATTTCTTTCCGGAATGCTTCTCATGTTGTTTCAGGTCGAAATCCGTTCTGGAGTGGATTCCTTCCAATTCTTTGAATCCCATTGGGAAATCAAATTCGATATCAGAAGCTGCGTTTGCGTAATGAGCTAATTTGATGTGATCGTGTTCCCGGTATTTATTATCTCCTAATCCTAAAGCTTTGTGCCAAGCCAAACGCGCGTCTTTCCAATGGTTGTACCACTTCATTTCTTCGCCCGGACGAACAAAGAACTGCATTTCCATTTGTTCGAATTCGCGCATACGGAAAATAAACTGACGCGCAACGATCTCATTTCGGAAAGCTTTACCGATTTGCGCAATCCCAAAAGGAATTTTCATGCGCCCGCTTTTCTGAACATTCAAAAAGTTTACGAAAATACCCTGAGCTGTTTCCGGGCGCAAATAGATCGTCGCAGCATCTCCGGCAACAGAACCCAATTCAGTAGAGAACATCAGGTTGAACTGACGTACTTCTGTCCAGTTTCTGGAACCGCTAATCGGGCAAACTATCTCCAAATCCTCGATCAATTTTTTCACTCCTTCCAGATCGTTGTTCTCCAAAGTGGTACGCATACGGTCTTCGATCTCTTTGATCTTCTCTTCGTTGCGCAATACATTCGGATTGGTAGCACGGAACTGGGCCTCATCAAATGCTTCTGCAAACTTCTTCGCAGCCTTTTCTACTTCTTTATTGATCTTCTGGCGGATTTTCTCCATGTGCTCTTCAATCAATACGTCTGCGCGGTATCTCTTCTTGGAATCTTTATTATCAATCAACGGATCATTAAATGCATCTACGTGACCGGAAGCTTTCCAGGTTTCAGGATGCATGAAGATTGCGGCGTCAATTCCCACGATGTTTTCGTTCATCTGAACCATGGATTTCCACCAGTACTGCTTGATGTTGTTTTTCAACTCGGAGCCCAGCTGGCCATAATCATAGGTTGCTGCCAATCCATCGTAAATATCTGATGAAGGGAAAACAAAACCATATTCTTTCGCGTGAGAAATGATGTCTTTTAATAAATCTTCTTTCTGTTCCATGGCGCAAATTTAGTGGAAATATCTTTTTAATTGTGAATGCTAGTCCTAAAAACAGTAGGGGCGCAATTAATCGCGCCCCTACTGTTTCATTCTGTTTCTTTTTATTTTTTTGAACTGCAAACGAAATCCGTTGTTGGGATCCCGGCTTTTTTGATGGCCCCGAATCCGCCGGCGATATCTATTAGATTTTTGAATCCTTTTTGTTTCAAGAGCGAAATGGCGATCACACTTCGGTAACCACCGGCACAATGCACGTAATACGGATTATTTGGTTTCAAATCGCCCAAATTCTCCAGCATGAAGTCCAAAGCTACATGTTCTGCATTTTCCAAATGTTCTGCTTCGTATTCACCTGGTTTACGAACATCCACAATTGGAAGTGAATCAATTTTACCGGAAATACTTTCAGCTGTCACGGATTCAATGGTTTCAACCGGCTCGCCTGCTGCAATCCATGCTTCCATTCCACCGTTCAGGTAACCAACACAATTGTCGTAACCAACGCGAGCCAAACGTGTCACCGTTTCTTCCTCTTTTCCTTCCGGAACAACCAATACAATCGGCTGATTGATGTTTTCAATCAAAGCTCCTACCCACATTGCAAAAGTTCCGTTCAACCCGATAAACAAACTATTAGGAACAGCGGCTTTGATGTATTCGTCCTGGTTGCGAACATCCAAAATTAACACCTTATCTTCAATCAGTTGTTTGACTTCATCCACGCTCAAGGCCGTATTTCCCTTTGCGATCACTTCATCAATAGATTCGTAGCCATTTTTGTTCATGAGGGCATTCTTCGGGAAATATTGAGGCGGAGGCAAAATTCCTTCTGTTACTTCTTTGATAAATTCTTCACGCGTCATATCTGTACGCAAAGCATAATTGGTTTGTTTTTGTTCTCCCAGCGTACCAACTGTTTCAGAACTCATGCTTTTTCCACAAGAACTTCCGGCGCCATGCCCTGGGTAAACCGTTAATGAATCGGGTAAAACCATGATTCGGGTTCTCAGGGAATCAAACAACATTCCCGCCAGTTCCTGCTGTGTCAGATCTCCTTTAATTGCAAGGTCCGGTCGGCCAACATCTCCCAAAAACAAAGTGTCTCCGGTAAAAATGGCTGTTTCTGTTCCGTTTTCGTCTATCAATAAATACGTAACGGATTCCGGCGTGTGACCAGGTGTGTGAAGCACTTTAATCGTTGCTTTGCCCACTTTGAATTCCTGGTTATCCTCGGCAATAATGGTTTCGAAATTCGTACTTGCTGTTGGTCCGTAAACAATCTTTGCTCCTGTGCGTTTTGCAAGATCAACGTGCCCTGAAACAAAATCCGCGTGGAAATGTGTTTCAAAGATGTATTTAATTGTTCCGTTCCATTCTTTAGCCAGATCCAGGTAAGGCTGCACCTCTCTCAATGGATCAATGACTGCTATTTCTCCTTCGCTTTCAATGAAATATGCCGCTTCGGCCAAACATTTGGTGTATAATTGTTCTATTCGCATGTGTGTATTTTTGTAGAACAAATTTCGTGTTTTTTTCAAAGCGAAAAATGACTTTACTCATAAGAAAGGCCAAATAGTTCTTCTTCCTGTTATTCCTGGTTTCATTTTCATCCTGAAGAATATAGTAACTTACAGTAATCATTCAGTGAAATCATGAATCGTTGAGCTAAAGCTCCTAGGGAGTTCGGCGTAAATTTGAACCACAAGGGACACAAGGGACACGAAGAAACAGGTTATAGAGTGATCTGAAAATTTGAGCTAAAGCTCCGAAAAATTAGCGTAAATGAAACAACGGCTATTCCCAAATCTCCGGGATAGAACGCATCGGACTCAAGTTTGGGCAGGACAACTTATAAAAAAAATTCTTCGTGCGCTTCGTGTACTTAGTGGTTAAATACATCTGTTCATATTTAGATGTATGAACTTTGGACTGATTTTTGATTTTTCCTGTCCAGTTTGCAAAATTGCACTATTTTTAAACCCAAATAATTGAATATGAAAAAAGGACTTAAGTACATTTCAGCATTGGTGCTTTTATGTATTACTACCACTTCGCTCTTAGCGCAAAAAGTTGAGTTGCCGAAAGATGCAGAACCAGGTATTTACGCTGCTTTTGTTACTGCAAAAGGAAACATCATTGTAAAGTTAGAAGCAGAGAAAACTCCGTTGACAGTTGCCAATTTCGTTGGTTTGGCTGAAGGAAATATCACACTTTTTGATTCCGTAAAAATTACAAAACCCTTTTACGACGGATTGAAGTTTCACCGGGTGATCAAAGATTTCATGATCCAGGGCGGAGATCCACAGGGAACAGGAATGGGCGGACCGGGTTATAAATTCCCGGATGAAACAAGACCTGATCTAACGCACAGCGGCCCCGGAATCCTTTCCATGGCAAACAGCGGACCGGCTACGAATGGAAGCCAGTTCTTCATTACACATAAAGAAACTCCGTGGTTGAACGGAAAACACACTGTTTTTGGACATGTAGTTGAAGGAATGGATGTTGTAAACAAAATTGAGGCAAACGATGTGATGACCAAAGTAATGATCATCCGCAACGGGAAAGCTTACAAAACATGGAGTGCAACTGAAACTTTCAAGGCTTCATACGCAAAAGTAAAAGCTGAAGAAGAGGTGAAGAAAGCAGAACAGGCAAAATTGGACGCAGTTGAAAAAGAGCGTATCGCCAAAATAGCCGGGATGTCTGAAGCAGATTACCGGGTTTACTTATTGAATGAGATCCGTAAAACGTATCCGAATGCACAGCAAACAGCAAGCGGATTGGTCTACGTGATCCAAAAAGAAGGAAACGGTGAAAAAGCAAAAACCGGAGACCAGGTTTCTACGCATTATACCGGAACTTTCCTGAACGGAACAAAATTCGATTCTTCACGTGACCGCAATCAGCCATTGGATTTCACACATGATGTGAAGCAAATGATTGCAGGCTATGACGAAGCGATCTCAATCCTGAGCAAAGGCGGAAGAGGTATTTTCGTGATCCCGTATTTCAAAGCATACGGTGCTGCGGGTAGACCGGGCGGAATTCCTCCTTATTCGGATTTAGTATTTGATATTGAGCTATTAAATGTGATTCCTGCTGCAGTTGATCCGATGAAAAAACAGATGGGCGGATCAGACAATAAATAAGATTTTCTGAATAGTATTGAAAAGGAGTGGCTAAACAGTCGCTCCTTTTTTTACCTACTTATCTGGTTTGGGTTTCAGATGGATTCCTGCACACAAACGCAAGTACGTGTATCTATGGTTGAAATCATAACTTCCTCCATAACCCGCACCGATCGTCGTATTACCGGAGAAGCGCCTGCTTTGCACAAAAGCAAATTCCCCTTTTAGAAATACATCTAAGCGTTCTGAAAGGTGGAATCTTGTTCCCAGACCAATTGCAGGCGAAATGAATAGCCCGGCTTTGTATGAATCTTTGCTTTCATGGGTTGTGGTAGGATCATTCGGTGAAGATGAGTAACTTGTATAAGTATATCGAACTTGTCCACCCGGAGAAACTCCCAGGTAAGTACCACCTTCGATAAACACTTTCATTTTATTTCCAACAGTTAATCTCAAAAAAGCAGGAATCGACACCACCGCATACCGGTAATGCAAATCAGTTCTGGATGACATATGACTGGAATAAACACGATCATCCCAGGTGTGGAAGTAATTCACTTCCAGGCCGGTTTTAATGTTAAACACAGAGGCATCCCGAAAAAGAACATTTGCGCCTATTCCTACTCCATAATAGGTGTTACTCTCCGTGTGGCCAAAAGGACGATTCACCGAATAATGACCTTCGAAACCGGGTTGTGCCTGTATCCGGAATCCCACAGGAATCAGTGCCAGAATAATCAAAAATTGTTTCATAACTTAAGGTTTAGATTGATTCAGTTGTTTTATCTTTTAACAGGTCCTTTCCTATAAAAGCGGAAGTAATCGATCTCCATGCTTCCGGGGAAATCTGCATTTGAATTTGGCGTGTTATTTCTGCCGTATTGAACTCCGAGGTTGAAGCGCACCAACATCTGGTCTGTAAACGGCCAGGATTCGTTTAGTTTATACTCTTCTCCTTCAACAATCGTGTTACAATCTGTGGGCCTACCGTTTTTGGAACTAAAGCGATACAGGGAATGGACCACCACCCCGTCGATCGACCAAATGATCTTGTAATAATCCCATTCCAGGGTATAAATGTGAAAGTCGGCACTGTAATCGGTTTTTGAATTCCCCCAATTCCCGTAACACGGATATTGATCGTCGGCACATTGAGAACTACCTCTATTGATACTATCGCCGTGAATGGTAAAATGCGGGTTTTTGGAAAGCCTGTTCTTCTTGTATCTACCGGCACAATTGTATTCGTTCCAAAACTCAAAAATATCTATCTCGTAATTGTGCCTGTTGTTTCCGTTAAATAACCAGAAAGCCGGCCACATTCCTTTCCCTTTTGGAATCTTGATCCGTGCTTCGTATTTGCCATAGCTGAACATCTTTTGAGAATCGATCCAGGCAGAAGAATATTGGAAAGAAGACGAATCTTTGGTTGGCGGATTCGTATCCCAGTTTACCACATAAGATCCAAGGATCGGTGTTTCCTCTTTCCGGGCTGTCATTTTCAGGATTCCATTCTCCAGGGTAATATTATTGGATACCGGAAGTGCCGGTGTTGTAGAAGTATTTGCATACCACACTTTGGAACCGTTCCGTTCAAAATCAAATCCGGCCAAAACACCCTGGTAAGGAAGCACCCATTCTTTCGGAGAGAGCACTTTTCCATCAAAGTTATCCTCAAAATCCAATATCCAGGTAGTATCATTGCACGAAACCAAGTCTTTTTTTGAAATTTTGGCGTACGTGTCATCAAAACATTGTGAGAAACCGAACGAGGAACTTAACAGCCCACTTACTAGAATCAATGCGTTTCCTATCTTATTCATATCTTTCATCCTATTACGGATCGAATTTACTCAATCTCGTCATTCCAATTGATACGAATTCCCAAACAAAGACGGATATAGAAAAAATGCTCATTAAAATCACCACCCGGTTCATAGACCTGGACACCGAAATTTTTCTGGAATAAAAACTCGGGTTTTAGGAACAGGTCAACGTGTTGAGACACCGGAAAAATGAGTCCCAAACTTATTGCCGGAGACACTGAAAAATATCCACTAAATTTTTCGGTTCTTGTTTCATTAATACTGGCTTGTCCTTGGTAAAACGGCGTTGAATGGTATTTTGAGGTCATATTTCCAGCCAATGGAATACCCAAATACCCACCGGCTTCCAGGAAGAATTTCACACGTTCTCCCACATGCAACCGAAGCATTAAAGGAACAGACAGATTGAAGAATTTATAATGCACATTGGATTTATTGGACAGATGGCTTAAATATACCTTCTGATTCCAGGTGTGAAAAAAATTGGTCTCGAAACCGGTTTTGAAACTGAGCTTATGCTCATCTCTAAAAACCAAATTTGCACCAAAACCTCCTCCGTAAAAGGTTTGATCCAAGTTACTCTTTAAAGGGCGGTTAGCTGAAAAATGCAATTCAAAGGTTGGAATTTTCTGTTGGGCAAAACTTGGTGGGTACATCCCACTGAATGCGACTAAAAGTGCTGCTATCTTTTTCATTGATCGGTGATTTAATAGTCTAAATACACAAAACCAAAAAGGTTGGGAAATTTCTCAACCTTTTCATTTAGTGAATCTCAATCCAACACTGATCCGTAAAAATGAATACGTGAGATCATACTATTCCTGCTAAGTACTTGGTCCCATAGTTTCATGAGTAGTTATTTTAAATGAATTCCGATACATAAACGGCCAAACAAATTCGAAAACTCCTGATTGAAAGCCATACTGGATCCAACATCCGGACGAATTAATAAATCCAGTTTTTCATTGAGCGGAATTCTGGCTCCTATTCCCAATACCAGACCTGCTGACACACCCGGATTCCAGGAATCTTTTGTGGTGGTCTTCACTGATGGCTGCATATAGAAATCGTTTGTCACATCTGCTCTTCTTTGACCGGCAATTCCAACTGCCAAATTTCCACCCAACTCCATGAATATCCACTTGATATTGAGGCGCAAGACAAGCGGAACGGTCAGATCCATGTAGGAATAATGAATATTTTTGGTTGAAGAATAATGAGATAGCTGCTCTTCCTGATCAGACCAAGCGTGAAAAAACTGGAAATCCAAACCTGTTCTAAATGCAAAAATCTTATCGGGGCGGAATACATGACTCACTCCAATACCACCGCCGAAAAATGTTCTTTCATTCAAAATCCCATGATTGACGGAAACATGAAGCTCATTGAAGAGGTTTTTTAACGGTTGTTCTTTTTCTTGCGCAAAAGAAGCATTGTAAAACAGGTTCAAAATGATGAAATAGATGATCCTCATAGTACATGCTATTTAGTGAACTTCAATCCAACACTTATTCGTAAAAATGAATATGTGAGAACATAATATTCCTGATAAGTACTTGGTCCCAAACCACCGTGTTTGTCTTCCGCTTTGGCTCTTTGATGAATGATATTTGCTTTCAGATACAGTTTCGTTCGTTCTGCAACCTGGAAGTTATATCCTAAACCGTAAGCCGCAAAAAAGCTTCCTGTTTCTTTATCTCCAAAAGAATTTTGCCGGTCCACGAATTGATTTCCTACATCTGCACATAGAAAAAACCCTTTAACTTTCCTATTAATTGTTACGTCAAGAGATACATGCAGGAAAAGTGGAATCACAAAATCATCACCAAGGGTTCTAACTCCTGTTCCGATTCCCGCAAAAAAAGAACCGTACTGGATTCCGTTTGTACTTGTCAATTCCAATCCCCATTCCGGGTTGTGCAAGATATAATCATTTCCATCTTTGACTTTACCAATTCCCAATAATCCACCCAATTCATTTTTAGAGCTAAAACGGGCTTTTGGTTGTAATACCGAGAAATCGATTTTCCCTTTTTGTATCGAATCTCCGGTTTGAGCTGATACCTTCAAAAATCCAAACAGAAAAAGTAAGAGGCTAAATGTGGTTTTAGTCATGATAACTTCTTTTCAAATAGATGCAAAAAGCAAAAAAGGTTGTACGCCTAAACATACAACCTTTCATTTTCAGTATTAATTTCTTATCGAACAATCCCAGCTGCTAATAGAGCTCTGTTGTCCATTACATTCAATTTTTTCTGTAGTGCCTGGCGGGAAGCGTTTGCAATACTTCCTTTCATCTGGCCCAATAACTGCATTTGCTCAGCATCGTAGTTTTTAGCTGCAGGTGCTTTCTTTGAACTGTTTACACGGAAAACGTATACTCCCGATTGACCAACAGTTGCTTTGGAAGAAACATTATTCTTGAATTTACCTGAGAACAATGCTCCTACTACTTCCGGCTCATAACCACCACCCTGGATACTTGGTGAAGCAAAAGTTACTTCCGCTTCTTTCACTTCTGTTTTCAATTTCTTAGCCAATACGTTCAGGTCAGTCACAGATCCGATCTTCTTCAGGATAGCATTTGCTTTTTTCTCATTCAAAGCATCTGTTCTCATTCGCTCGTAAGTGTCAACCAATGCAGGCGCCCCTTTTTCACGGATAGAAGAAACGATCGCAATGATCAGGCGGTTCTCATCCTGGATAGGAGAAGAACATAAATCTCCCACTTCTGCTTCATCGTTATAAGCCAACTCTAAAATAGACTGTGCAGCCATTTTAGTTGTAAAGCCCTGAACTTTTGGAGACTCATCAAACATTTTTGCAGGTCTTGAGTAATATCCTTCTCTGCGCGCAATCGTATCAAACAAGATGATCTTAGCTGCGATATCTTCTTTCTTATTTAATTCTTTGTCGATTTTTGCCAACAAGTTGTAAGCTTTGTCTCTCAAATCCAACTTCGTTCCTTCAGATGCCAGCAATGTTTTTTGAACCACTGTCAATACAGGGAATCTTACATTGCTCTTTCTGTCCAATACTTCCATGATATGGAATCCGAAATCTGTTTGTACCACTCCGATAGTTCCAACCGGTTTGTTTTTTGCGAAATCAGAGAATGGTGTTACCATTTCGTAATCCATGAAGTCTTCGTAAACACCTCCTTTATCTTTCGATCCCGGATCTTCCGAATATTTTTTCACGAATTCCTCGAAGTTTCCGGCATTCACCACTTTCACCAAACTGTCGGATAATTTTTTCGCTGAAGCAATTTTCGCTGCGTCGCCTTTTTGAGCACTGATCAAAATGTGACGAACTTTCATTACCGTAGTATTGAAGTTTACCACTTTCGCGATACGGGTAGCACCTTTACTATCTGTGTACGGACCAACCAACTGACCAATTGCTGCAGTTTTGAAAACTGTATCCATTGCTACAGGGTAAGTCAAACCTTCACGCGCTTTCGGGTCACCTTCCGGACGGAAAGTCATTAAGTTCCCTGAAGCATACATTCTTGGCAATTCAGATTTATTTAAAACAAACAATGAATCGTTAGTTGATGCAGCAAATTCCTTTTTAAGGTCTCTCATGATCCCTCTGAATTCAATTGAATCCTTTTTAGAAGGAACAATCGTTACATCAAAATACTTCACATCACGACCTGCCATTACCTGGTATTTCGGTTTGTCTTTGTTCTTTTCGTAGAATGCACGAACTTCTTTGTCAGAAATTTTCATCTGGTCTTCCGAAATATCGCGGTAAGCACCCATTACAAAGGATACGGACTTCGATTCGTTCTTAGCCAAATATTCGTTCTTAGCCTCTAATTTGGTAACATAAGCACCCTGGCCCAAATACTGGAAATATTTTTCCTGCATACGTTGTGAACGGATTGCTTCTTTTGTTCTTTTCCAGTTGTCAACAGCAGCAGGATCTGTAGATTTTTCCTGTTCCTGGATGTATTTCTCCAACTGAGCACTGTTAAATTGTCCTGAAGCAGGATCTGTAAATGCTTGTTGAATCTCCGGCAATAGCGTAAATCCTTCTTCTCCATAAAGGAAAGAAGTAAATTCTTTTTCAGAAACTGCCAAACCAAGTGCTTCGTATTCCCCTTTCAGAATAATTTCATCTACCGCAGCAGCCCATGCTTTATCAGCAGATGCTTCCAGGTCTTTATCCGTATACTCACGCTGCTGCTGCTGAAATTGTTGTCTGTCAGACATTTCAAACTGCGTCAACTTCGCATTGTATATTGCTGTATCCACTTCGTTCCCGTCGATTGTACCTAGTGTACCTCTGTCCGTTGAGGAACCGATTTTATCAAATAATCCCGTAAGGATAAAAGTCAAAAGAGCTAAACCTGTGATCCCTACAAGAAGGTAACGCATGTTTCTGATTCTGCCGATGATTGCCATTCTATATTTTCTTTTAAGGGTGCGAATATAATGAGTTGAACCGACTTTTTAAACCTTTCTCCTTTTTTTTGTTGTTTCTGAGGCAATTATTTGTCGGATTTGAATTCGCAGAACTTTCTTTTCCTGCTTCAGGATTACCAGAAACCGGCATGTTGAGTTATTTGGATTTTACCACAACGCTTACGCTGTAATTTCAGCATAGGCGCACCGGGCGACTCCTTCACTTGATTAGAACTTCTCCTTCGTCAAAGCCTTTTAGGCAAAAAAAGGGAAGAAAATCACAAACTTAATAAAGGTTAAAATCAGGGAGAAATAAAACCGAAACGAGAACTCTGCCGTAACTTCAAAAAAATTATCCATGAAACACGTCATTTTCTTTTTAATAGTTACACTTCTTTCTGTAAGTGCATGTGGGCAAAACGCTAAAAACCAGGAAGTCAAAACTCCGAAAACCACTGCCGAATTATCCAAATACCAGGTTGCTTACTTCGGAAGCGGCTGTTTTTGGTGTGTGGAAGCCATTTATGAATCGGTGAAAGGAGTGGCTGAAGTAGAAAGCGGTTATTCTGGCGGACACGTTGAAAATCCGAGCTACGAAGCAGTTTGTACCGGAACAACCGGACACGCAGAAACGGTGAAAATCTATTACGATTCAACCGTCATTTCTTACGATGAGCTTTTGAAAGTTTTTTACGATTCACATGACCCGACAACCATGAACAGACAAGGTCCGGATGCGGGAACACAATACCGCTCTGCTATTTTCTATCAAACGAATTACGAACGCGATCATGCAAAGGCTTATGTCCAAAAATTACTCCTGGAAAAGAAATTCCCGACCATTACAACAGAACTGGTAAAATACACGGCTTTCTACAAAGCGGAAGAATACCACCAGAACTTTGAATGCCGAAATCCGAATAACGGGTATGTGCAGGGTGTTTCTCAACCACGATTGGAGCAGTTTAAGATCAAAGCTCCGGAGATGCTGAAAAAACAATAACAGGTAGGGACGCGAAGCATCGCGTCCCCACATATTTTGTTTTCAATTCAGATTCTCCAGGTAATCTTCCACCTCACGCGGATGGACCATCGGTATGGAACACAAACCGGCGGCACACACCGTTGCTTCCGAATCGTTGGTATAGCGCACCACCAAAAATGGCGAACTTTGCTTTCGGAACAAATTCCAGTCTGAACTTTTTGGAATCGTTAATAAGCGTACTTCCTTTTGGAAACGCAAAAGCAGCAATGCCCAATTGGAATAACCGGAACCGTATTGTTCCATACCGTCAATGACATTTTGGAGCATTTGCTTTGCTTTCGCTTCGTAATCCAGGTTATCTGTTACTAACGAAAGTGTGAGTAAGTTATTGGCCATGATGCTGTTCGTTGATGGAATTACATTGTCGTTGATTTCCATTTTTCGTGCAATCAAATCGTGATCATCAGCCGTGAAATAAAACATGCCGGATTGCTGGTCGTAGAAATGTTTCAGGGTATATGCACATAATTCCTGTGCGAAATTCAGTTCTTCTTCATCTCCGGTAATTTGGTAAAGCGACAGGAATGCCTGGATCGTTGTGGCATAATCATCCAGGAATCCGGTGATGAATGAACGCCCGTTTTGACGCGTATGAAACAATTGAAAATCAGGTGTTACCTGGTATTTACGTAACCACTTGGCAAGCTGTAAAGCCAGTTTTAAGTAAGCATGATCTTCCGTTGCTTTGAACGCTTCCACTAAACCGGTGATTGTTAAGGAATTCCAGGCTGTTAAACATTTTGTATCGGTTACGGGCGCAATACGCTTTTTGCGAAGATGAAGTAATGTATCAATTTGCGCCTGGATTTTTCCGGCATCAAGACCCGGATTGTTCTTACAAAACTCTTCCCAGGTTTCGTTTCTCACCAATACCCATTGCTGGTGTTCCCAATAACCTTTGTTTCCGGGGTTGTAAAACTTCCAGAACCAGGAAGCATTTTCACCCAAAGCAACTTCAATCTCTTCCTTTGTCCACACATAATACTTTCCTTCTACTCCTTCCGAATCGGCATCCTGTGCTGCGAACAGACCTCCTTCTTCACTTTGCATTTCGCGTTCCAGCCACTCCAGTGTTTGATCTAAAACACGCTTGTATTCCGGTTCTTTTGTGCGAGAATATGCCTGTGCGTATACGCTCAAAAGCTGTCCGTTATCGTAAAGCATTTTTTCGAAATGGGGAATTTTCCACAACAAATCAACTGAATATCGCGAAAAACCACCTCCAAGCTGATCGTAAATTCCTCCCAATGCCATTTTGCGCAAGGTCAGATTCACATAGGTTTGAATGTGTTCTTTCTGTTCTAAAATCCCGTAATGCAGTAAAAACTCCAGGTTGCTTGGAAGCGGGAATTTAGGCGCCGTTGTGGGCCCGCCTTCTACCATGTCCATGCGCGGCTGCCACTTGCGTACCAATTCCCATAATTTATCTTCCGGAAACGGTTTTACCGGTTCGGCTACTGCTATCAAATCGGATTGCTGTACGCCATCTGAAAGTTCTTTGGCATATTCCAGCACTTTTTCCGGGTCTGTTTTGTAAGTGTGCTCCAACGATTTCAAAACATGCATCCACTGTTCTTTCGGGAAATAAGTGCCGCCGTAAATGGGCTGTCCGTTTGGAATAGTGAAACAATTCAATGGCCAGCCGCCTCGCTGCGTCATGAGCTGGACAGCCGTCATGTAAACCTGGTCCACATCCGGGCGTTCTTCACGATCTACTTTGATACAGACAAAATACTTATTCATCAAAGCAGCCACTTCTTCGTCTTCAAAACATTCGTGTTCCATAACGTGGCACCAGTGACAGGCAGAATACCCTACGGAAACAAGCACCAATTTCCCTTCTTTTTCAGCGGTTTCAAAAGCTTCCTTCGACCAGGGAACCCAATTTACCGGGTTGTGCGCGTGCTGTTGCAGGTAAAGACTGCTTTCGTGAATGAGTTCATTTGTGTACTGTTCCATAAACTAAAGGTAAGAAAGTCGCAGGATGAATAAAACTACAAACCAACTTTATTTACCCAGAATTCCTTTAGGTAGTGTTTCAAAGGAGAGATTGGTAGTTTCGCTTTGCTCGCAAGCTTTTTACCACAAATACGCAAATTAGAGAGGCACCTACCGGATGCCTCACATTACAATTAAGCGCGACCGGTAGGCGCGCAAATAATTTGTGCATTTGCGGTAAATTAATTTAGTGCTGTTTGTCCGTACCAGCGGCGACGGAAAATTTTCCATCCCTACAGCACAAATAATCCACATTTCCCCACAGATAATAAACAAACAATTGTCTTTTCCTTAATTGGATTAATTTTGTAGCTCAATTTTAATGAACGTGAAGCAATTACAACCCTTCCATGTACTTCTTTATCTTGCCGGAATCCTGTTATTACTAACCGGCATCAGCTTTTTGGTGACCGGCGAAAAAATCGATCTTTTTGGTACGGATGTGCGATTCCTGACTCTAAACGACGCATTAACTCCGCCAAAACCGGTAGAGAAGAAAGACATTACCGATATTGTCAAAGTCGATACTGTAAATATTGAAGGTATTTCTGCAGACACGACGATTAAGAATACCTTCGAATCGGATGGGAAAATGGGCGCACCTGCCGGCGGAACTTTATCTGCTGAAGCTGCAACAAGTCTTCAATACAATGAAAAGGGACAAGAGGCGCTTCACACTTTTTTCAAAAAGCTGGACGGCGCTGCGCAGGGAAAAAAAGTCCGCATTCTGCATTACGGTGATTCGCAAATTGAGGGAGACAGGATGACATCTTACATTCGTCAGCGCCTGCAAACGCAATTCGGCGGATTTGGTCCTGGAACGATTCCTGCCAAAAATGAATACAATACCATTACTTTCAAACAAACCTGTTCCCCTAATTTCACCCGGTATACTGCATTCGGCGGTGCCAGTTTGAAGTCCAGAAAATACGGATCCATGAATACTGCGGCCCGCTTTACTTCTGAAATGGATAGTGTTCAAATGTTGAGTGCTACTACTGTAAAAGAAGCATTTATTGAAATTGAGCCAACCAAAACGGCTTATTCACGTGCAAGAACATACAACAACGCGAAAATGTTCTATACGAGTTGTTATGCCCCCTGTAAGATCAAAGTTTATAACGGAACAACTTTAGTGCACGAAGACAGTTTGGAAAACGATGGGAAATACCACGTTCTTTCATTGGAATTCCCGAATACACCAGGTAAGCTGCGCTATGAATTCTCCGCAACTGTTAGTCCTACCATTATCGGGTTCTCTTTGGAAAGTGACTACGGTGTAATGGTAGACAATATTGGAATGCGTGGTTCAAGCGGAACTTTCTTCGGGAAAATTGACCACAATACCGCATCTAAAATGTACGCAGACCTGAATGTGGAAATGGTGATCATGCAATTCGGCGGAAACGGTGTTCCATACATGAATGATTCTTCTTCAGTGAAACGTTATGCCAAACAGTTTAAAGGTCAGTTATACACCGTTAAAAAACTACGTCCGTCTGCTTCAATCATTGTAATCGGACCAAGTGATATGTCCATGCAGTCTGCAAACGGCCGCGTTACTTATAAGATGCTTCCATTCCTGGTGCAGGAAATGAACCGTGTTTCGAAAGAAGTGGGTGCTTGTTACTGGGATCTTTTTGGCGCAATGGGTGGTGAAAACTCCATGCCAAGCTGGGTAGAGAAAGGCCTGGCCGGAAACGATTATATCCATTTCACGAATCGTGGTGCAAGTATTGCGTCGCAGTTGTTCTTCGATGCGTTTGCAGCGGAGTATGTCAAATGGAAACAAGGAGCTCAATAAAAACGGCATGTTCGTTGCTCAAATGAAATATTGGATGAAGTTTAGCTTTTATACCGCATTTTTAATTGCCTCTCTTATTGCCTGCACCAGTCAGTCGCAAGTGGCGATTTTGCGGGATAAAACTCCGCTTGATAATTATGTTTACTCCAATTTTCATCACCTTGACTCGAACCTGAAACGCCAATATCCTTTCATCAATTTTGAAAACAATTGTTTTCGGTTTTACAGTCCGCAAAGTGCCAATTGGGAACGTCTTTTCCAGGATTTCCGGAACATGGTAACACAAAAGAGCTGCAAGCTGAACTTTTACCATATTGGCGGTTCGCACCTCCAGGCAGATGTTTACACACACGACATTCGCACCTACCTGCAAACGCATTGGTCGGGCGTTCCCGGTGAACGTGGGTTGATCTTCCCTTTCGATCTGGCGCGTACCAATAATCCATGGAATTATGAATTCCATTCTACGAATCACTGGACGAATTACAGAAGTGTAAACTTCAACCGTCCCGCCGGGATTGAATTTGGATTAATGGGTGCTGTTGTTGAAACCGCTGATTCTATTGTAAACGTTCGATTCAATTACGATAAAACAGACGTTAAACCCGGATTTACGCGTATCCGGATTTACCACAACAAAGGAGTTTTCCCCTATGAATTGAATTTCGGTCCGGATGAGATCCTGGTCGTCAATAAATTCCGGAATGAAACTTTGGGTTATACAGAAGCAGTTTTTACAGATCCGGTAGACACTTTCAACCTGCAATTTACCCGGTTGATTGCCGGACCCTATCAGCTGCAGCTCCATGCATTTCAGCTGAGTAATGCTTTTCCGGGAGTTTCCTATACAGCAATCGGAATCAACGGAGCAGGTTTGTACACTTACCTGGCTAACACCAATTTTGAAGAGCAGCTGAAGGAATCACCACCTGATTTTTTTGCCTTTTCTGTTGGTACCAATGATGCAAACGTTCCCTATTCTTCCTTTAACCCGGAAGTTTACAAGAACAACCTGGAAGCTATGATGCTGAAAGTGCTGGCTGCCAATCCCGATTGTGCCATTTTGCTGACCGTTCCGAATGATGCCGGTTATAAAAAGAAATACCTCAATAAAAATGTAGCCCGCCAGCGAGATGTTATGATCGAATTAGCCAAAAAATACCAATGCCCTGTTTGGGACTTTTACGGAATTATGGGGGAATTGGGTTCTTCCAGGATTTGGAAAGCCGCCGGACTCATGCGTGGAGATTTAGTACACTTTACCGCACCGGGCTACCACCTGAAAGGCGATCTTTTCATTGACGCGTTTGAAAAGTGGCTGGTACAAATGGAACAAAGAAAATACATCAATTAAAAAACAACCTTCAAAACGGATATGGAATCGTTGCACCGCATTTTTAGTTTTACACACATGTCAGCAAATGACCTGGCATTCAATCGCTTGGATTTCTGGATCTTTTTCCTGGCATTCATGGTGCTTTTTAGTTTCCTTCATAAAAACAAGCTGGTTCGGAGTATGTTCATTACGGTGGCGAGTTTATTCCTGTACTTTAAAACTTCCGGTTTTTTCGTAACACTTCTGGCGCTTTCCGTAGTTGTCAATTTTTTCTTAGGGAAATGGATTTTCAAAACCAACAGTCAATTAGGCCGGAAGTGGATCATTGCTTTTTCCGCAATTTTCAATTTATTTTTCCTGGGTTATTTCAAATACGCACATTTCTTTACGGATTCCTTCAACAAGATGTTCCATACCAAGTACGAGATCTTTAACTCTTTTGCACAATGGGGAAATGGATTTTTCGGAGACGGGACTTTTGAAACGATGATCCTCATGCCTGCCGGGATCAGCTTCTTTACCTTCCAGTCGATCAGTTATGTTGTTGACATCTACCGCAAAGAAATTGAACCTGTAAAGAACATTTGGGATTATTCATTCTACGTAACTTACTTCCCGCACGTATTGATGGGGCCTATCGTTCGTGCACGCGATTTCATTCCCCAGATCTACCAGAAATTCCAGCTGACCCAAAAAGAATTCAGTGAAGCCGTATTCATGATCATGAAAGGACTTTTCAAAAAGATTGTTCTGGCAGATTTCATTGCTACCCATTTCATTGATTCAGTTGTTGACAACCCGGAGGGCTTTCCGGGATATGTTAGTATCATCGCCATGTGGGGATATTCTCTGCAGATTTATGGAGATTTCTCCGGTTATACAGATATTGCGATCGGAATTTCCAAACTGATGGGCTTTGAGCTGTTGCCGAATTTCAATTCACCTTATAAAGCCAACAGCGTAGCCGATTTCTGGAGAAGATGGCACAAGTCTCTGGGTTCCTGGTTAAGGGATTACCTGTACATTCCACTTGGAGGAAATAAGAAAGGAACTCTCGGGACCTTTATTGCAATCATCATTATTTTTGTTTTCCTGATCTTCATTACCGGCTGGTATGAACTCATCTTTGTCTACGTTGGTTTAATGAGTTTATATGGAATCGCTATTCTCATCAGTCCGAAAGTAAAGACCTTCATGTATCGCGATTTGAACTTATTGATCACTATGATCCTGGGTGGATTGTGGCACGGAGCTTCTCAAAATTTCGTGATCTGGGGAACTATGAACGGATTGGCTTTGGTTATTTACAATCACTGGAAAAAAGTTTCGCCTTATGAAAAGAGTTCCTGGTGGATTGTTCACTTCTGGAAGATCCTCCTCACTTTCAACTTCATTACATTTACCCGTATTTGGTTCCGCTTGAAAGAAGAAGGCGCTCCGGGTAAAATGCTGGACCGGATTTTCAATCATTTCGATTTCAATTGGGATAAATTCACGGTCATTTTATCCACGTATGCTCCGGCATTACTAATAATGGTATTGGGCTTTTTCATTCACTGGATGCCGCAAAAGTGGAAGGATTTTATGGTGGTAAGTTTCGTGAGAACAAATTATGTCCTGCAAATGTTAATCATTGCTATTTTCGTAGTGGTTCTTTACCAGGCAGCTTCAGATTCTTTCCATCCTTTCGTATATTTGGAGTACTAAAACAGGTTCAAAAGGGTTCAAAGAGTTGAAAAGGTTCAAAAATTTATTCCCTTTCAGTTTGAACTTTTTGAACGATTGAACATTTTAAACTTTTGAGCATGTTACCGGAAGTTCATTATCAGGATTTAGGTTTGATTGATTACCAGGAGGCCTGGAATTACCAGGAGAAACTCTTCGGTGAAACTATTGCCCTGAAAATCGAGCGGCGAAATGAGACGAGTACCGAAGAAACGAAAAACTTCCTCTTATTCTGCGAACATCCCCATGTTTTTACACTTGGAAAAAGCGGTACGGAAGATCATTTGCTGTTGAATGAAAGCGGCTTGGAAGAACACGATGCGAAGTTCTATAAAATCAATCGCGGCGGTGATATTACTTACCACGGTCCGGGACAATTGGTAGCATACCCGCTTTTAGACCTCGATTATTTCTTCACGGACATTCACAAGTACATGCGTTACCTGGAAGAAGCCGTAATCCTGGTTTTGGCTCATTACGGCGTCAAAGGAGAACGTTCTCAGGGATTCACCGGAGTCTGGATAGATCCGGAAGGACCAACTGCCCGGAAAATCTGTGCAATGGGCGTAAAATCGTCGCGCTGGGTAACAATGCACGGAATCGGGTTTAACATAAATTCAAATCTTTCTTATTTTTCTCACATTGTGCCTTGCGGAATTGAAGATAAATCAGTAACTTCCTTGCAACAGGAACTTGGTAGAGCTGTTGATATGCAGGAAGTAAAAGACCTCCTAAAGGAAAAACTGGCCTCCCAATTCGGATTTACTTACGCACAATAGTCATGAAACGCACCCTGCTCAAATGGTTAAAACGAACCGGCTGGTTTGTCTTAATTCTATTTTTATCTGTCAATATTTTTGTTCTTCTAAGCGGTCGCTTTTACCTCTACAAAGGAATTTATTCTACGTATTTACAGGGAGAAACTTCCCCTACGATCTATGATCTGGACAAATTTCACAATTCCACGGTCAAGGCTCCTAAGAAGAGTGAGCCCTGGAATTTCGCACTCGCAGATAATGAACTGCTTGGAAAAAATGACCTGAAATACATGGAGACCTGGATGACAACCTCCTTCCTGGTAGTGAAAAATGATCGGATCATTTACGAGCGTTATTGGGGCGAACATCATCCGGAAACCGTTTCCAATTCATTTTCCGCGGCAAAAACGGTCGTTAGTATACTTATTGGGATTGCCTTGCAAGATGGCGCTATTAAAAGCCTGGACGAACCGGTTTACAAGTACATTCCTGAATTTACCGGGAAAGGAAAAGAAAAGATTACCATCCGGCATTTATTGGCCATGTCTTCCGGGCTTGATTGGACGGAAAGTGGGAAAAATCCTTTGTCTGAAAATGCGGAGTCGTATTATGGCTGGGACCTGAGAGGATTAGTGACACGCCAGCATGTGGAACGCGCTCCCGGAAAAGAATTCATTTACCAAAGTGGGAATTCGCAGCTGCTTGCTTTCATCCTGGAAAAAGCTACCGGAAAAGACCTTTCACTTTACGCTTCCGAAAAACTATGGCAGCCCATCGGCGCCGAATCTGATGCGTTTTGGAGTTTAGATAAAAAGAACGGAGACGAAAAAGCATTCTGTTGCTTATACAGTACTACGCGAGATTTTGCCCGTATCGGAAAAACGTTGGCCAATCACGGAAAATGGAATGACAAACAGGTTATTCCTGCTTCCTATTTTGATGAAATGGTGAAAAATCCGGTCATGACAACCGAAGAAGGTGTTCCGAATACGCGCTACGGGCTTCACATCTGGACGTATGTAAGTAACGGTCATCCCGTTTACTACTGCCGCGGAATAAGAGGCCAATACATTATTGCTATTCCGGAAGAACAATTGGTGATCGTACGAACAGGTCACATTCGTGCTCCGAATATTGAAAAAGATATCCTCAAATCTGCGAATACGAAAGCAAACCAGGAGAAAATTGGTCATCCGTCCGACTTATTCGAATACATCCGAATGGCAAGAGAAGCAGCAGCTATCACAAATGATTAACTTCACGTCCTAATTCGGATGAGTAGAAATCTCTGAGAGAGCATGATGAGTCAAAGCAATTTTACAAAGTATTACCTTCCTATTTTCTTCCTATTACTGGGGTTTGTTGTAAAAGGACTCTTCCTGGGGGCCAACTCTTTGGGCGGTGACGAACCATTCAGCGTTTATCATTCGCAGCAGTCGCTGGATCATTTGGTTGGGATTTTCCAAAATGAGAACAATCCGCCGCTGCATTTTCTCATCCTGCATTACTGGATCCGGTTTTTTGGAATCTCTGAGTTTTCAGTCCGAATGCCTTCTCTTATCTTCAGTGTTTTCACCGTACTTTTCATTTACCGGATCGGTTTGCGGTTCTTTAATCTAAGAGTTGCTGTTATTGCATCCCTGGTGTTCACTTTCTCGACTTACCAGGTCTTGTACGCACATGAAGCGCGGGCTTATACATTGATGGGTTTTCTCACAGCAGTTTCCATGTTCTGTTACCTGGAGATCATTCATTCAAAAAACAAAAGCACCTGGCTTTTATTCTGGTTTTTCCTGGTCAATACATTGTTGATTTACACGCATTTCTTCGGTTTTTTCATCCTCTTTATTCAATTTTTCTTTATGCTGCTCCAGCGAAAATTAGTGACCGAATTTTACCGTTTCCTGGTGCTTTTCGTTGGTGTCATGCTGCTCACTTACTCGCCTTATCTGCTGCTGATATTGACTCGCTTTTCCAGTGCAGCAGGAGGAACGTGGGTAAGTCCGCCAACCGGAATCAATGCCTTGTATGAAATGCTCCGTGCTTTCAGCAATGCCCCGGTTACAGCTGTGTTTACACTTGCAGGACTAGTAATTGGTCTTGTTGGTTTGATCCTGAAGAGAAAACAAAATCCCAATCGCCTGGCAACACGCCTGATTTTATGCTGGTTCTATATTCCATTCATTTTCATGTTCGTGATCTCCTTTTGGATCCCGATGTTTTTGGACCGCTACCTGATGTTTATTGCTATCGGCTTCCCCCTTTTAATTGCCATTTCCACCGATTTCATCCTACAAAAACCTAAATTCAGACTGCTTATCCCGGGATTTATCTGCCTTTTGTTTATCATTACTGTAAAACCCAATAAAACCAACAAACGGAAAGTCAGAGAAACGGTTCAATTAGTGAAACAGCTGGAAAACGACCAAACTTTAGTCCTGATTGCGCCGGATCATTTTACGCTCAACTTCATTTATTACTACGATCGTGAATTATTTAAGTCTAAGGATGTGGAGGGTGCTAAAAAACAATTGCACGAACGAAAACTATACTGCATCAATAGCCTGGAAGGTGTTGATTACAAACATGCAAAGCGCATTATTCTGGTAGATGCTGCCAGTAATTTTTCTGCACCGAACAACAACATTCTGAATACATTGAACGCGGAATTCAATCAGACAAATAAACAACACGTGGAAGAAATTTTCGATATCTACGAGTTCGCCTCCAAATAAACTATTCCGGAGGAACGTTGAAGGAGAAGATAAGTAGTAAATTGATTAACTTTGCAATCCAAAATACTAAAAGCCATGCGCGAAGAATTGAAAGGCCCGGTTGTTGAAAATGTAAAAATGGTGATTGTTCCCGAAATCAATGAAGAAGGCGGAACGCAGCATTATGTATATCTGCTGAACCTGCGTGACGATATCATGGAAGGAATCATTATCACAAGTCGTGGTTACGGTGAAGATGTGAATACCGGTGAGAAGATCAAAACTTCTACTCTGCGTCATTCCCTGGAAGTGCTTTTACCGGATGAAGCGGCGAAGATCGAACCGATCATGGAAGAAGTTTTTGGTCTTACTAATGAATACTGGGTTTCTTTTTGGGCAGATGATGTGATGTACGACAAACGATTCATTTTCCTTCCTGAAACAATCACTGAACAAAATATGACTGCCATTCCAAAATTAGGCGGAAAAGGTGTCATGATTGGGTAAACCCATTGAATAATCTCTATATTTAATCTAAAAACGAACAATGCAAGCCTTAAAGAAACTACTCTATCGAACATTAGGTATCAATGGTTATTTAGCTGTTCTGAGAAAGTCCTTTTTTTTTGCATTCAGTAGCGGAGCCCTTAAGAACAAGCCAACTTTCAAATGGCATTATTTCGTAAAGAAACTGGTAAAACCAGGATATATTGTGATTGATATCGGGGCAAACCTGGGTTATTTTTCCAATACATTCTGCAAAGCAGTTGGCCCGAACGGGAAAGTTTACAGCGTTGAACCCGTTACACCTTTCAGAAAACAACTGACCAAACAGCTTTCATGGGCAAACAACAGTGTGATCTGCGGGTTTGCACTTGGAGCAGAAAATGTAGACGAAATTGTACTTGGAATTCCACAGGCTGTAAGAGAATTGGGCTACCTGAGAACCGGATTGCCTTCTATTTTGTACGGCGAGAACGAAAAAGCAGATGAAAAAAACACCTTTGCAGCTTCTCTGAAAAAAGGAAGTGAAGTTTTTGCTGATTTAGAGCGAATCGATTACATCAAATGTGATATTGAAGGGTACGAATGGATTGTTTTCCAGGATATGAAGGCCCTGTTTGCCAGTAGAAAACCAATCGTTCAGGCGGAATGCTGGGCTGATAACTTCGAAGAAATACTGGCATTTTTTAAAGAATTGGATTACATCACCTACAAACTGAATAGCGGAAAACTAACTCCGCTAAGCGATATTTCGAAAGAAAATTGGGGAAGCGACGACACGCTTTTTGTTCCAAAGGAGAAATTGGGGTTGATCCGGGAATATCTTTGAGATATGTCATTCAAGATTTGAATGAACAAGTAGGGGCACGATTAATCACGCCCCTACTTGTTTTTATAGTGTTCCTCTTTTCTCTTGCTCTCTTTCAATGGATTCAAACAAAGCTTTGAAGTTTCCTGCTCCGAATCCTTTTGCTCCCATTCGCTGAATAACTTCGAAGAAAACAGTTGGGCGATCTTCTACCGGCTTGGTGAAAATCTGAAGCAAATAACCTTCCTCATCCGCATCAATCATGATCCCCAACTTTTGCAATTCGTTGATATCTTCTTTGAATTTCGACATGTGGTCTTTCAAACGTTCCGGGATTGCATCGTAATATTCCTGCGGAGGCGTTGACAAGAACTCAACTCCACGAGAACGCATATCCGCTACTGTTTTGATGATGTCATCTGTTGCAACTGCAATGTGCTGAACACCCTCACCTTCGTAGAAATTAATGTATTCTTCAATTTGAGAACGTTTTTTACCTTCAGCAGGCTCGTTAATCGGGAATTTAATGCGGCCATTTCCGTTCGACATTACTTTCGACATCAAGGCAGAATATTCCGTTGTGATTTGTTTGTCATCGAATGAAAGGAAATTTACAAATCCCATGACATCTTCAAACCATTTCACTGCTTCGTTCATCCTGTTCCAGTCCGTATTCCCAACCATGTGATCAATGAACTTCAATCCTACCGGTTCCGGGTTGTAAGCTGATTTGTGCTCGACGTAACCCGGCATAAAAATACCTGTGTAATTTTTGCGTTCAACGAAAACAAAAACCGTCTCACCGTAAGCTCCGTAAATCCCGGAACGAACAACTTCTCCGTTTTCATCCGATTCAACCATTGGTTCGAAGAAAGACTTCGCGCCTCTTTTGGTTGTTTCTTCATAAGATTTTCTGGAATCTTCTACCCAAAGTGCAATCACTTTTACCCCGTCACCGTGCTTTTTCACGTGTTCTCCAATCGGTGAATCACTAACAAGTGCCGTCGTCAATACGATTCGGATCTTGTCTTGCTTCAATACATAAGATGCACGATCTTTCACGCCGGTCTCTAAACCTGCATAAGCTAAATCCTGAAAACCAAATGCTGTTTTATAATAATGAGCCGCTTGTTTCGCATTTCCCACATAAAACTCCACATAATCTGTTCCCAACAAAGGCAAAAAGTCTTGTGCTCCTTCAAAAATTTTCTCTAATCCGTATTCTACGTTTTTAATTTCGTTACTCATGTTTCTTTTAATTATCAATTTTTCAATGATGAATTATCAAGTCATAGAATTCCATTTCAATTCGGAATTCGGAACTCGTAATTCGGAATTATTTATCCAGCCAGCTCGTTGCGTAGGAATCATCTTCCATATCAACAGCTGCCTGTGTTAATTTCAAAGGTCGGAAAGTGTCTACCATTACGGCAAGCTCTTTCGTTTCTGTTTGTCCGATGCTTCTTTCATAAGCTCCCGGATGCGGTCCATGTGGAATTCCTCCCGGATGCAGGGAAATATACCCTTTCTCCACGTGATTCCTGCTCATAAAGTCACCGTCTACGTAATACAACAATTCATCTGAATCAATATTACTGTGATTATACGGTGCCGGAATAGAAAGCGGGTGGTAATCATACATTCTTGGAACGAATGAACAAATCACGAAATTGTGCGCCTCAAATGTTTGGTGCACGGGTGGCGGCTGATGAACGCGACCTGTGATCGGTTCAAAATCGTGAATGGAAAAAGCATACGGGAAATTATATCCGTCCCAGCCCACTACATCAAAAGGGTGTGAAGCATATTCCAATTCATGGAGCATGTTTTCCTTTTTGATCCTCATCGTGAAGGTTCCTAATTCGTCGTGCGTTTCCAATTCGGTTGGTGCTCTGAAATCGCGCTCACAAAAAGGAGAGTGCTCAAGCAATTGTCCGAATTTGTTGCGGTAATTACGTGGTGTATAGATCGGAGAAAACGATTCTACAATAAACAAGCGGTTTTTCTCTGTCTCAAACTCCATCTGGTAGATCATTCCACGCGGAACAACCAAATAATCTCCGTAACTGAATGGAATATTTCCAAGCATTGTTCGCAGCTTTCCGCTTCCTTCGTGAATGAAAATCACTTCATCTGCATCTGCATTCTTGTAGAAATAAGTCGTCATTGACTTTTTAGGTGCAGCAAGTGCAATGTTCAGGTCATTGTTAAACAGAACTACCTCACGAGCATCCAAAAAGTCGTCTTTCGGAGCAATAGTGAATCCTTTCAGCATGCGGGAAGTAATATTCTTATTCACCGCAGGAATTGGTGTCAGATCCTTCAACTCTTTAACCGATTTTACCATCGTTGGCCGGTGCACGTGATAGAGCAGCGACGAAAATCCATGGAATCCCTCTGTCCCGAACAATTGTTCGTAGTACAAATCACCGGATTCTTTACGGAATTGTGTATGTCTTTTAGGGGGAATTTTCCCCAAATTATAGTAAAAAGGCATGTTTATTTTATTTAGTTTTTAACAATTCGACACTAAAAAGTAATCTTTCTCATTCAGGTTTTCGAATAAGCATCCACATTAGTTTTACCATCAATTCCAACCACATAGTATCTGAAAGTTAAACAAAAATACCGACAAAAAGAGAACTAAAAAATGAGATTTGTCAGTTTTTAACCGAAAGTTAAAACTTTCATTCGTTGGAAAAAAAAGTATATTTGCGCTCAAATCGCACCCAATGAAAAAAATTCTGGTTTTAGGTTCTTGCGGACAAATTGGTACCGAGCTGGTACTTGCATTGAGAGAGAAATTTGGTGCTCAAAATGTGGTCGCTGCTGATTTAAAAGATGAATGTCCTGAAAACCTTTCAAACGGACCTTATATCAAACTGGATGCCCTGAACAAGGACTTGGTTCGCTCTTATATTATTGAACAGCAGTTTTCGGATGTTTACCTGCTTGCAGCATTGCTTTCAGCTACTGCAGAGAAAAACCCTGATTTTGCCTGGAAACTGAACATGGAAAGTTTGTTCATTATTTTAGATTTGGCAAAAGAAGGTCATATTTCAAAAATTTTCTGGCCGTCATCGATTGCGGTTTTCGGGCCTACAACTCCAAGAAACAATACCCCGCAGTATACAGTGATGGAACCGAGTACTGTTTACGGAATTTCCAAACAGGCCGGTGAAAGATGGTGTGAGTACTATTTTAATAAGTTCGGTGTGGATGTGCGCAGTATTCGTTATCCGGGACTGATCTCTTACAAAAGTCTTCCTGGCGGCGGTACAACGGATTACGCTGTGGATATATATTACAAAGCAAAAGCCGGAGAACATTTTACCTGTTTCCTAAAAGAAGATACGGCTCTTCCGATGATGTTTATGGACGATGCCATTCGTGCAACAATTGAGCTGATGGAAGCACCGGCTGAGCAGGTGAAAATTCGTTCAAGCTACAATCTTTCTGCATTGAGCTTTACTCCGAAACAAATATTTGAGAGTATTCAGAAAGTAATTCCTTCGTTTACAATTGGTTATGAGCCGGATTTCAGACAAGCAATTGCTGATTCATGGCCTGCTTCTATCGATGATACGGAAGCACGTAAAAATTGGGGCTGGAAGGAACGGTATGATTTGGATAAAACCACTAATGAAATGTTAAATAACTTAGATTAGGAGTTAGAAAAAATCAAACTATTCATCGTTAATCGAAAAAAAAAAGCACTTCAGCGAATTTTTGGTTGTATTTAGGCAACTATAACAAAATAATTCTATCTTTAGAATGCGCTACAAAACTAATTCAAAACATGTGGAAGTATAAACAAGTCGGACTCGTTGTTTTTTTCCTGTCACTGCTTATGACTGCTAAGGCATCCCCATTCACGGATCAAGATGGTAAGTTAAATGTTACAGATGAGAAGGGTAGAAAACAAGGCAAGTGGATTTACTATGGTAAAGACCGTCCGGACTCTGGCATTCCTGCTAACGGCAAGGTAGAGGAAGGAAAATACGTGGATGACCGCAAGGAAGGTATTTGGATTAAGTACCACACCGATGGATCGACTCCATCTCTCAAAGGAAATTACGAAAACAATCGCCCAAAAGGAGCATTTACCAAATATTGGCCAAACGGTCAGGAGAAAGAGAAAGGAGTTTTTGAGAAAAACATCTATAAAGACTCATTGATCCGTAAGTTTGAAAATGGTCAGGTCTCTTATAAAGGATTTTATAACGAGGTAGGAAAGGAAAACGGAAAAATTCGTTACTATTACCCGAATGGGCAGTTAGAGTACGAATACAATTCAAACAATGGAGTAATTTCCGGGAAAGCCGTTCGATACTATGAAAATGGTGATGTAAAAGAAATTGCATACTTTGATGGTTCAGGTAATCAAACTAAATCTGAACAAAAAGATCCGGTTAATCCGATGGTGAAAGTCAAAGATCCCGGACAATCTAAAGAAAAAGCCCCTTCACTTGGCGGTGGGACTCCAAAAACACAAGGTGTAAAATGGGCTCCTAACGGTTACAACAAAGTATACAACAGTGACGGAGAAATCTGGCAAGACGGAGATTTCAAGAACGGCGCCCTTTGGGATGGAAAAGTATATGTCTATGACAGTGACGGAATCCTTCTAAAAGTGAAAGTATACAAAGGTGGTGTATACCATTCTGACGGACAATTATAAGCAACCAAAACATACAACATAAAAGAGAATCCCTTTTACTTCGGTAGGAGGGATTTTTTGTTTATAACAATAAGGTCACTTTATATCCTCCCCCTTTCATCCCCCTCCCAAAGGGGGAAATTTTAATTCCGCTTTCAAAAAAACAATAATTCTAAACTGATTAAAAACTTCAGATCCGGTTTCTTTTTAACAGGTAGGATTCTCAACTCCCCCTTTGGGAGGGGGACGCAAGGGGGAGGACAAACCGATTGATCTCTGTGTATTACTAATTATCCCAGAAAGTTGGCTCCGAAAAACGAATAATAGAGATAAAGTTATTACTAACCTCTCTCATAATCACAGAATAAAGCAAACCGGTCAACCCGCTGTAGATAATCTGATATTCCGTGATAAAAACTCCGTCTTTATAAATGAGTTTTGACTGCAGGTTTCCAAAAGTATCATACGTGTAACGCGACTCGGAAGTGGGAACTGGATCTGTGTTCTTGTAAACAGAAATATTTTCGATCAATCCTTTATCCGAATAACGGTATTTGGTTGTAATCCGATTTCTGGTAATGGTAAACAATTCTTCTTCACGCGACAAATAGCCCAGGCTGTCCTTGTATTTGGTCACTTCCAGGTATTGATTTCCATAACTGTTGAATACTTTCTTCTTGTATTGACCTTCATACAGCTGATAATCCATTGTTTCCGTATTCCAGAGTAAACTTCTTTCAATAGCAGGATTCAAAATGCTGTTCATGGTATCAATATCGCGGAAAACTTCCTCCTTCACAATTTGTCCTTCGGAATTATAGGAATAATAAGTAGAAAGAAATCCTCTCTTTTGGCTGATCCGCTTACGAACAATTCTTCCGTCCTGTGTGTAATCGTAAAAGCGGACATTCGTATCTGTTACCGGATCACCTTTTGAAGTTTGATAGTGTCTTACCAGGTTTCCAAGCGTATCGAAATTAAATACATAAACGTATTCCGATTCACGCATGATATCTCCCTGCTTTTTAAAAGTGAATTTCCCATGAATTTCCTTGATCTTACTGCTTTTTACAAATTGAGTATTAAAGAAAGGAATATCTGTAAAGGCAACCCCTTTTGTGTTCTCTATGAGCTGGGCAGAAGACTGGAGGGAAACAAAAAGCGGAAATAAAAGAAAGGGATACTTCAAAAACATAGCACAAAAATGGCGTGAATTTCGAAGCATAGCTACTATTTTAAGAAAAATTGGAATCTCAATAAATCAAAGGAAGAACAAAACTAAATCCAAGCATCCCGGCTAATGCAATTGTCAAAACTGCAACTGTCAAAGGAGACAGCTTGATTTTTTCAACTTCCTGATCTGCCGGAGAAACGATTGTTACCAATACTTTCAGGTAATAATAGATACTGATCCCGGAATTGATCAATGCAATGATGACCAACCAGGAAGCATTCTTCCAGGCTGCAGAGAATAAAACATATTTTGCGAAGAATCCGGACGTTGGCGGAATTCCTGCAAGTGACAACAAGGCAACAACTCCGACGACAGCCAGGAACGGATTTCTTTTACCCAATCCTCTCAAGCCCTCAATGCGGTCTTCCGAATCGTTTACGGCAATTGCAACGGCAATAATTCCTACGATTGAGAATCCGTATGAGAACATATAGAACCACAATGTATTAGCAGTATTCCCCTCAGAAACGAACAACAAAAGTGTGTAACCCACATGAGTAATGGAAGAATAAGCCAGTAAACGCTTAAACTTTACCTGGCGCAGAGCCGATAAATTCCCGACAAAAAGCGTGATGATAGTCATTACAACTAAAGCGCCTTTCCAGAATTCGTATAATTCTCCCTGTCCAAAACAAACAACGAACATTTTAAGGAATGCATAGAATGCTGCAATTTTTACGACAGATGCCATAAATCCGGTTACTGCCGGCGGAGCTCCGTCATATACATCCGGACTCCAGAAATGGAATGGTGCGGCACCAATTTTGAAAATAAATGAAGCCATGATCAATAGAACACCGATCATCAAAATGGGACTAAGCGTGTCCATTTCAGCAATTTTAGCCTGAATTTCAATCAATTTGAAGGTTCCGGTTGCACCGTAAACCCAAGCCAAACCAAATAAGAAAATTCCTGTTGCAAATGAACCTGTAAGGAAATATTTCAAAGAAGCTTCCGAAGAGCGAACATCCGCCTTGTTACTTCCCGCCATGACGTAAATCGGAATAGAAAGGATCTCCAGACCCAGGAAGAACATGAACATATCCGTGTAAGCCGTCATGATCATTGCCCCGGTTGCGGAGAACATCAATAAACCTATGTATTCCCCGGTGTGTACCGGATTTTCTTTGAATCTTTCGTATCCGATCCCTATAATCAAAAGAGATAAAACGCAGATCGCCAAACTGAAAAGCAATGCATATTGATCAAAAGCTAATCCTTCGTAAGTCAGAAAATCAAAAAATGCCTTTCCGGTTTGAAGTTGTCCGATAATAACGATAATAGCGGCCAACAAACCAGCCATTGCTGAGCTTACAACTAACCAAGGTTTCTTTGCAAAAGCAGCAAATAAGGAAATCAATCCACTGGCAAAAACAATTATTAATGCATCCATATTATAAACCTGTAGGTGTTGAAACTGTTTCTAATAGTACTTTTAAACTTGGATTTACAAAATCCGTAATTAATGCAGGATAGACTCCTAAGATCACTACTGAGATCATGATAATTGCCAAAACGATCAATTCTGACCAATGTAAATCTGCAAACTGATCTCTGGTAACGGGACCGTACATGCTCAATTGATAAGCTCTGAAGGTATAAACCGCTCCAAGGATCAAGGTTGTTCCTGCGATGATTCCGATTATCATATCAAACTGGACCAATCCTTTCAACATTAAGAATTCACCGATAAAACCACTTGTCAAGGGAACCGAAACGGAAGCAAAAGCCAACACGGCAAACCAAAATGCAAATTTCGGAGCTTGTTTTGCAAAGCCTCCCAAATCAGCGAGGTTTCTGGTACCTGTTCTGCGTTCGATAATTTCAACTGCCAAGAACAATCCAACTGCTACCAATCCGTGATTCACGATCTGGACCATGCTGCCGGATAAAGCGTCAAAATCCCAAACCATGATTGCCGCAGCAATTAATCCCACGTGAGACATCGAAGCAAATGCAAACACACGCTTCATGTCCTTTTGTTTGATCGCGATAATTGCTCCGTACACAACTCCAATGGTTGCCAGAATGATTACCGGCCACTGAAGACAATGAACTGCTTCCGGGAATAAAGGAATCATCCAGCGAATCATTCCGTACAATGCCATTTTCAGCATGATCCCTGAAAGCAGCATCGTTCCTGCCATTGGTGATTTCGTATAGGTATCCGGCTGCCACGTGTGAAACGGGAAAATCGGAATCTTAATTGCGAATGCCAGGAAGAAACCAAGTGCTAACCAACAAGCTGTTTTAGAAGTAAAGGCAACCGCTTTCAAATCTTCGATCTGGAAAGATGCCGCATTTACCTTGATTCCAATCAAAGCAGCAAGCATTGCCAATGATCCTACGAATGTATAAATGAAAAACTTCATCAATGCAGCCTTTCTTTCCGGGGCACCATACCACCAGCAAATTAAGAAGATCGGAATTAATGTAATTTCCCAGAAAACGTAGAACCACAATCCATCCATGGAGATGAAAACGCCGATTAAGCCCAATTGCATAAAGAAGACCATGCTCGTAAACAAGCGGTTTTCAGCCAATTCGTTTTTGAAGTTTGAAACCAATACCAAGGGAACCAAAACTGCTGTCAGTAATAACATCAATAAGGAAATCCCATCGTATCCAAAGCTTAGCGTAATTCCTGTTCCAGGAAGCCATTCATTCTTGTTTCCAAACAAATGCATGGTTCCATCGTTGTTATATTGCATCATACATGCTATTACAACACCTAAAACGGCAAGCGATCCGATAATTCCGTATGCACGAACGCCACTTTTAGGGACGATCAATACCGATAACGCAAAGAAAACTGGTAGTATAAATAAAAGATATTCCACGCCTTAGTTTTTATAATAGATAATGTAATAAACGATCAACCCGATGATTCCAAAAACCATCCACAAAATATAATTGTCTGTTCTTCCTGTTTGGATCTTACGAACCAGGTCACCTGATTTTCCAATCACTTTCCCGATACTCACCACTCCACGGTGCAAAAATGCTCCTTCGAAGTAATGTGCTCCTTTTTCAGAAAGCCAAAGAACCGGTTTCACGAATAGGAAATTGTAGATCTCGTCGAAGTATAATTTCATTGCCGAAGCCTTTTCCCAACCTTTCAGCTCGGAATCTTCTTTCGGAATGCTGTTCTTCTTCACATAAACGATGTATGTAATGATTGCAATAAGCACCGCCATTGCTCCTGCAATACACATTAAGATCAATGTCATGGATGAATCGCCATGTTCCGCTACTTTTACTCCGTCACCAGCAACATTGTGTGCATAATAATGAGACAACCAGTGAGTTCCTTTGTGTAAGAAAACTCCCGGCAAATTCAACAATCCTCCGAAAACGGAAAGAATTGCCAAAATAATCAATGGGATAGTCATGGAAGCAGGACCTTCATGCAGATGATGCTCTTGTTCGTGGGTGCCGCGGAAAGTTCCGGAGAATGTAACGAAATACAAGCGGAACATGTAAATGGCCGTTAATGCCGAACTGAACATCAATGCGCCGAATACAAACTTGTTATCTCCGAATGCGTGACCGATAATCTCATCCTTCGAGTAGAAACCCGAAAGTAAAGGAATACCTGAAATTGCCAGCGTTCCTATTAAGAATGTGAAATGCGTTATTGGAATTTTCTTGCGAAGCCCTCCCATTTTGCGGATATCCTGTTCGTCTGACATAGCGTGGATTACACTTCCCGAGCCAAGGAACAACAATGCTTTGAAGAATGCGTGAGTGGTAACGTGGAACATAGCAGCTGTGTAAGCTCCCATTCCCAATGCTACGAACAACATTCCCAGTTGGGAAACCGTGGAATAAGCCAGTACTTTTTTAATGTCGTTTTGACGCATGGCAATGAATGCCGCAACAATTGAAGTTGCCAAACCGACATACATCATGATTTCTTTCGTCAAATGTGCATGCTCAAACAAGTAATTGGAACGAACCGTTAAGAAAATACCTGCCGTTACCATCGTTGCTGCGTGGATCAAAGCCGAAACCGGAGTTGGTCCCGCCATTGCATCCGGAAGCCAGGTAAATAATGGAATCTGAGCCGATTTCCCAGTTGCACCAATAAACAAACAGATCGTAATTCCGAAGATCAGCATTTCAGAGATCTCAAATCCTTCAGCCATGACAGCTTTAGCAACTTCTGCATATTCTAATGTTCCGAATTTTCCAAGGATCAAAAACAAACCAACCAAAAGACCTAAATCCCCGATACGGTTCATGATGAATGCTTTACGTGCAGCCAATGTATTATTGAAATCCTGGTACCAAAATCCGATCAATAAATAAGAACAGATTCCCACACCTTCCCATCCGAAGAACAACATGAAGTAGTTGCTTCCCAGGACAAGGATTAACATGGCAAAGATGAAGAGATTCAGGTAAGTAAAGAACTTATAATAACCCGCATCGTGCTTCATATATCCCATAGAGAACAAGTGGATCAAAGTTCCTACACCGGTTACGATCAAAGTCATCCAAAGGGATAAGTTATCTGCAAACAAACGTGCATTCAACGAGAATCCGCTTGTTTTGATCATCGTAAACAAATGAACGGTTACCGGTTCGCTGTGCTGAACGCTTATAAAAGCCATCACGGCAAAAACAAAGGAAATCGCCATTACACCGGTCCCAATTGTTCCTACAACGACTTTTGAAAGTGATTTTCCGATAGTACCGTTAATAAAAGCTCCGATAAGAGGAAGCAGTATAATCAAAGGCAGTAATTGTGATACCGACATGTTTTAGTTTTTTAATTTATTAAACAATCGAATATCTGTGGAGCGCGTATTGCGGTAAAGAAGCACCAGGATGGATAAACCAACGGTAGCTTCCGCAGCTGCAACAACCATGATGAAGAACACAAAAAGCTGTCCGTCTGCCTGTCCGAAATAAGTGGAGAATGCTACCAGTAACAAATTCACCGCGTTGAGCATTAACTCAATGCACATCAATAAAATGATCGCATTTTTTCTGTAAAGAACTCCGAATACACCAATGACAAACAACGCTGTTGCAAGCACCATGTAGTGTTCGATCTTTACACCTGATTCAAATAATGTCGCTAATAACATATCAATCTATAGTTTGTTTTTCTTTCTTCGCTAAAAGCACTGCGCCAACCATTGCTGCAAGGAACAGGATGGAAGAAACTTCAAAAGGAAGCACGTATTTGGTAAATAACACCTGTCCAAGATTTTCCACCAATCCTGCCTTTGGAGAATTCTCATCGATTATTGGAGCTGCTAAAATTGCATCGCGCATTGCTGCAACAACAACTAAGAATAAACTTCCCCCGGCAACAGCTGCACCAATAGTCATCAATGGTGAATGTTTGGGTTCGTTCTCTTTGTTAAGGTTCAGCAACATCAATACGAAGAGGAATAATACCATGATCGCACCGGCATAAACAATGATGTTTACGATTGCGATAAACTGTGCATTCATCAATACGTAGTTTGCAGAGATCAGGAAAAAAGTGAGTACTAAGTACAAAACGCTTCTCACGGGGTGCTTGCTCAAAACAACCATCAAAGCTGTTCCGATAGTCAATCCACCAAGAATGTAAAATATAAGGTCTAAACTCATTACGCAGGTCTTTTTCCGGTTAATTGTCTTTTACTGATATCCACACGCTGATCAACAGGTTCTACCAATTTGTCTTTTGCGTAAATGAAATCATTGCGCTCAAAATAAGTAGGAACGATACGATCTGTCAGGAAAATAGCTTCTTTCGGACATGCTTCTTCACACAAACCACAGAAAATGCAGCGCAGCATATTGATCTCATAGGTAGAAGCATATTTTTCTTCCCGGTATAAGTGCTCTTCTCCTTTTACACGCTCTTCAGAAGTCATGGTAATTGCCTCTGCCGGACATGCAACTGCGCATAATCCACAAGCGGTACAATTCTCTCTTCCTTCTTCGTCACGTTTCAAAACGTGTTGTCCGCGGTAAACAGGAACGTATTCCCGCTGTACTTCCGGATATTTAAGGGTATTGTGTTTCTTGAATAAATGCTTAAAGGTGATCCACATCCCGGATAAAATTGCCGGGAAGTAGAGTTTCTCCATGAAGCTCATCTTCTTGTTCGAAACAACTTTTTTACGATTTGATAAACTTTCCATTCGAATATTTTATAAGCTATTTCCGGTTTTTGTCTTTTCGAAAGATGTATTCACACCCAGCGGTTGTTCGATCTTTGCATTGCTTGCAGATTCGTTCTCCTTGTTTTTAGAGAACCAACCTTCTGTGTAAGCAATCACAACTCCGGTAATTAATAAGTTGATCAAAGCAATCGGAATCAATTTTTTCCAACCGATGTGCATCAGCTGATCGTAGCGGAAACGAGGTAATGTCCAACGGATCCACATGAAGACGAAAACAAAAACGAATGTTTTCGCGAAGAAAACCAACGTTCCTATGATTGCTAATGTATTTCCGGAGAAGTTATCCATTCCGGGGAAGTTGTATCCTCCGAAGAACAAAGCCGAAATAATTGCACAAGAAATGAACATATTCACATATTCCGAGAATAAGAAGAACCCTAATTTCATGGCACCGTATTCCGTGTGGTAACCACCGATCAATTCGGACTCACATTCTGCCAAATCGAAAGGTGCGCGGTTACATTCTGCCAAAGCGGTAATTAAAAATACTACGAAACAAATCGGTTGTTTGGCTACATTCCAGGAGAACCATCCATCTTTCCAGAAACCGTGTTGTTGTTCTACAATCTCATTGAGGCTTAAGGAACCTGTCATCATAACGATTGTGATCACGGAAACTCCCATTGCCAACTCGTAAGAGATCATTTGCGAACTTGCGCGAATGGCTCCGAATAAAGCGAATTTATTGTTGGAAGCCCAACCTCCGATCATGATTCCGTAAACTCCGATGGAAACTGCTCCCATAATGAAAAGAATTCCGATGTTCACATCAGCAACCTGTAACGCAATCGATTCGCCTCCAATTTTTAAATCCGGGCCCCAGGGAATCACAGCACCCGTAATCAGTGCAGTAAACATGGCGATTCCAGGTCCGATGATGAACAACCACTTATCTGCATTGGTTGGACGGAAATCTTCTTTGAAGAACATTTTCCCACCATCTGCCAAGGGCTGAAGCAAACCGAATGGTCCCGCTCTGTCCGGTCCGATACGATCCTGCATCCAGGCAGCAACTTTTCGTTCCATCAGGGTAAGATAGGCTGCAATTCCCAGTGTGACCAGGAATAAAATACCAACTATGATTAATTTTATGGCCATCTTAATTCAATTTTTTGGTTTCGAGACGTTCGTCAACAATGTATTTATTTTGAGAGATCACAGAGTGACGGTTGATCACGCGCGGCCCTTCAATAGTCCATTTAGTCTTGTCTTTTTTGTCGAAACGGCATTCGTTGCAAATCCAGGCAGTTTTCCCGTCGATGTCTTCGATCTCACCGTATTTGTCTTTACGGCCCGTAACACGGTAAATCTCATCACCAAACATCCAAACCACTGCTTTTCCGGCACATTTCGTACAGGCACAAGAAGCTTCCATTGGTTTTAGGAACCAAACACGGCTTTTGAATCGGAAAGTTTTGTCTGTCAATGCTCCAACCGGACAAACATCGATGACGTTTCCGGAGAAATCATTGTCAAGTGCCTGTTCGATGTACGTTGAAATTTCCGCATGATCTCCGCGGTGCATCACACCGTGAACGCGTTTGTCTGTCAATTGGTTTGCAACATACACACAACGGTAACACAAAATGCAGCGATTCATGTGCAATTTGATCTTGTCTCCGATATCGATCGGATCAAAAGTTCTGCGTTTCTCTTCGTAACGCGTTCCTTCTTTTCCGTGCTCGAATCCAAGGTCCTGCAAATGACATTCACCGGCCTGGTCGCAAATCGGGCAATCCAAGGGGTGATTGATCAGTAAAAACTCAGTCACAGCTGAACGATTGTCATAAACACGCTCTGAGGTTTTGTTTTTTACGATCATTCCATCCATTACCGGGGTGGAACAGGATGCAACCAATTTCGGCATCGGGCGCGGATCAGCTGCTGAACCTGCGGCTACTTCCACCAAACACGTTCTGCATTTTCCGCCGCTTCCCTGTAATTTGCTGTAATAGCACATTGCAGGAGGAACTACATCTCCACCGATTAGACGAGCAGCATTCAGGATCGTTGTTCCCGGTTCTACTTCTACTTCGATATCGTCAATGATAACTTTTACCATAATGGATCTCTTTTTATACTAAAGGCATGTGATTTGACGCTATTCCGAAGTTGCGTTTTACGGCTTCATCCGGATGTGTCACGTGCCATTCAAATTCTTCTCTAAAATGACGAATTGCTGCTGCTACCGGCCATGCTGCTGCATCGCCCAGCGGACAAATCGTATTTCCTTCTATTTTCTTGTTGATCTCTGCCAGCAAATCGATGTCGTGCATGTGACCCTGTCCGTATTCCAAACGACGAAGTACTTTCTCCATCCATCCGGTTCCTTCTCTACAAGGTGAACATTGTCCGCAAGACTCATGTGCATAGAAACGTGCAAAGTTCCAGGTATTTCTAACAATACACTGATCTTCATCAAATACGATGAAGCCACCCGAACCCAGCATCGATCCGCTTACAAATCCACCTTCTGCCAAACCTTCGTAAGACATTAAACGATCCGTTCCTTCAGCTGTTTTGGTAATTAAATTTGCAGGTAAGATCGGAACGGAAGATCCTCCCGGGACACAAGCTTTAATCTTTTTCCCGTTTGCGATTCCTCCACACCACTCGTCCGAGTAGATGAATTCTTCAACCGTCATTCCCAATTCGATTTCGTAAACTCCCGGTTTTACCAGGTTTCCACATGCTGAGATCAGTTTCGTTCCGGTACTTTTTCCAATACCGATTTTCGCATATTCAGCTCCGCCATCATTTACGATCGGCACAACTGCTGCGATAGATTCTACGTTGTTTACTACTGTAGGACATCCCCACAAACCTTTTACAGCCGGGAATGGTGGTTTGATGCGTGGGTTTCCGCGTTTTCCTTCCAAAGATTCGATCAATGCCGTTTCTTCTCCGCAGATGTAAGCTCCACCTCCCGGTGCAATAGCCAAATCCAAATCATATCCTGAGCCTAAGATATTTTTTCCTAGGAACCCGTTTGCGTATGCTTCAGCAATTGCTTTTTCCACAATTTCCAAAACCCACATGTATTCTCCGCGGATATAAATATAGGATTGGTTACATCCCAAAGCGTAAGAAGAAACGATCATTCCTTCTACCAGCAAATGCGGGATTTTTTCCATTAAGTAACGGTCCTTGAAAGTTCCGGGCTCGGATTCATCTGCGTTACACAATAAATAACGCGGAACTCCTTCCGGCTTTGCCAGGAAAGACCATTTCATTCCCGTAGGAAATCCTGCTCCTCCACGACCTCTCAGTCCTGATGCCTGAACTTCTTCCACCACATTTTGCGGCGACATCGTTTTTAAAGCCTTTTCCACAGAACGGTAACCTCCGTTTTTGCGGTAGACTTCAAAAGTTTCGATTCCGGGAACATCAATGTGTTCCAATAATAATTTTCTTCCCATTCCTAGTTCTCTGAATGTTCTTTACGCAAGGTGTCCAATAACTCGTCTACTTTCGTTGGAGTTAAGTGTTCGTGGTAGTGTTTTCCGCATTGAAGCATCGGTCCGTAACCACAAGCTCCCAAACATTCCGCAGTTTTCAATGTAAACATCCCATCTGCTGAAGTCTGACCAACTTTAATATCCAGTTTGTTTTCGATGTGCTCGATAATCTGATCCGAACCAACCAACATACATGGTCCTGTTCTACAAACTTCCAGAACAACTTTCCCAGGTTTCTCAATATTGAACATCGTATAGAAAGTTGCTACTTCGTACACTTCGATCGGTTGAATATTCAACAAACGGGCAACGTAATTCATGGTTGGAACACTTAGCCAGCCGCCAAACTCTTCTTCTGCAAGGTGCAGAATACGCATCAGGGCACTTTTCTGTTTTCCTTCCGGATAATGGTTGATGAAGCGTTGTACTTCCAACAATTTTTCAGCGCTAAACTCCGGTTCCGGCTGATCTGTATAATTATGTGTAACTGATATACTCATCTTATGCGTCCAATTCTCCTGCAATCACGTTCAAACTACTCAATGTCAAAACGGCATCTGAGATGGTCTGACCTGTAATCATTTCCGGATATGCTTGATAATAAATAAAACAAGGTCTTCTAAATTGAAGTCTGTATGGTGTTCTTCCTCCGTCTGAAATCAGGTGGAATCCTAATTCTCCATTTCCTCCTTCTACTGCGTGATAAACCTCTCCAACCGGAACTGGTGTTTCACCCATAACGATTTTGAAGTGGTAGATCAATGCTTCCATTTTCGTGTAGACATCTGCTTTTGACGGCAAATAGAATTCAGGAACATCCGGTGAGAAGTGACTTCCTTCCGGCAGATTGTTGTAAGCTTGTTCAATGATCTTCATACTCTGACGAATCTCTTCCTGGCGCACACAAAAACGATCGTAAGTATCGCCGTGTGTTCCAACCGGAATGTCAAATTCGAAATCCTGGTAAGAGGAATAAGGAGTCATTACACGTACGTCATAATCAACGCCAGCTGCTCGCAGGTTTGGGCCGGTAAACCCGTAATCCAAAGCGCGTTCTGCACTGATTGGTCCGGCTTTGATTGTACGGTCCATGAAAATGCGATTGCGCAATAACAAATCGTCAAATTCCTGGAAATGCTTATGGAATTCTTTTAAGAACTTCTTTAGTTTTACGTGGAAAGTCGGAGTAAAATCTCTTTCAAATCCGCCAATCCGACCAATGTTTGTCGTCAAACGTGCACCACACACTTCTTCGAACAATTCATAGATCAACTCACGCTGCTGGAACATATAGGTAAATCCTGTCAATGCCCCGGTATCTACACCAATTACGGAATTACAAACCAAATGGTCTGCAACGCGCGCCAATTCCATGATGATTACACGCATGTAATCTACTCTTTTCGGAACCTGCACACCGATCAATTTTTCCATTGTCATTTCCCAACCCATGTTATTGATTGGAGCAGAACAATAGTTCAAGCGATCTGTAATTGGAGTAATCTGGTTGTAAGGTCTTCTTTCAGCCAGCTTTTCAAAAGCACGGTGAATATAGCCCACTGTTTGAACTGAGCTCAGGATTTTTTCTCCGTCAACCGTCAATACGTTCTGGAAAATTCCATGCGTTGCAGGGTGAGTTGGCCCAAGGTTCAGCGTCGCGATCTGCCCATCGATGGTTTCATCGGCAAACAGGCTTTTATTAGTTGGAGTATCGCTCATAGTTTCTTAATTATCGATCAACCGTGGTTCATCTTACCGACCGAAGAAGCGATCGTCTTTATCTTCTCTTGTTGCATCTTCCAAATGGTATTCTTTACGCATTGGGAAGTAATCCATATCGTCTTCGTTCAGGATTCGTGTTAAATTCGGATGTCCTTCGAAAATCACTCCGAAGAAATCGTATGTTTCACGCTCCTGCCAATCAGCACCCACATAAATATCCGTAAGGGACTGAATGTTTGGATTTTCGATTGGAAGAAATGCACGAACGCGCAAACGTACATTATTCACCATGGAGTGAAGGTGGTAGTTTACACAAATCTCGCGTCCTTTATCGTTTGGAAAATGAGTTGCCCCGATCAAAGTCAAAAAGGATACTTTCAGCACTTCATCTGTTTTCAGCCAGGAAATCAGGTCGTGAGCTTTATCCGCCTGAATTTCGATTGTCAGCATTCCGTAAGGTTCTTCGGAATTGCGAACAGCTTCTCCAAATTTTCCCTGGATACGGCTTAATACCGCTTCGTTTGTCAAATTACTCATCGTTCAAATCGTATTTCTTCAACAAATGCTTGTATTCATCGGAATAACGGCGGCGCAGTGATTCGCTCTTTACCAGGCGGTGAATATTCATACACCCTTCAATGATCTGCTCGGGTCTTGGCGGACATCCCGGAACGTAAACGTCTACCGGAATCACACGGTCAATTCCCTGCAACACGGAGTAAGTATCAAAAATTCCACCCGAACAGGCACATGCACCAACAGACAAAACCCATTTCGGCTCAGCCATTTGTTCGTAAACCTGCTTGAGGATCGGAGCTAATTTTTTGGAGATTGTACCGGCAACAATCAATAAATCTGCCTGGCGTGGA
Organism: uncultured Fluviicola sp.; assembly: GCA_965650365.1. Taxonomy (GTDB): domain Bacteria; phylum Bacteroidota; class Bacteroidia; order Flavobacteriales_D; family Crocinitomicaceae; genus Fluviicola. The sequence continues at coordinate 196,377 of CBFGOJ010000003.1, read as the reverse complement.
GAAAAGGACATACGTTCCATTCCGAAACGTGCAACGTCATAGTTACTTCCCATTGTACCCATGTACTCGATACCACAACAAGAGGTAGCGAATGGCAAAGGCCAAACGGAATTAGCACGAGCAGCTCCAATTACTTTGTCAAGCAAGGTCAATTGGAAACCTTCTCCGTTAATGGTTTCTACACCATTGATGATTTCTACTTTTCCCATTCTAAAGCGCCTTTTTTAAGTACGTAGAAAAACCCTGTCAGGAAGAATGCTACGAAAATGACTACTGCTATCAAGCCATCCATTTTTAAGAAATGGAAATTCACAGCGTACGGATAGAAGAAGATTACCTCTACATCGAACAATACGAACAAAATTGCAGTTAACAAATAACGAATGGAGATTGGAAAGCGAGCGTTTCCAACTTCTTCAATACCACATTCCCAGTTGGCATCTTTCTTTTTACCCTTTAATCTTGGTCCCAACATGGGAGCCACAACTAAAACAAGTATCACAAAGCCCAGGGCAACACCTGCCTGGAGCAATATCGGTAAGTAATCTTCTGCAGAAGACATAATCTCTAAGTTTTAAGACAGGCGAATTTAATACTTTTTAACAAGACAAAAAGGCGAAAAATTCTATTTAGATTCAATCTAAATTACCCGGTAAATAAGTTTAAAACCCAGTAAAACCGTTGGTCGAAGAAAAGGATTTGTCGGGCGACGATATCGGGTTGTTGATGAGATTTGACAGCAAAGGAATCTTTCGGGAAAGAAAATGTTAAAAGATCCTTTTGCCGTTAAAGTGTCTTCATAATCACAGGAATACTGATTGTGAAATTAAAATAATCGCTACCCAAATTGAAGGGATTAGCAGAAAATCCGAACGTATGGACATAAGAAAGTTCTGCAATACTCAGAAATGAAAATCCGATCTCCGCAGACAAACGGTTGTCAACATTCCGCCCGAAGTTTGTGTAGCACAGGTAGCCCAAACGAATAATTCCGACATAATACCGGTATTCCAATACTACTTTAGGAGCCATTAGAAAATTGCGGGAAAACTTGAAATCCGAGCCAACAGCAAATCCAAAGTGTTTTTCAGGAACATATTGCGTCTCATGCCATCCCACCTGAAAAGCCAGTCCCAGGAATCCGTCTTTTCCCTGCATATAATTGATCCGCGGACCAGCATTGAGTTCATCAAGATCTACTCCGAACTCTTCTTTTAATGAAAACCGTTTTTTTTCTTGTGCAAATGAAACAGAGCTAAGAAGAAGTATGATTAAGAGGACAGTTACTTTCATTTGGGCTAGATATTTAAAGGAATGGTTGCAGTAACATTCAGGTAATTCGACCCCAGTTGGAAAGGATTCCTGGAAGATCCGAAGGAATGCAGATAGGTGATGTCTAAAAAGCTTAGAAGGGAAATTCCGATTTCGGCAGAGATCCGGTGTTCAAAATCAGATTTGAAATCGGTGAAATAGTGATACCCTACTCTTACAATTCCAATCAGATAGCGGTACTCAAAAGTGAATTTGGGAGCGTACACCACGGATTTGGTCAAGCGGAAATCCATCCCTGCGGAAAATCCAAGATGCGATTCAAGTACATATCCCACTTCATGCCACATGAATGTTCCGGAGCAACCCAGGAATCCGTATTTCCCTTGGGTGTAATTGATTCGGGCTCCTACAAAAAAGGTGTCGAATGTACCCTGCAGTTCAAAATCCTTCTTGGAAACAGAAGCTGTGCTGTCACCTGCCATTGATTTGGACGGAATAGAATCGACCGGTTCGGAAGCACGACATGGTGCAGAAAATACTACTAATAAGAATGATAAGGCGATAAGTGAAGTTTTCATTTCAATTTGTTTCTGCAAACTTGAGAAAACAATTCCGTCTTCGAGTTGCGATTTTCCGTACTTGAAAACTACCTGTATGAGTCAACAATACAATAATACAAACTAATAATCAATGTTAATTGTTACGACGCCAGTTTCCGGAACAACTATTGTACCATAAACATAACTAGTTATACCAGAACGAATAACTTTCATTTCATAAACATAAGTTCCCATTGGAACTTGGAACGCAGAGGGGCTTGTATATGAATAACAACCAGTTCTTGGAGTTGAATATGATCCCTCGAAATCTGTAAATCCTAACCATTTTTTGCGGAAGTACATTGTATCTCCAGAACCACCACAGTTTACATTTTGGATATTTAAGATCAAATTACCATAAGGGACTACATAAAAATCAGCATTCGTAGTCTTTCCTTTCTTTACCTCCAATTCGAAGTTATCGATAAACGTTTGTCCTCCATCTTTTGTCCAACCCAATTGATACAAATCACCTGTTTCACAGCGCACAACCGGTGAAGACCAAGTGTATTTGTCCAACTCAAAATTACCGGAAGCATCTGTAATTGCCGACTTTATGGTCTTGTAATTGGAATCATAGCTACCAACTATTTTCAATAACTTTACTTCTGCACCTTCAATTCCTTCACCAGTAACTGGGTTCATCACACGACCTTTTACGGTCATGTTTTTTCCGAATTTGGTGCAGGGAGCAGTTGAAAAACAAATAAGAAGAAAAATTATTTTAATCCTCCCCATCACTAATAATTAATATCCAAAATGGCAGTTTGTCCCTCCCCAACAAATACAGTATCATAGTAAGTTGTAGTAACCGAATTTTTAGTTACTTCCCAATGGAAATACTTATATCCCATAGAACCTTTGACCGGAGAGCCCGGAATATCAACACATCCGTCCAATGATGTCATTAACCCTGGATTAAATATCCTTGAATCATAAGGTCCCCCATCAAAATATAACTTGATGTTATCAAAGGAATTAAAACATGATACATTTTTGATATTAATTGAAATGTTTCCATATGGTACTGCGTAAAAATCAGCATTGATTAATTTTCCCTTCTTCACTTCCAATTCGAAGTTGTCGATGAAAGTCTGACCTCCATCTTTTGTCCAGCCTAATCTATATAAGTCCCCTACTTCACACCTCACCACTGGTTTAGTCCAGGTATATTTGTCCAATTCAAAATTCCCCGAAGCGTCCGTAGTTGCAGATTTAATCGTCTTGTAATTGGAATCGTAGCCGCCAACTATTTTCAATAATTTCACTTCTGCTCCTTCAATTCCTGCGCCGGTGACCGGGTTCATGACACGACCCTTTACGGTCACGTTTTTACCGAATTTGGTGCAGGAAGCTAGGACTAGAAATATTCCAATAAAAAAGACAAAACGCATAGCACTAATAATCAATACTATATACTGCTTGCCCATTTCCGGGAACAGTCACCAAATGTGAGTAAGAATTGCTGATACCATTTCTTATGACTGTCCATTCTACCAAGTAATCTCCGCTAGGAACTTTAGCAAAAGCACCATCATTATCATAGCAGCCCATTAAAGTAAATGGTTGAAATACTGAAATTCCACTTAACGAAACATAATTTCTCTTATAGATTAACGTATCATTCGGACCTTGGCAATTAATATTGTGAATGCTGATTTTTAATTCGCCGTAGGGCAATACATAAAAATCAGCGGTTATAACCTTTCCTTTTTTGACTTCCAATTCGAAATTATCAATGAAAGTCTGACCTCCATCTTTCGTCCAGCCTAGTTTATACAAATCCCCTACTTCACACCTCGCCACTGGTTTTGTCCAAGTGTATTTGTCCAATTCAAAAGCGCCCGAAGCATCTGTGGTTACTGATTTGATAGTCTTATAATTGGAATCGTAGCCGCCAACTACTTTTAATAATTTCACTTCCGCTCCTTCTATTCCTGCGCCTGTTACCGGATTCATGACACGACCCTTTACAGTCACGTTCTTACCGAATTTGGTGCAGGAAATAATTGTAGTAAGTATGAAAAATGATATCAAAAACCTCATTAATAATTGATTGTTTGAATATTATCCTGATTGGGGAGGATCTCAAAATTAACATCATACTCAGTTGAAATTCCATTTCTAATTACCGTGTAATGAGTATAAACTGTGCCCATTGGAGCTTGTGAAAAACTAGAATTATATCCACCACAACCTGTCAAAATCCAATCAATCGCTAAGAACGACTCAAGTTGATTAGTTCTTCTGATTATTATAGTATCATTTAATCCTTGGCAATTGATATTATTTACCACTATTTTATAGTTTCCATAGGGAACTGCATAAAAATCCGCGTTTATAACTTTTCCTTTCTTCACTTCCAATTCGAAGTTGTCGATGAAAGTCTGACCTCCATCTTTCGTCCAGCCTAGTTTATACAAATCCCCTACTTCACACCTCGCCACTGGTTTTGTCCAAGTGTATTTGTCCAATTCAAAAGCGCCCGAAGCATCTGTGGTTACTGATTTGATAGTCTTATAATTGGAATCGTAGCCGCCAACTACTTTTAATAATTTCACTTCCGCTCCTTCTATTCCTGCGCCTGTTACCGGATTCATGACACGACCCTTTACAGTCACGTTCTTACCGAATTTGGTGCAGGAAATAATTGTAGTAAGTATGAAAAATGATATCAAAAACCTCATTAATAATTGATTGTTTGAATATTATCCTGATTGGGGAGGATCTCAAAATTAACATCATACTCAGTTGAAATTCCGTTTCTTATAACTGTATAGTGGGTATTAACCATTCCCATTGGAACTTTGGAAAAACTAGAGCTATATCCACTACAACCTGTCAGAATCCAATCATTATCCAAAAAAGAGTTAGCTTGGTTACTTTGATTAATTATAATAGTATCATTTGGCCCCTGACAATTAATATTATTGATAATTATTTTATAATTGCCATAAGGCATAGCATAATAATCTGCACGCATTGTTTTCCCCTTTTTGATACTTATTGTAAATGCATCAAATAACGGAACGTTGTCCTTTTTCTCCCAACCTATCGGGTAATAGTCTCCAACTTCCGTGACATTACACACGAGGTAACATTTAGAAAGGCTTGCTTTATTGATTTCAAAATACCCTTCCGAATCCGTGGTGATTTCTTTTACTTTTTTCCTACCGCTGGGATAATCCAGCGTTGACCTATACATAATAACAGGTACATTGGAAATGCCCTCTCCCGTAACCGGGTTCAACACTCTTCCTTTTACGGTCATATTTTTGCCGAATTTGGTGCATCCTCCCAACAGGAAAAAAAACAAACTAAGAATTGCTAACTGCTTCATAATACGATCAATTTATGTGTTTCAATTTTTGAGCCCACAGATACCTGTATCAGGTAAGTCCCCGTTTTTAATGTGGAACGGTGATGATATTCAACTACTTCCATCTGGTTAGTTTCACTGATCAAAACACCAAACATATTATAGATCCGGATAGCTGAAATTAGCACTTCCGGATCAACTTTCAAAGAAAAAGTACCGTCAAAGGTCGGGTTCGGATAAATACTGGCCGCTTTGCGGGAATCATTGAATTCCTCCTTGTTTAAACTCCGATCCAGTGGTTTGGAATGGTTATACTCTCCGGAAGTACTTTCTCCGGGTGTCAATTCCGTGGTCCCACAAGGCTCAAATTCGATTTTCAGATGTACTGTTGACCCGTTCATGAAATGTGTTCCGGGCTTCAGGTTAATTAAATCTCCGGCCCGTAAATCCAATACAGCATTGGCTTGTGCTACATAATCGCCGGGGTCCGTTGCAGGTGTTACCAAATGTCCAACGGTAATCCAGTTTCGTGCTCGGCGGCGTACATAGTACTTGTAATTGGAACGCGCCCTGGATCCCACCCGCTGGTTTTGCAGTTTCAGGTACCAAGGTTCAGCTTCATCGAAAATAAAATTATTCAAGGCTTGCAAATCAGCATATTCATCATCCTTCAAAATAATGTGCGGATTGATCTTGTTATCAATGTAAATAGCTTCGAAAGGGGTAATCTGAAAATGATCATTTGGTCTTCCTAAATTAGGATAACCGTAGTGATTTGATGGAATAAGTGGGTTGAAATTAAATTGATTAAACATTAATCCCATTTGTTGTACATTCATGGTCATACTTCCGTCAGCTGGCCAAAGATTTCGGTTAATCCCCAATGCGGTAACCACCGATTTGTGAGAGTAGAAAGCTTTCCCGTTCCAGATCTGGGTAATGGGAAAATACGTCCAGTCGGAAACAGAAATAAAGTTCCCGATACCTTCCATGTTTGAACCGGCTACATTATCGATTTCCTGCATCATAGATACATTGACTTCATGTTTACAAACAGCTTGAAAGGGACTTAGGAATAAAGGCGGCAATTGTCGTCTGAAAATCTGGAAGGTTTGTCCTGAAGGCATATATTTTGCTGTTCCAATGCGGAAATGATAACCCAGGAAGGAAGTATTCTGCCAATATTCGCCCGCATTGTTATACTCTTCCGTATTATCACTGTTTTTTCCACTGATCTTACCCAATGAAATCGCAACATTTCTCGAAGCAACCGGCATTGGAAAAATGTGTTCCCCATTATCAACCGCACTAAGCGCATCCAGGAAATTTTGTCTTCTCCAATGATGAGTTGGTTCTGTGTAACCTATTTCCTGCACCGGGGACAAGAAAATATTATCACTGGAACTCGCCGCGTGATACATGACCAATTCTTTAAATGTTTTCTGATTGAGGGTTGCTAATAAAAAGTCACAGAGAAAACCCCTGAGAACTCCCATATTTGCGCTCCTGTAATAATTTCCACTGTAAACCTGGTATTGATACCCTAGCGGGATATTTGCACCATAAAAATTGGCATCATAGGCAATATTCAATCGGGAATGATGATGCGGGTAATTTTGGTTATAATCCATGTGTTTTTGTTCCATGCGCAATAGGGCTAGCCGCGCAATATCTTCTCCCATAGAACTACCCTGAATAATGTTCTCAAAATATTGTCCTGTTTTGAGGTTCATATTTAGCTCAATCAGGAAAGTTTCTAACAAGGAAGCTGCTTCCTGCATACCATGCTCAAAAGGTTTCCATTGCATATTAAATTTGACCAAAAAGATATCATATTCCTGTCCTCTCAAAGTTTGCAGCATATTCTGGTGCCAGTCATTGTAAATCTTCCAGGTTTTTTTGAAACCCTGTCCGAACATAGGAGGGCGGTAACCGGTAACCAAGATATATGGCTTCTCGGGGCGATCTCTTCCACATGCAGGGACCATACACCATTTTAACTTGTTACCATTGTCTGAGATCATACCACACCTGGTGCAGCCTGCTCCCTCTTTGTCCTTATTTTTACATCCGGTGGAATAATCATCGTCATCTCCTTCCCATTCTTCCGGGCTAAAGAAACTCTTCGTCTTGTCTTCCATGGTGACCTCAGGGGTGTTCAGGATAAAATCAAATACTTTGGATGTACTATCGGTATAAGTAATCCTGATTCGAAATGACTGAACAGAATCATAGTGTGGAGCAAAATAACTTACTTCATCAAAATTGATAATTTCCAGTTACCGTCCCGTCCCAGTTCAAGAGATTGAACATCAGTAATATTTCTGGTATTGCTTATGAAAAATTCACTTTTGACCACCATTGCCATTACATCACTTGAAAAGTAATCAAACAATGGTCCGGCAAGTAAGGAGGTATTTGTTGAAACAATGGATTGTTCTAACGGATCCAAATCAGAATATATGGAAGCATCTTTCGCTAATATTCCGTTATTTAAGCCTGTCTCTTCATCAACCGTGTTGTATTGTAATTCAAAGATCCCGATCGGTATTGCAATTACATCCAGCTCGAAATCCATTTCACCGACATAACTGTAAACCTGAGTAAAAACCGAATCCTTATGCGGTAGACTGTCTTTATTAAATGCTATTTGATTCATTTCATATAGCCACTCTAACATCTTGTCAGCATCGGACTTAAAAAGGGCCGAATCTCCCTCAAATAAATCCGTCTTCAATAATAAACTATCTGAAACAAGCAGAGATAATTTGTTGGCAAGATACCCTGTTGGAGCTTTGGTTTTCAATTTAGAATAAATTGTATCCGCCAGTTTTTCCCGACTAATAAACACCGTATCCACTTGTCCCCAGCCATTTAAACCTATGAGCAGGAACAATCCTATTAAGAACTTTTTCATGACTTACGGTTTTACCTGTTGTTCCAATTTCCGGATTAACTCTTGCTGCAAACGAATCGTTTCCTGCTGTTGTTTTAGTAATTCCTGCTGCTCGTCCAATAGCTGTTCCTGGGTTTTTACCTGTTCATTGATCTGAAGCAGGTAAAGTGTCAATTCTTCGATCTTCTCCATGAATAGTATGCTGGTTTTTGCCAGGTTCAATCCGTTCTGAGTCATTTCACCGGCACTAGGCACATTTGGTAAATGATTATTCTTTTGAATAAACTGCTGGAGTTCATTCAGAGGCATCAACGGGTATTTCTCATCAAACACATAATCCGACCAGTTGTCCAGGTTGACTTTCACTTCACGCCCATAAAGCAATCCGGTGTTATCCAACTGCATCAATTTATAGGGTGTTGGATCTCCCTGGATGCGTTTGTCGACAATTATCGGATGTGTATTCCTATTGAGGCTTGTTGTTATATGTAATTTGGAAGCAGGATTATTTTGACCAATCCCCACCTTCACATCCGGTACACAATGATTACTCGTATAGATCTTTCCAAGTCCATTTAACCAGGTTGGTGCTGCCGGAGTGGTATTTCCGCCATTGTCGTCTTTACAGGGAACGTAAACAGATTCCGAATACACAATGCTTTTCAAATCTCCACCTCTTTTCAGGTTGCCGGTTGAATCGATCAGGATCACTTCATCGTCTGTCAATGTAGAATCGCGCAGTGAATTTAAAGTCAAATCTCCTTCCAGGGTGGTGTTTCCGTCTACCTGTAGATCGCTTCGGATGTGGGCATCCCTGTCAACAATCATAGAATCCCTAACGGTTAAAGTGGAATCGATACGGGCTGAGCCATTAACAGTAAGTCGTTCTGTTGGTGAAGTGGTTCCAATACCCACGTTTCCTGAGGTAGGAAGTGTATTGGTTTGGCAAAAGGAATAGGTTGTCGTAAACAACAACGCGGTTAAGGCATAGCACGCCTTTTTAAGTGTAGGTTTCATACTTGTGAACAGTTTAAGATTTCAGTTAATGAGATAAATGTAAAAACTTTTTTTGGTTACACTTCTGTGAAGCCCAAATTTAACATTTGAAATCTTTTTGTTCGCTGAAAGAGAAATTTTGTGTTTTTATCCGGTTGATTGATAGTCATTTAACACAGTGCACAATCCGGCTGCTGAATCGAGCAGAAGTTACAGATCCTCCGAATCGGAGACATCTCCGCGCAGTGCACGGTAACGTTTTCTGGCTTCAACGGTCAGCAAGCTGCCTTTGCATTCGAATAAGATCTTCTTGTAATACTCGGTTGCTTTTTCTTTGTCGTGGAGGTTCTTCTCGTAGATTTCTGCCATGGTGAAAATCGCATCATCCGATAAGATGTCATCCATGTGGTATTTGACGATTTTATCCAGGTAATCGAGTGCTTCGGGCCATTTTCCCTGGTACTGCATGGCTTGCGCTTTACGCAATAAGATCTCATCTGCTAAACCGTGTGCCGGAAAAGCCTGGTTGATCGAATCATACAATTTAAATGCGCGCTCGTATTGGTGTTGTTCCAACAATAAATCTGCCTGCGCAAACTGGTACATGGCCGTGTAATTGCTGTCCAGACCTAAATTATCCGTAATCAAAACGGAAAGTTTCATGGCATCATTGGCAATCAACTTACTGGTGGATTCTTTTAAGATATCCAATTGCGACTGGGCAAATTTGAAATCGCCGTCGTAATAGAAAATGCGGGCATTCTTGAATTTCGCTTCGGAACCAATGGCTTCAAACTTAAAATCTTTATCGATCTGCATGTAATACAGGGAAGCCTGCCAAATATCATCCTGAAGGACCAACACATCGGCCAAAGCCATTTTAACCTGCGCCTTTTCCATGTCGGAAAGACCGTTTACAGCCAAACAACTATCCAATAAATCAGCTGCACCTTTTGCATCATTTCCATAATACGCCTTGATCTCAGCCAATTCTTTGGCCGTGTAGACAGCATTTCTTCCCCAGCCCAAAAGCTTTAATCCCTCCCGGTATTCTCTTTCGGCATCCACGATATCCTGCGGCTGGTATTTCTTCTCAATGGTAATTTCCCGGTAACGGATATTGAGTAAAGCACTGTAAGCCGAATAATAATTCGGATTTTGTGAACCCTGATCAATCACGTATCTGTAAGCCAGCCTTGCAGTTACGTAATCACTATTCTCCACACAGGTCTCGGCCAAATCCATCACCCGGTTTCCGGTTCCTTTTTCACGCCGGTCCAAAGCCTGGGTTTGCGTCAATGCCGATTTGAATTCTTTCTTCTGGATGAAGAGCCAGATCAACATTTCCGAATAAATAAAATCGTTTGGCTTCTTTTGGATTCGAACCAATAATTTGTCTTTCAGCTTTTGATAAACACCCGTTTTATCTTCGGAGAAATCAATTTGCCTGGTGAGTGCATTTTGAATATTACTGCTGTAGTTGGGGTATTGATCCAGGATGTCAAAATACTCATCGATCATTTCATCTGTTCTTCCCAAAAGGGAATAAACCTCTGCGAATTGAATCTGAAGCGGATAATTTTTTTTGAGTTCTTTTCTTCCGGCTTCGAGTGTTTTGAGCCCCCAGTTTACTTTCCCTTTTTTGATGAAGGAAGTGTACAGTTCAATTACTTCATAGCCATTCGATGCCGTTTGTTTGATTCGGTCGTTGTACAATTTCTCTGTTTGAGAAACACGTTCTGTCCGTTCGTATAAGTCGCCCAAAGCGATGGTATAATCAAAATCCGCAGGGTAGGTCGAAACGAGTTTTTTCAGGAATTTCTCCGCATCTTTTACCTGCTTGGTTTTCTCCAAACAATCTACATAGCGCAGCTGATCAAACTTGGTGCTTTGCTTGTTGATGATCTTCTCAAAGTAAGGAAGGGCTTTATCGAATTCGCCATTGTTGTAATACAAATTTGCCAATTGCTGGTCGGTACTGGTTTGTGCCGAACCTGCAAATGAAAGAAGAAGACAACAAAAAATAAGCGCTTGTTTCATGATCTATTTAGTGTACAGCTTTAAAACGCTCAAATGTAGGTTTAAATTGCTCGTAAGATTGTTTAAAATCCATAAATTGTTTCTGCAGGACCAAACTGTGTGACCTGATTTGTTCTGCTTCTTTCCGTTCAAATTGAACATTCTCGTAATACATCGAACGATCACCGGAACCGGTTTCAATATCGGATTGCAATTTTTTGAGTCTTTCCTGCTGTTCTTTTTGGGCTAAACGCAATTGCTTGATCTCGGTAGTAAAGAAATCTGTTGCGCGGTACGACTGAATAAATCCATCGATTTCTTTTGCCGTTTTTATATCCAGCGTGTCATTTCCCAGTTCAATATTGAAATTCAGTAGCATGAGCTTTGATTTTCCACGCAATTTCAGTACCTGGTTGGTGTCCAATTCCTGAATCAGCACCTGAACGGAATCGTTGGTAGCTTTTGTAAACAGCACATCTTCTTCAAACTTACCCAATTTGCTTTCGCAGGAAGTAATGAGTCCGAGCAGTATCAGAAAAGACATGATTCTTAGCATGAGACTAAATTACGCAAAATAACAAAAACAGTAAGGGCGGAAAATTTTCCGCCCTTACAATTAATCGATTCTTGTGAACCCGGTGTATTTATGCAGCACCTCCGGAATTTCAATTCCGTCGAGGGTTTGATAATTTTCCATAATTGAAGCCATGATTCTTGGCAAGGCCAAAGCGGAACCGTTTAAAGTGTGTGCCAGGTGATTTTTCTTGTCACTTCCCTTGAAACGCAATTTCAGACGATTTGCCTGGAAGGTGTCAAAACGAGAGCAAGAACTTACTTCCAGCCATTTTTCCTGCGCTGCAGAGAATACTTCGAAATCATAGGTCATCGCAGAAGCGAACCCTGTATCTCCTCCGCATAAACGCAGAATACGGTAATGTAAGCCTAATTTCTCCAACAATCCTTTCACGTGATTCACCATTTCGGTTAAAGCACGATCTGTATTTTTAGGATGCTCGATACGAACGATCTCTACTTTGTCGAATTGATGCAAGCGATTCAAACCGCGAACATGTGCTCCGTAACTTCCTGCTTCCCGACGGAAACACGGCGTGTAACTCGTCATTTTGATGGAGAAATTCTCGTCCGGTAAAACTACATCGCGGTAAACATTGGTCAACGGAACTTCTGATGTCGGGATCATGTATAGATCATCAACCGGCATGTGGTACATCTGACCTTCTTTATCCGGAAGCTGTCCGGTACCATAAGCACTTGCTTCGTTCACAACGTGGGGAACGATGAATTCTTCATAACCTGCTTTCTCTGCTTCTTCTAAAAAGAATTGAATCAATGCACGCTGTAATTTAGCTCCTTTTCCCCTGTAAACAGGAAATCCTGCTCCGGTGATCTTCACTCCCAATTCGAAATCGATCAGGTCAAATTTTTTGGTCAATTCCCAATGTGGAACTGCACCTTTATGCAAAACAGCAGGTTCACCAACAACCTCGATCGTTTCATTGTCTTCTTCATTTTTCCCGGCAACTACCAAAGTGTTTGGAACGTTCGGAATTTGGTACAACAACTGTGTGATTTCGTGTTCAAGGGTATCTACCTGCGTTTTCAGTTGGTTTTCTTCCTGCTTTAAATCGGCTGTTTTTGTTTTAGCAGCTTCTGCTTCTGCAGTTTTACCACTTTTAAAGAATTCACCGATTTCTTTAGCGATTTTGTTCAATTCGGATGTAATGGATTCCATGGACGTTTTTGCTGCACGCCATTGTTGGTCTTTAGCAATAATTGCATCAATAGTTCCTGTTACATCGATGTTGCGCTTTTTGAGTGCCGTGATGATCTCATCACGTTCAGCGCGGATTTTGGTCATTTCTAACATACATGAATTGAATTACCCCGATCGCTTCGGGTATTGGTAAAATAAAAAAAAGGCGAACCCCGAAACTACCGGAATTCGCCTTTTCAAAAAATATTTATTATTCGATTAAGCTTCCGTAGTCTCAAATGGAACTACCGATACAAACGAACGATTATCTCTTTTTTTACGGAACTCAACTGTTCCGTCAGTCAATGCGTACAATGTGTGATCTTTACCGATCCCAACATTTTCTCCCGGGTGGTGAGCAGTACCGCGTTGGCGAATAATGATATTCCCTGCGATTGCCAATTGTCCACCGAAAATTTTCACTCCTAAACGTTTGCTGTGAGATTCACGACCGTTTTTGGAACTACCGACTCCTTTTTTGTGTGCCATCTTTTCTAATTTTTTATCTGTCTACCGACAGAATTACGCTGTAATACCTGTAATTGTAATTTGTGTAAAAGATTGACGGTGTCCGTTTCTTTTCACGTATCCTTTTCTGCGTTTTTTGCGGAAAACGATAACTGTATCACCTTTAACGTGATCATTCACTTGAGCAGTAACTAATGCTCCTGCGATAGCTGGGGCGCCAATATTCACTTTTCCTCCGTTGTCTACCAATAAAACACGATCAAATTCTACTTTTGATCCTGTCTCAGCGTCTAAACGGTGTACAAAGATTTTTTGGTCTTTTTGCACTTTAAATTGCTGCCCTGCTATTTCTACTATTGCGTACATAACAGATATTTTAAAATTTAATTTGGAGGGCAAAGATAGCAAAGTTTTTCAACAATCAAATTATCACCACTCTTTTTTCTTGCTCGGGCTCGATTTTTCTTCCTCCGGGATAAGTGTCCGCCGCGGCGGATCCACCAGTTACCCTGGTAATTAATTCGAATCCTCTGGAATTGTTCTTAATTCACTATCAAAGGTAGGGAATAAAATCCTTTTTCTCCCGTAATCTGCACCAAATAATATCCTGCGTCCAAACCTTCCAGCGGAATTGACAGCGAATTCAGATCCTTCAAATCGGTCGTTTCAAAAACGATTCTTCCACGAGTATCAAACAAACAGACCTTTTGAGGAACCTGCCCGCCCCATTTCAAAGTGGTAGTTCCTGCTGCCGGATTCGGATAAATCTCAAATTCCTTTTCAGAACCCACTTCGTGCAAGCCCAATTCATTCAATTTCCCGATACGGATATTGTCTAAAAAGAAGTTGTTTCCGCCTTTCGATTCAAAACGGAATTTCACCTGGGTGTGATCCGTAAAGTTGGATGCTCCTGTGATCACGACTGTATCACTTGCCCATTCGTTTAATGCAGCAGGAGTGAAAGGATTGGTAACTAACTGACTAACCGATTTTAGTGACCCCACTCCTATATAAGTTTTTTTCGTGCTCCAGGTTTCTCCGCAATCATTCGAGATCATAACACGGAACAAATCTGCATTGCCGGAAATTCTTTGCGCATAAGCCCAATCGAAAGCTACTGCCAGGCTGGTAAATCCGGAAAAATCCAATGGACCTGAAAAGAATTCGTAGACCTGGTTTGTGCCGGCATCGAAATTATTGATCTTTGCCGACTGGTTGCTTTGAAAGCCTGTATTGGTGATTTCCCAGTTATAGGTCTGACCAACTTCCCGAACCTGCCATTTGTCTTTGAAAGCTGCCAAATTGCTCTCAAAACCTTCTGTTATTCCCTGATCTGAGCCCTGAATTGGCATTACCGTCATGTAATCTGCAAGAATTAATTCAAGTGTATCGATTCCATTGCTGACTTTCAGGCTCACATCAAATGTTCCAACCTGGTTGTAGGTCACAATTGCCGTATCGTTTGAAGAAGAACCCTGGATTGTACCTGATTCAATGCTCCAAAGCCGACTTGTCACTCCATGCGAAGAAACATCTTTGAATAAAACAGACTCTCCCTGGCAAATAACCCGTTTACTTGCTTCGAGTTTTGCTTCACAGAGCTGATTCATCAAATCATCCGTTCCGGTTGCAGCCAGATTCGCCGGAGTCCATAAGTTATTTCTATGAGCAACAGATGAATTCAGTGCGGCGTGCATGCGTACCTTTTGTCCTTCCGTAAACATGAGCGCGCAATAGGCGTAATCCATGTAATTCTGGATATTGTCCAAACTGCTGCATGATGCGGCGTTTAAATTGCAGGAAGACCAACCAATCGTATTCGGAGTATCCATCACCTCATCGTCGTATGCACAATTCCCGGCACCGCCAACGGGCAAATAATAGAAATCCGGAACATTGTTTCCGCCCCAAATATGATATAGGTTCAAATAATGCCCTATTTCGTGCGAAAGAACTGTTCGTTTGAAATAATCGGAAGTTCCGATTGTTCCAACGTAATCGTGCCGGATTACAATTCCGTCCCATTCCGGAATAGTGTCTGCAACTGCGGGCATTAATGCATGTCCAGCCAATCCTGCAGCGTCAAAACACACATAGATATTCAGGTATTTTTCCGGCGGCCAATGGATCAGGCTTTTCACCTGGTGGTCTCCGGGATATGTCAATGAAGAAACTGTTCTTGTAATTCCGGAGGTACAGTTTCCATCCGGATCAATTTGGGCAAGGCGGATTTCAATCCCCGCATCCGCAGCAATAGATTGAAAAGCGGCAACAATTTGATTCGTATCGGGGTTTAATTTCCGGTATTGCAGATTCACCTGGTCCACTGCATCGTGGATCTGCGAATCGTTGATGTTCTCCGAACCATTGTTATGAATAATGTGAAACACAACCGGAATAACATAAGTTGCACCGGATTTGACAGGGTTTTCCTGAAATTGTTTGGTGAATGTTTCCAATTTCTTTTTGGAACGCAAAAAAGCTTGTTTATATTCCGGATGTTCCTGAAACAGTTTATGTTCCATTTCATCACTTCCGCAATGAAGCATTTCCTGTGAAAATGCATTTGAGCATACAAATGCGGCAACGAACAAAAGGATTCGGTTCATATTTTTAATTAGTAGTAAGTGTGCTAAAGATAAGAAGAAAAAGCTATCGGGGCATGCGATTAATTGCGTGCCTGCTGTTTCCAAACAAAAAGCCCCGACGATAAATGTCGGGGCTTTCAACGCAAAAAGTTATTATTTAGGAATTCAATTACATTTTCTTTGGCAACACCACGGCATCAATTACATGGGTTACACCATTCGATGAAACTACGTCTGCAATGGTAATCTGAGCTCCATTTACAAACCATTTTCCATCTTTTTCAGTTACCATCAGGTTTTCACCCTGAACTGTTTTTAAAGATTGCCCGTTTTTCAAATCACCCGCTTTAAGTGCTCCCGGAACAACATGGTAAGTCAATACGGAAGTCAACTTTCCTTTATTTTCCGGCTTTAAAAGATTTTCAACTGTCCCTTTCGGCAACTTATTGAAAGCCGCATTTGTAGGAGCAAAAACCGTAAACGGTCCATCTCCTTTTAAAGTTTCCACCAAAGCTGCTGCTTTTACCGCTGCAACTAAAGTTGTGTGATCTGCAGAACCCATCGCATTATCTACGATATCTTTTGAAGCAACCATTTTTGCTCCTCCAACCATAACAAAAGCCTCTTCTTCCTCCTCTTCGGGTTCATCCATGTCGTTCGATTCTTCCGTTTTGGTGTCCTCGTTCATTTTTTCTTCACTTCCCCCACAACTTGATACTCCAAATGCTGTCATTGAAGCAGCAATTGCAATTGATAAAATTGACTTTTTCATACTTGTTTATTTTAAGGTTATATTTTACATACGCTCCAAACAAGTACTTGGATTTTTTGAGCATAAAAAAACCCCGACGATAAATGTCGGGGTTTCAAACTATTTATAAATGCAAAATTATTTTGCTTCTGTATCGTCTTTTTCAAATACACGTTTTGGACGCATTTGTTGGTTGATTCCCAATGAAATCCAAAAAGGAAGTACAAATCCTAAAAGGAACAATAACATCCAAAATGCCATACCTCCGATTAAAAGAAACAATACGATACCAAAAACGCTCATGATGTATTAATTTGTGTTTTGTGTGGTAAAAGTAGTAAAAAAATCAAAAGTGAATCTTTTTGGAACAACTTTTCTGTCAAAAAATCGGTTAGGAAGGTAATTGACCGAATAAGTTTTCGGCATTTGCCAAAATAGCTTTCGTTTCTAAGCGCTCAGCACCAAATCCGTAGCGATACTGATCACACATTTCGATAATTTCACGCAAACCTTTGGCAACTTCCGGATTGGTCTCTATTAATCTATCAAAAGCTTTCTCCCGCGATTGGAAATTGCATCTTTCACATTGTTCAATTCGTTGAATGATAGCTTTAGGCATCAAAATGGCAAATACGCTTGGATCTTCCACATGACGTTCTGCATCTTTCCAATAATTGATTTCTGCTGAAGGAGTTTGTTCGATTGCTGAAGCTAAAGACGACGTCTGATCTGCTTTTGATTCGTTCAGGAAAACAGATTTTTTAGGAAGTCCATCCGAAACGGGTGCTTCTTCCATTTTTTCTTCTTCTTTTTTCTTACGTTTTACAAGCAGTAAAAAGACGAATAAAAGACCCAATAAGCTTGTAGGAGCAACAATACCTACCCACAATGCGGATTTTGAACGGGATTCTGTCTTTGTTTCCGAGACGGAATTCTTTTGAGTCTGCATGTCCACGACATCCGTATTCGAGCCGGTCTCAGGATCTGTCAACACTACCGGATTAAAGCTTTTATCCGGAATAACGTTGATATTGAATGGATTTCCTTTAATCGAAATGTATCTTTCTTTCTCCGGATCAAAATAACTGATTGACGGAGCAGTGAATAGTAAATCGTGATCTTCCAATACCTGGATATTGAATCGGTAAGTGATCATTCCTTCCGCGCCGCTTTCTGTAAATTCGATGTCTTCAATGCGTTCAGGATCTCCATAAATGGAACAGCCTCTGGGTAATTTCAATTTCGGAGCGTTGGAATTGTGCAGGTTTCCAACACCTGAGATCACCATTTCAAGTGTGAACACATCTCCTTCTTTTATTTTTTCCTTGTTCGGATTCTTCTGAGAAAGGCGGTATTCACCCACTGCACCGATGAAATCCTTTGGAGCATTCCCCGGAAGCGGTTTAATATTGATCATTAGTCCGGATGAGCGGAAGCGCATTGTTTTGGAAAAAAGAGAACCATGACAGCGCAGAGCCATTTCATAAGGTTTAATGTGGCATTTTCCCGTCCCAACAGGAATCAGCAATTGTTTTCCATATTCAAATGCCAGGGCATCTTTCCCGTTAACGCGGGTTTGTTCCACTTCCACCCGTCCGTTAGGAAATGCATGCTCCTCCATGGAAAGATCTGCTTTAAAGTCTGAATAGCCTTCTAAATACTCAATATTGATATATGAAAAAACTTTTGCCTTCAGCAGGATCGGTTCTCCTTCATACACGCTGGTTTTTTTACATTGAATGAATCCGAAAACCGGGTCGTTTGAATTCACCTTATCATCTTCTTCAGAAGCTTCGTTGACTTTGATGGTGATCTTATTGGATTTATAGGTTCTATTTCGATACGTGGTATAAGCGTAAAATGAATAGGTCCCTTCCTTTTTAAAAACCCCGGTTTGCTGCATGTAGTAGTAAGTCTTAATTTTACCACTTGGATCCATTTTCTGTTCCATTCCATGCATGACATTCAAATCCACTTCAAATTCTACCGGGAAATCAATCTTCATGGATCCTTCCACATTGGAAGTAATGGTAAAACCTAAGTGCTCATTTGCACCCAGTTCTTTTTTGTCGGATGTAAGAGCAACCACTGGTTTTTGAGCAATAGAGATCTGGCTCACTAACGTGAACAAAAGCAATAAAAATTGCCATTGATTACCAGTCTTTTCTTGCAGTTTTACCACCTGTAGTACCTTTTGAACCATCCAATCTTTTCTTTGTATTCAGTTCCTGCTTGCTAAACTCATCCAGTTTTCGCTCAGTTTCTTTGTCTTGTAGTTTTTTCTCTTCGTTTTTTTGTCCCTGGGACTTTTGATCTTTTTGGTTTTGGTTTTGTTGTTGATCTTTTGAGTCTTTTTTTGGATCCTTATTCTCCTGATCCTTTTGATTCTGATTATTATTCTGCTGGTTTTGCTTGTCTTTGTTTTGTTCTTTATTCTCTTGGTCTTGCTTTTGCTGCTGTTGTTTTTTCTGCTGTTCTAATAATCTTTTCGCTTCAACCAGTCGCTGTCTTGCTTTTTCATTATCAGGATCTAATCTCAGAATCTTCTTGTAAGTATCAACCGCGCTTTGAAAATCCTGCTGTTTCATACGGGATTCTCCTAAACTTGTTCGGGCTTTGATCTCTTTTTCTTTCGTTTCAGCATTATTTGCCTGACGTTCAAAGTTTTCTGCCGCAGTACCAAAATCGTTCGCACGGTAAGCAGTCTGACCTATCTCCTGAGACAAATCTACATCATTTGGAGCTAACTTTTCGGCTCTTTTATAATACTTTAACGCTTCTTTGTAGTTTCCTTTTTTGTATAATCTTCTGGCTTCATTGAGTGGTTCTTTCCAATCCTGCCCAAAAGAGTTGAAAGCCAAAACGCACGCGATGATCATCAATGCTGTTTTCATAACTTATTGGGATTAATAATGATTGGTAAAAAGAAGTAACAAATCATACACAAGAGCGCCAAAGTTGTAGGAATGTAAAAATAGTTTTTATCTACTTTAAATTCAACTTTCAGTACCTGCTTATTTTTCGAGTTCTTGTAATTTGAAGCGATATCATAGATGTTCGGAAAAGGACTGTCTGATGTCACTAAAATACTCCCTGAGACAGATGCCATGCGCGTCAAGCCTTTTTTATCAATTTTGGAAACAACTGCCTTTCCGCCTTCACGTTTATATCCTTCCGTTTCATCATACGGATTATTCGGAATCAAACCTCCTTTTGACGAACCAAGCCCCAAATAGGCTAATTCCACGTTTTTCTTTTTCAATTCTTCCACTTGATTCTTCCAAAGTGCCTCATGATCTTCTCCGTCTGTGATTACCAAAATGGCTTTGCCGGATTCCGTATCTTTGAACTGCTCCCGGGCAACTTCCAGAGCCCTTCCGATATTGGTTCCCTGATCCGAGATCATGGATGTTTCAATATCCGGAACAAAAAGTTTCGCCGCTCCGTAATCCATCGTGAGCGGAAGCTGTGTGTAGGCGTTATTGGCAAAAACCACTACCGCAATACGTTCACCTTTCAATTGATTTAGCAATTCCCCAATGGACTGTTTTGCAGCTGTTAAACGACTGCTTTGATTTCCACCCATATCTTTGGTATTCATGGAATTCGAAATATCGAGGCAGATTACCAGGTCGAGAACCCGTTTTGAACCGTTTACTTTCCGCGATCCTGCAACGGGTTGTGCCATTGCCAGGATGATGAAAAAATAAGTGGTCCGCAGTAGAAAATAATGCAGGAAGGCTTTCATCGGTTCAAATTTCACCCACAACATGCGTGTGGAACCATAACCTGAATATTCTTCATAGATCCGTGATTTCCAATTCCATTGAATCCAGCTTAGCGCACCCAAAACAGGAATTATTGCCCACAAACCAAGCATTTCCGGATGAAGAAGGCTTACTTCCTTATATACTCGAGAAATAACTGCAAACAAAGTGAATACAGTTATCCACCAGGCTGCTTCCGAAACTACAAGCAGGTTCACCAGACGTCTATATGTATTCTTCTCTTTAATCATCCAGTTTGAATTTCAAACGTTGAACTCCCCAGGCTGCCAGCGAAAACAAAATACTCCATATGAAGAATGGGAATAAAGTCAGCGGTGGTTCACTACCCAGGTGCTGGTCTTCCATTTTGCGCTTTTCCAATTTATCAATTTCCCCGTAGATCTTTTCCAAAGATTTCTCATCCTGCGCCCGGAAATATTTTCCATTGGTTAGTTTGGCAATATCTTTTAAGATCGCTTCATCAATTTCAACCGGCATATTCTGATAAACCACTCCAAAAGGTGTTTGTACAGGAGTTGGCGCCATTCCGTTCGCTCCCACACCAATCGTGTAGACTTTACACTTCTTTGCCTTGGCCAATTCAGCAGCTTCCATCGGATCGGGGCCGGTATTACTGCTTCCGTCTGTTAATAAAATAATCACTTTCGAAGGAAGACTGTCGCTCCTCAACCGGGTAACGGCAACTCCCAAACCACTTCCGATAGCAGTACCCGGTTCCAGGAATCCAGGTTCGATAGCTGTGATCTGTTCTTTCAATAATTTATAGTCTAAAGTTGCCGGACAAGCCGTGTAAGCTTCCCCTTCGTAAACCACTAAACCAACCCGGTCTCCTTTTCGCGAATCCACGAATTTTTTGGCTACGCGCTTGGCTACTTCCAACCGATTCGGGTCAAAATCCTGCGCCAACATGGATCCGGAAGCATCAATAGACAAAATAATATCTATTCCGTTCTTGTAATCAATTTTTGGCGGATCAATGGAGGCATTGTAGGGTTCTGCAAGAGCTAAAACCAAACACGCCATCGAAAGTGCATAACAGGTATTGATTCCCCAGCGAATGTATCGCACCCAGCCGATCGAATAAGACAATTGTTCCTGTTCCGAATTCGCATATTTCAACTGTCCAACGCGGGTTTTCTGCAGGTACTCCCAGAAAAATAAAAGTACAGGAATAGCAAATAAGAGCCACAACATGTGTGGATTGTAGAAATCATATTCCCAAAAGCATATGTTGAAATAGCGACTCATTCGGGGATCTCCAATGGGCTTAGTTCCGTCACAATTTCTTCCAAACGGAACAAACTGGAGCGAATATGCATATCATTCAATTCTGTTTTGGCGAATTTCACCATATCGGCTTCTCTCAAAAGCACCTCAATCCTTCTGACCACATTCAGATCGAGTCCTTTCAATTTTAGCAAAGAGATCGTTTCGTAGGTGGTGCGTTCCATGAGATTTAATTCGTAACGAGAACTCAGATACATTTTCAGCACTGCAGAAAAATTCACATAATGGTTTTTCGTTTTGTCATGAAGCCAGTCTTCTTTTTTTCGAAGCTGATTGATAGCCATTAAGGTGCGGTCTCTCAAACTGATTTCTTCCGATTTTTTAATTTTTCTTCGTTTGTTCCACAGAATTCCTCCCGTAATTCCAGCAGCTACAACCAAAAGCACCCACCAGTATTTCCTGATCAGGATCCAGTATTCATCTTCGGGTTCAACAGGAATTTCTTCTATTCCGTCCTTTACTTTCTTCTTAATGAAACCAACGTACAAATTGGGAGCACGAAATGAGAAGGTGGAATCTTTCCAGCTTATCCACAATTCGGGCATGCGGTATTTCGCAGAGTCCCAGGCAATCAAAGTATAAACACCTTTCCAGTATTTAATGCCTTTATGTGTGTATGTGGTATCGCTAAACGATTCGATTTCCAGTTCTCCGCCCGGCTTCCAAAGTGTCTCACCTTTGTGATTGATATCACAAATAAAGACATCCTGAATGGGGTTGTAATCGAATTGCCTTGGTTTATGTTTGACCAGGATCATTAAATGTGCCTTATCTCCGATACGCACCGAATCTTCTTCCCAATAAACGCGCTTTGTTTGTGCAAACCCTGCTCCAAAACACCAACATGCCAGTATGGATAAAACGAATCTCATTTCCGGCGTTTGAATAATTGAAGTAAGGGTAAATAAACGTGATCTCCTACTTCGAAAAAAGCGGCATCAATTCCCAATTGCAAGAAAAAAGCTTCGTTTTGCTCTTTTCGACGGACAAAATTGTTGGCGTATTCTCTTCTAACTTTCGGAGCAGAACTGTCGATCCAATTCGTAGTGCCGGTTTCCGCATTCAGCCAGCGTACAAAACCCACGTTTGGAAGATTTCCTTCTCCCGGGTCACTAACACCAAGTGCTACCAGGTCGTGCTTTCTGGCTGTATTTGCGAATCCCTCTTTGCTCATTTCCAACTGGGAAAAATCGCTGATCACAAAACAAATGCTTCGCTGTTTGAAAATATTGCGGGCATATTTCAAGCCGGTATCCATATTGGTCCCCCCGGATTTTGGCTGTAAATTAATGAGTTTACGCAGCAGGAAATGCACGTGTCCAAACCCTTTTTTGGGAGGAACGTAATATTCTACTTCGTCTGAAATAAAAAGCGCACCTACTTTATCGTTTTTCTTAGCTGCAGAGAAAGCAAGTGTCGCTGCCAATTCAACTGCCAGGGAAATTTTAGAATCTGTTCCCTGTCCGAAATACATGGAACCGGAAACGTCGATAATTAACAGAACCGTTAATTCGCGCTCTTCTTCAAAGATCTTTACAAAAGGTTCCCGAAAACGCGCCGTTACATTCCAGTCAATAGTTCTTACATCGTCACCAACCTGATAAGATCTTACTTCACTAAAGGACATACCACGGCCTTTAAACGCAGATTGATATTGTCCTGCGAATACTTGTTCAGTCATACCGCGAGTTTGAAGCTCGATGGTACGAATTCGCTTCAGTAAGGCTTCCTTATCCATGGTAATTTATGGAACTTCTACCCGCTGTAATAAACGTTCGATGATTTGTTCCGGCTTTACTCCGTCGGCTTCTGCTTCATAGTTCAAACCAACTCTGTGACGAAGCACGTCCATTGCAACTGTGCGCACATCATCCGGAATGACAAAACCACGCTGCTCTAAAAATGCATTTGCTTTTGCAGCCAATGCCAGGTTAATAGAAGCGCGCGGAGATGCTCCGTATTGCAGGTATTTCGAAATCTCGGAAACTCCGGCTGTTGCAGGATTACGTGTTGCGTCAACAATATCTACGATATACCGCTCTACTTTTTCATCGAGGTAAATAGAACGGGTTAAATGTTTTCCTTTGATCAGGTCATCCGGATGCATGACATGCGAGATCTTTTCCAATCCCTCAGGCCTTACATTTGAACGAAGGATCAATTGTTCTTCCTGTTTGGAAGGATAACCCATGAATACTTTCAGCATGAAACGATCCACTTGCGCCTCCGGCAAGGGATAAGTTCCTTCCTGTTCAATGGGATTTTGTGTTGCCAGTACCAAAAACGGCTTTGGCAATTCGAATGTTGAGTCACCGATAGTAACCTGACGTTCCTGCATGGCTTCTAATAAAGCGGCCTGAACTTTTGCCGGTGCGCGGTTGATCTCATCCGCTAAGACAAAATTCGCGAAGATCGGTCCTTTCTTTACGGCAAACTGCTCGGATTTCTGCTGGTAAATCAAGGTTCCGGTAACATCCGCCGGAAGTAAATCGGGTGTGAACTGAATCCGGGAAAAATGACCGGAAACAGCACTCGAAAGTGTGCGGATAGCAAGCGTTTTTGCCAGCCCAGGAACTCCTTCCAACAGGACGTGTCCGTCTGCGAGCAGGGCAATTAACAGGCTCCGAACCATGTTCTCTTGTCCAACAATTACTTTTCCAATTTCGCGTCGTAATAAATCGTATTTCAATCCTTCCGTTTTGATCTCATTTGCAACTACCTGCAACTGTTCGGAAGGAGATAAATTAGGTATTTCCATCATGCTTTAAGCCTAAGGTCGCAAATATGTAAAAGAATGAGCTTTTGGCTTTCCAAATGCTGTTAAAATATGTTAAGCTCCTTATGCGGATTGGGTTTGACTCTTTCAAATCCTGACCAACTTTTGAATTTCGGTATTGACTTGCGTCATTGCCAGCGAATAAGCTGTTTGATTGTCTTTATTTCTTTTGTTTAAATCGGACCCTGCCTTTACCAATACTTTTACCAGTTTCTGATTTTGGTTCAAAACAGCATACATCAGAGCGGTATTCCCATCGGGACCCTGTACATTCAGGTCAGCACCTTTTTTGATCAATAAAGCGGCGAGCTCCGTGTTATTCTGATAGCACGCAGCTTGCAAAGCACTTCCTTCTGCAGATGGACGATTTACATTTGCTCCGTTTTCAACCAGGAATTTGGCGCATTTTGTTTGTCCGCGGTAACAGGCAATCATCAAGGGATCAAATCCCATATTACTTATGGCAAAGATCGTATCCTTCTTCAAAACAATCAGTTCCTTCAGTCGCTGAATATTTCCTGTGCGTGCAGCTTCGAACACATCCTGTGAATGGGCCGGATTAGTCGAAACCGTCCCAAAAATGAGTATGACAATAAATCTAGTCCACATAAATTTTCAGGAATGCAGGTTCGTTATTTCGGATGATCCGCACGGTATAAATTCCTGCAGGAAGGTTATCGAGCACTATTTTATTCGATTCGATTCTGCGAACTTTTCTACCACCTGCATCCAGAACTTCTCCGTAGGAATAAGCTGTTTTGATCACCAGTTCTTTCCCGTTCCATGAATAATTGTCAAGCGATAATTCCTGCAATCCTGTTTCCAGAACAGCTCTAAACGACCAGGCAGTTGTATCCGAAATTCCTGCAAATGTATTTCCAGCCAAGTCTTCCACTGCATCGTTGTCAATGACAACATGGTAGTACCCCCCCATCTGCAGGTCAAGAGTAAGATTCAGTGTTATCGTATTTCCACTAATTAGAGCATTTCCAAGTGCGCTGCTAAATTCTTCCGAGGTTTCAGCAAGTTCATTCACTAAAAAGATACTTCCGGTACCAAGTACCACAGGCTCATCAAATGTAATTGCCGGATTTAAAGCCAGCGGCACATCTATTGCATTATCTACCGGGTTCAAAGTTGAAATTGAAGGTGCAGTAAAATCTCCCACATTGAAATTCCACGAGGTATTATCCGTAATTCCGGTAAAATTATTTCCTGCCAGATCCTGAATGAATCCTGGAGTGATACGAATATAATAAGCCGTGTTTTCACTTAATGGATTCACGGTGGAAAAGTTAACTGTGGATCCTGAAACGGAAATTTGAGCAGATCCGGAATTAAAGGATTCTACCAAAGTTCCTGAAGAAGTAAAGATTTCAATAACACCAGTTGCAGAAATTTGCACATTTTCATTGAAGGAAATACTGCAAACACCATTGCTCGATACATTTATTGCGTTATCAGCGGGAGAAAAAGGTGCAACTGCCAGAGGCGCAACCAGATCATTCGTGTTGAAGTTCCAGGTCGTTGTATTTGAGAAGCCGGTGTAGTTGTTGTTCGATAAATCCTTAATTGCGCCGGGCTGAATGTTCACATAATAATTGGTGTTCTGGATCAAATCTGTTGGATTGATTGTCACGGCAGTTCCTGAAAATGAAATCAGCGGGCTGGTAAGCACATCATATGCTTCAACCAGTGTTCCCGAACCATCATACAATTGGATTTCACCTGTTCCTGCCTGAACCGCTTCATTGAATGTAACAGAAAGTGGTGTTGTAAGCGCAACCCCCACCGCATTATCTGCAGGAACAAACGGCGAAGCTATCAGTGCGGGAGCCGTTATATCGTTTGTGTTGAAATTCCAGGTTGTATTGTCTGAGATTCCCGCGAAAAAGTTATTGGCTGCATCTTTAAAAGCTGTTGCATCAATTTTCACGTAATAAGGTGTATTAATTACCAGGTTTGTCGGCAGATTAAACAAAAAAGTGCTCCCTGAGAGCGAGACATTCGGATTCCCATTAGCTACAGTTTGAATGACATTGTCGTTCCCATCGTAAAGAGTTACGGATCCTGTTCCCCAGGAAATAGTTTCTGAAAAACTAATTGTCAGATTCGTGTTTACATTCACTCCAATCGTATTGTCTGACGGAATAGTGCTTGAAATAGCAGGCGGTGTTATATCCGGAACAACCCAATTGCGGACAATTCCACTAGCGCGATTACTTCCACCGTGATATTGCAATTGATTTGTTGCGCTTGGTCCATGCGACCAAAAAAGGTTCTGCGTGGTTGCCGCAAAATTGAATGTAACGTCATTGGGATCTCCCGTGCTTAAAGCTCGGGTTGCAACGATGGTCCTGCTTCCGGCTGAGATGGTATTCGATGAAACGGTCCAATCTTGCTGTGCATCCACTGAAGGTTCAACACCCTGGCCAATCATTCGGTGATCACGCAATTGAAGCGGTGCTGCCCCGGTTCCCAAAGTTGACCAGATAATCGCATCATTTCCGTTGGCCATTCCTGTTCCGAAACCAAAAGCGATAAAACGATCCGATGGACCCTGAACAGTTACCGTAATATCTGTAGGTGTCATGACTGCTCCGAAATACATCCCGCTGCCGGGAGTTAATTCAGCAAAGGCAATTTGCTTCGTTTGGCCGAATGCCAGCATCGGACAAATTGCAAACAGCAAAAAGTGGATTCTCTTCATAATCAGTAGTGTTTTACCAGCAAATCTATCTCATAAACAGTTAACTATCAATTATTTTTATGATTATTATCGCCTTTTTGTGTAAATCGACTATTTTTCAACTTCAATTCACGAAATCACTGGACACATGACGGATCGAAAATGCCTTGAATGCAGTCAAAAATTAAGTGGTCGGAAGGACCAGAAGTTTTGTTCGGACTACTGCAGAAATACATACAACAACAGATTGAATGAAGACGCAACTAAATATGTGAGGCGTATCAATAATATTTTGCGCAAGAACCGACGCATTTTAGCGGCTTTGAATCCGAGTGGTAAAAGAACTGTGGATGCAATCACGCTGGCTGAGGAAGGGTTCAACTTTCATTATTATACGAACGCGTATGAAACCCGGAAAGGAAATACGTATTTCTTCTGCTACGAGCAGGGATACACGAAACTGGAGGGTGATCAGTTTATGTTAGTGTTGAAACAGGATTATGTGAAATGAGTTTCAATTTATCACGATTGAAATCGTCCTCCCCCTTTTATCCCCCTCCAAAGGGGGAAATTTTAAAATTCTTTCAACAGCTGCAATTTTACCTACTCAACTATTCAAAAGAGTTTTCGATTTTACTTTATTAAGGGGTGAATCTCGTCTCCCCCTTTGGAGGGGGACTAAGGGGGAGAAACATACTGGAAATAAAAAAGGACAGCAAACGCCGTCCTTCAATTATTTAGAAAATTTCGTGATTCTTACAAATTCCACTTTTCTTTAAAAACATCCATTTTAGGATGGTCTTTTATCCCTTCGCTTCCGATGAATAAAACATCTTTGCATTTTGTACGGTCGAAGAATAGAGAAAGGTGTGATAAAGCAACGTTCATGGTTCCACTCAAATCAATTTTGTGGATTGGGGCCTGATGAACTTCAAACAGGTCACGCAGCTCAGCTGTACGCTTATCAAAGTTGTGATTATCGTGAAAAATAACTACAGCATCGATCTTTTCAGTTAATTCTTCATTTTCCTGAAAGGACAAAACATGAAAGCCCAATCCTTCTAACCATGAGTTAACGGTATCAGCAAACGGTGTTTTGTCTTCGGTATAAATGGTCTGAATATGTGTCGTCATTCTTCCCTGATTTGTTATTTTTCGTTTACGTTTCTTAAAAGAGAGTGCAAAAATACTGTAAACTTTTAGTAAACCCTGTTTAAAATTTAATTAATTCGCCTTTTTATTTGAATTGGCAATGCAATAGTTCGGAAATCATTTGATCCTGAAAGAATTAAACGCACCCCTTACTCAAGCTGAAAAATACAACAATTTCAACTAAAAACCTAGAACCAATTAACTAATTCGATTTAGCCAATTTATGGCTGATAACCCAGGATCCTCATAAAGTCATCTGCAGTCTGTTCCTTGGAAAACAGTTCCGACACGATCTTTCCGTGCTCATCACGCTGAATCAGAACATGTTTCGGTTCCGGAATCAGGCAGTGTTTTAATCCGCCATAACCACCAATCGTTTCCTGGTAAGCACCTGTATTAAAGAATCCAATATAAAGTGGTTTATTTTTATCAAACTTGGGAAGGTAAATCGCGTTGGAATGCTGCTCAGAATTGTAATAATCATCCGAATCACAAGTTAAACCGCCTAAAAGTACGCGTTCATAATCATCGTTCCAGCGATTGATAGCCAGCATGATAAAACGCTGATTGATTGCCCAGGTATCCGGAAGGTTGGTCATGAAAGAGCTATCGATCATGTTCCATTTTTCCCTGTCGTTCTGCTGTTTTTGGTGCAATACATTGAAAATTGCGCCACCGCTTTCTCCAACTGTAAACGATCCGAATTCGGTATAAATATTTGGCTCCGGAATGTCATTGTCCGAACAAACGCGTTTTACCTGCATCAGGATCTCACGAACCATGTAAGCATAATCAAAGTCGAACTGAAGCGATTTCTTGATGGGGAAACCACCACCAATATTCAATGAATCCAAAGTAGGACACACTTTTTTCAAATCGGAATAAATACGCAGACATTTTGTTAACTCGTTCCAGTAATAAGAGGTATCGTTGATCCCGGTATTAATGAAAAAGTGAAGCATTTTGATCTGCACACGCGGATTATCCTGGATAAAAGCTTTGTAAAAAGGAACGATCTCCCGGTAACGAATTCCCAGTCGCGAGGTATAAAACTCGAACTTCGGTTCTTCTTCCGATGCAATCCGGATTCCGATCTTTAGTTCGTTTTCACCTGTTGCAGCTATCAAATCGTGGATTTCTGTTGTATTGTCAACTACCGGAATAACATTCAATCGCTTATCTTCGATCAGATCTGCAATATTCTGAATGTATTGCGGCGGTTTGAAGCCATTACAAATCACATAACTTCCTTCCTGCAGTTTTCCTGCATTCAAAACGTTCTTTACAATATCGATATCAAAAGCAGAAGATGTTTCGATGTGGACATCATTCTTCAACACTTCGTCCAAAACAAAGGAAAAGTGAGAGCTTTTTGTACAGTAAGAATAATAATAGTTTCCCGAATAACCCAGGTTGTTCATAGCTTCGCGAAACCAGCCTTTGGCTCGTTGAATATTGTGAGAAATCTGAGGTAAATAATTGAATTTCAACGGCGTGCCATATTCTTCAATTAATCGCATCAAATCAATACCATGGAACATCAAACGATCTTCTCTCAAGTGAAATTCATCTTGTGGGAAATCAAATGTCTGATCGATAAGGTCAATGTACTTTGTTCTCATTCGCTACACGTTGCACTCCTCTGCGCCTTCGCTGAAGCTCCAGCGTAAGCGTTACGGAAATCTTGCTTAAAAGTTCTAAAACCAACTAAATTATTCCGAGAATAATTCGGTGCAAATTTAGGGGAAAGATTGGCATATGACCCGTAAAAAATGAAAATTTGGCTTGCTTTTTCGATAAGCGCGATCGACAGGTGCTTCCAAAGGAGATTTTACTCCCTTTTTTCGATGGTCTCTTTCGGCAAATTAGTGGTGTTTGCTCAGGTGTTCCACTAACTTAGACGCCCGGTAGCTGGAATACATTCCAAAAGCATTTACTACGATACCTTTTACATCCTTGTTCGCAGATGAAATGGCATAAACTATCATTTCATCTCCGGGATCAGTCATTCCTTCAAAACGATAAACCTCATCAATTGTAAAATCTTCCGGTGATAACTCGGTGGCAGTGCCTGAACAAACCAAACAATCGCGCTCTGCTTCCAGCGATAAATCTGCGGTGTATCCACGCTTCTTCAGATCATTTACTGCTTCACTGACTGTTTCGTAATCCCTTCTCATAGTCGTTCGTTTTGATTTCTATTAAAGGTACTGAAAAAGAAGCTCGGTGAAGTTCCTATTTAGAAAGAAGTTCTTTGATCAATGTTGGAGGCCTGCCAATGATTGCCTGATCACCACGCACCACGATTGGTCTCTCGATCAAAATAGGATATTTCATCATTGCCTGGATCCATTGTTTGCGGGTGCGCGTTTTTCCGGCGTATTTCTCCAGGAATATATCTTCTTTCCTGCGGATAATATCGAGCGGTTTTGCTTTCAGGAGTTTCAACAAGTTATCCAATTCCTCGTAAGTAGGCGGAACCAGCAGGTAATCCCGTATTTCCACATCTGCACCCAAATCTTCCAGGATACACAAGCCTTCTCTGCTTTTCGAACAACGGTTGTTGTGATAAATGATTGTTTTCATTAGCTGCCGTACATCATCAGGTACGATTTCAGGAAAGGCAACAAATCGCCATCTAATACCTTATCCGGATCATTCACTGTATAATCTGTTCTATGGTCTTTCACTCGTCTGTCGTCTAATACGTAACTCCTGATCTGTGAACCCCACTCGATCTTTTTCTTTCCGGCTTCAATTTCATCGCGTGATTCTGCACGTTTACGTAACTCAATCTCGTATAACTGCGAACGTAATAGTTGCATTGCCTTTTCTTTATTCGCTAATTGCGAACGGGATTCGGAGTTTTCGATAATAATTCCGGAAGGAGCGTGACGTAAACGCACGGCGGTTTCAACCTTGTTTACGTTCTGTCCACCGGCACCACCCGAACGGAATGTTTCAAAGGAAATATCTGCCGGGTTGACGTAGATCTCGATTGTATCGTCAACAGAAGGATAAACGTAGACAGAAGCAAAGGAAGTCATCCGTTTTCCCTGTGAATTGTAAGGACTCACACGCACCAAACGGTGAATTCCGTTTTCACCCTTCAGGTAACCGAATGAAAATTCTCCTTCGATTTCCAGCGTAACGGTTTTAATTCCGGCTACATCACCTTCCTGGAAGTTCAACTCTTTTACTTTGTAACCACTCTTTTCTGCCCACATGATATACATACGCATAAGCATTCCTGCCCAGTCGCACGCTTCCGTACCACCGGCACCAGCTGTAATCTGCAATACCGCACTCAAAGCATCTTCTTCCCCGGAAAGCATATTTTTCAATTCCACTTCATCCAGCGTGGTTAGCAAAGAGTCGTACGCTTCATCACATTCCGATTCTTCTGCTGCACCTTCTTTTACGAAGTCTATCAACACTTCCAGATCTTCAGCCTGGGATTTCAGTTTCGTGTACGATTCGATCCAAAACTTAAGCCCGCGAATTTCTTTCATCTGTGTTTCCGCTTTCTTTGGATCGTCCCAAAAGCCGGGATCCTGTGTTTTCAATTCACTTTCCCGCAACTGCATTTGCTTTTCAGGAATTTTCAAATAGCTTGCAATCGCATCAATGCGCTGATTAATTTCTTTGAGTTGGTCACTGTTTACCATAACGCAAAGTTAATTGAAAATGGAAAATTGACAATTGAAAAGAAGGCGTATGAAATTGTAGTGTCGAAAAATCTTTCTTCGCTACCCAAAAAAAATTACATTTGCACCGAGAAAAAGACTTTAAAACGAATAATAAGATGAATATTCCGGCAAATTTAAAATACACAAAAGACCACGAGTGGGTAAGTGTTGAAGGTGATGTTGCAACAATCGGTATTACTGATTTCGCTCAGGGTGAATTAGGTGATATTGTTTACGTTGAAATTGAAACAGTGGGTGAAACAATGGACCAGGAAGAAGTTTTCGGTTCTGTTGAGGCAGTTAAAACGGTTTCTGATTTGTTCATGCCGGTTTCCGGGGAA
Organism: uncultured Fluviicola sp.; assembly: GCA_965650365.1. Classification (GTDB taxonomy): domain Bacteria; phylum Bacteroidota; class Bacteroidia; order Flavobacteriales_D; family Crocinitomicaceae; genus Fluviicola. The sequence goes on along the minus strand of CBFGOJ010000003.1, from coordinate 163,973 downwards.
ATCATTGAGTTTAACGACGGTTTGGAAAGAACTCCGGAAGCAGTAAACAAAGATCCTTACGGAGATGGTTGGATGATCAAAGTAAAATTGAGCAATCCTTCAGAAGTAGACGCTTTGTTGGATGCGGCAGGATACCAGGCTTTGGTAGGATAATAAAAAAACCAAAAAGATATAGAAGCTCTGGTTCGTTGGAATCAGGGCTTTTTGTTTTAACCACATAGGACACATTAGAACACATAGAGAATATAATTCCAATGTTGTAAAAACTATGTGAACTATGTCTTTATGTGGTTCAATAAACACATTCTATTGGGCATGATTTTTGAATTCACGGCCCCAAACTGAAATAATCGTATTTTTAATAAAAATTGACTGATGAAAATTGCATTATATATCACAGGGCTTTTGATCTTTTTGAATTCCTGTACAATTGTTACTTCCACCAATGCACCCGGAAAAGCGGAAAAAGCATTTCCTAAAACCATGATTGGAAAATATGAATTGGTATACCCGGAAAGTTTCCAGGGAATGATGGAAGGAGCTGAGTTGAAAACCACTGTCGTGATCAAATCCGATGAAATGATCATGAATAGCGGAGAAGGCGATTCTCATATGAAAATCAACGATTCGATTTCTGTGACCAAATTGGGGAAACAATATTACCTGTGCATGGGTAAAGCTCCTGTTTTGAATGTTTTTAAAGTCATCAAAAAAGGAAAGGATCTGGAACTTCATTCAATGAACGCAAAACCAGAAGTAAAGGCTGATCAATTGAGACCTTTCTTCTCAGAAGTAACAACTAGTTCCAGCGTAGATGAAGAAACCGGTGAGATCACAGAGTCCTATACAGTGACCATTGACGACAAAAAAATTGACAGTTATTATAACAGTGATATTATTCACGTGGAGCCGTTTACGCTGAAGCGAGTAAAGTAACTTTCACTACAGTGAATAAAAAAGGGGCTGTCCCTATCTTACAGCCCCAATTTATGTGTTTAATCTGCTACTAATTAAACAACTTCATCAATTTCTTCGTCGAGGTAAATGAAGAATGCATATACTTCATCTTTCAATGCCTCAGCTTGTTTAGCTTTTAATTCTTTTTTCAACTCAAGAGTTTCAACTAAAGCTACATCTGCTTTCACTTCGGCAGTATTTCCCTGACGTGCATCTTTACGCAACTCTTTTTTCGCTGCACACAATTCTTTTTTAGCAGCTTTAGTTTCTAAATTTGCCTCACGAATCGCTACTGATTGATCGGCATGTAAATCACATTTGTCAATACGCAAGTACTTTTTGTCTCGTTTTAAGTCAGCTTTCGCTTTACGGATCTCTTTTTTACTCATGTGTGACTCAATTTTCAAACCTGCTTCTTTGTTGTTTTTGAATGCAGTTTTGTGAAAGGCAATTCGTTCCCGGTCATTTTCAATACGTGACATAGAAGCTTTCATGTCGCGGTATTCTTTACGGTTCAGGAATCGGTTCCCTTTGATTGAACCCTCTTCATTTCCAGCGAAAGAAGGTGTTGTCGCCATCAATCCTGTTACAATCATCCCGATCGCAAACAAGTTCTTTAATCTCAACTTTTCCATAACTCTTAATTTTCTTGGTTCGATTAACCCTAGACAATGGGTGTGCCACGAATGTAAAAAAGAACGGGATCTCAAGTATAATAAGCGATTCCATCGTTTTATTCAAAATGAAAAAAAATGTGAAATTTTTTCAAAATGAAAAAACGGAATTCGAAATGAAGTTTTTAGTCCAAATTTTTTTACCCGCAAGGCGCAAAGAAATTATTGATACTCTAAATTGATAAGAGTCAAAGAACTGTTTGCCCAAGTCTCATCAACACAGGAAAAGTTATTTCTACTGTTTCGAATTCGGGTAATTCGGGGAGAATTAAATCGATCGGATTCATCTCGTGCTTATCTCTGTAGTGTTTCACCGCCGACCAGGTATTTAGATAACCCAATAACTGATCACGATTCCACTTATATCGGATGTGGAATTCAGGATGTGGAATTTCCCGGAATGGAAAGGGAATTGTTTGATAATTCTCATCGATAAAGTGACGTTCCGAATCCCAATAATCATGTAAGATTTCGGCATACAATCTTGAAACAGCCTGTTGAACTTCCAGATTGGAAATTTGAATATTCCCATAACCCAAAACAACAATTAAACCTCCGGGTTTCAAAACGCGCAGGACTTCCGGGTAGAATTTTTCAAAGTCAAACCAATGCACTGCCTGACCAATTGTAATGCAGTCAAAATAGTGCGATGGAAAATTAGGTTCTTCAGCCACTTGTTGGGAATAGGTAATTTTCGGATGAGAAACCGCATTTTTTAATTGATTTTCGCTCAAATCGGTTGCTTCAACGAGATCAAATAAATTCACTAGCTTTTCTGCAACTTGTCCGGTCCCGGTGGCGCAATCCCAAACACGTTCTCTTTTCTCCAAAACACTTTCCAGGAATGTGAACACCTCTTCCGGATACGAAGGTCGGAATTGTGCGTAATTTTGAGAATTGTGTGAGAAGTTGTCTTTCATTGTTTATTTATTGGAATGAAGATACAACATAAAGAAAAAAAGAAAAGAGTGATTCTATCTTAATTTAGCATTAAAATAATTTCGCGTAATATGAACCACATAATGAAATGTCGGTGTTGGAAACTCTAACTTATGAGCCGGAACAATTACTTTCCTGCCATTTTGAACCAGTTCAAATTGTTCTTTTGAAGGGAAAACAAACTGTTGCCAGTCATCTCCGGGCTTTGCTTGTTGCATCGGAAACTTCCAACTGTAAAAAGCCTTGGCCTGTTCGTAACTCATTCCCTTCACCAACTCATTGTCTAATTGATTATCGAAAGAAACTCCGGGAATAATTGAATCTATCACTGCTTTTCTAAACCTTTTGTAATCCTTGACCCTAATTCTCCACTGCGAAGTGTAATCCCTTTCAGGAACCTGCAATTCCATCCTTTCCAGCCGCTCCAAATCTGAAACAACGGGCAAAGTCACCGTCACAAAACAAGGCATTCCCTGTTTCTCCAATTCCTTTTCAATTCGGGCCTTTTTCCAATCACAAAAAGCCACAGCTTGCATTCCCGTAATTCCAATAATTGGCTCATCCGGGAGCAAATCCAAGAAAGTTCGTCCCAGAACACTTGCTTCGTCATTGACAGATTTGGAAGAATTTTCCCAGGCAGATGTGTTGATGGTAACTGGTGATTCGAATTCATTGATGAATCGTTTCGCGGAACTTTTTAAAGTATCACCTTTACTGGCTGGTCTAAAATCAATAATGAAGTAAGAGTAAATCACTTTTCTCCAGTCAAATTCAAATTTTCCATAAAAACTTTCTTCCTTCGGAAGGTAATAATCACTCAACAATGCATTTTGCCAACCTTTTTCCGGCATTAACGGATACTTCCAATTCAGGTCAAAGTAGTAACGGTTATCCTTTCGGTTTTCGTATCCAAAATCTTTCGGCCTGTTTTCCGGATTTCGGTCCATTTCTTCAATAAACTGCTTGCTTATCAGTAGCATTTTTGCTGCTTCCTTGTCATCTTTTACCCGCACATACAATGCTTCCCTGCAGATGGAGTCACGCAAATAATTCCGGAACTCACAATACTCCGCTACAGTTACAGGTTCATTATGCAGGAAGCGAAAATACCATGTTTGTAATGATATTCCAGTTACATGTTCCTGGCGAAACGCCACGTATTCATTATTGAACTTCAAACCACTCGTATCTCCGATATAGTTCGTACCAGGGATGGCAAGCACACGTGTATCTTTTTCATTCACCGGGTAATCAGAACCTGCATCCAAACGGGTGTAATCCTTAAAATAATGAAAGAACTTTCTCGATTGGCCAAACGAATTGGCAACACCTAAAAGAAAAACAAGGAGTAGTATTTGTTTCATGGTGCTTATAAATGCTTTGTTTCGATTTCGTTACTGTCTTTCTTCAAATTCCGGTCAAAATGCCTTATCAATTTAAAATAAAGGAAGAGTCCGAAGAAAATTAAAAACGGAAGTTGGAACAAAACAGGAACCTTTTCAATGAGCTCAAATCCGAAGAGCAATCTATAACAAACGGCAGCCAGAATCAAAGAACAATTTTCCAGAATTCGTTTCGTCTTTGCATCTTTTGGAAAAAAAGAAAGTATTAAAAGACTAACTGTTGTAAGATAGAGCCAAATGAAAGCTACAAATTCCTCCTTTGGAAACATCAAACCAACAATGGCAATTAGAATAAGTGGCGGAGCACAATTCCCTAATAGTAATGAAACCAGAAATAAGATCTTCGATGCTTTCAAAATGATTTAGTTAGCCGATCTCTCAACTTAATACGTACTTGTCGCCCCACCCACATTCTCAATCGGATGCCAGGTCGTTTTCAATTCCTGCAGATCGGTGATGTAGTACGGATTCTCAGCTTCTGCTTTGGTGAAATCGTTCTCGTAAACAAACACGCGTTTCACGTTACAGTCAGCCCCACTTTCTATAGCTAAAGCATGTTCATTGTTTCCGCCCGTGTACACCACTGCATTCACATCCATGTGGCTGTGGAATTGTTCCACGAGCTCTTTTTCAGTTCCGGTGAGAATATTTACTACTCCGCCAGTTAGGTCGGAAGTTGCCAGTACCTCCGCAAAAGTAATCGCACATAACGGTAAATTCTCCGAAGCCAGGACTACACAGGAATTTCCACCTGCAATAACCGGTAAAATAGTCGAAACCAAGCCGATCAAACCGTTTGACTGCGGAGCGATGATTCCCACTACTCCCATGGGTTCCAATGCCGAAAAATTGAAATGACTGCTCGCAACCGGATTCACCGAAGAGAAAACCTGCTGGTATTTGTCGCACCAACCCGCATAATACACGCAGCGATCAATTGCCAATTCCACTTCCTGTTTCGCTTTTGCGTCTGTGCTTCCCTGTTTTACCAATTCTTCTACGAACTGAGCTTTTCGACCTTCCAGCATTTCTGCAATGCGGTACAAGATCTGCCCGCGGTTAAACGCTGTTTTCTCCGACCAGGATCCAAATGCTTTTCGTGCAGCAACCACTGCATTTCTAAAATCTTTCCGTGATGACAAACACATGTTCGCCAAAGGCTGACCTTTTTTATCAAGCGGTGTGTAATACCTTCCGGATTCCGTTCTTGGGAAAGCTCCGCCGATGAAGATTTTGTATGTTTTTAGTATTTCCAAACGTGACATATTGTTATAAATCTTGTTTTTCCTCTCCCTTTATCCCTCTCCAAAGAGGGATATTTCAATCCTCTTTCATCGAGACGCGACACCAAGGATTCTATAATTGATAATTATCTCTCTATTTTCAAATAAGCTCCCAATCCCTGCAAACCGCCTTCTCTTCCGAAGCCGCTTTCTTTGTAGCCGCCAAATGGCGAAGTCGGGTCGAATTTATTGTAGGTATTTGCCCAGATCACTCCGGCACGCAATTTTGAAGTCATATTAAAAATGCGTGAACCTTTATCTGTCCAGACTCCGGCTGCAAGTCCGTAAGGCGAATTGTTTGCTTTCTGAATTACCTCATCAATCGTGCGGAACGTTTGAATGGTCAGAACCGGTCCAAAGATCTCTTCCTGTGCAATTCTGCTTGATTGTGCTACATCGGTGAATAAGGTAGGGCGAATGAAATATCCTTTTTTCGGAATTTCGCACGAACTTTCGTACATGCTTGCTCCTTCGTCTTTCCCGATTTTGATGTATTTCTGGATCGTTTCCAATTGCTCTTTGGAATTGATCGCACCGATATCCGTGTTTTTATCCAGGGGATCACCCACATAAAGCGTATCCAGGCGATCTTTCAATTTTTGAATCACTTCTTCAGCCACCGATTCCTGCACAAACAGGCGCGATCCTGCACAGCATACATGACCCTGATTGAAGAAAATTCCGTTGACAATTCCTTCCACTGCCTGGTCAATCGCAGCATCTTCAAAAATGATATTTGCCGATTTTCCACCCAATTCCAGCGTTAATTTCTTTCCGGTTCCGGCTACAGCTTTCTGAATGATTTTTCCAACAGTAGTTGAACCGGTAAAAGCAATTTTATTGATGTTCGGGTGATTGACAATCGCCGCCCCGGTATCTCCGTAACCTGTCAGGATATTTACCACTCCGGCAGGTAGGCCCGATTCGTGAATGATCTCTGCTAAAAGCATTGCTGTCAGCGGAGTTGTTTCCGCTGGTTTCAAGACAACCGTATTTCCTGCAGCCAAAGCCGGAGCAATTTTCCAGGCTGCCATTAAAAGCGGGAAATTCCATGGAATAATTTGTCCCGCAACTCCTAAAGCACTGACTGTTCTATTCGGAAAGGCATATTCTAATTTATCAGCCCAGCCAGCATAATAGAAAAAGTGATTACATGCCAAAGGAACATCCACATCACGAGATTCACGGATGGTTTTCCCGGCATCGAGTGTTTCCACAACTGCCAGTTCGCGTGCTTTTTCCTGCATCAACCGGGCAATGCGGTAGATGTATTTTCCACGTTCTTTGGCAGACAACTTAGACCAAACGTTTTCATATGCCTTACGGGCAGCTTTCACCGCTTTGTCCACATCTGCTTCATTCGCATGAGCCACTTCCGCCAATACTTTTTCCGTTGCCGGATTGGTAGTTTGGAAGTATTTCTTCGAACTCGGCGCCACAAATTTACCGTCGATATACAGATCGTAGCGTTCCTTCAGTTTCACGTGACTGGTACTTTCCGGGCTTGGGCTGTAATCCCATCCTCCATTGAAGTTGAAATCATTATTTGAACCTTCAGCAGTCTCGCTTTTCTTATTCTTATGTTTTGACATATCCTCCCACTTAGTCCCCCTCCTGCTCCTACGCTGTAGCTTCAGCGCAAGCATAAAGGGGGAAACAAATTAATCTATTGAAAAATAATCGGCACTTTGATAATGCCCGGTTTCCTGTTTTACCAACTGCATGAGTACATCGTTTGCCAATGAACTTGCACCGAAACGGAACCATTCGTTATTCAGCCAATCGTTTCCTAATGTTTCTTTCACCATCACCAGGTTATGCAGTGCCAATTTGGAAGAAGAGATTCCGCCTGCTGGCTTCATTCCTACTTTTACTCCGGTCTTTCGGTAAAAATCTTTGATTGCACAAAGCATCGTATAAGTGACCTGCATGGTTGCGGCCGGTTGTATTTTCCCGGTAGATGTTTTAATAAAATCGGCACCGGCATACATGGCAATGTCACTTGCTCTGCGCACCTGGTCCAAAGAAGCCAATTCTCCGGTTTCAAAAATCACTTTCAACCGCGCTTTTCCGCAAGCTTCTTTAATCGCTGCTATTTCATCAAATACAAAATTATACTCGCCAGCCAGGAACTTACCCCGTGAAATAACCATATCAATTTCATCTGCCCCGTTATCCACGGCAAATTTCGTATCTAATAATTTAATTTCCATAGTCGATTGCCCGCTTGGAAAAGCTGTTGAGACGGAGGCAACTTTAATTCCGGAATCGCCCAATGCTTTTTTAGCTTCTGCTACCATGGTCGGATAAACACAAACTGCAGCTACCGTTGGCAATCCTTCCTGGAGATCATGCAGATGCTGTGCTTTGTAACACAATTGACGTACTTTTCCGGGCGTATCTTTTCCTTCCAATGTGGTTAAGTCAATCATATTCAGCACCAATTTCAAGCCCTGAACTTTCGATTCGTTCTTGATGCTTCTGGTTTGAAATCGGGCTACACGTTCTTCCACGCCAACTTTGTCGACTATTGGAGAAAGTTTGAAATCGGGAATGTTTTTCAAAGTTTTATTTCTATTCATGTAGTATGAATGTGATTTACTCAAAGATACAGATAGCAAATTAACTGGTGATTAAAATTGACGAAGAAATGATGCTAAAAGGAATTAGCTCATAGAAATTCACAGAATGAACTGAGTATGGCTTCCCACAGATACGCAGATTTTTGGCTGCCTACCGGTCAGCCTTGACGGGAAAAGGGATTAATTGGAAATATCTTTTTTTACCACATTCCTCTTTTCTACTTACTTTTAACCAATGGTTACCTCGGAAATTCAGTCTTTTATCCCCATAGTTCTAAAAGCTTGTGTAGAAGCTTCCGAGGCAATTATGCACATCTATGAAACAGATTTTGATCCGACATTGAAAAGTGACGGAAGCCCGGTTACCCAAGCAGATCTGCTTTCCAATGCGATCATCAAAAAAGCATTGGAAAAAACCGGGATCCCAACTATTATGGAAGAGAGTGTGAACTCACCATTCGAAACCCGGAAAAATTGGGAAAGTGTGTGGATTGTAGACCCGCTGGACGGCACCAAAGAATTTATCCGGAAAAACGATGAGTTTGCCGTCTGCATAGCCCTTGTGCATCAAAACCAACCTGTTTTGGGCTTTATTGTTTCTCCTGTCAATCAGGAAATTATCTTTGGAGGAAAAGGGATCGGTGTTTCTTTGGTTGATTTTGATCACACAGACAAACCCGCAAACTGGAAGACTATTCATCCTAAAAATGAGATCAATAATCCCTTAAGAATTGCAGGAAGCAGATCGCATCATTCGGGAAATGATTTGGAATTCGCCCAATCCATGCGCGAAATTTTTGGAGAAGTGGAATTCATCAAAAAAGGAAGTGCTTTAAAATTTTTTGACCTTGCTTTGGGAAAGGCTGATGTTTACCCGAGATTTGCACCTACCATGGAATGGGATATCGCTGCCGGACAAGCAATTATTGAAGCCTTAGGAGGAACGGTCGTTCATGCTGATACGGACCAACCGCTTGTGTACAATAAAGAAAACCTGTACAATTCCTTTTTCATCGTAAAATCCAGGGCCGTCATTGAGCGATTGAATAAATGAAGATCTTCTTAAATATCGGCTTTTCACTCCTGCTCGCTTCCACCATTTTCGGACAGGAATACCGCGTTCTACCCATTGAATCTTATTTCAAGGATGTTTCTTTTTTTACAGACTCGTCTTTTGCACCTGTTTTCCCGGTGACGAATCGGCAGGTGAATTACTACCAAACCGCAAAAGAACAAAAAGTACGTTACTCAAACGTAGGCTATTATATTTATCAACGCGAGCCGATTCAGCTTATTAAGGACAACGGTGCTATTTGGGTGAGTCCGATTTTAGACATCCAGATGGGCGCTGAACGAGGAGATACTGCTATGAGGCAATATCTGAATGTACGCGGGTTGAGAATAGAAGGAAGTATGAAGAACAAGGTCTTCTTCTCCGGATCTTTCTATGAAAACCAAGCCATTTTACCTTATTACTTGCAACAATATGTCATGAACCGGGGAGAATTTTACCCAAATAGTGCGGATTCAAGTTATACACAGGTAAACGCTGTAATTCCGGGAAGCGCGCGCACAAAACCTTTTAAAACCAACGGATTTGATTACGCCTACGCAACCGGTATGGTGCAATGGCAGGTTTTTAAAAATTTGTCTGTTTCGGCGGGAAATAACCCAATTTTTATAGGAAGCGGTTACCGCTCTGTCATTTATTCAGACAATTCACTGCCGACTATGAATTTCCGGGTGAATTACACACTTGGTAAAAAATGGAATTTCCAATTGATCCGGATGCAGGGATTAAATATGCTGCGTGTTCCTTATGCTTCCAACGGAGAAGCTTTGTATGAACGAAAAGCGCTGAGTATCGGTTCCATTTATTTCCAGCCAACGGAACGTCTTCGAATTGGGCTCATTGAAGGCGGAACCTGGACTCGGGGAGATTCTATCCAGAAACAAGCTGTTGAGGGCGGATTTTACATTCCACTTCCGGGAGCAGCAACTATCCAGGAAGGAATCAACGGGAAAAGTTATGCGTATCTGGCACTCGACTTTAACTGGAGAATCTGGAAGCTTCTTTTATACGGTCAATATGGAAGGAATCCGTATTCAAAATCCAGCGATGTTGGTCAGATTGGAGTTCGATACTGGCCGTTCAAATCGCACAATTACCTGGTTCATGTAGAATACAATCACACTTCGGCAAATGCTTACCAGTCTTCCAATCCAAGAATTCACTACAGCAATTTCAACCTTCCGATTGGCCACCCGATGGGAGCAGGAACGGATGAAGTGGTTCTAAGACTGAGAGCGGAATGGAATCATTTGTACATCAGTTCGTCCACGAATTATTATAGGAATCAATCTGCCGATTACCGGCAATTGCTGCCCATTTACGAAGTAAATCCCAAAGTGAATCAGCAGGTGTTTTACGAAAATCTGGAGTTGGGCTACAGCTTTAATCACATTTACGGACTGGAGATCTTTGGCTCTGCCCGACTTCGAATGGTGAACAATCCTTTGCAAACCGGGCAATCTTACTGGTTCAGCGTAGGAATTCGAACTGCTCTTAACAATCATTATTTCGATTTTTGATGCGGATCCAATTACTCATAGCGACACTTTTATTTATCTCCTTTGGTTTTTCGCAGGGAACAATAGATCGAATCCATAGTTTCAGTCTGAGGCCGAATGGTCTCGATTCAAGAGATGTCCATCATTCCATTCAGCCCGGAATTCGTTCTGTCGCAGGTAAACTACAACCACCTTTATCTACAGACACGCTCGTATTTGACGGCGACACCAGTATTTTCAATGCCCGTTTCAGTCCAAGAGGTTTACACCGCAGTTTTGCTATTCTTCCGGCAACGGATAGTTATTTTCAGTACGACACGGCTATTAGTTATCGCGCAGCAGTTGGATTTAACTTTGAAAAGACCTGGGGGAAATGGTACAACCGCACTTTGTTAACTTCGGGGTGGAGTTTACGCGAAGATTACACGCAAACTCATGTGGCTTTTTCTCCTTTGCAGAATCGAAGTTCCTTTTGGTTCACAGACATCCGGACGCGTTTAGGCTATACTCCGAATGACATGCTTCATATCAGTACCGGGATCGACAACCAGTTTTTCGGGGAAGGATATCGTTCTTTGATCCAGGGAGACCAGGTGGCCCCAAATCCTTTTGTGCAGTTCCGGGTAAATTTCTGGAACCTGGAATATGGACTGCTTTACCAATTCTTACATGATAATAACTTCGCAAACCAAACCCGCGACTGGAAATACACTACCACGCATTACCTGAGTATGAATATTGGCTCAAGGTTCAATATCATGCTCCTTGAATCCATTATTTTCCAATCGAAAGACAGTACTTATAAAAGAGGTTATGAAGTGGAATATTTGAATCCATTCGTGTTCTTTCGTCCACAGGAATACAGCTTAGGTTCTACGGATAATGTATTACTGGCTTTGCAGGCCTCTTATTGTTTCTCCGATTATTCCTCCGGCCAAAAACACTGCGTGTACTTTCAATTACCGCTGGATGAATTTGTTTTAAAGGAAATCACCAAACGTTCTAAATGGTGGGCAAATAAATACGGACTTCAATTAGGGATCAAAGGTAAATTCCAGCGCTGGTCTTACCAATTGGAAGGGAATTTGGTTCGTCCGTATACTTTCTCTCATATTTCTTCCGGGCAAAACAATGGATCACTCGGATTGCCGCTGGGCCACTATTTGGGCAGTAATTTTGCCGAATTGATAGCAACTGCCCAAATTCCTTTTAAGGATTTTCAGCTAACGCTTTTCTCTTCTTTTTACCTGAAAGGAACCGACGATTCTGCGATCAGTTATGGCGGCGATATCTACAAAAGTTATACTTCACACCCCAAAGAATTCGGAAACACCATCGGACAGGGAATGACGCAACGTGCTGTTTCATTTCAGGCAAATGCTTCCACAACTTTAAACAAGCTTCAGTTGGAAATGTACGTTCAGGCTGGATTGCAGGTTAGCTGGGGAGAAATGGGGAATAGTGCGAATCCGCTGATTTGTGTGGGAATGCGCAGTAATTTATTCAACGAGCGTAAAATCCGGTAATAAAAAAGGGACCCTGTAAATAGAATCCCCTTTTCGTTGTTAATTTATTCTTTGTTTAACCAAACGTTAGATCTGAATGGATCCCAGGCTTTTTATCTGGCCTTTCGTGATCGTTACGTTTTGTATGCTTTTTTGAGATGCCAGGATTTCTCCCTGCCCTTTCGCTTCAATTTTCACCTGGTAAGTTCCATCCGGAACACCTTTGATCATAAAGTATCCGTTCGCATTGGTAAAAGTACTTGCGTTGTAAGAACCATTACTTAAACTGATCGCTGCCTTTTCAGTACCGCTGATATTTCCCTGGACACCTGTACTTGGATCACTGATTTCCGTCATCACCGGATTCATTGTAAATCCTCCGCCAGCTTGAGCAATGGATGATCCAACATTGAAATCCAACAGGATACTTGATGTAATTCCAGTACTAACCTGGCAATGAATCGGCACTTCCACATTTCCGGAGAAACCACCACCAAAAGACAGGTTCACGGTGTTTTGACCACTTCCACTATTGAATGTTAAGCTGTTTTCACCGCTGAAAGTAACTTTCAATTTGGTATAAGTTCCCGGCTGAACGGTTGTTGCACTTGCAATGGTTACTTCAGCTCCGTTTGTAAGGTCCAGAATATTAATTTCCTTCGAAGTTTCGTTGATGGTCACCCATCCGGAATTTTCGAGATAAGCTTCAATTTTGACGATCTCCACATTCAAAGCGACAAAATCACCCGGCGAATCCGTCATTCGAACTTCCATTTTTCCCTGAGAGACTTTATTGTCTTTCTTACATGATTGAATAGTGAACCCCGCACAAACAATCATCAACGTAAATACCAGTATCCTTTTCATAATCGTTTTCTTTTAATCCGGAACCGGCTAATCGAAGTTTGTGCCAAGAGATAATCTAAACTGCCTTTTTAAAGACTAATCCAATAAAATCAAGCGTTTTTCGAAAGATAAACATTGTAGAGGTATCTGAAGAGTTGTGTTATTCTATTCAATTTGAAAAGGTCGTTTTCAAATTGAAAAAACGAAAAGTTGGGACAAAAAAAGAGGGAGGCTTACCACTTCCTCCCTCAAACTAACACACCTATGACCCGATTTCTGAGTTCCAAGATAGGATCTCATAACCTGATACAGAACAAAGATATCTTTAAAGTTAAATGAAACCCTCAGGAATTAATAAGAGGTAAGAACTAAGTAACATTTGGTTCATTTTTAAGAATAATTGAAATAATCTTTATCTAAAATGAATCTAATTTAAGCCTGAATTGAAATTTTGGATTAGACTTGGGTACAACTTCACAAGTTGATGCGTACATTTGCACAATCTTTAAAAAGAGTAATTATGGGTATCGGCAAAAAAGTGAAGATGTACATGAATTTCACCAAATTCAGACTCTCAGCCCTTGTTATTCTTTCTGCCCTTTCCGGATATTTATTTGTTGGAGGTAATGACGGACTTGAAATGGTCTACTTAATGCTCGGTGGTTTATTGGTCACTGCTGCTTCCAACGGATCCAACCAGATTTGGGAACGCGAACTGGACGTCTTAATGAACCGAACCGGAAAAAGACCGCTTCCAACGGGCGAAATGTCTGTTAATGAGGGTTTAATTGTAATCGCCCTTTGTTTACTTCCGGGTCTGGCTATGCTTTACCAACTGAATTTAGCTTCCATGCTGCTTGGTTTAGCCGCGTTCGTATCTTACGTTTTTATTTACACTCCCATGAAGCGCATTTCTACATGGGCAGTTTTTGTGGGTGCATTTCCGGGAGCTCTTCCTCCGATGATCGGTGCTGTAGCCGGCACTCCTTCAGGAGAATTAGGTTTGGTAGCAGGAGTTTTGTTCTTTGTACAATTTGTATGGCAGTTCCCGCATTTTTGGGCTATTGCCTGGGTAGTTTACGATGATTACCAACAAGCCGGGTTTTCACTTCTGCCTTCCAAAGACGGACGAACCAAAGGATCTGCTTTTCAAATCGTAGTTTATTCACTGGCTTTGATTCCATTCTCACTTCTTCCCTGGCTTTTAGAATGGACCAGTAACATTACTTTAATAGTTGCAGGGAGCTGTTCTATTTTATTTTTCCTTCAATCCTATAAACTCTTCTTAAGTCTTAAAATCGCCGATGCTAAAAAACTGATGTTTGCATCTTTTATCTGGTTGCCAATCGTTCAGTTTTTATATGTATTCGACAGGAATCTTCCGGAAATTAAACAGGACCTTCCCGGAGCTAAAAAAGAGATTTCGGGTACTTCAGCAGCATTAGAAGCACAAAATTCACATTTTAAAATAGTATGTCACACTCAGAATACAATCAAGAATTAACTCCCGAGGTTCGGGAAAAAATGCGGAAAAACCTCATTTACGTAGGAATTTTCAGCATCGTGATGCTTTTTGCCGGTTTATCTTCCGGTTATATAGTAAGCGCAGGTGATACATTTTGGGTAAAGTATAACTTCCCGCCCGCATTTTACATTTCCACCGCACTGATCGTTTTAAGCAGTATTATTCTGTTTTTCGGGATCAGAGCTGCTCAGAAAGGCAATCCGGGAATTTTAAAAACAGTGATTCCTTTAACCTTTATCTTAGGAGTTGGTTTTGCTTATTTTCAATTCAAAGGATACGGACAGCTTTATGAATCCGGAGCTCACGTTGCAAGAACAAGGATCACTGTTTCCGACGGACGATACGGTTCCTATTATGAACTTAAAGTGAACGGAGTTTATATGGAAGTGGACGGGAATGATTATTTAATTGCAGGAAAGATCATTTCAGAAGCACAGAAAAAAGAAATCGGTTTATTTGCAAAGCAATTTGAGAACATCACTCAGGTCAAGAATCCGCACATTGCCAATCTTGACAAGTACACCTTGCTGTACAAAAACCAGGAAGTGAGTTTAAAAGAGGGGAAATTCTATATTCAGGATACTGTTCAGTTACTTCCTGTGGATCTAATCCGCATGCAGGAATTTTCCTGGCATTTACGCGATGGTCGTGGTGATTTCTTCCACAAAGGAAAATTGGGTAAAGACTTTAAAATTTATTACAAAGGAAAAGAACTGGACTATAAAGATCGATCCCTCTATTATCAAGGGAAAAAACTGGAGGCACCTTTTCAAATGAAGATGGAAGCTTCTTATGACACGGCGACTTCTTATCTCTATATCTTGACTTTTTTACACTTATTACATATTTTAGTTACGCTAATTTTTGTACTAAGAGCTTCAATTCGTTCATTCTCAGGTAAATTAGCAGCTGATAATTTCCTTCCTGCGCGTACCCTTGCCATTTTCTGGCATTTTTTAGGCGTATTATGGATTTATTTATTGCTTTTTTTGCTTTTTATTCATTAAACTTGCACAAAAAATTATAAAAAATGGCTGGACACGCTACAACACACGTCGACGCAGCATCTGCTTGGGGCGGGAAAGTTTCTCCGTTCAACGTAAGTTACGGAAAGATGATGATGTGGTTCTTCTTGGTATCGGATGCATTGACATTCAGTGGATTGTTAGTTGCATACGGTTACACGCGTCACACAACGCAGGCTGCATGGCCAATTGGCGAAGAGACTTTTGACTCCTTACCTTTCTTAGGTCACGGTTACCCCTTGGTGTACGTTGCATTAATGACTTTCATCCTGATTGTATCTTCCGTTACTATGGTATTAGCTGTTGAAGCTGGTCACCGAATGGATAAAAAAGGTGTGATGAAATGGATGATCGCTACTATCATTGGAGGTTTCTTCTTCCTGGGTTCTCAGGCTTGGGAGTGGTCTCACTTTATCCACGGTTCACATTTCGGAAGTGTTGAAATCCTTTCAGGAGAGCACACAGGATCCCGCGCAATTGTGAAGGGTCATTTTGGAGAATTAGAAAGCTTTACTGTTGTTCAGGCAGGAAAACACCATAAAGTTGGAGATGTTATTAAAGAAACTCCGGACGAATTGTTCCACCATTTCCGTACAGCGGTTATGAACGGCCAAGTGAAAGACGGAAAAATCACGCTTCACGACGGTTCTGTTGCAACGTGGAAAAAACACAACGATGAGCACATGGAGTTGATCGTGAAAACAGACGGTACTGAGCACTCTTTGGCAAAAGTTACTAAGATCCACGGAAAAGATGCAGAAGCTAAATATTGGGAGTCTGTTAACTCCGGGAAAAAAGGAGCGATCATTTACGGTGCTGATTTAAAAAGCAACGAATATGGTCCCTCTCAATACGGACAATTCTTCTTCTTCATTACCGGATTCCACGGATTCCACGTATTCTCAGGAGTAATGATTAATATCCTTATTTTCTTAGGCGTTTCCCGCGGAACTTATCACAAGCGTGGTCACTATGAAATGGTTGAAAAAACAGGATTGTACTGGCACTTTGTCGATTTAGTATGGGTGTTCGTATTTACATTCTTCTACTTAGTTTAATTTTTGAAAGATATAGATCATGGAAAGAGACGATATTATTGAATATTCATTAGATGCTCACCATAGCGAAGAACAAGGAAAGAAAATTCGCCGCAAAATTTGGTTAGTTACTGCAATTCTTACGGCTATTACAGCTATCGAAGTAGTTGTAGGAATGTACTTCGGCCGCTCGTTAACAAGTGGTGGTACCTGGCAAGCCATTAAATGGGGATATGTATTACTTACACTTGTAAAAGCAGGTTACATCGTATTGGTATTCATGCACCTTGGAGACGAAAGAAAAGTATTGAAATACGTCATTCTGATACCCTATTTTATTTTTATCATTTACCTGATTTTCATCGGGCTTACTGAGGCTAATGCAGTCCATTCAGCTTGGGAAACATACGGAGGATAGTTCATTTAACTAATTTTTAGCCAATGGCTAAGTCAAATTCTAAGGCCGGTTCGTTAAAATCAGTGTTCGCACTACTGCTTTTATTCGGACCGGCTCTTATTTTAATATTCATTTCCACTCGGGGTTGCGAACACAAATTCAAAGAGCTGGATGATTACGGAGCAATTCCAAAGTTCTCCTTTACGGATGCAAGAGGGAAGGTCTATACCAACAATTCCTTTAAAGGCCAAATTGTTATTTATACCACCATTCAGCCTTCCTGCCCGGATTCATGCGGAATTACTATCTGGCACCTGGATCAATTGATTTACCAAAGACTTCGTGAAAACACTAAGAAACTAGGACATGTTAAATTGGTTTCTGTTCTGACTGATGGTATCGGCAACCCGGACAAGCGGATGAAAGATGTGGAAACCATGTTGAAAGACCGCGTGGAAGGATTTGATCCTGCTATCTGGATCATTGTTTCAGGAGATGCAAAATCGCTCTACAATATCAAACACAACGGCGAAACCCTGCTGCAGGAAGATAAAAAATTCTTCGGAGGCTATGCTTTCCAGGAATTAATGCTTCTTTCAGACAAAAGCAATCATTTGAGAATGGTTCTTTCCGGAAAAACAGAAGGTACTATCCGAACTATGCGCGATCACATGGCGCTGCTTGAAAAAGAATACGACATCAAAGCATACAAAGAGCGAAAAGCGAAGGAAAAATGAAACAGATCTTACATGTCGCGCTAATTCTAATTCTGGTTACATCCTGTAAAACAGAACCGGAAAAGAAACCGAAAGCACTTCCCTATTTTGGGAATTACGACATTGTTTTTTCTGAAACAGACGGTGTTCAAGCCGTTGATACCATTTACCCGAAAATTCCTGCTTTTTCTTACCTGAACCAAGATTCTGCAGTAATTACTTCGAAATCCATGAAAGGAAAAGTGTGGATTGCCAATTTCTTCTTTACAAGCTGTCCGAGTATCTGCCCCCCGATGATCTCTCAAATGAAACGACTGAATATCCTGACTAAGGATCTGGCTTCCGAAGTTCAGTTCATGTCATTCAGTATTGATCCGGAAACAGATCAGCCACACGTTCTAAAAGCATACATCAGGAATAACGGGATCCAGGGTAAAAACTGGCAGTTCTTCACAGGCGACGAGTCAAAAACCCATCGTTTGGGTGTGATGCATTTCATGGTCCACGCAGATAAGGACCCGATGGCTGCTGGTGGTTTTGCCCACAGCGATGGATTGGTCCTTGTGGACAGAGAAGGATATGTGAGAGGAATTTACCGCGGAACTCAGACCGAGGATGTGGACAAACTGAACAAAGATTTACGCAAATTATTAGAAATTGAATATGGAATCAACTCAAACCAATAAACCCGGTCTTCGCAAGCTAATCGTTGTTCTTTCTATTGTTATTCCTCTTGTAGTTGCTGCATTGTTTAAGGTAAAGGTCGAAATCAAAGGATTTAACCCTTATTTTCTTCCATCCATCTACGCTTGTATCAACGGATTAACTGCTATTCTTTTAGTGGTGGCATTAGTAGCAATCAAACAAAGGAAAATCAGTCTGCATGAAGGAATCATCAAGGTTTGCATGGGACTTTCGGTTTTATTCCTGTTGCTTTACATTACCTATCACATGACCTCAGATCCAACTGTTTTTGGGGATTTGAACGGAAGCGGCGGACCACTGGATAATTATGAAAAGTTGAATGTTTCTTCAGCAAGTCAAATTACGTACTACATTATTTTGATTACGCACATTGTTTTGAGTGTCGCAGTGATTCCCATGGTCCTATTCTCCTATTTGTACGCCTGGGAAGGCAAATACGATAAGCACCGTAAATGGACGAAAATTACCTGGCCTCTGTGGTTCTATGTAGCTGCGAGTGGCGTGGTGGTTTATTTGATGATTTCTCCGTATTATCCGCATTAGAAATCAGAAGCAATGAAACAATTCCTCCAAATTACCTTTCTTATTTCTTTGCTTCTTTCTTGTTCACCTCAAACATCCCCTGGTTCATTTATAGGGGAAAAACCAGGCTTCTATTCGGATTCAATTAAGAAAACTCCATATCTCAATAAGAATGAGTTGAATAACTACCTGAAATCCGTAACCGCAATTGAAAAATCTGCTGTTGGAACTCCTTTCGATTATCTGGATTATAATCAGATTGTAGCTTATAAATATGAGAATAGCGGAGACCGAAACCCTGTTGTTTATGACAAAAGATTTGGTCTGATTGCTGTCATTGAAAAACAACATGCTTTTAATCAAAAACAAGCCGATCAATTCCTACAACTCGTTGCTTCCAAAAAAACTTACGGAGGTATGCGCATGTCTTGTTTTGAGCCTCGTTTAGGAATTGTTTTTTACAAGGATGGAAAATACATTGATCAAATCAGTGTTTGTATGGAATGTAATTATCTGGAGTCAGAATTGATTATTCCTGCTTACGAAAGGCAACAGAAACGGTCTGAAAAATCAGGATATAATGCTAGAACAGATTACGGTTTCTCCAGAAGTGGGAGAAAAGGATTGGAAGAAATGCTTCAAGAATTCGGCTTTAACTAAAAGCAGATTAAATCAATTCTCAGAAACTTCATTATCTAGGCTGCGGACAGCTTGTCTTTCCACCCATACGGATCATCAATCCGATTCCGAAGAAAGTATACCAATCTCTCGTCGCACGATTTCCGCGCTGTGCGAAACGATTTCCGTCTAAGCTTCTATTGCTCAATGCCGCAGAAGTTGGTCCGTTTTCAGCAGCCAGTAAAACCGGATCGGTGTAGCGATATCCACCCACATCATCCAGGTAATCCGTGAACATAAAACGGATTCCGTATTCCATGTTCAAACCGATGTTATCTGTAAGCGAAATGCGGACACCCATTGCGAGTGGAACTCCCATTTGAATACGTGAATATTTCCCTTTATCGCCCATCGTTGTTCCCTGTCCTTCAGTTCCCAATGGCTGTAATTCTACCATTGTCCCATTGTAATCCGTCATCGGGTTAATGCGCGTAAGCGATAATTCGGCCAATAAGTAAGCGGTTCCCTTGTATCTTCTGTTTCCAATTTCAAAAGGGAAATAAGTGACTTCAATTCCCGATCCGAATTCAAACAGATCCGATTGAAAAGAAAGATTCCTGTTTTTATAGAATTCATTGCTTTGCTGGCTGTCATATCCTTCAATTCTCCCGTAGGTGAAATTCAAACGATAAGCCAAACGTGCGTTGATATTGTAGCGGTACAGCAATTGTCCGGCGATATTGGTATTCTTAAAATGCGCCTGGTTCAAATCACCGATATAATAGCTTCCGCCTACCATAAAGCCAATTTCAGAAAGCGACATGGCATTGTGCTTGTGCGCTTTTTGACTCCAGGAGTAAAAAGTGAAGATACAAAGGAATAAAACCAGAATTCTGTTCTGCATACCGCTATAACGAATTTGAATGCTATTAATTGTGTGTTCCAGCAGTCATTGGAACTAAAATCCCTTTCTTAATCAGCAGTTCAGCAATCTGCACGGCATTTGTTGCCGCTCCCTTTCTCAAATTATCAGCAACCACCCACATGTTCAGGGTTTTTTCCTGGCTTTCGTCTCTACGGATCCTTCCCACAAATACATCGTCTTTGGATTGTGCAAAACGCGGCATCGGGTAGGAATTGGTAGTTGGGTCATCTTTCAGGGTAATTCCTTCCGTTTCATGAAGCAATTTTCTAACATCTGCCAAATCAAATTCTTTTTCAAACTCCACATTCACAGCTTCCGAGTGTCCGCCAACTACAGGAACGCGCACAGCAGTTGCAGTAACCGAAATTGAAGGATCCAAAATTTTCTTCGTTTCCTTAGTCAATTTCATTTCTTCCTTCGTATAACCATTGTCCAAAAATGAATCACAATGCGGAATACAGTTCTTATCGATCGGGTAGTTGTAGGCCATTTCACCAGAGATTCCTGCACGCTCATTTTCCAATTGCTTCACCGCTTTTACCCCGGTTCCGGTAATGGATTGATAGGTAGAAACAACTACGCGTTTTACTTCATAAGCTTTATGCAGCGGCGCAAGCGCCATCACCAATTGAATGGTACTGCAATTCGGATTTGCGATAATTTTATCGGATGCAGTCAAAATGTCGCCGTTAATTTCAGGAACAATTAATTTTTTGTCCGGATCCATTCTCCATGCAGAACTGTTGTCGATAACAGTTGTTCCAACCGCTTCAAATTTCGGCGCCCATTCCAGGGAAGTTTCTCCACCTGCAGAAAAAATCGCCACATCCGGTTTCATGGTAACAGCTGTTGCCAAATCCACCACCGCGAATTCAAGACCTCCAAATTCGATCATCTTACCAACCGACTTTTCTGAAGCTACCGGAATTAACTCCGTAATGGGAAATGAACGTTCTTTCAAGACTTCCATCATGACATTTCCAACCATTCCTGTTGCTCCAACAACTGCTACTCTCATAACCAAAAAATTTTACACAAAAATAATACTAAAAAGTTCAAAAGGTTAAAACAGTTCAAGCGTTAAAAGAATTTAACTCAAAATCAAATTTGAACATTTGAATCAGCCTCGGCTGAAACATTTGAACATTTGAACATTTTTACGAGAATCAAATGAATATCGTACCTTTGTACCGGAAAAATCATTTCCACCGATTTGAAGTGAGGAAAAGTTCACCGCATGTGACATTCATTTCGGAGCATTTTACAAAAACATTTCATGCAATTTGATGAATTAAACCTGCTTCCACATTTACTGGATGCATTAAAAGAATTAGAATACACTACTCCAACACCTATTCAAGAACAATCGATCCCCAGTTTATTAGAAGGAAAAGACTTATTTGGCTGTGCGCAAACAGGAACCGGTAAAACGGCTGCCTTCGCATTACCTATTTTGCAACATTTGGAGCCGGACGGTCCTGTAAAAGGAAAACGCCCGATCCGTTGCCTGGTACTAGCACCAACAAGAGAATTGGCAAACCAGATCAATGATAGTTTCAAAGCTTACGGGAAATTCTCTAAACTTCGCTCGATGGTGATTTTTGGTGGAGTTAATCAGAATAAACAAGTCAATCAGCTGAATGCCGGAGTAGACATTTTGGTGGCAACTCCCGGTCGTTTACTGGATTTGATCAACCAGGGGCATATTCACTTGTCTAAAATTACCCATTTCGTTTTGGACGAAGCGGACCGCATGTTGGACATGGGTTTCATCCACGACATCAAGAAAATTCTTCCGCGTTTACCGAAGAACAAACAGAATATCTTCTTTTCAGCAACGATTTCTCCAACAATTATGGAGCTTGCAGGAACGATTTTATTTGACCCGGTAAATGTGCGTGTAACACCTGTTTCTTCAACGGCTGAGATTGTTGAGCAATTTGTTTACCATGTGGAGAAAGCGGACAAACGAAATTTCTTAAAGCAATTGATCAAAAGTGAGAATATTTCACATGCAATTGTGTTTACCAGAACGAAACATGGAGCCGACCGCGTAGCCAGGGAATTGACAAAAGCCGGGATGAAAGCGGAAGCCATTCACGGAGACAAGTCTCAAAATGCACGTGAAAGAGCATTGGCTGGTTTTAAAAACCGCTCGGTGAGTTTCCTCATCGCCACAGACATTGCCTCTCGCGGAATTGATATCGATTTATTGGAATATGTGATCAATTTTGAGATCCCTGAAGTGGCTGAAACATATGTACACCGAATCGGTCGTACGGGTCGCGCAGGTTCCAGCGGAATTGCTTACACCATGTGCTCTACTGAAGAGAAACCTTATTTGAAAGCGATTCAGAAACTGATCAATCAGCAGATTCCGGAGCGAACACTGAAATAATTTCTACTCAAACTGAGTAATTTACTTCTTCATAAAGTCGGACTTTTGTATATTAGTCCGACTTATGAGAACACTCTTCACCTCTATTACGCTGCTCCTCTTTCCATTCCTGGGAAAAAGCCAGGTAACTGACGATTTTTCAGATGGAGATTTCACTGCAAATCCGGCATGGAATGGCAGCAATGCAACTTATATTGTAAATGCTTCGCAGGAATTACAATTGAGTAATACCGTTGCGGCAAGTTCTTATTTATCGACTCCACATAATTTGTCTTCTTTGGATAACAAGCAGTGGGAAATTCTCGTTCGCCAAACGTTTTCACCGAGTTCCAGCAATTTCGGAAGGGTTTATCTCACTTCCACCAATGCCGATTTAAGTACCAATCCGGATGGATTTTACCTGCAATTTGGCGAAGCAGGGTCAACAGACGCGGTTCGCTTATTTAAAATAGTTTCCGGAGTTTCTGCCCAAATTTGTGCTTCCCCTGACGGACAAATCGCAGCTTCATTTACTACACGTGTGAAAGTAGTGAGAGACAACGCAGGAATTTGGAAATTGTATGTTGATGCCAGTGGTGGAACAAACTTCGGAAGTCCTTACACCGGAACAGATCCAACGGCTTTGATCGGGACGCATTTTGGTGTTTCACAAACCTATACGGCATCTAATGCCAGCAAGTTTTACTACGATGCTATTTATATTGGGGATGAAATTGTGGATACACAGGCTCCAACGCTTGTAAGCGCAGCAGCTATTTCCAACTCTCAGTTCGACCTGCTGTTCAGTGAACCGGTTGGCGGTCCGAACGTTACACTAACAAGTAATTACACGCTGAATCCTTCGGCAGTTGTAGCAGCTGTTTCTGTTGATGGCACAAACGGAGCTTTGCTTCATGTAAATCTTTCGTCTTCGCTTGTCAACGGGCAAAACTACCTGGTAACCGTTTCAAGTATTGAAGATGCCTCCGGGAATACGGCCACGAATCTCACCGGAAACTTTACCTATCTAATAGGTGAAACGGCTGTAAAAGGAGATGTAATCATTTCAGAGATCATGGTCGATCCTTCACCCGTTATTGGTCTGCCGGAACTGGAGTTCGTAGAGATTTACAACAAAAGCAGCAAGTTTATCGATCTTTCGGGTTGGAAACTGGGTGATCAAAGCGGAGAGGGAACCATTCTATCCGGTTTTATCAATCCGGGTCAGTACAAAATTCTCTGTGCAACATCCAGCGCTCCTGAGTTTCCGGGTGCCTATACAGTAAGCAGTTTCCCGAGCTACAATAATTCAAGTGATGATGCGGTTTTAAAAGACAATTCGGGATTGATCATCGACCAAATTTCTTATGCAGATACCTGGTACCAGGACCCAATCAAAAAAGCCGGCGGTTATACGCTGGAATTGATCAATCCGAATGACCCATGTTCGGACGCTTCAAACTGGATTGCTTCCAACAATGGGAATGGCGGAACTCCCGGGGCACAAAACTCCGTGTACAACATTACTCCGGATACGCAGGCGCCTGCATTAAGCGGATTAGCTGCCTTCGCTCCAAATTACTTACTTGTCCAATTTTCCGAAGGAATGGATTCTTTGAGTTTGATGAATGCCCTGTTTACGTCGAATCCCACTTTAACTGTTCAATCCGTTGCCGTGCCATCTGCTTTCAGCACCCAGGCATTAATTACTTTCAATGAGAACCTGGTTTTGAGCCAGCACTATCAATTTTCTTACGGATTGGTCCGTGACTGCTGGTTAAATGCAACAACACTTTCCGGGAACTTTGCTTTGGCAGATGTTCCGCAGGCAGGAGATTTGGTGATCAATGAGATTCTGTTCGATCCGGCAACCGGCGGGTCAGATTTTGTGGAAGTTTACAATCGTTCGTCTAAAGTGATTAACCTAAACGGAATGGCCATTGCAAACAGGGAAGATACCGTACATTTCACCCAAAATTACTTCCTGAATCCGGCTTCTTATGTAGTACTAACTCCCGACAGCAACTATCAGAAAAGTACTTTCCCTCAATCAGTCCCCGGCCGATTTTATGCTACTTCTCTTCCATCTCTGAACAACGATTCTTCCACGATCCAACTCATTTACAATGCGATCCTGGTTGATAAAGTAAGTTATAATGAAGACTGGCATTTATCGCTCATTGATGATACCGAAAACAAAACGCTGGAACGCATCAACCCGGAAGGGGCTTCATCCAGTGCTTCGAACTGGCATACTGCAGCAGAACCCATCGGATTTGGAACTCCCGGAAAGTTGAATTCTCAATACCTATCGGGAGAAAGTGTGTCTTCGACTTTCGGAACTACGGAACCCATTTTCTCACCGGACAATGACGGGTTCCAGGACGTATTGCTGTTTCAATACAACTTTGATGTGGGAATGATCGCTACCTTAAAAATCTTCGACAACCAGGGACGCGAAATTCACACACTCTTTTCCAGCGAATTGTTGGGACAGCAGGGAAGTTTTACCTGGGATGGTGTGACTTCAAACAACCAAAAAGCACCCATCGGGATTTACATTGCGGTAATTGAAGCGTTTTCTGCAGAAGGTGGTGGAAAGAAATTCGCAAAGCGGGTCGGGTTTACTTTGGCTGGAAAACTTGATTGAAAGGGGGCTTCGACTTCGCTCAGCCACCTTTCAAATATTCTCAAAAGTTGACTGAGCGAAGTCGAATTCAACGAATTACTCTACGTAACTCAATTTCAACATATTCGATTTTCCATTTTCCTCAATCGGAATGGAGGCAATATTGATCACCAAATCTCCCTGTTTCAACAAACCGTCTTTGGTAAGCAGGTATTTAATATCCGCGATCGTATGATCGGTACTCACTTTCTTATCGTAGTAAAACGCTCTTACTCCCCAAACGAGGCTCAACTGCGTAATGATCTGTTTGTTTCCTGTGAAGACAAAGATCGGGGCATTTGGCCGTTGTGAAGCAATTTTGTAAGACGTATATCCGGAATAAGACATCGTAATGATCGCATCTGCTTCTACACGCTGTGCCAATCGGCAGGCATTGAAACAAATCGAATCTGAGATGAAACGAGATTGCGACTTATCCGGAAGCTGGTCCTTGTGATAGATTCCATCAAACTTCTCCATTTCATTCACGATATTGACCATGGTGCGGATCACTTCATTCGGGAATTTCCCAACAGATGTTTCACCCGAAAGCATCACTGCATCAGCACCATCCAAGACTGCATTCGCCACATCATTGACTTCTGCACGGGTTGGTGTAACGTTGGTAATCATGCTTTCCATCATCTGGGTTGCCACAATCACCGGTTTTGCATGCTGATGTCCTTTACGGATCAACATTTTCTGAATTAACGGGACATTTTGGTAAGGAATTTCAACACCTAAGTCGCCACGCGCCACCATCAATGCATCCGTTACTTTGATGATTTCATCAATATCGTCAATTGCTTCCGGTTTCTCAATTTTAGCCACCACCAAAGCCTTCGCCTGGCGATTGGAGATAATGTGCTTCAATTCGATAATATCTCTTGCAGAACGCACGAAAGATAATCCAATCCAGTCCACATCGTTATTCAGAGCAAACTCCAAATCTTCGCGGTCTTTTTCAGTCAGTGAAGGAAGAGAAATCTTGGTATTCGGAAGGTTTACTCCTTTTTTGGAAGACAGGATTCCCCCGTGAATCACTTTCGCTTTGATCTCCGTTGTTCCGTTTGTGGATACAATTTCCATCTGCAGTTTTCCGTCGTCCAAAAGAATCACTTCTCCGGGCAACACATCCCGTGGCATCAACGAATAACTGATCCCGAACTTCTCTGCCGTTCCGGTAATACGCTCCGTTACAATCGTCACCATTGCACCATCAACCATCATCACGCCATTGTTTTCCATTTCATAAGTTCGGATCTTGGGGCCTTGCAAATCTGCCAGGATGGAAACATTCAAACCGGTTTCTTCGTTGATCTCGCGGATCATGTCGATGCTTTTCTTGTGATCTTCGTGCGATCCGTGTGAACAATTCAAACGACATACGTTCAAACCATCCAATATCATTTGTTTTAGTACTTGTTTATCAGCAGTAGCAGGACCCATGGTCGCTACGATCTTTGTTTTTTTCATTCAAAAATTATTAGTTCTGCGGAAGGGATGGATTCTGCTTCAAAAACATAAGCAGCCATCACACTGTTTGATTCCCGGATCCGTTCCACCAAATCGTCCAATTCATGGAGAATATTTTCTCTCAGAATCAAAAAATAATCAATTTGGTTCTTTTCGGGGATCAGGAATTTTCCTTCCGATTTATTCTTAATTAAATACCATTCCATGTGATCTACCTCATCGATAAACACATGGAAACTGTGTTGTGAAACGATTGTACCTTTTTTGGATTGAATGACAAAGGGCTCTTCGCTTTTTGTGAGCTCCAGGTCCAGGATCTTGTTGATTCCCCACGCCAGTCGGTAATCGCTGTGGTGAGAACAGATCCCGATCAGTTCAAAGTCTACAGATGTTTCCAATGAAAGTACATGACGCTTTTGCTTGCTCATCCACTTTAAATTTATTACGTGAAGATACGCATAATCTTAGACATGGCAATCTTCGGGAAGTTAGGATTTAATTAAGAAAACGCTACGAAAACTGTGTTTAGATTTCTCCCATCAGGATCAAGGTTTCCTTAGCCGCAGCCTGCTCAGCCAATTTCTTCGAATTCCCGGTTCCTTTTCCGTAGTTTACTGCGTTTACCTGCACGATCACTTCGTAGAACCAGGTTCCGTGGTTGTTTTCTTCGCGGAGAACCACGAATTCTAAAGCTAAACGGCGTTTCTGGCTCCAGATGAACAGTTTGGACTTGAAGTCGATCTCTTCTTCCAGGATCTTGTTCAGATCCACATATTTGCGGAAAATATGGTTGTGGATGATCTTCTTGGTCACTTCATAAGAACTATCGAGATAGATTGCCCCGATGATGGCTTCGAAGGCATTTCCTTCCAGAGAAGCTAGATTGATCGAGCGGCCTTTGTTGTAGCGCAGGATGGTGCGTAATTCCAATTCTTCACCAATTTCCGAAAGGGTTTTGCGGGAAACGACCTTGGATTTCACTTTTGTGAGATAACCTTCGTCTTCTTCCGGGAAGCGCTGAAACAGGAATTCCGCAATAATGGAATCCAAAATGGCATCTCCGAGAAATTCTAAACGTTCGTTGGAAAAATCTTTCTGACCGTGATAAGCAATGGAGCGATGAGTTACCGCCTGGTAAAACAAGTTGATATTCTTCGGACGATATCCAAAACGATTAACGAAAAATCGAATGAATGCAACGTCTTCGGGAGACCGGTTTTGCTTAAAAAATGGTAATCGTAGCCGCACCTAATTTTTACCCTTTATACTTTCGCACGATCACAGAAGTATTGTGACCACCGAATCCGAAGGTGTTTGATAAGGCAACATCCACGGTACGGTGCTGAGCTTTATTAAATGTGAAATTTAATTTGTTGTCGATTTCCGGATCGTCTGTAAAATGATTGATCGTTGGTGGAACGATGTCATTTTTAACTGCCAGGATACATGCAATGGCTTCAATAGCACCTGCCGCACCTAATAAGTGACCGGTCATCGATTTTGTGGAACTGATGTTCAACTTGTAAGCATGTTCTCCGAATACCTGCAGGATCGCTTTTGTTTCAGCGATATCTCCAAGCGGAGTAGATGTTCCGTGAACGTTTACATAATCGATGGCACTTGGATCCAACTCAGCGTCTTCCAGGGCAGCGATCATGGTGTTTCTTGCACCGATTCCATCCGGATGCGGAGCAGTCATGTGATAAGCATCACCCGACATTCCACCTCCAAGTACTTCCGCATAGATTTTAGCTCCACGCTTCTTTGCATGCTCGTACTCTTCCAGGATCAATGCACCACCACCTTCACCTAAGACAAAACCATCACGGTCTAAGTCAAACGGTCGGGAAGCGGTCTCCGGAGAATCATTGCGCGTTGAAAGGGCTTTCAAAGCATTGAATCCTCCCATTCCCATTTGATTAACTGCAGCTTCAGATCCGCCGGTAACAATAGCATCTGCTTTCCCCAAACGAATTAGGTTAAATGCATCAATGATTGCGTTGGTAGATGAAGCACAAGCCGAAACTGTTACGTAATTCGGACCTCTCAAGCCGTATTCAATGGAAATATGACCTGCGGCGATATCCGCGATCATTTTAGGGATAAAGAACGGATTGAATCTCGGTGTTCCGTCGCCGGCGAAGAAGTTTTGAGCTTCATCCTGGAACGTTTTTAAACCACCGATTCCCGAACCCCAAATCACACCGATACGGTCTACATTCGGGTTCGATTCCATCAATCCAGAATCAGCCATGGCTTCTTTAGCAGAAACCATGGCGTATTGTGAAAATTGATCTAATTTCCGTGCTTCTTTTCTATCGAGGTGATCCTCGATATTAAAATTTTTGATCTCACAAGCAAAATGCGTCTTAAATAACGAAGCATCGAATTGTTTAATTGGTGCAGCACCACTTTTCCCATTCAGTAACCCATCCCAATATTCCGCAACAGTATTACCAATAGGTGTAATAGCACCCAAACCAGTTACAACAACCTTTTTAAGCTCCATAAAATTTTAATTCGTTCTCTAATGCTTGGAAAACTAAGATCTCTTAGTTAGCGTTTTGCTCGATATAAGAAACTGCGTCACCAACTGTTTGAATGTTCTCAGCTTGATCATCTGGAATAGCGATGTTGAATTCTTTCTCGAATTCCATGATCAATTCTACAGTATCTAGTGAATCAGCACCTAGATCATTTGTGAAGCTTGCTTCGTTTGTAACTTCGCTTTCTTCAACTCCTAACTTATCTACGATAATAGATATTACTCTTGATTTGATATCAGACATCTCAATTCTTTTATAAGGTTTTTCAGCTTGCAAAGAAAATAGGAAATGCGATAAAAACAAAATATAAAGTGACTTAATTACATTTTAACTAGTTGGAAAATCTCGTTTTTAGCTTGAAATCCGCCTGTGCTGTGTCATTTGGATTGTGTAACTTTGTCCCATGAATAAGAAATCCATCGCGTTATTCGCATCGGGTAACGGTTCAAATGCCGTGAATTTGATTCATTTCTTTCAGAATCATCCGCAAATTGAAGTGAAAACTTTAGTTTGTAACAAGGCTGATGCTCCTGTTGTGGCCAAAGCAGAATCTCTGGGAATAGAGGTTTTGGTTTTCAGTAATGAAGCATTTGAAAGCGGACTTACGGTACTTCAGGAATTGGATTACAGAGCCGTCGACTGGATTATTCTTGCCGGATTTCTACGCAAGATTCCGGTCAACATTATTCGTGGTTACCACAATCGCATTATCAACATTCACCCTTCACTTCTTCCAAAATACGGAGGAAAAGGAATGTATGGCCGATTTGTACATGAAGCAGTTATTGGTGGGAAAGAACTGAAGAGCGGCATTTCCATTCATCTGGTAGATGAAGAATTTGACAAGGGAGAAATCCTTGCCCAGTTTGAAACGGAATTAACTCCAACTGACACCTGGGACTCACTAGCTGAAAAAATTCATTCTTTGGAACACAAACATTTTCCTATCATTGTAGAACGAACGGTTTTAACTCACTAAGATATGATGAAGTATTTCCTCGCCTTTGACTGGGGCGAACTTTTCAAAGCTTCCATGGTACTATTTGCGGTAATTGATGTGATCGGATCTGTACCTGTGATCATTAAGATCAAGGAACAATCGGGAGATATCCATCCGGCGAGAACGAGTTTCGTTTCCCTTGGAATTATGATCGGATTTTTGATTTTGGGAGAATCTATCCTGAAATTATTCGGCGTAGATATCGGTTCGTTTGCAGTGGCCGGTTCGTTAATTCTCTTCGCCATGGCACTGGAAATGATCCTGGGGGTGCGTTTGTTCCGCGATTCTGTTTCGGGTAAAACGGCAAGTGTCGTTCCATTAGCTTTCCCAATCATTGCCGGCGCCGGAACGATGACAACTTTGGTTTCACTTCGCGCAGAATTCCAGAATATCAATATCATATTGGCAATACTTATCAATGTATTGATCGTTTATATCGTACTTCGACTAACGAAAAAGATCGAACAAGTACTTGGTCCCGGCGGAATTGCGATCATGAAAAAGGTATTCGGGATTATTTTACTCGCAATTGCAGTGAAGTTGTTTACGACGAATATTGCCAAGATTATCCTGAGCGTTGAGGCCGATAAGAAAGTTCAAAAGGTCGAAATGGTTCACTAAGATTGTATGGTCAAATTCGAAAAAAGGCTTTAATGCTTTTTTCTTTTCAATTCTCACTTTTAAAATGCAGTTCGTACCCCAACCCGGTTTCGCGCAGGATTTTCAGTTCTGCAGAAAGCTGGTCAGATAGTGCACCGATCAACTGAATTCCGAGGCTTTCAAACTCTTCAGTTTGGGTTTCAGCCGGTAAACCGATTCCATTGTCTGATATTTTGAGACAAAATTGTGCTTTCTTTTTCTGAAAACTAATCCGGATAATACCTTTTCGGTCCGGGAATGCGTATTTGAAACTATTGCTGACTGCTTCGTTAATGATTAGTCCGATCGGGATCATCCGTTCTGCTTCCAGGTAAATGGTTTCGTCGATGTCGTATTCAAAATCCACATCCGAAACGCTTCCAGAGAACGAACTATTTATAC
This sequence comes from uncultured Fluviicola sp., assembly GCA_965650365.1. Taxonomy (GTDB): domain Bacteria; phylum Bacteroidota; class Bacteroidia; order Flavobacteriales_D; family Crocinitomicaceae; genus Fluviicola. The sequence goes on along the minus strand of CBFGOJ010000003.1, from coordinate 132,635 downwards.
TCAGCGTGAGCGTTTTGATATAATCCAGGACCTGGATACGGCTGAGATCTTTTGTTCGGTAAAGCATTTCATGGATCATCGACATGGAAATGATCCGGTTGCGGCATTCCCGAATGAGGGCGAGGAATTTTTCATCCTTGGTATAGGAAGCCTGGAGATTCATCAAACTGGAAATGATCTGAAGGTTGTTCTTCACCCGGTGGTGCACTTCTTTTAAAAGCGCCTCGCGTTCCTGGAGTGTAATGACAGAGTTTTCCAATTCTTCTCCCAGCATATTTACTCCGGAGGCAATGGCATCGAATACATCGTCCTTGTCGGTGACTTCTGTTTTTTGGGTGAAATCCAATCGTGCATAAGCCATAATAACATCCAATATCGCATTGGTGCGCTCCTGAATATATTTGGCTTCGTTCGGATCCATGATTATGCTTTGAATTTATCCAGCCATTCCAATGCGGCTTCTTCCTGCAAAAATAACTTAGTTGGTACTCTCGGTTTGCTGATTCCCATGAAAAAATTTCCAACAACCTTACTCACGGAAGAGTCGATGATGATCGCGAATGCAAGTGTGTTTGTTTCCCTGCCGTTGGCGGTGAAAAAACCGCGTGCTTCCCGTTCCATGGATTTGATTCCGCGTGCATCGATCAATAGGGGGAATTTTGTGTCGACATAAAAGCTGTTTACCACCACCGAATTTTCCTGCGCATGTTCCAGTTTCACTTCCGAACCTTTTTTGACTTGCGTTCTTGCAATTCCGTCTTCACCCATCCAGGTGAAATAGCAGGTAAGATTATGAGCAGAGTCGGGGATATTCATGTAATCGATTTGTAACAAATATAAACAAAGTAGGGGCGCAAAATTTTGCGCCCCTACTGTTTTATGTGATATTTTGTTTGATTAATCTTTGATCAGGAACTGGAAACGGTCCAGGTTCTTCAATGCGATACTTGTTCCGCGTGCCACAGCTCTCAATGGATCTTCAGCGATGTGAACAGGTAATTTTGTTTTCTCATTGATTCTGCGATCCAAACCACGCAACATAGATCCACCACCAGCAAGATAAATTCCTGTTTTGTAGATATCGGCAGAAAGTTCCGGCGGTGTTTGCTCCAAAGCACTCAAAATCGCTTCTTCGATCTTGGAAATCGTTTTGTCTAATGCGTGTGCAACTTCAGAATAAGTAATGATGATCTCCTTTGGAATCCCAGTCATTAAGTCACGACCACGAACTGCGTAATCTGCCGGTGGATTCTCCAATTCCGGAAGCGCTGCTCCTACTTCGATCTTGATTTGCTCTGCTGTTCGCTCACCCACTAAAATGTTGTGCTGGCGACGCATGTATTCTTCGATGTCGGAAGTGAAATCATCTCCTGCAATACGAATAGACTTATCACAAACGATTCCTCCCAATGCAATGACTGCAATTTCCGAGGTACCACCACCTATATCAATGATCATGTTTCCCATTGGCTCTTCCACATCGATACCAATACCGATTGCAGCAGCCATAGGCTCATGGATCAAATAAACTTCTTTGGCTCCGGCGTGCTCAGCGGAGTCACGTACTGCACGTTTCTCTACTTCTGTAATCCCGGAAGGGATACAAATCACCATTCGCAAACTAGGATTGAACATTCTTCTTCCCGGATTGATCATTTTGATAAAACCGCGAATCATTTGTTCAGCACTCTGAAAATCTGCAATTACGCCATCTTTCAAGGGTCTGACTGTCTCGATTAATTTGTGCGTTTTTCCGTGCATTTGCTGTGCCTTCTTACCGATGGCAACAACTTTACCCGTTTGAATATCTTTTGCTACAATTGAAGGCTCGTCCACCACTACTTTATCATTCATGATAATCAGTGTGTTTGCAGTACCTAAGTCAATAGCAATTTCTTGTGTCAGAAAATTAAACAATCCCATCTAGCGCGCTCCTTTTTGCTTTGTGATCCCTTTATTCGTAAATTCCGGGAAATGGTTACAAAATTAGACTAAATAATCGGAATATTCTTAAAAGAATGTTAGTAAATACATGAAGGGGCGAAATAATTTTCGCCCCTTCAAAATTCAATGCTGTAAATCTTTATTAATTGATCCTTTTTTCAGTTGTTCCGTCATCATAAACATAGATAACCAACCCTTTTTCGGACTCGGAAACTTCCTGCCCCAGAAGGTTTACCACCTTCACCACTTTTTCTGATTTCATGCGATTATCAATCGCAATGATTTCCGGATATGAACGGATTTGTCCGTTATAATCCACTTGTTTGATCCGGTAATAGTTGATTGTATTTCTTGTATAAGTGTAATGGTTAATCGAATAGTCTATTTTAGACTGACTGTTTCCGGCTCCGTCAATTTCATCCAACTTATTCCAGGAAGAGTTCTCTGCAGGAGTGGTTGTCCATTCGATTTCAAAATAATCATTATTTATTTCTGTCTCCGTGGACCAGCTGATGGCATTCACATTGGAAGAATAAGCTCCTGAGAATTTACTCATCTCTACCGGTAAAGTAACCGGGGTACAACCAATAATTGCTGTTGTGAGATTTGTGTTCCAATTGAAATCAAACGTATATCCGATTCCGGTAGCATTAAAATTATCGATTAGCAAAATATAAACCTGGTTAGCAGATACGTTCAAAGCGTTTACCCATCGGTCTCCTCCACTTCCCTCACTGTTATCGGGTTCTCCGACACGAATTCCCGTAGCTCCCGTACCTGCTGCAAAAGAACAACGAACGGGTCCGGTAACAGGCGGACAGTTAGCTGCTGCATTTGCAGATGTAAAAGGTCCCCAAAGCGCAAAATCATAATCCGAAGCAGAAGTGGGATTAATTCGGAACGACATGGAGCCTCCTATCTGAACATTGATGTAATACCACGAGGATTGATGTTCAGCTCCCAAACATCCCTGATTTGTACCGTTTAGCTCCTGGTTTCCAAAACCGGCGCTGTTACCGGGAAGTGAAGAGCTTGTACAAATTTGTTCCGCTGTTCCACAATTGGTGCCCCCAACTTTCTCGATAGATCGGACAGGACCTTTTGTTTTTGTAACAGTTCCGGAAATAACTCCTGAAATACGCGCCACTGAATCGATGTAAGCTATCGAATAATTGACTCCTGTACTGAACTGAATCAGATTGTCTGCTACAGAACGGGAATACGTATCGGGAATGTGGTTCTCGATAAGGGATAAATAAGACTTACTTTCAGTGAGGGTTGCGTTCAACTCAATTTTATATTGATGTTGCGCTAATAGTGAGAAGGTTGGTATTGTTAGCAAAAAGAATAAAACAAATTTCATTATACCTAAATTTAATACCACCTATGTACGTGCAAAATTAGAACACGGATTTGGGAATTTAAAAGTTTATTATCCGAAAGAAATATTTCAGGTGTTTCAATGTTCAAAAAGGGTTCTTGAACTAATATTTTCGGCATAATCAAATTCGCTACAGCTCAACAATAACAAGTGCTTTGTTAACATTGTGTTAAGAATTGATCTGTTCAGATAAAGAAACGAAAAAGGAGCCTTTTCAGCTCCTTAACCTTATCTGAATAGTTGTCTGTTAATGCTTAAAATGTCTGTTTCCTGTAAATACCATGGCAACTCCATTCGCATTGCAGTAATCGATCGATAATTCATCCTTGATTGAACCCCCCGGTTGAACAACCGCTTTAATTCCTGCATGATGTGCAATTTCAACACAATCCGGGAATGGGAAAAACGCATCTGAAGCCATTACGGAACCCTTTAGGTCGAATCCGAAAGATTTTGCTTTGTCAATTGCATGACGTAAGGCGTCTACACGTGATGTCTGACCCGTTCCGCTTGCCAACAGCTGACCGTTTTTTGCTAACACAATTGTGTTTGACTTAGTGTGTTTCACCAATTTATTGGCGAAGATCAGGTCTTCTACTTCTTGTGCTGTGGGAACAGAACTTGTTTTTGATTCAAAGTTTACCGCTGATTCTGACAACATGTCTTTATCCTGCTCCAAAACACCGTTCAACAATGTCCGGAACTGTCGCGCAGGCAATTCTACTTTCTTTTGAACCAATAAAATACGATTCTTCTTACTTTTCAATACTTGTTCTGCATCTGCATCAAATCCGGGAGCAATGACTACTTCACAGAAAAGGTCGTTCACCTGGTTTGCTGTTGCCAAATCAATTGGACGGTTTGCAATTAAAATTCCTCCGAAAGCAGAAGTCGGGTCTCCGGCAAGTGCATCAGCGTATGCTTGCGATAATGTCGGACGTGTGGCTAATCCACATGCATTATTGTGCTTCAGGATTGCGAATGTAGGATCGTTGTTCTCAAATTCAGCCATTAGCTGAACTGCAGCGTCCACATCCAGCAAGTTATTGTAGGACAATTCTTTTCCGTGTAATTGGTCAAACATGGCTTTAAAATCACCGTGGAACCATCCTTTTTGATGCGGATTTTCACCGTAGCGCAAGGATTGGCTCTCTAAAATACTTTGTTTGAAAACCGGGGTTTCCTCGCCTTCGTTGAAGTAATTAAAGATGTGTGTATCGTAATGGGAAGAGACCATGAATGCTTTTTTAGCAAACTGTTTTCTTTGTTCCAATGCAGATGAAGCACCCTGGTTATTCAAAATGTCTAAGAATTCAGCATATTGATTAACAGAAGGAATTATGACCACATCGTTGTAATTTTTCGCTGCTGCACGGATCAATGAGATTCCACCGATATCAATTTTCTCGATGATGGATTGGTGATCAGCATCTGAAGCAACTGTTTCTTCGAAAGGATACAAATCCACAATTACCAGGTCAATGGTTGGAATGTTGAATTGTTTTGCCTGGTCTAAATCGGATTGAAGATTTCTTCTGTGAAGAATTCCTCCGAAAATTGCAGGATGCAAGGTTTTTACACGTCCTCCAAAAATCTCCGGATAAGAAGTCATGGATTCCACAGGGATCACAGGAATTCCCAGTCCTTCAATAAATGTTTGCGTTCCACCGGTAGAATAAATGGGAACGTTTTCCGCATGTAATTTACGTACGATTGGTTCTAACCCATCTTTGTAGTAAACTGAAATTAAAGCTCCCGTGATTTTTTTTGTGTTTTCCATATATCAACTTTATCCCTGATTCGAGGGCGCAAAAGTATTGATTTTAAATGGAAAACCGTTGTAGTTTACTCATAATTAATTACCAACAATTTCCTCAAAAATGAGTTGCTTAACTAGTTACCCGGGTTAATCCGGATACCTGTACTCTTGTCTCTGAAAACAAAAAAACCGACTTAGAAAACTAAAGCCGGTTTCAATAAAGCAATGAATAGTATCATCTAAAACCTTTTCTTCTGGTCTTGAAGATCGCGTTATTCAAATTCGTATAGCTGATCGAAAACTCCAGGCTTCCGCCTTTATAACCGTGTCTCAAAGCTGATAAAGTCATGTCGTAAGAAACTCCAAAATGGAATCCTCTCCAATCAATCTGCATCGTCGGCGAAATAGCATCTTTTAGACGCGTATAAACTCCAAGTCCCAAAAATGCATCCTGGTTCAGTCCGGTAATTTTACCTCCGTCCTGGAAACGTCTTCTCAAAATCAATCCTAAAATCGATTCGTAATGTCCGCCCTGAACAAACTGTGCGAATTGTGCATCAAATGCCATTTTTGTTCCCGGAATATCCATTGAATACTTGAGCATTCCAACGTATTTTCGTGCCAATTGTTCTCCGGAACCCGTGCGGAAACGAATAGCAGGTGCATTTACATGGTAAACCGAAAAACCAGCCTGGAATTTCATGTCGTTGTTTCGGGCAAAGCTGCTCTGACCGCCATCAAACTGGTATAAAAGACCGGTTGAGACATCCGGGTAGATGAATGAACTTAAACTTCCTGTTTCACCGCTGACAATGGTTGGATCATAGCCATCGGTTCCATTCCACTGGGAATCGTAGATCAATCGCGACATATTTCCGGAACGGTTCCCAATTCCTCCCTGAAGTCCCAGTGAGAGCTGACTCCCGTTTCCAACCGGGAGAATCCCTGAAACGGCAACAGAACCGGTTTGAAGTCCGTAGCCGGAACTTCCGGCAATATCATTATAAACCTGCAAACCAACACCCAAATGCGCTTTTGGTTTTCGATCGCTTTTGAAGAAATTGGCATCAGCTGTCAGACCTGTAGTCATATACGTTGTACCTCCACCCAGCCATTGATTTCTGTGTTGAATTGCAACCCGTTCCCAACCATCATACACTCCGACGGCTCCGGGATTGAGCAAATTCGCAGACTGAAGAATTTGAGTCACATGAAAATCCTGGGCACCTGCTGACAAAGCTGTCAGAAATGCAAGTGCCGTTAAAACCCCTCCTCTCATGATTTATCTTGTTACAGTAACATTACCGGTATACGTTTCATTTCTGCCGTCTGTGTAAATCACTTCCGCCTGATAAGCATATACTCCCGTATTAATTTTTACGCCATTAAAGATTCCGTCCCATTTGAATGCCGGATCAGAACTCATGATCATTCTGTTCCCCCAACGGTCATAAACATACCAGGTGAATGAAAGCACATCAATTCCGACTCTAGGGCCTAAATAGTCATTCAGTCCGTCTCCATTCGGAGAGAAAGCTGTAGGGAAATGGAATCCAAGGAAACAATTTGGTCCTACCGGACTCGGATCACATGAATCAAGCGGATTTGTTCCGTTCGCGATTTCATCCCCGTCATTGATCCCATCACCATCTGTATCCGGATTGTTAGGGTCAGTGCCGTATTGCGCTTCAGAACCATCCAAAATACCATCGCCGTCCGTATCTACGTTACAAGCCGGAGTAGCATTTGGCGGATCACACGGATCCAATGGATTTGTACCATTTGTTACCTCATCTCCATCATTGATCCCGTCACCATCCGTATCCGGGTTAGTAGTATTGGTTCCCGCAGTTCCTTCCTGAGCATTCGTTAATCCATCACCATCCTGGTCACATGGACCAGCATTTGGATTCGGAATACACGGATCTGTATTTGCCGGGTCCGTTTCATTCGGAAAACCATCGCCATCTGCATCAGTGCTGCCAGATTCCAAACCATCAATTACTCCGTCACCATCCGTATCGAGTGGATTATTCGGGTCCGGACCAATTTCAACACAATCGTTTTCTCCGTCACCGTCTGTGTCTGCCACATTCGGATCTGTTCCGGCCAAAATTTCATCTGTATTGGTACAACCATCGCCATCAATATCCGGGTTGTCCGGGATAAAGACTGCTGTGATCGTTACCGGATTAACAATATCCATGGAGTTTGTATCCTGAGCTATTGGTAAAGTGTAGGTGTTTGCTGTATTTTCCCAATGTGAGAAGACGAATCCTGTGAGCGGCTTCGCTATTAAGTTTGTTTGAATTCCTCCAAAATAAGTGGCATTCCAGGGATACGAAGGTGCCCAAATTGAATTTACTTTTACTTCACCCGAGTTAACCGGGCTCACAGTTACGACAACCGGATTCGGACCTGTAACCTGATAACAATCAATCAATCCCTGATTAAGAGCAGTACATCTCAGGTTGATGAAATCTCTCATATCCTGAACGTTTGCCTGCCAACCTGCAACAGAACCTCCCCATCTTGTACAATGTGCGGTCATTTCCGGAGCAATCTGGTTTACCATACTATCCAGCAGGTTATTCATGTAAGCGCAGGAAAAATGCGTGTTTACCAAATCAATGTATCTTGAAATGTAGTATTGTTCTACCGTTGGATTTTCGTTGATCAACTTTTGAATAATGGCAGTATGACCCTGTCCACCCGGATTGGGAAGATTTTCTGCGTTACAAGGATCTGCATTTGCACTAGGATCGGGAATACCTGTGAAATTGATGTAATGTCCGAAACAAGCATCCATATCCCAAAGGATATAACGCCATTTCTTTTTATCACCTGCAGGATCCATTCCACGCCACCAACCCGTATTCCAGTTTAACCAGTCCTGGCTGACAATGTAGGAATTGATCACAAAATAGTCCACTAAAGACTCCCAGTTCAATTGAGTGTCCACATAGGTGAAAGGAGCCCCGGGTCCCATATTGTTGGCGTTGATATAAGCTCTAAGCGCGTTCCAATCGGTCAGTGCATTAGGTGCACCATATTCCTGCCAGGTTGCTCCCCATGTTTTCAAATATTGTAAGTTGAATTTATCCTGATTGTAATAATGTTTGGTAAAATCCGCATCATCCGCTTTTTCACGCAATTCGTAAACTCCCCAATATTGTCCGTTCAAATAAACGACACATGGTCTCCAGGTACGCTCATCCAGTTTAAGGTCTGCGCGTTGAGAAAGGGTATGAACAAAGGCATCGCGAATGTGTGCACCGCCTGTTTCAAAAGGATAATTATCACTTGCAGCAGGTTTTAGAATTAAGCGCTGGAATTTATCGCGGTTTACGGAAGGGAAAATTTGATGTTCGATCTCATGCTCGTATCCATATTGATCTCTCATAATAAAGTCGAATCCTCTTTGCGGATAAGCCCAGGAATCGTTTCCATGCTTATTGAACTGTCCTTCTCCTTTACCTGCAAAGGTTTCATCAGCTTCCCATAATTCAAAGAATCCCTGTGGTTCAATTTGCGTTCCTGCCAACAAAGTTGCTACAGATCCGGAACCTGCTCCGGCAATCGAAACGATAGGAACGGTATGATTGACGTTGATGAAATAAGTTCCCGACATGGTGAAACTCGGCTGATCCGTTGAAAATGCTTTAGCACGCAACACTTTAGTAGAAGTAATTGCAACTGGTCCGGCATAGAGGGTAGAAGTTGTTGTAGGCTCGGAACCATCTGTCGTATATCGGATCGTTGCAGATCCTAACGGACAGGTAATTGCCACGTTTTGTGTGCCCCCAAAAAATCCGGGTGTGATACTGAATACAGGTGTGGGAGTATAAAAGTTAATTCCGCCGGTATTTGCAGCATTTGGTGTTGGAGTAGTGAAAAGTCTCCATACAGCTGCACCTGTTGGTGTCTGACGACCAATGGAATGATTTTGTTTGGTCATTTGAGTAAACTCGATGAAATCTACCGTAACATTCGCGGGGCTGGTCAAAATAAACCATTCACCGGAAGTTTGAGCCAGGTTAAAGCTCGGATGAATTTCATTTCCGGAAACTATTCCGCGGCCACTGCAGTAAATCATTTTGTAGCCCCCGGCAGCAATAGATCCCGAAGGAATCTGCCACTTTTGCGGATTGTTATCGTTGTCCGACAAATAATAACCGGTCAAATCCACTGCAGCTCCACCCGCATTGTATAATTCAATCCAATCCTCACGCTCACCGAAAGCATCAGTAGGACCGTTCATATTCGAACAGGAATATTCATTGATTACGACCTGAGAATTTGCTCTGGAGGACAGCAAAATAAGTAACAGGAAACAAGCCGTTTTAAAGAGAGGTAGCAATTTCATGCGTAGTTTTCATTTAAAGAGTGTATAATTTTACGAATCTTTTATGTTATAATCCAAACATTAGACGTATTATTTCATCAAAAGTAGCCAGCGAGTTCATTTTTATTTTGTAAATCGTTATTATATAGGACTTATTTGATTAAAATTCTCTTAATATTGTGTCTCTATAAAACCAGACTAATGAAAAAACTAATTTTTGGAATTGTAATTCTCTCCGCAGTTTCAGCATGTAAAAAAGTAGAAGGTGATGGCGGTCGTGCATCTATTTCAGGGACTGTGATGGTGGATGAAAAATTGCGCATCAACGGAGTTGTAACGGATACAGTATCGTATGCGGGTGCAAAAGAAGATTTGTATATCGTTTACGGAGATGGTGATGCGATGTATGACGACAAGATTGAAGTTTCCTATGACGGATCTTTCAAATTTGAGTTTTTACAGCCGGGTACTTACACCATTTTCGGGTACAGCGAAGTTTTCCACCCCGGAAACAACCTTCCTAATAACGACGATGATTACAAGACTTTGGAAGTTGTCACTAAGACAATATCGATCGGTAAAAAGGAAAATGCGGATATCGGTATCATTACGCTAACCAAAAACTAAATGAAGTCCTTCATTATTGCTGGTCTTTTCCTCGCGCCATGTTTCCTGGCCTGGAACCAGCAGAGCACAAGAGGACAATTTTGGTTTAGTGCCGGTGTAAAACGTGAGATTAAATTCGACCTGGAAGCAAGTCTGAATACGAACCTGCGTCTGAACAATTATGGTCAGCTGGCTACTTTATACCAGGAAGCGAGTTTAAAATACACCAAGCTTGATTGGTTCAGACCTTCTATCGAGTACAGGATCATTACGAACTATGACGAACGCAGAAACTATGACAATAGTCATCGTTTGAATTTCAATGCGGATTTCCGTCACAAAGTGAAGCAAATCAAATTTGGAGCCCGTTTCCGTTATCAAATGTACATTGGTGGATTTGCCACAACAGGAGGCGATTTGGACCCGGCTATTCGTGTGAAACCACACGTGGAATGGGATAAACCAAAATCCAAGATCACACCGGGAGCTGCTGTCGAGTTTTTCTATAATCCGAATAACGGACCGTTGGGCCATACTTGGAATCGCGTGCGTTATGGCTTAACGCTGAACTTCGATTTGCCGAAATCAAACGCAGTTTCACTGACCTATTACTACGGGCAGAAATTCAATACCAAGAATAATTACAACGAGCACATTCTTTCTTTGGAATATACTTTCGACTGGAAAAAGGACAAAAAGAAGAAGAAGAAAGAAGACGAGCCGGAAGAAGATATTGAATGGCCGGAATAATTGAGGCTTCGACTCCGCTCAGCCTCCATACTAATTCTTTACAAAAAACACTTTCAAAAGGTGCCTGAGCGGAGTCGAAGGCACTTTTTGAATTTTTAGAAAAGCACATCCCTGCGCTGGCTATCCAGTTTCAACAGGATGAAAAGCAGCATGGAGAATGACATGAGGGAAGATCCTCCGTAGCTAAAGAATGGCAATGGAATTCCGATTACCGGCGCCAAACCGATATTCATACCGATATTAACCGCAAAGTGATAAAAGACAATCATGGCAACACAATAGGCGTACACCCGGTTAAAAGTTGAGCGCTGCCGTTCTGCGATGACTATGACGCGGAACAGCATTCCCATAAACAGGAATACTATGACCAAACTTCCCATGAATCCCCATTCTTCGGCAAGCGGACAAAAGATAAAATCCGTTTCACTTTCCGGAACGTGGTTGGAACGAACACTCGCTACACTTGCTTTCTTGTAGCCTTTTCCGAACATTCCTCCGGAACCTACTGCAGCCATTGCACGATTCCGGTTATAATCCTTTCCGTCATCGTCTTTGCGCAAACCCAAAACCAATTCGATGCGGTCTTTCTGGTGCTGAGCTAAACTGGAAAAAGAGAAGTTAACGGTTGTAGAAACGGCAACGGATAGAAACCAGCCGGTAATAATAACCAACAAAATTCTTCGCTGCTCGCGTTTAGCAGAAACCCAACGCAAGATCAAATAGGCGATTAAAGCTATCACCGTGATTACCGTAATTACCCCATAAAATCCGGGAATCAATACTCCGGGCATGAACGTGAATTCATACTCATTACTACTCATCAAAAGCGTAATGATGGAAAGGAAAACCACGTAGAATAAGATCGGAATAAAGTGGCTTCCCACCCAGGTATCTTTGAAACGAACGCCGGGAATCAGATTCACTACTTTCAATACCAGCGGATCAAAGGTGATCCCTTCGCGATACAGTACAAAGAAAAAGGAGGTAAAGACTACAAATGTTCCGGCATCAGGCTGAAGCAGGATCAACACCATTGGAATCATCACGATTGCCAATGCTATCAGGACTGTCTGCACGTTCTGGTTTTTCACATTGACTGCAGAAACGTATCGGGAGAGCGCAATAGCTGTTCCTATTTTCATAAACTCGGCGGGCTGAATCCCTAAAGAACCAATTCCCAGCCAGGCCCTTGCACCATTGATTTTGGGAGTGAACAAAACAACGATCAGTAAGGCAAAACAAAACAGGTAAATCGGGATGGCGAACTTGCGGTAGATATCCGAATCGATCAAAAACACGAGGAATCCAAGAAAAATGGAAATTCCCACCCACATGATCTGCTTACCATACTTTTGCGAAAAGTCAAAAATATTGGGATGGTCCGGATCGTAAGCTGCGGAGTAAACGTTTGCAATTCCCATGCCCAACATGATGATCACTATTGAAAGTAACCACCAGTCCACGTGTTGTGTAAGGGAATCTTCTCTTCTCATTTATTTTCCTTCGTAATCAATTCTTCTTTGTTATCGCCACTGCTCCGCCGCGGCGGATCATTTTTCAGAAGCTAACTCTTTCTAATATCAACCACTTTTTGTTGAACTGCACTGCCGCTTGTTCATTTTTCATTAGCCAACTCTTTTCTAAAAAGCAAGTCTTTTATATTGAACTGCACTGCAGCTTGTTCATTTTTCATTAGCCGCGGCTAATTCTTCTTCTTAGGGCGAGCCTTAATATTCAACAAATTCGCATTAACAATCATCTGTTCCTTTGCCTTATCTTTTATTTTCCGGTGAATGTACTTTTCCATCATCAAACTTGCAGTTGGAGCAGCCCAAACACCACCAAATCCGGCATTTTCAATGAAAACTGCAATGGCAATTTTTGGATTATCCATCGGTGCAAATGCGATGAATACCGAGTGATCTTCTCCGTGCGGGTTTTGAGCTGTCCCGGTTTTACCGCAAACAATCATTCCTTCTACCTGTGATTTTTTTGCCGTCCCACCTGGTTCGTAAACCGCTCTCCGCATTCCTTCAATCACCGGATCGAAGTTTTTTGCATCGACCTTTGTCCGGTGGACTTTTTTGAACTGCGGCAGCGGTCCTTTATTTCCGATCGAACGCACAAAATGGGGTGTATAATACCATCCGCGGTTTGCAATAATTGCAGCAATATTGGCCATTTGAAGAGGCGTTACTTTCACCTCTCCCTGTCCGATTGAAATGGAACGAATGGTAGAGAAAGCCCACGTATTGTGTCCGTACCATTTATCGTAATATGCTGAATTCGGGATCAAGCCCGAACGCATTCCCGTAACGTCGGTATCAAACTGACTTCCGAGGCCAAAACTCATGATATAGTCATACCAATTATTCAATCCGATTTCTGCATCCGCGAAAACAGAGCGTTTCTTACCCTGTTGGATAATTCGGCGCATTACGTAATAAAAATAAGGGTTGCAGGAATGTTTAATTCCATCCGGTAAATTCGACGCACTGGCGTGATCGTGGCAACCTACCATGGATTTTGTACAGGGAAATCCGGATTCAGGAGTAATAACACCTTCCTGCAAACCAATCAATGATTGCAATAATTTGAAGATAGATCCCGGAGGATATTCTGCAGCCAAAGGCCTTGGATACAAAGGTTTTCCTTCATCGAGCAATAATTTAGAATAATTCTGCCCGATATTTCTTCGTCCTACCAAAATATTCGGATCAAAACTTGGCGCCGAAACCAATGCTAAAATTTCACCTGTTTTCGGCTCAATTGCAACGATACAACCGCGTTTGTTCTGCATCAGTTTTTCACCGTAAACCTGGAGTTGGATGTCCAGCCCTAAATGCAGCGCCGGACCTTGTTCGGCTAAGGTATCGTATTTTCCTCCGGCATAAGATTCAATAGCATTCATCATGGCAGAAGTTACCACATATTTAATTCCTTTTTGACCACGGAGTTCCTTTTCGTAATAACGCTCGATACCGGCCCTTCCTATTTGGTATCCCGGTTTATAGAAACGGTCCGCATCTACTTCCTCCTGTGAAACTTCATTCAGATAACCGAAAATATTTGCTCCGCCCGAAAATGGGTAGCTCCTCATAGAGGTCAAATCTTCGTAAAATCCGGGAAATTTCTCCAAATGCGGAGCAATGCGGGTAATTTCGTCAATCGTTAGTTCTTTTATGAAAGGATAGGGGCGTTCCGGGCGGTAATTATCTTCCATTTTCCCGGTACTTCTATTTTTGGACTTTCCTTCTCTTTTTCGGATTTTATAGAATTGGTCCTTTACTTCCTGCGGTGTCATACCCACCAACTTACCAAAAGCAACCGTATCAAGATCATGGATATCTTCTTCCTTCATCATCAGGTTGTAATAACTTCTGTTTGTTACTACTTTTTTATCACGCCGGTCATAAACGATTCCTCTTGGCGGAGTAATTTCCAGTCTTTTCTCGGCAATTTCTGCCGCACGGAGTTTCCAGGTATCATCTACTACCTGCATAAAGAACAGACGAATCAGGTAAATGGACCCGACGAGGATAAAAAATACAAGGATGACATATTTTCTTCCGTCCAGGTTCATCGTACTGCTTTTTTATTAGAAATGAAGATAAATTGTACTAATAAACTTAATAAAAAAGAACACGGCACGCTTAATCCGATTTTGATGAGAATCCAAAGGAATTCATTCAATTTAAACGATTCGATGATAAAAAACCAGGCATGATGGATCAGCAAAAGTGTTCCGTAGGAAAACAAAAACCAGCGGCCACCCATCGAATAAACATTTACGGATTCCACACTGTCATATCCGTCCCTGGGGGATAGCCATTTGAAAATAAGCGGACGAAAAAAAGCCATGACTACAGCGCTTGAAGCATGAAGTCCAAAGGTGTTTGAAAAAGAATCTATCACCAATCCGAAAGCAAAACTTGCCAGCATGAGCGGTACTGTTCCCATTTGAAAGGGGAGCATCAGGATGAATAAAGGATAGATCATGGCATAGAGGCCTAATCCAGGCTCCAGGTTGTTTAAGATCAGTACCTGAAACAGTACAAATAATACAAAACGAATGCTATTTAAGACAAAACTATTCACTGTAAATCCTCTTCTTTATCCGGTGGAATTCTTCCCTCCAATTCTCTCAATTCCTCCTCTTTGACGTTCTTGATCACATAAACATGCTGAATGGTTCTAAAATCTTCCGCAATCCGAACCTGAAGGTCCCACAAAGGTCGCCCCTCGATGGATTTGCGTTTTGTAATGACCCCCACTGGGATTCCTTTCGGAAACATTCGTGAACCTCCGCGGGTGATTACTTTGGTGAACTTTTTAATAGTGATATCATTTGAAATCCCGGAAATCTGGCAAATTTTCGGGTTAACCGCATCCCACTTCAGCAACCCGAAAGCGCCGCCGTCACGCATGCTGACATCAAAATTGATATTTTTTGACAGAATGGTTTTAACAACTGAATAAGATTCTCCAACCAAATGCACCACTCCTACAACCCCTTTGGAAGAAGCAACTCCCCATCCTTTTTTAATTCCATGATTCCGACCAATATCAATCGTCATGTAATTATTTCGCTTGTCGTAAGTATTGTTAATTACTGTTGCTGCTATGTATAAATACTGCTGTTGATAGCTGGTATCTTCAATGATAATCTTGTCGCGGTCAATCTTATAGTTGGAAAGTTTCAATTTCTCCCGCAAGCGGGCATTTTCCCATTGTAATTTCCGATTCGTCTCAGCCAGGTCAAAATGCTTGGTAACCGAGTATCGAACTTCGTACAAACCTCCGTTGATTCGGGAAGCACTGGAAAAAACCTGCAGACGGGCAAACTGTGAATACTGGATATACGCAGAAAGTGCTACAAGTTGGAGTAACACAAAGACCAAAAAGATCTGAAATCGTTTAAAAAAAGCAATCAAATTGCGCATAACACAAAATTAGTCAGATAAACGATTTTCCGACGAGTTGAAACGAATTTTATTTGAACTAAAAATTAAAAAACCGAAAGCGAAACTCCAAAAGCTAAAGCATTGATTTTATCACTCTTACCGCTCTTAAACTGTGGTGCTAATGTGTAGTCTGCAAACAAAGCCCAGTTTCGGATTCCGATTCGCATATGAATACCATAAACCAGCCCGTTTTGATCCGGAAGATCTTTGTTCTTCACCGGATGTTTATTTTCAGGCCACAACTTTTGAAAGGTCTGAAGCCTATAACCGATTGAACCGCCCAAATGTATTTTAAAATGCTGCCATTTGGGAGTCCTGAACCGAAATTCAACGGGAAGTGCCAATATGTGATTTCCAAAGGTGTTCTTCCGGTAATCGGAATAACTTGAATCGGGGAAATAATGGGTGTATGAATTCGTACTGTCTGCGAAGAACAAGCCTTTGGGTCCGGTTTTCTGGTATTTGTAAGCCAGACCTATTCCGAGAGAAACTTTATTTCCGTTGGTCAAAGGAATATCCCACATAGTATTGATATTGCAGCCAAAAGATCTCCATGGATTGGCTTTAACACCTCCGGATCGCAGCAACTGATTGTAAGTCACATCGAGAATTAAACGATCATATTTTCTCAATTTTCCCGGTTTCGCAGGTCTAAAACCTGTATAAAACCAAAATATCCCCGGACGATGGCGTGAAACCAAACTAGAATCTTTTCCAACCGGTTGAGCCAATCCCTGGAAGGAAAGCAGTAAAAAGACCGTTAATAGTTTAAGAAATCTCATTTTTCAAGCGATATTGTTCCCATTTCCAGGCATCTAAAATAGCATCTTCAATGGTTCTTTCTGCATTCCAGTTTAAAATTTTCTTTGCTTTTGAAACATCCGCAAACAATGCATCCACATCCCCGGGCCTTCTGGCACCAAACTGGTAATTCAACGGTTTCCCGGTTGCTTTCTCAAACAACTTCACCAATTCAAGTACGGAAGTTCCTGTTCCTGTTCCGAGGTTAAATATATCAACCGTTCCATCAAACTGATGAGACAATGCTTTTACGTGTGCTTTTGCAACATCTGTCACGTGGATGTAATCACGGACACAAGTTCCGTCGGGAGTCTTGTAATCTTTCCCAAAAATGGTCAGTTCCTTGCGAATTCCGGCTGCTGTCTGCGTGATGTACGGAAGCACATTATTCGGAGGTCCAAGCGGGAATTCCCCCAGTTTTCCGCTTGCATGTGCTCCAATCGGATTGAAATAGCGCAAAAAGATCGGTTCTAAAGCAGTTTTAGAAGCGATGTCGATCAGCATTTGTTCAGCCATCCATTTTGTCCAGCCGTAAGGTGAATTTGGTTTTCCGACGGGCATGGTTTCCGTTAAAGGTTCCAGTGCATTTTCCACTCCGTAAACCGTACAGGAAGAAGAAAAAACGATCCTGTTCACCTGGAATTCCTCCATACAGCTCAATAAATGAATGAGCGAAATGAGGTTGTTATCGTAATATTCAAGGGGTTTTTCTACCGATTCTGCAACGGCTTTGAAGGCTGCAAAATGAATGACTCCCTGGATACTATGCTTTTTAAACACGGATTGCAGGAATGCTTTATCACGCATATCTCCTTGATAGAAAACACACTCTTTTCCGCTGATTAACTCGATTTGTTTGATAATTGAAGGGGTCGAATTCGAGCAATTATCCAAAATAATCGGAGTATAACCCAATTCGAACAACTCTACCGCTGTGTGTGAGCCGATAAAACCCGTTCCACCGGTAACCAGGATTTCTTTGTTTTCAATCATGCAGTGTAAAGATAAGAAAAAGCGTCAGCTTTTGAAAAACTGAACAAGCGTTGCGCCTTCGCTGATCGCATGCCGCCTTAGCTTTAGCGATGGCACAAGCTACTGCGTAAGCGTTAGTACAGTTCAACAAAGGAAAATTAACTATAAGAGAAAAGCCTTCAAAGTGCATATGATGAATCGCCCGTAACAGATTAATTGTCATCCGGCACCGGCTCTTCCTTATTACCGCTAAGCATTTTCAGGACCTGGACCAAATCAACGATCTTTAATCCGAACACCAGGAGCATCCACAAAACTCCCAATGCAAGAGCATAGTACAATTGATTCCATTGGAATTTAATTTCCAGGAACATCGCCCCAATCATCAGGGAAGTCATGATCATTAGTTTTAACCAGGTATTGGATGCCAAACGGTGCTTCATCCGGTGACGAACCACGAGGTATTGTAATACGCCCAGCGTGGATTGCGCAACTAAGGAAGCAATGGAAGCTCCAACAGCTCCCAGATACGGAATCAAAACCACATTCAGGACCGACATTATGATCAAGGAAAGAAAGGCAATCTGATTCATGGTACGAAGCGAGCCGTTTGCTGTCAAAAGCGTTCCGAAAACCACCGTAAAACACATGGGAATGAAAGTAATGGAATGGAAAATCCAGGCATTGTAAGAATACCAGTTCGCATCATCATACAACTTGTCGAACAAAAATTCTTTGATTCCGATCGTCATGGTGATCATTAAAACACCACCCGAAAACAAGATGTTCAAAGCACTTGTCATAATTCCGGTTGTAGAAGTATTGTCTTTCAAAACGCGCGAAAAAACCGGTAATAAAATGCTTCCGAAAAGTACGGCAAACATCCAGCATGCATCCAATAAACGGAAACTCTGCGTGTAATAAGAAACCTGGACTGTTCCTTCCGGGTGCAATTTCTCCAGGAATACAGCATCCAAACGAGAAGTCAGCATCATGATAATGACTAAGATCGCATACGGATAAGATTGCCTGAAAATAGCTTTGAAGAAGTCGGAATCCCAATGCAGGCGAGGCAGGGCAACAATTTTCAAATAGATGAAAGTTGCAACAACCAATGACATGGTTGAAGATCCTACGAAAATGATGGTAAACCATTTCAAAGTTACCGGTTCTATAAATGTCGAATAGATCAGGATGCTTCCAAGAACAAAATAAACCGAGCGTTCCACAACTGATAGTACCGCATCCAATCCGAATTTCAGCAAACCTCCCGTATATGCTCTCACATAATTAACCGTGATGATACTGATCTGGTGCATCATCAGCAAGCCGAGCACCCACAGCCATTCCATCGGAAAGCGGAGAATAAAGTACAGGGAAAGCGTCCAAATGATATATACCAAAACCAGGATCAGCCGGAAAGTAAAAAGGCGATTGCTGTACTTGTGGATCATGTGCGGATGCTGCGCAATCATTCTTGTCATGAAATTGGTAATCCCCATATCGAGCAACATGGAAAACAGGAACGTAAAATTGAGCATGGTCTGGAAAATACCGTATGAATCGAGACCCAATTCATTTTGCATTTTGATATCAACCAGGAAAATGGTAGCAGGTTTAACCAGTAAATTCAATAACAGCGTAATGCCTAATCCTCGTAAAAACAGTTTTTGCATTAGCGGTAGTTATTCTGCGATGAAAATAAAGTTTTGTGTGTGATGTTTAGAAGAATCAAACGGAACAACCTGGTTGTTTTCTCCTACAAAAATAGAATAACTGAATGAACGCAGATACTCAAAACATTTGGAGCGGTTTTCATTGTCCCAAAGTTCAGCGTAAATGATCGGTTTATTAGATGTAAGAATCCGGTTTGCGCCTTTTAGTGCGAAATACTCGAAATTCTCAATATCGATTTTGATGGCCTGAATAGGCTGACCGTTTAAAATATTGTCCAATTTGTCCAAAGGTACATCCACTTCTTTTCCTTCGTTCCATTCGGTAATGGTTTCGTGCTTGATGTGACTTAGGCCCTGCATCACGGTTTGTCCGTTTACAGGAAGTACCATTTTCGCCGTTCCGGATTCATCGCCCAAAGCAATTTCGTGGATTTTCGTTGTTTTCAGCTTGAATTTTGCGATAATGCGTCTCAAAACGCTCACATTTGCCGGCATCGGTTCGAAAGCGTGGATGGTTGTGTTAGGAAGTGTATTGGCCAAATGAACGGTCATAATTCCCAGATTTGCACCAATGTCCAATACGTCGCCTTTACCGTCTTTCAACAGGGACAAAAACGTGAAGAAATCGTTCTCCTTTTTATCCGAACGCAGTGTTCTGATTTTATACAGCGCAAAGACATACAGATAGGTATGTAAACCCAACAATTTCTGTAAAATATATTTAACGCTATTCTTCATTTCCACTAAGATGCCGCGAAGTTAGGAAAAGTTGGAAAGAAGCCGGCTGTTTATTCCGGAAATTTTAGATAAATGTGCTGGTCATTCCTGCAAATGAAGGAAGTAAATCCAATTGTCGGGAAAATCCAGCGCTTTGAACGCCTGTATTTTGAACAATTATTTACCCAAACACATTCTCGTGTAGGGTTTCCCCCCGATTGAGATTTTTTCAATACCGGCCTCAAAAAAGACCGTCATTTCTTTCCTTTCCTGCTCCGGGTAAAAGATGATCCGGGAGTTTTCTTTATCCAGGAAACCTTCACTTCGATCGGGAATTTCTTCTGAACCGATCGGCATCACTAATTGGAATTGAAAACTGCTTTTTGGAACGATCTGGATATATGTTCCGTCTTTGCCATCCCAATGCCCGAGTAGTTTATCGGTAAAATCATGATTGGTAAGCGTTTGATACACGTCTGTAAATGATTGGCCCAAAGCTGTGTAAGTTAACACCAACGAATCTGCAGTCTGTTTTTTAATGGTATAATCTGTTTTAAGTATTTTTCCATTCTTTTTGGAACGGATCTCCACAAACAAATGATTTCCCTTCGTCCACCATTTTTCACCGATAAATCCATCGTAATTCAACAATTTCAACTCGCCGTTCTTCCGGAATTCGTAACCGTCATAACCACCCATTTTATTGTCAACCAGCCAGATTTTGTAACACAGGGAATCTTCCAGGAATTTCCCGGAGGATTTTGACTGGGCGTTTACTGAACCGGTAAAAAAGAAACTGAAAATGAGCAGGAATTGAATGTTCATTGAAACCAGGATTGGGGTTAAAAGTAGCAATCTATTCTTTTCAAGGAGTTTTGTTAGCAATATTTAAGGTTTCCATTCAGACTTACTAAGCGACTAATAGAAGACGAGAAGGTGCTTTGTAAATGATTCAGTTTTTATTTGTAACATTATGTTATAAATTTAAATAATCATTATGCACAAAAAAATCACTATCACAGGTGGACTCGCCTTGACGGCTATGTCCCTGATGTTCTTCACTTCATGTAATAAAGAAGAAATTACTTCAAAAAAATCATTTGAACAATCTGAAGTTCACGAAGTCAAACCTCACGAGTATAAATTCTCAACGGTTATTCAAATTCCAGGAGAAAATTTGGAGAACGGCTTTTTGTCTTTAAACCTTTCCTGCGATGACGAAAAGTTACTGGATGAATACAAGGCTAAATTAGAGCATTGTAAAGTTCTGTTCAAGGAAGCTGATCCATCTTTACCCGGAAAAAAACCTGTTGCTTTATTCGAGTCAGAGTCAGCAGTGTCAATGGATTTTGATTGGAACAATTACCATTCTACGCTACCCAAGGGTAAATTGTATGAGTTCTTTTTAACAGACAATGATCCAGGCAAAGCATTAACACTTCAGTACAGCTGGACTATCAGTAGTTTTTCATCCACAAGTCCATTTGCATGTGTAAATGTTTACATTATTAATAATCCGTTTAGTACCTTTTTGTATTTAGCAAGCGGTTCAAACGTTTTTCTTGAAACTATACGAAATCCTAATGATAACCTGGAAGTCAGAACATTCACTACCAGTGCTACACCAGGTGCAGGATTCGGCAACTTTACCTATAATGGCACCACCGTTCATTATCGGCCAAGACTCAATTATAACAGCCCGGAATTACCAAGTCCATACACTGACTATGGTGCGATAACCAGCGGAGGAACGTTGAGCACTTTGTATTATAATGCTGTCAATTCAAATGTAAGGTTATACATTGCTTCCTAAACAGTTTATTCTATTTATAAGATCGAGGGCACGAAAGTGCCCTTTTTTGTTTCAGGCAACTTAATTTTTCGTAATAGTTTGTACCTTCGAAACCATGCGAATCGGAATAAACACACGTTTCTTATTGTCTTCCAAAATGGAGGGTTTTGGCTGGTACACTTTCGAAGTGGTGAAACGCATGGTTGAAGCTCATCCGGAACATGAATTTGTGTTCTTCTTTGACCGCAAGTTCGATGAGAAATTTGTTTTTGCAAAGAATGTCACTCCGGTAGTTTTGTTTCCGCCTGCCAGACATCCGATCTTATTCGTTTGGTGGTTCGAATGGTCTATCAAACGCGCACTGAAGAACTATAAAATCGACCTGTTCTATTCTCCCGACGGATATTTGTCTTTAAAATCCCCGGTCCCGCAGGTTGGAGTAATCCACGATTTGAATTTTGAGCACCATCCGGAAGATATTCCGGCAAGTCCTCTGAGGTATTTGCGCAAATACTTCCCTAAATTTGCGAAAAAGGCGGATCATATTCTAACTGTTTCCGAATATTCAAAACAGGACATTGTACAATCATACGGCATTTCTCCTTCCAAAATAACCGTTGCATGGAATGGCGCTTCCGAATCGTTTGTTCCTTTGGACGCAGCAGAAATTCAGAAAATACGCGTTGAAAAAACAAACGGACGGCCTTACTTCATTTTCGTTGGGGCAATTCATCCGCGGAAAAATGTAGGACGACTCATTGAAGCTTTCGGGAAATTTGCAGC
The DNA here is from genome assembly GCA_965650365.1 of uncultured Fluviicola sp. Classification (GTDB taxonomy): domain Bacteria; phylum Bacteroidota; class Bacteroidia; order Flavobacteriales_D; family Crocinitomicaceae; genus Fluviicola. The sequence goes on along the minus strand of CBFGOJ010000003.1, from coordinate 110,145 downwards.
AATTAATCCGGATATTGATCTGATGATTGTTGGAGAAAGTTTATGGGCCAATAACCCCTCTTCCATTCCGGATGTTTCCGAAGAACTGAAAAAACGCATCCTGTTTTCGGGTCATGTTTCGCTGTCGGAACTAAACAAATTGATGGGTGCCGCTTTTGCCTTAACCTACATTCCCTACTTTGAAGGATTTGGAATTCCTTTGGTCGAAGCCATGCGCTGTGGTTTACCGATTATTTCCGGGAACCTGACCTGTTTACCAGAAGTTGCCGGTGAAGCTGCTATTTATGTGGACCCGTTCAATGTGAATGAAGTTTCGAAAGCCATGCTCTATCTGGCGTCAGACGAACAAAAACAAGCAGAATTATCTCAAAAAAGTTTGGAACGCGCTTCTTTATTTTCGTGGAATCATACTGCCGAAACAACCTGGAACGTTATAGACGAAATGTTAAAGAGATGAGAAAAGGACTTTTATTTGCCCTGATTGCTTGCTGTGGATTCGCCTGCAAAGAGAAGAAAACCGTAAAAGCCGGGATCAAAATGCAGGATTTCATCATTTCGATCAGCAATTATGCCCGTGCACAAGACCCGGATTTCATCCTGATCCCACAACGGAGAAGAAATTCTCTTTGAAGATACGGATCCGGAAAAAGCACTGAGACCCGATTTAATCCAGGCAATCGACGGATATGGCGTGGAAGAACTTTTTTACAACGGTGATTCTTATTCCCCGGATGATTACCGGTTGGGAATGCTGCGAAAAGTCAATGCGTCACTAAAAATCATGGTTGCCGATTATTTACCGAATGACGATGCAAGCGCTTCTTTCCAGGCTGCCGACTCAGAGCAGTTTATTGCTTTTCCAAGAACGAATTCCAATTACGATTACAAAACAATTCCGGGAATTGTTCACCACGAAAACACTAATAACATTCAGACCTTAGCACAGGCGCAAAACTATTTGTATTTGATCAGCACCGATAATTATTCGGACAAAGGATCTTTTCTTTCTGCCATTCAGCAAACGAATTTCGATGTGGTAATCATTGATGCATTTTTCGGAGATGAATTATTAACCGCTGCAGATGTTACGAGTCTCAAGACGAAAGCAAACGGCGGACAACGTTTGGTGATTTCGTATATGAATATTGGTTCTGCTGAAAAGTACCGCTATTACTGGAAGAAAACCTGGGGACTGAAACATCCGCTTTGGCTGAAGAAAAAATACGACGGCTACAAAGATGAAATTTGGGTGAAATTCTGGAAAGACGAATGGCAGGAGATCATTTATGGAAACGATGATTCGTATACCAAAAAACTACTGAATGCAGGTTTCGACGGAGCGTACCTGGATAATGTGGAAGGGTTTTACTTTCTCTATCACAAAGATTAGACCTAGGATATGCAGGTACGCGATTAATCGCGTACCTAGCGGTTCATTCTAAGTAATACCTTCTGTTTCTTCCGTTCAAAGTAAGCCTCCAAAGTTCGTTTCGAAAGTACACAAACCCCTAAGATCAGCGCAAAGGAAACTCCGTAGTAGAACAGCGTTTCCAGGAACATTCCTGAACCGGCTACGAACCCTTTCAGCAATTCGATAATTTGGGAAAGAATCAATAAATGGAACATGTAAATTCCGTAAGAGATTTCTCCGAGGTAGGAAAACACCCGATTTTCAAGCGTAAATAAGTTCTTGTCGACCACCGAAACTCCGATGATCAAATACAGGAAGAGAGCATTGGGAACAATTGCGGAAACGATCGAATTTTCGAAGAAGAAATACCAGATTTGTGACTGAATATTTGCTCCGAAAACAATGAAAACCAAAATGAGCGAATACAAAATAATTTGTGCCGGAATGCTGTAAATCCAGGATGCATTGATCTGTTTCCCAAAATGGTAAACCAAATACGCGCCTAATCCTCCAATTGCCATGGCTTCGAATTGATGGATTCGGATTAAGTAACTTAAAACTCCGGGCAGCGACCAAAAAGTGTTGACACTGATCAGGACCAATTTGAACGCTATTACTGACAAAAGCAACGTCAGAACGTGTTTCTTGAACCACTTGAAAAGCGGTGCCCAGATGAGGTAGAAAACTTCCTCCACTCCAATCGACCAAAGCGGTTCCAATAAATTACTCCCGAAGAAATAATTCACCATTCCGGGAACGAAGAAGACAAAATAATACCAGGTTTCGCCAATGGTATAGGGCATTTCATAGGGAATATGGAACCACTCAATGAAATACGGCTGAATGATTGCACCGATAATGACCATCAAAAAATATAAAGGCCAAATCCGGAAAATACGTTTGATGTAAAATTGCTTGACAGAAATATCCTTTTTTGCTTCGCGTTCCTTGAGTAAGAGATAAGTAATCAGGAAACCGCTCAATACGAAGAAGAAACTTACCGCATTTGCACCGTTCTGAAACAAACCGTAATCTCTTAAATGATGCTTTAATCCGTGATCTTTTCGCAATGATTCGGCGTGATGCAAGACTACCAAAAACGCTGCTAAGAAGCGCAGTGTATTCAATCCTTTGAAATGAGAAATCTTCTTGTAATCCTTCATTCCTCCAATTCGTTATCTTTAAATGCGGATGGTACCAGGTTAGGAATGATCTTTAAAACGATCGGCAATAACAATGCTCCTCCGGGCAACAAAAAAATAGCCAAAGCCGGCATCGTTTTCACAATGTCCAAAAACTGGGTTTTCACTTTTTCCTTTTCCTCTTTTGAAAGTTCTTCAGAAGCTGATTTCCGGATCAGAAATACCAACTCCTTGCTTTGCTTGATTTCCTGAGCCATTTTATCCTTATTCCTTCCCAAAATCTTAATCCAGCGTTTGGAAACACTGTCCATCATTTGTTCCATAGAATTCGAATCGTTCAGGTAAGAGACTTTTTGATTATTCTCCAGCAAAAACTGATCGGTACAATAAATTGCTTCATCCAAATCCTTTTCGGAGCACGACATCCATTTCTTTAAGGTAATTAAGGTTTCGATGTCATTTTCCCGCGAATTCTGGTTCATGTGCATGGTCAAAACGGATAGATCGAGCAAATACCGCTTAAAATTCCAGGAATCTACCAGGTCGCAAGTCAGTTCATTCAGCGAAATCCCTTCCTTAAAACGCAATTTGGCCAGCTCCTTTTCATCAGAATCCAGGTCTGCAGAAAGCAAAAAGGTTTGGAACAGGTTTTTCTCGTGTTCCTGGATCTCTCCATCGGAATAAGCTGAAATAGAAATAATTCCGAGTGCCAGCAAAGCCAATTTCTGGTAGTCCAGTGTTTGTTTGCGTTTGTTCTTCAAGAAATCCTCAAACAAAATAACGTCCAGATAGATGAATGAATTGTTGAAATAACTCATCCACGATTTGGTACTCGTTAAGTTTTTGGGAACATCTATGCGCTTGTCTAAAATCCGCTCAATTTTCTCCGAAGCACTTTCCTTCAGGAAGAATGTGAGAACAGAACTAAGCGATTGAACGCGGTGTTTTTTATAGAAAATGTTCAGATCATTCAAAAACTCTTCTGATTTCAACTTCGTCTTTCCCTGGATATTGATGTGCGTAAACAACAAGGATTCAAAAAGAAGAACAGTCAATTGCTCATCGTGCGTCCATTTGGAGGTGTCGAGGTTTTTCCCGAACAACAACTTGGAAGGATAACCAAAGATAATTCCGGTTTGAGAAAGGGTGTAATGATTGAATTCTGCCCGGGTGAGATCAGCCGGTTTTTTCAGGTCAACAGACAATTCACCTGATTCTATCAGCTGCAAGTATTTGGCAATCCATCCTTTCGAACCGGGAGCGAACATGGTACCAAAGTTAAGCATATTTGAATAGCGACTGTTAAAATTTTCAGTGATTGCGTTTTTGGTTCACTATTTCGAATTATATTTGTCCTACTTATTCTATAGATTATACATATTATTATAAATTAAAATAAAACATCATGGCATTAAGACTCGGCGACACAGCACCAAACTTCACAGCAAAAACGAGCATCGGAGAGATTGATCTTCACCAATTCCTAGGAGATTCCTGGGGAATTTTATTCTCTCATCCGGCAGATTTCACGCCCGTTTGTACTACCGAGTTGGGTCAGACAGCAAAACTTACGAATGAGTTTATTGCGAGAAACACTAAAGTCCTTGCACTTTCTGTGGATGGTGTGGATTCTCATCACGAATGGATTAAAGACATCAATGAGACACAACAAACCCAGGTAAACTTTCCGATCATCGCAGATGAAGACCGGAAAATTGCTGAATTATACGACATGATCCATCCGAATGCATCTGCAACATTGACGGTTCGTTCGCTGTTCATTATTGCTCCTGATAAAACGATCAAATTGATTATCACTTATCCGGCTTCAACAGGCAGAAATTTCCAGGAAATCCTGCGTGTCCTTGATTCCTTGCAATTAACGGCAAACTACAGTGTTGCAACACCAGCCGATTGGAAACACGGGGAAGATGTGGTAGTTGTTCCGGCTATCAAAACAGAAGATATTCCTGCAAAATTCCCGAAAGGATTTAAAGAAGTGAAACCGTATTTACGTCTTACTCCGCAACCAAATATTTGATGGAAAAAGTAGGTTTAAGTTGTCCGGTGAATGACAAACAGGTCAATGAGATTGTTATTCGGCTGGTAGCTATGCAGGTTATTTTTATCGGTGCTGCTGCTTTGTATTTCCAAAGTTGGCACATTGCTGTTTTATTGGCCGCTGATTTCGGATTGCGTGCATTTGGTTTTGGTCAAATTTCTCCGTTGAAATACATTGCTCAAAAAACGGTCACGCACTTTCAGCTGGGCTACAAAGCCACAAACGAGGCCCCGAAGAAATTTGCAGCTGCCGTTGGTTTTTTTGTTGTCGGACTTTTTTCGCTTTTATTGTTCCTTGAATTTTTACTATCCGCAAACATATTAGGAGGATTTTTGCTCCTTTTTGCAAGTTTGGAATCTTTTTTTGGCATTTGTGTGGGCTGTATGGTATATCAGCAGCTGGCACGATTTCGTTGGTTCAATTCGTTTTGAGCGGCAGTTAGGTTATAAATTAGTTAGCGCAAAGGCTCTCCAAAACGGAGAGCCTTTTTGTTGATTTGATGGATTTTAATTTCCCTCTCCTCCTCCTCCGGTGCATTTAATATATGAAGCATCAAATTTAATAACGATTTTAGCGACCATTCCTCCTGAAACTACTTCCGTTCTGAAATTGTATAGTTGAGATACGGAATATCCTGCAGGTACTGCTGCTGCTGCCTGACTCACGGCATTTCCCCAAATATAATTTTGAGTTGCAATCGTTACAGCCGGTGGTGATAAATAAGAAAAATACAAAGGTGCTGTACCTGTACTATTCATTACGGTAAATATCCCGGGATAAGGATAAGTATCATAACTCCCATTGCAAAGTGAGGTATTACAAACTCCCACCTCATTCAAATCTATTGCAGCGGCGGCAGGATCCGCAGCATCTCGCCAGGGAGCACAATTTAAACTTTTTGCTACATTCTCCGAATTTTTAACAGGTTTCGAAGAACTTGATGGTTTTACTTCTTGCTTTTGGCAGGATAAAAACCCGAAACTGATAACAGCTGATAAAAAAATGATTCTTTTCATAGTTAAATTTTAAAAGTGAATAACTAAACGAAAATTAGGGTATTCGAATGGGTCATTTACTACCATAGGATCAGTTTTTGGCACAGGAATGTTTTTTGCAGATGCAACTGCTCATTCTTGTTTCGAGTCTAAATCCTGAAACCGAAAGAACTATGAAAACACTAATACTACTTTTTACACTACTTACAATACAAAGCACTCTTGCTCAATCAGGAAATTGCGGAACGGATCAACTACAGGATTATTTACAGCAGCATTTTCCGGAATATGCTCAAAAGCAAGATCAAAACAACCAGCGCTTGTACCAGTTCCTGAGTTCCGACTCTGCAAACTATCATGAAAAAACTATTCATACGATTCCGATAGTCTTTCATATTATGCATCAAAACGGACCGGAAAATATTTCCGATGCAACCGTGATTCAGGCAGTCAATGAACTCAATCAGCGTTTTCAGAATTCGGGACAATTTTTTGACGCGACCGGGCATCCTGTAGACATTCAATTCTGTTTGGCATCCATTGACCCATGGGGAAATCCAACAACCGGAATTACCCATGATTATTCATCGATTCTGACCCTCAATTATTACGATTATGTCCAGGATTGGACATTTAAGACCCAAAATAGGTGGAACCCGCTTCTATACCTGAATGTCTGGACAGTTGGAAACATTGCTACCGACCCATTCCAAAACCCCTGGGGTGTAGGTGGTTATGGTAGTTTTCCCGGAGGAACGATAGAGACAGATGGAATTGTCGGACATCATAATTTATTTATCTCTAGTTTATTGGCTCATGAAGTCGGCCACTATTTGAATTTGTACCATACATTCACGAATGCTTGTACCAACTTCAACTGTATGCTAGACGGAGATAAGGTATGTGACACTCCTACGGATATGTCAAATGATTACAATTTCTGCCAGGTGAATTCCTGCTCAACGGAAATGAGTGATACTTCGGGTTTCAACCCGTTTCCGGGTGATGTTGCGGAATTGCCGAATTATATGGATTATACCTCCTGTCCTTTATCGTTTACTCAAGGACAAGTTGACAGAATGCATGGAGCGCTGACAATTCTGCGTTCTGAATTATTGCAATCAAACGGATGTGGAATGCATCCCGGAGGTGCCGTTCCCGTAGCATCCTTTACGGTGGATTCTTCTTTTTGTAAAGGAAACGGGAAGTACGGATTTCACTCAACAGGTGCGAATTGTTTGTATTCCGCCTGGGATTTTGATAATAATGGAACCATTGACACGGTTGGCCAACAAGTGGTCCATCGGTTTACCAGCTCGGGCTATTATTCGGTTAAATTGTATGTCAGCGGTTATGGCGGATCGGATACTTTGACTCAAACTATTTACGTTTTTGTAGCGCCAACATCCTATTATCCGATTTCCGGAAGTACGGGAACTACTGTTGATCCAATTAAACATATTCCTTATGCTTGTATCGGGACGTCCGTTACCATGAATGGAATTCCCGGAATGAGCAGCTATTTATGGAGCACTGGGGCTACTACCCAAAATAGTACCTTCACTATTGATACCACTACTGAAATTTCGTTAACTGTTACCACTCCATCAGGAGATATACTCACTTCTTGTCAAGCATATAAAATAGGCGTGAATCCACGGATTGATTTGGAATTTCAAACAGGTTCTGATACTGTTGACTGTGAATTGGTGGTGTTGAGATGGTACCCAATTTCTTATTGGTTTCCGACAACGAACACGTGGTATCGCAATGGGAATTGGTTTTCAGCCAACCAGGCGGTATTGGGCAGTTATTACCCGGCAGGGCATCACGATGTCTGGGTAGCTAATAATGTAGATCCTATAGGCTGTGTAACCAATAGCGATACCATACACTTTTTTGTCAGAGATGCCATTCCTGTTTCCTTGAGTTTTGACGGAATAACGCTTCGAACAAGTTATGATTGTCCAACGAATCTTTGGTTTCGGGATGGTGTTCAGTTAACTGTTGGAAACGATAGCTCGCTGGTAGTGACTCAAAATGGTTGTTATTGGGGAGTGTGTCTCAACTGTGATTATCTTACCACAGATACCATTTGCATTACCAATCTTTCGCTGGATGAATCCTTGAAAGAAACGGAAATTCAACTATTCCCCAATCCTTTTTCAGAAGCGTTGACTATTCAATTTTCAATACCGCAACAAAACACACGGATAGAAATTTTAGATCCTACAGGCAAGCTGGTACGACAGGCACTAATGAATGGGAGCGACTTTTCATTCAAACGGGAAAGTTTGTCAGCCGGTGCATATTTAATACATGTACGCAATGATACCAGTCACCTAGACCAGGTGCGATTTGTAGTAATTGAATAAGATTGGATTCAAGAATAAAAACAATAGGGACGTCTTTTATGTGTCCCTATTGCATTGCATTTGATATCAGATCAGGATTTAACTTTCTCCACCACCTCCACCACCAGTGCATTTGATATAAGTAATATCGAATTTCATGATGTAGGTTATAAGTGGTCCACCACCTGATGCCGTTCTAAAATTATGAATACTGGACAGACTAAATCCTGTTGGAGTAGCAGCAATTGCCTGGGTAACTGCATCACTCCAAATGGCATTTTGATCTGCAATCGCTACCGTTGAAAAAGGAAGGAAATACCAGGTCGTTCCCGAACTATTTCTTACAACTTTATTGTTTATATAAAAGTATGTCGTAGTACCAATGCTGCATGCAGAAGTATTGCAAAGCCCTACCTGATTCAGGTCTACAGCCGCTGCTGCCGCATCCGCGACATCTTCCCAGGGAGTACAATGTAATGACTTGGCAGAATTTCCTGTGCTTTGATTTGGTTTTACGGGATCAACCGGTGTCAGCTGTTCCTTTTTGCAGGATGTCACTGCAACACTGATAATTGCGAATAAGAAAATGATCTTTTTCATAAGTTGAATTTTAGAAGTGAATAATAATTAAGCGAAATGTATGACTTTCACTTTACATATACTACCTCCGTATTCCTTTTTTACGCGTCTGCATTTTTTAAAACAAAAAAGCCTCCGTTTTCACGGAGGTTTTCATTTATCTTAAATCTGAATGATTACAATTTTCTTGCAACTTCTACTTCTTCGTAAGCTTCAACCAAATCGCCAATTTTGATATCGTTGAATTTATCAATGTTCAAACCACATTCGTAGTTGTTTTTCACTTCTTTCACGTCGTCTTTGAATCGTTTCAATGATCCAAGAACTCCTGTGTGAATTACAATTCCATCGCGAATAACACGGATTTTCGAAGTACGTTTGATGAGACCATCTGTTACGTAACATCCTGCAATTGTACCTACTTTCGTAATATCGAATGTTTCGCGAATTTCTGCAGTACCCAATACTTTCTCTTCGATATCCGGAGATAACATTCCTTCCATTGCCGCTTTCAATTCGTCGATCGCTTTGTAGATTACGGAATATAGTCTGATATCAATTTGTTCCTGCTCAGCCAATTTACGCGCTGCAACGGATGGTCTTACCTGGAATCCGATCACGATTGCATCGGATGCGGAAGCTAAGTTTACATCGGCTTCGGTAATTGCTCCAACTCCTTTGTGAACGATATTCACCTGGATTTCTTCTGTAGAAAGTCTTAATAATGAATCGGATAATGCTTCAATTGATCCATCCACGTCACCTTTCACGATCAAATTCAATTCCTTGAAATCTCCAATTGCCAAACGACGACCGATCTCATCCAAAGTAATGTGTTTGTTCGTACGAAGACCCTGCTCACGGTATAACTGCTCACGTTTGGTAGCAATTGATTTCGCTTCGCGCTCGTCATCCATGATATGGAAAGTATCTCCTGCAGATGGTGCACCGTTAATACCTAAAACAGATACCGGTTGCGATGGACCTGCTTCTTTCAAAGAAACGCCATGCTCATCATGCATTGCACGAACACGACCGTAATTACGACCTACCAATACTACATCACCAATTTTCATTGTTCCTGCATGTACCAGCATGTTTGTAACATATCCTTTTCCTTTGTCCAAAGAAGACTCGATTACAGCACCAACTGCATTCTTATTAGGGTTAGCACGTAAGTTCAGAATTTCTGCTTCCAACAATACTTTATCCAATAAATCGTCAATATTCAAATTCTGTTTTGCAGAAATTTCCTGGCACTGGTATTTTCCACCCCACTCTTCTACCAGGATATTCATGGCAGAAAGCTGTTCGCGGATTTTATCTGGGTTTGCACCCGGTTTATCAATTTTATTGATTGCAAAAACCATTGGTACATTTGCTGCCTGCGCGTGAGAGATTGCTTCTTTTGTTTGAGGCATCACGTCATCATCCGCTGCTACAATGATAATTGCAACGTCAGTTACCTGAGCACCACGAGCACGCATCGCTGTAAAGGCTTCGTGACCCGGGGTATCTAAGAAAGTCATCTTGCGATTATCTTTCAATGTAACCGAGTAAGCACCGATATGCTGGGTAATTCCTCCGGCTTCGCCTTCGGTTACGTTTGCATTACGGATTTTATCCAATAAGGAAGTTTTACCGTGGTCAACGTGCCCCATTACCGTAATAATCGGCGGGCGGTCAATCAGGTCTTCCTCTTTATCTTCTATTTCCGGAATTGCTTCCTGAATATCCGCAGAAACGAATTCTGTTTCGAATCCAAACTCTTCCGCTACAATTTGAATGGTTTCAGCATCCAATCGCTGGTTAATTGAAGCAAAGATCCCTAAAGACATACAAGCAGAAATAACCTGAGTTGGAGAAACGTTCATCATCGATGCCAATTCAGACACGGTAACGAACTCTGTCAACTTCAAGATTTTCTCTTGTAATTCTGCTTCGATATGTTCTATTTCACGACGTTGCGCACGGTCATCACGTTTCGCACGACGATTCTTGGATGCTTTGGATTTACCTCCCTGAGAAGATAAACGGGCCAATGTATCTTTAACCTCTTTTTGGATATCTTGCTCGGACGCTACCGGCCTGTCAACAGGACCGCCTTTTCTGAAGTTGTTTCCCGGACCGCGGTTGAAGTTTCCTCCACCCGGGCGATTTCCACCCTGACCAGGTCCACCTTGTCCCGGAGGACGATTTCCGCCTTGTTGTCCTCCCTGAGTACCACCTTGTGGGTTTGTACCAGGAGTTTTCGGCATTTCTTTCTTGATTCGTTTGCGTTTCTTGCGGTCATCACCCGGACGAGAAGAACCAACAGATTTTGGTTTCTCAACAGGCAATTCAATTTTTCCAAGTACCGTAGGTCCGGATAATTTGGTGCGATCTACGCGAATTGTTTCTATTTCTTTTGGAGCTTCAGGTGCCGTTGCCGGAGTTTCCTTAGCTTTTTCCGCCGCAGCAGACTCTTTTTCAGGAGTTGGTGTAACAACAGGTTTCGGATAATCACTTTTATCGATTGGTCCGTCCTCTTTCCTACGTTTATCTGGTCTGGTTTTCGTGTTCAGTTTATCCAGATCGATTTTTCCAATTACCTGTATTCCACCATCAGCTGTTTGAGCCGCCGGCTCTTCTTCAACTACCGGTTTCTTCTCTTCAACTGGTTTCTCAACAACAGGTGCAGGAGTTTCAATTTTCTCCTCCACTTTTGGAGTTTGTGCCATCGGTGAAGCTGTAGGCGACACATGATCAACTTTCGGAGTAACAACAGGTGCAGTTTTTGGTTGCTCTGACACGTTATTATCAAAATCGTCCTCGTCTTCATGAGCCTTCGGTTCGTCTTTGATATCGCGCAAAGTAATTGTCTCACGCTTCTCTCTTTTAACTGACGTCATTTTGGATTGCTCCTTTAAATTTTGGTCAGCTGCAAATTGAGTACGCAACATGTCATACTGCTCCGGATCCAACTTCGTATTTGGATTGGAGTCAATAGCTTGTCCCTTCGACGCCAAAAACTCGACGATCGTAGTGACTCCTACATTCAACTCTCCTGCTGCTTTTCCTAAACGCTGTGTTTTACCAGACATATATTATTTGCTTCTTTTTTAATTAATGTTCACCCGATTGATATCAGTATGAACAGTTTTGCTGTGTAAAGATAGTTAGTGTTGATCAGATTTCCGTGAAAATCGGTCAGGTATTTTTCACCTGACCGAAATCACCACCTAAAATAGTATTTAAAGTATGCTTTCCTTACTCAAATTCAGTGCGAAGGATACGCAATACTTCCTGGATTGTTTCTTCTTCTAAGTCTGTACGCTGAACTAAATCTGCCACTGTCAATTCCAATACAGATTTCGCTGTATCACAACCAACTGCTTTCAATTCATCCAGGATCCAGCTGTCGATTTCATCTGCAAATTCTTCTAAGTCAACATCTTCATTGTCAGACTCCCCATCTCTGAAGACATCTATTTCAAATCCTGTTAATTTACCAGCCAAACGAATATTGTATCCTCCTTTTCCAATTGCCAAAGAAACCTGGTCCGGCTTCAGGAATACGCTTGCACGCTTCTCTTCTTCGTCGATTTCGATATTGGTAATTTTTGCCGGAGACAATGCACGCTGAATAAACAATTTCGGGTTGCTTGTGAAGTTGATCACGTCGATATTCTCATTACGCAACTCACGAACGATTCCGTGAATACGGGAACCTTTCATACCAACACAAGCTCCAACCGGATCAATACGATCATCGTATGATTCAACGGCTACTTTTGCTCTTTCTCCCGGTTCACGAACGATACGTTTGATAGTAATCAATCCGTCAAATACCTCAGGAACTTCCAACTCGAACAAGCGCTCCAGGAATTCCGGTGCGATACGTGAAAGGATAATTACCGGCGAACTGTTACGCATGTCTACTTTCGAAACAACTGCACGAACAGATTCACCCTTCTTGAAGTAATCTGAAGGAATCTGCTCTGATTTTGGAAGGATCAACTCATTGTTTTCATCATCCAATACCATGATCTCTTTCTTCCAAACCTGGTAAACTTCACCTGTGATAATCTCACCGATACGCTCTTTGTATTTCTTGTACAAATGATCTTTCTCCAATTCAAGGATACGAGAGATCAAATTCTGACGAAGAGACAGGATATTTCTACGACCAAAGTCATTGAAACGGAATTCTTCAGATACTTCCTCACCGATTTCGAAATCCGGTTCGATTTTAATTGCATCCGAATAAGCGATCTCTGTGTTTTGATCTTCGACCTCACCATCCGCAACAATCTCCTTGTTTACGAAAATCTGAACGTCTCCTTTATCAATGTTAACGATCACGTCGATGTGTTCATCCGTGTTGAATTTTTTCTTCAACATCGCACGAAACACGTCTTCCAAAACGTGCTGCATCGTTTGTTTGTCGATACTCTTGAGTTCTTTAAACTCCGAAAACGATTCTACTAGTTCCAAGCTGTTCATAGCTTCTTATTTAAATGAAATAACAATTTTTGCTTCGTTTATATCTGAAAAAGCGATCTTGTTTTCGATCACTACCAGTTCCTTTTTCTTTTTGCCTTCGATTGCCTGTTTTTCTTCGCGTCTCAGGGTCACTCCAACTTCGTCAACAGCAATCAATGTTCCTGTTGCCTTTTCCTTTGATTTCAATTTCACATCCAGGTCACGACCAATGTTCTTCACATACTGAGCATGCACACGCAAAGGCTTGTCCAATCCGGCAGAAGAAACGTGCAGTTCAAAATCCGCATCTTCCCGGTCCAGGTTGTGCTCAATGTTCCTGGAAACCGACATGCAGTCTTCAATGGAAACATTACCTTCCGTTTTATCCAATTCCAGGCGGATCACATTAGATGCGCTGATTGTAAGCTCTACAATAAACAAACGTTCATCGCGGTCTTTGATGCGCTCTTCTGCTAATTCTGTTACTGTTTTTTTTGAAATCATATGAGATAAAAAGAGGGGACTTGCGTCCCCTCATTTGTGTTTTAACCTTAAATGTGATGCAAATATAGGTATTTTTTCTTGATTTCCAAATTTCTAGCTTTTAAAAGCTAACGATTAATTTCCCTACTTTGTATTTTCCAAAACCATTATTTGCCTGGATGATATAAGTTCCTTCGGCAACGTCCAGATCAATCGCTGTTTTTCCTGATAAATCAGTAAATTCCCGCAACAACCTTCCATCCATCGAATAAATTGCCATGGATTCTATCTGCTCCTCCTGTCCCCAATTTAACTTTTGCCCAAACCCGATCGGATTCGGATAAATTTGCAAAGAATTGTTAGCGGTCGGGTTAATGAGTTCGTCAAGCCCAACGGTATTGTTGTTGGAATAATCAATTCCCACCATGTCATTAATTGGAAACCCGTTAATATGTGTGTAATCTCCACCTATTAGCAAACGCGTTGAGTCAAGGATGAAATCACTCACACGTAATCCTTCGATCACAATTTCTTTGAAGGTGGTATCCAAAGAACCATCTACATTAAACCGGTAAACTTTTTGATTTCCAAAAACGATCAACTTATCATCCGGCTGCAATTCAATAGCGGTTGGTACATCGTAATCGGCAACAGCGTTGTATTCACTTTGATAGCCGGCATCTGCCGTTCCATTTGAATTAAATCGCAAAATCCCTCCGGAACCTGAAATTACGATCTTCCCATCCGACTGAAGTGCAAACCCAGTAGCAGGAGTAGAGTATGGAGAGAAGCTGTTGTTGAATGAAGGGTCCTGAACTCCCGTTGCACTAATTTTTCTAATGCCTCCCCATCTCTCTTCTACAAGGATTTTTCCATTTGACAATTCTATGATATCCAACATGTCTCCGGAGGAATACGGACTAAATGCAGGGTCGGGTGTTCCGTTTAAATTGAGTTTATTGACTGCCATATCCGGCGAGGATTGATCATATCCTGCAATAATGATCCTGGTATTGCTGTTGCTCCAAAGGATTCTTGTTATTACGTAGTGCAAGGGGCAGGAGAAACTGCTGTCAAGACTTCCGTCAGGATTCAGACGTACCAGGTTTGAATAAAAATTCTGATTATTGTTTTGATAATTCACCAATACTTTTCCATCAGGCTGAACCGCAAAAGCAGTAACAATCACTCCCGCAGGGAAGTGCGCATTGAATGTAGGATCTAATTCACCATTAGAACTTAGTCTCACCAAACCATTGATCGTGTCTCCATTATACTGGGTAAATCTTCCACTAACCATATAATGTGAATTGGGATACTTGCTGATAGATTCAACATATCCGTTACCCGAAAAGTTGTTAGCGGTATAATCATAACTTGAAGGAGGTGTGAAGAAATCCTTCTCAATAGCATTGATATCGGTGAATTTAACCAATGAACGAGAATAGTCTCCAAGTATTTTGTAGAAGATTCCCCCAATAACAAAAGAGCCGTCAGATAACTTCTCAATCAAATTAATCGGATCATCCACCTCACATTTAAGCATTTCAGACGGTGCAACAAGCAACCCACCATTATTATCCAAATATGCCATATTAGTAACAGTAGGCTCATCATCAAAATCCAATCCCCCAACTATGATTACCTGTCCGTTGAAATCAATACAATCCTGTATTGCACCACTCGGCATCCAAAGATTATTCTGGAAAGTATTATCGACAGAGCCGTTTGGATTCAGCCTTACTATATCATATGTACCTTGTCCTCCATAGCCGGTAAAATGCCCGCATATGAATATTTTCCCGTCACTGGCGAATTTTACTTTAGTGACATTTGCATTAAATCCGGCAGGTGTGTACAAATTGAAATTGAGATCGGGAGTTCCTGCAGCAGTTAACTTAATGAGTCCGCTTGCACCATTTCCCCAGTAATTAGTAAAATCACCACCCACTAAAACTCCTCCGTCAGGAAAAACCAGCACGCTTTCAAAGTCACCTCCCGAATTTCCCGAATAGTTCGTTCCGAATGACGTATCTACTTGCAATGAGCTATTAAGACGAACCAATCCATTTCTCAATACACCGTTGAAACTACTGAAATATCCTGCAATAATTACTTTATTACCTGGTGCCAACTGGATATCATTAATTCTTGAATATCCAACATTTCCTATTCCGCTGTATGTAAAATCTCGTGTTCCGTTCGGATTTAATACCACAAAATTCCCACAGTTTACGCCATCATAACTATTAAAGCTGCCACCTACTAAAATTTTCCCGGAAGGAAGTTCAGCAAGAGTTGTTACTTCATGTTCTTCACTCATCCCCGAATGAAAAGTATGATCAAAACTTCCGTCTGAATTCAATCTTGCAATACCTGTGATCGGGAATCCATTCACTTCATAAAAAGTACCTCCTACCAAAATTTGCCCATTGGCTAGCTCCAATACTTTATATACCCTGTTGATACCGCTCCCATTGCCAAACTTGGAATAAAAATCAGCGTTAAAAGAGTCTAAATTGGCTAACTGTGTTTGTCCAAACGACAAGTTTGAAACAAATATCAGGAACAAACAAGAAAAGGAAAAAAGAAATCGATTTAGAGGGCTCATCACTTATTTAGATTTATACTTGCAAAAGTATAACATTGAGTTTGATTTTAACAATCATCATGGAAATAATCTGGAATCACTTAACAATAGATACCAAAGGGGCTGAACTTTTAGAAATCAGAAATCAGGACGGAAAAAACATCCTTTGGTCCAAACAAACCGATCACTGGAACCGCGTTGCTCCAAATCTTTTCCCAATTGTGGGAAGATTGAAAGATGATTCTTACTCCTTGAATGGAAAATCGTATCACCTGAAGCAGCATGGTTTTGCGCGCGACCGGGAGTTTGAAGTGGTGGAACAAACAGCAGATTTTGTGCGCCTGAGGCTGAAGTCAGATGCTCAATCAATGGATGTCTATCCGTTTTCTTTTGTGTTTGATGTGTGTTATTTGCTGACGGAAACCGGAATTATTGTTTCTTACGAAACTCAGAATACAGGAACTGAAACCATGTATTATTCGGTTGGCGGACATCCTGCTTTCCGGTTAGATGAATCGTTGGAAAACTACTACCTGGAGTTTGATACGGATATTCAATTGGAGCGGGAAGAACTGAGTGGCGGCTACTTTTCAGGCGAAACGAGTTATTATGGCGTTTCCACGCATTTGAACCTGGGCGATGAGCTTTTCGAAAACGATGCTTTTGTGTTGAAAGGTCCGGGATTTAAATCTGTCTGTTTAAAACATCAAAATGGAGAAACGCTTGTTCAAATGAGGTGTGATTCCTGGACGGCAATCGGATTCTGGACTAAAAAAGACGCGCCGTTTATCTGCATTGAACCTTGGTGGGGCTGGGCAGATCAGGTAGATTCGAGCGGAAACCTGGAGGAAAAAGCGGGAATACGAAAATTAGATCCCGGAGCAACGGAACGGTTGGAGTATAAACTGATTTCAGTCACCGGTAAGATCCAATAGTTGACTTTAGATTGAAAAGGTTATTGAATGCTTGCGCTGAAGCTACAGCATAGGCGCAGCGTAGTCGAAATGCCATTTCAACTAAACTTGCGTTAACCGGATAGTCTCAATCTTTCGATCTGTAACTTCTTCCACGATCAGCGTCCATTTTTCGACTTCCACTTCTTCACCGCCCTGAGGAATTATTTCCAGTTGGTGGATTATCAAGCCACCTAATGTTTCATAGGAATCGGATTCGGGTAATTTGAGTCCGTAGGTTCTGTTGAGGTAAGAAATCTCTGCGCGGCCTGAAAAACGGTAGCTGTTTTCATCGATTTGTTCTTCCAGCCAGGTTTCATCGTCGTGTTCGTCTTCGATTTCTCCGAAAATTTGTTCTATAACGTCTTCAATAGTCACCACCCCGGAAGTTCCTCCGTATTCATCGACAACAACCGCTATCGATTGACTTTTCTTAGTGAATAGTTCCAGCAGCTCTTTCCCCGGCATGGCTTCCGGAACAAAGGAAATAGGACGAAGGATTTGCGTGATCGCCGTTGGTTTTTTGAACAGTTCGTAAGAATGCACATAACCAATAATGTTGTCCACAGAATCCCTGTACAACAACAATTTAGACAAGCGTGTTTCCACAAATTTAGCCAGCAGGTTCTCAATGCTTTCCTCTACGTCAATGGCTTCGATTTCCATTCGGGGAACCATGCAGTCGCGCGCTTTGATTCTAGAGAAATCCAATGCGTTCTGAAGGATTTGGATCTCATTTCCCAAGTCGGCCTCGTCTTCCATGCGCTCGTTCACATCCTGCACAAAATGCTGCAAATCAATTCGTGAAAGTACTTTTTCGGATTGTTCGATGCGAATTCCAAAAATCCACAGCAAACCTTTGCTCATCCAAACGATCAATTTCGTGGGAATAAACAAGACCCAGTATATCAAAAACATTGGAACAGAGCCTAAACGAAAGATTCCGTTCGGATTAATCTGGAAAATGACTTTCGGAAGGAACTCCGCAAAGGTTAAAACAATCAGTGTAGAAATGATGGTCTGGAGCAAAACGATCAGGTATTCCTGTTTGATTCCCCAGGAGTCGATCAGAGGATCCAGCGAATCTGCCATGTACATTCCGAAAATGACAATTCCCACATTGTTTGCGATGAGAAGTGTTGCTAAAAAATGTCCGTCATTTCCGTAGAAAACATTCAGTAATTTGCTGTACCAGGAATCTCTGCCGCGATCCAATTCCACTTTCAACCGATTGGAGGAAACGAAAGCAATCTCCATTCCTGAAGAGTATGCAGAAAATAGCAGTGATGCAAGAATAATAATGACGGCAGGGTCCATTCAGCTACTGAAAGCAATGAAGTTAGTAAAATTTACTTTGTCACGTCAAATCCAATATCTTTTCTGAAATAGGCTTTGTCGTAAGAAATTTTCTCAATGCTTGCGTAAGATCGTTCCAATGCTGCTTCCAGGTTTCGTCCGTAAGATGTAACAGCCAAAACGCGGCCACCATTGGATAAAACTACCGGCCCGTCGCTGGAAGTTCCTGCATGGAACACCAAACTATCCGTTACGCTGTTGATTCCGTTGATCACTTTTCCTTTCTCGTAAGCATCCGGATAACCACCCGAAACCATCATGACCGTACAAGCACTTCTTTCTTCAAACTGGATGTCGCATTCCGAAAGTGTATTGGTTGCAACACCTTCCAGTAAATCGATCAAATCGGATTTCAAACGCGGCATAACCACCTCTGTTTCCGGATCTCCCATTCGGCAATTGTATTCAATCACATAAGGTTCACCTTTTACGTTGATGATTCCAAAGAAAATAAACCCTTTATAGACAATTCCGTCGTTTCTCAAACCTTTAACGGTTGGGATAATGATTTGGTTTTCAATTTTATCCATGAAAGTCTTATCACAGAAAGGAACCGGTGAAACAGCTCCCATTCCCCCGGTATTCAATCCGGAATCACCTTCGCCAATGCGTTTGTAATCTTTTGCTTCGGGAAGGATTTTATAGGAATCTCCGTCTGTTAAAACGAAAACGGAACATTCAATTCCTTTTAAAAATTGCTCGATAACTACCCGTGAAGAAGCATCTCCAAATTTAGCGTCAGCAAGCATGCTTTTCAATTCAGCTTTTGCTTCTTCTAATGTTTCCGGGATCAACACCCCTTTTCCTGCAGCCAATCCGTCTGCCTTCAATACGTAAGGAGCTTTCATTCCGTCCAGGAATTTATAACCCTGCTCCAAAGTATCTTTAGTAAACGTAGCGTATTTAGCAGTTGGGATGTTGTGACGCATCATAAATGCTTTGGCGAAGTCCTTACTTCCTTCCAATTGAGCAGCCTCTTTATTCGGCCCGATAACCGGAACGTTTTTCAACTGGGCATCCGCCAAAAAGAAATCGTGGATTCCTTTTACCAAAGGGTCTTCCGGTCCAACGATCACCATATTGATGTTTTCAGCAAGAACAAATGTCTTAATTGCAGGGAAATCTGTTGCAGATATCTCCACGTTTGTTCCGTGAAGTCGGGTACCTGCATTTCCCGGGGCAATAAACAATTGCTCTAAATGAGAACTTTGAGCAATCTTCCATGCTATTGCATGTTCTCTTCCTCCTGAACCCAACAATAAAATGCGCATATTAACAGAATTTCAAGATTGATTCGAAAAAGCGTTTTCCATCCTCATTTGCCAAAGCTCCGTCTGCAGCTCTTTCAGGGTGAGGCATCATTCCAAATACGTTCCTCCCCGGGTTACAGATCCCTGCGATATCGTGCAATGATCCGTTCGGGTTACTGGTTTCAGAAACCTGTGCTTCTTCATTCACGTAGTGAAACAATACCTGGTCATTGTCCAAAATAGATTTCATCGTATCATCTGCTGCGTAAAATCTTCCTTCTCCATGAGCTATCGGAATTTTATATGCTTTCGCTGCATCTAAGCCTTTTGTGATAGCACTGTTTGAAGTTGCGGGTTTCAAATACACATTCTTGCAAATGAACTTTTGGTTATTGTTATGCAATAAAGCTCCCTGCAATAATCCACTTTCTGTGAGGATCTGGAAACCATTGCAAATACCCATTACGTAACCACCTTTGTCGGCATGGTTCATAACCTCGCTCATAATAGGAGATAGTTTTGCAATCGCTCCTGAACGCAGATAATCTCCATAAGAGAATCCACCCGGAAGAACTACAAAATCCACCCCTTTCAAGCTGGTATCTTTATGCCATAAACGTTCTACTTGTTGGCCCATAATTGTTTCAAGGACATACACCATGTCTTCATCACAATTGGAACCCGGAAAGGTAACAACACCAAATTTCATTGATCTATTTTTGCGACGGGAAGCCCGTCAATTCATGAATGGCAACAAAGTTAGTCAATCTAGTCAGACAACCATGTATGATATGAGGAAAAATTTAGCAACAGCTATCACCAGCGTAAGGTAGAAAAAGATACTCGCCACTCGCTGCCAAATGCGATGAATAAAGGCGAAAGTAAAGAAGAAGCTCAATGGAATGAAGAGCATACTGATCCATTCGGACTGTTGATAAATTATGATTTCCGCAACTCCTAGGAGCAATGTTCCAACAAGAATCCAGATTAAAGCACGATTCAGCTTCTTGAATCGAATATTACTTACACGCACCCTGATCTGGATGCCGATAATACTCAATAAGAAGAGAATGACAATGGTTGCGGTGGTTCCATAGAAAAAGATGTCCTCATATTTAATCAAGGATGAGTGTCGCAAAATTCGTGTGGAAATAGTATGTCCGGAAAACCACCACCAGGTTAATCCGTTTGCGATCGGGATCAAAAATCCAATGATCATTAACAGCCATTGTCTGAAACTAAACGGATGCAAAGCCCAGGCTGAAAACCAAAAGGGGATGATCAAAGCGGCACTTGGTGTAAGGAATGAAGCGGATAATCCAATAAAAAAAACACTGTTGAACGAGGCCGACAGGTTTGTCTCAGTGGATTTCAATTGGAATAACAGGCGGAGTGACTGCAATAGGAACAAATGACAGATCAATATGGCATCTACCTGGTAAAAGGAATGAGAAAAACTCATCAAGACAACATAAAACAAAGAAGGTCCATAAATATTCTTGTCCAGGAACTCGTGCTTGTTGAACAAAAAGTTTATCTGGACAGCATTTGCAAGGACAATGACCGAAGCAATGATCGATGTCCACCAGGCGCTCAAAAAAGCAGTTTTCCCCCAGAGTCCCAAATCCACCACACCAAGCAATGCATGGAAATGATACTGCGCATTCAACAACTGAAATCCAACAATAATTGGAATCAATAGTAACACTACCAACGGACGATTACTTAGAAAAGGGCGCAATATCATGTTACGAATTTAATCACTTTCATCCTACTTTGTCTCAAATCTTTCACACTGAGATTTGTCTTTACCTGTCTTAGAGCGCTTCTTCCTTTCTTCCGGGGCAAAAAATCATCAAAAAAAGGAACAGAAAGTAATTCAGAGTGTGAACCACAAAGAACGGTGAGAAACAAAGTTAATTTGTTGCATCCGTGTCAAAAAAATAAACGGCCATTAACCCATTCGGGGTCGAGGATGGAATCATGTTTTTTATAGAATTCCAATGCCGGTTCATTCCAATCAAGCACTTGCCAATCCATGCGTTTAACACCCCATCTTTTTGCTGTTTCAACGACTTCCGTAAATAACCGGGAACCGATACCGCCTCTGCGAAATTCCGGTTTGACGTAGAAATCCTCCAGGTAAAGGCATCTTCCCTTCCAGGTTGAATACGATTGATAGTAAAGTGCAAAGCCAACAACTTCCCTGGAATCATTCTCAACAACAAGCGCTTCACAAACCGCATCCACAAAAAGATCAACTTTCAGTTTCTCCACGGTATTTGTGACTTCGTCCGGTGCCCGCTCATAAAGCGCCAATTCAGAAATCAATCCGTGAATCGCCGCTTCATCGCCCAATCTTGCACTACGAATAAGCATCTTACAATCCTCCTAAGTTAAAGCGGAATCGAATACCGGTGCTCATATTACCTGTTGGGTAAGATGTTGCGATCTTCGGATTGGTAATTACCTGATCGTAATAGAACTGGACCATCAGGTTTGCCCCGATATTGTAATCAATCGATGATTTGATTGAAATTACTTTTTGTCCGGCAGTAGCCTGTTCTGTCGATTCAACGATCTTACGAATAACCGTCAGGTTATCACGGAATGTAAAGTCAAAACGGATATTCAACGGGTTCTCCGGTTTGTTCTTACCAATCTTGAATGGCAATCTCACTTTCGGGAATTTGTATCCTGCTCCGATAACGATTTCATTTCCTAATACTTCAGTTACCTGGTTGTTATTCAACGACAGTGTTGCAGAACGGTCTTTTTTGATCTCGAATTTCGTAATCAATCCCTGGCTTGCGCCTTTCTTACCACCCAGGTTCCAGGTTGCATCAAATCCGATCAATGGAGAGAAGCGCTCAGAAATTGTGACGGTTTGAATGTTTCTTTCAGAGATAAAATTCTGGTTCAAATCACGTGCTGAAGGTGCTCCGTTTCCATCAAAGGTTGCATTCAGGTTTGACTGAACTTGTCCTAAAGTCACGGTAGATGAATAAGCATGGCGAAGTACAAAGTTCTTCGTCAATTTCTTCATTCGCTCAAATTTCGCAAGACCGTTGTAATTCACTGTCCAGTTTGGCAAAGGCATAGCAGCAAACGGATTCACTGAACGTTTATTCGTTTTTCCATTTGTATACGATGACAAGAATGCACCGATAACAACTTCCTGCTGAGAAATGCTGTATCCATCGCGGTATCCGCCGGTAGTTCCGTTAGAATTTCCGTTTTCAGCTCCAAGCATTTCGGAAACTTCTACCGTTTTTTCTCTCATCTGCTTGAAGTTAGCAGACTCATAACCTTCTGTTAGTTTTTCAAACGAACTTCCTATCGAGATTGTTGAATAGGAAAGTGTAGATGTTTGGAAACGGCTTTGCGATTCAAATTGCTGAGAAAGATCGTTGTATCTGAAGAAGTCATTCGTGTTTTCAGACATCGTTCTGTTCATGGATAAATCCACTGTCAAATCTTTCATCGGCTCAAGCGTAGCTCTTCCTGTAAATGTTTGGCTATGCGTAATTGAATGCTGACGGTTCAATGCCGGATTATCTACTATCCAACCTTTACCGGCAGCTGTTTCTGCAAAATTGTAGCCATTCTCTCTACCTGAAACAGTATATGATTGCTGACCAAAGATGAATCCGCCCATTCCGGAACTGAATGCAGGATTAAATCCTAAAATCCGCGCCTGCTGGTTGTATCCTGGAAGCAATGTTCCATCCGTTTGATTATAAGTTGCTGAAACGTTTCTCACACTCATCAATAAACGTGCACCGAAACCTAAAATAGGATTTACCTTATTCTCTTTCTTACGTTTTTGTTGGCGCTCATGCTTCCGTTTCTTGCGTTCCCATTGTCTGCGCTCCTTTTTGGTCATCTCTTCCAATGGTTTCGGCGGTTTCAATTCCGTTAAGCCACCGTCTTTAGGTTTTTCTTCCGGTTTGGCTTCTTCCGCTCCTCCAGCTTTTTGCCTTGCAGGTGTTGTTCTTGATGGAGCACCACCCGTATTGACCTTTTTAAAGAATGGGATCTTGTTATACAAAGTGGTCATATTCGCCTGAAGAGTCGCATTAATAGTACGGCTGTTCTGAACAATATTTCCGTATTCTTCCTGACCAAGCGGAGAACGCTGCCAGTTATAAGTTCCGGTATATTTAGTATTTCCTGTTAACCAGTCCAAAGCAGGGATCAAGTTAAACGGAACGTTATAGGAGAAAGTATAATCATGGGTATAATCCATGGTCTTTCCAAATGTACTCAACTGCTTGCGAATCGTATCCTTAAACTCCCGGTAGAGTGTTTCATCTCCACGGCGGTTTACTTCTCCGTCGCCTTCATCGAAGATAGCTCTGTTGTTTGCATTGAAAGTCAGTTTCAGGTTTTTGGTCAAATCCCAACCTAACCGGTAACCTCTGTTCCATTGGAAATTCTTCACATAAACCGGCTTGTACTGGAATGCACCTGCCGAAGTATCAATCGTATTACGGATCTGACGCTCGTTGTAATTTCGCTGAATGTCATTTGTAAATCCAAGTGTTTTTGGTAAGTAGCCAATGCTGGTTTCCTTAATCAAGCCCCACCATTTGGACTTTTGCATTTTCTTATTCTTCTTGAACGGCTCGAATGGCTTATTGTCGAATGTATAAGCGTATGCAACACTACCTTTCCACTGTTTGGTACGGTCATAATTCGTATTAAAGTCGCGGTGGAAGCTCTCACTGTAACCATAACCCAATGTCCAGTTGGAAACATCGTAGAAATGTGCTTTTTTACCTGCTGCACGTTCTTTTCGAACTCCCTGGAAGTTATACGATTTGCGTTCTGTATAATCCTGTGCAACTTTTGCGATGCTTTTTCTTTGTCCTGCTTCGTAAGAACTCAATTTGATATCCGGGTTGAACGGATCATATTCCGGGTTAATGATTCCAACTGAGTATCCATAGAAGAATGGAACAGCAATTTTAAGTCGATTACCTAAGAATTGCCCCAATTGCAGGTTTGTCTGGAAATCCATTCCAATTTTTTGATTTCGCTGTCTTTCCTGAACACGTGAATCAACTGCTCCCCAGTTCACACCGGAATAATTCCCCGAAAGTGAGAAGCTACCAAAATCAGCAGCCTGAACCTGCATTTGAGCTATTGCTGCAGAACCTCCGTCGTCTACGAAATCGGTTAAACGCAATTCGTTGACCCAAACCTGCACACATTTTGCAAGTCCGTCATCCGCCCATGGCGTTGGATCTGTTTTACTCGGGTTACGAACCCCGATCATAATGGTTTTAATTCCCTGTAAGTTCGGACTTCCTTTTACCTTGATTCTTCTATCCGGATTTTGAGGGTCGATAATCACGTATTCTACGTTCGATGCGATACCTGAACCAGGTGATCCCAAAAGATCATTTCGGCGTTTTTTCAAATCCAGTAAATCGTCGAATATGATCTCCATATTGTTTGATTCCGGCCAGATATTGTCCGCATTGTTTGTTCCCCAGGCTGTAAGGCCCAAAGGAAGTTCGTATTCGTAATAGTTGTCTACGAAATCTGTCCCCAAACGCACAAATAAAGTCACGTCTTTATCATGCAGTGTATTTGCAACAACTTCTTCAGCATGGACATACATTTTCAATTTTTTGTAGGTACGAACATCGAACTGAACATTTTTGTAAGCTGCTCTTGCATCACCGTCCTGAAGATTACAAACATCCAATGTCAATGACTGCTCATTCATTTGACGCTGCTGGGGCTGCGACGGGTCAATTTCACGCTGAATTCCCGGAGGAATTTGATATCCGATCGGAATTTTCTCATTGTTCTCTTCAAAGTTCAATGCCCCGATATTAAATGTTGTCAGGTTTGGATCTACCGGAATAACCTCTCCCGGAGTGGTTAAATCCAACAGGTATTTTCTCCATTCTCCGCGAACCAATTCCAATTTTGCAAAACGAACAATTACTTCCTCGTCAAATCCTTTCATGAACATTCGCATGAAACGAATGGATCTGAAATCACGAATTCCGTTAACTGCTCTTTCCGGTTCTCTGATTGGAACTTTGAACTGGTACCATTTTTCCGTTTTTGTTGAGTTCTCAGGTGTGTAGGTTACCACACTTGTAATGTGATTTTTTCCTACAACCATATCCGCAGGACGCAAACTCACTTTGTACTGGAAATATGCTTCTGATTCAGATAAGTTGTTATCCTGGTTGATATCCTCCAAATCAGGCGTGTTTCTTGCCTGTGTCGGATACTTTTCATCGTTCATCGTATCGGACATCTCTGTGGTAGCAGAGTTTCCTTCCATTCCATTATATTTTTTATAACGCTGAAGAATGTTCAACTGTTGCTGATCATATTGATCATCGCGGTAGAAGTTGTAGTCGTCATTGGACGGATCGGCAATCATCCGGGCTTTTACATCTGCATTAAAATTGGAGGCTTGCACCCAGGCCACATAACCGGAATAAGAAGTTTGCTCTTCCACCGATTTGTACCCATCAATACCAACATCCTGGTTTACACGGGAATTCGGATCGTTATCAAAGGCATTTACAACTACCTGTTGCGTAGAAACCTGCGCCCAAGGTGTAATAACTACCGGATAATTCGCGCCCGCATAAGGGGGAATTCCGTTTTCAAAACTCTTTCTTGAATCTGCCAATACATCTTCGGAAACGTTTCCTAAGTTGAAATACAAATCACCACCGGTTAAATTTGGAGTAGCAGTCATTGCATCCTGGTTGAACGGATCCAAAATCCAGAACTGGATAAACTCTACGTTTGCCTGCTCAAAATCATTCGTTGTCAATGAACGCATAATTCCTCCCCAACGATCTTCCGGATTAGTAAAGGTTCCATCCGGGTTCACGGTAGCAGTTGTATCGTAGTTGTACATACCACGTTCTTTCGGGTAATAACCCAATTCCAAAACCTGGATTGTAGGGATTGCACCATAAGTTAACTGCTGGTTCGGGAAAACATCTATCTGACTTACCTGACGCATACGGCTGTCAAAAATCTGAGCCGGATCATCCTTGATGTGCTGTGGAGTTAAATTGTTAGACTGATAAAAAAGCGGGTCAATTAAATACCATGCGATTAGTGATCTCTTAAATCCATTTGAAAGGTTTTTGGATGAACCCTCCGGGAAAAGATCTGGTTGTCCCTGTGGAGTTGACGCAAGGCGCCATGCACTTTGAGTTCTTAAATCGATAGTACTCTGGCTTCCTTCGAAATCATCCACATATGAAATTCCAGCTTTTGAGATCGCTTTCGGAGTTCCCGGAATCAAATGCGCAAATTCCCCTTTGAAAGTCATAAATGATTTTTCCTTCGTGGAAAGGATTGGCAATAAATCGATGAATTTTGTCAGGAAAGGTAATTCTGTGCGGTAATTGATATCAAAACCAATGACATTGTTCTTGTATGGCTCACTTCCGAAATCGACCTTTTGAGTCACAGGACGTTCCATCATCCGCAACCAGGTTGCGCCAATATTGAAGTCTTTATTGATCCGGTAATTGAGGTGGGTCCCGATCATGGACTTCGACTGGAATCCAAAGACCGAGTTACTTTCAATGGAAATTTTGATCGGCGTATTTGATTCCAAAACTCCTGTATTCAGGATTTTTACACGGCCTAAGTTATAATCTACTGTGTAATCCTGTCCTTCTACCATCGGGATTCCTCCTGCTGTTACCTTAACCGCTCCTTCCGGAACATTTAAAGCATTCAATGAGATATCCGAGGTAACTGAAGATTGGTATTCTCCTTTGAACACAAAACGGTTCTTTGCCGGAATTTGCTGAGCAGCTGTTTTCGTGGAATCGTACAATTCCGTGTATGCAATTCTATTTGCATTAAGCTCATCCATGGGAGGATTGCTGCTCATTAATTTTTGCTTCAACACCTGACCAAAAGGTTCGGTAGTGGAGAACATAACGCGACCGTTCTTAGTGTTGATTGTACCACCTGTTTCCGCCTTATTCCCATTGTACATAATGGGAACAAAATCGAATAATCCATCGGAGAACTGCTGATTATTGACATTCATCCGGTCCATTTCGACCAAAGTAATGATCTGTTTATCATCTAATCCGGGATAAGGCAAAATTGGCGCCAATACCGATGTTTCCGGGTTGTTGTAAAAAATATTCAATTTGAAACCATTCGGATCCACCTGGTAAGCACCAATGGAATAGATGTTTTTCATCATCAAATCCCAGATCTTCAAAGACGGATTTGTGATCGTTGGTTTCAATAATTTCAGGTATAAAGCATTCTGACCCGCAACACCATCCGTGGAAAATTCACCGACCTGGTAAGTAGTTCCTCTGTAGGTATACTCATAGGCAACAGCCAAAACCTCATCGTTGTTCAAAGGCTGACTCAGGGAAATAAATCCTAACAAAGCGTTGTAGGAATATTCGGATTCACTCAATTTGCGGGCATTTTCCACTTTTTCGTAGTGAATAGCCTGCTGGAATGGTCCGGGAGTAGCTGTTTGAGAAGATAATTCTGCAACTGCTCCGTTGAATGCACGAATAGTCTGAGCCGGGCCGCCAACCGTCAAATAATTGTAAAGTCCGTTCGACTGATTGTTTGGAAAAGGTGAAGGCGATAAGTTTCCGGGAGCACCCTGCACATTTGCCGGCTGGGATTCCCCTAAATCGGAAAATGCAAGGATATTTCTTGAATTCTCGGTATTGTTAATTCTGTTTGTAACCCAAACCTCCATTCTTGTGACGTAGGTTTCAGAAGCCACGTTTGGCATTTGAGCCATCGAAGCATTGTACTGGTCGTGGAAGAACAAATTCAGGAAGTAGTGGCGATTGGCCTCGTAGTTATCGGCGGTCACTTCAAATGGCTGGATTTGTGCTTTTCCTGTAATATTGATTTCCGTTCTTTTCCCTTTGGATGACGCACCGATCGCATCAACGGTCAAATCTCCGAAACGCAATTTTGCGTAAGCTCCGAACAAGGTTTGAGAACCCGGGATCAAAGCTCCGAATGAAGGGAAACTCACATTTCCCAATTCGATTCGCTGAATGATCTGATCTTCATCTCCGGAATATCCCAATTTTGTGACGTTATCGAAATCAAAGGCAGCCTGCGTATTGTAGCTTGCGCTCAGTTTCAATTTCGTTCCGATCTGTCCAACAAGATTCATCTGAATCTGCTGCTGGAAATCGAAACGTGTAATTTTTCGTTGTTTTACCGGTAAGATCGGGTTATCGTAGCGGGAAGTATTGACCCCAAAAGCTAACTCGATGGATCCTTGCGGACGAATGGTAATTTCATCCGAACCAAAGAAGCTGGTGAAGACTTTGGATGGTATTTTAATCGGTAATTCAAATGCTCTGTCTTCTTCTGTTTGTTCGTCAATTTTATCTTTCCAGTTTTCCTTCAATGATTTTTGACGTTCGTATTCCAAATATTCTTCCAGGGTCATCATGGAAGGATTTCGGTAATTCATATTCGTATTTCCCATTGTTTCAGAGAAAATATATTTCCCTGTAATCGGATCAAAAACGATACTTTTCTTCACCCCTGAAGGATCTCCCAAGTCGAATTTTTGAGGATTATTTTGAGTTGGGTCCAACGGATTGGTAATCGGAAATGGCAACGTAGTATCCGGTGGCGTTTGTGCCCAGAATACAAGCGATACAAAACAGAAAACAACCGTTGTCAACAGTTGCATCACTCTTGTGTAGTTAGCGTTCAATTTTTTTTCCAAGTGTTTATAGTATTTTCAGTGCCCCTTTAATTAATTCTTCCACAGTCTCATCTCCGGTGGCAATTTTTTCTATTGCTTTCTCTGCTGATTTTTTATCGAAACCTAAAGAAATCAAAGCAGTTAACGCATCAAATCGATTTGTATTGTTTCCGACAAAAATATTTGTTGCATCGTTCCATTCCACCTTCAACATCTTATCTTTCAAATCGATAATAACCCGTTGTGCGGTTTTTGCTCCAATTCCTTTTATCGCTTGTATAGAACGCACATCTTCCGTTTGTATTGCATTGGCAATCTCATTTGGGGTCATGGACGAAAGCATCAATATAGCCGTGTTTGGTCCGATTCCCGAAACAGACAACAACAAGTTGAATACATCACGCTCTTCGGAAGTCGCAAAACCGAACAACAAATGAGCATCTTCCCGGATGATCTGCTGGGTCAAAACCTTTACAGACTCTGTGCTTCCGATAGCCGAGAAGGTGTTCAGTGATATTTTAACGAAGTATCCAACACCGCCACATTCGACAATGAGGTTCGTAGGATTTTTTTCAATTAAACGTCCGTTGAGATGTGAGATCATTCTTTTTTATTTTCTACTTAGTTTGTGCGTCTACTACGGCAACTTTGACCATGTTTACTATCTCGCGCACGGATGAACCCATTTGCAATACATGAACTGATTTCTTTAATCCAACCAGGATTGGTCCGATTGCATCAGAATCCGTCATTTGCTGCAATAATTTGTATGCGATGTTTCCGGACGAAAGATTTGGGAAGATCAGGGTATTCACTTCCTTATTTGCCAATTGCGAGAAAGCGAATTTTTCATTCATCAACTCATTATTCAATGCGAAATTTGCCTGAACTTCTCCGTCAACGATCAAAGTAGGATAATTCTCATGCAGGATCTTAATTGCCTCAGCCATTTTTTCAGAATCCTCTCCCGGTGCAGAACCAAAGTTCGAATAACTCAACAGGGCAATTTTTGGAATTACTTTGAATTTCCGAAGTGTTTTGGCAACGTTGTTCGTGATCTCGGCAATTTGACAAGCCGTAGGATTCATATTGATGGTAGTATCTGCCAGGAAGATCGGTCCTCTTTTGGTATTCAGGATGTAAACACCGGCTATAGTATTCACGTCTTTTTGCAAGCCGATTACCTGGATTGCAGGACGAACCACATCTCTGTAGTTTCTTGTCAATCCGGAAATCATTGCATCCGCATCTCCCTGATCAACCATCATAGCACCAAAATGGTTCCGCTCGCGCATCAACTGGATAGCTTCATATTCTGTGACTCCTTTGCGTTTACGCTTCTCAAAGAAAGATTTGCCATAAACCTGGCGGCGCATTTTTTCCGTGTCGGATTTTGGATCAATAATGATCATATTCGGGATCTCGATCGAATATTCAGCGATCAGGGACTCGATAACTCTTCGTTTTCCAAGTAAAATCGGGAAACAAACACCCTCTTCACAGGTCGTTTGAGCCGCTTTCAGGATTTTCACATTATCTGCTTCCGCGAAAACCACCCTTTTCGGATTGTTTTGAGCTTTCGTGGTAATTTGTCGAACGAGTTTATTGTCCAATCCCAATCTTTTCTTCAGGATCATTTCATATTCCGCCCAGTCCGTAATTGGATTTTGAGCGATTCCTGATTCCATCGCTGCCCGTGCAACTGCAGGAGCAACATGATAGATCAAACGCGGATCCAGCGGTTTTGGAATGATTTGTTCCCTTCCAAAGGAAATATGTTTTTCACCGTAAGCTTCAATTACTTCCTCCGGGATTGTTTCCTTTGCCAGATTCGCAATTGCCTTTACGGCTGCTAATTTCATTTCTTCGTTAATACCTGTTGCTCTTACATCCAATGCCCCTCTGAAAATAAACGGGAATCCAAGTACATTGTTTACCTGGTTAGGATGGTCCGAACGTCCGGTTGCCATAATAATATCATTACGCGTTGCCATGGCATCTTTGTAAGATATTTCCGGATCGGGATTCGCCAATGCAAAAACGATTGGATTCTTCGCCATTGCTGCAACCATTTCTTTCGAAACAATATTCCCTTTTGACAAACCGATGAATACATCTGCTCCCTTGAAAGATTCTTCCAGAGTCGCGTCTTTTTTGTGTGTTGCAAAGATCTGCTTCATTTCATCCAGTCCTGTTCTTTCAGCATGGATTAATCCTTTACTGTCGAACATGAAGATGTTATTCACTGAAGCTCCCAGGGCCATGTATAGTTTGGCACAGGAAATTGCCGCCGCCCCGGCACCTGAGATAACAATTTTTACTTTCCCAATTTTCTTTTTAGCTAATTCCAATGCATTCAACAAGGCTGCAGCAGAAATAATAGCTGTTCCATGCTGATCATCGTGCATCAAAGGAATGTCCAATTCTTCTTTTAATCGGCGTTCTATTTCAAAAGCTTCCGGAGCTTTAATGTCTTCCAGGTTGATTCCTCCAAAAGTAGGAGCAATCGCTTTCACAGTTTGAATAAACAATTCCGGATCTTTCGCGTCAATTTCGATATCAAACACGTCGATATCTGCGAAGATTTTGAATAACAATCCTTTTCCCTCCATTACAGGCTTGGAAGCTAATGGACCAATATCACCCAAACCAAGTACGGCCGTTCCGTTTGAAATTACTGCTACCAGGTTTGCTTTGCTGGTGTATTTGTATACATCCGACGGATTTTCCGCAATCTTTAAACACGGCTCAGCAACTCCCGGAGAATATGCTAAAGACAAATCACGTTGAGACGCATAAGGTTTCGTAGGAACCACCTCTATTTTACCGGGTCTTCCTGAAGCATGATAATCTAGTGCATCTTGTTTGCGAACTTTTGCCATATAATATGATTGTAAGGGGCGATAAAGTTAATAAATCTTAATACAAGAGCATCAAAAGTTCTGATAAAAAGAAAGCCCTGACATTTATCGTCAGGGCTTCACTATTGAATTATGTGTGAATTACTTCACCATCAATTTTTGTGTGTAAGATCCAGTCTCGTTAGCAACTGAGATTAAGTAGTTTCCTGCTACTAAACCAGCAACCGGAACTTCAACTGCTGTAGAACCTGCACCAGTAACAACTTTAGATGCAACAGTACGTCCTGACAAATCAATGATTGAAACGGTGTAATCTCCACCTTGTCCGTCAAACTTCACGTTTACGAAGTCAGAAGTCGGGTTAGGGAATACTTCCATATTGATTGTTGAAGTCTCAGCCAAACCTAGAGTTGCCAAAGAAATTTCTTTCGCATTTACAACCTCACCTGTAACCTGGTCGATCAACAATGCAACTGCATGCATATTAGCACGTGTGCTTGTACCCGGAACTGTGTAGTTGAATGTATACGTTGCTACTTGTCCGTCTGTGATAGCTGCAGGTACTGAACCAGCCTGACCATCATAACCACCCAACAAAGCTCTACCAACATGGTCATATTCCATAGTTGCAGCAGGTACCGGGTTCGGTGATGTTTGCCAGTTGTGTCCTGCACCGTTCAATGCAATGTTTTGCGAAGTTGAACTGTAATAGTTTGTTTGGTTATAAGTAGAACCTGTTCCAGTTACATTGTCTTCAGAGATAACTACAGCCAAACGGTAGTCTGAAGCAGCAAAAACAGTGCGGAAAGTTGCGTTAACAGTAACTGTTACCGAATTTCCTGAACCACCTGTCTGAATTCCTAAACCAGCCGGTGAAATATTACCGATACGATCCTGGTAATAATTATCAAAATCCTGGTCAGAAACATCTACTCCTAAAAGTGCACGATCTACGTTTGCTCCCGGGAATCCGGAGAAAGCAGCAGCAGCATCATAAGCTGTAACCATCATCGGGTCATCATTGTGTACTGCGATACCTGCGAATGTATTAGGATATGTGTTCTCCATGTATTCCATTGCAACAGCACCTCTTGGACACCATCCACACCATGTTCCTGTTCCTTCTTCGATCAATACAACTTTCGGAGAGTTCACACTTACTGTGTTGATTTTGTTAGTTGATGTGTTATCAGTTGCGTCAGCATTTCCGTTAACTGCAGTGATAGTGATGTTTAAGTTCTCCTCAACAACAGTAGCATAATTTACAGCTGTCGGGTGATTTACAGTTACTGTAGCTCCCGGAGCGATGTTTGTCGTGATCGTGCTGCTGTGAGCTGTTCCGTCATTCCAATCAACTGTCAATCCTGTAATCGTGTTTGCACCGTCGTTTTTAACACGCATTGACAAAGTATTGTTTGTGCTGACCAAAGAGTAACGATTCAAAGTAGAAGAAAGAAGCATCGCGTCATCGTTCATTGGTTTACGAACAACGAAATTATCTACAAACAATAAGAATTTATCGTTTGAGTTATTTTGGATCGCGATGTAAATGTTTTGTCCCTGGTATGCATCCAAAGAGAAAGACTGAGAAGTATAAGTACTTGGAGCACCCGCAACTGTAAGAACAGCAGGGTTACTGAAATCTGCTACTGCATTTCCAGTAGTAGAAACATATACTTTATATCCATCCGGGAACTGAACATCCGGAGCCATTACATCAAACTGACACATGAATCCTGTTGAGTTCGGAACTGCGATTGAAGGAGAAACAATCCAGTCATTAGATGTTCCTGCAGGAGTATACCAGGAAGTTGAAACTAAATGGTTTCCAGCTCCGGTTACACTGTTTGCACGAACCAACCATGCGTTAGTACCCATGTAATTTACGTTTGTAGCGGGAGTTAATCCGTCCACGTTGTATTGTGCCCAACCAGCAGGCAAAGTTGTTCCAGCATCAAAATTTTCAGACATTACTACTTGTGAGAAAGCAGAACCTACTGAAAAAAGAGCCGACAAGGCAAGTAAACTTTTTTTCATAATCTTAACGTTTTAGAATTCCAAATCTAACATTATGGCAATAACTTAACAACTATTTAACCACCTAAGCTTGATTCAATTAACTTTGACTATTGGAAAGCTAAATAGATGATATGAAATATAACCTTGTTATTCTATCGGGAGCGGGGATTAGTGCGGAAAGCGGGATTAAAACTTTTCGGGACAGCGATGGGTTGTGGGAAAATTATTCCATCGAAGAGGTGGCAACACCACAAGCCTGGCAAAATAATCCCGACCTGGTGCAGAAATTCTATAACGAAAGACGGCTCAATGTTATAAGCGCAAATCCGAACCCGGCTCACCATTATTTCAGTGATCTGCAGGAACATTTTAATGTACAGGTTGTTACACAGAATATCGATGACCTGCATGAGCGGGCAGGAAGCAGCAATGTCCTTCACTTACACGGCAATATCCGTTATGCAAAGAGTTCAGGGCCCGATAAAGAGAAGAAATACTATCTCATTGATGGACATGAACTAAAAATGACGGATTGCTGTGATGACGGATTTCCGCTAAGACCGCACGTTGTTTGGTTTGGCGAAGAAGTCCCGCTGTTGGAGCAGGCCGGCCGAATGGTGGAGCAGGCTGATATATTGATTGTCGTAGGAACTTCTCTCAGTGTTTACCCGGCCGCTAATCTCATTCATTATACCAAGGCTTCCTGCCGGAAAATACTTGTTGACCCCAAAGCAGACCAATTGCAAGTTGAAAGCCTTTTCACTAAAATAAACAAGAGCGCGGTGGAGGCGGTGGAAGAATTGAAAGAATTATTGTTCTGAAACAAGGAAAGGGACATTTTTACAAAGTCCCTTTCCCAGAATGTTATAATTGGAAATTATCTTGCTGCATCGTTCATTGCCTGGCTCATAATAGTTATGACGGGGCCTAGGGTCGGAGTTGGTGTTGTTAATGTGACTGTTCTTTTCTGAGTAACATAGGTATTACTTGTGTTGAATACAGGATCATACCCGTGAACAGTAGAGTTCCAGGGCTCATAAATATAAATAGGCGATGTATGATTTGAGACCACTAAAAACGCTCCACTAGGAGCGCTTCCCGTTGAATAATTGGTCGCAATGTTCGTTGGAACTGTCCAATAACTAGCTGGATTAGCCAAATTCAACGTGAAAATTTTACAAGTGGTAACACCAACAGCAACCCCGCTTTTTAAATACATTTTATCCGGACTGATTCCCTGTTGATTGCTGATAATCGTGAAATCCATTCCTTCAAACTTCACACCCGGGAATGATTTAATGAAAGTTGTGTTTCCGGTGTTTTTATCGATTTGCGCTATTTTCGATTCTTGAGTTGATGAGTTGTAAAAAATCCCGTACATCAGTTGAGAATGATACTCAATATGAGAGATTCTCCATCCACTGCTCGCTGGTGCAAAAGAAGCATTCAGAATAATGTAGCTGTTAATGATGTAATTACTTGCTGCATTTACACTTGCAAAAAACAATGCATGTTCGGATGAACGGCTTCTGCACAGCATGATAGGCGGATCGTAATAATTAACTGTCCGATCTACGGCTAGCCCACTAAATACTATTCCTGCAATATTTACAGGAAGACCTAAAAACTGGTTGGGATTATAAATTTCCCGGGTAGTCGCTCCGTTAGCACTAAAAATTCCGTCTCTCAATGACGTTATATCGTAGGGGGTTACACCCAAAAAATCATCGCCATCCGGAAGGAAAGCAATTCTTGGTCTGGATGCGCTTGGGACTAACACCAATGTAGATGGTGGTGTGTTTTTAATCGTTTTTTCCTGATAGTTACTATTGGAAGGGTCTGTTCGGAAATCTTCCTGTTTTTCACACGAAAATGTGATTACAGCCATCGTACAGATAGCTAAAAAGTTCAGTGAATTTTTCATTGTGCTTTTAAATTAGATTCGGAACAAAATAAGATAATTCAATGATAAAAAACAAGTCGTAAAATTGCCCGGTTAATTTTATCCGAAACAAGTCCACAAAAAAAAGGAGTCCGATTCCGAACTCCTTTTATATACTATATTGTATTAATCTTAATGCTTAACTACAATGCGTTTTGTTTGGATCAAACTTCCTTTGTTGTAAACGTACACCAAATAAACTCCGTTCTTGAAATTGCTTACGTCTACCTTATTCAAAGGAGCACCTGATTCAGATAAAATCACTTTTCCAAGTACATCAACCATTTTCAATTCAACAGATCCTTCAACACCTGTCGCATTTACAGTCAAAACGTTTGAAACCGGATTCGGGTAAATAGAAACTCCTACTTCCTCTTGCTTTTGATCACCAACTGCCAATGTTGAGGTAAGAGTTACATCCACAGAATCCACACGTGTAGATTGACCTTCGATCAAATAGAAACGGTACTTTTCAGTTCCGGAACTATTTACCTGATCTGTATAAGCAACCATATTTGCAGTTTCATTCGGTGCAACCGTTAAACTGTAAGCATTCGGACTAGTCCATGGATTAGTCGGCATTCCTTGCGCTGAATAACACATGCCGTTTGGATCTCCTGTAATTCCCCAACATAAATAGTCAGACCATGTTGCTTCATCATCCAATCTATAACGTTCCATTTTCCAGGTCTTGGTAGAAGCGCTTGTGTTTTTAAAATTAATCGTTACATGGTGTAACCCGTTTGTTGAGGCATAATAAGTATATTCCTGCCCGTTCAGGTTGTTTCCAACGCCTGCCTGAGCACCGGTATCCCATAGTTTAATGTCAACCTGCCCAAAACTTGTAGAGCAAGCAACTAAAACAACAGTAAGTAAAGAGTATATTTTTTTCATAATCGCATTTTCAGTATTTCACAAATATATAAACGTTCTATCTCTGAAACAATAGGTCACATTTACAGTTCAATCAGTAAGATTACAATTTTTTGTCTGAAAAAGCAACACCTTTAGAAGAGATTTACGGTATTTTTTGATTTAAGTGTCGGATTTTGGAATTAAACGGTTTCATTTTTCCGGAAACCACAATTATTAGGATTACAATCTTTACCCTGACGTTAACATTTTTTAGGAATACAAGAGTATCCGATAACACATGTTTAAAATTGTGTTAAGGAAAAGGTATCTTTGGTTTTCGGCACAGAACTTGAACTGTCCCATGCTAAAATTTAAACTATGAAAAAAATTACGTTCTTACTCTTAGGGCTTATTGTTTCTACCTTATCCATGGCACAAGACCATGAACCATTGATCGTTAAACAACTTCCTTCCGTAAAATTGGTTGATATGAACGGGAAAGCAGTGAATACTGCTGAAATGGGTTTTAAAGGGCCGGTTGTAATCTCATTTTGGGCAACCTGGTGTTCTCCTTGTAAGCGTGAGTTAAATACCATTCACGAATTGTATACTGACTGGCAGGAAGAAACAGGTGTAACCCTTGTTGCGGTAACTATTGACGACGAAAAAACGAAAGCTCAGGTTCCGGTTTACGTAGATGGAAAAGGTTGGGAATACCTGGTTTTGATGGATCCGAATGGCGATTTTAAACGTGCAATGGGCGTAAACAATGTTCCTCACACTTTTTTAATTGATCAAAACGGGAACATCGTTTATTCTCACAACAATTATGCTCCCGGAGACGAGGAGAAATTGTACGAGGAGATCAAAAAACTCGTAAATAAATAAGCTACTTATACTTCATACTTGATGAAAAACTGGATTTTAGGGATCTGCGCTTTGTCCGGGTCGCTCTCCGCACTTGGACAATCGAATTTATTAGGGGGCATCACCGGGAATATGGAAGCTACTTTCCAATACCTGAATGCTGACCCGCTAATTGGTGCACTGCAGCCAACCGAACGTGGTTTGCTCAATTCATACATGAATGTGTTCTATTCCGGTTCACATTTTAAAGCAGGTGTCCGCTTCGAATCTTATTTACCCCGTATTAACGGATATCCGAATCGTTTTGACGGAACAGGTTTGGGAATGCGTTATGTGGGCTGGTCAAATAGCTACATTGATATCACTTTAGGAAACTTCTATGAACAATTTGGTGCAGGAACTATTTTTAGAGCGTATGAAGACCGGAATTTAGGTTACGATAACGCCATGGATGGGGCCCGTGTTATTTTGCGACCATATAAAGGTGTCCAGTTAAAAGCAGTTTACGGAAATCAGCGGTATGCTTTCCAGGGCGGAAGAGTAGATAAATCAAGTGGGGTTACACGCGGTGTCGACCTGGAGTTGCATTTGAACGAATTATTACCACGATTAGACTCAACGGGGTTGGATGTAACGATTGGTGGATCTTTCATGAGTAAATACCAAAAAGACGACAATGAAATCTACATTCTGCCTGAAAATGTTGCTGCTTACGGCGGAAGGATCGGTTTACGCTACAAGAAATTTACCCTGAACGGAGAATATACACACAAGGATAATGATCCAAGTGATGACAACGGTTACATTTATAATCCGGGGCACGCAGCCTTGATCAATTTAGGGTATTCCCGAAAAGGACTGGGAATTTTGCTTTCTGCAAAGTCTGTGGACAATATGAGCTACCGTTCTGATCGTACAAAAGGGTTGGCAGATTTGTTTATCAATTACCTGCCTGCCATGAACAAAACACATACGTATAACCTGGTTGCAACACTTTATCCTTATGCTACACAACCTTTGGGTGAAATTGCTTACCAGGCGGAGGTACTTTACACGATTCCAAAAGGAAAAGGCGGCGGTAAATACGGAATTCCGATCAACATCAATTATTCTACGGCTTTCAAACCCATGCGTCATACAAACGGATATGGATTACCGGGTGATTCTACACGCGTGACGTACAAAGGGAATCCGTTTGATATGTCTGACAGTTTATTGTGGCAGGACATCAATGTGAATGTGACCTATAAATTCAACAAAAGCTTCTACCTCATAGGTTCTTACTTCAATATTGCCATTAACAACGATGTTTCCAAAGTAAGCGAAGATGCTCATGGGATTATCAATGCACACATTGCGGTTTTGGAGGCTGGATGGAAAATCAATAAAAAACACAATTTAAGAGCAGAATTACAGGCTTTATTTACAACACATAAAAATATGGCCGGATTCAATTACCAAACTGAAAAAGATAAAGGAGATTGGGTAACACTTGTTTTAGAGTATACGATTTCTCCGAATTGGTTCTTTGGATTCATGGACCAGTACAATTACGGCAATTCAAACAAAGACTTAAGAGTGCATTATGCAATCGGATCTTTTGGTTGGATAAAAGATGCAACTCGCATAACTTTGAATTACGGTCGTCAACGTGCGGGATTATTTTGTGTGGGTGGAGTTTGCCGATTCGTTCCTGCATCTAACGGTTTAACGGTGTCGCTGACTCAAAGTTTCTAATTACTAATTTTTTAGAGCATGAAAAAAATTCTTTTTATTCCAATCATTGCCGCAACGTTTTTAGCGTCGTGCAATAAGGTTAAAAATGCTTACCCTGAGAAAACAACAGGAACTTCCACATTGGATTGGTCCTTGTATCCGGATGGTGATTCGGCTTATTATGCTTCTCAGGGACTTTGGCCTACATTTCCTGCGAATACCAATACATTTACCAATGTACTGATTGAGGATTTCACCGGGCATCGCTGCTTTAATTGTCCGAATGCTGCAAACCTTATACACACATTGGAGGATCAAAATCCGGGGCGTGTTTTTGGAGCAGGAATTCACACCAGTCCATTTGGAATGTCCAATTTCCAACTGGAAGAACTTCCTGATTATCCAACTGTTCTGTATAATGACCTGGCATTTGAAATCGGAATTCATTTTGGTTCAAAACCTGGAACCGGTTTTCTTGGAAATCCTAATGGAGCTGTTAACCGTCAGTTGAATGGTACGGATAATACCAGCGCTCCGGCTACCTGGAATTCTAAAACAGCAGTAGAATTGAACAAACCGCTTCGAGTAAATATTCAGTCGCATGCCAATTATTTCGCAAGCACCAGAGGTAGTTTCCTGCATGTGGAAATAGATAAGGTGGACAACAACATTACAAACCAGTTGGCGGTTGTCGTTTACGTTTGTGAAGATTCTTTGATTGCGCCACAGTTGATGCCGGATCTGACATATAATCCAACGTACGTTCACAGGGACATTCTGCGTGGTTGCATCGACGGAAAAGCTTTTGGACGAGTTTTAGCCGCTTCAGACCTTGGATCAAACGGAAAATACTATGTAAACTATAGTTATGCTTTGCCTTCTCAATACAATGTAGATAACATGCATTATTTGATTTACGTGTACGATAAAGTGACTGAAGAAATTTACCAGGTGATCGAACAGCATCTCCATTAAATTTTTAACATTAGCTATAAAGTAGCGTGTGTCTGGTACTTACCGATACACGCTTTTTTTATACACAACTTTTAACATTTTTGAAATACCAAATAAGAAATTGGTTCGTTATATTAGTTGAAATTATAAACAGAACCCCAATGTTTGAACTAACGAAAAAAATCCTGGTTCGGGTAAGTTTTGACCCGCTTTTGTTTCAAAAAGAATTGTCTAAGGCAATTAAATGGATATCTTCTTCTGAGGAGATTCTGCATTTAAGGGAATGGTGTATGAAAGAATTTGGAGCCGTGTATCCGTCTATTATTCAAAAAGCATTCTCAGCTCAAAAGATCAAATAAGAAAATCATATTTTTATATACGACTAACGGCTCCAATTGGAGCCGTTTTTAGTTGCTGCTTATCCAGCTATAATTTTTTAGGATTTTAATCTCTTTCAGAAATCCAGCCTGACGCAAAAACGCCATATTACGTCTAAGATTCGAAGGCCTTATTCAAATTCAATTAACAGTCCGCCTTTATCCACAACATCCTGCGCATTGATGGCGATTGCTTTTACAACTCCTACCCCTTCCGCTTTGAGAACGTTTTCCATTTTCATCGCTTCCAGCGTCAATAAAGGATCACCCACTTCAATGGATTGACCAACGGTAACAGCAACACTCACAACTCTTCCCGGCATAGGAGCTTTCAACTGCTTCAACTTACGCAGCTTCGGCTTGTCCATTCCAAGAGAAGCAATCAACTCATCCAAAAGACCACCTTTCTTCACTTCAAAAACACGGTGGTTCAGTTTCAGGG
Organism: uncultured Fluviicola sp.; assembly: GCA_965650365.1. Lineage (GTDB taxonomy): Bacteria > Bacteroidota > Bacteroidia > Flavobacteriales_D > Crocinitomicaceae > Fluviicola. Next base: position 68,752 of record CBFGOJ010000003.1, on the reverse strand, counting down.
TCAGGATGCCTTCTTCCATGCGGTTCGACATCACTTCTCCGCGAAATTTTTTTCCCTTATAAGTAATCGTAAAAAACTGCTGGTCTTCCCAACGTATATGAACCCCATCTCTGTTAGCATGAAGGACTTCTCCGTCCGTTGTCCAATTAGCTGTTTCCATCTGTATGAATTTTGCGACAATAATACGAACTATTTGGCCATTCATCTAGAAAAATAGTGTAAAAAAAGCATAGTTTCCTATATTTGCGTTTCAAAATATTTACGAATCATATTCGCCCGAAAATGAAGAAAATATCCTATTTGGTTGCTCTTGTACTGGTAGCTTGTCAACCGAAACATTCTGACACTGAGCATGCGGCAAGTCAAAGCAACGACTCAAAGTCAACTACGGCTGCTCTAACTGATGATACAAAGCAAGAGAGTCCTAAAGTATATCATGCATCAAGGACCGTCCTGACTGATTTGATCAATACAAAACTGGAAGTTTCCTTCGACTGGACGAAATCCTGGTTGATTGGTAAAGAAACCCTGCAGGCAAAACCTCATTACTACGCTTCCGATGAACTGATCATGGATGCAAAAGGAATGGAGATCAAAAATGTTTCCATGTCCGGTAAAACCGTTCAGTTCGACTACAAGGACGATGTTTTAACCATCAAACTGGATAAAAGGTATACCCGCGATGAAAACTTTACGGTAGTGATTGATTATATCGCAAAACCGGATGAGCGCAAAACTGGCGGATCGAATGCGATCACCAGCGATAAAGGACTTTACTTTATCAACCCGCGCGGAGAAGAAGCCAACAAAATGCCTCAGATCTGGACACAGGGTGAAACAGAATCAAACTCTGTTTGGTTCCCAACTATCGATTCACCGAATTCGAAAACAAAACAAGAAATCTACATCACCGTTCAGGATAAATATGCAACGCTTTCCAATGGAAAATTGATTAGCTCTGTTAAAAACGGCGACGGAACCAGAACGGATTACTGGAAACAGGATTTGCCACACGCTCCTTACTTATTCATGATGGGAGTTGGTGAATTCAAAGTAGTGAAAGACACTTACAAGCGCCCAGACGGAACAAGCATGGAAGTAAATTATTATGTAGAACCGGAATGGGAAAAAGACGCAAAAGCAATTTTTGGTGAAACTCCGGCTATGATCGGTTTCTTCTCCAAATTATTGGGGGTTGAATATCCTTGGGATAAGTATTCTCAAATCATTGTTAGAGACTATGTTTCAGGAGCGATGGAAAACACGGGCGCTGTAATCTTTGGAGATTACGCCTATAAAACACAGCGTGAGTTATTGGATAATAACGATAATTCCACGATTGCTCATGAGTTGTTCCATCACTGGTTCGGAGATTTGGTAACTGCCGAATCCTGGTCGAACTTAACATTGAACGAATCCTTTGCGAATTATTCTCAGTTCCTTTGGGATGAGCACCGTTATGGTTTGGACGAAGCGGAATACCAGGCAATCCAGGAAGCAGCAGGTTATTTTGGTTCCGGAGATCAGGGTGGTTACCACAACCTGGTTTGGTTCGATTACAAATCGCGTGAGGATATGTTCGACGGGCACTCATACAATAAAGGAGGACGCATTTTACACATGCTCCGCAAATACATCGGTGATGAGGCGTTTTTCTTAGGGTTAAAAAACTACTTAAAACAAAACCAATTTAAAGCTGCGGAATTCCATCAATTGAGACTCGCTTTCGAAGATGTGAGCGGTCAGGATTTGAACTGGTTCTTCAATCAGTGGTATTTAGACAAAGGCCATCCTACTCTAGATGTTTCCTACAATACAGATGCAGCGAATACTGTTTCTATAACTGTAAAACAAAAACAGAAAGATTTCGGTTTATTCAAATTACCTGTTGATGTAACTGTTTATGATGACCTTGGAGCAACGACTTCCCGTCATTGGTTCAATGACGAATCCACAACGGTAAGCATTCCAACACAAGGAACCGTTAAAAACGTAATCTTTGATTCCGAAGCGATGCTTTTATGCAAAATGGAGGAGAAAAAAGATGCTTCCTGGTATGCATTCCAATGGAATAACTCGAAACATTACTTACACCGCAAAAATGCCCTTCAAAAGATTCCAATGTCTTCTCCTGAAGCAGCACGGGTAGCTCAGGAAGCATTGAAAGATCCGTTCCATGATATCCGTTCCACTGCCATTGAGAAAATAGGAAAAATGAGCGGTGAAAATAAAACGTCTTCCATTAACCGCATGAAGCAAATGGCGACTTCAGATCCGGAATCTGCTGTGCGAGTTGATGCTATTACTGCATTGGGAGGAATGATCTCTGCACCTGAATTGGAGCAAATCTGTATGGAAGCAATCCAGAAAGACCAATCTTACTCTGTAATGAGTGCTGCTTTGATTCAGCTTGCAAAAGTCAACAGCAAAGCTGCTTTGGAAGCTTGTAAAGCATTGGAAAATGAGCAGTCTTCTAAAATGCAAACCGGCGTTGCCATGATTTACGCAAAAAACGGAGAAGCTGATCAAATGGCTTATTACGAAAAGATCTTTAAGTCGAACCTGGTACAGGGATTTGATAGAATAGGAATCCTGAACTCCTTGACCTTCTTTGCTTCACGTCAGGACCCGAAAATCCAAAGACGAACTTTGCCAATCTTTGAAAATGAGTACAAAAACGGAGGAATGTATGCTCAAGTGTTCATGCCTCAATACCTTGGGTACTTAAAAGACAACTTGCTGAACTCCATTGAGAAGTACAAAGCAGAAGAAGAAAAAGCGAAGAAAGACGGAAATGCCAATGCAGCTGATATTGCGAAAGGAAAACGCACGGATGCAGAAGCATTACTGGCTGATTATGAAAAAATGATCGCAGGCTTCCCGAAAGAAGAAGCGGGACATTGATACTCTGAATATATATTATAGAAGAAGGCGTTCCATTTTGGGAGGTCTTTTTTATTGGGACGGCATTTCGACTCCGCTCAATGACCTTTGATTGTGATTCCAAAAGGTGACTGAGCGTAGTCGAAGGCATCTTTTAAAAAAACGCTTTCACTTCCATTCCACCGGCATGAATCACTTTATTTCCTTCACTCTTACGACCGTTGTATTGTATCGAAATCTGGAGACTTTTAGACAATGATCGCTGATAACCCAAGCTCCAAACGTAGTTTATTCCCGGTTTAAGAGCTTCCAATAACTCAAATCCCAACGGCGTATTGGAATCTCCACGAAACGCAATCCGGATTACGTTGAACTGCCCCTGCAAACTTCCTTTTTGGGTTTGATTGTATTTGCCCGTCACACCAATATCGTAAATATCAGCCTCTTCTCCACCCAGATTTTCTTCGTTCTTCTTTTTCATCACACGTCCGTCCAAACTGAAACGTAGCGAAGTATTGGGTTGATAGATCAGGGAAGGTTTCAATTGCCAGTAGTGCAGGCGGTAATTCCGGCCGGTAGTATAATCCACTGAAGATGTTTTCAGACCGGTTTCAAATTGGGATTGAATACTGAATTTTTTCAGGATGGTGATTCGTGCATTGAACTCGTGAGATTCTTTCGTCCGTCCGTCAAATCCGGTTGCAAGCAAGGTTTTGGTCTTCGAACTTTCATAGCTGTAATCACCACCGCCAATGTTGTTTGTTCGGTTAAAATACAAGGTGTTCTTAATGACATTTGAAGTACTTATCAGGGAATTGTCATCAATACTTCCTACAAACGGATTGTATGCACGTGCGCCGTCAAAGATGCTGGTCTTTCGCTGCAGCCTGAAACGGGTTTGAGTGGAGAAACGCGCCAATACTTTTTTGAAACCGGTACTGTTGGACCACAAACGTTCCGGGCGAAGTGTTAAAGATTGATTGTACTCGTTGGAATAGGTTTTAATGTAATCGTTTGACGGAGTAAACACGCGGATATAACCTGCCTGATCTGCATACGCAGCGATTTCAAATTCATTCAGGTCCTTGATTCCATCGCTGTTGTAATCATTCCAGGTATAAACTCCCTGACCGTCATTAACTTTGATGTAAATGAATTCCTTCTTTTGTTCCAAACCGGCTCCAACTTCGTAAAAAGTAGTGAGATTCACCGCCCCTTTCCAGAATTTGATGTCGTGATCAATTCGCCCATTGGTTGTGCTTTCAGGAGCCTGCATGATCAAAGTGGTGTCGAGGATCTTTAGCTCCCGGTAGTTTGCAACAAGGTACAAACGCTGATTTTTCCAATTGTTTTTTGTCCATTCCGCGCGAAGTGTTCTAGCCTTTGCAGCATTTCGCAATCGGGTACTGTCTGATCTGCCGTCAACACGCTCCCGGTAACTGAAGGTCAATTCCCCGGAAGCAGTATCTCCAAAAGCAACATATCCCTGATAGTCGAAGAAACTATAGGATTGGAGGCTCAATAAAGTGTCTCCCTGCACAAAGCGGTTCAATTCCTGGTCGTCTTTATATCCAATCCGCACTTTCTTAATCTGCTTGGAGATATCTGCCCTGTGACGCAAAAACTGATTGCTATTCTCATTCTTGGCACTCAAAAAACTGGCGTCAATATTGATGTTGAAGCCATATTGTCTCCAGACAGTAAGCAATTGAGTCCGCAATCCGGAAAACTCTGAACCGATCTTATATTGCTGTGCATTGATCCCAATCTTTCCGTACTTCGTGTTCTCAATACTGGTTCCCAAAGTTGTCAGCACCTGATTTCCGGTGTATCCCCTGCTTCGCGTATTCCAGTCACGGTCAAATTCCACCGCGCGGTATTGTTCGATTGGCCTGAAATAAGGATCCAGCATTTCTATTTCAGCTTGTTTCTTCCAACTCCACGCAGGGATGGAATCTTTCCCGAATGGTTTCGAATGCTCGATTTTTGTACGCATGGAAAAACCTCTGTCATCAAAGCGATCGAGGGTGGAAAAAGTATTCAGGTCGTAGCCGCTCATCCCGAGTTCGGTAGTCAATTTGAGCCTTTCATTGAACCGGTAAGTTGCTCCGGCCGTAAATAATTGCTGTCTTTTTGGGGTGATCAATACTGAAACAGGGGCGTAATCTCCTACAGAAATTCCACCAGCTGGCTGCACCCATTTGTATACACGGCCAATCGCGTTGAATTTTTCAAACACATAATCTCCTTTTCCCGGACCTACATAAGAAAACTGCGCTTTGTAATAAGCCAAACTTTGATTCACCGAAGCTACCAAAACACTGTCGTAACCCATAGAATCCACCATCTGGTACATCACCAGGTTTTCAGAGTACCCAATGGAATCGATCACCGAATAACGAGCCAACTCCAGGCTGTCTCCAATTTTAGACAACAAAAACTTTTGATCATTCGTCAGGTTTTGCTGCAACGGTTGATTCTTTGCATCCTGTTCAGAATAACCATTGATCCACCAATCCAGCTTTTTACTTTGAGCTGCTGTTGAAAATTGAAAGAGTGAGCGGGCATAATTCTGGTCCGAATACTGAAATTCAACTACGATCCGGATATCTTTTGTGATCAGGTTTTTAGCCGTAAATGTCAGCTCGGAAGTGTTGTAATCAATGACATAATCGTATTCCTGTCCGCGACTCAGCTGTCTTCCGTCAATATAAACCCGTTCCGTTCCCGAAAGAATGATAATATAGGATTCGTTCTCATTTCCCCGCAATCGATAAGGTCCCTGATTTCCTTCCACTCCCTGGATAACCTGCCGGTTGAATTTCCCTTTCGACAAAGCACCGCTGACTTGCGTTTTGATCGTCCCGGTTTTGTCTTTTTTCCAGTAATATTCACCGGTAAGTCCTTGTCCTCTCTTCTTATAGGTCAAAAAATAGCCATCCGGTTTACTGATCCAAAAATCTCCTGCCGTGATCTTGAACTGGTCATTGAAAAGCTGAATAAATACCTGGTCGAACTCCTGTAATTTATTGGTGTTTCCCTCGGGCTGAATGGGTAAATTATCATCTGTAACGGAAGCCAATACCTGCAGGTTTGGTGCAATATATCCCGATAATTCCAAATTCAACGACGAATTTACAGACAGATCCTGCCGGTTCCCGAAAGTAATTCCCCTGGAAATACTTCCCGATTTTCGCAGTCCGTTTGCTCCCATCAGATCCAATGGCTCCACGCCTGGTGTAATCAGGTATTTTTCCCGATCTCCTTTATTCTGCGTATAAATAATGTTCGTGTCCCGCAATTGATAACTTTTGGCGAACGAAAACGGTAAAACGCGGTAGGAAACAGTTAGTTCATCGGAACAAGACTGGAACAACTGAAAAGTTCCTTTTGCATAGTCAATGAGGTAATTATAGGGTAATATAATCTGATCGCCGCAGCGCACTATCAGCGAGTTTGGTGCAATACTTAAAGAGTCCAATTGGATAGTATTACTTGTTGCAGCAATGGTTTTTTGACGGTACGCGTTTTCCTGTGTCCAGCTATGAACCCAAAAAAATAAACTGCTTAGTAACAGAAGTCCAACCCGTACAGCGTGCATCATGCTAAAGTACTAACGTTTTAAGTGACACGCTAGTATATTTTACCGAATTTTACTTCCTTGAAAAGAAACAAACTCCATGTTATTCAACTTTAACATGAGGACCAGGCGACTGGTAAGCGCCCTTTAAAATTTGTGTTACCTCAGACTATTTCTTCAAAGAAGAAGTCTTCGCCTTCAGGTGCAGAGCACCTTCTTGTGGGAAAATGGACTATGTGCTTAAACTACAGATTTGCGTTCCAGGAAAGATTTCCCGGCTGTTGGGAGTTCTTCGAGCTTTTGCGCGATCTCCATGCGTGCTTCGCCACCTTTTTCAGCGATGAATGCCAATTCTCCCGGAGTCAACAAAGTTACGTTCACCAAACGGATCGTTTCCAGCGACAATTCGAGTTGAGCAGGTACCTGCTTCGAACTCAATCCCAATAACACACCCACACGATCGTGTTCATTTTTAAACGAGTCAGGGACGGTACAATGGTATAATTCTGTGGAAACGTAGGTATGTTCTTCAATGATCGAAGCAATATTCGGGTTTCCTACTGCCAATTGCGCCGCTTGATATACCACCGAAAACTGCCAGGATGTTTTGATCTGATCGAAGCTTCCCAAATCTTCACTACACTCAATGTAAAACTCGCACCCAACGCCGTTATAAGCCTGGTTATCCGGGTTGTCATCGAAATCATTGTACGGATCACTCAATCCATCGGAAGCCAAAATGGTTCCGGAAGGTGTGTCGACAATCACAAAAGCCTGGCGGGTCGAAGGCCATTCCGGACCGCCCATAAATGCCGGATTGATTAAATGTGTGATAACATCGGAATGAAGATTCCCGATTGATTTCCAATGATTGGAGCGCAGCTGCGCGGATTGATCAAAATGTTCTTCGTAGTTCATCTTGGTGATTTTTTGTTTTAAATATATGATTTTGTACTGACAGGTCGCGACCTGTCAGTACAAAAAATCCCGTCCTGGCTAAGCCGGGACGGGATTTGGTATGTGATATCATAAAAACGGCACAATTATTAACATCACAACATCATAAAAAATGGGGCGAATCCATGATGGACGCCCCATTTTTCAATTATTTGATTCTATCCTGAGCACATTTCACAGTTTTCCGGATCATCCAAAGAACATGCGATTGCCGCTTGTTGTTCTTCCAATTCCGCTGCAGTTACTGCTGCAGGCTCTTCCGTTACTGATTTATCTACCGTAAACTTGATTGCATCTGTTGCTGCTTTCGTTCTTAGGTAATACATTCCTGTTTTCAATCCTTTCTTCCAACCATAGAAGTGCATAGATGTCAACTTACCGAAGTTTGCATTTTCCATGAAAATGTTCAACGATTGAGACTGACAAATGTATGCTCCACGATCTGAAGCCTGCTCGATAATTGCTTTTTGAGAAATTTCCCAAGCTGTTTTATACAAATCTTTGATGTACTGAGGAATCTCGTTGATGTTTTGAACAGAACCATTTGCTGCCATCAATTTCTGACGCATATCTTTTGTCCATAAACCTTCTTTCACCAAATCCTTCAACAAGTGCTTGTTTACGATGATGAATTCACCGGACAATACACGACGTGTGTAAATGTTTGATGTATATGGTTCAAAACATTCGTTGTTTCCTAAGATTTGAGCTGTAGAAGCTGTTGGCATAGGAGCTACTAACAAAGAGTTACGTACTCCGTGTTTGATCACTTCTTCTTTCAACAGATCCCATTCCCAACGGTTTGTTGGAGTAACACCCCACATATCGAATTGGAAAACACCTTTTGAAACCGGCGAACCAGCGTATGTTTCGTACGGTCCTTCTGCAATTGCCAAATCCTTAGATGCTGTCATTGCTGCGTAATAGATCGTTTCAAAGATCTCACGATTCAATGCTCTTGCTTCTTCTGATTCGAATGGGAAACGCATTAAGATAAATGCATCTGCCAATCCCTGAACTCCTAATCCGATTGGACGGTGACGCATATTTGACTTGCGTGCTTCTTCTACAGGGTAGAAGTTTCCGTCGATAATACGGTTTAAGTTAACAGTTGCCTGGTATGTTACCTCGAATAATTTATCGTGATCAAACTTACCGTCTTCCGTTACATATTTCGGCAAAGCCAAAGAAGCTAAGTTACAAACTGCAATCTCATCCGGTGCAGTGTATTCGATGATCTCAGTACACAAGTTAGAAGATTTGATTACTCCTAAGTTTTGCTGATTTGATTTCGAGTTTGCAGCATCTTTGTACAACATGTATGGAGTACCTGTCTCAATTTGAGATTCCAATACTTTGAACCACAAATCTTGTGCTTTGATTGTCTTGCGGCCTTTTCCTTCTGCTTCGTATTGCGTATACAATGCTTCAAATTCTGCTCCGAAAGTATCGGAAAGTCCCGGACACTCATGCGGACACATCAAAGTCCAGTCTCCGTTCTCTTCTACTCGTTTCATGAACAAATCCGGAATCCACAATGCATAGAACAAATCGCGAGCACGCATTTCTTCTTTTCCGGTATTCTTTTTCAAGTCTAAGAAATCGAATACGTCTGCATGCCATGGCTCGATGTACATAGCGAAAGATCCCTTGCGTTTTCCTCCACCCTGATCTACGTAACGAGCTGTATCGTTGAATACACGCAACATCGGAACGATCCCGTTGGATGTACCATTTGTTCCTTTGATGTATGATCCTGTAGCACGAATATCGTGAAGAGCTAAACCAATACCACCAGCCGACTGTGAAATCTGAGCGCAAGATTTCAATGTCTCGTAAATACCTTCAATACTATCTTCTTTCATAGTTAACAAGAAACAAGAAGACATTTGAGGTTTTGGTGTACCTGAATTGAATAATGTTGGTGTAGCATGTGTGAACCATCCTTCAGACATCAAGTTGTACGTCTTGATAGCTTGTGGAAGGTCAGCTTTGTGAATCCCTACAGCAACACGCATCAACATTTGTTGTGGTCTTTCTGCGATCTCACCATTTGTTCTCAACAAGTAACTTCTTGTCAATGTTTTGAACCCAAAGTAATCGTAACGGAAATCGCGGTCATAAATGATACTTGAATCCAACAATTCTCTGTTGTTTTGGATCACTTCAAACACATCATCAGCAATCAATGAAGCACGTTGTCCTGTTTTCGGATCCACATATTTGTATAGATCTTCCATTACATCAGAGAACGATTTTTTCGTTTCCTTGTGTAAGTTAGACACCGCGATTCTTGACGCCAACAAGGCATAATCCGGGTGATCGATTGTCTTAGCCGCTGCAACCTCAGCCGCCAGGTTATCTAAAACTGTTGTTGTAACTCCATCGTAAATTCCTTCGATGACTTTCATAGCAACAGCCTCGGGCGAAACTAGTGGGTCCAGCCCGTAACACATCTTGATGATGCGCGCAGTGATTTTGTCAAATTTCACCGCCTCTTTTCTTCCGTCTCTTTTAATTACGTACATATAGCGCTCTATTTTGGGTTGTTATTGGTATTATTAATATAATCAATTAAAATTCTTCGTCCAAACTAAATGTTTGGTCTTCCTTGTTAGACATTACACCCGACTTTTGGTATTCTGCCACTCTTTTTTCGAAGAAGTTGGTTTTTCCCTGGATGGATATCATATCCATGAAGTCGAATGGGTTTGTTGTATTGAACACCTTTGGATTCCCAAGCTCTGTTAATAAACGGTCTGCAACGAATTCGATGTACTGGGCCATCAATTCTGCATTCATACCTATTAACTTGACCGGTAATGCATCTGTTACAAATTCTTTCTCAATTTCAACAGCATCCAGGATGATTTGTTTCACCTGTTCTTTTGGAAGCTGGTGAATCAGGTGTTTTGTGTACAACAAACAAGCGAAATCACAGTGTAGCCCTTCATCGCGAGAGATCAATTCATTGGAGAACGATAATCCTGGCATTAAGCCGCGTTTTTTCAACCAGAAAATCGAACAGAATGAACCGGAGAAGAAGATTCCTTCCACAGCAGCGAATGCAACTAATCGCTCTGCAAATGAACCGTTATCAATCCAACGCAATGCCCAATCTGCTTTCTTACGAACGCAATCGATTGTATCCAATGCATTGAACAGGTGATTTTTCTCCTTTTGATCTTTGATATATGTATCAATTAACAGCGAGTAAGTCTCTGAATGGATGTTCTCCATTGCTACCTGGAAACCGTAAAAGAACTTTGCCTCGGTATATTGCACTTCAGCCAAAAAGTGCTCTGCCAGGTTTTCGTTCACGATTCCGTCGGACGCTGCGAAAAATGCTAGTACGTGTTTTACGAAGTGACGCTCATCGTCATTTAATTTCGTTTCCCAATCAATTAAATCCGGCGATAAATCAATTTCTTCTGCAGTCCAAAAACTTGCTTCTGCTTTCTTATAAAAAGACCAAATATCTTCATGTTGGATTGGAAACAACACGAATCTGTTTTTGTTTTCCGATAAGATTGGTTCTGCGTTTGCCATTTTTAATTTGTTTTTTTTAAAGTCAATAATTCCTATGCCAAGGTCATTTTCCAACCATGGATCAGTTTGTTTTGGTATTCAAATTTCAGTTAGTTTCCCCTTCGATTTTGTTGTGTGTGTGCAACAAGTTTTAGCTCAAACGGGCTTACAAAAATTGTCATAATTCTTTCCTTTCACAATTAAAGAAATCCACAATTGAATGAGGTTTTCAACATCGCTACTTTGAAATCCTTTAACATGAACACTTAGCGAGTTTATCAACATGCCCTCTAAAGATATTCACAGTACATAATCTGCAATTCATCGAAGAATTTAGCAGATTCGTCCAACTTCAAGTGTATTAAGACTTTCGGTCGACTTTCCTATAAAATTAGACCAAAATTGAATGACTTTTTTTTATATATTTAGTTGGCTATTAACAGTTAGTTGTTGATAGTTAAGCAAAGCCAAATAAACACTACTATGTCACTAAATTTTTCGTCGAATTTTAACAAATGGACGCGTGATTTGCTCCATGTGCTGTATCCTCAAAATTGTTTGATCTGTAAAAATGAGTACAACCAATCCAGGTTGGCAATTTGTCCGATTTGCTCGAGCGAATTAGCTTATACGCATTATGAAGATTACCCCGAGGAAACCAACCTCGATAAATTATTTTGGGGAAGGGTAAACCTGGAAGGGACTTATGCCTTGCTTCGATTCAAACAGGAAGGTTCTACGCAGCAAATCTTACACGAACTAAAATACAGAAGCAATCCGGAGGTTGGAATCCATTTTGGGAAAGAGCTTGGGTTGAAATTGAAAAGCATGGCCAAATTTTCGGATGTAGATGCATTGATCCCGGTTCCGCTCCACCCGAAAAAAGAATTTATTCGCGGCTACAATCAGGCAGAAGTGATATGCAAAGGAATGGCCGAAAGCAGCGGCACTAAGCTTCGAAAAGACTTGCTGAAACGTATTTCTTTTACAGAAAGCCAGACGAAGAAAGGAAAAACCTCCCGATGGGAAAACATGCAGAACCGTTTCAAAATCCAGGGAATAAAAAGCACTGAGCTCAAACACTTACTAGTTGTAGATGATGTAGTAACAACGGGTTCTACGCTGGAAACCTGTGTGCGGATCTTAAGAGAAGAGTTCCCCGAAGCAAAGATCAGTATTGCGGTGCTTGCAGTAGCGGAGTGACTTCAACTCCGCTACGGCTGCTCGAAGTTTTCACTTTTCAAAATTTCACGTTTTTCCAAGACTCTTTTTTGCATTTTGAATTCTGCATTTTGAATTAAATACTACCTTTCGGGCATGTTAATTACTATACTTATCCTGATTTTGACCCTGGTGGTTGTTCCATTGATGTCCTTCTATTTTGGAACCCCTTTAAATATACTTCAATCTGAAGTACTTACAGAAATGAGCATTGTCTTGGCGATCGTCACCGGTGTTTGTTTTTTACTGGGAGAAATCACGCGCAATAACTCACAGATCGATAAGATCTGGAGTATTATTCCAATCTATTATGTGTGGCATGTGGCTTATGCCGGTGATTTTGCTCCGCGCCTGATCCTGATGGCGGTCGTTGTAACAATCTGGGGAGTACGCTTGACCTACAACTTTGCCCGAAGAGGTGCTTATCAATGGAAATTCTGGACAGGAGAAGAGGATTACCGCTGGGAAGTTCTGCGCAAAAAACCGGGTTTCAACAACCGGTTTGTCTGGATGCTGTTCAATTTGTTCTTTATCTGCTCTTATCAAAACACCCTGATCTTCCTGTTCACACTTCCTGTACTGACTGGTTTGGGAAATGGTGCGCCAACTGCAATTCAAACCTGGGACTGGGTAATCGCTCTTGCAATAATTGCTGCCGTTATCATTGAGTTCATAGCAGATCAGCAGCAATATGATTTTCAAACAGAAAAACATCGGCGGATCAAAGTAGGAGAAGAGCTGGGACCTTATGCCAAAGGATTTGTGGATACGGGCTTATGGGGAATTGTTCGCCATCCGAATTACGCCATGGAACAAACTATTTGGTTGTTGTTCTACGGTTTCAGCGTGGTTGCAACCGGGGAATGGATCAATTGGTCGATGGCCGGTTGTTTATTACTGGTCGTTCTATTCAAAGGAAGTTCTGATTTTTCAGAAACGCTTTCTGCAGAGAAATACCCGGATTATACGAATTACCAGCGAAAAGTACCCCGATTTATCCCGTTTACAAAATTTGGAAAGTGATTTCGACTCCGCTCAATCACCTTTTTTCAAACCTTCAATTAAATTAAAGGACACTGAGCGAAGTCGAAGTGTGAACTTTTCCACACCTTTGCATCATGAAAGTACTGGTTGTAGGATGTGGTGTTGCAGGAATTTTCTTAACGCATGAGCTTCTCGAGGCAGGTTGTGATGTGGAATTGATCGACAATGGTAAAAACGCTTCTTCGGCGGTTGCAGCAGGAATTATCAATCCGCTGGTTTTTCGACGCATGACCCTGAGCTGGCGCGTGTCAGAACTCCTTCCTTTTGCTCGTGAAAAATACCGTGAAATCGAACAGCTTACAAAAACTTCTTTCTTTCACCCGCTTGTGATCCGCAGGTTGTTTGCTTCCGAACAGGAGCTGGAGTTTTGGAAGCAAAAACAAGATTTACCCGAGTTTGCCGATTATATGGAACCGCTTAAAGAAGAAGATTTGAATTTCCCGCTTGAGCAAAACACTTTTGGGACCGGACGTGTAAACCAAGCTTCCTATATTGATACCGATGTCTTCATCCGGGTAAATCGAGCACACTTTCAGTCAACCGGTTTACTTTCTGAAGAAACCTTCAACCACGAAGAGCTGGATCCTGAAAATGGTATTTATAAAGGAACCAACTATGATTATATTCTTTTTGCAGAAGGAAAGGACTCGACTTATAATCCACTTTTCGGCTATTTGCCTTTGCAGCAGACAAAAGGCGAAGTGTTGACCATCGAATCTTCAACGATTCATTCGGCTGAGTCTTTAAACCGCAAATGTTTCCTGCTTCCCGTGGGAAATAAGCGTTTCAAAGTAGGATCAACATATACGTGGGATACAGATAATACTATTCCAACAGAAGAAGGAAAGCAGACTATCCTGGAAAATCTGAAATCAATTACTTCCGAGAAGTATGTTGTTGTAGATCACCAGGCAGGAGTGCGTCCAACAGTTCCGGACAGAAGGCCTTTGTTGGGGAAACATCCGAAATATCCGAAAATGGTGATTGCAAACGGTTTGGGTGCAAAAGGGTATTTGCTGGCTCCGCTTTTGATGCACGAATTGATGAATCACCTGTTAAAAGGAACTGAAATTCACAAGGAATCGAACATCAATCGGTACAAATACACTACGAATTCTTAAGAATATCTCTTAAATAGACCTGAATCCGTCTGTTTGATCCGACAATCCAAATGACATCATCTGCTTCAAAGGCCATATCCGGATCAGGATTCACAATACGTTCGTCCTCCCGCTCCAATCCAACCACAATTCCTTTACACATTTCGCGCATTTTGGAATGACGCATCGTTTGACCAATCAAATTGGAATCTTCCGGAATAGAGAAGGAATGCAGTCCAACTTGCGAAGAATCTGCCTTTGGTCCTACCTTTGTTTCTGCAATCGTGATATGGTTCTTAAATGCGGTCAATTGTTCATCAGTACCGATTACGGAAAGTACATCATTGGGATACAATACAGTTTCCTGCCGTGGAATATTGATCGTCAGATCTCCCCGCTCAATGATTACAATATTGACACCGAATGTTTCGCGAAGCTTCATGGTACTTAAGGGCAACCCGATGATTGGTGAACGTGCATCCAGTGTGAAGGTTGTTAAGTGAGAATCCCAGGGAGCCAGGTAGTTCTTCTCCTTCTGAGCCCGTTCACGTTCATTCAGGTTAAGTAAAAAGCGGCTTTCAATGCGTCCGTAAAAACGCTTGATCCGGTGTCTTTGAGTAACAAAGAGCAAAGTGGTAACAAGTACTCCGATCAAGGCAGCAAACGGAGAATAGTATTTCGCAAATACAAACCCAACGAAGAAAATAGCCAGTGCAATACGGGAAATAATCAACGCTAAAAGTGGCCCGCGATAAAGTGGTCTTGTCCAGATACTCGCATAAATTTGGGAAGGCCCTCTCCGGAAAGCAAGTGCATATAAAAACGGGACGATCATTAATAAGGTCAGGGAAACAATGAATAAGTCCTTCCATTGACTTTCTTCGAAAAAAGGAGCAAGAAAACGATCAGCCAATAGAATAATACTAATTATGACTACTGAAAAGATAACCGTGTTGATCAGGTAAAAACGGATCAATTTTTTCCAATCACTTGCTTCGGTGACCTGCTGCGTTCCCTGGCTGTATTTATACAATCGATTCTTCCATTTCACCGGCATTTTCACAGTTACCCAATCCGACATTCTTCCTGAAAAGCCAATCATGTAAGGCGTAGTGAAAGTTGTAATTACAGAAACCGCAACCGCAACCGGGTAAAGGAAATCACTGGTTACATTCAATGTTACTCCCAATGTGGCTATGATAAAAGAGAATTCCCCGATTTGGGATAAACTCATCCCGGTTTGAACTGCTACTTTGATAGGCTGACCGGAGATTAAAGCTCCAATGGTTGCGAAAATGGGTTTTCCTACTAACAAAACGACCGTTGAAATGGCAATCGGAAGCCAGTATTCGACCAGCATATCCGGGTCGAGCAACATTCCTACTGATACAAAGAAAATGGCGCCGAACAGGTCTTTTACAGATTGTACCAAATGTTCGATCTTCTCCACTTTTGGCGTTTCTGCAAGGATAGAACCCATGATAAATGCTCCCAAAGCAGGTGAAAAACCAGCCTGTGCAGAAAGCACCACCATTAAAAAACACAGGGATAAAGAAAGGACCAACAAGGTTTCATCATTCAGGTATTTCTTCAGGAACTTAAATAGCGTTGGAAGGAAAAAAATTCCGGAAACAAACCACAATACAAGGAAAAATAAAAGTTTCCCGATCGAATAGATCATTTCTATCCCTTCAAACTTGCGGCTGACGGCAACAGTAGATAAAATCACCATTAAGACTACAGCCACCAAGTCTTCAATAATCAAGGCTCCTAATACAATTCCGGCAAATTTTTGATTTTTTACACCCAATTCATCAAAGGCCCTGAAGATAATAGTGGTAGAAGCAATACTCAGAATTCCTCCCATAAATAAGCTGTCCATCATTTGCCAGCCCATGAGCAAACCTACGTTGTAACCTATCAGGAAAGTCATTCCGACTCCCATGAGTGAAGTGATCACAGCCACATTTCCTACTTTGAGCAATTTTTTGAAGCTGAATTCGAGTCCCAAACCAAAAAGGAGGAAGATTACCCCGATTTCTGCCCAGGTTTTAATTCCATCTGATTCAACAACCGTAGGAAAGAAATTGAAATAGGGTCCAACCAATACTCCGGCAATAATATATCCCAGAACAACCGGCTGGCGTAACATCTTAAAAATGATAGTCATTATGGCTGCTGCACCTAATATAAGTGCCAAGTCAATAATTAATTCCGGAACGTGCCCCATGAAAAGGATTTTGTGGTCCTAACTAAAAAACCAATTTGTGATGATCCCTAAAATTAGCGAAAATGACCCGGTTTTGTCTTAAAATGACATTAAAATGCCTGAAATCAAGTTAAAAAAGAAGAAAATTAATTAAAAACTAGTTTTCCAACACCTCATTGATTTCCACTAAAGGCTTTCGCGGCTTAGCCGTATCCCGAACAGGAACTTCCAATTTCAATTTATCGTCATAGCTGTCTTCCGAAAAAGAAGTTTGATTTCCTTTCTCATCGAACAACCAAGTGGAATGATAATATTGAATGCCGCCATCAGGTGCATCGCTGTAGGAAACGCTTTTCACTTGTCCGTTTGCATGCCAGCTCAAAAGTGCAGAAGCATGTCCGCCATAATACCTCAACGGAAGTGAGAACAATTCTTGCCCTTTATTATTGAAGCCTTTCAGGTTTCCGTGTCGCTTATCCTTATTCCAGGTCTCAATGGTTGATACCTTTCCATTCTTATGAATGCATTTGGAGACAACCGATCCGTCGGGCTGCTTCACTTTCTTGCATTTGAGCTGCGCAAAAAGCGGTGTTTGAACTAAGAGAAGGATCAAAAAAAGTGCTGTTTTCATGAGATGAAGAAAGGCAATTTTAATGCCAAAAAACAATAAGAAGACTCTGTTTTGAAGTTCATGCACGGATTTCAGGGTTTGATGAATCGTATTTTCAATTTGGTGTCAATCACTGCTTGAAGGGATCTAAATTATGGTACCTTCACCCCAACTTAAAACAGACACTATTCATGAAAAAGAACACTTTAACCCTAAGTTTGGGGTTGCTGACCATTATTGGGTTGGCAGTACTCACCAATTGCACTTCCGGCACCGATGAAAAAGTGGAAAAGGTTGCTTATAATACCAGCAATTCCCCGGATTCACTTTGTTTTGCCAATCCAAGTTGGTTTCCCCACAGTCAAACTCCGGCACCTGAAGAAGGATCAGGAAGTCCTTTCGACGCTTCCAGCACTACGAACCAGATTTTTCACCAGTGGTCCTGGAATAAATTCCTTTGGCTTACAAAACCCGATGCCGGAGGAAATCCACTATTCCTGAACCAAAGCAAAGTAAAACAGGTGACCTCAAACATGGCAACTGTTTCTGTACCGGGCGGAGCATCGCTGGTGCTTCAGGATACCGCGCAGGCAGGCTCTGAAAGTGCCGTTTTGCAGACCAATCCGGATTACAACGGAGGAAATGGCGCAATGGTTTATTATTCCATTCACATGAATCCAACCATGCATACTGCAGCATTGGCCTTTGCACAGGATTTGAAGAATGGGTCCTTACCGCTTAATAACACAGCTGCATTCCCGGTTGGATCTTTTGAAATGAAAGTAGCCTGGGTTCCCGTTTCTGCAATTCCGGCAGCTAAGCAAAATGAATATTATACAACCACTGCTTCATTATCTAAAAACAATGGTGTTTCCTTCACAAATACCGAAGTTGCCCTGATCGGAATGCACGTAGTTGGTGTGGTAGAAAATCACCCGGAATTTATTTGGGCAACTTTTGAACACGATGATCTTTCACCGGATTATGACTGGGATGCAAACTCAGCAAGTTCTTCCGTTGATCAGCTTTTGTTTAAGCAGGGAAGTACAAGCGGAATTAACGGAATCCTGTACAATTCCGCAACGGAATTAGGGCAAACTCCTCATAAGATTTTTGACTTATACCAATATGGAATTCCGTGCAACCCGGATGGAACATTTATGGCTACGTCTCAGCAGGAACCGGCAGATTTCGCGAACGTGGATGGAATTAACCAATGTGTGAAATCGCAACTGGAAGCAGAAAACGATGTTTGGGCAAATTATTTCTACAACGGGTCCATTTGGCTAAATACCGATGGGACAACTCCTTTGCAGCAAGCGCAATTGCTGGATAGTTTGGGATACAGCCTCACGAATGCCATGCCCGGAAGTTTTGCCCGCGGTAGTTTGAATTGTGCCAACGTTACGATGGAAACATTTACGCAAACGTTTGAACCGAATATTGATTCTATCAATGTGACCAACCTGGCAAACTGTTTCTCCTGTCACAGTGCTGTGAAGTTCAAAACGCAGGGAATGATGAAATCACCGCTGTATCTGAGCCATATCTTCCAGGATTACTTACTCAATCAACAAGGAAACAGCCTGAAACAAGTAGAACAGATCAAGTCTGTTGAAGAAAAACAGGTGAGGAAAATTATGCAGCAATAAATCAAGCAACTATAAATTAACGGAAAACGGTTGTCTTTTCAGACAACCGTTTTTTTATATCCCAAACAATACTGATGAGTTCTATTTCACAATCCCATTTCCGGGACTCGCTTTTTTAAAGTTCAGGTTTTGCGGACCATCCATATTCTTTACTTTCTCAAAACGGAATACTTCGTTGCTTACCACTCGCTGAAG
This sequence comes from uncultured Fluviicola sp., assembly GCA_965650365.1. Taxonomy (GTDB): domain Bacteria; phylum Bacteroidota; class Bacteroidia; order Flavobacteriales_D; family Crocinitomicaceae; genus Fluviicola. The sequence goes on along the minus strand of CBFGOJ010000003.1, from coordinate 49,773 downwards.
CTGAATCTCGATCATCGTTGTTGAATTGGGCTGTAATGCTTTATCGAATAACTCTTTGGAAGCATGAATCTCACAAGGCAGGTAGCGGATAAATCCGTCTTCCGGGCGCGGACGAATGATCAGTCCCAATTCGTTGAGTCCTTTCAATTCTTCCAGTTTGTAGCCATTTACCGTCATTGCTTTTCTTCCGTGAAGCACATCGTAATTGAAGAAATAAGTAACGGTTGATTTGTTGATCGAATTACACTGCCTGTCTGCGAAGAAACCAGCCGGTAGTCCATTCGGATCGTGATTGGCACCGGTCAATATTAAATCAAAATCCGTTACGGCATGTCCTTCTGAATCTACCAGGCGGAAATGGATCATGGAATAGCGGTCATGAATGAAATATTTTTTTCCAAAAAGTCTTTTGTCTTCTTCCACCAAACCTTTTTGCTGCACTTCTGTGGTTTCCTTTGCAAAATCTGCAGTCAGTTTTTTATAGGCAGCATCTGTTTTAACTCCCACACAACGGAAAATCGCATCCACTACTTCTTTCCCTTTTTGGTCTTTCTGATCTTTCAGCGGACTGCGCATAATTCCCATTTCCTCACCGGAATGCGAGTTATGGGTAGTTACACGGAATGGTGTCGGTGTTGCTTCAGTAAATTCGGAAATTTCCAGGTTATCGGCCTGCCACTTTCCATCCACTAATTTTGGTGCGGTCTGCTTTAATTTAATGTAACGGCTATTTTGATTCGCTGCGGCAACACGCACTACTCCATCACTTCCCAATTCACCGGTGTAAGAATTCAAATGATCGTACAATTTTCGGTCAATGTCCTGGCCGATCAGTGAGAAAGGAAAAATTCCGTTCGGACCAATGTATTTCTCTCCGTTCAAAATCCAGTCCTTATTCAGTTTCCAGGCATCACTGCTTCCCAGTTCCAACCAATTCAATACGCGCTGTCCGGGTTCTACGCCGTCAAACCACGATTTGATACGGCCCAAACGGCTTTTACCCAATTGTGCCAAAGCAGAACCGAAATTAGCAGGAGCAAGCATCACCAAATGACTCATCGGGCAAGTCTTCTTCTGATCTTTGTAGTAATTATTCCACCAGGTGCGCACAACCGGTCCGCCCGTAGAATGCGTAATGCAGGCAAAACGTTCATCCGCTTTCAAAGTTGGCATGAGTTGTTCCTGTACAGCCTGTTCCATAGCGCGGGAAATATCTTCCAAACGCACTTCGTCGTTGAAACTGATATAGCGGCCTAAGAAAATGTGTTCGATTTTGAGTTCATAGCCATAAGTGGCAGCTTCCTGCATCATTCGCAGCGGCATTTCTCCGTATGTGTCAAGGTTCGTGACACTGTATCCGTGGACAAAGGCAAGGGTTAATTTCTTCATTGTAAACAGCTTAAGGTATTGGTGAAAATTAGTGGTTTTTTTTAATTCTCATTGATCTGAATACAAAAATAGTGATACAGGTCGTAAGGGATTTACGAAGAAACAGGAAGATTTAACTTTTATTTTTTGATTAAAATCCGTAATTTAAACCTATGGAATATGTACTTAAATATATTTTCAGTTCCGATTTCAGGAAAAAAATGAAACGCGTTATTAAGCGACGGGCACTTGCACTCGTTCTATCCCTATTGGGAGTAGCGACCAGGTAAGGTCCGATTTGAATGAAAGGGTTGTCCGCAAATGGCGCGCAATCCTTTTTTTATGCGAAAAATCCAGCGGAAACAAAAAAAGGCCGTCCAACCGGACAACCTTCTCACAAAAAGTTTTAATGCTTATAATGGCTGAATAGTTTCAACCGCTTCGCACATGGGTGTTACTTTATCCAAAGTAAGAGGAGTAACGCGCTTATCGTAGAAACGGTAAAGCTGTCCGCCAATCTCTACATAAGATTCGAAATGCACCATCTCTTTACCCATCATTGTTTCCTTGTAAATCACTGAATGTGCTTTGGTCGAAAGCAATTTTTTATCCGAGTTTCCAGCAATTTCCGCCTTTGCTTTTTCAAGCGTCATGTCGTATGCCGACTCCACAGAGATCACGAAATTACTTCCATTCGTAATGTAGTAACTGTAAGTTTCTTCGATGGCTTTTACTCCGGCTGGCACGGCCATTGTGGCAGGAATTTCAATCCCTGCAAGGCTGATGCGTTCTGTTGAAGTTGTTGTTCCGCTTTGAGCAGAAACGAAGGTAGTGCAACCCAAAGTTGCAACGATTGCTAATGCAATGACTTTGTTCATGATGTTCTGTTTTGCAGCAAAGATACCGCCCGGGAATGAATTCAATGTTAAGCGGATGGTGGTTTTCGACTTATTTCTTATATCTGTTTTATTCCGGAAATGGATGTATTTAAAACACAATTGAATAGCCATTTATTTAGCATAAAAAAATTGGTAAGCGTTTTTCTCACTTTGGAAAAAAATTTGACCTTTCAGATTTTTCTTATTGATTTGTTTTATTTAGTAGATTGCAATGATCATTTTGCACAAGATTTTTGAAGTTACTTTTCTTTGTCTATAAATAAGGTTATCGGTTAACATAGAAAATTATTACAGATAATTATAATAACTATTTATTCAACATGAAGAAAAAACTAGTATTAATATGTGTCCTGTTTACCCAATTTTCATTTGCTCAGTATAAATTCAGTGTTGGGTTTGATAATGTTTATGTAAATGGCATAGGAACTACAAAACTGCAATTGGGGCATTCTCCGTTAAAAGGACTGGAATTATTTGTTGCACCAGCATACGGCTTGTTTTCAGGAGGAGTATCACTTTTCTCAGATGTGAAGTATACTTTCTTTTCAGAAAATTTCGTGAATCCAAGTATCGGGGTGGGGTTTAGGCATAGTTTCAAAAATGTGGTGGATTTTGAGGTAGAACCGGAAGTAATTGAAATATATTCATTGCCTTATAGGGATTTTATGAATTTCCAAACCGGAATAAATTTCAACTTCGTGGACCCGGAAGATTCAGAAATCAATCTAATCATCAGTGCTAATGCATTATATTCTTATGTGCTTGTAAAGAAGGATGCTGAACATCATCCGGAACAATTTTCAGACAAAGGAATTAAAGCAGCAAATAGAAGACTGAGAAGCGGATTCGGTTTTTCGATTTCTTTTATCGTAACATTTAATATCCGAAGATAGTGTAAACTTCACTAAAAAACAGGGAAGGCTACAATAGGATCACGCACCTGAAGAAAATGAATCTGTCTAAAAAGTAAAACCTGCTTCCTGAGAGTCACATATTTAAAATGTTAGTTGTATAAAATCTCTCCCTCTGGAGGATTTCAATTCTTTCTCAAGTTTCATGGCTTCTTGTTTTGATTCGAAGAATTCAACATGAATTACTCTCCAAGGGCGAAATTTAAGAGTCTAACCTTTTGTTCCAAATTGATTTTGGGAATGAAAGTGGTCTATTAAGTCTGAGGTATAACCAATATAGATCTTATCGTGAACTGTAGAATATAAAATGTAGGTGACAAACATGAATAGCAATTTCTATAAAACAAAAAAGGTTGCCAAAACTTGACAACCTTTTCTTTGTAGCGGGGACACGACTCGAACGTGCGACCTTCGGGTTATGAGCCCGACGAGCTACCAACTGCTCCACCCCGCAATATATCTTTAAAAATGATTCTTGCTATTTCAATTACTAACAGTCGTTTCTGTTAGTGGAGTGCAAAGATACGCACTTTTTATGGATATGCAAGCATTTCGGGAAAAACTTTTGTGAAAAAACCTTAACGTCTGAGGCTCCGAATAGTTCAAACAAATTGGTTTAATAATCTTGAGAAAAAATAATCTCTGTACGGAAAATCGCAACTCGCCCTTTTCAGGTATTACTAAATCATTTTACTAAAAGATTAGCAGGCTACATCTTTGTCAAAACTTTTAAACTTAAAACGATGACTCAGAAACCTTCATTTGCATTTATCTCTGCCAGCTGGGTAGCTTTCGGAACCGGATTAATCGGATACTTCAGTGGTATTTTCGGAAACAAGGAACTTCAATTGTCGGACAAAGGATTTTATTTCACCGTGATCATGTTCGCCCTGTTTTCAGTCATTAGTGTACAAAAAGCTGTCCGCGACCGCCTGGAAGGAATTCCGGTAACAGATATATATTACGGGATCAGCTGGTTTTGCACCATCCTTTCTATTTCCTTGCTGGTTGTCGGTTTGTGGAACGCCAATATGTGGGGAAGTGAAAAAGGATTCTTTGCATTTTCCTTTGTATTGGCACTTTTCGGAGCGGTGGCCGTTCAGAAAAATACGCGTGACTCCATTTCTAAAGAGAAACCATTCTAGCCTAAATCAATAATTAGAATGAGGAGAAACCTGTTTGTTGGGATCGATTGAAAACAGTCGAAGCCTGATAGACAGGTTTTTAGGTTTTAACTAAAATCCGGTTTCCGGGAGGTGAAATTTCGATTAATTAACGCATGAATTCGTGGTTTTCGGCCGTTTTTTGGAATAAGAAGCGTATCTTTGTGCCTTCGCTGAAGCTTCAGCACAAGCGTTGCACTAAATTTCTCAGAATATGTCTCACAAATCTGCTTTCGTAAACATTGTTGGTAGCCCGAACGTTGGTAAATCGACGCTTATGAATGGATTGGTGGGCGAAAAGCTTTCCATCGTTACTTCCAAAGCGCAAACAACGCGCCACCGGATCCACGGATTGGTGAATGGTGATGATCATCAAATCGTTTTTTCGGATACACCGGGTGTAGTAAATTCTTCGTATAAACTTCACGATGCCATGATGAGCTACGTGGAAAGTTCCTTCAAGGATGCGGACATTTTGTTGTTCATTACAGATATGCACGAAAACGAAATGAACCACAAAGAAACATTGGAACGGATTGTAAGACTGCGAATTCCGGTGTTGTTGATCCTGAATAAGATTGATTTAGCCGATCAGGCTAAATTGGAAGAGCGCGTTCAATATTGGAAAGAAAAAGTTCCGAATGCGGAGATCATTCCAACTTCTGCCCTTCACAAATTCAATATTGGTGTCATTTGGGACCGCATTTTGCAATTAGCTCCTGAAGGTCCGGCCTATTTTGATAAGGATGAATTATCTGATCGACCGGTGCGCTTTTTCGTTTCGGAGATGATCCGCGAAAAGATCTTTTTGCACTGTGATAAAGAGGTTCCTTACGCTTGCCAGGTAGAAATTGAATCCTACCAGGAAGCGGAAAACATTACACATATTCGTGCACTGATCATCGTGGAGCGCGATTCACAAAAAGGAATTATTATAGGGAAGAAAGGCGATATGCTGAAGCGTATTGGCCGGGATGCCCGTTTGGATATGGAAGCTTTCTTAGGTCAGAAGGTATTTCTGGAGACTTTCGTGAAGGTGGATAAAGACTGGAGAGCCAGTGAACAAAAATTGAAAAAGTACGGGTATTAATAAGCCCGGGATTATCTATAACGCAGTGCTGTGAAGTACGTCTAAAAAACAAAAAATGGGAAATATAATTGCCATCGTAGGACGCCCGAATGTAGGAAAGTCCACCCTGTTCAACCGCTTAACGGAAAGTAGTCACGCTATCGTGAAAGAAATAAGCGGTGTAACCCGCGACCGGATTTACGGACGTGGCGAATGGAACGGAATTCCGTTCTCAGTGATTGACACCGGGGGTTACGTGCGAGGTTCAGAAGATATTTTTGAAGGAGAAATCCGCAAGCAGGTTGAAATCGCCATTGACGAAGCAAACGTTATTTTGTTTGTAGTGGATGTTACCACAGGAATTGTAGACCTGGATGAGACAGTAGCAACTATTTTGCGCAAATCCAAAAAGAAAGTATTGGTAATCGCAAATAAAGTAGACAGCAATGGCCGTGTTGGTCTGTCGGCTGAATTCTGGTCATTTGGTTTGGGAGAAGTGTTCGACTTATCTGCAGCAAATGGTACCGGTACCGGAGAAATTTTGGACGAAGTGGTGAAATACTTTGACAAAGAAGATCCACGCGGAGAAGAAGAAGCAAATCTGCCTCGTATTGCCGTGGTTGGGAAACCAAACGTTGGTAAATCTTCTATGATCAATGCTTTTACCGGTGAAGAACGAAATATTGTAACGGATATCTCCGGAACTACGCGCGATTCCATCGATACCCGCTTCAAAGCTTTTGGTTTTGATTTCATGCTGGTTGATACTGCCGGTATCAGAAAGAAAGCGAAAGTGACGGAAGATATTGAATACTATTCGGTATTGCGCTCGGTTCGTACCATTGAAGATTCCGATATCTGTATCTTCATGATCGATGCAACAGAAGGAATTCAAAAGCAGGATTTGACGATTTATTACATGATCGAAAAGAACCACAAAGGAGTGGTGGTTTTGGTCAATAAGTGGGATTTGGTAGAAAAAGATACCATGACTGCTGTGGAATACGAAAAGAAACTAAGAGAAGATTTAGCACCATACAATGATGTTCCGATCATCTTTACTTCTGCATTGACGAAACAACGGATCCACAAGGCTTTGGAAAAAGCAATGGATGTTTATCAAAATCGTACCCGCAAGATCTCTACTTCAGAGTTGAATGATAAATTACTACCGATTATTGACAGTAATCCACCACCGTCCTTGAAAGGAAAATATGTGAAGATCAAATATGTGCAGCAGCTTCCAACTCATGCTCCTGCATTTGCGTTCTTCTGTAATTTACCGCAGTACATTCCGGATTCGTACAAACGCTTTTTGGAAAACCGCCTGCGTGAAATGTACAATTTTGAAGGAGTTCCGGTTCGAATTTATTTCAGGAAGAAATAGTTTACCACAATAGATTCTCTGTTTAATGAACACATAGGTACATAGGACACATAGTTTTACTTTCTGTCTTTTGGATTAAATCTAACACATTGGCTATGTGTTGTACTGTGGTTCAATAACCGAATTAACTAAAATCCCCGCATCTGCGGGGATTTCTTTTTAAAACTGGTAAATATAATTCGTTCGTTTTTCTTCGCCAATCGTAGTTGTTGGCCCGTGTCCCGGGTAAACAACTGTATTTTCAGGCAGCGTAAAGATGCGTTCAAAAATGGTCTTTTTTAATACTTCCATGGATCCGCCCGGCAAATCAACTCTGCCAAAACTTCCTTTGAACAAGATGTCTCCGCCGATCAGCAAAGAATCTGCTTCACTGTAAAAAGCCACGTGTCCTACGGAATGACCCGGCCCGAAAATTACTTTCAATTCCAGATCTCCAAACTTCAAAACCTGGTTATCCGTCAAATAATCGGTTGGTTCCGGAGAAGGAACATAAGCCGCCAATCCGTACATCTGTGCAGAACGGTCTGCAAAACTCAGCGTAAACAATTCTTCTTTGTGAGCATAAAACGGAACTCCCAATTTCTCTACGAAAAAGGCATTCCCGGTAATGTGGTCGATGTGGCAATGCGTGTTTAAAACCGCATGTACCTTCAAATTCTTCATGCCGATGAAATCCATCCATTCCTCCTGCTCATAGCGTTCATAACAGCTGGGATCGATGATTACCGCATCTCCCTGTTCATTATAAACTATCGACCCATTTTGTTGAATAGGATTACCCGTAAAAACCGCTGCTTTCATTTAACGAAGTACATTAATATGTCCATTAAAGGTATACTTTTTATCGCTCACAAATTCCCGTGTTTCTATAACCCAGGTATATAAACCATTCGGAACGATTTTCTCGTGATAAGTTCCATCCCATGAGCCTTGCGGATCGTTGCTTTCCCAAATTACTTCTCCCCAGCGATTGAAGATCTTCAAATTAAATTGAAAGATATCAATTCCGTCAATATACCAGAGCCAGGTTTGATTAAACTCATCCCCGTCAGGTGTAAATGTATTTGGAGCATATAAGATTACATCGCTCAATACCTGAGCAATTTTAGTTACCGAATCAATACATCCATTTGCGTCTGTAACAATCAATGTAATGGGGTAATTTGCGACAATGCCTTCCGGCAAATCAATACTCACATCTTCAAGAAATGATTGATTTGGCGCAGCACCCGGCATAGACCAACTATAGCTGACAACATCTGATGAACTGGTATTGTTCAATACAATATGTGTCTCAAAAATGGTTGTCGGATTGGGCGAAATAGTGAAGTCTGCAGTGGGGCCGTCAACCGCAATCATATCAGTAAATGTATTGGAATAAACACACCCATTATCGGAAATAGAAGTGATTGAAACCGTATAGGTTCCGTGAGATTCATAGGTATGCGAACAGGTATCCAATGCATTGGTTATAATTGCCGGTGTTCCATCACCAAAATCGATGGTACTCGTTACCACATTTCCGGGTCCGGTTGTATTATTCGAGAATATCACGTGATGCGGAAAACAGCCAGCCGTATCATCCGGAGTAAGTACTGGAATCAATGGTTGTGGCACAACGATTGTCACGAATGCAGTATCTGGTGTCGAACCACAAGCCTCGGTCATAATCACTCCATATTGCGTCGTCTGATTTGTTGTTACGTTAATAGTTGTACCGTTTCCTATAATTCCGGTATTCGTAAACCAGGTAAAAGTATAGGGCAAAGAGCCCCCTGATCCCGTGGCAGTAAGTGCTGAGATATCTCCGGAACAGGCAATCATATCCGGTGAAACGGAAGTAATTAAAGGCAGCGAAGTCTGTGGTTCATTGATCACAAAATCTTCTGTATCTGAACACCCTCCAATAGTATAGACAACAACCTGATAAGCTCCTGCGATCAATCCGTTTAAAACAAATGGACTCGGAATAGGTGTATTGGGTCCGCCATTTAACGAATATCCGGTTGCATTCGCAATGGTTAAAGCAACAGAACCATTCGAAAACCCGTGACAAGTTGCATCTGTTGGAACAGCAACAACCGTTGGATTAGCTTCTGTAACAGTAATAACCGCTGATGAAACACAACCACTTGAGTCAACAGTGTAAGTATATGCTCCCGGATTCATTGTAACTGGATTATAGGGCATATTTACCGCAGCTCCCGTTGAATTTGTCCATGCCCCATTTACAGAAGCCCCAGCTCCTAAAAGCGGAAATAAATCTGTCGGCGATCCCTGGGAACAAATACTCAGTGCATTATTCGTTCCGGGATTTGGCGGTTGATTGCAGGGAGGGGGTGAACAACATTCGAAAATAATAGAATCAATGATCAACCCACAACCTGGCCCCGGTCGATTGTAATTAAACGTCAGGTTCGTTATCGGCCCGTCCCATTCTACCCATCCACGTGCATCATCCATACTTGAATTTACCTGCGTTCCGTTCCCGGGATTAGAAAAATGGCCAACCATATCGGTCAAATCCGTGTAAGGAGTAGAAATATTACTCAAATACTCATTCTGACCTCCGTCTAAATCTGTAAACCGAATACGCAGATTGCATACAGGTTGTGAGAAAGAAATAGCCATCGGGATACTTAGTGACGGATCGTAAATATAAGCAGGAGTGATCATACCCGTAGTATAATTTGGGTTACCCGCAGTAGAAATATTCATGAATCCAATTGGAGATGTAACTGTATACGTTATCGGGCCATTACAAAAATTAAAAGATGGACTCGTAGTCGATAGAACAGAACTTCCGGAAACCCAGTTTAAGTTATCAGAAACAGTCTGAGCATTAGAAATAAGTGATTGAAAAAGCAATAAGCTCACTAATACAATCTTCTTCACACAAAACATAATTTAAGCGGTTGAATAATTTATCACATAGCCTAAAACACCTGGCTGATTACCAAGTGTTTTAGGAATGCTTTTCTTTATAATTTGATCAATTGATCTCTATTTTTGAAGATTATCTGCAATGAAATCCCAACTGTCGTTTAACGCAATACATTGATATATCCGTCAAAGGTATACTTTTTATCACTGACCAATTCTTTCGTTTCCAAAACCCAGGTGTACTGACCGTTTGGAACAATAGCTCCCTGGTAAGTTCCGTCCCATGAACCTTGCGGATCATTGCTTTCCCAAATAACTTCTCCCCAACGGTTATAAATCTGCAGATTAAACTGCTGGATATCGATCCCGTCGATGTATAAGAACCAGGTTTGGTTAAACTCATCCCCATCCGGTGTAAAGGTATTCGGAGCGTATAAAATAACATCGCTCAATACCTGTGCAATTTTGGAGGTCGAGTCTATACACCCATTCTCATTCGTTACGACCAGCGTAATCAGGTAATTTCCTACAATTCCTGCCGGTAAATCAACCCCTACATTTTCAAGAGATGAATTATTCGGTTCTGCTCCCGGCATTGACCAATCGTAAGCTACCACATCTGGTGTACTGGTATTATTCAACTGAATATGCGTTTCAAAAATCGTTGTTGGATTCGGTGAAATACTGAACCCTGCAAGCGGTTTATCAAATACCGTGATCATATTTGTGAAGGTATTCGTATATGTACATCCCGTATCAGAAACAGATACGATGCTTACCGTGTAAACTCCCGGATGCTCATAAGTATGCGAACAAGTATCCAATGCATTTGTTGTAATGACCGCTGTTCCATCACCAAAATCGATCGTGTTCAATAGAGGAACTCCCGGACCTGGCGTCACATTAGAAAAAAGAACGTGGTGCGGATAACAACCTTCTGCATCATCCGGGGTAAGTGTTAAGTTCAAAGGCTGCGGAACCGTAATGATCATACAAGCACTGTCTGGTGTAGAACCACAAGCTTCAGTAAGTACCACACAATATTGTGTTGTTGAAACGGTATTCACATTGATTGTAGGACCAACTCCCTGAACTCCTGCAGCTGTTACCCATGTAAATGTGTAAGCAGTAGAACCTCCCGTTCCTGTAGCAGTCAATGTAGAAGTATCTCCCGAACAAACAACCATGCTCGGAGTGATGGAAGTAACAGCCAAAGCAGGCGGTTCAGTAATGACGAAATCAACCTGCGCAGTACATCCGCCAACATTGTATACAACTACCTGGTAGTTTCCTGCAGCCAAACCATTAATCACGAATGGTGCAGGGATCGGTGTATTCGGAGCACCATTCAGAGAGTATTCCGTAGCATTTGCAGCAGTTAAAACAGCTGATCCGTTTGCCATTCCATGACAGTTTGCAGCTGTAGGAACTGCTGTAACCGTTGGAGTAATTTCTGTCACAGTAATCGTCGCAGAAGAAATACAACCATTTGAATCAACGGTGTAAGTATAAACTCCCGGATTCATCGTGATCGGGTCATACGGCATTGTTACTGCAGCACCTGCAGGATTTTTCCATGTTCCGTTCGGAGAAGCCGCCGGGCCTAAAAGCGGGAACAGATCTGCAGGTGTTCCCTGGGCACAAATGGATAAAGTATTGTTCGTGCCCGGATTTGCAGAAGCTGAAATATTAATATTCACCTGATCTGTTGTTACACACAACGGATGTCCTGTTGGATAAACTGATAAGGTCAAAGTAGTAGCTCCGTTTACCGTTGCAATCGGATCTAAAATAGCGGGATTCGAAACAGCAGTTGCGGGAGTCCACGCATAAGTTAAGTTTCCTAAACAATTCCCGGTTAAATTATGTGTTGTAGTTGAAGCATTTCCATTCGTTCCGTCTGAAAGTACCACCGCACCGGCTGCATCCAATACTTCATATGAACACTCATTGACGAATGCTCCTGCACCATCAAACTGAACGGTGAAAGCAGCGCCATTCGGAATGGATAAGGTATAACTGGCAGTTAATCCGCCGGGAATAGTAAAATTGGAAGTAACTCCATTAACTACTACGACCAGGTTGTTTCCATTCCAGCCATCTCCCCAGGAATCCTCGAGATTAAAAGTGTAGTCACAGCTGTTGTTTCCACCAACAATGTTTCCGTCCAACTGAATGGGTGTTCCGTTACAAATGGTAGCGTCCGGACCTGCATCAGCCACTGGATTATCGTTTACGGTAAGGACTACCGTGGAGTCGTTTTGACAACCGAAATTATCAACAACTATATAAGTGTATGTATATGTTCCCGCAGCGGTTGGATTAATTGACAACACATCACCATTTGGAGATACTGTTGCAAAATTTGCAGGCATCACCCAGTATGAAGAGTCGCTTCCCAAACCAATTTGAGGTTCGAAAACTGTTACCGGCGGATACAATGAAGGATCCAGGTTAATATCAAATGCGAATAATGTTCCGTCATCCGCAGCCCAGTTATCAATAACTGTTAGTGTCCAGATTCCGTTCAAAGGACAACCAATCAGGTTTGTAAACGGTTGGATCGGTTCGTAGTTTCCTGCTGGAATTGTTCCTCCAAAACCATTGTTATTTGCCCATTCTACCCAAGTTTCTGTAGCCATCGGCGTGAAACAATAAGTGTACGGAATTCCCTGGGTTGTCGGATCACTGCAATCTACATTATCTATTGGATTCGGCTCCCCAATTTGGATACCACCTCCACCTTGCTGGTGCAAGATCTGATTTTGACCATTCGGACATTGAACAATCAGTACCAAATCTCCCATGAAGGAATGTTCCAGATCCAGGCATAAACTTTGAATGTCGCTCAATTGTGTAATCGTTGATCCGGCAGCAAAACCGGTCTGCATAATCTCTACGTCCTGGGAAACTCCCAATAAGGTATCGGGCAAACACCCGTCGTCAATCGTTTGAGAACCCGGAAAACCATTCCAAAGAACCTCATAAGTGTCAGGATCTGCAGTAAAAGTAGTGGTTTCACCTAAACACAAAGTGGCATCGCCAGGGAAGCCAATAAATGTTGGGACTGTTGCAACGAAAACCTGTAAATCTATCAGGTTAGTATTTCCACAACCATTATCATCGGTCAGGAATAGCTGCACTAAGTATTGTCCGGGAGTATCAAAAGCATGAGAAACAGTTGCACCTGTCGCAGTTTGTCCGTCCATAAAATCCCATTCGTAATTAGTCAATGTAAATCCTGGAGCAGCAGATGAAGCAATTCCGGAAAAATCCACTAAATCTCCTACACAAACACGTGTGCTGTCCAAAGTTTCACCTCCAACGATAATACCCGCCGCAGTTGGAGTAGCACAAGGTGTTTCACAAGTTGCACTCGCTGTAAACATTCCTGTTCCAACTGAATTGGAACGGAAACGGATGGTAATACAACCTGTTGGATTCAAAGCCGTAGCCTGAATAATCACTCCCTGAAGCTGGTTACCGGAGTAAGTTCCCAAAGTAGGAGCCGCTGTAGAGTTTCCGTCATACACGTCCATGTAATCTACATTCGTGATATTTGGAGCCGGGTTGTCATCCGTATTACTCAACTGGAATAAGTTGAAGACAATGGAAATGATATCTCCGGGTGTATCCGGACAAATGGTCACAGTAATGTTTTCATTATTTCCGTAGCCGTTACCTCCTTGTCCACCGGAGTCAATGATAAATCCGTTGCAGGTATTTATAGTTGTGCCGTTAATTGCGGGTGTCAACTGAATGTTCATCTGGGAAAAAGCTGTGCCGGTCACTGCCAGCATCAGCAGGATCAAAAAATTCTTCATATTAAATCAGGTCTATTTCGTGTTTGACGGGCTTGTGGTAAAAGCCTTAGTTATTTCGGGAATGGCGTAAAAAACCAATACTCTTTCTTTGTCGATTTGAACGTACTGTCTTTCTGATTTGGACAGTTTAATTCCAAAATCGTAGAAATTAAAAGTGGCTGTGCCGATGTTGGCAATGGCTGCCTCTGTCAAATGAATGTCTTTGTTTATCGCATTACGCTGTTCCCTGGAAAGCGTTTTCTTAAAGACAATCTCGTAGGAATGGTCTAATTCGAATAGGAGGTAATTGTATGAGTTCTTATTGTATTCATACATCTTTTCGGCTTCTTTGCCTTTGTTCTTGAGGATTCTTGAATCGATTTCCTGGGAGAAAGAGACCGAAACGGAAATAAGAAACCCTGCGAGGATCACTAGTTTTTTCAACGCGGTTTGTTTTTAGTTCTGTATCTGCTAGACAACAAAATGTTGGAAAGGTTGTCAGCAGACGAACAAATTTAACAAAAAAGACAATTTTTTGTCATTGAACTTAACAATAATTTTCGCTAACTCCTGATTTCTAATAATAAACGAAGAAAAATTTTATTCCGACCGCCAAACTTGCAAATCCTATTGCAAAACCTGCAAGCAATTGCGCCAGGCTGTGGAGGTTGAGAGCCATTCTTGCAGCCATCACAATTCCGCTGGCAATGAAGGCAAGAAACAGGATCCACATCGGGAAAAGAAACATTTGGCTGTAATACATGTAGAGAAAACCTGTCAGAATTCCCATTCCTGCGGCGTGAAGGGAAACTTTCCAGCGGAAGGTCAAAATGGTACAAACCACTACAGCAATGAGTGAACCAAATGAAAGACCGAAAATGAAACGTGCTCCGGGAAGAGTCTCCGGAATTTTGATCCATAAAATGACAAATAAGGAAATCCCGAATAAAATGGTCATCAGGGACGGAATGATGCGTTCTGACCTCTTTTCCATCATCACAGAGGTAACCGAACCTCTTGTTTGCAGAAATAAAACAGTTAATGCAGGTGCCAGGAACGAAAAAAAGACGAAAAAGTATAATAAGAATTCCTTTGCCCTGGGTTCCAACCAATATAAGCTTTGTCCCTGGTAAAAATCTGCCTCCGTATTTTCAATGTACATCGCAATTGCAATGGCATAAATCGGTGCCAGGAGCGGTAGAAAAAGCCAGGAAAGAATCTTAGAGACGATATTCATTACAGCTCTTTTCTTAAACGTGCAACGGGAACATTCAATTGCTCTCTGTATTTGGCAATTGTTCTTCGGGCAATATTGTATCCTTTGTCGTTCAGCAATTTTGCCAAATGCTCATCTGTCAAAGGTTTCTTTTTGTTTTCCGCTTCGATAGCATCTGTCAAAATTTTCTTCACTTCCCTGGTAGAAACTTCTTCACCTGAATCGGTTGAAAGTGACTCGGAGAAAAAGTATTTCAGGGAATAAACTCCGTATGCTGTTTGAACGTATTTTGAATTCGCAACACGGGAAACCGTTGAAATATCGAGTAATACGATCTCTGCAATGTCCTTCAGGATCATCGGTTTCATATTCGTTTCATCGCCCGTCAAAAAGAAATCATACTGATACATCATAATGGCATGCATCGTAGTAAAGAGTGTTTGCTGGCGCTGACGAATGGCATCGATAAACCACTTTGCCCCTTCCAGTTTTGTTTTCACAAACAGGAGTGCATCTTTGTCTGATTTGGACGTTTTGGCGCCTTCACCATAGCTTCTGAGCAATTGCTCGTATTCCTTGGAAACCTTTAAATCCGGTGTATTTCTTCCATTGATTGACAATTCCAGTTTTCCGTCGAATTCTGCGATCATGAAATCGGGAATCACCTGCTGGATACTTTTCGAATTATCCTTCAAAGAACCACCCGGCTTAGGATTCAATCGAATGATTGCGTCAATGGCTTCTTTGAGATCTTCATCTTCTATTTCCAGTTTCTTCTGGATCTTATCATAATGCTTTTTGGTAAACTCTTCGAAATGGTCCTCGAGAATTTTTCTGGCTGTAAACAAGGTGATATTTCCTTCCTGGATGCGTTCGATCTGAAGCAGCAAACATTCTCTCAAATCCCTGGCACCAATTCCAGCCGGATCCAATTCCTGGACAAGCTTGAGCACCTGCTCCACCTCTTCTTCCGAAACCAGGACGTTGGAAGCAAAAGCCAAATCGTCCACAATCGCATCCAATTCACGATTCAGGTAACCGGATTCATCCAGGTTCCCGATAATGGTATCGGCAATTTGAAACTGCGTGTCGTCGAGGTCTAATAAATGCAGCTGTTCTGTGAGTTTATCCTGGAAAGAGGAATCAACGGAAAGCGGAACTCCGCGTTCTTCGTCATCCTTACTCTTATTGTTGACCTGTGTTTTGTAATCAGGAGTATCGTCATCGAAGTAATCACTTATGTCGAAATCGTTATCAAATTCGTTCTCGTCGTCTTTGTAATCTTCTTCCTGATCGTTGTCGTACTCGTCCTCTATTTCCTCAGTACCTTCATCCAACGCCGGATTTTCTTCCAATTCCTGTTTGATCCGCTGGTCCAATTCCATCGTAGGAACCTGCAGCAATTTCATCAATTGAATCTGCTGAGGGGAAAGCCGTTGTTCCAGTTTTTGCGTAAGCTGCTGCCGTAGTGCCATTAGAGGATTTATTCAGTATTGTAAAAAATGTTCAAATGTTCAAATGTTCAAATGTTCAAATGTTCAAATGTTCAAATGTTCAAATTAATTATTCTAACTAAATTTTTGCCCTTTGAACTCAGATTTTTTGATCTGTATAATCAAATTATAGATTCCAACGGATAACAATTCAGCTTTGGATTTCAATTTTAAAAATTCGGTTTCTTCAATTAGTTCACAATCTAAGGCTCGATAAAGTTGAGATCTGCTTTCTCCCGCACTAGCTTTTGAGATCCAAAGATACTGCAAAAATTCTTTATTCCCTCCGCGCTCAAACCCTTCAGCAATGTTGTCCATTACACTGCCACTCGAACGAATTATCTGATCACTCAAAGCCCTTTCTTCGAATCGATTCTTATATCTAAAAATTGAATGTATTTCTTTAGAAAACACCCTGCTTTCTTTCCAAATTCTTAACTCCTCAAAACGTTTTACTCCTTCCATATCTTTCGTGTTTCTATTTAAGATAAGAAAAAACATCAGTTAGTTCAATAGCATGTTTTTACTTTTTGAACTTTTCCAATTGAACGATTTTGAACTTTTTAACCTTTGAACTTTCTAGAACTCCGCATTCTGCGGTGTTCTCGGGAACGGAATCACGTCGCGGATATTACTCATACCAGTTACGAACATCACCATTCTTTCGAAACCTAATCCGAAACCGGCATGCGGAACCGATCCGAAACGGCGCGTATCCAAATACCACCACAAATCTTCTTCGTGGATGCCGAAATCTGCACATTTTTTCTGCAATACTTCCAAACGCTCTTCACGCTGAGAACCACCAACCATTTCACCGATCCCGGGGAACAAAATGTCCATTGCAGCAACGGTTTCTTTTCCTGGTTCGCAACCATCGTTTGCACGCATGTAGAATGCTTTGAAAGAAGCCGGATAATCCGTAATGATCACCGGACGCTTGAATTCTTTCTCCACCAAATAACGCTCATGTTCGGACTGCAAATCAGTTCCCCAATTCACATCGTACTTGAATTTCTTCTTTTTATAATGATTGGAATTCATCAACACATCAATGGCTTCGGTGTAAGTGATGCGTTTGAAATCATTTGTAGTTACGAACTGCAAACGTTCGATCAATCCCAATTCGTTTCGTTCATTTTGTGGTTTCGACTGCTGTTCCTGTGCTTCGCGCTCATCCAGGAATTTCAGGTCATCGGCACAATTTTTCATCACGTAGTCACAAATGTATTTCAGCATTTTTTCAGCCAAATCCATGTTGTCGTGAATATCATTGAAAGCAACTTCCGGCTCGATCATCCAGAACTCCGCCAGGTGTCGGGAAGTATTGGAATTCTCTGCACGGAACGTTGGTCCGAATGTGTAGATCTGGCCCAAAGCCAAAGCGGCTAATTCTCCTTCCAGCTGACCGGAAACCGTTAAATTCACCGCTTTGCCGAAAAAGTCTTCCGAATAATTGACCGATCCGTCTTCGTTCAACGGTGGGTTTTTAGCATCTAAATTGGTTACACGGAACATTTCTCCTGCTCCTTCTGCATCGGACCCGGTAATGATCGGTGTGTGGATATAATAAAATCCCTGGTCGTTGAAGAACTGGTGAATGGCATAACTCACCGCATGACGCACTCTGAAAACCGCTCCGAACAGGTTTGTTCTGAAACGCAAATGCGCCTGCTCACGCAAAACTTCCAAACTGTGTTTTTTGGGCTGTAAGATCGTCTTTTGAACATCATCCGGATGTGCTTCACCAATGATCTCAATTCCGGTAACCTGTAATTCAACTGCCTGACCACTTCCCTGGGATTCGATCAAGACACCAGTTAAACCAACAGATGCAGCCGTTGTTATCTTCTTTAAAATTGCCTCGTCAAAATTCTCAAAGTCAACTACAGCCTGTAAATTATTGATGGTTGAACCGTCATTCAATTGAATAAAACGGTTGCTGCGAAATGCTCGCACCCAACCCTTCACCAGGTAAGTTTCTCCGACTTTCGGTTGACTTAATAAATCAGCAATTTTAGTTCGTTTCATGTTATTTTTCTATGAAGTGCAAAAATAGGAAGAAAATTGAAAGGGAGTTGTGTGGAAGCGAGGTAGTTTACGCTACTAGTTAGAATTGGTAAAATGCATAAAACATATTTTCAACCAATTTCTGTAACATCCCGCAAACATCTTCCTTTTCCTTCTTTCAAACACTTGATAATTATTACTATGTTTGAACGCACACCATTTGTGTGCAATAACTACTTAAGAACTCAACCAGTGTCTATTCTATGATAAACTGCTCCTTATCACGAATTGTTGCCATTCTTTTTACGGTCTTCCTGGTCAGTAATCAAATTTTGGGGCAAAACAAACTGGAAGGAAAAATTTCGAACCGGGAAGGTGTTTCATTCTCTTATACCAAAATTATCCTTACAAAAGACACCACATTACTTGCAACTCAATTTGCTGATTCGCTGGGCAGGTTTTCCTTTCAGGCATTGGATGCCGATTCCGTTACTTTATCGATCCAAACTCCTTTTGAAAAGAAAGACACAGTCATTTCTTTATCCAAAACAAACTACTTTGAGCTCAGATTAGTCGGCAACAAAGAACTGGAAGAAGTCACTGTTTCCGCTGCAAGACCAACAATCATTCAAAAAATTGACCGGGTTGTTTTCAACCCGGAAAATATTCCGATCCTTGCTGGCGGTAACGCAGTAGATGTATTGAAATTCGCCCCTGGTGTATTTATTCAAGGGAATAATATTATGGTAACTGGTGGGAAATCCTGCCAGGTTCTTTTAAACGATAAACTGATTCCATTAAGCGGACAGGAATTAATTTCCTTTATCTATTCCATTCCAACGGAGGATATTCAATATGTTGAAATAATGGATGTAATTCCTTTAAAGTATGCGGCAAACGTAAGAGGTGGTCTGATTCATATTAAATTAAGAACTGGTGCAAAAAGCAGAATGAGTAATGGAAGTGTTCGCGGTTCCATTGGACAGGGTGTCTACCCACGAGGGGATCTTGGCTTCAACTACGGCTACAAAAAAAACAAGTTTAGTTTGTATTCGAATTTTTCCGGTTTGATGAGCAGCTACGGTTATTCAACAGATAAAGAAATTCTATTTCCTGATGACATTTGGAAGGAAAAAATCAGAACCAAGAGCCAAAATCAATACTATGCGGCAGGTTTGGGAATGAATTACGAGCTGAGCAAAAAAACAGAGATCGGGCTTTTGTATGTAGGCAGATACAGCCGGTATAATGACCGCACAAATGAAGCTGCGAATTATTATAACCCGATTGGCTCGCTGATTGCCACTAACGATAATCACACAGATGTGACCAATAATGGCTTGTTGAATTCGGTGACTTTAAGTCTTACTCACACCATTGATACCATGATGAAACAGGTTTCTTTTCTCGTGGATTACAGCAACAGAACCAGAAATGAGGAGACTAATTTCTCCAATCTATACCGGAACTTTATCGATTCAGACTCCTTGAAAAGCCAACAAAGTTTAACCAGGAATGGCGCCGATTTTCTTTCAGGCGGATTGGATTTTACGCTTCCGTGCAAACAGGTGGAAATAACGACCGGAATCCGGGCCTCATTTACCTTGAATGACAATAATCTCTCTGTTTATAATACACTGATTTCTCCACCGCTGTTGGAAGATAGCTTGAGTAATCGTTTCAAATACCAGGAAAATATTCAGGCAGCATATTTCACCATTGGCAAAAATCTAAAAAAATGGTCATTCCAATTAGGTGCGCGTTTGGAAAATACTCAAACTGTTGGCAACCAAACAACAACCAATCAGCGGACAGTGTTAAATTATGTACAGCTCAATCCGCAATTCTTAGTGATGTACAAACAAAACGAGAACTCTACCTGGAAATTCAATTACGATCGCAATTTCAACCGTCCGGGTTACAGTGAATTGAATCCGTTTTTAGTTTATCAATCTGCTTTTAGCCGTTCAAAGGGAAATCCTTACCTCAAACCAAGCGTCAATCATTCTTGTAATTTATCCAACACCTATAAAAATCTGAATACCTCACTCAATTATTATTATGGAACCAATGGTGCAAACGATGTAGTCCTGATTGATTCAATTACCCTGATACAAAGCAAGACTATTGCAAATAGTGAAGTAAGTCATTACATAAGCCTGAGTGTTTCCTATCAGATTTACGACATTAAACGGTGGTCTTTGAATACTTATCTTTCGGGTAGTTACAGTATGGTGCAAAGTAATAATGCTTCAATCAATATGAAGAAACTTACTAACTTCGGCGCCTTTTTTTACACTACGATGGCTTACGCTATGGACCGAAAAAAAACATTTTTTGCGGAATTAACTCTCTCCTGTTTTTCACCCTGGGTTCAGCACTTTGAATCCAGAACCATGACACCAAGCTATTCCATAAATATAAAGAAAACAGGGATGAGCAAACGATTGTCTCTGGAACTTTCCATGAATAGCTTATTCCTTGCTAATCGTATGAAATCCAAGGTTAATCTCAATGGAATCAATCGAACAACAACCGACTATTTCGACGGACAATCGGTTTACTTTCAGTTATCTTACAACTTTGGAAATCGAAAAGTTAACGTGGACCAAAAACGCAGCGGATCAACAGGAGAATCAGGCAGATTCAAATAAGCCATTCAAGAACTAAATACCAAAGGCCGCTTGTAATGAACGAAAGTATAATCGTCATAAACACGATCAGGTTACTCAATCGCGGATTCAACCCAAATTGATCGTTCAAAATTCCGGCACTGATCATTGTTCCCATCGAAGCTTCAAAAACGGAAATCTTAGTCTGCATTTCCCCGGTTTGAAAAACAAGCGCCAATCCCAAAATGATCAACGGAGAAAGTACCAGTTTATAAATGGATGCCGCCAAAATCGGTTGGAGAATATCGCGCATTTTCCCCAATTCGAATTGCAATCCAACAGAGAATAAAGCAAGCGGAGAAAGTGTCAGTGCTAAAGTTGAAACCAGCGGATTGATCGGTTCAAAAGAGACGAAATGCGGCAAGATAAGTGCCACAATAATTACCAGGAAAGGCGGGAATTTTAGCAACTTCAAACCAATCGTTTTAAAATCGGCTTTTGCAGTTCCTGAAGCCCGCATCGCAACAATCGACGCAAATACAGCCAGTATGAAAAAAGACATTTGGTCCGTTACAGCTGCTATCGACAGGTGTTTTTCGCCATAATAAGCTGAAATTAACGGAAACCCAATGAAAGATGTGTTTCCCAATCCGGTAACAATCCAAAAAGCAGCTTTTGTTTTCCGGTCGAAATGAAACGGTTTTGAAACAAGTTCTGCAAGCAGCCAGGCACCAAGCCAGCAAATCAGCGGGGTAATTAGTGGAATAATGAGATCAGTCGACCAAATAATCCTGGGAAGGTATTTTAGAGTTGCAGCGGGCAGCGCCACATAGATAATCCAAACATTGATTCCATGATGACTTCCTTTGGCAAGAACTCCAGATTTTCGAAGGACGAAGCCGGCCAGGAAACAAACTGCTATCAGGATAAAGTTGGACACGGTCCAAAATTAAGACTTATCGATGAATCAAAAGGGAAATAACTGGTGAAATGATCCGGATTTTCCTAACCTACTTCACTTTGCCGGTTTTGCTCCTCAGAAGTGGAAATATTGAGAAGTTCCTTCACTTTCGCAGCGATTGATCCGGCATCAAAACCGCAATCAATATGCAATTGTTCCGGCGTTCCGTGGTGAATGTATTTATCCGGAATTCCCAAACGCACCACTTTTGCGTGATATTCGTTATCTGCCATGAATTCAACGATTGCAGAACCGAATCCGCCCATGATACAACCATCTTCGATCGTAATCACTTTGTTGAATTTGGTAAATACTTCATGCAGTAAGGTTTCGTCCAATGGTTTTGCAAAACGCATGTCGTAATGCGCCACAGACGCGCCTGTTTCTTTCAAAGATTGAATAGCATCCTGGGCAAAATTCCCCACATGACCAATGGTCACCAAAGCGATATCTTCTCCGTTGCTTACTTTCCTTCCTTGCCCGATCGGAATGGCTTTCATAGGCGTTTTCCATTCGGTCATTACTCCGTTTCCACGCGGATAACGGATAGAGAACGGTCCGTGATTTTCAGCCTGTGCCGTAAACATCAGGTTTCTGAGTTCCGACTCATTCATCGGTGCCGAAACGATCATGTTCGGGATGCTGCGCATGTATGCGATATCGTATGCTCCGTGATGGGTTGCTCCGTCAGCTCCAACCAATCCGCCGCGATCCAAACAGAAGATCACCGGCAAATTTTGCAAAGCCACATCATGCAAAACCTGGTCATAAGCACGCTGCATGAACGATGAGTAAATATTACAGAAAGGGATCAAGCCTTGTGTAGCCAAACCTGCGGAAAATGTAACGGCGTGCTGTTCGGCAATTCCCACATCAAACGCGCGATCCGGCATGGCATCCATCATAAATGTCAATGAACAACCGGAAGGCATAGCAGGAGTAATTCCCACGATCTTTTCATTTTGTTCGGCCAATTCCACAATGGTATGTCCGAATACATCCTGGTATTTCGGCGGTTCCGGCGATTTGGGTACGATCTTCACGATTTCACCGGTTTCCTTATTGAAAATTCCCGGTGCATGCCACTTGGTCGGATTTCCTTCTTCGGAAAACTTATATCCGGCTCCTTTTCGGGTAATGCAGTGCAGGATTTTAGGTCCCGGGATATCTTTCAAATCTTCCAATACTTTTGCCAGGCCGATAGTATCATGACCGTCAACCGGACCAAAATAGCGGAAGTTCAAGGATTCAAATAAATTACTTTGCTTCAGGATAGAACCTTTCAAAGCTCCGGAGATCTTCGAAACAATCGACTGTGCGTCCGGCCCGAATTTGCTCACTTTTCCAAGCAATTTCCAAACCTCATCCTTTACCTTATTGTAAGTATGAGAAGTGGTAATATCTGTCAAATATTCTTTCAGCGCACCCACATTCGGGTCGATAGACATGCAGTTGTCGTTCAAAACCACCAGTAAGTCGGCATCTTTTTCAAAACCGGCGTGGTTCATTCCTTCAAAAGCCATCCCAGCCGTCATGGCGCCATCACCGATCACGGCAATATGGTGGCGGTTCTTTTCTCCCTTGTAGCGGCTGGCAACGGCCATTCCCAAAGCAGCGGAAATGGAAGTAGATGAGTGACCTACTCCAAAAGTATCAAATTCGCTTTCGGAACGTTTCGGGAATCCGGAAATTCCTCCTTTTATACGATTTGTATGGAAAACATCGCGCCGGCCGGTTAAGATTTTATGACCGTAAGCCTGGTGGCCGACATCCCAAACCAACTGATCGTATGGCGTATTGAACACGTAATGCAAAGCAACTGTTAATTCCACCACTCCCAAACTTGCCCCAAAGTGTGAATTCCCAATTTCAGAAATCACATCGATAATGTATTGCCGCACCTCATCAGCGACTTGCGGCAATTGATCCACAGTCATTTTATCCCTCAAATCCTGCGGGATGATGATTTGTTCCAATAAGGGCCCTGCTTTATAAGGATGCATAAAATCAGAATTCAACTACAAAGTTACGCCTTCGTTACCTGCTTAACAAACAAACGAATGCTTTATTTTGTTTGGGAATGAATTTAAGGATTTTTTGGGGAAACAACTGCTAAAAATGATCTATTCTTTTACCGCAAATGCACAAATTAAAAGGCACCTACCGGAGGGAGTTAATTACCTACATCAGGTAGCTAATTTACATACAAATTAAATGACACAAAACGCTTCATCATGGCATGAGGCGTTTTTTACTTACCAAATATCGTGAGTAACCTTATCCAATTT
This sequence comes from uncultured Fluviicola sp., assembly GCA_965650365.1. GTDB lineage: Bacteria > Bacteroidota > Bacteroidia > Flavobacteriales_D > Crocinitomicaceae > Fluviicola. The sequence continues at coordinate 25,710 of CBFGOJ010000003.1, read as the reverse complement.
ATACAGTAGTTAAGAAGCTTTCAAAAAACTCTTTATTTTCGCATGCCACCTCTTCGTACGCTTTATGATAAAGAATCTCATTAAATCCTTTTGCAAGCTTATCATCTATTCGATGAAAAGTAGTTGGTTCCTGTTTCAGTTTTCCATCTAGAATACTTCTGGAAGTGGCAGATACCAAAATCTTACTATTGATTGGAATGAACACAGATCCAATAACCATTGCAGGGTTAATATAAGTTACTCCCTCAATAACGTCAGGAGCTACTGGAAATCTTTGAATAGCGGAACTGCAGTCAGGCAAGATGAAATAGTGATCATCAGGAGCGACCATAACCCCCAATTTAGCCTCTCCCATTCTCGCTCTGATTTTATTTTTGACTTTATTAAAATCAAGAGGAGTTTTGTTATTGACTGGATCTACTTTATTGAGATATTCATAGATTTCACTTTTCAAATCTGGAATTGCGATATCTGCAATCATTTTAAAATTCCCAAGAATTGAATCATGAGCTTCTTTCATTCTTAGAGGATGTCTTGCTTCACCGATTAGAGCCATTCCAACAATATATTCAATCGCTTCATCAATTAAATTGAAATACACCACCTTCCCAATGCTATTAACAGCATCAATGATGACATTGGCGTATTTAGGAAAATTAGTTTCAAAATTCTTATTTAACTCTGACTCCACTGATATATGGTCAACCTTTCCATCCTTACCGATTTTAGAGTTTAGATAATCTTGCGAAAAGAGACTCCTTGTTGATTTTACTTTACGGACTGTTTTATCTTCTTTCTTACACTTAAACATCACTCCGTTGGACATGAAGTTTTGACTCAAAGATTGCGTGACATAATGATGATTTTTTGGAATACTCATATATCAATAATAAAAAACTTCTCACTCAGTATCAAGCATTTGTTGAAATTATCAATTTAAAAATTAAATTTGACGCAACTGAAACGACTATTCACATGAGAAACTATCTCTTTTACCTCCTATTGGTTCTTGCCCCCACATTATTTTCCAATCCTGTAATTGTTGGGTGTTATTCTTATTATTCAACGAGCACCAATATATAAAGCTATGCTATTAACTGCAACAACGGATTGGATCCAAGCTACAGCTGCTTTAATCGCAGTACCAGGTGCTATTACAGCATTTGTATTATTGTTTAAGAGAGATAAGGCCAGAGAGACTGAAATAAGTAGCCTTGTTTCGATGTCTGAACAATTAACCAAAATGTTGGGGGTATCAGAAAATCGTTATCGAGATTCTAAGAAACCGCATATTGAAACAGTTTTGGAGTATGAGCAAAATGGAAATATATTAAGATTGAAATTTAAGAATACAAATCCTCAAACTAGTGTCCGATCCTATAGGTCTAATGTTCAAAATGAACAAATAACAAAATTTGGTATTGCTAATAGTGGCACAGAACAGCATTTTCATATTGAGTTTCGTAATGTTTTACCTAAAACAAAAGTCCTTTGGGTTGATTATGCAACGGAAGAAAATCTAGTGTTTATTCAAGAAATATTCATTTGGCATGAAAACGGGCACTTTGTGCATTCACCTGGACCTATTATATATGAAAAAAACAGCCCGTTATATGAGTCACCAACACCTTAATTTTTAAACCTCTTTACCATGAAAATTAAAGTCGATATTTTTCTAACACCGCAACAATCTCAAAAATTCGTAAATCAAATTGATGAATTCGTTTCAAGAAAGAACCATGATTTTCTTGTTACAGCTCATGATTTAAATAAAATAGTGGATGATTCCGATAATATCCTAATTCTTGAAGGGGATGCGCCACTTATTTTTAGTTTTATTAAAGATCTAGATAAGCGACATGAGAATGTTCAATTTTCTGAGAATATCAATTTCTATGATAACTTCCGATTTAGAACTCTAGTTATTCAGGATATTTCCGAAAAGAAGGAAACAGATCCGGCATGAGTTTGAATGCCATATCTGAGATTTCTTTTGAAACTTTCATGTATCTCTCTTTTGGAATTAATCCTTCTTCACTTAGCTTATGAAGCTCTTCAAGAAGAATGAACCTTTGTTCTGATAAAAGATGAATATATTCATTGGGATGAATTCCAAGTAAAGACTCTATTAAGGAACACTCTTTCATACTCAACTGTTTATTCTTATAAATAGTTTAAAAAATAAAAAACTGATTAATGTTTAGTGAAATAATATTTGGAAAAAAAATAAGTGAAGTTACGCTTGAAGATTTACAAAGTTTCTTCTCTGAAGGACAAGAGGAATCTTCAATCTTGGAGTTTAAATCTGGGGGAGTATCAGTAGATGGAGTGTACAAAGAAGTTTGTGCATTTTTAAATACCCAAGGGGGAATTTTAATAATTGGAACTCCGCTAGAAGAGAAAATAAAGCCAACAAAAAAAACAGAAGTTACTGTATGTAAAGGAGAATTGACACCTTCAAATTTTCGTGGAAAAGATTGGCTCATGATGTCAATTGTAAGTAATATTTCGCCTCCACCTTCTAATATTAAAATACAAGAATTCCACACGGATAAGGGTAGCCACTTTATTGTAGAAGTTCCTCAAAGTATGACTCCTCCTCATCAAACAGGTGATGGAAGATATTATATTCGAATAGAGAGGGATTCTGCACCAGCTCCACATGGAGTTGTTGAAGCATTATTCTTTAAAAGACAAAAACCAAAACTAAGATTGAACTTCAATCTTGATGAGATTAATGATAGGTCTAAAATGTTTGTAATGACTATTGGAAATATTTCACCTTATCCAACAGAGAAAGTATCATACACTGTGCAATTAATGAATATTGAGTCAGTTAATTCATTTACTGCAGGTGAAGGGGTGTCTGAAAGTGCAGGAATGCATATTGTAAATTATACAACAGATCAAGTTCTTTGGAAAGGTCTGTTTATGAATCCAAAATTTGTCATTCATCATTTTGATTTACCATTCTACATTTCTGTAATGACTTGGAGTAGAGATGCTGAACTAACTTCATTTGTAGGGATTTATGATCCAGCTGAAGGAAAATTCCTTGAAAAGGAGAATAGCTCAACAGAAAATAAAAAAGGAGAACTGTATTATCAGGATAAAGTAAGAAAATACATAGAGGAATAATATATAGAAACTCAAATGTAAGCCAACGTGATTTTACGTTGGCTTTTTTATTTCCATTAAAAAAACCTTATCAAATTGCACATCAAAAAATTTATTTCTAACTTTATATCAGAATGTTAGAGTTCGATAACTCTTTCATTCCATAGATATAGAAATACAGACATATAGAAACGTTATTCGATGCGTAAGCATCACCTCCAGTTAACGCTGAGAGAATTTAGATTATAGCCAATTATAATTGGCACTCAACATATCAATCCCCAATGGCATGTTGAATATTTTAGATTGTGTTATGTAATGTATCAAATGCAAATAACAAAATCTGTGGGGAGATTTAAATTGTTATTCGTATGATTGATGTTAACTGGCTTGCGGGTTTTCTAACCCTTATTTTAAAACTACTTGCAATTATTGGAAGCCCCTTCCTAGCTTTATTGATTAGACGATGGATTATATGCCACTATGATCTCAAAAAGACTATAGTTTCAACTAATGCACAGATAGAGATTGAGCGCATTCGTGCTGGAATTAGTCAAAATACAAGTAACGAGAATAATAACAATTCAAGTCTTCGAATCAACAGAGATTCGACCTAATACTATTTAATATGAATCTTAAAGAACGAATACTATTCAAAATAATCCCGTTTCCTTTTAACTACATCAGAAGAGCCAAACTTCGTAGAAGAGAGGAGATTAGAAATTTTTTTAAACAGAATCTTAATGACCAACCAAAAAATTAAAACCACAATTGTATTTGCTGCTACATGTCTCATTTTAATACTCAATCCAACTTGGAGCCAGGACAAGCCTGATAGCAATCACATAAAATCGGATACTCTCAAAAATTTGCCTGATACAGTAGTGATTAGACCTTCAGACAACCCCGTTAACCTGGTAATCTCTGAAGACAAATCAAATGACACCTTAACAGGCGTGTTAATACCAATAGGAACATTTTTGTTTGGTTTTGTGATCAACTATATAATTATTTATTACTCGAATAAGAATGAACTTAACCGCTCATATAGCAGATGGAAAGCTGAAATAAGTTCACTTCAGAGCCCAATGAAAAATCAAGTTGAAGCGCTTCGTCAATTTATCTCGGATCAAAATGAGGAAGAGTTTACAATCTCTGATCCAGTAAGATTTACTGGGTTGTCAGGTGAAGCCTTTAAAACTCTAGATAAAGGTGAATTTTTAAAGGCAATCCAAATTAATCTGAAAAGCTACAAAAGAAAAGAAAGACTTAAAGAAGCACTTAAAGTATGTAACTCAGCCCTAGGATATATAGAAATCGTTACAAGTAACCAAGAAACTTTCCTCAAAAAAATGGATTCATTTCTTAATGAAACCAGTGCTCAGTTTGTCGAGTTTAATCAGAACTATCAGGAATTATTTTTAGCGTTTGGAGCTTTGGAAATAGAGCTTGAAGAAAAGACTAGCGGCAAGCACAACTCAATACCAGAGTTTGTTCAATCTTCAGCATTAATGCATCAGTATTTAGGTCCTGATAGCTCACCAAACGTTGATATTTTTGAATTGGAAAGAGATTTGTTTACGCCTCTGAATGCATTGATTTTTGAATTCAGGACATATGAATCCTATAGTGCATTATCCAGATACATTCATGCCTGTGCAACGAATATAAGATTGATAAGACAAGAGAGAATTTACTTGAACCATCATATAAATGTTGCAATCGATAAATACGATGAATTATTAGATGAGCTGGATGATGTTGTTAGTTTATCCCCAAGCAAAGTAAAATAGTATTAAAAGTGACATGGATAATCACGGTAAAGAAATAGTTAGAGTCTTAGAATATCTCAGAGATAACCGAGAGAGCGAAAACGTTCAGCGAGGTGCTATGATAATGAGAATTAAATTATCAATGGAAGAAGAATATTTGGACAAGATACTAAGTGTACTTGTAAATGCAAGAGCAATAGAAATGTTTTCCCATCTTGGCTCATATAAATTTCATCTTTCAGAATTAGATTCTGATATTTACAACTACTATAAAATCACAGAAAGAGGAAAAAGACAATTATCCCGAGGAACTTGGACAAAACCAATTAAAAAACCTAAAGTTCCAAAAGTTCCTCTAACAAAAGAAGAAAAACTTGAACGTAAGAAAATTCGAAGAGATAACATGCGACATTGGTGGTTGATCGTTACAATTGTAGTTGCAACCATTAGTTTAGTCACATGGATTTTGGATTTCTTTTTCAATTTCAATATTTGGAAATTCATCAAATCTTCAATGTAAAAACAACTTATCCCCTGTAAATTAGCTACCTGATGTAGGTAATTAACTCCCCCTACCGGATGCCTTAGTTCTATGTGGTAAAATGTTAAGCGCGACCGGTGCGCCTATGCTGAAGCTTGTGCCATCGCTAAAGCTATTGGCGACACGCGATCAGCGTAAGCATTAGGCGCGCAAATCAATTGCGCATTTATGGGAAAAATTTGTAGTATCGTTAATGGTATGTACTGCTTAAACCATATCCCAGCCTGCCACAAAGATCGGCTTGGAGCGCAGTTCGTCCATTTTCAGAGGGTTCTTGCGAAGAACTACCACATCCACGATTGGCTGCGGAGTCATTTTGTGAAATAATCCCCAATCCACATATTGGCGGCTTTCTCTCCAAAGCGGTTCTCTTCTGTCTACAAACCAAAGCATCATATTTACTTTTTCAGCAGCCAGGATTCCTTCCAATAAGGCAGATAAAACTCCGGGATCATTGTCTTTGATCCAAAGGGATTCCGGAACCAGGAAACTATGGTTTTGTGGTTTTACAATGCGGCGGATCCCGGGAGTGATGGTAATCAGTTTGGTGAAAATACCACCCAGCATTCCGGGCAGGCGTTCAATCACCCAATTCGCTTTCGTGACTTTCACAAACCCGGTAATTTCCCCGGATTGATTGAAATATCCGTAAAACGGACCTTTCTTCGCGTGGTGCTCGGTAAAGTAAGCGTGTGAATTGGAAACTCTTGCCAAACATGCGTTGATTTCCTCTTCAGATTCTATCTCGCGTACATGAGCTACTGAGCGCGGTTTTGTGCGACTGAAAGACTGTGAGATTAATTGTGCTTCCGTGCGGAAACCGAATTGTTCCGACATCCATTTACTCCGGTCATTTGCCGGATCGATATAAGCGTAAAAAGCATCCGGCGCATCTCCGAGTTTTCCGTCAAAAATTTCATCAAAGAAACTGGCCATTTCCATTTTCAGGCGCGAATTGCTTTTCGGCACGCGGTTCACGTTTTTGGAAGCCTGTTTTTGGTTCGCAAATGCGAAATAACGCACATACCATTGCTTTCCACGGTCACAAAGCGTCAGGTTTCCCTGCACTTTTCCGTCTCTTTCCAATGAAATAAACAAGGGATTATCAGCTTCCAGAATCCGGGTTGGCGTATCTAAATGTTTATAGCGCGCGCCGTTTGTACCCAATGTTGTTTGCGTCAATAATTGAATTAAAGCAGGCGATGCTTCCCTGCGAATGGTATATCTGCTTGAAAGTCCCATTAGATCGCCTGATTAACAATGTATTCTGCTTCTTTCGGAGTGAGGTCTTTTTTTTCTCCCAGTCCTGTCCAGCCTCGCTGCACAAATCGATCGTGGATGATACGCGCAGTATCCTGGTAATCTGTTGTATATTCTGAAATACGTGTTTTTACACTCAATTTATGGAAGAATTCTTCTGTTTTAACGATTGCTTTTCGTGCCACCTGTTCGTCTGAACCTTCCAGGTTCCAAACGCGTCTTCCATATTGAGTCAACTTCTCTTTTTTACTTTCAAATTTCACTTCGTACAAGCGTGGAGCAATGATTGCCAATGATTGTGCATGGTCTATTCCATGCAAAGCTGTCAATTCATGACCAATCATGTGAGTTGCCCAATCGGTAGTTACTCCGCAGCGCAATACTCCGTTCAATGCCTGGTTAGCGCACCACATCAGGTTTGCTGCCAACTCATAATCTCCCGGATTTTCCAATACTTTTTCACCGATTTCGATCAATGTGGAAAGAATTCCTTCCGCATAGCGTTCCTGCAATAAATTCTCTCCTTTGAAAGTCAGGTATTGCTCCATGGTATGCGTATAAGCATCTATGACACCGTTCGCAATTTGGCGTTTTGGCAAAGTTGCTACAAAAGTCGGATCCAATAAGGCAAATTTCGGGAAGAATAATGGTCCGCCCATCGTTCTTTTCTCTTTCAGTTCCGAACGACTGATTACCGCCCCGGAATTGGATTCGGACCCTGTTGCAGGGATTGTTAAGATACATCCGAAAGGTACCGCGGAAGTAAATACTTTTCCGGGAACCTGGTTCAATACTTCCCACGGATCGCCGTCATAATTCACCGCACCTGAAATAAATTTCGCCCCGTCGATAACAGAGCCGCCGCCAACTGCGAGCATATATCCGATCTTGTTTTCACGAATGTATTCCACTGCTTTCATTAAAGTAGTGAATTCCGGATTGGCTTCAATTCCTTTAAAAAAGTGTAGTTCCAAATCGCTCAATTCTGTTTTCAAACGGTCCAAAAACCCTGATTTCTCAATGGATCCGCCGCCGTACAGAACAATCACCTTCCCGTCTGCCGCCTGTGTTTTGAGCAATTGGGAAATTCTTGGCAGCTGATCTTTACCAAAAACAAGGGTTGTTGGAGTTGTTATTTCAAAGTTGTTCATGAACTACTCTTTCTAATTAAATGGACTGTAAAGATAGAAAATTAGGAAGTAATCGGCATTAAAATCACGTTTCATTTATGAAGAATTTGCAATTGAATCCCGGTACTTCCAAAACAAATAAAATGAACTGATTATCAGATACCTATAAACTTCATTTTAGTGAAAAAATAATTCAGGTTTCCGCTTCATATTACGGATTGTTTGTTATTTTTGACTCAACGCTTTTACTGATTCATTTTCAAACCTGCTATTTTAGATTGCCACATTATTCACTGCTATGAACTTTGCCGATAACAATATCTTGCTGCTTCTCATCTCACTGGTATTTATTTATGCCGTTTTGAGCATCCTTGTTTCCATTCTCACGGAAGCCTGGAATCACCGTTCCAAAATACGCGGGATCTTTCTCAAAGATTCGATTTATAAGATGCTGAAAGATCCGCTGAATAAGGATTACGGGTACTTATTCTACAATCATATTACTATTTCCGGATTGAAAAGTGCACCTGACAGGCTTCCGCACTACATTTCTTCGCGCATGTTTGCTGAAGTGCTGATCGATATCATTGCCCAGCAAGCCGTCCACAATCGGAAAGTTCAGGTAATCCTGGATGAAACGGGAAACAAGAACTACCAAATGGACATTATGGAGATTCCTTCAGATATTATGAAGCGTTTTCAAATGGGCCTCAACACCATGAATACGAGTCCTTTTACGGACCTGATGCAATCATTCCTCGACAAATCAAAAAATGAATCTTTACCCGCCGAAAATGACTACACTAAACTTAAAGCGCATATTGAACAGTGGTTTAACGATTACATGGATCGTGTTTCCGGCTGGTATAAAACCAAACAGCAGCGGAAATTCCTGATAGTCGGTTTCGCTGTTGCCATTTCTTTGAATGTGGACAGTTTACATTTATTGAAAGTACTGAGCCTGGATGATAATCTGAAGAATCGCCTGGTGGAAAGTGCCGGACAAACGGTTGATAACCTGAAAAAAGATTCTACTATGAGGGGCGATCTCAGTTTCCTGATCAAATCTACAAGCATTGTCAAATCCAAAGATGCTGCAGGCTATTCAACCTTTGATTCGATAGATGCTGCAAAAATTCAACGGATGATCCACAAATTGGACAGCAGTTCACACATAAAAGACCTCATTGCCAAGAAAGAAATTCGCCAGCTGGACAGTGCTGTTAATATGGTTGCGGAACTCAACATTCCGATTGGCTGGTCGAGAACTGTGGCTCCCGCTTCCTGGTGGTCTACTAATAACCAAGCGAAAGAGGTGAGTTTTTCGCTTGCCCACGACTCCCAAACTCCGGGATTGATTGACTACATGGCTCATCGAAATAGCTGGAGCTGGGGGAATTTTTTCAAATACCTTCTCGGTATCGCCATATCTGGTATATCCTTAAGTTTCGGAGCTCCTTTCTGGTTCGATATATTGACCAAATTCGTCAACGTACGCAGATCCGGGAAAATTCCCCAAGGAGACAAATCATCCAAATCTTAAATCGGCACTATGAAACAATATCCATTCTCAAATATTCATACACACGTATTCAACAGTGAATGCGCGCCTGATAACTTTCTGCGGATTATACCTTCCAAATTCCTGCGACGCAGGCCGCGACTGATCAAGCGGGTTCTGGACACCAAATGGGTCCGAAAGGTCATTGTTTCCTTTGCAAGGATCGGCCGCAAAAAGGACAACAATAAACGCAAGACTTTCGATAAATACATTGGTTTTTTGGAAGTTGCCACTCAGCGGAAACAACTCGATGTTTTTGAACTGGAATTTGAAGTTGGGAAACAATTCGATTCCAGCGTGCGCATTGTAGGACTTACCATGAACATGGATTTCATGGACAACGCTGCTTCGAAATATCAGATTTCATTCGAATCGCAATTGGAAGCGGTAAAAGATATAAAACGCTATTATCCGAACAATTTCTTCCCTTTCTTAGGAGTTGATCCACGTCATAAATCGGGAACAGACCTGGTGAATTGGTCCAAAGATTATTTCGAAAGAGGATTAGAGAAAGACGGAATTATATTTCCCTATTTCTCGGGCATTAAATTGTATCCGGCGTTAGGCTTTTTTGCATTCGATCCGCGTCTGGACGATCTGTATGCATACGCCGAGGTCAATCAGCTGCCAATTATTACGCACGTAACACGCGTGGGCTCACAGTACATCGGCAGTAAGATTACCGAATTAATTCCCCAAAAACCCAAGCCGAAAAGCCTTTCGAATAAAAGTGCCGCATCTGAGAATGCCCTGGATGAAATCTACAACCGGATTGATGCCTATTACAAGAAGAATTGGATTGTCGACGATAAAACAGGCAACAACGACAAGGCGTGCGACCTTTTCAGTCATCCGCAGAATTACATCCCGATCCTGGAAAAGTATCCGAAGCTCAAAATTTGCCTGGCTCACATGGGCGGATCGAATGAAATTGTTGACAACAGCAGTAAGGATGCAGATTTGCGCAAAATCCGCCGGGTGGATTCGCAATTGTGGTGCGACCGGATTCGTGACCTGATGGTAAAATATCCGAATCTTTATACCGATATCTCTTACACGGTAAGTGATTTGGACGATCAAAAAGTGAAAGCTGCTATTATAGCCTTTATGAATACACTTGATGAACAAGGAAAGCCTTTGGCAAAACGCGTCTTGTTTGGAACCGATTTCTTTATGACCGAACAAGAGAAACGTGAAAGCGAGTTATTTAAATTGTCCCAGATCGAACTTTCCGACTTCCACGATATTATGACGCGCGACAATCCGCAGGAATTCTTGAGACAGCCGCTTTAGTAGGGACGCGAAGCATCGCGTCCCTACTTTTCAATCCCCCATCCCTATTTTCAATCCTGCGTCCCTACTTTTCATTTCACCCGCACTTTCGGACTATTCACCGAATAAATAACATTTTTTTTCGTCAGAATCATTGTGAATCAAAATTAACTATGTAGTTTTGCAAAATAGTTTAACCGTTTGGTTAAACTTAATAATTAAACTATGGGAATAAAAGATTCAACAACGGAAGAAAAGATCTTAGAAGCAGCTAAGGACGTTTTCATGAAGTATGGTCTTTACGGCGCCCGCATGCAGGACATCGCAGATACCGCAGGAATTAACAAGGCATTGCTTCACTACTATTTCAGAAGCAAAGAGAAATTATTTGACGCTGTTTTTGACGGAGCACTGGAAAAATATTTCGCGCAAATGACGGTTATCGGAGATAAATCGCTTCCTATCAAAGAGCGCTTGATGCAGTATGTCGATAATATGTTCGAGTTCTTCACCGAATACCCGCAAATGTCGATGTTCATCATCAAGGAGATTTCCATTAACCCGGAAATGTTCCACGAAAAGGTCAAACACCTGAAGAACCAGCGTTCTCTGCTCATACCAACTTTGGAAGAAGCTTTTGCCAATAATGAGATCAAACCCTTTGATCCGGTGCTGTTCATGGTGAACCTTCATTCCTTGTGTGCCTATCCGTTTTTAGCTTCTCCGCTTTATAAACTGATGTTGAAAAAACACGGCTACGAATGGGATAATGGAGCCAAAGACAAAATCAAACAATCCGTCAAAGATTTCATTTCCTTCAAATTTCAATAAAATAACACAAACAATTATGCGCAAATTACTTACAGTACTAAGCATTGCTGTTTCAGGAATCGGGTTTTCACAGAACTCCATTTCCCTGGACTCCTGCATTGCCTGGGCGAAGAAAAACTACCCACTGATCAAACAAAACGAAGTTACATTACAACAGACTGAACAAAACGAAAAAGCAATCCGCGAAAACTGGCTGCCCAAACTGTCTTTCATGGCGCAGGCAACTTACAACACGGAAACCGTACAGTTTGATTTCCCGGGAATGGACCTGAAATTCCCGCACGATGCTTACATCACCTCTCTAAGCCTGGAGCAGACGATTATTGACGGCGGATTGACTAAAACACAGAAAAATGTGGAGCAATTAAGTTCGGAATTAACCATTCAGCAAAACGAAGTGGAATTGTACAAATTGGTAGAGCGCGTCAATCAATTATATATCAATGTGCTTTTGGGTCGTGAAAATCTGAGAATCCTTGAATTGTACAAGGAAGACTTATCGAACCGTGCGAAAAACATGAAAGCCGGTGTTGACAATGGGTTGATTCTTTCCAGTTCTTTAGACGAATTGGAAGCTGAGATCCTCAAAACGGAACAAAACATCATTGAGTCGCAATTCCAGTTGGAAGGGCTTTACAAAACACTGACGCTTTACATCGGGAAGCCGGTTGATGGGAATACGGTTTTGACAGAAACTCCAATCGGCGGGCAGTCAGCACGCATTGAGGTTCAACGTCCCGAACTAAAAATCTTCGATCTTCAGGCAAAACTATTGGATGCCCGCTTCAAACAGATCAACGTGAATGCTATTCCAAGAGTAACTGTTGGAGCAGCCGGAAACTACGGTCGCCCGGGGCCGAACTTTATTAACCAGGAACTGCGTTTCTTTGGAAGTGCAAACTTAACGGTGCGTTGGAACATCAGCTCACTTTATGGCTTGAAAAGAGAGAAAACGAAAGTGGAACTGAACAAAAGCCTGATCGACATTCAAAAAGAAGCTTTCCTGTTCAACATAGAATCTTCTTTGAACACGCAAACTGCTCAATTAAGTGCACTGGCTCAAATGATCGAAAAAGACGATGTGATCATTGAGAAAAGACACAACGTCACCACCACCGCAACATCACAAATGGAAAATGGCAAGATTACCGTTGTAAACTATTTATCACAACTAAACGCTGAACTTCAGGCGAAACTCAACAAAAAAGTTCACGAAATCAAACGCATGAATGCCATTTCAACAATCAACGCAACATCAGGTTCAATCAAATTTTAATTCAAACACTCATGGAAAAGGAAAACAAAACAGAAAAAAAGAAAGGCTCTAAACTAAAATTCATTATTGGAGGTATCGTAGCCGCAGTAGTTGTGGTAATCGTGATCTTCATGATGGGCGGAAATACCGAATCAACAGACAACGCACAATTGGACGCAAACATCATCCCGGTTCGTTCTTCCATCACAGGATATGTGAAAGAAGTATTATTCGAAGACAACCAGGAAGTGAAAAAAGGACAATTGTTAGTGATTATCGACGACACGGAATACAAAGCAAAATTAGCGCAGGCTGAGGCAGCATTGGAAAATGCAAAAGCGAACCTGAGCGCTGTAAAAAGCAACGCAATGGCTTCCAATCAAAGTGCAAGCGCAGCTATGTTCTCTACGGAAACAACGCAGGAAACCATTAATTCTGCCAAAGCGAAACTGAACAAGGCAAAAGAAGACAACAAGCGTACTAAAAACATGTTTGCTGCAAAAGCAGCCACGCAATCGGAATTGGACAACAGCAATGCTGAACTGGAAGTGGCACAAGCAACTTATGACTCCGCATTAAAGCAAATGAAAGTTTCTCAATCACAATCTGCGGGAGTTCGTTCCCAGGCTTTGGGACAAGTCTCGATGGTTTCTTTAGCTGAGGCATTGATCCGTCAGCGCGAAGCTGAATTGAAACTGGCTCAGACCCAATTGGATTATGCAACGATCGAAGCACCCTGTGACGGAATTGTATCTAAAAGAAGCATCGAAGTTGGACAATACGTTTCAACAGGTCAGGCCGTTTGTTCTGCTATTGACAACTCCAGCCTTTGGGTAAGTGCAAACTTCAAAGAAACGCAATTGGAAAAAATGAGAGTTGGTCAGCCGGTTGAGATCAAAGTAGATGCCTATCCTCACATTAAATTATCCGGGAAATTGAATTCATTCGTTGGAGCAACGGGTGCAAAATTCTCCTTACTGCCTCCGGATAATGCAACGGGTAACTTCGTAAAAATTGTGCAGCGCGTTCCTGTAAAAATTACGATCGATCATTTGACGAAAGAGGAATTGAAAATCCTTTTCCCCGGATTAAGTGCATATGTATCTATTAAAGTGAAATAATTGTGGAAGGACTTGCTTTAAAAACACCCATCGTTTACCCGACGGGAGCTGAAAAGTGGATCCTGGTTATCACGGCCATCAGTTGTGCCATTCTAGAGTTACTCGATACAACCATTGTAAACGTTTCATTACGTGAGATCAGTGGAAATGTAGGTGCAACAACAACAGAAATTGCATGGGTTGTAACAGCTTATGCCATTTCAAACGTGATTATCATTCCACTCACCAGTATGCTCAGTGACCTTTTTGGCCGCCGAAATTACTTTACCGGTTCCGTTATCGTGTTTACGGTCGCGTCCCTGATGTGCGGTCTTTCGGACAGCCTCTGGACACTCGTTTTCTGGCGCTTTGTGCAAGGTTTAGGTGGTGGTGGTTTGCTTTCAACGGCACAATCCATTATCATCGGAGCTTTCCCGCCGGAAAAAATCTCTACAGCAAATGCAATCTTCGGAATGGGCTTGATCTTAGGACCAACGTTCGGACCAACTCTTGGAGGTTACATCACTGACAACTTCTCCTGGCATTGGATTTTCTTCGTGAACATTCCAATCGGAATTGTGGCAACGATCTTAAGCTACCGGTATGTGACTAATCGACCCGGGGCCGTCAAGCCCAGGAAGATCGACTGGTGGGGAATCTTATTCCTGGTAATTTCAGTCGGCTCTATTCAATATGTCCTGGAAGAAGGAACAGCTGAAGACTGGTTTGAGAGCCACGAAATTACAGCAATGACTATCCTGGCTGTGGCGAGTTTGACTGCATTCATCATCCGGGAATTGAAAATTGATTATCCGGCTGTAAACATTCGTTTGTACAAGAACTACAACATGATTATGGGTTCCATTATGAACTTCCTGCTCGGTTTGATGCTTTTCGGAACGGTATTTATCTTCCCGCTTTTCGTGCAGATTTCACTCGGCTGGACAGCCACCCAAACGGGAATGTTCATGATTCCGGGAGCACTTTGTACAGCCGTCGCCATGCCTTTGGTGGGGCGTTTGCTGGGAGGCGGAATGAACCCGAAAACAGTAATCCTGATGGGAATTACCATGACTTTCACCTTTGTGATGATGCTGGCTTTTTCTTCACCGGACTCTTCGGAAAGTAATTTCTACCTGCCTTTTGTGCTCCGTGGTTTCGGAATGGCGTTCATGATGTCGCCTATCCTTTCACTGGCTGTCCAGGGCTTGAATCCGAAGGATATGCCGCAGGCAATTGGTTTGGCGAATATGATCCGTCAGCTGGGTGGATCTGTAGGTATCGCTTTGATTAATGTATATCTAACGAATACCAACGCTTTGGTTCGTGGAAACATGATTGGTTACCTTAATCAGTACAGTGATTCCGTAAACGAACGCCTTCAGTTACTAACCCAGAATTATCTGTCGAAAGGATTTGATTCTGTGGATGCAACCGCAATGGCCAATCGCGCACTGGACGGATTATTGACGCGTCAGCAAATGCTGGTGAGTTACAACCATGGATTCTTCATGGTGGCTTGTTTGATCCTGATCTGCGTTCCGGTGGTATTTTTGATCCGCTACAAAAAAGGCGCAAAAGCTGTTGTGGCAGACGGACATTAAGTTTGAGTTACACCCCTAATAAATTCCTCCCCCTCGGTCCCCCTCCGAAGGGGGAGGTTTTGATTTCTCTTCTGAAAAAAGGAAACTCAAATTCAGGAAATAATTAACCACATTCGAAATTCTCCATGGAGGATTTTTCAGTTTCCCCCTTTGGAGGGGGGACCGAGGGGGAGGACAAGCAGATTTCCATTTTGAAAGCCCGATTATTTTTTAATTTTTATTACTTTTGCACCTCCTGTTGAAACAACATTTCATACCCATATTTTACAATACATCCATTCCACAGGAAAAAAAACAAACTTATTTTAGATTTACATGAAAATACTCGTATCCTATTTAAAACGTTACAAAGGACTGGTGTTCCTTTCCATGATACTGGCCAGTATCAACATGGTTTTCTCCTTATTAGATCCTTATATCTTTGGAAGAATCCTGGATAAATACGCCACTCACAAAGAAGATTTCACTCAAAGAGAATTCCTGATCGGAGTTAGTTCCTTAATCGGCTTAGCTATCGGTGCAGCCATGGTTAGCCGTATCGCGAAAGCATTCCAGGATTACACCGTCAATCTAGCTATCCAGAAAGTGGGCGCTGATATTTATACCGATGGTTTGAAGCACACCCTGCAAGTGCCATTTAGTGAATTTGAAGACAAACGAAGTGGTGAAACGCTGAATATTCTTCAAAAAGTGCGGCTCGACAACGAGAAGTTCATCATGAACTTTGTCAATATCCTGTTTACTTCGCTGGTTGGTTTGATATTCGTGATTGTTTACGCTACAAGTGTTCATCCGGGATTGATTCC
Organism: uncultured Fluviicola sp.; assembly: GCA_965650365.1. Lineage (GTDB taxonomy): Bacteria > Bacteroidota > Bacteroidia > Flavobacteriales_D > Crocinitomicaceae > Fluviicola. The sequence continues at coordinate 9,461 of CBFGOJ010000003.1, read as the reverse complement.
CGTTTATCTGGGGTCGGCGTTACTTCTAAGCTTCATTACCAATAAACTTTCTAAAAGAATCAAAAAAGTACAAACCACCATTGTAAAGGAAACGAACCAATTGGCCGGAAGCACCACCGAAAGTTTGCGCAATATTGAATTGGTGAAGAGTTTAGGACTGGCAACACAGGAAACGGAACGTTTGAACGATACCACACGCAAAATCCTTTTGTTGGAATTGAAAAAAGTACGTCAAATCAGAAGTATTTCTTTCATCCAGGGAACCTTTGTGAACTTCATGCGCCAATCCATCATGTTCTTCCTGATGTATCTATTATTCGGAGATGTTTTGACAGTTGGTCAGATCATTTCGTTGAATTTCTATTCCTTCTTCGTTTTCGGACCTTTGCAGGAAGTTGGGAATGTGATCATTTCCTACCGCGAGGCCGAAGCTTCTCTGAATAATTTTGAAAACATTATCAATACTCCGATCGAAGTAAAACCAGCCTCACCAGCCAAATTGAATGCCATTGAAAAACTCGCTTTTCACAACGTTGGGTTCCGGCACAAAACGGCTTCTTACGATGCTTTGAGCAATATTTCCTTCGAAGTGAATAAAGGCGAAACCATTGCTTTCGTGGGACCAAGCGGTTCCGGGAAAAGTACATTGGTGAAACTACTGGTTGGCCTGTACAGCGCTCCAAGCGGAGACATTACCTATAATGGTGTAAGCAGTACCGAAATCGATAAAGAAGAACTGCAGCAGCAACTGGGCTTCGTAACACAAGACACGCAATTGTTCTCCGGAACGATCCGGGAAAACCTCCTGTTCGTAAAACCGGATGCAACAATCGCAGAAATTGACGAAGCTTTGCGCAAAGCATCTTGTACGAACCTCATCGAACGCAGTGAAAACGGAATTGATACGGTGATCGGTGAAGGCGGAATGAAACTGAGCGGTGGTGAGAAACAGCGTTTGTCGATTGCCAGAGCCTTATTGCGTCAACCGAGATTAATGGTTTTCGATGAGGCAACTTCTGCTCTTGATTCATTAACAGAAGAAGCGATTTCAAATACGATCCGTGAGATCACAGACCAAAAAGAACACATTACGGTTCTGATCGCACACCGTTTGTCGACCATCATGCATGCCGACCGTATTTTCGTTTTGGAGAAAGGGGTCATCATCGAAACCGGCAAACACAGCGAATTATTAGACGAAAAAGGATTGTATTATGCCATGTGGAGACAGCAGATCGGTGAACGCCGGGAAATTGTAACAGAATAAATACCAGTAGGCACGCGATGCGTCGGGTGCCTACTGGTTTGCGGTCAAAGCATGTGGTGGAAATAGTTTAGATTTTCTTAGCTTGCAAATTCCCCCTATAAACCGTACCTTAACCATACAAGGCTATGTAGTATGGATTACATCGATTATTATAAAATTTTAGGCATTGACAAAAAAGCAACTGCCGAAGAGATCAAAAAAGCGTATCGGAAACTAGCCCGCAAGCACCACCCGGACTTAAACCCCAACAACCCGGAAGCAAGTAAGTTGTTTCAGCAGATCAATGAAGCCAACGAGGTATTGAGTGATCCTGAAAACCGCAAGAAATACGACCAGTATGGAAAAGACTGGAAACATGCCGAGCAGTATGAGCAGGCACGCAAACAGCAAAAAACATCCGGGGGCCAGGGTAATCCTTTTGGCGGCGAATACTATGCTGAAGGAGATGCGGGCGATTTCTCAGACTTCTTCTCATCCATGTTCGGGAATCGCGGCGGAAGCAGGCAAACCCGGTTTAAAGGGCAGGACTTTCGGGCAGCAGTAACACTTACTCTCACCGAGGCCGCCACAACACACCAGCAGACCTTTACCGTGAACGGGAAGAATATCCGCATTACGGTTCCTGCCGGGATTGAGAACGGACAAGAAATAAAGCTCGCCGGTCACGGTGCTCCGGGTGCAAACGGCGGACCCAGCGGTGACCTCTTCATCACTTTTGAAATAACCAACAACACCTCTTTTACACGCAAGGGAAACGACCTTTACACAACCGCCTCACTGGACCTTTACAAGGCACTGCTGGGCGGCGAAGAGCTGATAGACACGCTCAATGGAAAAGTAAAGATGAAAATAGTACCCGAAACGCAAAATGGTACGAAAGTGCGCTTGAAAGGAAAAGGATTCCCGGTCTATAAAAAAGACGGGCAATTCGGCGATCTGTATGTCACTTACCAAATCCAACTGCCAACCAACCTCACCGGGAAAGAGAAGGAACTGATCGCACAGCTTGCCAGCGAACGTAAAACGAATTAATATGGAAAAGGAAAATCATATATCCGTCGAACAATGCTGTATTTATTACAACATTGAATTTTCATTCGTGCAAAAACTGGATGAACATGGTTTAATTGAGCTGGATCGTTCCGATGAAAGTATCTCGATTGCTTTCGAACAACTTTCCGACCTTGAAAGGTACATGCACCTGCATTACGAACTAGAAATTAACCTGGAAGGGCTCGAAACAGTTAAACATTTATTAGACCGTGTCCATTTCCTTCAGAAAGAAGTGAATCGGTTGAAAGGTGAAGTGGAGTAAGACGGGCCTATTTTAAATTTTTGCCTAATTTTAATATCCTGTACTCATATACATATTGCCCAATATGAAAAATCAAACCGGATTCCATATTTTGTGGATCAATAAAGCGCGGTTATTTGTTGGAATAGGATTATTTTTTTCGAGCCTATTCAATGCTGTAAATGCACAAACAAACAGGTCTGATGAGAAAAAATTCGACAGCATTTACTTCGCAACGGCGGTAAATGTTGCTGCCACAGATATTAACAAAGCGATCAAAATTGCAGATTCTTTATACCTGCATTCAAAACCGGAGATCTACCGCCTGAAGGCTTTGATGCTTTCTTCTTCCCTGTTCCAGCAAAAAGGGGATATCAAAAAATCTGTTCAATTCGCAGTAAAAGCAGATAAAATTGCTGTGAAGAATGATTTTTACGACTGGGAGGCCCGAATTGCCGGATTTCTTTCTACCCAATATCGCTTAATGGGATTGTACGAAGAAGGTGAGGAATACCTGGAAAAAGGAAAGACCGTCAGCAATAAAATAGAAAATGACCAAATGAAGAAGCTCTACCTGGGGATGATCTACCAGGAAACAGCCTATTACGAGATTGAATACAAGCACTTTAAAAAAGCTTATAAAGCTGCCATGCAGGCTGATATCTATTTTAATCAGCTGGTTTACAGTGAACAGGATAAAAATTACTTTTTAGCTACTAATGAGCAGCTGCTGGGCCGCATCTGCATCGGGCTGAAAAAATGGGATGAGGCACTTGTTCATTATAACAATTCACAGGAACGTCTAACAACCGTAACCCAGGAAAATGCCATGCTAAGCGGGTTCATCTATAGCGGACTGGGACGAATCTACCTGGAGAAGAAAGAGATGGCTTCTTCCCTGGAAAATTTGCGGAAAGCGGAAAAGATCGTGAACCAATCCGATTACCTGGAGCTAAAAATCGAAGTATACCAAACAATGGCTGATTACTACAAGGTTTCGGAAGACATTCAGAAGTATTCTGCATACAACGATAAGTATATCCAAGCGCTGGAGTTGAGTGAAAAAAAGAAAAAAGAATCGATTACTGATTTTGTCAATACAACCAAATCCAAGGGCAGGGACCTGACCCAAAACAGGAATGTGCTGCTAATCATTTCAATCGGACTGTGCCTCGTGATAATCGGAATCTTTATCTGGCATCGAAGGAGCAGAAAACTGGAACGTGCGCGTTTCAAGGAAGTCATGAACCGAATGAGACAGGAACGGTTGGAGCAAACAATTTTAGACACACCGGAAAAGAAAGATCCCAACCGAAAAATCATGTCGGATACAATGGAAACAAAGATCATCAATGACCTGAAGGAATTTGAACGTGGAAGTAAATTCACCGACAAGCAAATATCACTTCCCATACTTGCCGGCATGTTTAATACGAATACCAAATACCTTTCTCACGTATTGAACACCTATTTAAATAAAGACTTCAATTCTTACATCAATGAGTTAAGGATCAAATATATCATCGAGAAAATTGAAACGAATGAAAAGTTTAAAAATTATAAGTTGAGTGTCCTAGCGGATGAATGCGGCTTTTCATCACATAGTAAGTTCTCAGCTGTTTTCAAATCCGTAACCGGATTCCCACCATCCACTTTCCTGGTTTATCTGAAAGAAAAAAATCACTAAAATTGATACTCATTTAAAGGAAGGCTGTTCGTTTTGCGGACAGCCTTTTTTTGGCTCTTAAAAACTTCTGACTATCTTTTTAAAGTTCTTTTTTGGAGTCTTTTTTCCGCCGAATGGGGTTCTGACGAAGGTCTTGTGAGGATCAGGAAAACAATCAATTAACCTATTAAACATCAATCATTTAGCACCTGATCTATCCTGTTTAAATTCCTGAATACAGATACCCTTTTAGTATTAAACGGCTTCTATTCGGAGCTATATTCGCACCGAAATTTTTCAGTTTTAACTAAATACTTTTTACTCAATGAAAAGACTATTCACCCTGTTGGGTTTTTCCTGGATGTGCCTATTTGTCTATGGAAGCCCGACACACATTTCATGTGACGAGGATGTCAGTGTCCTTCAAAGTCATTATTCAATCCATTTTGGCGACGCAATTGAAACAGGAATTGCCACAGAACTTCCCTTATCCATTTCGTGGAAAGTTGCTCCTCAAACAGGAGTCAGCAAAACAGCCGGAACGGAAAAATCCACCGGGAAAATCGTTTTCTCAATACCCGGAACATACGAAATTACATTCGTGATTCCTGCTCATGGAGATCATCCTGGAAAAACAGAAACTGTTACCGTAGAAGTTAGTCGTGTTCAGATGATCTTTGACTTGAAAAATCCGGTCTTCTCAACACCACTTACCACGGGAACTATTTACGGCACCAGCATGACTATTCCTGTAACGGTAAAATCCTACGATGGAACACCGGTCGATTATACCACACGCGAAGTACAAACAACCGGTGTGGCTGCTATTTCTTCCCGTTTACGAAATGATAAAGCTGTTTTAAAGAACGGTGAGAATCAGCTTGTATTCGAATTATCAGGAACCATTTCTACAAAAGGAAATGTGCAGTTCCGTGTGTACGATGCCAATGGAGAAGCATACTTTTTTAATTACTCAATCACGAATTAAAGATGAGAAAGAAAATCCTTTTCAATCAAGCAATCCTGGTCATTGGATGTACATTTTTCTTCCTGTCGGCAGTGCGGGCCCAATCTTCGGGCTGTAATCCGCTGCAACCCTATGATCAGATCCAATCCGGATTCCATACAACCATTGCTTCCCGTCCTGATGGTACATTCCTTATTTGGGGAGCAGGTTCAACAGCCAATGGAAACGGTTCGGCAGCAGCCAGGCATCTGACGCCGGTTGTCATCGAACCGAACGCAGGAGTTCCGGCACAGCATTATAATTATACGGGTGCTCCTTTGTTTGCGACACTCGCTTCGCAATCTTCCACAACTACGCAGGCATTCGTATTATCCACAGACGGACTTTACTCTTGGGGAGCCAATAACGTTGCTGTAGGAACTGGGTTGGACAACCTGGCAGGATTTGCACAGATCTCCCTTCCTCTAGGAATTGTTCCTACGGATGTGAAGAACATGATCGCTTCCTGGGGAGCATTGGTATTGCTTACACATTCGGGAGAGGTTTATGTAAGCGGACGCAATGACGCTATTCACGGGAACGGAGGAGTTTTACCCGGAGCTTCAGAGAATTATTGGGCGCGCGTCACACGTGATATTACCGGAAATCCGGCACTTACCGGTGTTGTCGATATCCGTTTAACTCCTGTGGGAGCTTTTGCAATTACTTCTACAGGTCAATGGTATACCTGGGGAGTCCGCTGTTATCGTGGAGATGGGTCGGCAGTAGCTACTTATAACCGCGCAGTCGCAATGACTACTCCATTCCCGGGTCTTCCGGTTATGATTGCCATGACAGCTGATTTCGGTAACAATACCTGGAATGATGCCAGCAATCGCGCAAGCTATTTTGCTATCAACCCGGCTGACAATAAGTTGTATGCAATGGGAAGTAACGGAAATGGTCAGCTGGGACAAGGAAACACAACGAATTCTACAGGATGGGTTCCGGTTAGGAACTCAACAAATACAGCAGATTTGAGTAATGTTATTTTCGTTTCTGCCAATGACAATGACGGATCACCCGGAACTCCGAATGCATCCGTTTCCGTGATCCTTTCCAACGGAGAATTGTGGTCATGGGGTTCCAACAACAACGAAATGATTGGTGTTCCGGGCGGAACAGGAAATCATACTTTACCGAAGGTTCCCAACGGATTTGCCCAGGGAACAGATCATGCAACATACGTCGAAATTGGCGGACACACCACCGCAATTATGAAACTATGTGCCGAAAGATATTGTTACATGGGACACAAAATTGATGGTTCCATGGGTGACGGGGTTTCCACAACCAGCACCGTTTCTACATTCGATTGCGCCAATACACCGGTAGGTCTGATCTGTGGTTCCAGTACTTACGATGCCGGGGATGCACCACTTTCTTTTGAAAATGGAAATCCTGCAGCACATTATTACATGTGCGGTGATGAAATTTACCTGGGAGCAGCACAACCTGACCCGGATAACGGCTTAAGCAATAATGTATCTTCCGGGGCAGCTAATACCGGAACAAACGGAGATGGCGCAGATGAAGACGGATTGGTAACACCCTTGTCACATTCTACAGTCAATCCCAATTTTTCTACAACACTGAGCTTTACAAACAATTCAGGCGCCAATGCGAACATTTACGCATGGATTGACTGGAATAATGACGGTATTTTCTCTCAAAGCGAGATCGTTACTGCTTCTGTTCCTTCTGCCATGGGTAACCAGACAACTAACCTGGCGTGGAATGGTGTTTCGACTTCGTGTGGAAACAAATATGCACGTGTTAGGATCACTACGGAAACATTAACTGATAATCCTGCAACTACAGCAATTGATGAAAGAAGTTTCGGCCCGGTTATTCACGGGGAAGTAGAAGATTTCTACATGGATGTGGACATTCTATCAGACCTTGCAGGAGATTGCGATGGTGACGGTGTTACGAACGGACAGGAAATCACTGACGGAACGGATCCGGGTGACGGATGTAACCTGCTTTTAGCAAGCCAGGGAACACCAATGGTTTCCTGGAATAGCGGCGATTGTGATGGTGACGGAGTTCCGAACGGGCAGGAAGTTACAGATGGTACTGATCCATTAGATCCTTGTGAATTGCAAATGGCAAGTATAACACTTGCACAGAGCGGAGCCTGGCTGAACGGCGATTGTGATGGTGACGGTGTAACGAACGGCGATGAAGCAGCAGACGGAACTGATCCGAACAATCCGTGTGAATTTGTATTAGCAAGCCAAAGCGTTATTCCTGATGTTACCTGGAACGGTGCAGATTGCGACGGTGACGGTGTAACGAACAATACAGAAGCAACAGACGGAACAAATCCATTGAATCCTTGTGAATACAATGCAGCACACATTACTTTACCGGTTACTGTGACGAATTGTCCGCCTGTAGCAAACGGAAATTCGGGAACAACCAATGAAGACACACCGGTTGTGATCAACGTACCTGCAAATGACACCGATCCTAACGGAAACCTGGACAATACAAATGTTACAATTACAGATGCTCCGTCAAACGGTGCAACAACGATAAATCCGGTTACGGGAGAAATTACATACACACCGAATCCGGATTTCCAGGGAACAGATACTTTAATCTACTCCATTTGTGATATGGGAATGCCGGTGTTCTGTGATACGGCTATGGTTATTATCACGGTAAATCCGGTGAATGATGCTCCAATAGCAAACGGAGATACAGTATCCACCACTGAAGATACTCCGGTAGTAGTTGATGTGCCTTCCAATGATACGGATATTGACGGAAACCTGGATGAAACGAGCGTAACTATTGTCACTCCGCCTGCAAATGGAACGACAACCATTGATCCTGTTACAGGTGAGGTTACCTACACACCGGATCCGGGCTTTAGCGGAAATGACACCTTGATTTACTCGATTTGTGATACGGGAATGCCGGTATTGTGTGACACAGCTCTTGTTGTGATTACAGTAAATTCGGTGAACGATGCTCCAACAGCAAACAGCGATACGGAAACTACTGACGAAGATACTCCTGTAGTAATCAATATACCCTCAAACGACACAGATCCTGATGGAAACCTGGACAACACCAGCGTGACAGTTGTTACACCTCCAACAAACGGAACAGTAACGATTGATCCTGTTACAGGTGAAATTACCTATACTCCTGATCCGAACTTTAATGGAACGGATACTTTAATCTATTCAATTTGCGATACGGGAATGCCGGTATTATGTGACACAGCTTTGGTTGTGATTACAGTAAATCCATTCAATGACAACCCGGATGCTAACGATGATACTGCAGCAACCAATGAAGACATTCCGGTTGTAATAGACGTTCCTTCCAATGATACGGATGTTGACGGAAACCTGGACGAAACGAGCGTAACTATTGTGACTCCGGCTGTAAATGGTACAACAACCATTGATCCGTTAACAGGTGAAATTACTTACACACCAAACTCTGGATTCAGTGGGAACGACACCCTGGTTTATTCCATTTGCGATACGGGAATGCCGGTATTGTGTGATACAGCAGTTGTCGTGATTACAGTAACACCTATTAATGATGCACCTATCGCAAATACAGATAATGCATCTACTAATGAAGGAAACCCGGTGGTGATCGACTCTCCTGCAAACGATACCGATCCTGATGGAAACCTGGACGAAACAACTGTAACTGTTGTGACTCCGCCTTCAAACGGTACAACAACCATTGATCCGTTAACAGGTGAAATTACCTACACGCCGAACCCAGGATTCAGCGGAAACGATACCCTGATCTATTCGATTTGCGATACGGGAATGCCGGTATTGTGCGATACGGCGCAGGTTATTATTACTGTTATTCCATGTTTGTCAAATCCGGCAAATGACTGCGATGGCGATGGGGTAACGAATGGCGATGAACTAACTGACGGAACTGATCCGAACGATCCGTGCGACTTTACATTGGCAAGCCAGACACTGACACCGACTGCTGCATGGAACAATGCAGATTGTGATGGCGACGGTGTACCAAACGGTACGGAAGTAACTGATGGTACAAATCCGAATGATCCGTGTGACTTTACACTGGCAAGCCAAACCGGAACACCAAATGCGGCATGGAACAATGCAGACTGTGATGGAGATGGTGTACCAAACGGAACAGAAGTAACAGACGGTACAAATCCGAATGATCAGTGTGATTAGACAGTAACAAGTCAGACCGGTACACCGGGAAC
>CBFGOJ010000002.1:0-291237 GCA_965650365.1 uncultured Fluviicola sp. | reverse complement strand
TTCCCATGCCATAGCTGGCTCTCATCGAAAGCTTTGCTTTCTATCCTTTCAATTATTCAATTGTCAATCGTCAATTCCCTTAACAAGTTATTAACCTCGAAACAGAAGCAATAACCAACGAATCAGCGCGTTAAGAAGTATTGGTCAAAGTATTTGTTCTTATCCTGTTAATATTTATCCCGAAAAAAGGGTGAATTTCTGACGGATACATGTACTTTTGCACCGAAATAAGTTAGCCGCTTGGGCAAAACAAAAAGACATTTTATGAATGAATTTGGTAAACGAGGAAAAAACGCCGATTTAAAAGCAACTATCGGATTAGAAAATCTCGGTAACGTATTTTGGAATTTAACTCCGGCAGAATTAGTAGAAGACACTATCATCGGTGGTCAGGGTGTATTATCAGACACTGGTGCTATTGCGATTGAAACAGGTGAATTCACTGGTAGATCTCCAAAAGATCGTTTTGTTGTCCGCGACGCTAACACAGAAGAAAGCGTTTGGTGGGGGGATGTTAACATTCCTGTTTCAACCCAACAATTTGATGCGTTATACAACCGCATGAAGTCTTATTTGATCGAAAAAGACGTTTATGTTCGTGATGCTTACGCTTGTGCTGACGATAAATTCAGAATGAACATTCGTGTAACAACTGAATTCCCATGGTCAAACATGTTTGCTTACAATATGTTCCTGCGTCCGACAGATGCTGAGATCGAGAACTTTGACGCAGAGTGGAACATTGTTTGTGCTCCGGGATTCAAAGCTGATCCTGCAATTGACGGAACACGCCAGTCGAATTTCGCAATTTTGAACTTCACTCGTAAAATGATCATCATTGGTGGTACAGGTTACACAGGTGAGATCAAGAAAGGAATTTTCTCTGTATTGAACTATGTTTTGCCACACGAGAAAAATGTACTTTCTATGCACTGTTCTGCAAACGTTGGTGAGAATAACGATACAGCTATTTTCTTTGGTTTGTCAGGAACAGGAAAAACAACTTTATCTTCAGATCCGAATCGTCGTTTGATCGGTGATGATGAGCACGGTTGGTCAGACAATACGGTATTCAACTTCGAAGGAGGTTGTTACGCAAAAACGATTGATCTTTCGAAAGAAAAAGAACCGCAAATTTATGATGCAATCAAGTTTGGTGCAATCTTAGAGAACATTGGTTTCCATGAAGGAACTTCAACTCCTGATTACACGGACGGTTCTATCACAGAAAACACGCGTGTTTCTTACCCAATCGATTTCATTGATAATATCATGGTTCCTTCCATCGGATCAGGGCCAAAAAACATTTTCTTCCTGACTGCTGATGCATTTGGTGTACTGCCTCCAATCTCTCGTTTGACGAATGAGCAGGCAATGTACCACTTCATGTCGGGTTACACCGCAAAAGTTGCTGGAACTGAGGTTGGTATTACTGAGCCAACAACTACTTTCTCCGCTTGTTTCGGAAAAGCATTCTTACCGCTTCACCCAGCGAAATATGCTAAATTATTGGGTGAGAAATTACAGGGAACTGATATCAAAGTTTGGTTGATCAACACTGGTTGGTCGGGTGGATCTTATGGTGTTGGAAGCCGTATGAAATTATCTTACACACGTGCAATGATTACTGCAGCATTGACAGGAAAACTGGATAACGCTGTTTACGAAACTTTGCCTGTATTCGAATTATCATTCCCTACTTCTTGTCCGGATGTGCCAAGTGAGATTTTAAATCCGCGTGAAACCTGGGCAGATAAATCAGCATACGACAAAACTGCCAACCATTTGGCTGATCAGTTCGTTAAGAACTTTGAACAGTATGCGGCAGAAACATCAACTGATATTTTAGCTGCAGCGCCGAAAGTGACTGTTTAAGCTAGTTTTATTATTTAGTTAAAGGCTCTTTCCACAGCGGAGAGGGCCTTTTTCTTTTTGAATTTACCGCAAAGCTGAATGAGTAAAAAACATGCTCCTTTCTCATCCGATTGAATTATTAAAAAAGCTTAATAATCACTTCAATATCTTTCTTTGCTGTAATTTTCCTCCTTCAAATTTTAAATGCTAAATGAACCAAACTTCACCTACTCTTGTTTTAAACGAGGGTAAAACATTAAACTACCTGATTCCTGTACTGATTTGCGGTATTGCTTCTCTCATCAGCTTCGTATTCTTTCTCCCTTTGGGGATGCTGCTGGCTTTGACCTGTATTTCACTTGCTTTAATAGAGTCCGGACTGGAATTCAATGCCGGAACAATGGAATACCGGAAATTTCAATCACTTTTCGGACAAACCTGGGGAAGCTGGGTTCAAATCAAAGACCCTGAAAGTTTTCATTTGCGCTTATCGGTTGAAAGCAATACGTACCGAACTCCAATGATTTCAGCTCCGGCTTTTTATGGAAACTCCCCCACCGCTTCATCCAAATCAATCACCTATGATGTGCAGGTTCTTACAAAAAACGGTCAGCATCTGGATATTTACGAGTTCTCAAGCTACATCATGGCCCTCAAACTCGTGAAGCATTTACGAGCTCTGGAATCCGTTGAGGTCATTGATCATGTTGCGCTGAAACTCGAAGAAAATTACGAAAAACGCATGAACAGAAGAAGATAAATGATTAAGTTTATGTTCATGAAAGCGCTTCTTTTTTCACTGATCTGTTTGGGTTCATTCGCAGGGAATGCACAGCTTGATTTCACCAAATTGTCGGATAGCTCTTACATTTTTACCACTTATCAAACTTACAAAGATGTACGTATTTCGGCTCATGGGTTTTTAAAGATCACTTCCGGAAGCGTGGTGATGATCGATACTCCGTGGGATACTACTCAATTTCAGCCATTATTGGATTCTATTGATTTGAAATTCCATAAAAAAGTAGAGTTGGTGATCTCCACCCACTGGCACGAAGACCGTTCTGCCGGATTGGAGTTTTACAAAAACAAGGGAATAGCCACCTACAGCACTTACGCTACTAAGAATCTATGCGCAGAGAATCATTTCCCACAAGCTCAATACACTTTTGAAGGCGATACCACTTTCAATATTCACCATACGGTTTTCGAAACATTTTATCCCGGCGCCGGACATACTTCAGACAATATTGTGGTTTATTTTCCAAGCGAAAAAATCCTGGTTGGCGGTTGTTTCATCAAATCCGTTGAAGCCGAAGACTTAGGAAATCTTTCTGATGCCAATATCGGTATGTGGCCAATTGCTGCTAAAACGCTGATCAAAAAGTATCCCAAGGTCAAAATCGTTATTCCGGGACACCAAAAAATTGCTCCGGGTAAAAAAGCTTTGAAACACACGCTTAAACTGGCAAAAAAGAAATACAAAGGTCGTAAGCAGGATAAGAAAAAGGCGAAGCATTAAATACATGTCCCAAATCTTCAAACAGCATCTTCAAAAATTCATCTCCGTTTCCGACGAAGAGTTTGAATCTATTTTGGAATCCTTCAAGACGATAACTGTTTCTAAAAAGGAAATCCTGCAGCAGGAAGGAAAATTATGCCGCTACCAATACTTTGTATTAACCGGCTGTCTGCGAAAATTCCTGGTTAATGATAAAGGTGTTGAAGTAGCCACGGAATTCGCTTTGGAAACCTGGTGGCTTTCTGAAAACCGGGCTTTTGAATATCAATCGGAAGCATTGTTCAGTATCCAGGCTGTTGAAAATTCGGAAATCCTGACTATTGATTCCCTATCGATGGAAAAACTCTACCGGGACTTTCCAATTATGGAACGCTATTTCCGTTTTGTTTACCAACGTGCTTTTGCAGCTTATCAAATGCGCATCAAGTATTTATATACCATGTCGAAAGAAGATTATTTCTTTCATTTTTACGATTCTTACCCGGAATTCGTGCAACGGGTACCTCAATATTTATTAGCTTCTTTCCTCGGGCTCACTCCTGAGTATCTAAGCGAATTGAGAAGAAAAAAGCGTTCTTAAACCAGTTTAAGATTTTTCCGTTTTTAGTTCCTGAAATTTGTTTCATCATTAAAATCCTGATGATGAATGTCAGGATGTAAACAGACAAAAAATGGAAAAGAGAATCAACATCTTGGAAACGGAACCGGCAGCAACAAAAGCAATGTACGGTCTGCAAGCTTACATTGACAAAAGTACTTTGACAAAAATTCACCAGGAACTCATTAAAATACGCGCTTCACAGATCAATGGCTGTACTTATTGTATCGATATGCACACGAAAGAAGCGATGAAACACGGAGAAACTATTCAGCGTATCGTTTTGTTGGATGCCTGGAAAGAAGTCAATGAACTTTACACCAAAGAAGAGCGTGTGATTTTGGCATTGACGGAATCAGTAACGCTGATCTCACAGGAAGGAATTCCGACAGCTCTGTACAAAGAGGCCAGTGAGATTTTTGATGCGAACTATTTAGCGCAAATCCTGATGGCAATTGTTACAATCAATGCATGGAACCGAATTGCGATCAGCGGGTTGTTTCAGCCAGCTGAATAGCGCACGGAAGATAATCCGCAAATTTTCTGCCACAGATGCACAGATAAAAAGCGAGCTTACCAGTCTCGCTAGTGCTTACTTCCAATTGAAAAACAAAAGAGACGATCAGCCCAGCTGACATCTCCAAATATCTGTGCATCTGTGGTGAAAATAAGAACAGGTTGAGCATTATCACAGAAAAACAATTATTTTAGCCTTTATGGCTTACTATTTGAAATTCAGTCTCTCATTCCTGCTTCTTATCTTAACCGGCAACAGCAACGCTTCCTCCATTCGCCAAATCATTTCAAAAATAGAAAGCGATCTAAAAGTGAAGGTCGTATACAACCAAAAAGTCGAAGACTCCTGGTCATCCATCTTCTATGAAAATTGCGATGATTCTCTTGAAACCAAACAATACCTGGTTTCACTTCAAAAAGAATACGCCAAATATCCGAAGGGTTATTTTCAGTTGGCCGGAGTCAACCGAATTATTCTTGGCAAGAAAATGCGATTCGGCGAGCAATACAGAGCTGCAATTCCCGATCCTTACCTGAATTCTCTCTTTTTATCTATAGACGGAGCTTATGGTGCCAAAGGCGAAACGTATTTAATTCACGTCATGCACCACGAACTGCATCATTGCACGGAATATGCCATGTGGAAAGACATGAATTACGTGTGGGACCTTTGGGCGAAAACAAACAACCCAACCTTTGTTTATATGAACGGAGGTTCAGATGCCTATGAAAACCTGGAGATCGACTGGTATTCCATGACTCATCCTAAGCAAGGATTCATCAATCTTTATTCCACCACTGCGCAGGAAGAAGACCGCAGCGAATTAATGGCATTGATCATGACGGATACGGAACGTGAATTCATCTTTCAATATTATCCGGATGATGAGATCCTTCAGAAGAAATTAGTGCTTTTGTTAGATCAGCTGAATGAGTTTTCACAGAACAATGATAATTTCTGGATGAATAACATGGCGGACTTGGTCTTGCAAAAATGATCAGAAATAGACTTCCGGGATAAGTGTCCGCTGCGGCGGGACCTCCTGTTACCTTGGTAATTAATTGTGCCAACAAAAAAATCCCCCGCCATTACTGACGAGGGATTTCATTTTATTGTGGTAGCTAACAATTAATCGAGATCTGTAACTAACTGATGTTTCTCGATCAACTTCCTCAAATTAATCAACGCATAACGCATTCTTCCCAAAGCTGTATTGATGGAAATATTTTCCATTTCAGCGATATCCTTGAAAGAAAGATCCTGGAAAATGCGTTTTTCAATAATCTCTTTCTGAGTTTCCGGTAAATGCTGGATCAGATCGATCATTTGTTTCTCTAATTCCGTTTTGGAAATGCTTTGCTCAATATTCAATTCATCCATTTTCAGGATAGAAAAGATATTGAAGTCTTCGCTTTTCGCATTGCGCTCGCTGATCAGCTTCATTCTTCCGTGTTTACGGAAATAATCGATCACCAGGTTTTGTGCAATACGCATCGCCCATGGCAGGAATTTTCCTTCTTCGTTATAATTACCCAGCTTCAAGGTCTGAATAATCTTCACGAATGTTTCCTGGAAAATATCTTCAGCGATTTCGCGCTCACGGATTTTATGATAAATGGAACGGAATATTTTGTCTTTATGACGCATCAACAAAACTTCAAAAGCTTGTTCGTTTCCTTCTAAATAATTATGTATAAGGACTTGATCGTCTAGGAATTTCATAGCCATAATTCTACTCTTAAAGGTGTAACCCAGTTGTTTATTAACAGTTTTAAAGTAGAATTCTTTCTATAGGCTCTATGAATTATTTTTTGGAAAGATAGAACTTTTCCATACAAAATCAAAAAAAATCTTAAAAAATGCGAATTGAAACCCGTTAATTCCTGTTTTTTTGATCACAAACCCGTGTTTTGAACGATCAAATGGATGCAGCGAATTATCATTTCAATCCGGACTTAACTTCCGCTGCATTATAAACTTTGTTAAGGGTCGCAAATAACTTCAAAATACTCGGTACAAATTCGGAATTCACAACCCGGAATTCGGAATTAATCGCGAAATTTGTACTATGTCCGAAAGATACATTCACATCAAAGGCGCACGCGTCAATAACCTTAAAAATCTGGAAGTTAAGATAGAACACGGCAAGTTTACTGTCATTACAGGACTGTCGGGTTCCGGGAAATCTTCCTTAGCATTCGATACACTTTACGCAGAAGGGCAAAGACGCTATATTGAAAGCTTGTCTTCCTATGCACGACAATTCCTCGGGAAATTAGACAAACCCGAAACGGATTTCATCAAAGGAATTGCACCTGCGATCGCGATCCAGCAAAAAGTCATTACCAATAATCCAAGATCAACAGTTGGGACTACAACCGAAATTTACGATTACCTCAAAATATTATTCGCACGGATCGGAAAGACCTTCTCACCTGTTTCAGGAAATGAGGTCAGGAAAGATTCTGTGACAGATGTTATCAATTATATCGCAGGTTTAGAGAACGACATTCGTTTATTAATTGCCGCTCCTTTTCCTTCGCTGGAGAAATACGGAATTGAAAAGACCTTGAAATTATTGAAAGAACAAGGATACGTGCGTATTTTGCACAACCACGAACTGAAACAACTGGAAGATTTAAGTCCGAAAGACCTGAAAGTTTCCGATTCGATCATGATTGTTGTAGACAGGGTTGTGACTCAGGAACTGGACCAAGATTTTTCCGGAAGATTGGGAGATTCTATCCAGCTGGCTTTTATGGAAGGCCATGGAGATTGTTCGATTATTCAAATGGGAAGTATGGAAGAACAGACGTTTTCCAACCGTTTCGAACTCGACGGAATGACTTTCGTGGAGCCTTCTCCTCACCTATTCACCTTCAACAATCCGTTTGGAGCATGTAAAACCTGTGAAGGTTACGGTTCTATTATAGGTGTTGATCCTAATCTGGTCATTCCCGATCCAAGTCTCAGTGTTTACGAAGGTGCTGTTGTTCCCTGGAAAGGTGAAGTGATGAGTGAATACAAAGATGAATTGGTTCGTAATGCCAGAAAATTCGATTTTCCCATCCACCGTCCGGTGGAAGAATTAACGGAAGAACAAGTAGAAATTCTTTGGAATGGAAACAGCCACTTTGCAGGAATCAACGGCTTTTTCAAATTTGTAGAAAGCCAATCCTATAAAATTCAATACCGCGTTCTCCTTTCGCGATACAGGGGAAAAACGCTTTGCCCGGAATGTCACGGAACACGTTTGAGAGAAGATGCCAATTACGTAAAAGTAGGCGGAATCAGTATCAAAGAACTGGTTTTGATGCCGATTGAAAATGCATTAACTTTCTTTGAGAACCTGGAAGTTGATCGGTTGGATTTGAAAATTACCAACCGCATTTTACCGGAAATTACCCAGCGACTTGCTTTCTTAACAGAAGTTGGACTGGGTTATTTAACACTGAATCGTGCTGCAAACACGCTTTCCGGAGGAGAATCCCAGCGAATTAACCTGGCAACTTCACTTGGAAGCAGTTTAGTTGGTTCCATGTATATTTTGGATGAGCCAAGTATCGGTTTACACCCCAGAGATACGGAAAGACTGATTGGTGTTTTGAAAAAGCTCCGAGATATCGGAAATACGGTAATTGTTGTAGAACACGAAGAAGACATGATGCTTCATGCCGACGAGATCATTGATATTGGTCCGGCAGCAGGAAAATTTGGTGGTGAAGTGGTTTTCCAGGGAAAATTTGATGCGCTGAAGAAAAACAATACGAGCCTTACTACCCAATATTTAACCGGAGTGCGTGAAATTCCGGTTCCGAAGAAACGCCGCAGCGGGAAAAACAAAATTTCCATAGTTGGTGCGAAAGAACACAACCTGAAAAATGTCTCAGTCGATTTTCCTTTAAACCGTATTGTAGCCGTTACTGGAGTCAGTGGTTCCGGGAAATCCACATTGGTCAAAGAAATTCTCTATCCGGGAATCCGTAAATACTTGGGTCAATTTGGTGATCACCAGGGAAATGTAAAACGTATTGACGGAGATCTTTCTACTATTTCGGAGATTGAACTGATCGATCAAAATCCGATCGGGAAGTCTTCACGAAGCAACCCGGTGACTTATGTAAAAGCATTCGATGATATCCGTGAATTGTTCGCAAAACAAAATGCAGCCAAACACAACGGCTATAAACCCGGATTCTTCTCCTTTAACGTAGAAGGCGGACGCTGTGAAATGTGTGAAGGTGAAGGAGTTGTAACTGTGAGCATGCAGTTTATGGCAGATGTTCATTTAGTATGCGAATCCTGCGGAGGAAGCCGCTACCGACAGGAAGCTTTGGAAGTGCATTATCGCGACAAGAATATTTCGGACATTCTAAACATGGATATTTCATCTGCCCTGGCCTTTTTCAAAGAAGGAACGGACAAACTGGAAGAAAAGATCGTTCAGAAAATTCAACCGTTGGAAGATGTTGGTTTGGGTTACCTGCAAATGGGACAATCCAGCAGTTCTCTTAGTGGCGGTGAAGCGCAGCGTGTGAAGCTGGCATCTTTCTTAATCAAAGGGGCACAAAAAACGAATAAAACACTCTTCATTTTTGATGAACCGACAACAGGTCTTCATTTCTACGATATTGAGAAATTATTGATCGCTTTCAATCGCCTGGTAGACGACGGTCATTCCATTATTGTCATTGAACACAACATGGACGTGATCAAAGCGGCAGACTGGATTATCGACATTGGTCCGGAAGGCGGAATGAACGGCGGAAACATCCAGTTTACGGGAACTCCGGAAGATTTAGTGAAAGAGAAAACCAATTATACAGGAATACACTTAAAGCATAAATTGAAGTGAATTTTTCAATAGGGATGGAAATTTTATTCTACTTAAAGCATTGATTTAAGCAACTCTTAAAAATCGATGAAACCAACATTTCACCCGACGAAATCTGCAAAAAATATAATGGTGATTGGGTAAGAAAAGAGAAAAACCTACCTTGCTTACATGATTATGAGGTTAAAAATAATATACTTCACACTATTCATTATTAGCGGGTTACAATCCTGTTCTACTGAATCAGAAGTGCAAGACCGGCCTGTTTCTTCGCTTTCCGTTAAGGACTATACCGCCGAAGAAGAAGCAGCTGGGCAGACGACGGCTTCGGCCGAAGATTTGAAGGTGCAGTTCCACGGTTGTAAAGCACATCAATAGAACCTTAACCGAATTTTGTACCGAAGCTTTAGTGGAGGTGTAGAATTGAAAACGACGAATAATTCAAGCTATTCGTCGTTTTTTGCGACTAATAGTTCACCTTCACTTCGTGCAATAACCGCAGAAGCCAGGCAATTCCCCAATACATTGACCGAAGTTCGCGCCATATCCATCAAAGCATCAATCCCTAAAATAATTCCGGCTTTTTCAACACTGATTCCCAAATGTTTGTAATCCATTAATGTGGTAGTCAGAATTACGAAAGAAGCTCCTCTTACTCCTGCTACACCTTTACTGGTTAGCATGAGTGTCAGGCAAATCGAAATCTGCTGTCCGATCGATAAGTCCACTCCACTCATTTGAGCCACGAAAACCGTTGCCATGGAAAGATAAAGCGTTGTACCGTCGAGATTAAACGAATAACCGGTTGGAATAACAAATCCAACAATCTTTTTGGAAATCCCGAATTTCTCCATGTTTTCCAATGCTTTCGGAAGAGCAGCTTCACTACTTGCGGTGGCAAAAGCAACAGATACGGGTTCTGTGACCGCTTTGAGGAATGCCCTGATCGGAACTTTCGACATGAGTGCAATCGGCAGTAATACTACCAATACAAAAATGATCAGTGTTACATATAAGGTGGCAACGAGTTTCATCAGGTTGGCCAGGACATCTGTTCCCGAATTGGCGACTGTATAGGCAATGGAACCGAAAACTGCCAGCGGGGCCACATACATGACCAGATCGGTAAACTTAAACATGACTTCCGATAGGCTTTCCATCCAGTTGAGCATCGTTTCTTTATGCTTCAGGTTCTGCACCAAACTCAAAGCAATGGCGAAGATCAATGAGAAAATAACAATTTGCAACACCTGGTTCTCTACAATTGATTTCGCAAAGTTCTCCGGGAAAATTTCTACCAAATGATCTTTTGGTTTTTCCAATTGAGCCAATAAATCAGTAGATTTTTCTTTCATTTTTTCAGAAACTTCCACTTGCTGCACACCTTTTCCTGCCTGGGAAATATTGATTGCCGCTAAACCTAAGAACAAAGCGAAAGTTGTTACTACCTCAAAATAGATAATACTCTTTAGTCCGATTCGTCCAACCTGTCTCAAACTGCTGTGCCCGGCAATTCCAACAACCAACGTAGAGAACAACAAAGGTGCAACAAGTGTTTTAATCAGTCGGAGAAAAATATCTCCGAAACGTTTTAATTCAAGAGAAAAATCCGGGAAGTCCAAACCAACTTCCACCCCGATTATCATGGATGAAAAGATCCAGATAGAAAGTTTTTTGCTATGTATAGCGTAAGCTATCAGCATTCCCATCAACAGGAACTTAATAATATGTCCGGTGTTGAATAAAACGTCTCCGCCCAATCGTTCAATATAAAACAATATGGCAATTACAAAATACAATCCGATGTAGTACAACAGGTTTCTACGATTCCTGAAAAGAAACCATCCACCGATACATCCGGCCATCATTGTTCCCGGAGCAATCAAAGTCATCGGATCAACCCCAGGATTAGTGATCTTTATTACCCCAAGAAGCACATAAAATAGAACGATCAGGATGCGGGTAATGAGTGTTTTGTTATTTTTCATAATGGGGAATTTGAACCGATTTTAGCTTCAAAACAGTAGTAGACATACTGTCGCTACAATTTGGAAGACACAAATTTAACAGGATAATGCTGAAAACAAAATGGTTTTTTTTTCGAAAAAAAGTGAATACATGGTGCTTGTCTAAGGAATATTTGTAATATTGCAACATCGTTATTAAAATCACATTGCTTTTCGCAAGTATTCAATCGAATACAAACAACTAGTCCAAAATTTTATATGAATAATAAAGACTTAGACGGTAAGTTATTACCAGAATTAAGGGAAATTGCTAAATCTCTTGGTGTGAAGAAAGTGGAATCATTCAAGAAAAATGAACTGATCGAACAGATCCAGGCAAATTCGGCAAGCACTACAACTACTACAGAACCTGCAGCTGAAAAGGCTCCGGCGAAACAAAAAGCAAAGAAAGCCCCTGAAACAAAAGCAGAGGCTACAGATTTGTTTTCTACTGAAACTCCGGAAGCACCGAAAGAAGAAGTGAAACGAGAAGCTAATACTGCTCCGAAGGAAAAACGCAAACGCGTCCCTAATGCAGTAGGAAGTTCTAATCCGACTGAAGTTAAAACGGAGGAATCTGCGCCGGAAGCTAAAACAGAAGATGCTCCTAAGTCAGAAGAAACTGCTGCTTCAACGGAAGAAAAGCCGAAGCCAAAACCTTTTGAACGTTTATTAAATAAAAAACCTCAAAACCAGAATCAGCAGGGACAGCGAAACCAGAACCCAAATCAAAATCGCCCGCAGAATCAAAATGCTCCAAGCGAAAATACAGGTTCTGTGAATCAAAATACTCCAAATCAGAATCCTCAAGCGAACCAAAATAATCCCGGAAATCAGGAGCGCCAGAACAATAACCAAAATCAGCGCAACCAAAATAACCCTGGAAATCAGGATCGCCAGAATAATAACAACAATCAACGCAATCAAAACAACCCGGGAAATCAACAAAATCGTCCGCAAAATCAGAATCAATCCCAACAAGAAGGGAAAGTGGATGAAGAAGCTTACGATTTGGTTGGAATTGTAACAGCTGAAGGTGTTCTGGAAGTAATCCAGGATGGTTACGGATTTTTACGTTCTTCCGATTACAATTATTTGCCATCTCCGGATGATGTTTACGTTTCTCAAAGCCAAATCAAATTATTTGGTTTGAAAACAGGTGATACTGTTAGAGGAACAATTCGTCCGCCAAGAGAAGGGGAGAAATTCTTCCCGCTGGTAAAAGTAGATTCTATCAACGGAAGAGATCCGAGCTATATTCGTGATCGTGTTCCGTTTGAATACCTTACTCCTTTATTCCCGGACGAAAAATTCAAATTAACAGGTCATAAAGACGAATCCATGTCGACTCGTGTAATGGATTTATTCGCTCCGATCGGGAAAGGTCAGCGTGGAATGATCGTGGCGCAGCCAAAAACGGGTAAAACCATGTTATTGAAAGATGTTGCAAACGCAATCGCAGCAAATCACCCGGAAGTCTATTTGATCGTACTATTGATCGATGAGCGTCCGGAAGAGGTAACAGACATGGCCAGAAGCGTAAAAGCGGAAGTAGTAGCATCTACATTTGATGAGCCTGCTGATCGTCACGTAAAAGTGGCAAACATCGTATTGGAAAAAGCAAAACGAATGGTTGAATGTGGACACGATGTAGTTATTCTATTAGACTCCATTACGCGTTTGGCTCGTGCATACAACACCGTTTCTCCTGCTTCAGGAAAAGTACTTTCGGGTGGTGTGGATGCAAACGCATTACACAAACCAAAACGTTTCTTCGGAGCGGCTCGTAAAATTGAGAACGGAGGTTCACTTTCTATTCTTGCAACTGCATTAACAGAAACCGGTTCCAAAATGGACGAAGTAATCTTCGAAGAATTTAAAGGAACAGGTAATATGGAACTTCAGTTGGATCGTAAGATCTCCAATAGAAGAATCTACCCCGCTATCGACATTACAGCATCAGGAACGAGACGTGAAGACCTGTTGGTTGGAAAAGATATACTCCAAAGAATCTGGTTATTGCGCAAGTTTATTGCAGATATGAACCCGGTAGAAGCCATGGAGTTCGTAAAAGGACACATGGAAAACACCCGTTCCAACGAAGAGTTTTTAGTATCAATGAATTCATAAATGAATAAGTCCTCTCAGTTTAGCTGAGAGGACTTTACTTTTTTTACCCCATGAGAATTTCTTTAAAAATCGCGATCCTATTTGTCGGTATTTGGTTTACCGGGAAAATGATTTTCTTTTACATGCAAATCCTGCAGGACGAACAAGGTGTGAAATACCAGGTCATGTGGAATATCCTGTGCTTATTGCTTGCGATGACGACCGGAACAATTGCTGAAAAAAGAAAAGAAGTTCGTGAGGAAGGAAGTGCTTTGGGAGATATCAAGAATACACTGGGCGGAGGATTGGTTTACACGGTTCTAGTAGCCGGATTGATCTATTTGTATTACGCCAAGATTGACCCTTCCTACAATGCCAATCAATTAGCGCAGGCTGAAGAAGTTGTAAACAAAGCATTGGAAGACCCAAAACAATTGAAAGAACTGAGAAAGGATCCGGAAATGCAGGTGTTGACAACAGATGAAATTCGCAACAAAGCAATGTCTAATTACAGATCGATGTTCAATCCAACTTCTACTATGACTATCTCTCTTTTAGGAATGTTGATACTATCAACTATCAATGCAATCATTATAACCGTCATCTTCCGAAGAGTTTTGTTCAAACAACGTACTTTATAGAACCAGACTGAGCAGCAAAGCTGCCAAGTAAATCTTTCTACTTTCAGACAAAAACCTTGTGCTCTTCGCGCCTTCGCTGTAGCTACTGCGTAAGCGTCGTGGTAAAGAATAAGCAGCGAAGCTGCCGAAACTAGTTAGTCAACTCTGCCCCCAATTGATCGTAATCAATCCCGTCAAAATTACCTGACGACATCATCAACAACACTGCATTATCCCAATTCTTAGATCGAATAAAGGCTAAAACTTCCTCCGTGTTATTCACTACCTTCACCTTTCCGCCAAAAGCATTCTGAACCTGCTCGAGAGTCAAAGGCTCCAATTTCTTATGCGCAACAACTTCCGGACTAAAATAAACCAGCGCCTCATCTGCAGCATTCATTGCTCCGTCATACAATGGCAGGAATTCTTTCCTCAAAGAAGAAAATGTATGTAACTCCATACAGGCAACTACATTCCGATTCGGATACTGTTCCTTCACAGCAGATGTGGTAGCTTTCAATTTAGAAGGTGAATGAGCAAAATCCTTAAACATCGTAAACAAATCCTGTTCAACTACTTTTTGAAGCCTCTTCCCTGCTCCTTTGAATGTTTTGATTGCAGTCAGGAAGTCGTGATTGGAAATCTGCATAGATTCAGCCAAATGCATTGCTCCAACAAGATTCTGAAGGTTATGAGCTCCGAAAATCTGTAATTCATACTCGTTTCCATCATAGGTCATGATCGTTCCTGTCTCTGTAACTCTATAAGATGGAGTTTGATAGGGTTGCGTCTCCAGTTTACCTTCAAACTCTTCCCCCAAACTCTTTAAAGTTGCATCTTCCCTATTATAGATCAGTTTTCCTCCCGGTTCAATAACTTCACAGAACTTACGGAATTGATCGATGTAATTTTCCCAGGTCGGGAATACATTGATATGGTCCCAGGCAATCCCGCTGATCAAAGCTGTATTTGGTTTGTACAAATGAAACTTCGGTCTTCTGTCAATGGGAGAACTTAAATACTCATCGCCTTCAAGAATCATGAATTCAGCTTCTTCCGTAAGTTTCACCATGCAGTCATAGCCTTCCAGCTGCGCCCCAACCATGTAATCCACATTCAGTCCCAATTGGTTCACAACATGAAGCAGCATGGAAGTAATAGTGGTTTTACCATGGCTTCCGCCAATTACAATGCGGTATTTATTTTTACTCTGTTCGTATAGATATTCCGGGTATGAATAAATTGGAATATTCAATTCCTTAGCCTTCAAAAGCTCCGGATTATCTTCCCGGGCATGCATTCCAAGGATCACAGCATCTAAATCTGCGGTAACCTTTTCAGGATACCAGCCAATTGAATCAGGTAAGATTCCCTGCTTATCCAATCTCGTTCTTGAAGGCTCAAATATTTCATCATCGGAACCGGTTACTTTTGCTCCTTTTCGGGACAAAGCAATTGCTAAATTATGCATCGCGCTGCCGCCAATTGCAATAAAATGAACGTTCATAAAACAAGAATTAAATTTGAATCCGAAATTAGTGGAATTGTACCAACGAAAAAGTGTGAGTAAAAATAGTTACTCACACTCTTTCTTTCATTTCTAATTGAATTCTATGATCTTCAGATGATTTAGAAAATCTTAATAATTACGCTTCAACTTAGCGTCCTGTGTTTCCTTCTGCCAAATCAACTCCGTACAAGGCTGTCCGTTTTTCGAATAAGTTACGATGCTCATTGTTTGCGTTCTGATGTAAACATTTGCTTTTCCGTCTGTCACTACTACTCTTCGGGTTACGATCGCAGAAACCAAACCATCTGCACCCATTTGGTCGAACTGTTCCTGATTAACACCTTCTTTATATTTCGTCAAATCCACGTCGTAAGCTCCTGTTGTTGTTTTTACCGGTTGAGTGGATTGAATTTCATCAATCGACTTCTTAGCAGCAACTGTTCTTTCATTACTTTTGTCTGCCTGGATTTTATTAGTAGTTCCTAATTCTTTTACTGAATTCTTGATCAACTGATCGTTCTCCGTTGAATGTCCGTTCTGACCTGCCCCATCCTGGATCTGAGTCTGGTTCTGAATGATCTTTGTTTTGTTCTCAACAATCCTTTCTTCATTCGTTTTCTGCTGATCTATTTGAGATTGTGTATTTGCATTCTGAATATCAGTAAAGTTCTTTTTATTCTCTGCAGCAGCAATTGACGGAAGTTCGCCTCTTTTTTCGATCTCAACTACCTTTTCGTCTAATATCTTCTTATTCTCGATATTTTTCACGTAAGCTTTGTTGTAATTTTCCCGATCGATTTCAGTTTTCTCGTCTCTTTTATTCTCAACGATATCTACATTTTCTCTATGTGCCTCAATTCTCTCTGCCACAGCTTCTGCCACAACTTTAGATGTTTCGTTGTTTTTATCTGCAAAGCGCTGCGTATTTTCCATATGAGCTTTATCATTATTTGATTTTAACTCAGTTTGAACCTTTTCGATCTCTTTCATCTTCTCTCCGTTGTTCACCGAAAGCTCTTTGTCAGCTGCGGTTTTCATGGAGATATTGTTTTCAACATCTTTCAAAAACTCTTTCGTTTCAACAGTTCTTTCAGCTGCTTGCTCAGCATTCTTGGCCATCAGTTCTGTCTGAACAATCGAAGCTTCCTTCACTTTCTTCTCTTCTGCCAAACGCTCTTCATAATCATCAATTCCGTTCTTCTCCAGGGTCATTCGAATATCAGCATACGCCGCATCGTTTTTTACAATGTCGGAATAAGCTTCGTTGGACATCTCCTGTCCGGAATTGCTTAGACTTACATTCGCCTTTTTAATCACTTCATTGTTGTCAATCGCAGCACCATCCAAAGCCGAATTCGTAACGATTACAGCCTGTACTGCAGCTTCCAGCTGCGCTTTTTGATTAACGATATTCAATTGATTGATCGTACTTAGCTCCTCCTTATTCTTCGTTAAAGCATCTGCTTTCTCATCCATCACATCAATATTGTTCTGAACTTTCGCATTCGCAGCTTCATTTCGGACTGCATTATCTATTCTGATCTCCCCGAAAATACTGTCTACAGATAATGCCTGGTCATTTTGTTTTTTGGTTAATTCAGCCGTTTTATCTGTTGTACCACGCAGTTTTTCAATCATCTTACTAGAGCGTCTTCCTTTACGGGTTTCAGATGCTTTTTGCAATCTTGCACCTCCCTCAAGCAATGAATTATCCGTTGCTTCACCCAGGTTCTCCAATTCCAGTGTATTTGGTTTTGCCTCCACTTTTGGTTGACTTGCAACAGCAGGATTGGTGATATTCTGAATTTCTTTCAAACGTTGTTTTGGATACGGATCAGAAGGTCTTTGAGTAACTGCCCGCTCGTACAATTCTTTTGCCTTTGCATAGTTCTTGTTTTCAAACTTATCGTCTGCACCGTTAATAATGTTTCGGTAAACACGGTCTTTATCTGCCTCAGCTTGTTCTCTGAGCTTAATCTCCGCTTTTTTGGATTGCTCATAAGCATAAGCATTGGATGGGTATTTCGCTAAGATATTGTCATAAGCAGATTTTGCATTTGACCACTGGCTATTATTAAATTCCTGGTCAGCCGCTGCAATCAATCCCTGAAGTTCCTTATTAGCTGCATTTGCTTTTGCAACATCATCCAGGATTTGGCGCATCTCAGCAATTTTGTTCTGAGCTGCCTGATCCTTCGCTTTGTGTCGCAATGCTTCTTCATACTGCGTAATCGCACCGTTGTAATCTTTAGAAGAAGCCGCATTATTACCTCTCAACATCGCTGCATCATA
Organism: uncultured Fluviicola sp.; assembly: GCA_965650365.1. GTDB lineage: Bacteria > Bacteroidota > Bacteroidia > Flavobacteriales_D > Crocinitomicaceae > Fluviicola. The sequence goes on along the minus strand of CBFGOJ010000002.1, from coordinate 273,375 downwards.
CAACTTTTGCTCTTCTACAGCCGGGTCCACTTTATTAGCCAGCAAGGCTTCCAATTCTGTGATCTTTTGGTCCGGAGTAAGTTCGTCCGGTTTAATAGTTTTTGCTGCTTTATAAGCAGTAATTGCTTCCTGTAATTTATCCGCTTTAGCCAATCCGTCCGCTTCGGTCATCTTCTTAGCGTATTGGTTCTGCTGATCCTGAGCCGATTTCTCTGCTTTTTCAAGCCCTTCAATTTCCTGCAGTTTTTGTTTCGGGTAAGTATCCGCTGGTCTCAGGTTTACCGCACGGTTGAACATATCTTTTGCCTTTACATAATTCTTTTCCTCAAAGTTCTTGTTACCAACATCAATGATCTTTTGGTAAGCCGCATCACCTTCGCTTGTATCCAGTTCGGCCAACTTTTTTGCGGCATCCGCTTTTTCCACAGGAAGTTTTTCATACGGTTTTAAAACCAAAGCCGCATTGTAGGACTTGATAGCATCCGTAAACTTTTTCTCTTTTACCAGATCATCTCCTTTTTTAATCGCTGCCAGATAATCTTCTTCCACTTTCTGTTGTTCAGCATTCTGATTTTTCAATGCTTTGATTGCTTCAATACGATTTTTAGGCTCCTGCTCATTTTTAACCGTTAAAGCTTCCGTATATTTTGCAATTGCTTCCTCGTATTTTTTATCAGCTTCCAATTCCTTCGCCGCCGTCAAAATTTCAGTGTATTTTTTATTCAGCTCAGCATCTTTCAGTTCTTCCGCAATTTTCTTATCGCACCAAACAATTGCCTTTTCAATTTCTTCATCCGATTTGATTGCTTTAGCTTCCAAATACTTTTGTTTTGCTTCAACATACTTATTTTGGTTCTGAAAAGCCATTCCCTCACCTTTCAACTTATCGAAAGCAGCTTGTTTTTGAGCTTCGCCCAACTGATCACTTTCTAATTTCAGAATCTCAGTGATTTTTTCAGAAGCCGTGTTGTTTGCAGGATCTAATGTCAGCACCTGCTGGAACTTACCTTTTGCTCCGGGTAAATCCTTTTTGGAAAAAGCAGCGGAACCTTCTGCGAGCAATTGTGTGATTTGTTTTTCTTTATCCGCTTTTGCAAGCAATCCGTCAATTTCCTGGATCTTTTGAGCCGGTTCAGCCTGAGAAGGATCCAGAATTTTAGCTTCTTCAAATTTCTTCTTTGCTTCGGCAAGCTTGTTTGATCCTAATAAATCATTTCCTGCTTTCACTGCAGCTTCATACTTGTCTTTCTGCGCAGCTGCCTGAGCATTATCTGCAAGAATCTTAGTTACTTCATCCAACTTATCCTTCGCCTCTTTCTTCGTATTATCGATGGTGGTTGCCGAAAGGAATTTCTCCTTCGCTGTTGTGTAATCTTTTGTGCCAAGTGCTGCCATTCCAGCATTGAATGCTTCCTGGTATTTTTGGTTCTTATCTTTTTCAGCATTTGCGGCAGTTTCTTTCTTAGCAAGTTCAATCAGCTTTTGTTTCGGAACCTGGGAAGCTGCATCCAGCAACTGTGCTTCTTCGTATTTCTTTTTAGCAACTTCAAAATTGGATGTTCCCAAGGCTGCATCACCGTCCAGAATTGCCTGATCGAATTTCGCTTTGTTCTCTGCTTTCTTTCCTTCTGCAGCGATTTTAGCATCTACCGCATCAATCTTAGCCTGCACAGCAGCATCCGGAATTAACGCAATCGACTGTTGGTATTTGTCTTTTGCATCTGCATATTTGGTTGCTTTATCCGCAGCGTCACCTTCTGTAACCAATTGTTTTGCCTTCGCAATTTTTTCTGCATTTGCTTTTTCAAATTCCAATTGCTTATTGATCTCTTCAATCTTAGCTTTTGCCTCCCCGTTTTCTTTGTCAAGTGTCAATACCTGCTCAAACTTTCCTTTCGCTCCCGGATATTGTTTAGCAGTAAGAGCTGTATTTCCTTCAGCGAGCAGTTTTGAAATTTGTTCTTTCAGAGCGTTTGCCTTAGCAATCTCATCCAGTTTAACTTTCGCAGCAGCAATTTTTTCTTTCGGGTAAGTAGCTGAAGCTTCAAAGGTCAATGCTTCGTTGTATTTAGCAACGGCATCCGCCCACTTCTCTTCTCCCATCAATGCGTCACCGGCAGCAACTGCGTCATTGTATTTTTGTTTTTTCTCCTGTTCGGATTTCTGCGCGTTCAATTTACCGTCCAGATCAGCCAGTTTTGAAGTAGCAGCAGCATCACCCGGTCTGATCTTCAATGCCTCTTTGTATTTATCCCGAGCCATCTGGAAACTTTTCTGTCCTGCATACTGATCACCGGACTTCATGGCAGCATCGTATTTCGCTTTGTTCTCTTCGTCCTTTTTAGCTGTTTCAATAGCAAGTTCTGCCTTCTCAATTTCGTCTTTCGGATATTGCTCCTGCTTTTTACCCAACGCTTCGTTGTAACGTGCAATCGCCTCCGTATATTTTTTTTGATCTCTTAATGCGTCCGCAGAAGTAATCAAAGCTTTGTATTCACTGTCTAATTGAGAATTTGCAAGATTTGCAGATTTGGCGGCTTTGAGAATACCATCGATCTCAACAATCCGGTCATTCGGATGCTTTTCGGTTTCTTTCCCTTTGATTTTTGTAGCAGTTTCGTATTGAGCCAAAGCTTCTTCATACTTTTTGGAAGTATACAAAGCATCCGCCTGTTTGATGATAGAGTTATAATTTGCTTCACCCTGTTTTTGAGCACCTTCGGCATCCTTTAGAATCTTATCAACCTTAGTAATCATTTTTTCGGCCATCGCCTGGTCAAAAACAATTTCATCGGAAGAAACACTTGGGTCATAATAAAATTCAGTAGCAGGATTTCCGGTTACGTAGGAATAGTCTACTCCCTGAACCTGGTCAAACAAAGACATGTTAACACTTCCATTAGGCATTTTTGTTCCTTGTGTCAGCTCAGGGTCCACATTTTTCAGGTCTACATTGAAATACCGGGTAACTTTCCCGCCTTTAGAAACTTCAACCTTGTATTTTTTTTTCGGATCAAGCTGAAGAATTACCGAACCTGAACCGTCGCTTGTGATAGTTTGCGTCACCGCACCTCCTTCATACACTTTTACAACAACACCGGCTTCCTTTTTACCGGTAGCTTTGTTTAACGTACGAACTTCAAAAGGTACTTTAGCCTGTCCAAAAACAAGATTGGTCAGGAGGAAAAAGGAAATTAAAATAAGGAGTTTCACTCTCATGTCTTTAGTTTATTCTAGCCGTAGTACAACCGAAGTTAAATTTGGTTTAAATTAGTTCAACTTATTCATACAAATATCGGTAAAAAAGTTCATTTTCGCTGCTATGATTCAATTTAAACAACTCAGTTTTTGGGAAAAAGTTACGCTTTTAGAAAATATTGATTTCCTGATAGTTGGAAGCGGAATAGTTGGATCTGCCTGTGCATTGGAACTTAGAAGACTGAATCCGGATGCGAAAATCGTGATTTTGGAACGCAGCTACCTGCCGCTTGGGGCCAGCACAAAAAACGCCGGCTTTGCTTGTTTTGGCAGTGTTACTGAGCTTTTAGACGACTTGGAAACCATCTCTGAAGAGCGCGTTTGGAACACCGTAAAATTACGCTACGAAGGTTTAGAACGCCTGCTCCAAAGATTCGCTCCTTCGGAATTGAATTACGAAAATTGCGGTTCCTACGACCTGATCACCAATGATGAAGATTTGGCTGTCTATCATCCAAAACTGGAGTACCTGAATCAGCAGATTGAATTTATTACCGGCAAAAAAGAGTGTTATTCCTTCGAACAACATGTGGAGAGTAAATTTGGTTTCAAAGGATTTACAGGCGGCTATTTCAATCGGCTGGAAGGAGCAATCGATACTGGAAAACTGCTTTTGGCAACCCAAAAAGACCTCGCAAAAAACGGAATCATCGTCCTGAACGGAATTGAAGTAACAAATCTGCATTCAGATTCAAATGACCTATTTATCGAAACAAATTACGGGGAAATCAGAGCTAAGAAAGCTGGAATCACCATCAACGGATTTGCTAAAAAACTCCTGCCGAAATTAGCAGTAGAACCGGCACGCGCACAAGTTTTGGTAACTTCTGAAATCCCTAATTTACAGGCAAAAGGAACTTTCCATTTGGATAAAGGATATTACTACTTCCGAAATGCAGGCAACCGTATCTTATTTGGAGGCGGAAGAAACCTGGACTTTAAAACCGAAAACACTTTTGAGCTGAATCAAACAGATACGATCCAACATGCACTGGAAAAACTTTTAGCAGAAAATATCATTCCAAATCAGAATTTCTCGATTGACTACAGGTGGTCCGGAACGATGGGAGTTGGGAGTGAAAAAGGACCGATCATTGAAAAAATTGATTCTAACATGGCTGTCGGAGTTCGTCTTGGAGGAATGGGCATTGCAATCGGTTCATTAATAGGTGAAAGACTCGCTTCCCTGCTCCATGATTGAGAGATACGACGGATCTGCCGGACATATTTTATCACCTGTCATGGCTGACTTTTAGTTTATTCTCGTATTTTCGAGCCAAATTAAACTCTTATGAACGCAGCACATTCGCACTTAATCATCAACCATTTCCCGATCATCGGCTTGATTTTCGGAATCATTGTTCTACTGATCGGAATTCTTGCAAAATCGTCTGTTACAAGAAGAGTTGGATTATTACTTTTTGTGATTGCCGGGATCACCGCACAAATTTCAGATGCAACAGGCGAAGGTGCAGAACACCTGGTAGAAGAAGCGGTTGAACAACAAACTATTTCCCAGGACTGTCCGGATGCAATACAGCAAACGCTGGAAAACTCAGAAGAAACAGAGACGTTGATCCATATTCACGAAGAGCACGCAGAAGAATTAATGCCGATCATGTGGGGAATTATGGCCTTATCAATCATCGCTTTATTCCTGGAGTTCAAGAAAAAATCGATGGCAATGCCTGCTTCCGTTATCGTATTGATTGTGGGAGTGCTTGCTGCCTATTTTGCAAAAGAAGTTGGAAATTCCGGTGGAGAAATTTCACATCCTGAAATACGTAAGGACTTTAAACTGAAGGAAAACACTTATCAGGACGAAGATTAAAAAAAACAGTAGTCGCGTGATTAATCGTGACTACTTTACATTACGATTAATCATTTCCAATTATGCCTGAAAATTTCAACTCATACTATCATCCTTCTAAGGACTGCGTTCCCGCATCCGCTGAGACTATCAGTCAATATGAGAAGAAAATTCCGGAATCATTGATCGAAATCTGGAAAACAACCGGTTTTGGAAAATACAACGATGGATTGATCGAATTTATCAATCCGGCAGATTTTGAGGACAACTTATGGACATGGCTTGGAAGAGAAGTACCCAATTATGTTCCTTTTGCAATCAGTGGTTTTGGCGAATTATTCTATTACCGAAAACTCACGGATGAAGATGAAGATGTTTGCCTGATCGATATTCAATACCGCAAAATCGAAACACTGGTTTGGAGTATGACAGGTTTCCTGGAAGATCTTTTACTGGATGAAGAGGATCGCAACGTTTGGCTTCGAGAAAGCTTATTCGCGGAAGCTTTGAAGCAAAAAGGGAAATTGGAAAAACACGAAGTATTCACTTTTGCTCCTATCCTTGCACTTGGAGGGGCTGAAGAAATAGAATATCTTCAAAAAGGAAATGCACAGGTTTATCAGGAATTGGTTTTTCAAATGACGAGTTAATATAAAACAGTAGGGGCGCGATTAATCGCGCCCCTACTGTTTATTTCTACTATTTTTATTCCTGTGCTAAATCTTTGTTTGGTTCTTCAACCGGCTGATCCAAAGCTGGTTTCGCATCCGTATCTACAACAGTCTTCGCCGAAGGATTGGGCATAGCACCGAATGGTTTTGAAAATTGAGTGGGAGTTTGAATGATCTGATCCATTTTCACAGATTCTTCCAGGATAGGTTTTTCAATAATGTCAGTTGTTTCCCGGACCATTTTCTGCAAATCGAAATCCGTTTTCATGCCATCTGTAGATTTTTTTATCTCGTTCTGGACATCCTGGGTAGCCTGCCTGATCTGATGCATCGTTTTACCTGCCGTACGGGCAATTCCCGGAATGCTCTTTGATCCAAAAAACATCAATATAACCAATAAGATCAAAACGATTTCCGAACCGCCGACATCACTAAGAAATAAAGGTAAAACTGTCATAATAACAACAAAAGTAATCGAATTAATTGAGCTATCCTAGATTCTGCTCCTTCGAAAACGTTAATTTCCGCCTTACTTTATAAGTTCATGAAATCCCTTACACACTTTAAAATCTGCGGTATCCGCCATCTTTGCATGCAAAATAACAGATTGTTTCCATTTCAGTCCAACACATTTACTTTAGTAAGTTCCCCATGAATTTTTAACTATATTTGCCCCCGAAAACAATAAAAAAGAAGCATGGCAACTACAGCAGATATCCGGAACGGATTGTGTATCAAATACAATGACAAGATCAGCCAGATCATTGAATTCCAACACGTAAAACCTGGAAAAGGACCGGCTTTCGTACGTACGAAGATGCGTATTATCGAAACGGGAAAAGTGATCGATAATACTTTCTCTGCAGGACACAAAATTGAGATTGTTCGTGTCGAAAACCGCGAATACCAGTACTTGTACCAGGAAGATGACAACTTTATCTTCATGAATAACGAGAATTTTGAGCAAGTTCCAATTCCAACTAAAATGGTTGAAAGACCTGCTTTCCTGATGGAAGGAATGATCTGTAATATCCTTTACGATGCAAATGATGAAGTTCCTCTAGTCGTTGAATTACCTATGTACCTGGTTTCTGAGGTAACTTACACAGAACCTGGCGTGAAAGGTGATACTGCAACAAACTCCATGAAAGCTGCAACCATTGCTACAGGTGCCGAAGTAAAAGTTCCTTTGTTCATCGACATGGGAGAGATCATTAAAGTAGATACAAGAACAGGAGTTTACGTAGAACGCGTAAAGAACTAAGTTCGAAAATACATCATATTCGAAAAACCATTAGTCAAGCGGCTGATGGTTTTTCTGTTTCAGTAATCCTGACAGGTTCAAAAGTTTGAATGTTCAACAGAGTTCGAGACTCAAATCCAATTTGAACATTTTGAACGGGTTGAACTAGTGAACTTTCACCCATGGAAAAAATCATTCATCTAGGATCCAAGGAAATCAACACCCAATGGATCAACACCTCCTTATTAAATGGATCAAAACCCGTATTGGTATTTCTTCATGAAGCATTGGGAAGTATCATCCAATGGAAAAATTTTCCTTCCGACTTATGTAAAGTTCTGAACTTACCCGGACTCGTTATCGAACGGAGTGGTCACGCAAAATCCAGCTACCACTCAGAAGAAAGAGATCGTTTATACTTACACCATTATTCCACCGAGACAATGGATGTTTTGCGGGAAACATTAAATCCGGATCAAAAGTACATCCTTGTCGGTCACAGCGACGGCGGAAGCATCGGATTGATCATCGCTTCTCGCGAACCAAAGAACCTTTTAGCAGTCATTACTATGGCAGCACATACATTTGTGGAAGAAGAAACGCTGGCAGGAATTTACCCGGCCATCGAAGCATTTGAAGCTGGAAAACTAAGTGGTTTATACAAAATTCACGGAGAAAAAACCAAAACACTCTTTTACGGCTGGGCAAACACCTGGCTTTCGCCTGCTTTCAGGTCCTGGGATATCCGGGAAGAAATCCAGTTATTCACTATTCCGGTTTTAGCCATGCAGGGCAGTAAAGATCAATATGGCACCCAGGAACAGGTAAATTCCATCGTTTCCCGTCATGAAAACAGAAAAGGGATCATGATTCCTAATTGCGGACATCATCCGCACCTGGAGAAACCCGAAGAAACCATGAAAGCAATTTCAAAATGCATACGGAATATCTTGCAGGGACGCGATTAATCACGTCCCTACTTCAATTGATCTTGATTTAAATTGGGAATTCGGAATTCGGAATTATTACCGAATCGTTATTTTTTCACATAATTAGCCTCTAAACCATCTAAAACCAGTACCTTTGCGCTCGTTTTTATAATTTATACTGAATAGCTAATGAGTAATGCATTGGGGAACCATATCTTAGTGGAGTTTATGGGGTGCGATCCGCACATTATGAATGATGTATCTTCTATCGAGCGCGACATGGTAGACGCGGCGTTGAAGGCAGGTGCAACTGTGATTAATTCTACATTCCACCATTTTTCTCCCTACGGAGTTTCCGGTGTAGTGGTAATTCAAGAAAGCCATTTGGCAATCCATACATGGCCGGAGTACGGTTATGCTGCAGTGGACCTTTTCACTTGCGGAGAAATGGATGCCTGGATTTCATTTGATTATCTGAAAGAATGTTTTGGTGCCAAGAACTATTCTGCTTTAGAAATGAAGCGTGGAGCAGTTCAGTTGTTAACAAGAAATGACTTCGATATCTCTTCGATGCGTCAAAAAGCAAGCGAGTGGTCAAACCCGGAAATGTATACAAGAAATGTATGGTTTACCGATAAGGATGATAACCAGGCTTTGTCTTTGCGCTACACCGGAGAAGTATTCTTCGATGTTCAGTCTCCTTTCCAGCGTGTACGCATTTTGGAATCCCCGAAATACGGTAAGTTACTGACATTGGACGATATGTTTATGACAACGGAGAAAGATGAATTTCATTATCATGAAATGATCTCCCATCCTGCTATGTTTACGCATGGAAACGCTAAAAACATCCTGGTTATCGGTGGTGGCGATGGTGGAACCGTTCGTGAGTTCTTACGCCACAATGGTGTGGAAAAAGTAACCATGGTGGAAATCGATGCTGAAGTAATCAATGCCTGTAAAGAACATTTACCAAGTATTGCCGCTTCGTTTGATCATCCGAAATTAAACCTGATCGTTGGTGACGGGATTGCTTTCGCAAAAGAAGCTGCCGACGAAACATATGACTTAGTTATTGTAGACGGATCTGATCCTGTAGGTCCTGCTGAAGGATTGTTCTCAGTAGAGTTCTACAGAAATTGCCACCGTATCATGAAACCGGGTGGAATCCTTGTTGCGCAGGGAGAATCCCCGAAATTCAACGAACAGGCATTTACTGAATTGAACATCACTTTACAGCATATTTTCGGAAAAGAAAATGCACCTGTATCTCTGTTCTTCGTTCCAACATACCCAACGGGAATGTGGAGCTTCCAGTACGGACTAAAAGGAGCTGCTCAGCCAAAATCGGTTTCCAAAGAAACTGAAATTGAAAACTTTGTAAGCACAAAAGGATTGAAATACTACAATTCAGATATTCATACAGCAAGTTTTGCCTTGCCTAATTTCGTGAAAAGTCTGATCAATGGATAAGAAGTTTGATCCGAACGGAGTAGGAATTGCAAACGGGAATATCTTTGGTTTTCCGGTTGAAGAGCAAGATGCAAAAATCGTAATCATTCCGGTTCCCTGGGATGCAACAGCATCTTATGGTAAAGGAACCAGCGACGGACCGCAGGCAATTCTGGACGCAAGTACACAGTTGGATTTTTACCATCCGCAATTGCCGGAAGCATGGAACACACCCGTTTTCATGACTCCTATTTCTGTAGAAATGAAACAGATCAATGATCAGATGTGTATCGACACTGTTCAATATATCGGTTTCCTGGAAGAAGGCGGTGAATTGGATGAAAACAGTCCGTACAACGAAGTACTTGAAAAAGTCAACGCTACTTCCGATTTGCTGAGAAACAATCTGAAAGAACGCGCAACGAAGCTGCTTGCTGAAAACAAGATCGTAGCCGTTCTGGGAGGAGAACACAGTACTCCGCTTGGTTTAATGGAAGCTTTAAATGACCAGGGACAATCCTTTGGTATTCTTCAGATTGATGCGCATGCAGATTTGAGAGAAGCTTACGAAGGATTTCAGCAGTCTCATGCAAGTATTATGTACAATGTATTGCAGTCCTGCAGCAATTTACAGAAATTAGTTCAGGTCGGAATTCGCGATATTGCACATTCGGAAGTAATGCTTTCAGATTCAGATCCACGTATAAAAACCTTTTACGACTGGGATTTGAAAAAAGGATTGTACGAAGGTCAAACCTGGAAAGAACAGGTTTCTATGATTCTAAATGAATTGCCGGATCGCGTTTACATCTCTTTTGATATCGACGGCTTATTGCCATCACTTTGCCCGAACACAGGAACACCTGTTGTTGGCGGATTTGAATTGGAGCAGATCAATTACCTGTTTTTCCAATTGGTGGAATCCGGACGAAAAATTATCGGGTTTGACCTCAATGAAGTTTCACCGGGAGATCAAGGAGACTGGGATGCAAACGTTGGTGCAAGAGCCTTGTGGAACCTGGTTTGCGCAGCGGAAAAAAGCAGAAAGTTAAACTACTGATATTACACTTCATACAGTGAGTGAAACACCTGAAGAAAAATGCTCTTCAGGTGTTTTTTTATTTATATATTCGTAACGTATAACGAAAGAGATGTTGAGAAACAAAAGGCTACTTTTATTGATTCTGTTTATTGTTCAGTTTGCGGTTATTTCCACGGCTCAGAACATCACCCTTCAGGGCAGAATTAATACCAAGCATTTCTCCATCAATGATTACGGAAGCGCAGGCCAGATCTGGACCGGTTTACAGGCTGCCAACGGAAATGTTCTCTTCGGAAACCGGCAAGACATCCTTTCCTTCAATGGAATAGAATGGTCTAAAATCAAAACTGATTCTGAAAAAACAAAAAAGACAATCCAGGAAAGCTGTACGCAAACCTATGTCTCTAAATTGTATTTAGCTTCAGATGATCGAGTCTATGTAGGTCGTGATAATAATTTCGGCTATTTGGATTATTCCAGCAAAGGAGAATTGGTTTACTACCCGGTTTTTTACGGCGGATTGAAAAACAACATCGGACAGGTTTGGAATATTTTCGAATTGGGTGATAACTCGGTTCTTTTTGCCGCTGAGAAAGGCTTGTATGTTTTCAAGAACGGAAAAGCAACACAACTTCAGCTTCCAACAGCTTTCCAGGAACTGGAATGTAAAACTTCCTGCCGCGTGCTCAATGGCGTTTTACTCACTTTCCAATCAAAAGCAGAATTCAAATCCCGAAAAGAAAACTACTTATACTACGATGTAGTGAATTCCAAATTGAAAGAAATTCAACTTCCACTTTCGGTCCACATTAAAAATATCCGTGGAAGTTTTCAGATCGATAATGTTTGGTACATCGCTGATGCACGCAGTAAGATTTACAGTGTCAGTAATTCTGCCGGAAATACGCAGCGTTGGGATTCAGTGCCGCGAACAAAATTCCCCTGCCTGAGTAAATACTTCGTAAACACTGTTACAAAAGCAGGAAACTACCTGTTAGTCTGTACTGAAAATAACGGACTGATAATCGGGGATCTTTCCGGGAAAATAATCCGGGAATACAACTTAGATGATGATCTGGCAAACCTGACGATCAATCAATCATTCTTTGATAACGATTTCAACCTGTGGCTTTGTTTGGGGAACGGAATTCAGTTTATAGAAACCGGTTCTCCCCTCTCTTATTTCCACAAGAACGAAGGTGTTACTTCCCAGGTCGAGACCATCGATTTCAATTCCGGAATTCCTTTAATTGGAACACATAACGGGATTCTTTCTCCGCTAAGAACGGAATCAGGGACAAAACTACTGCCTTTCGGAGCACTGGATGAGATCATATTTGACATCGAAACGATCAAGACCCGTTCCGGGAACAAATCCATGATCATTGGTTACAATGGGGTTTTTGACTTAAATACAAGTACTACCAAACACATTTCAGCATCTTATCAATATGCCATTGCGTTTGAGAAAGACCCGAAAGATCCGAATTCCATTTATCTGACATTGGAAGGTGGTTTAGCAAAATTGAAACTGCTTCCGAACGGAAAATGGGAATACGAAGAATTGGTTGGAGATGCCGGCGGAGAAACTGTGAGTCTGGCTTACTTACACAACAAAGTATACTTCAGTATTCGTTCAAAAGGAGTTGGGATCTATGATTTAGCGACGAAGAAATTCAAAACAGTTACGATTCCAAGTCTGAGCAAAGAAGATCAAAACAACAATTTTTATGTAGAAGAATTCAAAGGTCAATTATTTGTTGGGTCCGCAAACGGCATGTTTGTTTACAATGAAAAAACCGGCAAAATTGATGCATTTGAACCATCCAGGGTTTTCAAAAGCAAGAATTACAAAAATACTATTCACCGTATTATCAATGTAAATAACGAACAACTTTGGGTAGTTGTTTACCAGGATAAAAAGGACGGAAAATTTGAGAATATCTTTGGCTGGTTTGAAAAACGCGGTTCACAATGGGAATGGACCTCCTGGCCTTTAACCGGTTTGAAGAATGCCGGATTGGTCTTTGCCGTCGAAAAAAATCCATTGGCAAACGAGATTTGGATCGGTGCAAATGATGGCGTATTTGTTTTGAACCTGGATGCAATCCGTAAAAATCGAAACCCATTCAAAGTTCAAATTGACCGACTGGAAGTAAACGGTAAAAGTTTCCTGTATGATGTTTCCAAAAGTAAGAAATTGGAAGGACTGGATTATTCTCAGAACTCCTTCAAAGTTATTTTTCGAGCGAATTCATTCTCTTGCCTGGGACCCACAACTTTCAGTTATAAACTCGAAGGATTTAGTGATCAATGGTCACAATGGTCAGCTCTAAATTTTGCAAACTTTGAAAAAATCCCTGAGGGAACTTATACCTTCAAAGTAAAAGCGAAATCAGCATACGGAATTGAAAGTGAGATCCTGACTTATGAGATTGTTGTTCATCCGCCTTGGTACCGAACAGTTTTGGCATATATTGCCTACATCATTCTTTTGATTTTATTGATTTATTTGGTGGTTCAACTTTCTACCCAAAGAGTAAAAAGACAAAACATCCGACTGGAGCAAATCGTTCAGGAAAGAACCAAAGAAATTGCGGAGCAAAATCATCAGCTGGAAATTCAAAAAGAAGAGATTACGGCTAAAACCGTGGATATTTTGGATAGTATCCACTATGCTAAACGGATTCAATCCACTATCCTTCCAACTCCCACTCGTTTGAAAGAACTGTTTAAACAGCATTTCGTATTCTATCGTCCGAAAGACATTGTTTCCGGAGATTTCTACTGGGCACGTGAAGTTCAGGGGAAAGTTATTTTCTCTGCTGTAGATTGTACCGGACACGGAGTTCCGGGAGCATTGGTAAGTATCGTGGGTAACAACGGTCTATTACGTGCAATCAACGAATTTAAGTTGACGGAACCAAATGAGATCCTGAACAAACTCCGGGATATTGTAATTGATGCCTTCAAAGCGGAAGGTCAGGCGGATGTAAAAGACGGTATGGACATTGCTTTGTGTTCCATAGACCAAAAAACAGGAGTCTTGAAATTCGCCGGCGCAAACAACGAATGTGTTATTATCCGAAACGGAGAAATCATTGAACTAAAGCCGAATAAACAACCGATTGGTCAATTTATTGATGCAAAACCATTCAACAACCAGGAATTCCAATTGGAGCACGGTGATTGTATTTATTTGTACACCGACGGATATGTGGATCAATTTGGTGGAGACCGATTAAAGAAATTCAAATCCAGACCATTTAAAACATTACTTGCAAGCATTTACCAAATGGACATGGACGAGCAATATATAGAAATACAAAGAACATTTGATTCCTGGAAACACGATGTAGATCAGGTAGATGATGTATGCGTCTTTGCTGTAAAATATATAAATCCTTCACATGAAAGCTAAATGGCCCGCGCTGCTTGCTTGGGTGTTTTTGGCACTCATGATCTTATTATTCTTAGGCTGGAGCGAATTCTCCTGGAAATTGACCAAAATACTTCCATTCTTCATCAGTTGTTTATTCCTGTTCTTTCAGGTACTTACCATTAATAAGATCGGGGCAAAAACATTCCGCCTGATCAATACTTCGCTACTGATTATCCAGGTTTTATTATTAGGTTCCCTTTTGTTGTCCCTGGTTGAGATTGCTCAAATCTGGAAATTGAATATGCTTTTCCTCCTTGCGGCAACACACGTTTACCTTTTAGACCTCAACAATCGCTATATTCAAAGAAGATTCTTTTCTAAATGGCTTTTGCTGACTTTACTGGTAATTAGCTTAATCGCATTCCTGTTCTCGCCTGTTTTGATCAACATCGGCTTTATCAGTGCAATCATTTCAGGCCTGGTCGTGTTAATGAACATATTCCTTTTCAATCCAAATAAGGAAGTCTCAAAGTAATTAATGTTTGAGAGGGGCCACCTCCCTTGAGGAAGGATAAAGGAGGGTGGTAAAACCCTAATCAGATTTGATCGAAGAAAAATCAATCACCTTTCACATAAGTTCCAATAGCATAAAGCCGTTTCAGCCAATATTCCGAATCTTCAATATTCGTAATGATCACTCCTTTACTGGAGCTGGCATGAACCATCGTCAGTGGTTCACCTTTTCCTGAAACAATAATTCCAACATGGGAAATCCCTGAACCGTTATTGAAAAAGACCAAATCTCCTTTTTGAGCGTTTTTCTGCTTCACTTTTGCAGATGAGTTGTATTGATCTTCCGCTCTTCTGCTTAAAGTCACCTTAAACTCTTTCATCACAAAACTCGTAAATCCGCTGCAATCAAAACCATTTGCATCTACACCGGCCCATTTGTAAGGAACTCCAATATACTTTTTTGCGGTCTTCACAATTTCCTCCCGTTCTTTAGAACTTGCGGCTGTTTCTTTGATCTCCGGTGCATCCACAACCGGCGGCTGGATCTCGCCGGGAACATCCAAATCAGGGATCCGGTCAAATAATCCAAATAAGATTTGCTGAATCTCATCATATTTAGCCTGTCTTCCTTCCGATTTATAGGCCAGTGCTTTCTGAACAAGATCGCGCTTTAATTGAGAAACATGGTTCAAATGTGTGTTGAATACTTTGATTCCATCAGGAGAAGCAATTACCTGGCTGAATAACTCACGCGCTTCCTGCAAAGCCTTCGGGTGAAACTCTCCCCAAAGTCCTTTGTCGGCCAATTGAAACAATGCCAAACTTTTATAGAACTCCGGCTTGAATGAATAATCATAATCCGGCTGATCCAACAAATGATTTGCCTTACGCAGAACCATTTTATAATGTCCCTGGTCGTACAATACCTCCAGCTTATCCAATGCCTTCACCTGCCCGAAAGAGTTTATTGAAATTAAAACAAGGGCGGCTACTAAAAATATTCCTTTCAACTGTTTCATATATGAACTGTTCGATTTAAAATTACAAAAAGCACCTGTTTCTGTCCCGAATAAAAGACCAACACCGGATTGTTGGTAACTCAGACAATGTGAAAAGAGAAATGTGATGTCTAGGGTTCAGTCGGCAACTGAGCCCTACCTATCTCGTTCTGGTTTAATTCTCATTCTGTTTTTTTAACACCAATCACAAACTTCGACTGTATCGAACAAGTCGATTGAACGTTTTATACTTATATTAGTATTCTTAAGAAAATTGTATGAAATACTGTGGCGTTTTGTTGATCCTTGGATTAAGCATCAACTCATTTACATCTTCCGCTCAAAAGGTTCCCGCCGAACCAAAATCACCTACAAATGGTCAGCGCCTGGATGAAATTTTTACCTATGTAAATAAACTATATGTTGATCCGGTAAACGATAAAGAGTTGATGGATGCAGCGATAATTAGTATGCTGGAAAAACTGGACCCGCATACGGTTTATATTCCAAAAGATGAAGTAGATGCTGCAAATGTCGCTATCGACGGAAGTTTTGTAGGAATTGGAGTTCGCTTCCAGATCCTGAAAGATACCCTGATAGTTGTTGAAACGATTGTTGGTGGCCCTTCTGAAAAACTAGGGATCCGTGCCGGTGATAAAATCGTTGCTATCGAAGGACAAAGCGTTGCCGGAATTGGATTGAAAAATAACCAGGTCCGTGAGAAACTGTTGGGTGAAGCAGGAACAAAAGTTCGTGTGGACATTCTTCGGAAATCGCAGAAGAAACCGATCAATTACGTAATTACGAGAGATAAAGTTCCGGTTAATTCGGTAGATTGTTCCTATATGGTAAGTCCTAAAATTGGTTACCTGAAACTGACTTCATTTTCGCGGAGTTCTCACGACGAAATCAAAAAAGGGCTGGACAAACTCAAAGCACAAGGCATGGAAAGCCTTATACTTGACCTGCAGGGAAATGGTGGTGGACTACTTTATGCCGCTCAGTTGATTGCAGATGAGTTTTTATCAGACAACAAACTGATCGTTTACTCAGAAGGTCGTGCTCAGCCGCGTCAGGACTTGAGCGCAGGAAGAAGCGGTTCGTGGGAAAAGGGTAAAGTCATTGTATTAATTGATGACAACTCGGCTTCTGCTTCCGAAATTCTTTCCGGTGCAATACAGGATTGGGACCGCGGTTTGATCGTTGGAAGAAGAAGTTATGGAAAAGGATTGGTTCAAAGACCCATTGATCTTTCTGACGGATCTCAAATGCGTTTGACGATTGCACGTTACTTCACTCCTTCCGGGCGCTTCATTCAGCGTTCTTATGAAAATATTGACGATTACAAGAACGAATACATGCGCCGTTTCATGCATGGTGAGTTTTCACACATGGATAGTATCAAGCTTCCGGATTCTTTGAAATTCGAGACCCGTGTAACAAAAAGAGCCGTTTACGGTGGTGGTGGAATCATGCCCGACTTCTTTGTTCCGATTGACACTTCTGAAATTACAGATCTTTACCGCAACACGGTTCAAAATGGTTCTTTTACCAGTTTCCCTTTAACTTATGTAGAAAAAAACAGAGACGAACTCAACAAAAAATACGAAAACGTAGATCAATTCATTACTGGCTTCAATGTCGATAAAAAACTGATGGATGAATTCTTTGCCTATGTTAAAAAGGAGAACAAAGATTTTGAATTCAAAGAAGACCAATACAAGATCAGCAAAAACATTATGGAGTTGCGTTTAAAAGCGACTATTGCCAACGATTTGTTCGGCATTGAAGCTTTTTACAAAATCTACAATCAAAAAAATGAGATTCTTCAAAAAGCAATTCAATTGCTGGAATCCAATGAATACGACAAACAAAAATTGGCATTAAATTAACATGAAAAAAAGAAGTTTCTTTATCGGCCTGGTAATACTGGGCGGAATGGCAGGTGCTTGTTCAAACAACACCGAAAAAACGGAGGAAAACAACCTGGTTATGGAAGTTGCTGATGATCCGGAAACCATCAAAGCCAACGAAAAGGCTTTAAAGGAATTAAAAGAACAGCAGCGGATTGAAGCAGCATCCGTTACTTCCATGAAGATAGACAAAGAGATTCATGATTTCGGGAAAGTAGCAGAAGGAGTGGAAAATCATTGTACGTTTACGGTAACAAATACCGGAGACAAACCTTTGATTCTTTCAGATGTGAAAGCAAGCTGCGGATGCACCACTCCAAGCAAACCGGAAGGTCCGATTGCTCCCGGAAAATCCGACAAGATTGAAGTTGGTTTTAAACCGAATGGAAAAGGCGTTAGCGAAAAAACGATTACCATTACTGCCAATACCGATCCTCGAATTACAGTGGTTCGCGTAAAAGCAGACGTACAATAGTAACACTTCGACTTCGCTCAGTGTCCTTTCGAAAGGTGGCTGAGCGGAGTGGAAGTCACCTTTATATCAATCCTTTCAACGAAGCTGATTTCTTAGCATACGTTTCAATCGCAGTCTTAGTCGATTCCTTCAATTTGGAATACCCTGAAACAATATTCAAGACGTCTTCCTCGATATTCCCGTCGTATTTCAATTGTTTCGGTGCGTTCTCCTGAATCAGTAAACGCAGAAAACGATATTCCACGTTTGAATCATTTGATTTGATTTCCGTTTCCAAAGTCTTCTTTCCGGCATTAAACAAAGTCATCTTATCCTTTGCCGTTTTTTCAAATTGAGCCGCTTTCATCTGTAAAGCACCTTTAAATGCTTTCACTTCAGAAGTTTCTTTCGCACTTTGAATTCCATCTAATTGTTTTTGAACAATCTCTTTTGAGTCACTTGCCAATGCATTGTAAATTGCCTTTCGATCCAATTGCGCTTGCGCATTCAATGTTAGAGCAGTAATAAATAGGAATGTCAGAAATTTCATGGTGTTTTAATTTGTGCAAAGATACTTTGTTAATTCAAAATGTTGAATGTAAAATTCAAAAACTAACCTTATCAGTACAATCTTTGTTCCAAGTTCTGCATTTTGATGCTGCATTTTGAATTCGCAGTGATTTTCCGTAAATTTATACAAGCAAATCATTCAAAAATGTTCATAGAAATCAATCCCGACAATATTGACAACCGTCTCGTTCAACAAGTTGTGGATGAACTCAAAAAAGGAGGAATCATCATTATTCCTACAGATGCCGTTTATGCCGTTGCCTGTGATGTGATGAATAAGAAGGGATTGGCAGAGCTTGCAAAATGGAAAGACGTGAAACTTTCAAAGGCAAACTTTTCCATTATTTGTTCAGATCTGAGCCAGGTTTCCGAATACGTGAAGCAATTGGACCGAAATACATTTCGTTTATTGAAACATTATCTGCCCGGACCTTTCACTTTCATTTTAGATGCCACAAATGAAGTTTCCAAATTATTCGATTCCAGCAAGAAGGAAATCGGGATCCGCATCCCGGACAATAAAATTGTACAGCTGATCGTAGAAAGATTGGGAAATCCAATGGCGGTAACTTCCCTTCACGATTCGGAAGACGAGATTATGGATTATTTCGTTGATCCGGCTTCCATTTATGAGCGTTACGACGATGAAGTATCTGTAATTATAGATGGTGGCCCTGGAAAGCTGGATGCATCAACCATTGTTGATTGTACAAACGGAAATGCAGAAATCATTCGCCAGGGAGTTGGCCAGATAGATCTATGATTGTCATTATTGATTGCGGAAGTTCCAAAACCCCACTGATTGAATCCATTGTGTATGAGTTCATGGATACGCGTGTGGTTTCCCTTTTTGAATTTCAAAGGGCAGATCATTCAGATGCATTGGGTTTTGTGATTTCAGGAGCACCGATTCTCATCACCGAAGTCGAAACAAAACCTTACCTGGAGCAATTTGAATGGTTGAAAACAGAGAAACTTCCCGTCCTGGGTATTTGCTTCGGCCATCAAATGCTGGGCCTGACCTTTGGCGCACTTTCAAACCGGCAGCGGGAAGACCGTGACTGGCAGATCGTGGAAGTCATTGCCGACTGCCCGCTTTTCAACAAACTTCCCACAGAGATCGAATTCATGGAAGATCATTGTGAAGCAATCAGTATTCCGAAAGACTTTATTCACATTGCTGTCTCTGATGCTACTGTAAATGAAGCAATGATGCACCAAACACTCCCGTTTTACGGCGTTCAGTTCCACCCGGAAGTCTCCGGAAATCACGGAGTCGTCATTCTTGAAAACTTTGTTCATATTTGTGAAAATCAGAAGGCTGAAGACCACAAATAAATCCCGATTTTTGAATCATGGTATTGAATAGAGTTTGGATTGGAATGTTTGTTATTGCAATCATCATGGGTTTTTCGAAACTTATATTTTGGCAGGACACATATATTCTGCAAAATATGATGGATGCCTTTTTCGAAGCTGCAAAATCAGCATTTGAATTAGCCTTGTACATGACCGGAATATTGGCTCTTTGGATGGGACTAATGAAAATCGGGGAAGATAGTGGCGCAGTAAATATCATGTCGAGAATGGTGTATCCGCTTTTTTCAAAGCTGTTTCCTGAAATTCCGAAAAATCATCCTGCAATGGGAAGTATCATGCTAAACTTCTCCGCAAATATGCTAGGATTGGATAATGCAGCTACTCCTGCCGGATTAAGAGCCATGCAGCAATTGCAGGAAATCAATCCTGAAAAGGATAAAGCTTCCAATGCACAAATCATGTTTTTGGTATTGAATGCTTCCGGATTGACAATTATTCCTGTTTCAATCCTTGCTACACGGGCTGCAGAAAATAGCGCTAACCCGACTTCTGTTTTCATTCCGATTTTATTGACCACTTATTTTGCCACATTAGGAGGTTTAATATTTGTTTCGATTCGCCAGAAAATAAACCTGCTTCAAAAAACCATTCTATTGTATATCGGAGGATTAACCGCACTCATTGTTGGGTTACTGTGGTACCTAAATGCCTATCCTGAACAAATCGATACTATTTCTCGCGTTTTGAGCAGTACCATCATCTTTGGCTTCATTACGTTTTTTATAGTAATGGCAATCAAATCGAAAATTCAGGCTTATGAATCGTTTATCGAAGGTGCGAAGGGTGGATTTCAAGTGTCATTGAATATTCTTCCCTATTTAGTCGCAATGCTTTGTGCTGTTGCATTATTCCGCTCATGTGGAGCTTTGGATGATTTTATAAATTCTCTGAAGTGGTTTTTAATGGCTTGCGGAGTCAAAGCTTTGGAATTTGTTGACGCACTTCCTGTCATTTTGATGAAGCCGTTTTCCGGATCAGGAGCAAGAGGCTTAATGGTTGATAATATGAAAGCGTTCGGGCCAGATTCCTTCGTAAGTAACTTATCTGCCACCTTTCAGGGAAGTACAGAAACTACTTTTTATGTTTTATCCGTATATTTCGGTTCGGTAAGTATTAAAAAAACACGTTATGCTGCCACAGCAGGTTTATTCTGTGATTTGGTTGGCGCAGTAGCAGCTATTCTGATTGCCTACTTATTCTTCTCGTAAAAAATGAATTGGTTTAAACGCATATTTGGGAAAGAACCTTTAGCAACGAAGAAAAAGGTCGAAGTGAAGCAGGCGAATATTGCTTTCGCGGAATTCAACTATCCTACCAAAATCATCCTTGCATGGATCAAAGCTTTGGAAGGCCATAAAGACCTGGAGAAATTCCTGTACGATAACGGCTACGAAGAAATTTTCTTTCTGAACCAGGCAATCAACCTGAAACAGGAAGCAAGAGACTGGCTGCTGGCAAACGGTTATCCGCATTTAATGGCTTTTGTGAATGCTGCCGAAGGAAATGAAAGTGCTCAGCACTGGCTGCAGGTGCATGGTTTTGAATTTCTCTACAATGCATCTGTCGCAATTGATGATGAAGAGGCCGGTTTCAAATGGCTGAACCTCCACACAGACGAGTTTGTTTTTGGATTGATAAAAACGATTAAAACGGTGAAAGACAAGATCGAGTTCAATCACAACGACATGTATTCTTTCAGAAAAGACGTATAAATAAGATGAATCTTCGTTTAGCAACAGCTGCAGACATTCCGCTTATTCAGGAAGTTGCCGAAAGTACCTGGCCCGTTTCTTACCAGGGAATTATTACCCCGGAACAAATCCGTTACATGCTCGACAGGATGTACAACGCATCCAAAATCGGGGAAGCAATTGCAGATCCCAAACAGGATTTCTGGCTGGCAGAAAAAAATGGTAAAGTCCTTGGTTTTTGCGGCATCGAGCACGGGTATTCCGGACAAAACATTACGCGCATTCACAAATTGTACATTCTCCCCGAGACACAAGGCTCCGGACTGGGAAAGATTTTCCTGGATCACGTTGAAACCGAAGCTAAGAAGCACGAAAGTATAAAACTGCATCTCAATGTCAATAAACAAAATAAAGCCGTTGGTTTCTATCAAAAACACGGTTTTGTAAGAGATTACGAAGAAGTGCTGGATATAGGGAATGGCTTCGTGATGGATGATTTTGTGATGATCAAACAATTGGATTAATGTTTTAACTTAACATCAAACGAAAACCATGAAACAACTTACTTTCGGAATCATCCTTGTTTTAGCTCTCGCAGCATGCTCAGATAGTGTTTACACGAAAACGCGCCGCCTGGATTTCAATTGTGACAACGACTTCAAAGTTTCTTTCACAGAAAGTACCACGATTAAAAATAACACCGACACTACGAATAAGGTGACCGTTGATGTGATAAGTCCGATGTTGAAACGGGAATTTTCAATGAAGCAGGTGCGCGCTGCCAGCGGAGTGAAATACGCAACGAAAGACGGGAAATACATTTTCTGGGAGCACCAGGGAGAATTTACATTCGGAACGGAAGATTCTACATATTGTTTGTGCAAATAGGAAAGTTCAAATGGTTCAAATGTTGAAAAGTTCAAAAAATCAACACTTTACTTCATTGACTTTCTGATTTTCTTTCGAAACACAAACTTAAGTGTCACAAAACTCATTACTGCTGACAATATAAATAACAGGCTAAAGCTAAAAGGAAATCTTGGAATGAAAATATAGCTCGGCAACAAGGGATTATATTCCGAAGCGTCTATCCCTGTTTGAAGAATCAATTCAAGTCCCGACACAAAGAATCCTACAAACAAAACGATCGTAGAAAGAAATAACAACAAGTAACTTCCTTCCTTTTTAAATCTTGGAATTTTCGTCCAAATGCGATATGCAATTAAAGGGATTGTTGAAATAGATAGTGTATTTATAATCAGATTGGTACTAATAAAATCAGGGAATTTGTTTCTGAACTCGTAAAATTGGCCTATCCATAAATGAATCACTTTTCCCCCAACCACATTCAGGAATAGCAAAAAAAAGAAGAGTGTAAAGGCAAGAATCTTTACCAAACTACTCTTTGGCTCTTTGGTTTTTAAAGAATCAAAATTATCAACGAGCTGTTCACTCATAGCGATCACCAATTCGGGTGAAACTCAATAGCAGTTGCGCCTTTTCCGTATTCGTGGAAATCGGCATCGTAAACTTCAATTTGATCCTGCTGGGCTAAATACGTTCGGATCTCGTTTTTGAGCACTCCTTCTCCTACTCCGTGGATTACCACCAATTTGTGTACGGACTGATTCTTCGCTTTCTTGAAAATCGCCCGGAATTCTCCCATTTGTTTGAGCAGAATTTCCGTATTCGACATGCCTTGTGTGGATTCGAGGATTTCTTCGATGTGCAGATCAATTTCCCAAACTGTTCGGGGCTTCTTCACTCCTGTTCTTTCCTGGATGATACGGAAATTCGTTTCAGGCTCTAAATCTTCCTTAGAGATCGTTATTTCGTCGTCTGCATACTTTTCGGAATGGATAAAAACCAATTCATTGAGTGGGAACCAACGGTCAAAACCGGAATCATCTGTTACCTGCGCACGATTTTTCTCCAAACTCACTATAACTCCGTCTCCTTTTTCGTATAAAAAAGAAACTTTCTGACCAATCTTAAACATATATTTCCTTAAAAGCCCCCTGACTCCACATCAGGTAAATGGGGCCAAAAATAGCCAAAATCCATGCAATGATCACGATCACTTTCATAAATACATTCAGATCCTGAACCATTGGAGGAACCAGCATGTTTTTTACCTCATTGGCTACAACTGTTTTAGTTTCTTCCACTTCCATATTTTCTACAAAGCGGCGAAGTCCGGGTGTGTTTTCCAATACATGGTTCTTCACAAAGTGATAGGAACGGTCGGAGAGATTATCATAAGTTGAATTGAAATTCACATCGTCCTCTTTCAATCCTTTGTGGATCAAATAACGGCGGTGTAAACTCCTCACCTGGAAGCCCATCAGAAAACCGAATACCAGGATAATGTACATTTCAAAGAAATACCCGATAGCAATCATTGCCAGGGAAGAAATGAAGGAGAAAATTACCTGGAACAACTCAATGCGCTCAAAAAACAAGATACTCAGCATACGGCCGCCGTCCAGCGGGAGAATGGGAAGCAGATTCAAAATATTGACAGCAAAAAGGATCATGGAAGTCTCAACCATCCATTGCATTTCGTATTGAAAGCCCAATATCCAAAGAGCAATTCCAATAATAATCCCCGGAAAAGGTCCCGCAAGGATTACCATCAGGCTTTCCCGCTGACGATAAGATTCTTTGTGCCCGTGAACAAAAGCCCCCATCAATGGCAGGAACAACATCCGAACATTTTGATAACCGTATAGTTTCATGAACAGGTAATGCCCGCTTTCGTGAATGATCAATACAGCAAGCAGCTCAATCAGGAAACTGAATTGATTCTCAAAAAACACCAGGAAACTTAAAGCAAAAAGCAACAAAGAAAAAACCGTCACGGCAATGTGCCCTTGCCGGATAGGTTCCTTTTCCAAAAACGGTTTTGGCGGATAGAGAGAATTAAAGTCGTTGTCCATAATGACACTAATGTACAAAATAACTTTTTCAGAATCAACGATCCAAGCTGAAAATCTTGGAGTCTTTTTTCCAGATAATCATTTTTTTATCGTCGCCGTAACTCACAAAAGTTTGCGGGTCAATAAACACGACTCCATTCACAGATCGATTATGTCCACCGTGCTTGAATTCTATACGCTGCTCCACTTTTGAAAAGTCTGAATTCCAAACCTTCATCGTCTTATCCATGGAAGCGGTAATGAACTGATTATCTAATTGAATGAGGCCGTAAATGGTTTGGTAATGAGCAGGAATCCGCTTCTCTACTTCAAAATTGGAATCACTGATCACAATGTGTGCGTCTCTTCCACCGGTAATCATGCGTTTATTCGAAAGATCTGCCAGTAATACGTTACTTCCCAGCTCGTTGGGTTCCCAGGAAGCTATTTCGTTCCAGTTCTCGGATGAGAAAACCAAAACTCCAATCAATTGAGTACTTACAAAACAAGTATTTTCCGAAAGAGTGATTGCACGGATCTTTCCGGCTGCCAGGGGAAGATGCAGGATTCTTTTACCGGTCTGCAGTTCCAAAACCACTAAATTCCCTTCCGAATCACCTGCAATCAGCCAGTTATGTAGAAAATCCATCGCCAAAGAAAACCAGGCATTTCCAAAGAAATTATGTTCCCAGGTTATCTTTTTGCTTTCTGTATCGACAGCCAGTAATGTGCCGTCCGTACAGCCGATAAAACAGGTTTGATTTCCGGCATTAACAACATATGCGGCATGCTCCAATTTCACGGTAAAGGAAGAATCCTGTAAACCTTTTGCAAGATCCCAGCGCGTCACGTATTTATCTCCGGCGGAACTGTATAAGAAATTTCCGTCCCAGGAAGCCGAATAAATCGGTCCTGCATGTCCATTTAATACAATGCCGGCCTGAAACATTATGCTTCTTCTTCCTCTTCCGGCTCGTCTGAGTCTACTTGTTTTAAACGTTGTGCATAATCTTCGGGAAGAAACTCAAAGAAAGTATCTCCACGTAAGCCCAAACGCAAACATTCCAATGGAATGACCTCATTCGGTGCAATGTTCCCCAAATTCACGTTTGCTCCAAACAATTTAATGAACCAAACCTGTTGGTTTTTCTGCGGAGCTTCCCACAAAATATCTTCTGGTTTTACTTTCGCGATAATTTTATTGATCAACATGGTGTGTGCGGTTCCATTCGGACGAAAAACCCCTACGTTTCCTGCTTCACGACCTTCTGCAATTACTTTCCAGGAACCAGCCTCCAATTCGGAACTCATCATTTTAATCCATCTTCCCGGACTAATCAAAATTCCGGAATCTTTCGACCCAACTTCTGAAAGCACTGTTCTTGTCTTTGCCAGGCGGCTGATCAATTCCAATTTTTCATTGTGATTGATAATAATCGATCCGTCAGAAATCTCTGCCAAATCCATATCATACTTATCCAATAAACGCATGTAGTCTTCAAAACGTCCGCGCGCATGGAAGGCCTCAAAGAGTGTTCCTCCAAAGTAGACTCTCAAGCCTGCCGAACGATACAACTTGATTTTCTCTTCGAGATTATTCGTTACGGCTGCGGTTCCGAAACCAAACTTGATGATATCTGTCAAATGACCATTTGCCTGAATAAAATTTTCAGCTTCATTCAAACTTAAGCCTTTGTCCATCATCATTGTAATTCCGTTATTACGCGGTTGTACTGTACGTTCTGGAATATGTGGTAAACTAAAATTCATTTTTTGATAAATTGGGTACTATCGACACATGTCAAACTAAGCTCTAAGAGCGGGTCAAATTTACTAATTCTTGGACATCTGCCAATTCCGGATAGCGAATAAAAACATCTTTTGTTCTTTCCGGGTCTTTATTGAATGATTCAACTAACACTAACTTAGCACCTTCCTCGTTTCCTGCTATCCAATTCAAATAAATAATCGGAAGGATAGAGAAAAACAATTGGTTCTTCAGGATATAGCTTTCTACAAAAGTACGAACCTCGCCTACTCTGTGCTCCAGCATAAAATCCACATAATCGAAGAAACAGTCTTCATTTCCCGGATCCAAGGCTAAACAAGCCAGGTAAGCTTCCTCTGCTTCTACTAACATTTCTGCATTCTCGAGCGCACCCGCATAGACGTGGTAATATCCGTCCATGTTCGGTTCCAATTCCAATGCTCTTTCAATGTAGTGAAGACTTTCCTTTGGATGTCCCTGCAAATCTTTCACAATTCCCAATCCAAGCCACGCTTCTGCAAGCGCCGGGGACATGGACAAGGCTTTTTGGTAAAAATCCCAGGCAACTGTCAGGTTATTCAACTGCTCATTTGCTTCTCCCAGGTAACAATATGTTAGTGGATCGTCTCCGTCAATTTCAATACAGCGTTCAAAAGAGTCGATAGATTCTTTGTATTGTTCTATCGTCAGCTGCGCATTTCCCATATTGAAATATGCAGGCGAAAACCTATCGTTAATGGCAACACAGTATTCATATGCTGTAATGGCATCGTTGAACTTTTCTTCTTTTGAATAGGTATTTCCTAAGTTATACCAAGCCGTAAATGAATAAGGATTATCATCCAAAAAGCGTCTGTAAGTTTGAATAGCGCGGGCATTATTTCCCAGCTGATCAAAACAGAATGCCAATTCGTACAAAGCTCCCTCGTTCTTAGGATTTGAACGCATGGCTTCTTCCAAAACCTCTACAGCTCCTTTAAAGTCTTTTAATTGCTCCAATTCTGTTGCCAGGTCCAGGAAAATTTCGTCCTTTTCTTCTCGGTCGGCCAATTCAAGCGCACGACGAAAAAAATTAACAGCTCTTTTACTGTCTCTTAATTGACTAAAGATTGTTGCTTTCGTCAGATAAAGCTCCATGGATTCGGAATCAATCTGTTCTGCAGTTTCCAATAGTTCCAATGCTTCTTTCAATTTCCCCAGGCCTGACATAGCCTGTGCTCTTCGAATTTGAAATAAGGTATTGAAAGGATATTGCTGCGTTCCGATTTCTGCTGCTAATTCACCTTTGGAATAGTTGCCATTCATTAAATAATGATCAATGATCGCTTCTAAACGATCACTATCAAAAAAACCCACCGAGTTGCTTTCCAATTGTGACTCAAATCGAGCCAAATCATCATTCAGGTGGTTCTCAAAATTGTCGCTATCGTCTTCCCAGTCAAACATACGCTATGGTTGTGTTTCTATAAAATTAGCGAAAAATGAAATCCCGATAGCTATCGGGAGTGAAAGTTTAGGAAAGTTTATGAACAGGTTTTTAAACATTCTTTCAATTGCGAATACGAACGGAGGATTCACTTTTAGTATAACGTATAGAAAACCCGGCTATTGTGAACTGGTAATAAAACAGTAGGGGCGGAAAATTTCCGCCCCTACGTTTAAAAATGAATTTAACTATTAGTTCTTAATAAATCGTGTGCTTGAAACCTGATTGTCCATGATTACTTTCACTAAATAGATTCCTGCGTTAAGATGAGCAATGTCGATTGTTTTTGCCGCTCCTATTCCGGAAGAATATACTTTATTTCCAAGCAGGTCAATTAATTCAACTACAGCTTGTTTACCGGTATTCAGTTGAATATTCAACTTATCATTTGCCGGATTCGGGTAAATGGAGAACGTGTTATCAAATTCTTTAAGCCCTAATGACTGACTCTGCACTTTGATCGGAATGGATTTGGTTGTTGTTGCTACCGGAATTCCGTTATCTGTTGCTGTTACCAATACATTGTACATTCCCGGAGGAACCAATGTTGCATCGAAAGTAATATCTACCGTTACGAACTCATTACCAATCGGTGTTTGTGTAACTGTAAGTGCATTCGGGTATGCCGGACACGTCACATCGACCTGCAAAGTCTGATTGATCTCAGGAGTTGCTACCATTACAGTAAAATCAACCGAGTGAATGGATTTCAAAGTATCTCCGGAATACACATCGATTGTATCACAAATTCCTGCAGCAATCACCATCGGAGGTGTATTGGACGAACTTGCTCCTGCTACGTTAAAGTACATTTCCATGTTATCCAGGAAATCAATTCCATCAGAACCATTGTATGGTCCGTCAAAACCTGTTCCTATATGATCGAATCGTCCTACCTGGAAGTAATCTACCCCATTTCCGTAGTTTACACCAACAGTTGCCGGAACTCCGCCAAAGCCGCTAAATCCACCGGAAGCATCTCCTGTTGTCCACTGCATATCCGCATAACAGAAGGATACATTATTTCCAATCGGAACTAAAGGGTCCGTCCCGTCAGAAATGATCAATTGGAAGGTATTTCTTTTGTCTCCGTGAATGTTGTAATATCCGACCTGATCCCAAACTACTATTAGGGCATTCGGAGTCATTTTATACCACACATTCCCGGTGCTTCCCATCATGGTAGAATCTCTTGTGTCTACATCGCCCCAAAAAGGCGCAATCATGTTGTAGCTCGGATCCGGGAAGGGATTTGCCGTGAATTCACTATACTGTGACAAGAATGAAACATTTCCATTGTTGTTAATGTACAGGGAACTGTAGTTATTTCCGTAAAAATCAAATGTAAAGGGTAATGTGATCAGGTTTGAAAAGAAATCATCATTTGGAGGCATCGCCAATAGGAACGTACTGTCTAATGGTACCATGCAATCACAAACTCCATTTTTTTCGGGTGAACCTGAATAATGTACTACCGGATTTGATGTGTTTGAAGTGAGCTGGTAAGTCACCGAAGGATCCAATGCCCCCGCCGCTTTCATTTGGTTGTAGGTTTCCTGAAGAATTATCAGGGTCGTTTGACTGTATGCAACACATGAAGTCAAAGAAATAAATAATATTAATCTTTTCATAAGTAGAAGTATTATAGCTTAAATGCAAGACGCCAATTTATTTAAATAGTTGGCTGTCAATTCATTTAAATTCAAAGTCTTCACAAAATAAAGAGATCTGTTATTAAATATTCACACAAACAAGTAGGGGCACAAAATTTTGTGCCCCTACTGTTTTTAGATAAACTAATCTTTAGTTTTTCACAAAACGTGTACTTGAAGTTTGTCCGTTGTTGTTCAAACGAACCAGGTAAACTCCTGAAGTCAATTCGCTAACGTCAATCGTTGTTGAACCATTGATCGCTGAAGTGTAAACTACCTTTCCGAACAAATCAACTACTGTTAATTCAGCAACTGCATTTTTATCAGTCAACTCAATTGTAAGGTTGTTTGTTGCAGGATTTGGGTAAAGTGTTGCTTCAACAGCTGAAATCTCATCCAAACCAACGAACGTGTAAGCAAGGATCACTTTTCCTAAGATGTTGTTGTCTACTGAATCGGTGTTTTTCAATTCAACGGATGCAACATTCGGAAGCGTGTATGTATTGTTGATATACAATGCTTCAACATCTTGAGTAAATGGCTTCATCGTTGTAACTGAATATGGTGCCCACAATGGAACTACAGAACTAATGCCCGCTTTATCATCCAATACGATGAATTTTTCCAATGAAGGATCAAATGCGTTTTTATCAGTTGAATTGGTACCACCGATAATAACTGATGCAAAAGCAGGTGTATTTACTCCGTAGTGATCCGCAAAAACAATTGCTGTTCCTCCATTCAATGCTCCCGGGAAGAAACTGTTTCCTTTGATGGAAATCTCATCGGAATAGGTATTCCCCTGAACTCCGTTTGTCATCAATTTCGTGTTTGCCATCACCGATACGAAAGAAGCAGCTGTTGAAGCCGGAGTAAATCTGTTATTTGCAACTAATACGTTCTTAGAAGCCATACTCAATACTCCGATACGTGTGTAATTTGTAAAATCGTTATCGATAACAGTTACATTAGCCAGTTCAATTGCACGAATATCGATTAACGAATACAAGCTGTCTGCAGTCATTGGAGTAACCGCATCCACATCATTTGATGAAAACAGGATTTCAGATGCTGCCAAAGGAGCATTAATCATTGTAATACCGTTTAAATCATTATTAGAGATACTCAAGGTATCGTTAGAACGAATTGCCTGAATCGCATAATATGCTTTAACCTCGTTGATAACTATTGTCCCACCCGGCCCGTCTGAAGAACCTGAACCAAGACTGATCCCACGTCCAAAGATGTTATTTCCGTTTGGAGTTACTGTTCCAATCTTGTTGCCTGAAATAATCACATTTGTTGTTGTACTTGCCGGAGCATTTAAACGGATTGCAAATGCATCCCAAACCATTCCGTAAGGAACAACCGGAGAAGTAGAAACGATCTCATTTTTTGTAAGACTTAAGCTGTCAAAAGTATTCGATGTAGAAATCACTGCATATTTACCTGTTGCAGCTGTAAGACCCAACTCCATGCGCAATGCATTGATTGAAACATCTTCCGCATTAATGTCGATCAAGGTTGACTGGTTTGTTGTTAAAACCGGTTTGTTAGTCTCATCCTGAGCAGTGATTGTTAAACCATCTACATTTACGTTCAACGCAGCTGTTTGAGGATAGTTACCTCCAGCTACAAAGATTGTATCTGTCATTGGCTCGGAAACTGAAATTGCGTGTGCAATTGTAGCACATGGATTACCAGGTAATGTACAATCATTTGATACGTCAACACCTGTTGTAGCGACAAAGCGGTTATCACCAGAAGATTTGATGATTACTTTTCCTAAAACTGCGTTATCCAACTCATCGTTGTTTTTCGCTTCGATAGCTGTGAAATCAGATAAACCGTAGTTGTTGTTGATTGCCAAAGCAGTGATGTCCTGAGAAACAGGAGCCATTGTCGTTGCAGGATATGGAGCCCATAATGGGAAAGCCGTACTTGCACCTGTCAATTCATCCAAAACGATGAAAGAACCTAAATCTGTATCGAACGTGTTTTTCGCAGCAACAGTTGATCCACCGATCGTAACTGTTCCGAATGCAGGAGTATTTACTCCATAATGATCCGCAAAAACGATTGCTGTTCCAACACCTGTTGTACCTGCGTTAAAATCATTTCCTGTGATTTCGATCTCGTCAGAGTAAGTATTTCCCTGAGCACCGTTCGTCATCAATTTGGTATTTGCCATTACAGAAACGAAAGCTGTTGCAGCTGTATTCGGGTTAAACTCATTTCCGTTTACTACTACATTTTTAGATGCTTCACTCAACAAAGCGATACGCTTGTAATTTGTGAATACATTGTTCTCCAACATGACTGATGCATTTTCTATCGAACGCAGTTCAACTAATGCATACAAGCTGTCCATAGACATTGGTGTCAATCCGTCAAAGTTGTTGTCGTGTACATGAACATCTGACAATGGTGTATTCACCATCATAATTCCTGCAAAGTCATTGTCATTCACTGACAATTCATTTTGTGATCTGATTGCCTGAACCGTGTAATATGCCATTACATCATTGTTTGCAATCACTCCACCAGGACCATCCAATACTGCTGAACCTAAGCTGATTCCACGACCAAAGATGTTGTTTGCTCCTGCAACTGCAGAACCGATTACGTTATCCTGGATATTTACGCTTGTGTTTTCACCGATGTTTGCATTCAAACGAACTGCAAATGCATCCCAAACCATTCCGTAAGGAATAACCGGAGAAGTAGATACGATTTCATTTTTTGTAAGGCTTAAGCTGTCAAATGTATTCGAGGTAGAAACAATTGCATATTTTCCAGTTGCAGCTGTTAACCCTAACTCCATACGCAATGCATTGATTGTTACATCTTCTGCATTGATATCGATCAATGTTGACTGGTTTGTTGTTAAAACCGGCTTGTTATTCTGGTTTTGAGCAGAAATCGTCAATCCCTTTTGGCTCACAGTAAGAATGCTTGTTTGTGCGTATGTTCCCGGAGCAACAACTACCGAATCATCGATCTGAGCAACTGAAATTGCATGTGCAATCGTCAAACACGGGCTTCCTGGAAGTGTACATTCATTCAATGCATCAGAACCTGTTGTAGAAACGTAACGGTTGTCACCGGCTACAAAAAGATTCACTGTTCCAAGCGCAGCGTTATTCGCTTCCTGGTAATTCTTTGCATCAATTGCAGCAAATGTTGACTGATTGTAGTTGTTGTAAATAGCATATGCAGTTACATCTTGTGAGAAAGGAACCATTGTGGTAGCCGGATATGGAGCCCACAATGCGTATGCATTACTTGCTCCTGCCATCTCATCCAATGAAATGTAGTTGCCTAAATCAGCTGCAAACGTGTTTTTTTCCAAAGCTGTTTGTCCACCAATTGTGATGTTTGCGAACGCCGGAGTATTTGCACCATAATGATCTGCAAAAACAATAGCTGTTCCATCTCCGGCAGCTGCTGCATTAAAGGTGTTTCCTTTAATTGAGATCTCATCACTGAATGTATTTCCCTGAACACCATTTGTCATCAATTTGGTATTCGCCATCAATGAAATGAAATTTGTTGCAGTTGATAACGGAGTAAACGTGTTCCCGAAAATCTCAACGTTTGTGGAAGCCATACTCAATACACCAATACCTGTGTAGTTAGAGATTGTATTTCCATTCAAAAACACAGAACCTTCTTCAATGGAACGAACATCTAAAATAGCGTATAAATTATCTGCAAAAGCAGCAGCAACGCCCGTAAATGTGTTGTTATTCAAACTGATTTGAGATCCTGCAAGCGGATAATTCAACATCGTAATTCCCATCAATGTATTGTTGGAAACATTCAGATTTGCAGCACTTCTCACAGCCTGCATTGCATAATAGGCAAGGACAGTGTTGTTTGACACCATTCCGAATGGACCGTCAGCAACACCTTTTCCTAATCCAAATCCTCTTCCGAAGATATCAAAACCAGACGGAGCTGCAGTTGCAACAATATTGTTATCTAATGTTACGCCATACAAACCACCCAACGGGGCAGTTAAGTCAATTGCGTAAGCACCAAATACCATCCCTGTTGAAACAGTTTTCGTGGAAATGAAATTGGTATGATGAACTTTCAATCCATCAAAATCCGCAGTTCCAACAATTCCTCTCAACCCGGTTGAAGCAGTAAGACCCATGTTCAGTTGCAAGTGAGAAATAGTCACGTTTGCAGCCCCAACAGAGATCACATCAGATGCAGTTGAAGTGATTACAGGTCTGTCCATCGGATCAAGAGCTGTAATTACAACAGGTTGCAATAAACTAAGAGTAGAAGTAAGGTTGTAGTTTCCCGGAGCAATTTTTACGGTATCGCCCGACAAAGTCTGCGAATACGCGTGTTGAATTGTTCCACATGGATTTCCCGGAGTTTGGCAATTATTAGACACATCTGATCCTGTAGCGGAGACATAACGTGTTTGAGAAAAGCTAATACCGGAAACCATCGTGACGGTGGCTACTACGAGCCATTGTAAAGGTGATTTCATTTTGATTATTTAAGAATTATCCCGCAAAAGTAGACCTTCGTGTAAGGCTTTCCTATTTATTAAAACGAACAGAAATGTTAGTTAACATAGCAATTATGTTATAATTTCAAATAAGTAGGTTGACTTCCAGTTTCTTAACTAAACTATTCGGTCAAATGTTAAAAAAAGTCAATTCGACGAACACTATTCACCGCCAGACTAAAGCCGGGGTATTTTTAACTTCAAAACAGCAAAAATTAGAATAACTTGCTTAACAACTAACACAACTGTATTAGCTGAAACATGCAATTTTAAAGGCTTAGTCGTGGTAGAGTGTCTCTTCAGGATACTTTAAAAGACTCTTAACTAATTGTCTTTGATCGATTTTAAGGCCACTTTAGCTATGGCACTATTGGAAATAGTCGTTTCCTGTGATTCTATTATCTCGGAAAGCAATCTTTTGGCAGTTTCCTTATCTCCTTTTTCACTGAAGATCATTGCTTTGTTCAAAAGCAAAATACCTTTGGTTTCCCGATCCGGATTTCCGGCAAGTCCCTGTTCAAGGGAATACAAACGTTCTTCAGGATCTGTCTGCAGGTAAGCCAGTTCTTTCCACGCCGGAGCAAATGAAGGAACATTATCTGTAATCTGCTTAGCGATGTGATACTTCTTTTCCGGCTCGTCTGTCCATTCGATCTGCATAAAAAAGGTGTACAATCCTTCGGGAAATAATCCCGATTTCTCTCCTTCCAAAGTATAAACAGCCGTTTTTGTAGTGAAAAAACCATCCGGCTCCAGGTTGTCGGTTTCCCGGTAATACTTCAAAGCATTATCGAAATCACCGATCAGCAAATAAGTGAATGCCAGATCGTAAACAGGATAAGCCCATAAAGGTTCTATGCTCATAGCTTCCAGCAATTTTTGGATTGCCAGTTCGTAGTTTCCACCCTGCCCTGCTTCTCTTGCTTCTAAGTGTAATAAATTCGCCTGCTCGTTAATCGGTCCAGTTTCCATTGATAGTATCGTTTTTCGGACATGAACTTAATCAATTCGTTTGAATTAATTAACTGGTTTCAAGAAATTCCTTATTGTACTGTTTTCAATTGCTTCTTAAACTGCTTTTCAGCCTGATTTCATTTTTCGAAATGGTATCTGGTTTCGCTGATGAACAACTTCGATTACGACAGATTAATCGCATTAAAAACTTCGGCAAGAATTTCATACGATTTCAAGCGCTTTTCATTATCAAAAATATTTCCGGTGATCATCAGTTCATCCACGCCATGCTCATCAATAAAACGGCTGAATTTTTCAATCAGGGTATCTTTATCGCCAACAAAGGTACAGGCTGTCATGGGAAGAACGGCATCTAACAATTCTTGCGGCCATGACTCCAATAAGTTAGGAATTGGTGGAGAAAGCGGTTTGCGGGCATTCGTCAAAATTCCTGAGAACATCTGGTACAAACTCATGGACAATAATTCGGCTTCTTCATTCGTATCTGCTGCAATTCCGTTTACACAAGCCAAAACATAAGGTTTATCCAGGTATTGGGAAGGCTGGAAGTTATTTCTATAGATCTGCGTAGCTATTTTGAATTGTTTCGGTGCAAAATGAGACGCAAAAGCATAAGGTAATCCCATTTCTGCTGCCAGGTATGCACTGTCTGTACTTGAGCCTAAAATCCAGATAGGAATGTTTAATCCTTCTCCCGGAAATGCCCTTACGGAAGCTGTTCTGTTATGCTCACTAAAGTATTTTTGAAGCGCTGTTACATCATTCGGGAACTGATAAGCTGTATTCAAATCTCCTCTTCGCAAAGCTGCTGCCGTTTGCTGGTCAGTCCCGGGAGCTCTTCCCAACCCCAGGTCAATACGCGAAGGATACAAAGTTTCCAGTGTTCCAAATTGTTCTGCAATTGCTAAAGGTGCATGATTTGGAAGCATAATCCCTCCTGAGCCTATTCGAATACTTTTAGTTTGAGAAGCTACGTGGCCAATCAATACGGAAGTTGCCGAACTGGCGATATATTCCATATTGTGGTGTTCTGCGAGCCAGACGCGTTCGTATCCTAATTCTTCTGCTTTTTGTGCTAAATCTACTGTTCTTCTGATTGCTGTTGCTGCGTTGCCGTCCTTGGTAATCATGGATAAATCCAGAACGGAATATGTGATTTTTTTCATGGCCTAAAATTACGGAATGAAGCTGTGGGGACAAACTACAAGGAGTTAAAATTTGTAGTTGGTTTCATGGAGGGAACCAGTTAGCTAAAGGTCCGGGCATACCTTCCGATTATTTTCCTAGGTGATCTGCTGTGTTTTATGTGCTTAATTTATGTTCGTGCCTGGTGGTTGAATAAACAAAAAGGGTTCGCCTAAGCAAACCCTTTTCTTCTAACATACCTAAATCACCTAATACTACAATTATCAGCTCTAATTACTATTAAAGAATCCTTCAACAGTTGGTTTCAGTGCTAATACCTAATCACTAATTCTAAGCTTTTTTTTGACCTTTTGAGACAGTTAAAAAATGCTTTTGAATAATCACATTATCTTAATGAGTCAAAGGTAAGTGCTGAATTCAACCCTGCCAAGCGATTGAGGTGAATGAAGTCTTTTTGTCGGAGTTAGACAGAAAATGAGGGAAAAAGTTCAAATCTTCTTCGCTGTATGGACTTAGGAGGTTAAACTCCCAAAGCGATCCGGATCAATGGATTTAATCCGTTCAGGCTATTGAACAAAAAAGGGCCCGCCAAAGCAAACCCTTCTTCTAACCTAATTAATAATTCTAAGCTTTTTTACGATTTTGAGAAAATAAAAATGCTTATTAAATAATCACATTAACTTATCAAATCAAATGTAGACGCTATCTGCAAACATTCAAAAAGATTGAGGTGAATGTCACCTTTTTGTCGGAGTTCAGCAGAAAAAAGCAAAATATTAGCGGGCAGATTAAAATCAAGCTCGCATGCGCTTGGCGTTTGCCCACAATTGAGGCGTCAGCTCATATAGGATATACGGATAATCTTTTCCATGGATTTCTTTCATGAAATGTCCTTTTTCTTCGATTCCAAATCGGGAAGTTCCCTTTTGAGAACGGATATTTTCTTCAGCGATTTCAAAGATTATTTTGTCCACGAAGCGGAATGCGTAATCCAATATTAATTCTTTGATTGAGAAATTGAAACCTCCGCCCCAATGAGCGCGATCTAAAAATGTACCTCCAATTTTGACGGATGAATCTTTCTCATCATAGTCGTAAAATCGAGTGCTTCCAAACATCTTATTGTTTTTCTGATCAATAATGACCAAACTTTGACCGGTTTCTATTGATTCTTCAAAGAAAAGATCGTATTCTTCGCGTTTGTGCCTGCTATATACCGGATGTTGTTCCCAAATCAGCGGATCTGATGCCACCTGGTAAAGTTCTTCGTAATCTGAACGTTGCAACGGACGTAAAAGTACTAACTCATTTTCAAGCGTCGGTTGCCATAGTTTCGTTTCCATAACACCTGTTTTTCATATTAGTAAGTTATAACAGAATGTTTGAATCCTCACTTTTTAAACAATTTTTGTGAATCAAAAAGAAAGAGAAGGAAAAATTTAAAACAATCCGAAGCGTTTTTTCCGTTTCACTGAATTCGGGCGGTTGATGTCCAGGATATCCGTTAAACCAATTTGTTCGAAACCTTCATACAAACCTTCTACTCCTTTTTTCATCTTCAGGTCAACTTCTTCCTGGTAAAGCGGATAAAGCGCGTAGAAATAAATTGTTTTTTCGGCAGTGATCTTTAATTCATGAAATCCTTCATCAAACAACATCGGTGGAAGAAGCAACATGGTATTCAGCCTGGTTTGATTGGTAAACGGTTCGGCAGGATTTCCATTAGGAATGGTGTGCCCGTAACCCAGCCAGGTATTGTATTCATGCGGAAAACGGGACAACATTTTCAACCATCTTAACGGCCAATAATTGTTCTCATCTTCAAAATCCTCATTGGAAATTTTCCATTCTGCGGGAAGACAAATACATAATTCGGCATACCGAAAGTCATTCATTTCCTGTGGAGCGCTCATGGGTTTATCACTCATCCCGGAAGTCACCAGGGTATGAAAAGGTCTCTCGGCAGTTGGTTTGATCCAATGAAGATCAATGTGCACCTGATCCGAAATAAGCTCATGAAAAACCATGTCGATTTTCCCTATATACTTTTCAATGTGATCAGAAATCTCTTCTATATTTCCTTCTCCGGAAGGTGGTTGAAATTCATTCCTGCTTTCTTCGTCGTAGCGGTAGATCGGTGAACCTGATTCTGTTTTTTCCATGGCGTTTTATTTGTCGGTTAAAGGTTTAAAAATAGCTAATTCCAGGTTTATCTAACCTTAGGTATTCGTGATTTTTTGGATCACTTTCTCTACCCGCTTTCGTTTCGATTCTTTTTCAATCTCATTCAATCGACTGCTTAAAACAGAAATAAATCGGGTTTTGTTTTCAGTAGTAACAACAGGAATTGCGCGTTCTGCGTACATGGGCAATTGGTTAGTTGGTGCTTTTTGCATCACTTCCAGCAAGACATCCAACCCATTTTCAGAGTATTTCAGTATTCCGCATAATTTGATGAAGATATTCACCGCTCCGTCCATTGTGATAACAGTTCCCTTGTAAACTGCATCCAAAATAGCAGGGATGGATTCGTAGATAAAATCGGGCTTTTCGGAAACAATCGAGTCTAATGCAGCCATTCCGCCCCATTGCAGACGATTGTTTTTATGCCGCAACAATCCTAGAAAAGTGACAGCATATGTTTCAATTAGTTTTGGATCCAGGGAACCAATCTCGTATAAAACCTTGATGCAGTCGTTTTGAATATCTTTGCTTTTTGTCCACAGATTGTCGACCAATTCCTTTACTGCGCCTTTGTCTTTTGAAGCCGCTATTTTCGCTGCAAGTTCCTGGTTTGGAACTTCGTCTCTCCTTCCAAGAACACTTGCCAATTCATTGATTACACTCATACGATCGCAAGTTAGGAATTTACTTCCTGATCCAAAAAACAATTCCGGTAATTACTCCGCCAATGACTGCTGTTTGCAGGGAAACAACTCCGGTTGTAATTAGGCCTACTCTCCAAGCCTGTTTTCTCCTAAACTTGCGAAATTTCTTTTTCATCGGAGAATCCGTCTCATAATTCTTGAGCGATCTTACTGCGTCTTTCTGATAAATCTCTCCAAACAAATAGTCTCTTTCTTCAGGCATTTCCTGTGCCAGATCATAAAACAATCCCGGACGATTCTTCGCAATTGTATGCAGTATCTCTTGCTGGTATTCGTCATAAGCATACTGATGAATGGGGCGCTGCAACAAATTGTGCTTTAATTCTTCCAGTGTCAGTGTATTTATGTTTTTTTCAAGCGAATCATTTAAGGCTATTAACCTGTGATTCGCCTCTGATAAACTATCTTTCAGCTTCTCTATTTGTTCCTTTGCAAGAACTTCGAACTTTTCAGGGACACTTTGTTTTGCTTCGGCAATACTCCAATTTGTTTGACGATAACGGTAATGGAAATCATTGAAAAGCGGGTAAATCTGTTGAATTTCA
Organism: uncultured Fluviicola sp.; assembly: GCA_965650365.1. Lineage (GTDB taxonomy): Bacteria > Bacteroidota > Bacteroidia > Flavobacteriales_D > Crocinitomicaceae > Fluviicola. The sequence continues at coordinate 234,160 of CBFGOJ010000002.1, read as the reverse complement.
TCCATCATTCCCCGGTAAATCACATCCCAGTAAGAATGATTGATTGCTTCATAAATTTTCGACGGATCATCAAGCTTCTTCGCAACATAAGTCTTGCGGGCTTTGATTTTCCCATTCTTTAAATCACATACACGGAAGTATTTATAATCATATGATATGGCATATTGTCCATTTGAAAAAAGGATTCCGGAGCTATCCGTGTCAAGGCGAACGGGCCAAAGTTCTTGTTCATTATAAACAGAAGGAGCATAGTTATAGCTTGAAAGTTCATAAAGTATACAATTTCCGCCTTCCAGTTTAAAGGCATATTCTCCGTTGGTTGTTTGGTAAAACGTTTCGGTTTCCTGCGAGAAGCTGATTCCGGTTATCGAAAGAAATAAAACGATCAGGTAATTTTTCATATTACAACAATACAACTTTTAGTGAAATTGGTTCAGGAGAATAATCAAATGATTGATTTTTCATGTCGATATATTAATCGCCTGCTTTCATTTCTAAAGTACTCAGAACTTCTTTTTTCATTTCTTCGTACAACGTGTCCAGCGGAACTCATTCATACTAAATATTAGCATTTAATTCCGATTCTTCATCCAAATTGTTTCTCTATTGATGCTTAGCGGGAGTTGCTTTTTTCGTTTGTAAACCAGGGTGAGAATGATTGCCAGTGCGATAGTAAGGATGCGGAAAGCATTTGCATAGAATCCGCCGAAAGCATTGTCGGAAACCGAAAAAAGCATCCAGGCCAGGTTCATGAAAAAGTGCAGAAAGATGGGAATCCACAAATTGTAGTTCCATTCAGCGTATAACCAGGCAAACAGAATTGCTCCCATAAACGTAGTCGAAAAAATTCCGATCAATGTTATCAAATCATTGCTTTGGTACAAATGCATGATGGCAAACAAAAGTGCTCCCAGCAAAACCGCCGGAATAAATCCCAGTTTGGTGAAACGGAATAACTGACCAAAGAGAAAACCGCGAAAGATGAACTCTTCAAAAAATGCAGCAGCGATCCCGGTAATTAAAATCTCATCGCCGGTAAGATCTTCATCGAAGGAAAAACAAAACGCAAAGCCGATAAACATAGGAAGCGCGCAAAGTAATGGAAACAGGATTCCTTTTACTATCGAACGATTCAGGCCCAAAGTAACCTTACAGCGTTTGAATTCATTGATAATCGAAGCGCCGAGCAGGATCGGAACACAAAAGATCAAATAGACCAGGACATGACTCAGCCCCAAATTGGGAATAAAACCATTGACCCATTGTCTGAGTTCAGAAAAGTAAGCTTGGGACATGAAAAAATAGATTCCAAAAGATACCAGCGTGATCAGGATTACACTTAAGGACCTACTCATTTATTTGTATTTGGGGTGTTAATGAGTTTTAAATTACCAAATACATCTCAGCCTGACAACTATTTAACGTTCTATGGCAGTTGGAATTAATAAGGCATTTACCTTTTCCAGGAAGGGAATTGTGTTGGTCAAAGGACATTCCAGGTGTTTTCCTGTATAGATCAGCGAATCGTGTTTAGTTGTACAATTTGCTTCCACTTTTTCATACAGTAAATACGGAACTTCTTCGTCTTCACGGGAATGAATGAACAGCACGGGAATCTTTGTGAGTTTTTTGATATCTTCTTTTGCAGCATATGGCGAAGTCACAAACTTTTCGATCATTTCTTTTTGTTCCGGCGGCGAATAAGCAGATGCAATATCTGTAAACGAAGAAATAGTTCCGTCGAGGATTAATCCTGTGATCTTAGCTTCATTCAAGGCTGCTAAATGCGCAGCAATTTGTGTTCCCATGGAAGCACCGTAAAGAAGGATTTTTGTATTCCTGATGGCTTTTTGCTGCAGCGCAAAATCAAGCATCAGCTGCCCGTCTGAAGCGATGTTCAGGTGAGTTGGTTTACCTGTAGATTTTCCATAACCTCTCAAGTCAACCATGAAAACCTGGAAACCATCTTTCACCAAAGGTTTAATCAGCCCAATATAGGTCGAAACATTTCCTCCTGCTCCGTGAAAGTAAATGATCGTTGCTTTCGGTTTCTCAGTCGGGGTGATCAAATAGGCCGTAATGATATCGTCACCTGCTTTCTGTTTGAACGACTTTACATTCAATGAATCAATTTCCTGCCAATCTTTCGACGGAAAATAGAATTTATCATCCATCTGCCCGCTCGCAGAAAAGCAAACGCACAGTAAGAGTACAATTTTGCAAACCAATTTTGCGGACTTGGGCATGACCTGGAAATTAAGTTATTTAATCAAAGAAACATCTTTTATCGAGTCGTATTTGGCTTCAATTACCCATTTTCCGGTTTTGTCAATAACACCCCATTTTCCAGCCAACCTTGCAGCTGCATATCCATTGTGGAAATCACGAACCGCTTCGAATTGTGGTTTAATGACCCATTCTCCTTTTTTATTTACGAAACCAACTAAACCGCCTTTTTTTGCATCAGCAAAACCTTCAGAAAAATCGCCGAAAGAGTCTGCATCCACTTTTAAAATTTCACCTGATTTATCAATATAACACCATACTCCGCTTTTTTTCACGCGAGCCAGACCGCTAACCGGATCAAATTCCTTTCCTGCTTCATATTCAGGCTTAATAACCCAATTTCCATCCTGATCAATGTATCCCAATTTCTCGTCCATTGTTTTTGCCCATGCAAGGCCATTCTTAAAATAACCTACGCTTAAAAAATTAGCAGGCACCACCAATTCTCCATTTGTGTTGATAAAGCCGAATTTTCCTTTCGTTTCAATAGCTGCCAACCCTTCTGAAAACTCTTTCACATCCGCGGCAGGTTGGGCGATGGTTGTTTCATTTCCCTTGGTATCGATGAGCACAATAGTCTTCCCTTTTTTAACATTTGCATAGCCTCCGTTGAAATTACTTCCTTCGTCATAAATTGCAGGAATTGACATTTTACCTTCATCATTCATGTAACCCCATTTTCCTTTTACTTCTACCAGGAACAAATGGTCTACAAAACCTCCTAAGTTGAATCCAAATACATCTTTGGTTTTAAAGCTTTCAGGATCCGTTTTAAGACGTGTATTCTTTACATCAATGAAATGATACTGACGTTCTTTACCGTCGTAAATAACCGCTAACCCATTTGATGAAAAAGGATAACATTTGTCGTATTCGGCAGGAATAATTAGTTCTCCGTCAATATTTGAGTAGCCCCATTTTCCCGTTTCAAGTGTTTTGACCTGAACAACCAGTGTTTGTGCATTAATTAAAAGAGCGTTCACTAAAAACGCAGCTGCAGTGAATATTTTTTTACGACTCATGGTGTATCTTTTTTTAGTCTTATAAAGATAATTGAAAAGTTCTTAATTCAAAGTGCTTGATTTATCAGGTATTCGGATCACTTCTGTTCCAGCTCTTTTCGAACCTTTGCAGGAAGTTTTGCTTTTACCAATTCGTAAGATTGATTCAAATAGAATTCCCAATCGGTCTTTTTCATCCGGGTAATGTCGTCTATGAGCAACCATTTGTATTTTGCAACATAAGGCGCGGGCTTGAATCCGGGACGAGAAGCCATTTCCTCAAACTCTTCGTCTTTGACTTTAAAGGAAGCGGAAACAGGTGTTTGGTCTAATCCAATCACGCAAAACATCTTTAGTCCAACAGAAAAAACCAGATCACTCCCCCATTTCACGTCTTCCGTTACTCCGGGAAAATTTTGACAAATACTTCTGATAGCTTCGATATCCATTTCTTTCGATTCGATTTGAAGTCTGAAAGTAAACAAATATTGAATTCACTTGTTATTTTCCGATTTGAATTTCACTTTCCAGATCAGCCAAAGCTCCGCCATTGAATACTTTATAGCCTTTTTCTTTTAGAAGATTCATGGCTTTTACGCTTCTCAATCCATGCGAACAAACGGTGATGTAGGTTTTTGTTTTATCTAAAGGAAGTTCTGCAGCATGCAAACGACTCAACTGCAGGTTGATTGATCCTTCAATATGCCCGGTTTTGTATTCTGACGGTGTTCTCACATCCAGGATAACGGCTCCCTGTTCGATCTTCTTCCCCAATCCTTTATCGAGATTCATAAAGCGATAAGTTCGGTATCCGATATAAATCAACAGGAAAGCTCCTAAAATGATTCCAATGATTTTCATATTACTTGTGGTTTGACGGATCCATTTTACTCAGAATTTTTTGATCAATGTAAAAAGTCCCCAAAGGAATGATACAGGCTAAAAGCACTTTCCAGGTGGTTTCTTTGAATTTCCACCGGTATTCCACTCCAACACTGAGTGTATTGAAAATAAACAGCAGGAACAAAGCTCCATGGACAGTTCCCATTACTTTCGACCACTCGGGAATTCCGTAACCATATTTTAAAGGCATCGCAACAAAAAGCAAGATCAATAATGAGATTCCTTCCAGGAATCCGATAAGTCGCAGACGGCCGATTTTTGATTGAATGAATTGAAACATATTATCGGAAATAAGGTCTGTTTGATAAAGGTGAAAATGGCCACGGAATGGCACTAAAAATGAGCAAAAACGCAATGAAAAACCAAAGCAGCATTGTTTTGAATTTATCGGAATCTGTTTCCATGCGTTTTGCTTTCGCAGAACCGATGGTCAATACAACAATTGCCAGAAACATCATCAATGCATGGATCAGCGAATAAAACGTCACGTCCCAGTTTTGAAGCGCGGCCTTTGTGTGTTTCCAAAAATAACGGATACCCGGACTTTGTGTATAAACCAAAATCCCGATGATCAATTGAACATGTGCTATGGTCGCGGTCCAATGACGAATGGAATTATCTGCTTTGGAAAAAGTTTTCTGAGCTTTGAATCCGACATAAGCGCGGTAAATGGCGTATATCAAACTGATCACCACCAGCCAGCGAACCAAAGAATGAAGAAAAATGAGTGTTGAATACATCGACAAAGTTTAAGCGATGTAAAAGTAATTCAAAAACATACTAATCAGTATGTTTTTGGATAAAAAAATTAGTTCAGCCCGTCCAGGTAGCGCTTAAGTTCTTTTAAATAAAGCAAATAAGACTCTTTTCCATTATCCAATTTCCCCAGGTTTCTAATTCCCCAATATCCTGAAATCACCATCATTGTGATTTGTTTTGGATCAGCGTCCATTCGAACAAAGCCATTCTTTTTTCCATTCTCCAGAACTTCAATCAATGTTTCCTCCCATTGTTTGGTCAATCCGTTTAATGCTGCGCTGAAATCAACATTCCATGGGCTCATTTCCTGCGTAAGATTAGAAGCCGGACAGCCAAATTCAGGTTTCAGGAATGGATTTCCGACCAACAGATATTCTATCATATCGTATATAAATTCCAAAGGATTGCCCTGGTTCTGCAATGGAGTAATGAAGCTTTCCGTCATCGTTGGCTTCAGTATTTCGTTAATGATGGCCAAACCCATTTCATCTTTGTTTTTGAAATGGTAATAAAAAGCACCTTTTGTAACCTGGGTTGTAGCCAAAATATCATCTATGCTGGTGGTTTGATAACCTTTGACATAAATCAGTTCAAATGCTTTTTGTAAGATGGTTAAGCGTGTTGCTTCGGCCTTTTTCATAAAGATACTACCTGGTATTTTTACAAAGAAATGAAAAGTTTAAGGATCTGCAAAGATTAATTCCCTGCAGATCCCGAATTAATAAGTATCTCATTTGACCAATCTGGTACGTTGAATCTGATCATTTCCAACAAACTTCACTTCCACTGAATAAGTTCCGGTTGGCAGCTTTAGAATATCGATGTGATCTCCGCTCTCCACATTTTTGTATTCCAGCACAGTTTTTCCATTCAGATCCAGGATTGAAACCTGTTCTGCAGCACTGTTGTTCAGGAATCGGAAGAAATTTTCTGCCGGATTCGGATAGATCAGTTCCATTTCTGCTCCGTACTGCTCCTGCACACTCAACTCGTTGGAAGGTGTTAAACGAATAATCGGATTGGTACCTGAATTTGTTGCGATGTAGATTTCTTTATTCGGACCAATGGCAATATCCCGCAGACGTCCGAAAAGTCCCTGGAAATACTGATCTTCATCCGTAACATCCGTTGTTTGAGTATTCAATTGCATGGCTACAACACGCTGGCCATTAAGTGTAACCATCAATAACCGGTTATCCCATTCCGGGAAGGCCGGATTTTGGTAGTAAACCAAATCAGAAGTTGCAATGGTTGGTGTCCAGGCATGAATTGGCTCCGTATACAAACCGGTCGCACAAGGGGCGTTTTCAAAGGTTTCATCGCAAAAACCATGGATTAGCGGCCAACCATAGTTCTTTCCGGATTCTAAAACTGTCAATTCATCATCGGTTGAAGGGCCGTGTTCGGTAATAATCACTTTTCCATTAGGAAGTGAACAGATTCCCTGGGAATTGCGGTGTCCCATGCTGTAAATATAGGATCCAGGAAACGGATTGTCTGCTGGTATTGTTCCATCGGTGTTTACCCGCAGGTATTTTCCCGAAAGCGAACTGGAGTCTTGTGACAACTGCTGTTGAGAAGCTTCCCCGGTTGACATCAATAAGGTTTTGTCGGGAAGAAAATACAGGCGCGAACCGTTGTGATTTCCATAGGCCAAAATGTCTTCAATCAGGGTATCAGGATCGATCAAAGCCGGATCACCGGTGTCATCGTAAGTGTATTTCACCAAACGTTCTTTAAAATAACCCTGCCCGTCTTCCGGTCCATAAGTGTAAACCAGGAAAACTTCTGCAATAACCGGAAAATCCGGGTGAAGCGCCATACCGAGAAGACCGCTCTCTCCTACCGTATGAACATCAGCCGTCAGATCAAGCACCGTATCTTTAATTTCTGTCAGCAGGTCAATACGACTCACAAGTCCGCCGCGTTCTGTGACCCACAAATGGGTATCACCTTCCAACTGGATTTCCCATGGGGTGTTTACCTCGTTGGATAGCGTATCGATATAAACGGTTGTTGTACCGATTAGTTGAGTTGCCTGGGAATGAACCATCGGTGCAAGACCAAGCGAAACGATAAAAAGTAACTTTTTGAATTCCATAACCGAAAATTTAATTGTTTATTGTTATTCAAGTTAGGGAAACCAAAAGCGGATACAAAAAAGTTGAAGTTAATAAATGGTAAAGTGAATCACCTTGTTGCTGGGCTTCTGAAACAATGTCTATCAGCTATCAAAGTGTAACAGCCGGTTCTGATTGTGCTCAAACCAGTTTTCCATTTCTTCGCTGTAGAATAATCTATAGAATCAACCGTATTTTGCTTTTGTCCGTGTGATGCTGTCTTTCATCAGTGCAACCAAGGCTTCCTGATTAATATCGGCCAATTTCTTCACGTAAATACACGCTTTTCCCATTCTAAACTTTCCCAAAGCATTTATCAAATCTTCCTGCCCCGGTTCACCCATTGAAACATAAAGTGAAATCGCTGCTTTCCTGGGAGAAAACCCAACCAAAGGCATATCACCCTCATGTCCGCTGGCATATTTGTAATGAACGCTTCCAAATCCGATAATACTTGGTCCCCACATTTTTGCTTTGAAACCGGAAACTTCTTCCATTAATCGGATGAGTTCCTGGCTGTCTTTTCGTTTTTGCTCGGAATCGGTAAACTCGATGATGAATTCGTTTACGTCTTTGGGTGTTTCTGCTGTTTTTGTTTTCGCCATTTGTACGGTTTTTTTATCTCGGAATTCAATTCTCTCCCGATAGCTTGTCTGGACTCATTCTCATTCTGACTTTATGCCGTCGCGGCCTATAAAGCGCTGTTTTCCGAGGAGAAAATCAATTGCTTTGACCACATTTTTTTCAACGCTTGCTTCTGTTTTCAGATTTGCAATATAGCGCACAATTTCGTTTTGAAGCGAAGGAATAAGGCTTTCGAAGATCTTATTTGCTTCCGGATTTGCCTTCAAAGCTTCCAATAATTTAGGGTGCGGATGAATGGACCGGTCGGAAGAATCTGTTTCAATGCTTATTTCTACTGTCTCTCCTATTCTTTTCGGCGATTTGGGAAGCATTTTGGTATTGATGTACAACCTCCATTCTCCTGAAAAACGAACCAAAGTTTGCTGATATGCCTTGCCGTTGATAGTTCCTTTCACCGGAATCGGGCCTTTGTCTTTCCCGAATTCCTGAAATAGGATGCGTAAAATCGGCTCGGGGACAAACACAAACGGATTGATCCCAATGATCTCAAGTTGAGCAGTGAAGGAAGTTGTTTCTTTTGTCATCATTCGTTTACTGAACCAATAGCTTTTTGATAATCGCAATTTGTCCTAAGTGATAATGTGTATGTTCTACTATTCCTGCAATATTTCGATAGTTAGTTCCGTATTTCGGATCTACAAAGTCTTCTGTTAGTTTTTCATCCGGTAATTTCTCGATTAGCAAAGCAACTTTCTCTGCTTTTTCCCAGGTGTTTTTCTGAAACCTCTCCCATTCCGCTTTTGTTTTAGGAACTTCAGAAATCCAGCTTAATTCGTCTTTTCCATCCAAAACATGCTCTTCTAGGACTTTGATGAGAACATCCAGGTAATACGCCATATGAAAAGAGATTGAAAAGATCGAATTCAATGAATACATCTGAACTGCTGCTTGTTCGAAAGTAACATCTGAGAGTAAGTTCTTTAAATCAACCGTGCTCCAATTTCCTCCGAAATGGACATCTCTTAAATGCTTCGCTAATTGTTTTGATACGCTCATAATGGTTACAATTTCTCAAAATTCTTGATTAAATGCAAAGTTTCAAAGGGATAATGATTTGCATTGGAACCTGCGATCAGGAATGCATTCACACCCATGTTCCGCAAATAACCAAAATCCACCAGGTCAGAAATGCTTGGTTTACCGCTATTCTTCAGGTCTCCGAAGATTCCTGTTGCAAGAATGAGTTCTTTGTTCGACGCTTTACAACTTTCAATGATCTTCTTTTGAAAAGGAAAAACATCACTCATTTTACTGGTACTGGTAAGATCTCCACGACCCAGCATGATACTGTCGGAGGCATTTATAATTTCTTCCAGATCATTTGAAGAGACGATCGTTTCGATTTTGGAAACTACCCGAAAACCGGGAATAAGCTGTTTTACCTCATTCACCTGTTCTGCTTTCGTGACAAACGAAACAAGAATTTTAACCTTTTCGGAGTATGGGGATTGCGCCAATTGCTGCAACAATTCAAGATCATGAGCAGAAACAGGCTTAACCGGCAGTTTATTTCCTTTGATATTGAAAGATCGGTTGGAAGTGAGAAAGAATGTGTTGAGAGCTTCACCACCTACAAAATTTTCATTCATTGACAGAATTTTCATCTCTACTTCTCCGTCTGCAATGGAAATGAGATCTCCTGGCTTCACTATGCATGGATCCAACTGAGATAAGAAACTGCTTGTGGGGATTTCATTCGGGGCGTTTTGCTGATTTTCAGCACAAAGCAGATACGTTTTTCCTTTCTCGATTTGAATTCCAGTTCCGATATTCCCTATCAGGGCTTTTTCACCGGGCAGGTCTACCAGGATCTCCAGATTCAGATTATTGACTTTGCTAAGCTCTAAAACTTCTTCAATCCGAGCAATAAATTCCGGAGTAGTTTTCCCTTTGTTGATGAGGCGGATTCCGTGAAGGCCTTGTTTAAAAAGCGCGACTAAATCGAATTGAAAGTCTTTGAGGTCGCGGGAATAGGTTAAATAGGTTTTTGTCATAAGAGTTCAAAAGGTTTAACCGATAGCAGAATTTCAGTCGCCATTGTTTAAAGCGTTCAACTAAAATTGCTATCTAAAGTAGTAAACTTTTTATATAGAACTTCTTCTGAAAAAACGTGCTGTAATCACTTTTCACAGGTATTTATTCAAATAAACGATGATTTTTGTGCCTTTTGTTTCAATAAATCAAGATCATTCTTCAGATTTACCAATCCCAAACACCATTATAACTGAAGGTCTCGAATTTCGGTGTGGTCGGAGCAAACTGAATTGAAACCAGGATCGTATTGGATTTTTTATCGATCATCGTATTTATCCGGTAGGTTGTTTTCAATTCTGCAGTTCTTCTTTCTGCAAAAATCTGAAGCCCGTTTACTTCTGTGACACAGCCGTGTTTCCAAACCTGCATTTTATTATACGCTAATTCCTGAACGGGTTGAAATTTCGAATAAGCTTCCAACAAGGGTTTAAAGGTTTGATAGTAGGTTACGTTTTTTGAGTACCAAATAAAGAAACCATCGTATATTTTTTCCGGATTCCCTTTCTCTCCATCGAAATAAATAAATGCAGGAATACTGTCTCCTTCATTAAAATACCGTTCTTCGGTACGTATTGAATGATCTTGTTCACAAATTGTTTCTTCAATAAATGCATAATCGAATTTCAACCTATCCATTCGTTTAAGCCACTTTGTATGAGCTCTGCTCAAAAGAATACTATCGAAATGAAGACGCTGTTCTTCTGATAATTGTCTCAAATGATGAGCAGTCATTTCGTCGATTATGAACGACCTGTTTTGTCCATAAGCTAAAACAGAAAACATTGAAAATAGCAACAGGATAATTTTATCTTTCATCAGATTACAATTTAGGAACTTCCCAAATATAATGTAATCATTGAAAGCCGGAGAAGCAAACTTTCAAATCAGCGCTTTGTATAAACATCCAGCGCTTTCTGTAAAAGGGCCTCAATTCTATCTATCGGCAAATCAGCATCCGGATCAATTAGAAAGACTTTCATCCGTGAGCGCTTTTCCTGAAGCATGAATGGCTCGTCAAAGAGTTTTCCTTCCACAAAACCAATGTAAGGTTGTTTGTGTTTTTTGTGCGTCCAGAGGTAGCAAAACATTTTTCCTTTGTAGCAGAAAAAAGGCATCCCATATTTCAATTCGTCCGTTATTGCATTATTTTGGGCCAAAATAATATCTCGCAGAGCAAGAAAAACACCTTTAACAGGTTCTTCCTGCTTTAAATAATATTCCGTCAGGTCTTGCATTACTTTTTCACCGCTTTCAGTTCGTTGGAAAACGAATAAGGAAAATCCCCTTCCGCGAATTTGTGATCCAACGCGGGGGTTGCCGTCATTTTAAAATCCAGTGTTACTCCTGTCAACAATTCGCTGTGTTTCAGGTAAAGCTTTGTATACAGTCTTTTATTAATCATTAAGGAAGAAACGTATTTGTTTTCAGCTGAATTTTCGGGAGCGTTCAACAGGATGGATTTTCCATTTTCCAAATGAATCACTGCTTTCTTAAACAAAGGTGCGCCCAAAACATATTCGTCTGTTGCCGGACAAACCGGGTAGAACCCCAGTGCTGAAAAAATGTACCAGGCTGAAGTCTGTCCGTTGTCCTCGTCGCCGCAATAACCATCCGGTGTTGGTTTGTACAGGCGATTGAGAACCTCTCGTGCCCAATATTGCGCTTTCGCCGGTGCTCCTGCATAATTATACAAATAGATCATATGCTGAATCGGCTGGTTGCCATGCGCATATTGTCCCATATTGGCAATCTGCATTTCTTTGATCTCATGGATCATTCCTCCGTAATAACTGTCGTCGTAAACCGGTGGAAGACTGAAAACAGAATCGAGTTTTGCTGTAAAGCGTTCCTTTCCGCCCATCAGGTCTATCAATCCCTGCACATCGTGAAAAACAGACCAGGTATAATGCCAGCTGTTCCCTTCCGTAAATGCATCGCCCCATTTGAAAGGATTGAAAGGCGTTTGAAATTTTCCATCTGCGTTCTTACCGCGCATCATGCCTGAGGAAGGATCGAATAGGTTCTTGTAATTCTGACAACGGGCTGCATACAGATCAATTTCTTCCTGCGGGCGTCTCAATGCCTTTGCCAATTGGTAGATCGCAAAATCATCGTAAGCATATTCAAGTGTTCTGGCCGCATTTTCATTGATCTTTACATCATAGGGAACGTAGCCCAGTTTGTTGTAATACTCGACTCCGAATCGACCTACTGCGCTCATGGGACCTTCGTTGTTTGCTCCGTGAAGCAATGCTTCGTATAGCTTTTCGATGTCGTAGCCGCGCAATCCTTTGATGTAGGCATCCGAAACAATGGAAGCTGAGTTGTTCCCGATCATGATATCGGCAAATCCGGGACTCGACCATTCGGGAAGAAAACCGCCTTCCAGGTAATCGTTCACCAATCCTTCCTGCATTTCACGGTTGATTTCCGGGTAAACCAAATTCAACAAAGGGTAAAGCGCCCGGAACGTATCCCAGAATCCGGTCCCGCCAAACATTTTTCCGGGAAGTACTTTCCCATTGTAAGGACTCCAATGCACTTCTTTCCCGGCCGCATCGATCTCGTATAATTTGTTCGGAAAGAACAGTGTACGGTACAAACAGGAATAGAATGTGCGCATTTGTTCTTCGGTTCCGCCGGAAACTTCGATTTTACCCAGAGTTTGGTTCCAGCGTAATTCCGCAATATTACGTACAGCATCAAAATCATTACTGCCAACTTCCCGCTGCAGGTTCAAAGCTGCTTGTTCTTCCGAGATAAACGATGAAGCTACTTTTAGCTGTACCTGCTCGCCTTTTTTTGTCTTAAATCCAACTACCATTCCCGAATGATTGGAAGTGGATTCTTCCTGTTTGCCGGCTAATTTTCCATCTGAAGCGACTGAGTAGAATTCAATATCGCGATCCAGGTAAATGACGAAATAGTTCTTGAAATTCGTAAGCTTACCGCGGGCATAGCGTTTTGTATAGCCAACAATCTTCCGCTCTTTGGGGAAAACCTTCACATAAGAACCACGATCCAGGGCATCAATCACAATAAAAGAACTGTCGCTTTTCGGGAATGTAAAACGGAAAACCGCGGCGCGCTCTGTTGGAGTTATCTCCGTTGTAATATCACAATCTGCCAGGTAAACACTGTAATAATGCGGTTTTGAAACTTCCGATTTATGAGAAAACCAGCTTGCCCGTTCGTTTTGATCGAAGACTACTTTTCCGCTCCCCGGCATGAGCGCGAATTGCCCGTAATCATTCATCCAGGGAGAAGGCTGATGTGTCTGTTTAAACCCGCGCAGTTGGTCGGCACCGTACTGGTAAGCCCAGCCATCACCCATGACGTTCGTTTGCGGGGTCCACAGGTTCATTCCCCAGGGTAGACCGATAGCAGGATAGGTATTCCCGTTGGAAAGTTCCATTTTGGAATCCGTTCCCATCAATGGATTGACATAATCGACCGGTTTTTGCTGAGCAACTACCGTAAAAGGAATCAATAGCAAGAATAAGTGTTTCATGGAGTTCTTCAAATCAGTTCACAAGATAATTACCAATTGCGAATTACCAGTTACTAATTATTGAGATAATTGAATTGTTCTACTACTCTTCTTCCTTAACACTTAAAAGCTGTAAACAATTTTTATATCTGAAGCTTTGATGTTTTTGATCAACCGGAACAGGAAAAATCCAATAAAAGATAATCCTATGATTAAAAAAGCAGTTGGTCCGATAGCTTTAAAGGCATCTGATATCGCGCGACTTTTGGCACTTTTTGCCTCAATTAATTTTTCCGATGCCCCCAAACAACAACCCACCGTTAATAATCCGATCATAATTATCGGAATTGCATTTCGTCCTACACGGGAATACGGATCATTTGTCTCTATTTTCGTTTTCAAACCGCATGCCTTTGCCAGGTCTTTGCAAAAAGCCGTTCGGCTTTCACCGTTGCTAATTTGCAGACCATATTTCTTCCGTTTTCTGGCGCTACCGGACCAAAAGAAGAAGTCTTCCGCTTTTTGATAGCAGATGATTTCTTCAATCGATTCTAGTTGAACGACTGTATATCCGTTTCTACCGGATTTGTTTCCATTTGCAGCATTTTTTAGCGCATCAAAGGTTTCGTGGTCCACTTGAAACGAAATATACAGGTACTCGTCATCGAATCCGGCACAGGCCGGTTTATCTGAAGTGAGTTTGACGAGCGTGTTTTTCATAGCGAAATAAAATTAATCGCTTTTATTCCTTATCCCAACTTCTGCTTCAAAATCTCCAAATAATGCACATTGGTCATGATGCCCAAAATATTCCCAAACGGGTCAACCACTGAAGCGGTCACAAATGTTCCTTTTCCCTGGCTGTGATCGGTAATTGGCAAAAACTCTTTAGCGCCCATGGAAATTAAACGATCGAATGTCGCCTTCAAATCGTCTACATGCCAATGCACAATCGCTCCTGATGGCTTGGCAGAATACCCTTCCGGTGCGTAAGCCGCATCGATAATTCCCAATTCCTGCTGGTAATCTCCAATTCGAAACTCTGTATAACCCGGAACATTGAAATAAGGTTCGATTCCCAAAAATTCGGAATACCACTTTTTGGCTGCTGCATGATCTGCTGCGTAAAAATTCACGGTTGCCAAACCTCTTAAAGCTGCTGAATTACTCATAATCTTTGTTTTTAATTTGTTTCTAAATCAAAGATATGACCATGAAGTGACAACCTTGTGTCAGGGGTTAGAAAGACTCTGAAAATATGTTTTGCCGCAATCGGGTTCAGTTATCAATTCGAAAAGCTGATTTAAGCTAAAAAGAGTTAGTTATTGTTCCAGTTTTTGGAGAAGCGCCTTTAACGCATGTACTACGTTTTCTGCATTGAACCGATCCATGTTCTCGCAGTCCAATTTCAAATTGAAAAGATACGATGAATAAGACGGACTCACAGGTGTAATACTTTCAATATCTATAATGGTATTATAAATATTAATCTTAAACTCTTCAAAATTTTTTGTTTCCTCGTACGCTTTTTCGTAATTTGCCAATTGCGTATCAATTAACTTATTAGTTTTCATGTCTTCAGTAAATGGATAGTTGTTAAACAAATTTGCTTAGTTCCGATACAAATAAAAAATACATTAATAGTTGTGGCACAGTGTTATTTTTTGTGCCGATTATTGTGGTGACGTTCTTTATTTCAGTCAATTCTATGTTCAAAATTGAATTCATAATACTATTACGTTCAATTAAACAACCATGGTTTCATAAAGCAAATCTACTAATTAAACACAATCGTGTTATAGCTGTACTGTTAAATATTTCGAATTTTCTATTATGAATACGAAGTCATTCAATCATATACTGGGAAGAGAGGTGAAAAGAGTGCGTGAGGAGAAGGGGATTACCCAGGAAGAATTGGCTTCACGCATGAATGTAAATGCTCAAAACATATCCAGTTATGAACGTGGAGAACGCTGTCCTTCATTGTTCTGGATGAATCGTTTGTACGAAGCTTTGGAAATCGATCCTGCAAAATTCACAGAAATTCTTTACCAGAAATTGAACGAAAAATCCATTGAACCGGATATCCTTGATTTAGACCTGCCACTGGAGAACTAAACCCCGGCATGTTTATCAAAATACTCTTTTAGTGTCATGTTGTGAGGCTCAAAATGATCCATTAACACCAGCAAACTTTTAATCCTATCCAGCCGAAAATAGCGGAATTCTTTCCGAAAACGACAAAAAGCCAGCAGCAACCAGTTTCCATTAACAGCCAATAAGGCAAAAGGCTCAATGATCCGTTCGCTCGTTTCGTCGCTATCTGCTTTTTGATAATGCATTTTTACCAGGTTGAAATTGGTCAGCGCCAACTGCAGGGATGATAAGTAATTACTGGTTCGGTCCTCAGAACTGTTTTGAGCAATTGCAATGCGGTCTGACAATAGGTTTGCGCCATCTTTCGTCCTTTCGCGCAATACGGATTTGATCTTAGTAATGGCGTCCGTGTAATCTTTGATAAAAGAAACATCTTTGTTTTTCAGAACGAATTGCTCAGCAGTGATCAGTGCATTTGCTTCGCGCTCGCTGAATGTAACAGGTGGAATGCGGTAACCTTCCATCAATGAATAGCCCTTCCCTTCTTCCGTAATGATCGGTACTCCGGATTGTTCCAGGGCGCGGATATCACGGTAAATGGTGCGAACGCTTACGTCGAATTTAGCAGCCAAAGAAGTTGCCGTCACCAGGCGCGTGGACTGCAGCTGCAATAGAATTGCTGTTAATCGGGAAAGCCGGGATGTATCGTTGTCGTTCATACAGGTTCCTATTTGATCGTTACCTGCGAAGTTTTAAGCACTCTAACATCTCCCATTTTCACATTCACAAATGAGTTACTATCTATTATCCAGGAAGATTTCATATCAAAATTGGCAATTACATGCTCTTCCACATCAAATTGATCAATAGGAACTTGTTTGGCCCTGCCTTTTGAAACAATGTATTGCTGATAAGCACTCTTTTTATCGTAATCGTATTTATAATTGATGTTCAATTTCGAATTTATCAAGGAACTATTAATTACAATATTTGCAGGGCTCTCTGAGTTTCCATGATTTACTTCATCAATATCATAAACCATCGTTTCCACAATAAGCGTTTCGTTCAATGTATATGGAAAGCTATAGGCCTGGAAAATATAATTGAATGAATTCATCATGGTATTCATGATCGGAGTCAATTTATCTTTCATCACCCCACTTACTTTTCTTTGAATTTCTGCTTTCTTCTTTTCATCCAGCTCCATTTTCAAAGAAGTAATCGTTTTATTCATTACCGATACAACCATTTCCTCAATAGATTTTGCCAATTCCTCCTGATTCTTCACGTCAAACGCCTGACCGGTGTTTTTATTTACGAGGAATGAATATTCGAAATCCGAGAATTTTTGCTGCAGCTCAGCCATCATCATTTCCATCATTTCCTGCAGCGATCCCGTATTTATCATTTCTGATTTTAAGGTGAAATCCGGATTGATATTTATCTGTTTGAATAAAACTTCATAGATCGTATCGCGTTTGCTTACAATTTTAATCTTGTAATTCGAACCAACTCCTGTTGCCATCAGGATCGAATCACCCTGGTACACTACAGTAGAATCCATTTGAGAAACCGTTTTCTCTGTCCCGGAAAGCCAATTTACATTTACGTATTCCGGATCTTTCTCCATTTGGGAAGATGCATTCTGTATACATGCAAAAAATGCTATTATAATTAAACTTTTCATTTTAAACTTGACTAATTCCTGCTTTCACAATCGGCGAAACCTTTGTTCCGATCAGTTCAATGGATTTCATCAGTTTCTCGTGCGGCATTCCTACATCCATCTGGAAGGTAAAGCGGGAAATTCCTCCAAGCGCTTCGCTGTGACGCAGGATTTTCTCTGCAACTTCCGCGGGGTCTGCAACCAGCAATGCTCCAAAAGTTCCGTTTTGCAACTGGAACCGTTCAGGAGTAACTGCACCAAAACCTCTTTCTTTCCCGATCTTTGTGAACATTTCCGCATAACCCGGGTAATAATCTGCAAAGGCCTGTTCTTTTGTTTTGGCAACATATCCCAATGAATGCAAGCCAACTTTCTGATTTTTCAAATCATGACCGGCTTTTTCCCAGGCTTCCTTGTACAAATCGATCAACGGACGAAAGCGATGTGTTTCTCCGCCAATCACTGCAACCATCAACGGTAAACCTAATTCCCCGGCACGGGCAAACGAAGAAGGAGTTCCTCCTACTCCCAGCCAAACGGGTAGTTTTTCCTGCACAGGACGCGGGTAAATTGCCTGGTTATTCAAGGGAGCACGAAATTTCCCGGACCAATTCACAATTTCATTTTGCTGAATGTGAAGTAATAGATCCAATTTCTCCCGAAACAAATCGTCGTAATCTTCCAATTCATATCCGAATAAGGGAAATGCCTCAATAAAAGATCCGCGACCGACCACCATTTCTGCTCTTCCGTTGGAAATCAAATCCAGCGTAGCGAAACTCTGAAATACTCTAACGGGATCAGCAGCACTGAGAACTGTCACAGCACTGGTCAATTTAATTTGCTTCGTTTTGGCAGCTGCTGCGGCCAGGATCATTGTTGGAGCGGAATCCAGGAACTCCTTCCGATGGTGTTCACCAATTCCAAATATGTCTAACCCGACCTGGTCAGCCAATTCGATACGTTCCAATAATTGATTGACTGCCTGAGCATTGCTGATATTTTTATCTGCCGGTACTGCAGCAAAACTGTCGATTCCTATTTCCATCATACTTTAAAATTAAGCATTATTTAATGGCTTTCAACTTGGTGGATTGAATCTAAAATCCCTAATTTTGGAAGATGCACCGATTGCTTCTGTTTCTATTCCTTTTTTGCGGACTTATTTCCTTTGGGCAAAATTCCCTGTTAAATACAGCTTTTACCTGGTTCGGCAAAGTGGATAGGACGGCCATTGATTCGTATCTGAAAAGCAACAACTATCAATTCATCAGTGAAACAGATTCTACCAAGTTTCATGGAGTAAACTATTCACTTGTAAAGACCGAAAATGGAACACAGCCTTTCATCAAACTTCTTTTAAGTGATACCGCTTTGGAATTTATTTCTTTGGATACTTACGGACATAAAACGGATCTTTCAATCTTAAAGAACGCACGTTTCAAATCGATTGGTACGGATATCAACGGCAATTTCATCACAACAACTTACGACAATGGAGCATTTTTGATCCACGAAGATTACGAAGCTGTAGGAAATCCGTTGGGCAAGGGCGAAATTGCTTATTTCCGCTACCGGATCTTCCGTAAGTTCGGACCGTTTGATAAAATGAACGGCGAAAAGGTTTCATTTTCAGCAGACGGCACAAAAATCTCAGAGAACTACAGAAACGGGCTTTTAGACGGAGAACGGACCTTCTATTTTCCGAATGGAACGGTGAAAAGAACAGAAAACTACCGCGCGGGCAGATTAAATGGTATTGCAAGTGATTACAATCAACAGGGAAAGTTGATTCACAGTTCCACCCACAGCTACCACTGGAAATACGGGATGGAAAAATGGTACAACAGGGAAGGAAAACTCGTTAAATCCTTGCAATGGCAGCGCGACATCCCTGTTGGGACAGAAAAACAGACTTTCAATGGAACAACGATCGGAAGCATTCCTTATGTAAAAGGTGTGAAACAAGGATTGGCAAAAGTTCCTGTTTACGAGGAAGAATTGATCGATACTTTAAATGCTGAACCCTTGGGAATTGAAACTGTAAATTTCGAAAACGGCATGAAAACAGGCAAAGCTGCTTGTTTTCGTTTCGGATCTAATGACACGTTGTACACCGCATTCTATAAAGCTGGAAAATTGGATAGTATTTATACCTGGTATCAACAACCAATGTATTCCTATTACAAAAACGTTCCTCGTTTCACAAAAACATTTATCAACGGATTAGAGCATGGAGCCCGCACTTATGTCATAACTGCCGGCCCATTAAAAGATTCGGTTTATAAGATCGAACCTTACAAAAATGGAAAATTGGATGGATTGGTCATTCAATATTACAAAAAGAACGAACACAAAACTCCTGAATTCATTCCGGGAGAATGGGTTCCAAATTATTCTTTCGAAACCTGGCAAACGGGAGTTAAAAACGGACCTTTCCTATTCAGGCAAGATTCTATGACCTACAGCAAAGGAAATTATATCAATGGAAGATTGGATGGCGCTTATGAAGAAGACATGATCCTTGAGAAAAAGCGGTTTAAAATTACCGGGGCTTATCAAAACGGACTTAAAACCGGTGAATGGACTACTAACAATGTTTTCGACAGTATTGTTGTTTCGGAGTATTTCGATCAGAACAGGAAACATGGCACGAGTTTAAAAACGATAAAAGGTTTGAAAACAGAAGAGCGTTTTTATAAGAATGATACCCTTCAACGCTTGAGATTTTATGAACCGAACTCCGATTACAGATATTATGTGATTGATTTTCATGAAAATAGCAATTCGGCACTTGTATTGGTCGAGACATTCATAGAAGACACGTTCAATTTACACTCTTATACTTTCGGCATAAGTGGAAATTCCAATCAAGACTCCCTACTTATCCGATTTGTCAGGTTGATAGAGAACGAGTCCGAAGCAACTCAATCTCTGAATGGTCCGTTTGTTTCGAGCACTCCGGAATATCAAAAAAAAGGAAATTATGAAAATGGGAAACTAACCGGAACAATCACGATTAACCATTCAGACGCTGAACTATTGGAGTTAATCATGTATCAAAACGGTTTGATCACCAATTACTTTTATTCTAAATCACAGTCATCTGAACCATATTCCGGAACATTCATTTCTGCAGTAAACGGCGAGCATATTGCTGTAAAAGACGGTTTGCGACATGGTTGGTGCGTTGAATATGATAAGTCAAGGAAGGAGATCAAAAGAACGAAATACGTGAAAGGTATTGTCAAAAAGACAGTGAATTCATAAATTGAATCCCTGATTAAACTATTTCAGGATTCAATGACCAGCCCCAGCAAATCCAATCATTTTCAAGCTCTCTTTTTTCAAAGAAAATATCCGATTTATTCGAAAACAGAATAAACAGTACTTCGTGTTTTTGTTCCACGGCGTAATCTAATCCTTCCTGATCCAATTTCTGTTTCACTTCTTCAAAAGTCATTTCCATTTCGAAAAACCACGGATCGAGTGTTACTTTTTCCGGATCAAATCCATCTCCAATTCCACCTATGTATTTTGTGTGATCATTCTGCATTCCGGCCAGCTTATATTCGCCGCTTTCGTCGTAGAACGAATGAAACTTAAACTCGTAATTATCATAAGACAGAATTTTGATCCGGTATTCTTCATCCACATCGAAATCATCGTCACTGCCTGGCGTTCCAAGCAAAGTAATCACCTGTGGAATGGTCATCCCCAGCTCAATGGGCCCGAAAGTGCCGGAGGTAAAAATATCCCGAAGATTTAATCTTGTTTTGTCCATGTTACCAGCTGTGCTTTTCTTCAACGATTCTCCACACATTCCCATACAAATCGGCAATAACTGCTTCTTTTCCCCATTCCCGTTCGATGGGTTCCCGAATAACCGGAACGCCTCGTTCCACCAATCGGCTGAAATACAAATCCATGTTGTCCGTATAAATCAAAAAAGCGGTTCTTTCCGTAGTTTGCTTGCCTATCAGTGCTGTTTCTTCGGGAGTTTCTGCTTTCAGCAAAATAATACTTGGGGAGAGGTGATGATCCATCGGAGCAACTGCAACTCCTTGCTTCGTGTAATAAATGGTTTTGTCCCATCCCCATACAAATTCAAGTTTATCGGCATAAAAGGCATTGGCATTCTCATAATCGTCTACCAAAATTGAGATGCCGGCTATTTTCTGATTTGTACTGGTTTTATCTTCCGGGTGAAACCATTCCCAGGCTTCTTTGTTCTCAGCTTCAGCTGCATTGAAATGTTCATCACACAAGATCATCTCCCAACCGTCTACCTCCGCGCTTCTTCCACTTTTGCCGCATTTCTGACAAGTTTTTGTACTGATGAAGCAGATTTTATTGACCAGGTCCTGAAATGTTTTGTCTGAACCCGTGTAATCAATTTGCATTTCGGCATATTTCGGCCAAACATCTGTAATCTCTATTCCTTCCGGTTTTCCGTCAAAAACCATTTCCAGGAGATTGATCCAGCCTTCTTCGCCGTTCCGTTTATATTGTGCTATAGCTTCTTCTCTTGTAATCATATCCACTAAATATCTTTAATCCTCTTCAAAATCGGATCTACCCGCTCCTTTATCGCCCACAATTTTTCCGGAATTTCTGCTCCTATCGCCATGAATATGTCGTGGTGATTCATGCAGATCAGCCAATCGGTTTTCTTCGAAACGATGTAAAATTCGTCCCAATAGCTTTCATCAATAATTGTTTGGATGCTTCGAACGGTTCCTTCGTAATACCAGAATTTACTTTTGGAATCGTTGACAAAGAACCATACACGCTCTTCCGGATCAAGTAGTTCCGGAAGGTATTGAGGAGCATATTCCACTAAATTGGAAAGTGCAGTTCCTTCTAACTTAAAGTATTCCCACAACCAGGTTGGCCGGTATTTATAACTCAGGGGAAAATCACAAAAAGTCTCGATAATCTTGTTTTCGATTTCTTCCCAATCGTTGATATTAACCGACTTAAAATCTTCCGGAGCAATTTGGTACTCTTTGATCACCTGTTCGATGTTTTCACGAATGGATTTCCAGTTTTGGCTTAGTATGTGACGGTCTTTTCGCATTATTCCGATTTAATCCCAAATTCTGTTTCTATGACTAATTCCGGCGAGGTCGGTTAATTGCTTCAAAGCGTTTTCCAGTTCCGCCGAAATACCGTCTATTAAAGTCCAGCCGATTGTTTTCTCTTCAAGTTCCAGCAAATAATTAGCCCCATCCAGCATGATTCCATTCGACTTTTCAATGGTCAAATCCAGGTTCTTTATTTCATGAATGAACTTACAATCTTCAGTTGAAAGTGCAATCCGCCGTTCTGCAATGTAAATATTATTGAGATCATGAATGCCTAAAGGATAATTGTCTTCACGTTCCGGTTTCCACTCGCGTGTAATCAAAAACGGGGTTTCTGACTCAATAAATTGAACGGAGCAATGCCCGATTCCAAGTGCGGGACGAACTGCAAACAACAAAACGCATTGATCCGAGAACCGAGCAGTCAGTTCCGACTGAACCTGATTGATCAATTCTGTTCCGTTAGCTGTCAATTTTGGTTTCATATGCGTTCTCCAATCTGAATATAACCGTGCTCTTCAAAAATCACCACTTTCGGGTCATTTACATTCACCAATACCACTCCATATGAATAAAAAAGCAGCGGATCACAATACTTCAGGAACAGTTCCCAGGTTAGCTGATAAGCAGAGTACCTGCCAAAAAACAAATACACAGCATCTTTGGAGTTCCAATTCAGGTACCGATCTAAAAACGCTTCCAAACCACGCAATTGATTATCGGCACTGTCCGCTTCCCAATTGTAGTCTCCATTTCCGGGAATAGTTACTAATTGGTTATTCCGGATTTTCCAGTGTTTTTCAATATCCCTTCGCATCAAATGGTCGGCATGTTCCGTGACAAATTCTACCCACAAACGTTTACCATAATTCTTTGAAAGGCACTTCATGACTTCCAGGTCTTCAGCGTCAATTGGTCGGCGCTCCCAATACCAATCGTTTGCCCACTCTGTCGGATCAACAAATTCGCGTGCTTCTTCTTCCAGCCGTTTTTCTTCTTGCAGCCGGTGCCATGCTTCAATTGCTTTTTCGGGCGTGTCGAATTCTTCGATCAGCGATTTTGCTTCAGTTAAACCAATGCCCAATTGATCCCGTATTTGTTTTATTTGATCCAAGTGATTCATCATCTACATCTTTTCATGGTAATATTCATTGTATCCTCCTGAATTATGATTCATCATCGTCGTCATAATCCCGGTCAATGCTTACATTAAACGGCACATAAGGTCGATACACAAAACGGGCAATCTCAGGCCTATCCAACTGCTCTCGTAATACTTCATCTTCCAATGCATTTCCTGCCAGGTTTACTTCTTTCAGATTCGGAAGTTGGTCCAACACGCGCACATTTCTTAGATTATTACCGTACAGGTTCAAATATTCGAGTTTCTGCAGGTTTTCAATTCCCTTTAAACTTTTTAATTTGTTTTCGGAAAGATCGAGCATTTTGAGATTGGTCAATTGATCCAGATTTTGAATGCTTGCAATTTCCTGGTACTGTAGTTTTAACCTTTCCAGGTTCGGCAGGTCACTTAACCATGCAGCGTTTTCCAATTCGATTTGACTGGGAACCAATATTTTCAGCTTTTCAAGTTTACCCGGAATAACATTCCGGCTTCTTCCATCCAGCTGCAGTTTTTCCAGGTTCGGGAATTGTTCCAATGAATGGACAAGATGGTTTTCTTCAACAGACAAAACAAGTGTTTTAAGTGACTCCATCGTGGAAATGGTGTTGACATTGTTCTCTTTTCCGGATTTAATCTCCAGGTATTCGAGATTTTTCAAGAGATGAAGTTTTTCAATTTCACAACCGCAACGCAGCTTTAATCCTACCAATTCAGTTAACTGTTCGATTCCCGTAACTGAAATGTGATCACTCCACAATTCCAGTTCCCGGATGCTTTTCAATCCTGAAATATCAAAGATTACCGGTTCTTCCGGTTTTTCCAGTTCATCCTCTAGGAAGAAACTCCAATTCAGTTTTTTCAGGGAACTAAGTGTCAGCACATTTTTAGCTGCTTCCGCCGACTCCAAACCACTAAGCTCCAGGAATTCCAATGCTTTAAACTCGCTGATAAGTTCCAGATTCTGAATATTTTCCTCATACAACTCCAACACTTTTAGCTGGTGTTTCACGGGTAATAGGACGTTAAAATCCCCAACCATTTGCACCTCGTGAAAAGTGCTTGTTTTTATATTCTCCAATTGGGTAAATGAGTGAATGCATTCCCAATGAGTTACTTCTGCTTCATCAAAGGAGAGTGCTTTGATTTGGCGTGCAACAGGTAGAAAATCATTTAGCTGAGCGGTACATTTCTCAAATTTCATTTCTTCCAATTGTGGAAAATGCTTCAAACATTTGGTATTGGATAACATAGTTCCTTGCAAATGGAAACTTTTCACATAATGCGCGATGGAGCCCAATTGCTGCAGGTCAAACGAAAAGAATTCTTCCGGAACGGGTTCATATCCGAGTACACTTCCGATCTTGCAAGTTTCAATGTAAAAATCAGCGCACGGATTTATTTCGAATTCCTTGTCCCCGATTTGCGTTTCAGAATCTATTTCGAACAAATCCAGCATTTTGAATTGATGAATATTCCGAATGCTCCCGATAGTGCAGCATTCCAATCTAATATGTGTAACATTTTCGGATATGGGAAGAAGTACATCAAGATTCTCCAGGTGCATTTCATCCAAACAGATACGAATGAAACCGCGCTCAGGGAGTGCCGGGTGCATAATATCTTCTTCGGTCTGCCGAATGATCACATTGGTCAGACGCAGATCATACAATTCGGGAAGTAAATTAATCTCGTAAAAGTTACTGATGGTACAGTTGGTCAGGAAAAGATGATCCAATCTCTTTTTTGAATACAAAAGTTCGGCTGGAAATTCCAGGTGCATATTTTCGAGATACACATGGATCCTGGGATCCATATCCGGCATACTTTCGAAAAGGGGGTTCATTGCTTTTTCACCTTTCAGAATGGTCACATTGTCGAAATGGATCTCACTCAAGAGCGGTAATTGACTCAAACCTTCCAGGTTGTCAATCGTGCAATTGGTCAATCTTAACTGGTAGAGTTCCTCTTTAAGCGGAAACAATACCGATAAATCAAAATTCTGCCCGGTAATATACAGTTCACTGATACGACCGTTGTAAGCTCTGTACGCATTGGGCTGCTCCTTTTGGTAACCATGCTCTTCAAATTGAATCCCGAGGATTCCTTCCAGTTTTTTTAGTTCGTCGGTCATGGTTGTTTTACTATTATTAATAGTGTTTCTCATTTTGATTTATTCGTCATCTCTATCATCCCAACCAAATCCCATCAAGAAAGGAGCTTACTCAGTCCTTCTTTATCGTCTTTCGGATAACCGTAAGTCAAAAATATTTCTTTACCATTTTGTAATTGTGCTATTTACACATTTTATGTATATCCTTCAGGAAAATAACCAACCGGAAAATCGACGCCATTCAATTCTGTTCCTTCTATCCTATTATTCGCCATCTGGCACGAACTGAAATCAGTAGCTGTAATAATCGCATCCTGAATAGTCATATTTTCCCAACGACAATTTTCCATGGTCATCCAGCGCAAAAACCCATACTTGATTTTCGTGCCGGAAAAATCGCAATCTCTGGCTTTGATTTCAGCTAAATTACAGCAAGACAAATTCGAACCTGAGAAATTACACTTTTCTACAACGGCCTTTACCAGTTGGATCGTACTCAAATTACAATTGGAAAAATTGATGTTTTTAAGATGTGCTTTCGTAAAGTCGAAGTTCGATAAATCCAAACCGCTTAAATCCAGATTTTTCATTTTAGCTCCCGAAAAGTCCACTTTTTCCAGGTGATTTCCATCATCGTCTTTACGCAATAGTGAAATCAATTCTTCAAAATGCTTCCGCTGAAACATGTTGATGTCTTTGTCGACTTTGACGGTATAACTGATATTAAATTCCATTTTTCTAAATTAATTCGTTTGAGCTAACAACTTCCGAATCTGCGCATGCATCCGTTTGCGAAGCCATTCCTGCTGCTCTGGTTCCAATTCTGAAAGTAAGCCGTTATTGTTCTCATTGAAATCAATCCACGTATCGTTGAGTATTTCTTCCTGAATTTCCTGCATACGCGTTTCGTTCCCCAAATCTATTTTACCAGTTTTGGAAACAGCACTTTGCAAGCGATTCTCATTGATATACGTTGCAATTTCTTCCAGGATAAAAGTCAATTCTTCGGATTTCGAAGCTACTTTTTTCTTGAATGACCAGGCTTCCGATTCGTGGAATTTCTTTTCTTCATCAAACTCCGGGTTTTTCAATTTCACCACCGGCCGAGAACTTAAATTCAAGTGTGAATGATTCAAGGGTTTGATGACTACTCCTTCAATAAGGTTTTGGTCCAGTTCAGGTAAACCCAGCTGTACCGGAATACTGGAATTGATACGAATATTGAAATTCTGAACTTCGTTGACTTTCCCGATTAATAAGGGCTTCGCATACAAAATTCCGTATTTATCAAAATAAGTAACAGCTTTGTCGTAATCCACATATTCTTTCTTTCCATCGTTTTCAATAGCCAGATCGAATGCACAAAAATGGACAGACGGAGCATAATAAATTCCGGTTTGGATCGCTTCCACGTCCGGATCAACGGGAACATCCGGATGCGGGTATTTCCCTCCGAATAATTCGCCGTAAATAATGTGTTTCTCTGCTTTCAGTTCGAGGCTAAAGGCTTCAAACAGCTGCAAAACACGGTCTTCTATCTCATTCACAACCTGCTGGAAACCGAAGAAATCAGCATCCCAGCTCAGGTAATCTTTTCTTTTTGCAAACAATAGCTTACGGTCTTCATAAACCAATGAGAAATTGGCGCCGTGTACTTTTTCGGTCACCACCCATTTTACTTTGTTCACATCGCTTAGTTCCTTCTCACTCAATTCGAGTTTGGAAAAGGTCTTGGGCATTTTTTCGTATTCAGAATTCTTTTTCATGTTTTGATTCCCGACATTTAAAGTCAGGATTGTTTTTAAACGTTTTTGCTTCTGCTTTTTTAAATCTATTGGAATCGGTGGTTTTTCGTAGTTCCTACAATCAGACGCAACATTTCTTCGTTGGATGCAATTGTTTTGTTTTTGATCTGCTTAAAATTAATGATTTAGCTGAATTATCCTTCTGAGTGCTTACTGAATTTTTCCACCAACTCGTTCAAGCGAATTTCTTGTTCAGCAGTGCAATCTTCCAGCGGACGTATATCCATTGAACGGATATAGCCATGGTCCCATTCCACGAAATACGGATTCGCACCAGCTTTCAAAAGGATTTCGATCATTTCTTCGTTCAGATTTTCAAATGCAAATCCCAATGCCGTGGTGGCCATTATTCCTCTGCAAACATGCAGTTTTCCGCAGAAGTATGCGGAAGAAGTATTTTCACCAGTTCCAGGTTATTTTCTTCAGCGGCAATTGACAGCGGTGTTTGTCCGGGATGATTATCATTATCAATCTGCACATTGCAATCTGCCCCATAATCCACTAACAGTTTCACAGCACGATTATTCACTCCGATCGCCTCAGACAATAAACGTCCCGGATCATCAACCGTATCTACAAGTGCACCACATTCCAAAAACAGTTCAATTAATTCCAGTAATTGCTCTTCCGCATTTGGTTGCTCATACAATTCATCAATCAGGTAAGTTAAAAGGGAACTTTTCCCCGAGTCCAACCCTATATTCGGATCACCGCCGGTTTTCAGCCAGTTTTTCATGGGTTCAAAATCGTATTTTTCGATCAGATCACCCAGTTCTTCGTATGTGTATATTTTGTTCATTCTTTTTTAGCTTATATCCTCCGTATGAATTCCAGATTCATCGAGGGTAGTTTTTATTGCTCCCTTCTGGTCATCGCCGTAGTTTAATTCATAAACTATTTCAAAACACAACCTTTAATCAGAAATCCGGCTATCAGCTTTCAACATTTCTAGGAAAAATAACCTTAGCATTCAATTTTTGTTCTCCCTCAATCATAAATCGGGGAAGATAATCTGAATGGTATGTGACATTTATCTTTTTGTCGTAAGCGTAGGCGGCAATTCCAGTTAAACGCATTGCGATTAATCCGTTAATGGAATTACATCGGTAGCTTCCTTTTATCAGATCCGATTTACGTTGTTTCCAGAAATCATAATGTTTTTGTACTGCTTTTTCCAGATTTTGATTGAACGCAGGAGCATCTCCATGAAGAATATTCCGCCACAATTCCAACTGTGGGACTATCAAACTATCTATGATTTCCCTGGATGCTATTTTCACTTCTTCACAATCCTTAAACACCTTGTTTAATATTTTTTCAGCTTCATGACTTTCCAAATGCTTAAGAAATTCGATGTAGCTGTAAAAGAACTGGTCTGCTGCCGAATCACCTTTCCGAATTTCACTCTCAGAACAGGAAGATAGCAACTCAATCACATTATTTTCTCTCCCTGCCAATGCATACATGTAACCATCAAGCCAGGAATGAATTCCAATATAATCTTCATAACCAGAGATTGGAACAGAAACATAGATATCATCTACGCTAATCTTAATACTGTCTTTATCTGTTTGAGCCATCAGATAAAAATTAGCTGTTGTTTGCAGAAACAAGTATAGATTACGATAGATCTCTTCACAGTCTTCTTCTGTACTATAATTGGTACTGAACAAATGGATTAAATTTTTCGATCCTTTTCCGATTTTATGCAGCATTTCAGTAGAAGATTTTGTTTCGAATCGTTCAATAAACTTCTTTACAACTGACTCATCGAATTCGATCTCGTCTGGAATGTCAATTTCATGGTCATGTCTTTTCATCGTGTAATTTATTAAATTTCTCGTGGTTTTAGCTGGAACAGGAACCCACTAAATCCTTCAATCGCTACGTTTGTATTATTCCTGCTTTCCATTTTCAAACGGTTTGTAATTCGTGATCTTATCTTTCAACCAGGCAATCATTTCTGGCGCGTATTCATTCTGATTTGTTGCTGTATATCGTTCCAGTTTTTCGAGAAATTCTTCGTACTCTTCAAGTTCGTAATAATCGTCCAAATTATCTTCAAATTTCAGCATCTCTTCTGCTTCTGTTTTCAAGTCCATCATTTTATCCGTGAAAAAATCTGCCAAAAGCTGCTTATCTGAGGCGTAATTTGCTTCCAGATAAACACTAAAGTCATAATCCCATTGTTCCATTTCATCCGTTTGCCTGAAATGCAATTCCCCATTTTTGATTTCATAACGCGCAATCCATTTATCTGCTGTATCAAAAAGCACGTAAAACAACTGATCTTCCAGATAAGGTGCCCATTCACTAAGCAATTCATTGAAATCGGAATCAAAGCCGCGTTTGTTCTTGGATTGAAGTAGGAGATAAATTCCCGGCTTTTTGAGATCAATGATTCTGTCTTCCTGGTACATTCCGAATTTCAGCACTTTCCCGTATTCCGACACCTGCGCAACGACATTTTCAAATAGGTAATAATATCCATCCTGTTTTTTGATTTCTTCCAGCAAGTACTTTTCAGTAAATGCTTCTTCCTGATCGCTGCGAATGCGCAAAAATGCCGCACCATAAATGGCCTGTGGCTTTAACTGATAAACTCCGCGTAGTGTTCCCATTATTATTTTGATTAACTCAATTCCTTTATTTTAATCGTATTCAATATCTTTCCAGTGATCGGATGCTATCAAAGTCTCCAGCCATGCAAGGATTTCTTTTCCTTCCTGTCTTGAAATGGCATGTCGGTGCGGTTCCAGTTTCTCCAGGTATTCTTCCAGATCGTCTTTATCGTACCACTTGTCGGGATTTTCACCTTCCCGGATCATTTCTTCCTTTTTTAATTTTATATCGGCTATTTCATCGATGTAATAATCTGCTATCAGGTGCGGTTCCGATTGATACTTTTCCAGCACATAAGAATCGAAATGGTCTGTACGAAGAATGGACTCTTCTGCCGAACGAAAATCCAATACACCGTTTTTAATTTCGTAGCGCTGCAATAAGGGATAAGTATCATAGGTCCTGTAAAACAAGGCATCTTCTAAAAAAGGAGCTACTGCAATGATCCAATCATCGAAACGTGTGTCAAACCATTTGCTTCCCGACCGAATCAGGATGTAATAGCCGCTTCGCCCAAAATCAACAATTACATCTTCCCGGTACATTCCCGACTTCTCCACTTTTCCATTCGACGAATATTCGATAACAATGTCGTTCGAGCTGCTGATGTTCAATTCTTTGTTACCAGCAAACGCTTCCGCATGTTCGTCTTTCACTTTTAAAATGGCACCGCTGTATGAAACGTGCGGTTTTAACTGATGTACTAAGTTTAGCGTTCCCATTAATCTTCTTTTTCAGGAATTTTACTCAACTGGTACATGGTACGAATTCCCTTTCCAGACCAGTCTTCAATCAAATCCTGCCACGATTTCAAAGTCACCGGACCGAAAAATTCATCCATTGCATCCATTTGTTTTGGTTTGAACATAAAAAGCCCGTGGTTTTGCATCGCTTCAAACATTCCGGCACCAATGAGAGATCTTCCTTCTATATTTTCATAACCTGTCAGCTTACTAAGCATCTGTTCAATATCTTCAAAAACCGCTTTTACCCGGTCAAGGTTTTTTCCTTTGGCAACGTCTTCAATCAATTCAGCGCCAATCTCGGCAATGGTACCGTAATTCAAAAAATCGGATTTCTTCCATGCTTTCTCCCAGTCGGGGTTGTGGGCGCAGATTATTTCCATTATTTCTTCGTTGGTCATCTTTTTCAAATTATGTTTATCGGATGTAAACTTATCAAACAGTTTTCCGCAGTTCATTGATCAATTGATTTATTCTCGCTGTGCTCATCAAAAAAATGCGGTGCTCATCAAAACTGACCAGGCATTGATCAGGAGATTCAGGCCAAATGTCACCAACAATGAGCTTTTTATTCCAACGCTTATCCCAATGCGGAGAACTCAAAGTCAGGACTGCGCGCGGTTCTTTGAAAAAAGATTTAAATGCAGACTTCCAGTCTTCCCCGATAAATGCATCAGCCAGGAATGGAACAGGTAATTGATAGCCCGATTTCAGAATCACCGCATTTAATTCATCCGGCTCATTGCGCAGATCTAATTGTACTACCTCACACGGCTGATTCAAGATAAGCGGATGACGCATTCTCTCCCAACCCCAAAATCCAACCCGGAGTTTCTTCTGCTCATTTTGCTTGTGTGAAATCCGGATTAATTCCTGATTAGTCGCCGGGCGTTTCCCTGTTTTCTTTTCCTGTTTTCGTTCAACGATCAGCGGATTGAGTTCCCGCAAAAAAGCATCTCTGGAAGTTTTCAACTGATCAGCAGCCTGGCGCATCTGCTCCAATCCAGGCCATTGATGCCGGATCTTTCGATTAAATCTGAATTTTTCTTCCAGTTCTTCAAAAACACCAGTAAAAGAAATTCCAGTCGTGTTAGCATAAGCTTCCACGCAACGGTGTAATTCAATCCATGCATAAGACGCAGCAGATCTTTCAATATATTGATGTAGATACCTGTAGCAGCAATTGAACTTACTCATTGTTGAATGGAGTATTCTTAGATTGATAATTCCCTTAAAAATAAAACATTTCACTTAAACCCTTACTTTAGTTCTTAGAAAAGAAAGAAATGAGTACTCAGGAATCCTGGATTGAAAGCGGAAAACAAATCGGGAAAAGTGTTTCCTTCACGAAAAATGAAGAACCTTATTGGCAGTCTGTTGCTATTCAAAAGAAGCAGGACAGTTATTACGTTTACTTTTTTGAGGTCCCGGAATCAAAAATGATGCTAGACGAAGACGCTGAAGAAGAAAGCCTCAAATCTTTTTCTCAATTAGCAGAAGCTCTGGACCATTTGAGTAAAATGACTCACATTCCTTTATCGGATTTTGAACCGTTCAAAGGACAAAAAGCGTTTAAACTTTAAACAGCCGGAGCTTGATTTTTATCTGAATTCCTGAAAATTCGTTCAAAATCCGGTTCCTGGATATATTTCTCATAATACCAGTTGTAATGAAATCCACAACCATTGGTTATCCCACCTGAAAACTCGATTAAATCGACTATACAAAGCCTGATTCCTCCATTTGTCAGGTTATAATTCACGAATTTCGAACGTTTAAGGTCACAGCAGTAAAAATCGGTATTGCTCAGATTCGTTCCTTCGAAATGGACATTGAAATCACATTGATCAAAAATACACCCTGAAAGGTCCTTGTTCCGAAATGCTTCCGGTTCATTGAATTCCTGGTTGCAGAAAACTCGTCTTCCTTTGGCATACTCTTCGAAAAAAACAGCAGCACTCATTTTGTCAGGAGCAAGACGTTTCCATTTTGCAGTTCGGGTATCTGTTTCCAGTACACCGTTGACCAGAGCAATGGGATTTCCCGGCTCGTTGTATTTCCATTCCAGCTGAATTGCTTCCCGGATTAATGGTTCAATCATTTTAGGAGTTACGCTTTTGGGAGAATTGTTGATATAACCACCATAAGCTCTTGTGAAACCTACAAAAACAAACAATACTTGTCCACCGGAAACATGCTGCACCGGAATTGGGATCTGCGTGTTGTGATCTTCTTCATGCGACATTTTTTTACGGATTTTCCAGAGAAAAACTTCTCCGTGGACCGTGATTTTCCGCATTCCTTTTAATGAGATAGCCATCGTTGATACTAGTATATTAGGCGTTTAGACTAAAAATTGAGACGTTTTTGAGCAATCGCCCGGATTTCCTTATTTTTGCCGTGAATGCTGAGTTCCTGTAATTGATTTTGATTCAATTTGATTTTATCCAACAAGTAATCCTGCACAAATGAGTCGCCGTTTAGAATGCAATCGCTGATTAATTCATCTGTTGGCTCAACAGCATTCAATTGTCTTAAAAATCGGTGACGCAAAACTAATTTTTCTGTCCAATCACCAAAACAGCTTATTTCTTGAGAAAACCAGTCGAATTGTTTGTCTGTTAGATCAATCCGATTGAACACTTCGATTGCGGCAGAACCTGACATATACGTATTTGGATCATTTTTTAGCAATTCCACATAATTTGCCAATTCTTTATCAGAAAGTATTTTCTTAATCCACAAATATGCTACACAAACTCCTAAACGGTAATGTTCCGTATTCTTATCTTCGCCTTGGTCGAAAAGCTTTTCTTGTCCTAAAAGCTGGTCAATTGTCAGCACATTAAATTCCATCCACAAATGAGTGTAACCTAATTTTTCGAGTTTTGAAGTGAGTTCTTCTTCTGTCATTGATTCTTTCGGCAAATAAACTTCCAGCTGCTTATTTGAATCCTCAGAGAGAAAAGTCTGCAATTTTAGTAACTCTTTTGTATTCATAATGGAGAAAACTTCACATCTCAATACATTATTCCACTCAGGATCATGTACAGCGCAGATCTCATCAATCAATGCACATTGCCTGATAATCAATTCGTGGTCATCTATTTTACCTAATAAAATATCATGAAGTAAATCTCCGAATGCTCCAAAACTGGCATAATTCCCAGTCCGATCAATGTGAGAGACATGGGCCCGAAAATGGGGATTTCCTTCAAAACGTCTATAGAGTTCTTTTCTAAAATCTTTCATCGCTGTTCAGGTTACTTTAATCATCTCATGATCACTGTCCCAATCGTTTGGGTCCTTGTATCGAAAGGTCAGCTTTTCGTTGCTTTCAAATTCGAGCGTGATTTCATTGTCTTTGCAATATGCCGACTTAACGACCAGGTCTTTCACTCCAAATTTTTCGGCGTAATCGTGATACGTATAAGCGTCTTCATGAATTTCAATTTCGTCCCACTTTTTGGTTTCGTAATCGCCCCAGGTACCAAAACATACATCAAACCAATATTCTGACCAATTTGCGTTTTCCAGTTTCAGGAAAATCATTACTGGTCCGAGTTCGGGGTTGTCCGGGTCTTCTGCTCCTATTAATTGTTCCAGTTTCTTTCCTTTCGCGCTTTTAACGGTAAAGCTGACGTCCTGGAAACGCAGGTTGTAGTTGGCTGTTTTATGACTCATTAGTGACGGGAATCGCAATTTAATACTAGTTGATTTTTAGGAAATTGAAGAAATCTAAATAATTCGCAGCTGAATGAATAACTTTCAAATCCTATAAATGTTGGTCCGGCATCTTTGAATAGCTGACCGATATATTGTTCACGTTGATAAAAATCCGGGTATCGACCATTCAAAGCACTTATTGAACACCCTTCGTCCTCCACTAACAATTTCGTATAGATAATTTTGCCCGATTCGTTTACAACAACAAGTTCTCTTTTCTCGCGATAGAATTCATTCTTTCCCCAATCTCTCACCCAATAGGTTAATGTATCCGTTTTATACGAAACCGGATTGTTCTTTTTCAATGACCTGAATTGCTTCAGATAGGATGCTGATTGATTTCCGGGCCATTCAGTTTCTTTTCGTTTTTTCCAATTTACCGGCCGCATTTCTCCACTTATGAATGGATTTTCTGTTCCAATGCATACAACCACCTGATTCCCATAATTTGTTTTTAGCTGATCCAGGATGTTTGAATCGAATTGGAATCCCACGTGATATAAATAGTCCTCAAACGGTGCGTCTCCTCTACCTGAATATCCGTTTAGAAAAGCCTTGGATTTTAAACGGGACACCGGAATAATGACCATTTTATCTGCAGCATAGTTATAAAGATAGATCAACTGTTTTTCAGAAATCCCGGCTGCTTTCAACAATGAACGACGATAACTCCCTTCAATTGGAATACGTTCCAGCGTATCTGCTTCGGAATTCGTTAGCGGAAAAAACTGTTCAGAATCTGAATCTGGCTCTAAATTCAACACCTCGGATAGCGAAATAAAGCAGGTTAATGTTTTATTTTCTTCTATTCCATCCTCATGAACGAGCAAACTAAACAATTGAATCTTGTTTGGAAATAATACCTGCTGTTTACCAGAAGAAACAGTATCAGTTACTTTATCGACAGAGCTTTCCGGATGTTCTTTTTGCCCACCGTCTTCAGCCGGGGAATCAGAACACGCTGAAATCACCAAAATCCCAAATCCCAAAAAGTATGGTAAACCGTGCATTTTCATTTCAGTAAAATCTGTTTATGCATATTTACTTCCAGCATCATACGTTTCGATCACTTTGATCATTTCGTCCAGCTGTTTTCTTCCAAAATTCGGAAGTTCACTGTAATTGGCAATTTTCACGTATGCATCCAGGTCTTTATTGGCTTTGATGGTTTTGATCTCTTCTTTCAGGGCTTCAAACTCCTTTTTTCCTTCCAGCTGGATATACAGGTTGGTGTACGTTTTGTAGCTGCCACTGTTTAACTGATCAAAATGGGTCGAAAATAGGGCTAAATAGTGATTGAAATAGCCTTTCGGGTAGGTTTCTTCCAGCTTCTCTGCAATCGAATATTCAAAATGAAAGCCGTATTCTGCTGACAAACATTCGAAAATAAAACCGGGAAGAAAGAAGATGGTATGTTTCAACTTCGTGTTTTTCAACGAATCATTTACTACTACTCTATCCGCCGGGAAATTAGTTCTCCAGCCGGAATTCGGTAGTTCATAGAACTTGCCCCAGGGAAGATCTTCGCTTTTGAAGCGGAATTTCCCTCCTTCATATTCTTCCTGACTGATTGGCTGCAGTTTGTAGGCATACGTTTCCGGAAAGACTAATCTTCCTTTGTCTCCTTCGTCAATGTGCCCGAAAGCAGGGTCCAGATCAAAGATTAACTCCAGCTTGTTCTCTTCCACCTTGATTTGAGGCTCGGAAGTAGTTAGAGCTGCATTCCAATTCTTATTCAGTTTGATGTATTTCATTTTTTCACTGCGTAAAAGTCATAAATCGCTTTGGAAATCTCTGCGATGAGCTTGCGGGTATCGTCGTAACTCTCCTCCGACTTATTTACAAAAACCGTCAAAGCAACATGTGTTCCGTCGGGAAGGAAAATGATGCCTACATCGTTGCAGGCATCGTAGATCTTTTCATCCCGTCTGTTCGAAGTACCGGTTTTATGAGCAACGACTGTTCCTTCGGGAAGCAGAGATTTGATTCGTCCTGCATCATTCGAAGATTCGATCATCAAATTCATCAGAAAGTTATTGCTGAAATCTGACAAGTATTTTTTCAGGTATAATCCTTCCAATAAGCGGCACATTTCCATTGGTTTGCTCCAATTCCCGTACTGGATTTTCCAATCGGCCCGCATTTCGTGTTCCGTCGTGGAAATTTCCATCCCTTTTATTCCAATTTGACGGATGTATTCATTGACGCAACTCGTTCCTTTTACCAGTTTGAAAAGAATATCACACGCAATATTATCACTTTGGGAAACGGAATAATTCAATAATTCAGCCACCGTTAAATCTACATTTCCATTCTGGAATTTCTTCTTCAACGGGCTCCAGGTCTCATCCAGCAGATCTTCTTTGGTTACATGATAAGTTTGGTCCAGGGCTAATTCTCCTTTATCGATTTTATCCATCACTGCAAGTCCCAGCGGGAATTTGTAAACGCTTTGCATGGGAAAATGCAACTGATGATTCAAAGCGAATGTATCGCCGCTTTCTATGTGAAGCACTCCGATTCCCACAATTGCCTTGTACTTATCCGTAATTACCTGCAGCTGCGCTTTCAAGTCATGCTTTTCCCCGGAAGTCTGTGAAAAGGAATTAATCCCTGAGAAAGCAAGTATTGCAAGTAAAAAAACAAGGGTATTTCGGTTCATTGGATATTGCTAATTATCAGGTTCTGAATAAGAGCACCAAAATAGCAAGAATTCCAGATAATCTGACCTAAAAATCAAACAGCTTTCGGCACTTTTCGTCTAAGAGCAATCGCTGTAATCAATGTAAAGAGAATTCCCATCGGAAGGATTTCCATATAGGTCATTGCGGCTTTAAAGAAAGGGTTTTGGTATTGGATCATAAACTCCTTCATTTCAGCGTCTTGCTGTGCAACAGCTGTTTCACTTGCACCACTTGCAACTAATTCGTCATGCATGGATTGTGTATAGGATTCCATCACCCTGGAACCGCTGGCATAATCGTAAATTAACCAGTTCACCACATAAATGGTAGATGCCAGCAAAGTAATCAAAATTCCCACTTTGAACGCTTTCCCGAAGGTGATGACTCCACCGTTGTATTTATCGCGGTAATTTTTGACTCCCACAACCAGGAAGATATTCGCAATAAACATCGAGGTGTAACCCAGGGCCATCCCAAGTGTCATGTCGAGCCCGTGCGAGAAAACAACCATTGCAACCAATACCCACGCAGCAGTTATCAAACCACCGATGCTTCCATAAATCAATACATTTTTTTTCATTTCTTTTGTTTTAAACTTTCGACAAAAGTGAACTTACGCGGGCTTATCCCACTCATACTTTCGGGTGATTTTGCACTTTACTGCGGAATAATTCCCAATCGTTTTGCAGTTTCAACTGCCTGGGCACGACGGTTAACATCCAGTTTTTCAAAGAGTTTGGAACTGTGTGTTTTGATGGTATTCAGAGAAACGAATAAACGTGCTGCAATTTCATTGTTGCTCAAACCCTGAGCGATTAATTCCAAGACTTCCAATTCACGTTTGCTGATTCCTAATTCCTCCAGGGCTTTTTCATTTCGTTCGAAGTTTTCGGAAGAAGGAGAAACGTATATTGTTTTTTCGACGAGAACGGTTTTGGGTTTCGTTAATTGTTTTGCCACCCAAATTCCCAAAACCATAAATACAATGGCAATTGCCGCTGCATACAATTCGGTAGCGTGATTGATGACCAACAAGCGAAATTCCAGCCAGCGCATCACAAATAAGAGCGCAGCAAGTGAAACTCCGTAGAGCAGAATTAATTTGTATGATTTAAACAAATTGCGAAGCATCTTCCACTGTTTGGGGCAAAGATAGTTGAAAACAGAATGAAAATGAATCCCGATAGCTATCGGGAGAGAATGAGAAGTGCTTTACTTTTTCTGTGCAACTCCGTAAGCAATGTATTTCCAGCTTTTTGGGCTCACATGATTCCAGAACAAATGATCTCCCCATGCTAAAAATCGACGCTGACCTTCACTTCTTCCAAGAGTACCGAGAAAACCGGTTGTTTTTAGTTCGTAGTCTGAAAAAACACTCAGGCATTCCTTCATTTCATCCACCGTCAAATAACGCCAGGTACTTCCCCAGTCCGTATATCTTTTTCTGAGTTTTTGATGAAGCGGAGAAGCGACCAGGTTTTCGGCAAATAATAATTTTCCGCCTGGTTTCAATGCTTTGTGGATTTCCCGAAAAACCTTTTTTTGAATTTCAAAATTGTTTCCACGGCCAATACCGCCAATAATCGATTTAAAGACAATCACATCGAAATGATTCTCGTATGGAATGTTGGAAGCATCAATGTTTTCATAATCAACATAGGTAGCAACTTTGTATTCTTTGTGTAATTTTTCTGCAGTTTCTTTAACATCGCGCGCATAATCGGAACAAAGGACTTTTTTTCCTTTTAAAGCCAGCCAAAGGGACAAACCGCCTTCACGCCCTCCTAATTCCAATCCGTTTTCGACCTGATTCCAATCTACCTTTTTCTCCCAGAAGAAAAGTGCTTTGGACCAGGATTTCACATCCCATTGGATAATTTTTTTTAATACATGGGGATCTGTCATTAAGGCACTTATTTTTTAGGTACTTATTTTTTTGGAAACTAAGATAGGAAATAAATAAGAACTTCGCCGGATTGAGTGGAGTCGATTTTACGCGAAGCAGGTGTTAATTCTACTGCGTAGATTTTTTTTACCGCCTCACTGATTACGCTGCAATCTGTGCATCAGCGGGAAACCAATGTCTTTTTAATAATCAATGCGAAACATACTTCAAACCGATGATAGATGAGATCAATGTGACAATGAAGAACATTTTCCAAAAGCTCACAGGATCTCTGAATACAAAGATTCCCATCAGGACAGTTCCCACAGCCCCAATTCCTGTCCAAACGGCATAAGCAGTTCCGATTGGTAATGTTTGAACGGCTTTCATCAGCAAAAGCATACTAATGGTCAGAGAAACGAAGAAACCTGCATACCACCAATAAACGGAAGTTCCGGTGGAAACTTTTGCTTTCTCCAGGCAAGATGCAAAGGCTACTTCAAAGAGACCTGCGATGATTAAGATAATCCAATTCATTTTTCAAGTTCAAAAGGTTCACACTTCGACTACGCTGCACCTATGCTGCATCTCCTGCGTAGGCACTCAATGTCCTTTTGGTTCAAAAGCACAAAACGTTCAAGGTTGTATAAATTTAATGATTATACAAATAATAAAATCAAAGTAAGTACCAATCCCGCCAATGAATACAGCAATCCTGTTTTGAAAACTTTCGTTTTCGGTAAATACATCCAGAAAGCAGATAAAACGAAGAACAAAAGTGACACTCCGAAGAAAATATTCAGCCAGTAAAGCGGATCATCTGTAGTTGCTTTGTGCAGATGTGTCATCTTATCCAGGATGTAAGGAAGCTCTTTGGAAGTGATGTGAGCAACTCCGGTTTTGCGATTGTAATCGCCGTTTCTGAAATAAACCATATCGCCCTCTTCCCTTTCGAACTGGTATTTACGCATTTGAAGCGCTTTTCCAATATTCTCATTTTTGATATTCGGTTCGATTTTGATGGTCTCGGTATGAGCACTTTTCAAAAAGTCCGTATCGCGAAAGATCAATACAATTCCGCTGATCGCATAAACAGCCATAATTCCGGCCAGGAAGAAACCAAGGTATCTGTGAAGGACACGCATGGAAGGTCTTGAGTTATTCATGCACCAAAATTAATTATTCCCGCGGAGGTTCGCAAAGTATATAAAAACAGTAGGGACGCGATGCGTCGCGTCCCTACTGTTTTTACAAATTATATTTGCGGTAAAAAATTTACGCTATAAGCGGCGCTAATTTCTCTTTCAGATACATACTCCACGCCGGAGCGCAGGAATCATAACATTCAATTTCCGGAGTTAACCCCTGATGTGTAAATGTCAATTCTGTTTTCCCATCTTTTTCAGCAATTTCGAAAATTATTTTGGTACCAACCCATTCGTCTTTTTGCTCCAGAAAAGTCAATTCGCTTTCTGTTACTTCCCAAACAACTTTCTTATTTGGAATCACTTCCACCAGCTTTTGTTTGGAGTAATGAGCTCCGCCCCCTGCTCTAAAACTGAACTCATCATTCAGTTCTTTGGTTTCTCCAGTAAATTCTTCCGAATGCAATCCGGACCACCAGGAACGCACATCCCGGATTGCATTAAAAACGCTCTCCGTACTTTGCTCTGTAACTAATTTAAATGTGAAATCAGCCTCCATGTTCTTTTATTTTAAATAAACCAATTGTCCCGTATGATATGCCAAATGCGTTGTTCTGGTCAAAATAATATTCAATTTGTTCCGATGCGGTTCGTTAGAAAAATCTTCTTCGGATACAGCAGTATGTCTTTCAAACCAATTTTCTGCTGTTAAAGCATCCATTTTCTCTTTTAAATAACCGTTTTGCTTTTCCCAGATAGAACGGAGTTCCTGCGCAGAAGGAATTTCACTAACCGCCCTGTCCGGTGACTCGATGAAAATACTGCTCAATTCAGCATACTGCTTTTCTCCGAAGTTCAATAAGGGAAGCATGCTGTCGTGAACTGCTATCAAATGTCCCAATAAATAAATTCCCCTATTCTTTCCGGGCGACACTTCTCTTTGCAACTGATCGTCTGACAATACCTGCAAAAGTTTATTGCAGTTGTTGATTGATGCTTCCCATCTGTCAATAATCATTTTCACCATAGTTTGTGTTGTACTCATTTCTTTCATTTTAGTTTGTGATTTATTTACTGACAAATGTAGGTTCCGGGTCCGAAACCAGAAAGGTGTAAAAAAGACAATCTAACGGGTTGATTTGGACATTTTAATGCTTTATTTTTGTAAAAAACACACATGAAGCATTTGACGATTATCGTTCCTGACGGAGAAAACAATTTAAGCAGCATTGTTGGTCCTTACAAACTATTCTCCAAAGCCAACGCCATTTGGAAGGAAAAAGGCAATGAAGCAATTTTCAGGATTCAGCTGGCAGGGCTTTCAGACCAGGTAGATTTCTATGAAGGGTTATTTTCTGTCAATCCGCACATTTCTGTTTCTCAAATTACAAAAACCGATCTGATCATTATCCCTTCATTGAACCACAATTACACGCTTGCGCTGCAGGATAACGAATCACTCATACAATGGATTCAACAGCAGCACCGGCAGGGAGCTGAAATCGCAAGTATCTGTACGGGAGCGTTTCTGCTTGCCGCTTCCGGGCTCCTGGATGGAAAGAGCTGTTCTACTCATTGGAGTGCGGCCGAAGATTTCAGAAACTTATTTCCAAAAGTAAAGTTGCAAACCGATCAGCTGATCACTGATGAGCAGGGAATTTATACGAACGGGGGCGCCTATTCATTCCTAAACCTGATGATTTACCTGATTGAAAAATACTTCGACCGGCAAACCGCTATTTATTGTTCCAAAGTATTTCAAATTGAGCCCGATAGAAAAAGCCAGTCTGAATTTACAATGTTCCAGGGACAGAAACAGCATGACGATGAACTCATGAAAGATGCTCAAACTTATATTGAACAACACTTTCGCGAAAAAATCTCTGTGGAAGCATTGTCCTCCCATTTTTCGGTTGGAAGAAGGAATTTCGACCGCAGATTTATTAAGGCAACGGGCAATACTCCTCTTGAATACCTGCAGCGTGTCAAAGTTGAATCTGCCAAAAAAGCGCTGGAAATAAGCCGAAAAACGGTCAATGAAATCATGTATGAAGTCGGTTATTCCGATTTAAAAGCTTTCAGGGAAGTTTTCCGCAAATTCACAGGCATGTCTCCTGTTGAATACAAAGGACGGTATAACAGAAGTACCTTATTTGAGTAAGCTTTTAAAGGTTAAAACTCTTCGTCTATCAATTCCCTGCTCAGCATCGCTCCTGTCAGCGTTCCGGCACCAACCGCATTGGCAACAGAGCGCATTGGAGTTACATTATCTCCGCATGCGTAAATGCCTGAAACACTTGTTTTTTGAAAAGCATCAACGACAATAAAACCTAAATCAGAGATTTTACAACCCAGTTTCTCGGGAAGATCAGAATGCTGTGTGAAAGGCAATTTCGCATACATCGCCTTTAACTGAACCGTACTTCCATCTTTAAAGTGAACCTGTTCCAGATAGCCGTTTGTGTGCTCGAAAGCATCGATTTCACGTTCGTCAATATCCATTCCTTTTGATACGAGTTTGGAATGTTGTTCTGCTGTTAAAGTTGATTTCCCATTCGTGAACAAAGTCAGTTGTTTCGTCCAGTTACTGATCAGTTTCGAAAATTCGAATCCCATTTCGCCGTTCGCCAGGATTCCTGTTTTTTCATTCCGCACTTCGTATCCGTGACAATACGGACAATGGATCATGGAAATTCCCCAGCAGTCTGCTGCGCCTTTGATTTCCGGCATAATGTCCCGAACTCCGGTTGCAAAAACCAGTTTCTTTGCTTCAAAGGTTTCGCCTTTCTCAGTAGTGATCGTAAAGCCTGAATCGGTCTTCGCAGCATCAACTGCCAATCCGGAATAGAATTTGACCGTTTGATATTGAGCAACCTGCTCACGTGCTTTGGAAGCAATTGCCTGCGGTGTTTCACCGTCTTGAGTAATAAAATTGTGAGAATGCGGAGTTTGGGCATTGCACGGTTTCCCGCTGTCAATAATAAGTACATTCTTCAATGCTCTTCCCAAAGACATTCCTGCTGCAAGCCCGGAATAACTTCCACCGATAATGATTGCGTCGTAAAGTTTGTTTGTCATGTTGCTGAAAGTTTGTTTGTATTACAAATATACACTTTCAATTTGTTATCGCAACATTATTGCATTAATAAAGTTCTAATCGGTGAGCTTTAGTGAAAAAAACGTCGATTTTCCGTATCCCATACCAAGCAGCTCCATCGCTAAAAGCATTATTTGACCGGATTTTGGTTCCATTAATTGGACAGGTAAAATATCTCCAAGACTTTCCAGGGATTCTATTTTATAAAATTTTCCCTGCCGGAAACGAATAAGTTGGGCTACGTGATTGATTTTGGTTACTGCCAGAATTTCCCCGCTGGCAGTTTCGAATAAATTGGTCACTAGAAAAGACCGTGTACCCATGAAGTGTTTGTAGGAGTAAATCGTATCTCCTTTTTCATTGAATCTAAGCACGTATAAAAAATGAGTTCCACTTTCCGGATTTAGATGACCACAAGTCCAAACGGAATTGGATTTATCGGCAATCATCTTCAGACACCTGGAATCTCCATCTTTCTTTAGGGTGAATGAAGGGAGTTCTTTTAGATTTTTGTCGAACCGGGTTACAGTATATCCGTCTCTTGTGTCTGTTTCATAAGTTCCTGAAAGCCATAGGGAAGATTTTAGGAATTGGATCTCTCTCCCATTCCCGTAGCTATTTCCGGAAGCTTCTTTCCAAAAGGATATCAAAGTGTCATTTTTAAAATCCGGATCACATTGAAGCAGGTAAGACTCATTGGAAGGGATAGCTATTCCGGTGAGGAATAAAAGCACTCCGTTCCATGCAATATCAGCTATTATTTTACCTCTAAAGAAACGACCACCAATCATCTCCCCAGTATCAGAGACTTGAAACAAGACACTTTCGGAGCTGTATTTAGTTTCTTTAATCGTTCCTGAAATGTAGAGAATATGATCCGCCAAAACGGCCTTTTCAAACGATGCTCCGAATTCAAAACGATCAAATTCCCTTGTCCATAGCGTGTCGCCTGAAAGGTTCGTGCAAACAATCACCGGATTGGAAGTCAATGTTTCGATATGCGGGACACACCCCAACAAGTAGATTTTCTGGTTATCAACAACAGCGTGTTTAACCTCTAACATCCCCGGATAAGCAATCCCTTTACCTTGAGCAAAGATTTTCTGATACTGACATAAACTGCAGATTATCAGTAAGCCTATTTTCAAGTAATTATTCACTTTCTCTCATTTTATCACTACCTAAATCTTGCAAAATAAGCATTTTAGTTCCGTAGATTACACTTTCGAATCCAGCAATTCATCAAACACCGGCTGTTTGTACTTCAAATGCTTTG
Organism: uncultured Fluviicola sp.; assembly: GCA_965650365.1. Taxonomy (GTDB): domain Bacteria; phylum Bacteroidota; class Bacteroidia; order Flavobacteriales_D; family Crocinitomicaceae; genus Fluviicola. The sequence continues at coordinate 189,853 of CBFGOJ010000002.1, read as the reverse complement.
TCGCGGCAATGGCCGTTTTGAGGTTGATGATCAAAAGAACTTCCCCTCCAATCCGCATCAACATAAAAAAGTAGAGCAGCCATCCCCAGGCAAAACCCGATAAAAGAACCAGGAGTGAAAGCAGTGTGCAAAAACTGAAAACGCCGAATCCCAAGTAATAAGCCCATGGTTTTCCCTGCCTCACGAATAAAGCACTTGTCAAATAGAGCGTGAAGACTATGATATTAATAGTTGCTGTAATAATCATCAATTCATTCCATCCGCGAACAAATGCTATTTCCGACGCACCGGCAATAAATGCAAAAGCTATGATGATATAGAAATAAGTACTCATTGTCTTCAACTCTTTCACCGGGTGTGATACATTGACAGGACTGTGATAACCGTCTACGATCACATCGAGGGTTACAGGTTCTTTAGACAACCTAAGTGTAATCAAACCCAGGTCAGAAGTAAAGGAAGTTCCTTTTACCAATTTTGCGGATCCACTGGCTGAACCAATGAGCTCATTATTGTAATAAACGTCTACCTGCCTGTAACCACGTGTCCATTGAACCAATAAATGTTCTCCCGGTATTTGGGTGATGGGGTATTTTTTTTCGTAATCCATTGGTGATTTGAAGTATTGATCTTTCTGATTTGAAGCACTAAATTAATTCAATTCCTAATCCTGGTGAATAACCGACAATTTTTGATCGATTTTTAATTCCTTGAGTTTATCCGAAACCTTCTGCCTGGTAACTTCATCCATATTTTTCGATTTGGAGATCACATCGTATCCTTCGGGAGTAAAGAGCGTTTTCTTGAAGTGAATAATCATCCATTGTTCTTTCGGATCATGGAACAAAATATTCCACTTACTTTTTACCCCTGCCAAAATCCCTTTTCCACGCCAAATGAAAGAACGATTTTGCTCATCCGCGGGCTTATCATAGCCAACGATACTTTTCCATTTGGATTTTTTCTGGTACTGAACTTCATCCAACAGAACAGTATCATTTCTTTTATTAGTTACCGTATAACTGAAACTCGGATTGATCTTGTTTCCTTTCAGCCACATTGGGAAATTTGACCGGATAACAAACCATTTGCCTTCGAGTTCGCTCAGTTTCAACAAGGTTGTTTCTTGTCCCATAATACTATTCGCCAGTACCATGAACAGGAGTGAAACCAGCTGTTTTTTCATTGCTTTTTTCTTAAAAGTTAACAACAATAAATGATGTCCACCACTTTTTGCTGTTTTTTAGAGAAACCAATGAATGTTACATCTTCTTCTGCCAGCCCGATGCCGAACACAGGTCTTTTGTCTTTTTTACACTCCAGATAAACAGCGTAATTCTCATAATCTTCCGGTTTCATTTGTGAAAAAAGACTGTATTTATCGACATTACTGAGATTTGTAAAAGAGAATTTATCCAGCATACTATTCGCTTTTTTCAGCATATACTTTTGCATTTCAGTTTCGTTTTTGATGAACTCCAAATCGTAGCCATTGATCATGTAAGAGGTCACAAATTTCTTTTCGTAAATCAGATCACCTTTCGGAGAATAAATACGGAGCACCGATTCTGTGCTGTCAATATTTCCTGCCGGCATGTGAAACGTAAAAAAGTCTTTCCCTTTTAAATCTGAAAAATGTGCATAAACAGAATCATTGAATGCTGTTTTTAAGACCGTATTGTATTTGTAATAAGGGTTTTCAGGGTCGTTTTCACTGGAAGCTGCTGTTTTATCTTTCAGATCTTCCGGTATGCGAATGACCTTTTCTGCATTTGATGCATCAGAAAACTTAGTTTCCCCAGATCTTTCCGGTTCGGCAGGCGAACTGCAGGAAAACAGGAATAATCCGATGGCCAAAACTTCAATATACTTCATAATCAATTTGGTTTTAGTTGTCTATTTGTCTTCTTTTCGCTTCAAACCTTTCCCGGTAAATCTTCAAAAGATCCAGAATTTCTGCAGGTTTCACCGAAAGGTTATCGATTCCGATACTTTCCTCACCAAAAGGAGTGTTAAACACCAAATAGAAATCGGCAGGATCGTCCACTTTTCCACGGATTATTTTTTCACCGGAAATCTCGTCCCAAGGAATAAACGGGTGATTGAACGTACCTATTCCTTTATCGTTTAGAGTCAGGTACATCGCCTTTTCTTTTCGTTTGCGAATGAATTGAATCAGGATCCAACTTGCTGCTATTAATGAGATGGAAGCAATGACTTTATCATTCTTCAGAAAACAATTAAGCGACACTGCTACACAAAGAATGATCATCAATACCGGAAGGATCAGGTTGTTTACTTTGTAAAGAAAAGTAGTCTCTTCCGGAACCTGGTTCTGATCCGAAAACAAATCGGGAACGCTAAACTTTTCTTCCAATTCTTTCAGCCTGCTTTCTGCTGCTGCTGTTCGAAAGAGTTTCTCCAAAAAGCCGGTGTCTTCCGAAATAATTCCCATCATAACGGCTTTTGCTTTTAATTCATGAATATTCCGAACCTTTTCATAAGACCAAAGCTTCCATTTGGTGATCATGAAGCTTCGATAAAACAATGGAAACAGCAATAAACTCATTGGAGCGGAAAATAACGCATATTGCCAGTCCACGACTTTTAATACTGCCAAAAGAACCATGATCCCAATAATTACTTTAGGAACAACAGACGATGGAACATTCAGCATTTTACGGCCGCGCTCCAGGGCTTGTTTCACAGTTATTTCTTCCGGATCATTCATTGCAGAAAATCCTCTTCTAAAATAGCATAAAAGTAATTGTCCACCCATTCTCCGCGAATAGGCAGTTTTTTTCGGGTGTGGCCTTCGCGCATCATCCCAACTTTTTCAAGAACGCGGATAGATCCGTGATTTCCGACTGCACAACCCGCCTCAATCCGGTGCAACTTTAAATCTAAGAAGCAAAATTCGAGTAAGCGTTTCAAAGCTTCTGTTCCGTAACCCTTATTCCAGAAATCTTTGTGCAGCTTGTACCACACTTCTCCGGTGAGGTAATTGGGTTTTCCCATATTCAGACCAATTAGCCCAATGAAGTTCTTATCGGCATCTTCGATCTTGAATACATATTTTATACGTGGTTCCAATTCCTGTATCCCAATCCAATCCGCCAGCAAGCGTTCCGTCACGTAAATATCCGCCGGAATTCCCATCGTATTGAATTCGTCCGTTTCAGGTAAGGAATGAAGTTCATGGATTTTATGGAGATCGTTTAGGTCCAGTTCTTCCAGCATCAGTCTTTCCGTTTTCAGGATCAGTGTGTTCATGTTTTGTTTATTGGTAATTGTTACAGTGATTGAAGCCTAAAATTAATCCATTTTTTCATTTGGCAGAATCAATAAAGACCGCCCTGAAATCTCAAGACGGTCTTTTCCTTTGAATAATTTTGTTCTAGACCAGTTCCGTCACAAATTCGGTTTTCGGAACGCGTACTTTCTTGAGATTTAATAACCAGTCACCTTCCGGATCGCGGTAACCGATTGGAAGAATCACCGCACTTTTCAGTCCCAGTTTTTCCAATCCAAGTATTTCATCCATTTTTGCCCGATCAAAACCTTCCATAGGTGTTGCATCTACTTTTTGCTCGGCTGCAGCTGCGATTGCCAGTGCAAATGAAATATACGCCTGTTTTGCCGTATGTGCCTGATGCCATTCTTGTCCCAAAGATCCGTACATGCCCCAAAGCATTTTGCGGTAATCTTCCGTTGCTTCGTCTGGCAAACCTCTTTCCCTGGATGTCTTCAACATTTCGTTCGTGATCCGTTCTTCGGAATACCCGTCCCAGGCTGCCCAAACCAATAGGTGCGAGCAATCTGTAATTTGACTTTGGTCGAATGAAAAAGGCCGGATCTTTTCAAGGAGTTCTCTGTCGCTGATCACAAAAATGCGGTAAGGCTGTAAACCGGATGAGGAAGGAGCCAATCGTGCGGCTTCCAGGATGTAATCCAATTTTTCTGTTGATACTGTTTGTCCGTTCATTTTCTTTGTTGCGTAACGCCAATGCAAATCGTCATTTAATGCCATGTTGTAAAAATTTGTTTGTTTGAGAAGCAAAATTAGATGTGCTTTGTATACTTTTGTCACTTAGAGTCAAAAAGTAATTGTAACATAGAGGTAACAGACAGTAAAAATGGGAATTACAGCAACTAAAACTTCCGATTGTAAAAAGACGATCATGGCCGTACAGGATGCCATGTATATGTTGGGCGGAAAATGGAAAATCTCTATTGTTTCATCGCTTTGCTTCCATCCCAAGCGCTATTCTGATGTATTGAGGGACGTACATGGAATTTCAGGGAAAATGCTGAGCAGGGAATTGAAAGAACTGGAAACGAACAAACTGGTGAAACGCACGGTTTTAGATACGCAGCCGGTAACTGTTCAGTATGAATTAACCGATTACGGTCAGAAACTAAAACCCATGATTGACAACCTTGCTTTATGGGGAAGCGAGCATCGGAAAATGATTATCGAAGATTAATTATCCGGCTTTTTCGAATTGCGTCGGATGCATTCTATTTCAAAAACCACCAATCCGAGGATAATGGCTATTTCCAGCACAAAATAAAATCGTCCTAAAAGAGTGAGCTTTTCAAAATAACGGAACACGAAAAAGGCAATCAGCAATCCATAAAACGTATTTCCGAAAGCAATCAATTTTAAAAGAAAAGCCCGTCTTTCATTCCCGAAATAGAATGACATCAGCGAATAGATAAAATAAATGCAGGCAATGATCGAAAAGATCCGAAGCACAAATAGCGGCATTCCGAATTCTTTTTGAAACGGCTCCAAAATAGTGGCTAGTAGCAAAGCTGTCAAACCTGCACCCCACGCATCAACCATCAGCATTTTCTTACAGTCCAATTTCGTCATCATCCGCCCAAAATCTGTTTCAAATGGTACTCCAAATGGTCTACATAATCAATCATCAGAAACCGTAAATTGGAAAGCTGTCCGTCCGGAAGTTCAATAGCAACCTCGAGCGAGCTTTGCGTTTGATGCTGCATAATGTTTTCGATCCGTTGATTGAGTGCATTCCACAATTGAAGCAGTTCCTGCAATTCGGCCTGTTGATAGTTGTTTGCGATCACCAATTCATCCTGTTTGTAACTGCGGATTTTAAATGGTTTCTCCGCCGATTGAATTTCTGTAAAACGCTGCAGGTTATTGATGCCCGAATCGATCAAATGCCCCAGGATTTCTTTTTTAGACCACTTTTCAGGCGATCTTTTGTATTCAAGGTCAGATTTAGAAGCCTGATTGAAATAAGTCAAACCTGATCTCACCAAGCTGTCCAGTCGTTTTGTTGTTTCAGTCATTTTCAGGAAATGAAATTAGACTTAAACATAGTTCTAATATTTGAGTTCTAACTCATTCACATCCTTATTGACTTTAATCCATTGCGATCCCGGTTTTTTCTCCGGATCAATCTCTTTTTTCAGCATAAACCAGGGAGTAAAATAGGTGACTTCCACTACTCGTCCATCATAACCGAAACCACCCAAATTCTTTAACTGAAATTCAACGGTCCTGGAATCGGAATCCACACTTTTATACAGAATGGTTTGCGTATGATAAGTTCCGCTTGAAAACAAACAACCCCAAATCCCTATCTGAAGAATTACAAAGGAAATACCACAAACAACAAAAATTTGTGGAAGTAAGCTCACATATTTCCAGTTGGATTTTCGAAATACCAGCAAATTGGAAACCGTGAGAGGCACAATTGGCAAAATGGCCCCTCCGCGAATGAATCCCTGAAGTTTGTCGCCCTTTATCTCTAAGCAATGGAACAAATCCAGCAAACAAAGTAAGACCAATAAGCAGTAAAGGCAATTTGCCCAAATCAATAACTTCTTTTCTATTCGCATCAGGATCCTGCAAACGGACTTCCGAAAATTCCAACTGCCAGTTCCATCCACACCAAAACCAAAACTCCCACTGCTACCAGGCAGAGAATAATTCTGTTGGAGGATTTTCTGATTTTTCTCAGGATCAATTCGCAAACCAAGCCTGTTCCTCCCAATAAAATTCCCATTACCAGGAAGTCAAATCCCGACCACTTTACCTCATCTGTAAATTGCATGGCAACGAATGGAATCAACAACAAAACTCCGGCTAGTGATAAAATAAGGATCAATCTTTTGTTTTTCATAACATCAAAATTTAGAATTAATAAAAGTACTTTGAAAAACAAAGTAAAAAATTAAATCTTGATTTACCAAATCTATTTTCAAAAAAATCAGGGTGCGAATTCTGTATTGATCTCGATTGGATGTGTCAGGATCTTATGGACCGGACAGGCCTTTGCTATATGCAACAAACGTTCGCGCTGCTCTTCATCCAAATCACCAAAGAGGGATATTTTGCAATTAAAACTAGTTTTAGTACCTTTTTCATCGCGATCCAGGTCTACTTCAATTTTGACTTCCTGCAGGTCCCATCCTTTCCTATCTGCATACATACGTAATGTTGCACTGGTACAGGTTCCAAGAGCAGAAGCCAATAGTTCTCCGGGTGAAAAACCCAGATCCTGCCCTCCGCTTTCCAAAGGTTCATCGGCAATAACCACATTACCCGACGGAGATTCGATTTCCATTCGGTAAAGTTCCTTTCTGATACTTGCTGTTATTGATGCCATATAATTCTGATTGGGTGATCCTAAAATACGTTTTAATTGTTTTTAAAATCAGAAAAGTGCATCAAACTATTGCCTGACACACTTTTTCTTTACCTACCGCACTGGTACAAATACGAATATCTGTCCCTCAATCACAACTTATATGTCGTTCCAGTTCACATCGCTCAGTATCTACTGTTTGGGATGTTTCACCTTCAGTCATTCAATTGTAGTCAGCCCTCTGGCTAACTAGTGTAAAGTTGATAAAGAAACCTGCGAATTCCTTACGCAATCATTGGAAAATATTACATAATTCACACAATGACAACCTATTGATGATTACCTGGTTTTAATAAAACGTTTCGTGAGTTTCCCCGATTTTGTTTCCAGGTCCACCAGGTACATTCCGGTCCCAAATGATCTCAGGTCAATATGGAGTTCTTTCTCACCCGTCATAACTTCTGAAGAAGCCCAGATGATTTTTCCGTTTAAATCCGTAATCGTCAGGTTAAAGAACTCTGTTCCTGAAACCGAATAGTTCAGATCCAGGAATTCATTTGCCGGATTAGGAGACAAAACAAAGTCGGTTAGAAACGGATTGCTTTCGGAAACAGATAAGGTGGATGTTGAATCTAATTCATAAGGTCCTATATCAACAGTTATATATACAACTCTGTCTTGCGAAAGAATATCTGTTGTGGGTGTTCCTGAATAAGCGCCTGCATCGATACACGGCGACATATTTTGCAGCTGCAAACCATCATCTGCTGTTAACCATTTACCGTCTGCTCCTGCTCCGGAAAGAATATCTATGAATAAAGGGTTGAGTTCGATATTTCCTGAACCTGTCCCGGGAAGAATATGCGGGGCCGTCTGCCCTGTCAGATCGATATCCGAGAACGCCGGATCCAGGGAAGCACCACCCAATAAAAAGAATTGCGGCCCTTCACCGGAAGCAGTATTTCCCCAAAAAATGCAGTTTCGTAATTGCGGGGTACTGAGTCCGGAAGTCCCCGTAGAAGCATTTAAACGATCTGACACAACACCTCCGCCGTCCACAGCACTGTTATTGACAAAGCATGTATAGAATAGAACCGGGCTTGCAGTTCCATTATTTCCGCCCCAGCAATACATTCCTCCCGCCCGCTGTGCAGCCGTATTTCCATAAACCACGCAATTCACCATAGTTGGACTCGCATTTCCTCCCTGTAAAGCGAAATTATCCAGTCCGCCTCCACTAATTGTTGCATGGTTATTTGCAATCACACAGTTGATTATTAGCGGAGAAGCAGTTCCGCTATCATAGCCGTTGTTGAAGATTCCAGCACCAAAAGAAGACTGATTGTTTCTGATGATACAATTTCGGATAGTCGGACTACAATTACCTGCTACTCCGCTCCCTCTGTTATGGATCCCGCCGCCTAGTCCGACCAATAAATCCGGTGTACGGTCATCGTTAGCTCCTTCCACAATAAACCCGTCCAGAATAGCTGAATTATCCATACTCAGGTTACTTATTACATGATAGCTGTTATCCGAAATTCCCGGTGCTCCGATCTCACCACTTAAAATACTTGTTAATCCGTTAGAAATATTCCTTTCCGAGAGCAGTGTTTCTGTTCCGATAAAACTTCCGTAGATTGCCACCATGTTCCTCATACTGAGTGCATGCAAGCGATTTCCAGTCGAACTAGGGTAATAAGTTCCCTGTGCCACCCAAACTTCATCCATCAAACTCGAAGTATTGATTGCCATCTGTAAAGAAGTTCCCGGATACGCATTCGCCCAGCTGGAGCCGTCCATACTTCCTGAGCCATTCGGAGTTACATAACGAATTTCCGCATGCAGCTGAAACATAGTCAGGAATAAAGATGAAAGAAGGATAATAGTGTTTTTCATAGTCGTAATTTATTGCGGGACAAGTTACTGCGAAATGTTTTCACTACCTAACTATCGCGTTTAAAAACCTGCGAATTATGCAAGTTTTCACCCTGTTTATGTAACAGATTTATTCCCTAAATCTTTCAAATTGGAAACGCTAAAAAGATGGTTATGAAAACAGTACTGTTAGCATTAGTAATATTGTCGGGGATAACTCTGGCATCTTGCAAAAAAGACTATGTCTGTGAATGTGCGAAAGTAAGAACAGACAGCGATGGCAATAGAAATTCATCATCCGATGGAAATTATGCCTTCAAAGAATCCAGGATTCGTGCGGAGAAAAAATGCGACGACCAGGAAGAAACCGGATCAGATGTTTTTGGAGATTATTCACGTCAATGTGATATCCAATAAGGATTTATTCGAACGAAACAAAAACATGGCAGGCTCGTGAAGCATCTCGAGCCTACACGTTTTGTTTCATTTCAATACAAATGAGTTGAGGATTTTCTTTCCTGTTTTTTTGTATGATTTGTATTGATCTTCCTCGCTTGTAAAGGTGATAACAAAAGCCTGATTATTGATCACCCAATAATATTGCTCAAAAACCAAGTGGTAGTTCCCCTGGTCACCGGCATAAACCAATTTGTGATAATCGCCATTGGCATTTTTCATTCGCTTATTTTCTATAAAGGAAGTAACACCGAGCATTTCTTTGATCTGGTTCTCCGATAATTCGGTGTATGAGTCCAAATCAAACTGTCTTCCCGACAAGTCCTGCTTTACCAGGTTTACATTTTCCCGGAAGTTATCTTCTTTAGAATCAACCGGAGCAACGAGCATGAAACTGGTTCCCATTTGCCCGGATTTATTTTCTTCCCAATCAGCAGGATATTGAATGGAATAAGCTGCTTCATCAAGAGTGTTCCAACCATTGATCTTTTTAAGTTCCTGCTTTTCTTTTTCTGCTACTGTTTCTTTCTTCTCTGAAGGTTGTGCACAGGATGTCAGTGCAAGCAGTACTATCGCAATCAGATTTATTTTCATGTACTTATTTATTATAAATATACTGATTCAATGTTAGTGATCCTCAGGTAATTCAACAACTCTTTATAATATGGATCTCCCTTCAGGCCCAAAGCCATTGCAAAAGCCGGTTCTGTTTTGTATCCCTGTTTTTTCAGAGCAATAATTTCCTGCCGAAATGCTTTGCTTTTCATTTCCGGATTGGAGATAATCAATATCCAAGAAAAGGTGATTTCGATTATGCCCATCCATTCTCCGGGTCTTTTTCAGGATCACTAAACGAAAACGCTGCTTTAAATTCAATCCAGGATTCTAGAAAATCTTCACGGCCCGAACCCAATTCTGAAATCTCCAAATCATAACGAATAAACATTTCTATAACTGCCTTATAAAGCAGCTCTGCAAACTCATCGATTCCGGAGATCATTTTATGCCGGGAGAATTCACTGATCACCAATTCATCTTTCTGTTTTTCAAATAACAGATCGTAGGAAATACTCATAGGTGTGAAAACAAATTTCCGGATCTCGCCTTTCTTCACTCTTACCAGGCGATGAAAAAGATCCGGTAAGGAACTCAGCAGCATACAGCCTTTGGGCTGGGTAGTAAAACAAAGACCACCTTCCTCCAACGTGAAATCACCAAGAGAAAAGTAGTTTATGTTACGCGGTTCTGCTGCAATTTCAAGTCAAATCTCCATTTATTAATCGGCATAATAAAGTTTGAACCAACTATCGAAAGTCTGCTTGTATTTTCCCTGAGCACACTGAATCAGTTCTTCTGTCTCAGTTACCGGGTCCAAATTAAAGTTTTCCTTTAACCAAATAACATAAGCTGCATGACCTTCACTTTCTTCGTATTCTTCTTCGTCCTTGTAAAAGTAGGCTTCATCGTGGTAGACCGAGATCTCCGAATCGAAGGTTAAAAGCTGCATCAATGCCAACAGGTTCTCTGCAACAACTTGCACTCCGCCCTCATCACCAAAAACCACGATTGGATATTCACTTAGATCTTCAGATGAGCCATTATTCCAAAAAGCATATATAGAACCTGAACCATTTGCCTGGGCAAAAGGAAGTAATTTATTCAGGAACGCTTCGTCTTCACTCCAGCTTTCGATCCCGGATTTATCATCGATCATCAGACCAAACCCTTCAGAATAACATTCAAAATCGGATTGTTCGTTCTGAAATCGAATCAGCTTTTCCAGTTCAATCGGGAGTTTGGTTACTCCAAAATTTTCTTTGAATGCGGGAATGTTCATTGTTCTTGATATTGGTTGGCTCTAAGTTAGCCAAAAAACGACTTATCTTGCGGCAATTGCTTTTCCAGAATCGATTCTTCTATCCTCCCCCTTAGTCCCCTCTGACGGAGTCTGACACTCATCAGAGTCGTCTGACCTCCGAAGGGGGAATCCAAGCTCACTCGCTTTTCTCCGGGATAAACTTGGGCAGGATCACCAGGATTGTTCCCAGCACAAAAATCCAGGTACTGATGTCGGCAAAGAATTCAATTTGACCTTCCCAGGTTTTCAGTTCTTCTGCCTGGCTGGAATATGCTTCCCAGTCGTCATTGGTCGACTTTGAATGAAGCATCAATGAATCCCTTTCCTTCAAATGACCATCCGCATATTCCTTTTTAATAAAAACCCAAAGATGGTCGAGTTTTTTGTTCAAATGATAGTTTTGTGATTCCCGGAATGATTCTTCGGAGTTGTTCTGAAAGATTTGGATGAAAAAGGAGAACAGGATGAGGATTAAGCCGATTCCTTCGAGCCGATTGAGCCCAACTGCTGATAGTTTCATAAGTGAATAGTGTTGTTTTCGGTGGGAAATTAGTGATTATTTAGTTCCCCGCAGATTGCGCAAATGCTATTTATTTGTGTTATCTGATAATCAATCTCTGAATTCAATGATGAAATTGTATTCCCAGTCTCTCTTTCCAGCCGGCCGCATTTCATCTCAAATACTATAATTCAGACCTACTGCTTCTTGTTTTTCGGTTTTGGTTCCGGCAGTTCTTCAACAGTCAAACGGACCAGTTCTTTCAACCAATCACTATCTTCCAATTTATCCTCAATCAAAAAACTGGGTTTTGCGCCCGGGTATGGCGGAGCTTCAACTAAATCGGTAATAAATGCTCTTCCTGTGACCGTTGGCTTGATAAATAATTTGTTATCACAAACCAGTCCAAATAATTTGCCTGCCGAATACAAGCCATACTCTCCGAACATTTTCTTACTGCTTACCTTTCCGGAAGGGTCTATCTGATCGATGATAAAATCGACAAAGCTTTGATCTGATGCCATTTCTTATAGTATTGAAGGAATCTTATCCAACATCCGGAATTTCATTTTTACCGGGTTTGCGGCAAAAGTTACCCCTTGAACAAATCTGTTACAATCTCGCCATCTTTTTCGAAGGCTTCGCCATCTTTTTTCACGTAGCTGCAATTGTATTTCTTCACCATTTCCAGGACAACTTCGATGTCTTCCTGCGAGCTTAAAACAATGATATTTACTTCCGGTTTCTCAGCGCGGATCTGTTTGATGATTTCCAAACCGGTTTCTGCATCGTAATATTTTGAATCCAAAAAATAATCAATGATAATTATATCCGGATTTTTGTTCAATTCCAACAAAGAGGTTTCTCCAACCGGAAAAATCTTGATCTCTTTAACTTCAGGTACTTCTGCACGCAAAAAGACTTTCAGTGTTTCAGCATAAGGTTTATTGTCTTCCACGATAAAAACGAGTCCCGTTTTCTCCTGTTCTTTCGACTTGAATAAATCTTTCCAAAAACTCATGATTCTTTGTATTGATCTTTTAATTGTTCTATTTCTGCTACGGCTCGGTTACTCAGCAAAAGTATGGAATTTTTAAGTTCCATTATGCGTTCCATACCCGATTCCGAAGCTGCCAGGCGTTCCATTTCTTCCAATACTTCCTGTATCTTGTTAATCCCCAATATAGATACGGATGATTTCATGGTGTGTGCATTTCTGCGAATCATTCCAAAATCGTGCTTCTCCACACCTTCTTTAATTCCTTCGAGGTTTTCAGGTAAATGCTCCAGGAATATTTCAATTGTTTCAAGAATGACCTTTTTGTTCCCCCGCATCGTTTTTTCCAACAAAGTCAGGTCAACCAGTTTGTGATTTTCATGATCTGTTTTAACCGTTCTGTGATTTTCAAATCCGGCATTGATCATTTTACGGAAAAGCAAATCTTCCCGAATCGGTTTGGAAATATAGCCGTTCATTCCCATCTGAAGGCATTTCTCGCTTTCTCCGGCCATGGTATGAGCTGTCATCGCAATAATCGGAACAGAACTTTCCAGTACACCCCGAATGTAAGTCGTAGTCTCATAACCATTCATTTCGGGCATTTCGATATCCATCAAAATAATATCGTAATCTGCTTCGGTCATTTTTTCAATGGCTACTTTCCCGTTTTCAGCATGATCAGCTGTCATTCCATTGTTTTCGAAGAGCGCGAAAATGAACTTCACATTGATCGGGCTGTCCTCTACTATCAGAATTTTGAGTTTTCTCAATTGTTCCAATTCGTCTGCTCCTACTTGTTTTTTAGCAGCTGTTGCAACTACTTCGCCGGAAGTAGAAAAGGCCAGGACGAACTTAAATTCGGAACCTTGTCCTTCCTTACTGCTTACGGTGATAGTTCCGCCTTGCAATTCCACCAATTGCTTCACAATGTTCAAGCCCAATCCTGTTCCGCCAAATTTACGCGTTGTATGCTTTTCGGCCTGCGTAAAGCGTTCAAAAATGGTTTCCAGTTTATCGGCAGGAATTCCTATCCCGGTATCTTTCACCGAAAATTCAATTTGAATTTCTTCTTTCTCTCTGCCAATCAATTTGGCAGAAATAGCTACGGAACCGTCCTGGGTAAATTTGATCGAGTTTCCTACCAGGTTGAGGATAATCTGTGTCAAACGTGTGGGATCTCCCAAAATGGCATTCGGGATATTGGAATCATTTTTAAAGCTCAGCTGCAGGTTCTTCTCTTTTGCTTTTTGAGCAAGCATGACATTGATGGAAGAAAAAAGCGCCTGGATATCAATGGGGTGAATTTCAAAGGTCATTAACCCGGATTCTATCTTGGAGATATCAAGTACATCATTAATGATTCGAAGCAGGTTCTCACCGGAAGTTTTGATGATCCGCACGTAACCCATTTCTTCTTCGTTCAGGTTTCGTTTCAACAAAAGGTCCGTAAATCCAATTACCGCATTCATCGGCGTACGAATCTCATGGCTCATATTTGCCAGGAACATTTCTTTGAGCATCGAAGATTCTTCAGCCAGTTTTTTGGCTTTTCGCAGTTCGGTTTCTGCCTCTTTGACACTGGTAATATCTTCAAAAACCGCTATCGCATACTCGATGTTCCCTTCTTCATCAGCAATGTGTGTTGCATTGATGCGCAAAGGAATTCGTACTCCGTCTTTTTCGGTTTCAACATCTTCAATACAAATATTGCTTTCGCCATTTAAAACCCTGGCAACAGGTCTTCTATCTGCTGGATAAGGTTCATCTGTTCCAAAGACGTAGCTTTGATAAAGCTGGCGCATGTTGGAATAATTATTCCCGGATACAATTCCTTCTCCCAGGATACGAACGGCTTCAGTATTGGTAAAAAAAGGAACACCATCCTGGCTCACAACATAAACACCCAGCGGAAGACTTTCTAAAAACTTCTTGATCCGGGCTTCGCTTGCTTGTACGTTCTTTTCCGAACGGAGTCGTCTGCTGTGGTCTTTCAAGAAGAAATAAAGTGTAATGACAACAAAAAGGATTGCCAAACCTATACTTACTAAAATAATGGTTACTGTATGTGCAAACTGTTGATTGGCAGTACTCAACCGTGCTGTCAGGTATGCTTCTTCGTTTGCTATAAATCCTTCCAGTAAGCCCCGGATCTCAATCATCAAATTTTCACCTTCGCCGGATTGAACCAAATCCTGGGCTGCGCTGAAACCTACTTTTGTGCGGACGGTAACGACTCTTTCTGCAAAAAGGCATTTTTTAATGATCAGCTGATTGATTTGTACCAGCAATTTATTTTGTGCCGGATTATCACGTACTAATTGTTTCAGGCGCAAATGTGCACGCGGTAATTCATCGACTCCCTCTTTGTAAGGAATGAGGAATTTTTCATCAGCAGTGATTACATATCCGCGTTGAGCGGTTTCAATGTCTTCTACATTCAGGAGAATCGATTGAGCCTCATTGATCACATTCTGCGTGTGGCTCACCCACTCGGAAGAGCTTTTGTATTCATTTGTACTCCGGTAGGCATATGCGCCCACAATCAGTAAAATACAGATGCTTAATGAGAACGTAAGTACAATTCTAAGTTTACCCGACATGTAAAGAGAGTCTTTTATTCAAATCTAAGTCAAAGAATACGAAATGTCAATAGCTGAATCATTCGTTTTTCTATTGGAATTACTATCATTCTGATAAGCAGTCATATAAACTGTAAATCAACTTGCATTTGATTTCAAGGAATCCGTTTTCAGAGAGTCATAAAAACGAAGAAAACTACTAACCCAATTATCCGCAGAGAAGTCGTGAACAAATAATTACTGATGTAAAATTCCGGAAAATCGTTGTTCTTCAAAACCCGGTAAGAACTAAGTCCCGAAATAAAAATACGAAGTGCGATCAGGCAAAGAGCTTTTTCACTGAGTATTCTTGAAACAAGAATGATTAAGAGCATCGAAAAAAGCCCGATCTTATAAAATTTGTATCCATTTTTTCTATTTTCTGCTTAAATAAGAGTTAATCATTCCCATCAGGACGTTCAAATCAACATCATCCAGTTTATTGATGTACAAACAACCGCCACTTACTTTGTGTTTTCCAAGAATTTTCAGCGCATCCGAATGAGCTTCGTTTCCCGCGCCAATGTACAAAGTGAGATTCGCTTTGCGAGGCGAGAAACCAACCAGGAACCAATCTACCTGCCGGCCCGTTTTGGGACTTTCATAACGCATATTTCCAAAACCGATGATGGAACCACCCCACATGACAGGCTCTTCTCCGGTAGCTTCTTTCATCATTTCGATCAATTTAAAGCTGTCTTTTCGTTTTCGCTCGTCTTCAATTGCATGGATGAATTCGGCTGCACTCACTGCAGTTGGTTTTGTTTTGATCTCGGCCAATTTGGGTTTCTTTTCTGCCATGTTGCTTTGTTTCGACTTTTAAAATAGTAATTTCTCACGCTGATTGCGTAGAATACGCAGAATTCTTTGTTATTCGTAGTTATCAGAACTTCGCCAATCCAGTTATTTAAAGTTGGATTAGTTACTTCTATTTTACCTTCCCCAGTAAACGTTTCCTGAAAACAAGCAGTAAGATCAATGAGACAATTGAAAGAATTACCAAACCTGTTAAAAAATATTCCCAAAATTCAATCTCGCTTTTCTTTTCTTCCAGCTGTTCATACGTTAAGTTCCTTTTTGCCGGTGGTAATCTATCCATGGTGATTTCTCCTATTGGATCCTCCACTTCGTATTTGTAACTAACAGCATTTCCAAGACTCCCGATCAATCCAAAAACCAAAAGAGCTAATGAAACCATCCATGATGCTATGTAAATTGCTATTCTCATTAGTCATTTTTCAAGATGTAAAAGAGCGAATCCATTGGGCTCACCGGCATCAAATCGGGTAATGCTTCTTTTGGAATACACACAAAGTGGTTTTTGGCATAAAACTTTTGAGCGGCTTTGAATTGCTCCATGGTCCCGAGGTAAATCTGTTCGTAATTCCTTTTTTTCGCTTCGCGAAGTGCTTCATCCATTAGCGACTGAGAGACTCCTGTTTTTCCGCGGCCTTCTTTTGCAACGAATAAATACCTTAAGAACCCATTTTGATCATCTATCCGCGACAAACCGATCGTTCCCAAAACACGCTCTCCGTCAAGAGCAATCCAAAAAAGATTATCCACATCCACGACATCCGAAATGGTCTTTCCATCCGTGTTGCGAAAGGGAATTTCGAACTCTTGCTGGATTTCGTCCATCATTTGGGTGACTGCTTGCTGGTATTTTGGTTCAAAGGGAACGATATGATGCATTTATACTTTTTTGAATGAGTCAATCTTTTAGGTATTCCTCCCGAAGTTTCGAGAACATTATCGAATCTTCAAAAATTCCATTTACGAAGTAATGATTTCTCAAAACACCTTCCCTGGCAAATCCGTTCTTTTCCAATAATCTGAGGGAAGCCGTATTGTCAGAAGCAACCAGGGCTTCAATCCGGTTCAGGTTCATGAGCTTAAATCCATAATGAATAATTGCCTCCACGGCTTCCGACATGAATCCCTGCTGTTTGAATGATTCATCTATCATGTGATAACCGATTTCTGCACGCCAGTGTTCGGGGTTCCAATTGTGTAAGCCGCAGCGGCCAATGATCTTACCGCTGGCTTTGTCTTCCAACAAGAACAACATAAAACTGCGGTTATAGCTCGAATAACCGTTTTTGTATTTATGCAATTCCTTCTCATAATCTTCTTCGGAATTATGTCCCAGGATTTCTTTGATTTTCGGTTTGTGATTCCGTTCAAAGATCTCTGTCATAGCTTCCGGAGAGAGGCCCTTGAGCAGGAGACGATTTGTTTCTATGATTTTGAAATTCATGTTTAAACTTGTTTTGAACTTACGTAATTCATCGCTTCCCGGGCAAATTCCGGCCATTTATCCACATAATCAAAGGGAACCTGCACCCATTCTTTCATCGGGCGTTTCTTTCCGGAGGGATCGAATTGCTTTGATCCGTCCAAACTCAAAGCTTCTTTGTGAGCATCACTACTTAGTTTAAATACCAATTGATTGTCGAACAAGCTCATGAAAGCTTTTCCATTGACCTTAAAGCACGGTTTGCCGAACATCTGACTTTGCTGTGCTCCTGCCAAACTTTGACCAATTGCCAAATACACTGTTTCCTCTTCCCTCATATCTTATTCATTAGTTTTTTATCAGAAACCCGTAAGATGTACTACTTACTTGTATTTGATTGCCTCAGCGCGTTTATAATCAATAGCTGCTTTTTCAAAATGCTCTATTGCCTCGTATACAACTGCTCTTTGATAAATTGCTTCGTAAAAAACAGGATAAATCTCAATGGCTTTTGTCAGGTCCTCGATGGCTCCCAAATAATCTTGCAACCCGTACTTTCCCTGACCTCTTTGGAAATATGCCACAGGATCAGTTGGGTCCAGTGAAATGGCTTTGTTTAGATCATCAATACCGCCGGCATAATCTTTCAGCTTAATTTTCGTGTCTCCTCTTTTAGTATATGCTTTGGCATATTGAGGATTCATTTCCAATGCACGATCCATATATTTCAGAGCCTCCTTGTAATCCTTCAGGCCATAATACGATGAACCGATATTGTTGACTGCTTTTGCACTAAGCGGATTTAATCTCAGTACATGCTCAAAATCCTGAATGGCTCCTTTGTAATCTCCCAGATCATTTCTAGCATAACCTTTTCCCATCAGGCATTTTTCATATAAATTGAGATCTGATGTATCCATAGCAATCACTTTTTCAAAAGATTTTAAGGACTTTTCGTAATCCCGAAGTTCATTGTATGACTTTGCAATCCCGTAATAGGAGTTGATATCATTCGGAACTAATTCTATTGATTTTTGATAATCCTTAATTGCCTCCAAATAATCTCCTTTTTCTGATTTTGCTTGTGCTCTTGAAGAGTAAGCATCATGAAATTCAGGATTTATTGCAATCGCTTTATTGCAGTCTTCAATTGTGCCATCAAAATCTGAATTGTAGAATTTACTTACAGCTCTGCTGGCTATCGCCATATAATCTGTGGGTGATATTTCAATTACTGTTGTCCAATCTTTAATCGCTCCGTTGAAATCCTGTATTTGCTCTTTCAGGTAAGCCCGTGTGATGTAAGCTGAACTGTTTTTTGGATCTGACTCAATCAGCGCAGTTTGTGTTTTAATCCTAAATCGATAGAATTTATAGTCAGAAGTATCTATACCGTTATTTTGACCAAAACAACTTGAACTTACCAAGATTAAAAGGATTGAAATAAGCTTTCTTATTTTAAGATGGGCGATTTTCATGAAACTAAAATACAATTTATTCCATATAATCAGGCTGGCCCGCTCTTTTGACTCCGGACTTTGAAGCTTACCCGGAAATTACAAAACAAGCACTGGTGGTTTTTCAAAAAACTACATTTTACTTAGAATTACCACAACACAAAGAATAACGATCAAAATATAATAGCTGATCATTCCCAATGCATACGCACCAAGGGCAATGAAGTAAGCCCCAATTTTGGTTTTATTAAAGAATTGTCCGATTGCCCAGCTGCTGTAAAGAAACCCAAGAACTATCCCGATTCCCACGAGATGCAGACCAGTGATTCCTTCAATGACAGCAGAAACGGCAAGCACCAGCATTCCTATTCCCAACACATAGCATAACAGAATGAGGATTTCAAAAAAATTGTAGCCGTGCTTTCTGAAGAACAGTTTTAACCAAAGTGCGATCAATATGCCCAGCATGATGTTGGCATATCCGTAATGATGCTGAATCCAATCGAAAATAAACGAAACAGATGCTATAATTGATTTTTCAGCCGGCGAATAAGTGTGTTCCTCATGAATAGACCAGTGAGAAACAATGGTGTAAAACAGAGAAGTCAGAATGATAAAAATGACCGGCTTCACCAGTCGATTCCTGTCTTGGGTAATAAAAGTCTTTACACTTGCACCTGGTCGAATGATCAGTTCTTTGATCGTAAAAAAGATTCCTTTTTCAAGGTGCAATACATGCACTAGTTCATGCAGTATATATTTCCCGTTGATTCGATTTAATTTCGCAGCTTGTCCGCAGTGACCGCAATAATTGTCACTGAATGTACTCTCACAATTGCTACAGGTTGCCATATTCCTCCTATTCGGTTATTTCTTGCAAAAATCCAACAAGGAATAGTTTTAGACACTACACTTTAGTGTAAATTTGAGCATCGAATCACGCTCATGAAAAACAAGCAATCCACGCTTCTTACCAAAAACAAAGTAGGAAAAGTCTCGGAAAAGGATCTTCAACTGCAAACCAATTACCTGGAGGCCATAAAGTCTTTTGCCCGATTAACCTATGAAAGTATTTATGTGATTGATTATTCGGATATGTCTTTTGAATATGTTTCAGACAATCCATTATTCTTATGCGGTTATTCTCCGGAAGAAGTCCTGAACATGGGATATACTTTCTATTTTAAACATGTTCCTGCAGATGAGTTGAAATTATTGGAGCAGATCAATGAAGCGGGTTTTGATTTCTTTGAGAAACTTCCTGCTGATACTAAAAAGGAATACAGTATCACTTACGATTTTCACCTGCTAAACAAAAACGGAAAGAGCATTTTGATTAATCACAAGCTTACTCCGCTATTTTTGACCGGTGAATTCAAATTATGGAAAGCGATGTGCATTGTTTCCCTTTCTCACAATCAGCACGCCGGGAATGTGTTTATCAAAAAACAAGGTTCAGAAGAACTTTGGGAATTGGATCTCGCTGGCACAGCCTGGCGAAAATCCCTCAAACCCAACCTTTCGGAAAGGGAAGTTGAAGTTCTTAGGCTGTATGCACAAGGATTGACCATTAACCAGATCGCTGAAAAGATCTTCGTTTCTCCGGATACGGTAAAATATTACAGACGACGCATTTTTGAGCGTTTATCCGTCAATAACACTGCAGAAGCTTTGGCTATAGCGGTAAATAGTCAGATTATTTGATATCCTTACTTTTTTCGAAACTGAGCTATTGAGATCTTTTCCAAAACTCCTTGTCTTTCCAGTTCAGTAAAAACAGTTAAAGTTCCGCTGAACGGATGTCCGAGATATTCTCTCAGGTGCTTAAACTCACGCGTTGTTTCCACGAACGAATAAAAAAAAGCCGGATCCAGGATTCCTATGCTTTCTTCGTCTCCTAAGGAAACTTCCAATGTTTGTCCTGTGATCGTATTTTTAAACAGGCAATGTTCTCCATGCACATCGAAATACCAGTTTCCGGAGAGATTCTCCTCTCCATTCAACAGATCCGCATTTTGTATTTCGTAATAATGTCCTTTGGCGATTTCCTCTTTTTCCGGCTGATCGGTTTCCTGGATTAATTTATGTACCAATTCAGTTGCAAGGATTTTGAATTCATCCATTGCGGCCATTAGCTGCGCTGTTATTTCGGGGGTGATTTTTGTCATTGGCTTTTACTTCATTAACGCTTCAAATCCGCTTCTTATTTGCGGCAAACTAGTCGGATCAATTTCAAACTCAACCTGAATCTTGTACGAATAATCATTGTTCAGTCTGTCTTCTTTCACCAAATGAAGCATTACCGCTAGATGACCTGCATTATCAATGGATTTAAAGACCAGTTTCAGTTCCCCAGGGCTCATACTTTCCAGGACTGCTTCTCCTTTTCGGAATGAATCCAATAACTCCAGATCACTCAAGAATGCGTCTATATCCGAATCGCTCAACCAGATAGAGTTACTGAAACCGGATTGTATATCCTCCGTTTTAAGCCTCACTTCTATCCGATGACTCGGATAATGTTCTTTCTGGGATTCCAATTTGATGAAATCAATCTGCCTGGATTTTAATTCATTGGTGATTCTCATATCTTGTCTCCCACTCTGTTTTTAATATCCTGTAAACATTCACCGGCAGCCCATGAAAGCTAGTCTGCTTCAAAAGCTGCATGCCGTTTTTAATTGCCACTTGCTGAGAAGCAAAGTTATCCGGGTGAATGATGGAGATAATGGAATCTGAAAAATCATTCTGAAAAGCTAAATCGCGGCACTTTTTGGCTGCTTCCAATGCGTAACCGGATCCGCGGGCTTGCGGCATGAGCGAATAGCCGATCTCCAGTTCTTCCTGCTCATCTACTGTTTGAATAAGCAGTCCGCACTGTCCAATAAATTCTCCGGAGCTTTTCTCAATAAGCACATTCATTCCGCCTAATTGATTCTCATACCTCCAATAGATCTTATCGAACCACTTACGACATATAACAGCCGCTGAATCCGTTTCCTGAAAGGCAAAGTACTGCATGATGTCCCGGTCTTCACAAAAAGATAACCAGGTTTCAAAATCATCTTCACGCAGTTTCCGGAAAGTAAGCCTTTCTGTTTCTTCTCCGAAGAGTACTAATTTGCTTCTGTCTGCTAGTTGTATCATTGGAAATTATACTTGCTCCAAAATAGGCATTTCCCCGTTCTCCATCGGCTTTTTCATCTTTCCGGATGAAGACTCGGTCTTCAGCAGCCTGGCTCCTTCAGCTGTTTCCTTTCCCCACTGAGCAATTGAGTGCAATAAAGGAATTAAAGTCCTGCCGAATTCAGTGAGTTCATACTCTACTTTCAGCGGTGGTTTCTTAGTATGAACTGTCCGGGTGATCAATCCGTCCGATTCCAATTCTTTCAACTGCAGGCTCAATGTTCTTTCCGTCACCATTGGAAGTTCTTTTCGCAATTCATTGTAGCGTTTTTTTTCGATCAAATGAATCAAAATGACTGCCTTCCATTTTCCACCTATGTACTTCATTGTGAAGCTTGTGCTGCAGGGATATTCTTTGTTATCTATACAATACATGAGTTACTATCCTTTTTAACCGTTCTTGCAAAGTTAAACTACACTACTTATGTTTGCAACTATAAAAATGATAGTTAAATAAATACTTCAAACAAATGAACTTTACAGCACTTGCAAACAGCAGATACACGACCAAGAAGTACGACTCGACCAAAAAGATCTCAGAAGAACACATTCAACGATTACAGGAAATTCTCCGCTTAAGTCCTTCCTCTATCAATAGCCAACCCTGGAAGTTCAGCTTTATCTCAGATGAAAAGGTGAAAAACGAACTGGCAGCGGTTTCTTATTTCAACGAACAAAAGATCAAGGATGCCAGTCATTTGGTGGTCTTCAGTTCCATTGACGACATCAGTCTATTTGAAAAACAGATCCAGGATCATCTTCCTGAAGGATCGGTTGGATATTACAATCAATTCCTGAAGCCCTTGCCGGATTCGGAGATAAAATCGTGGCTGCAAAACCAGGTATATCTTTCTTTGGGATTCTTCCTCAGCGCCTGTGCATCCATGGAAATCGATTCCTCTCCCATGGAAGGAATTCAGGCCGAAAAGTATGTGCAAATCCTGAAATTGAATGGGTACAAACCGCTTTTTGCAGTGGCAATCGGTTATAGAAATCCGGAAGATGCGAATCAGCCGTCGGTGAAACCGAAATCAAGGTTAGAAATGGACCTTATTCTGGATATTATTTAAAATCACCTATTTGGACGCAGGCAGGCGGTTGATCGTTTACCTGCGTTTTAAATTCCCTTTTCATCCCAGGGGTGTGCTGCTGCTTCATCCGCGTCTTTCCAGCGTTCCAATACAAACCTTGCAGTCGGTTCCGAAACCTGCACAGATTTGATCTTACGTTCTTCCGCATTTTTCCGCAGTTCATCGAAGATGAATGAATCATCAAAACCAAATTCAGCCACCTCGCTGCTGGTATTGACATAATAGATCTTATCTATTTTTGCCCAGTAAATTGCCGACAGGCACATGGGACAGGGTTCCACGCTGGTATACAGTTCACAGCCGGATAGCTGAACACTTTCCGCTTTTTCACAAGCTCTTTCGATTGCAACCATTTCAGCGTGGGCAGTTGGATTCATTCGTTGGAATACTTCATTATGTCCTTCTCCGATTATTTCCCCATTTCGGGTGATTACACAGCCGATCGGAAGCCCCTTTCCGCTTTTATAAGCCATTTCAGAAAGCTCAACGGCTCTCAGCATGTATTTGGGATTGTAGTTCAAATCCATCTCTTTAGTTATTGCGGAATGTTTTCCAGCAGCAATTCCTTTCCGGATTTGTCGTAATAAGTACAGGTCATTTTTGGCATATCGACAAGAATTAATTAAAAGTCTTCCTGAATTCCAGCGGAGACAAATTTGTTTTCGCTTTGAATAATTTACTGAACGATTGAGGATATTCGAAGCCCAATTCATAGGCGATTTCTGTCACCGAAAGGTTGGTCACAGACAATTTCTCTTTGGCTTTTTCGATCAATTTTTCGTGGATCAATTGTTGTGCATTTTGCCCGGTCAAGGAACGCAGCATGTCACTTAAATAGCTTGACGAGATATTCAGTTTTTCTGCCAGGTAATGCACCGTTGGCAATCCTTGTTTCAGCGTCGCTTCAGATTCAAAGTAATGATCCAGGATTTCTTCCAGCTTTAACAGCATATCGTCATTTACGGTTTTACGTGTAATAAACTGGCGTTTGTAAAATCGATTGGCGTAGTTCAGCAACAACTCAATTTGAGAAACAATCACGTCCTGGCTGAAATCATCGATCCGGCTATTGAGTTCGTCTTCTATAATCTTAAAGATCGAATTAATTGTTTCCTTTTCCTTGTCGGATAGATGCAGTGCTTCATTGATCGAATAAGAGAAAAATCCATACTGTTTGATTTTTTTCGCCAGCGGATAATTCCACAGAAAATCAGGATGGATCAACAAAGTATATTGCGAACATTCCCCGGGATTGGTGCCCGATTGATTCCCGATGATCTGATTCGGGGAAGCAAACAACAATCCTCCGCCGTTAAAATCATAATAGGTTTGTCCGTAACGGATTTTTCCGGTCAACTGCCGTTTGAGAGATATTTTATAAAAGTTCAGGGCATGCGACTGCGGAAAATTACCATTTATCATCTGGCTGTTATCTGCATTGATGAAACCAATCAGCGGATGCTGCGGGTCCGGTAAACCAAAACTGCGGAATGCCTCCGATAAGGTATTGAATCGTTTATGCGTGACTTCTTCCTTTTTCATACTGAAAATTAAACAATGATAACCGAATAACGATTCGTTACCGGTTATCATTAACGTTTTTTATTGAACCAAATCCTGTGCTGAATTGGAAACAGCTTCCCACTTCTCCCACTCTTCCATTCTATCTGCATAAGCTGCACGCACCCAGGGCAAATTCTGGCTTCCCAGGAAGAAACGCAAGGGTGGATTCTCTGAATCAACTACCTGTAAAAGCGCCTGCGGTGTTGCTTCCGGGTTTCCTCTTTCCATGGTGGTCAATTGACCGAAGAAACCTTCTTTGTAATCGGCATACAGGTCCATTCCTTCGGAAAACTTCAGGGATTCGGCACTTCCGAATTCCGTAGCGTAAGCTCCCGGCTCGATGATCGTAACTTTGATACCGAACGACTTCACTTCTTCGGCCAAACTTTCATGAATGGCTTCAAAAGCCCATTTGGAAGAACAGTAATATCCGATTACCGGAAGTGTCACATGTCCCAGGTTGCTGGATGTTCCGAGAATGTGGCCACCACCCTGTTTGCGCAATAAAGGAAGAGCGGCCTGGATCACGGCCATCGGACCATAAACATTTGTTTCAAAGAGTGCACGAACCTCATCAGCGCTTGCTTCTTCAATGGTTCCAACCAGTGAATAACCTGCATTGTTGAAAACGATGTCTAGTCTTCCGAAATGTGCATGAGCCTGCTCCACTGCTTTTTTCACCTGGTCGTGATTGGTTACGTCAAGTTCAAGCGTTAATACGTTCTCTCCGTACTTTTCCTTAAAGTCGGCAATACTGGACAGATTGCGGGCAGTTGCGGCAACTTTGTCTCCGCGTTTCAGGATTGCTTCTGTCCAGACACGTCCAAAACCACGGGAAGTTCCTGTTATAAACCAAACTTTTGGATTTGTCGAAGTGTTGTTTGAATTGTCATTTTGATGTACCATCTTACTGTTTGTTAAATTTGTACAGCAAAGATCTCCAGCAATTTTACTTAGATTGTATCCTATTTGAGGGAGTTTGTATCCAAAATGAGTGGAGGGTAACACGCAGAAACACTCCTAATAATTTGCACCAGATTAGGTGGATTCACGCAGATGAGTAATCCAGTGCTATTCCAGTTTCAGATTACCCAATAATACAGGATAATCCTGTTGATCCGATACTGTTCTTATCTCAAAGTAAACTCCTACTACATCGCCTGATTTGATTTTTGGTGAATCTATGATCTCGCTGACCTGTAAACTGCAACGAAACATGAGATACTCGTTCATTTCTGACGATTCTGCGATTGTTTCACCTTTGGAATTTTTGATCGTAAGGGTTACCAATAATCCTTCTGCGCTTTGTCCGCATAAAAAACGTTCTGCAACCAAAGTATCCGCTCCGTTCAATTTGATTCGCTTGAGTGTTATGGTATCTCCCATTTCATTCTTCAGCCAGGAAGCCAATAGTTCCTTTTCACCAATACTGATGGACCAGGAGTTGGCATTGGGCAAATTGGATTTGGGTTTTGTTCCTGAAACAATTCCTAAACTAAGGATTAAGCATGTGATGATCACTCGTGTTTTCATAGTTCAATTAATTACAATCAAAATGGAATATCGTTCAACAGTTTTTTCTAAATCCATGGATTATTTCGATTGCTTCTGCCTCCTGTTTTATTCGCTTTGGGAAGATAAGCAGGATGTATCGTCCTGAAAACCAAATCCCAGATGGAAGTGTAAAAGCCAAAATTACAATCCGGGTTTTGATGATGCAAGTAATGAAACTCCGAGGTACACAAATATCCTTTTTTTGCAAATCTCAGCCAGGATTGAGGCAAAACAGAATGATGGAGATGTCCGATGGTTCCCCAAAGTGAATTGAGAACCAGGTAGAGTGAAATGCCGATTGCTGAAAAAGGAAAGAATAGCAAAACTCCCAGCATCATCAGTCCGAAACCAATGGATTCAACCGGATGGAGCACAAATAAACTCAATAGGTTGGTCGACTCGTGTTCGTGATGCCTCTGGTGGAGTTGTTTCATGTGACGTAAAAGATGTACCGACCGATGAAAAATATACATGAGCAGGTCCATGATCAGGGTCAAGGACAAAACTTCGATGACTACCTGAATGACACTGTAGTCTTGATCAAGTCTGATGAATCCGTATTTCCAAAGGTAAACACCGAAAAGGAACACCAGCGTATTGCAGAAAACCGTAATAATGCTCAGCAGGATATCGGAGCGAAGAACCGGCTGCCGTTCTCCCAAACGCTTTTTCCCCGGAAAATACTGGAGTACGGTATAGAGTCCCAAAGAACTGATGTAGATTCCAAAATTAATGATCAATCCGTAAAGAGTTATTTCAAGAACACCTGCATGTTCAAAGGTTTCGAGGATTGGTTCCATATTTACTTCAAACGCTCCAATTGTCCTTTGCGCTTCACCAGGTTTTTATAATCCCATTGAATATCACGTGCTTTTTGCAGCCAGCGATCTAAATCTTCCGGATTCACTTCCGAAAGATCGTTGTAAAAGATCGAAGCGTCTTTGAACTTTTCCCCTTCCACATTTAATCCCGGTTCTTCGAAATCCTTACCACTCCAGAACATCAAACGCACACCGCGCTTTTGAATGCTGTAGCCGGCAACCGGATTTCCATCCAGGAACCACACCGGATGCGCATGCCAGATCCTGTTCTCAGCTTCCGAAAGCCCATGAGTCAGTTCATTGGCCAACAGATCGCAGATCTTTAAATGCGTTTCTGATTGTGACAGGTTGTATGTTTGGATTTCCTTATTCATGGTATTACCGTTTTAATTACTCTTCAACATTCTTTTCAGAATTTTCAAAAGTATGATTGAAATTCCGCACTCTTTTTGGGGACTCCAAATTGTCTTGGTTTACGTATTCAGCCCAAAACATCACATCCCTGGGATCATTCGCCGCAGCTTGAATATACTGTTGTAATTTTCCCATGTTTCTTTCAGAGAGGAATAGTATACAACGAATGATCCTTTGGTTATTTAACTCTTCTGTTTTCAAAATGGCGGCATTCAAAAGAGTATAAGCTTCCGAAGCACTTTCTGCAAAATCAGATTCAATTCGATCTCTTATATCTTTTGTATCAATCATAAAATCAATTCTCTACCAGCTCAATGTCCATCGTTTGGATCAATCCATCCTGGAATCGGTAAACATGTTTTACCATTCCATCGAATAGCAAACTTCCTTCCAGGTCTTTCACCAGTTGATGTACTTTCACTTCCAGGCTTCCGTTCGCTCTTCCGGCAAAACCTATTGGTTCTACTTTCGGATTGATTTCCGTCCATTGCCGGGTCCAATAACTTCGGATCTCGTCGTGTCCGCTGATGTAACCGCCTTCCCAGGCTTTTGACCACTGAACGTCCGGCTGCATGGTGGAAAGTGCCTGATCGATCTTTCTTTCGTTAAAGGCCGCGTATGCTTTTTTGATTGTGTGTTCGAATTGATTTGCCATTGGTTGAATTTTTTTGCAAATCTAAAGTACGATTTATTCCAACAAAAAGGGACGTGATGCGTCACGTCCCTGCAGTTTGCATAATTATAATCTGGGTGGGGTTATTTCTTCAATTTCCAAATGGAACCATTTTTCGTGGTCAATTTCTCCAATTCACCTTTGGAAACAAATTCATTGAGAAGTTTTTCAACTTCATTTCTGGGTGTTCCGCTCAATTCCGAGAACTCCTTGGCTGTCAGAGACGGATATTTTGAGAAAAGTGCTTTCCAATCTTTGGAATAATCTTTCTTTTCTGCATTGGGATCCAACCTATGAATCGCATTTTCATAATCTGCATAGGGTTTTGAACCGTAAACTTTTTGCGTGTTGCCTTCTTTATCTGTGAAGAAGATTGTTGGAAATCCTCTTACTCCCAATTCTCTTCCCAGTTCCAGGTCTTTTTGGAACAATTCTTTCGCTTTCCCTTCGTAATCTGTTTTAAACTGCGATGCGTTTAAACCTGCTTTTTTAGCTGCTTCTTCCAAATATTCCCATTTGGTAATGTTCTTCTTCTCGAGGAACACCATCTCGCGGATTTCACGCAGGAATACCACCGCTTTTTGGTTGTCCTGCATTTGTGCGGCTTTAAACGCAATGGATGGCGGATAAGACGACGAAAGCGGATCTTCCAGCCAAACGGCGCCATCAATCGGCATGTCATAGTAAATACTTACTTCGTCCCAGTGATGCGCTACATCGGAGGGCTTGCTGATTCCACCGCTGTTATAACTCCAATCCGGAAGCAAACCACCCATGCGGTATTCTATTTCAATACTGCTACCGTATTCCAGCTTCAGTTTTCGCAATTGCGGTTCTATCCCCCAGCAGGAAGAACAAATCGGATCTGTGTAGTAAATGACTTTAATGGGTTTCTCAATCGATTTAAAGTTGTTCGTTCCCAATGAATCGGTGTTGTTTCCGGGCATCTCGCATATTCCTGTTTCGATGTCGCATAATAAGGGATTGTTCTTTTCGGTCATTGTCTTCGTATTTTGTGAGTTGCAATCAGTAGTACTAACTAATAGTACTGCGAGTAAAAATGAATGTGTCAATTTCATAAACGGCTGTTGTACGGTGTCTTTGTTTTACCTTTGTGCCTTCGCTGATCGCATGCCGCCAATAGCTTTAGCGATGGCACAAGCTTCGGCATAAGCGTTGTACAAAGTTCAGTATAATAAAATCACTCCGCAATAAGTCAGTTTTTTATGACTACAAAAAAGATCACAGAAGAGAATGAAACCTGTCCGGCAACTGCACTTTTAAAGATGCTTTCGGGAAAATGGAAACCTGAAATTTTCCGTTTGGCGACTAAAAATCCATTGCGATTCAGCAGTTTACTTCGTGAAATTGCCGGGTCGAATAAACAGTCTTTGTCTGTTGCCCTAAAGGAATTGGAAGAAGCCGGATTGCTTCAAAAAATAATTATTAAAGAGAAACCGCTGCATATTGAATACAATCTGACGGAAAACGGGAAGTCTTTGATCCCGATTTTTGAACAGTTGGAAAGTTTGGGGTAACTTAAATACGATCTATTTTCTGATGATGTGTTTATCTGTCCTTTCATTGACAATTAAACTATCTACCCGTTTACCGTTTATATTAGCCGATAGAAATATGGTTAAATCGTCTTTAAACACAATGGAGTCAAAACTATTGAATGAGTATTTTTTGTGATCATAGAGTTTGGAATACAGATAAACATATTGTCCGTTATCCAGGTTTAGCTTACCTGCTGTTCCAATAGCAGTTACATAAGCATAGTTATCAAGGATATAAGGGAGTCCCAGATTGAAACCTGGTATTTCTGCCCTTAGGATTCTCTTTCGTGAAGTTAAATGGATCTTTTCAAGTCTGCTTGTTGCACCTTCAAAGTCTGTCTCTGTATAGAAAAGGTACAGTATATCTTTGTTCAAATACAAATATGCTTTTTCAATTACCTCATCCGGAAAAATGTGAATGGTGTCACCGGGATTTCTGCCCCAGGATAGCTTACCCGTTGGAGTAATCAAAAAGTCAATCCCTTTAACTGTAGCTATTAAAGTATCTTCAACCTGATCCGGGGTTTTCAATTTAGCCTCAACCGGAAATTTGATATTCGTTTGATCAATCTCAATCACTTGAGTGTTTGCTGAAGTTACTGAATGATCAATCGGTTCATTCTCATGACAAGCTGTCAAGAAAACAATTGCCATCAAGTAAAGACTTTTCTTATGCATAATCCTGTTTCACTTTATTTTTAGATAATACAACATACAGAAAGCAGTTGATTCAAATCTTTGAGCAACTGTAGAGCCCGGAGATAGTTAGAATGATCCATTAGCAGGTAAATTAACTGAATATTTTTTCCAATAACTTTTGCCATAACTGCAAAATAATTCTTCGTTTGCTTTGATATTTCTTAATGCTTCAATACAAACATTATCGTTCAGGTCTAAGGTGATCCGTGCATTGTTTTTAAATTTCGAAGGAACCAATCCTTCGGCATCATTGGCATATTTTGCAAAACATTCCACATTTGCTGAATCCATGATACTTCCATCTAATAAATTGATGAAGTACCCGTCATTTCCTGCTTCTGCTCTTAGTTTAGCCTCAAGATCAGTTAGGATTTCTCCTTTAAAAATGGCGATTGTTTCATCTTTATAGATGTCGATTACTGTAAAAAGACCGTTGCCGGAATTGGGAATTTGAGATTGACTTTTGTATAAATAGTCAGATTCAGGCGCTTCAATTTGATTGTTCGAATTTTTCAATATCGTTTATTTAACTAGTAGTAAGTCTGCTTATTTTTTCTTCAATTCCACGAACGGTATTCCAGCGGAGTTGTTCCTGTCTTGGATTTAAACAATCTGTTGAAAGACTGCGAATGCTCAAAACCCAATTCGAAAGCTATTTCACTAACAGAAAGCTGAGTGGTACTCAATTTTTCTTTCGCGGTCTCAATCAACTTATTGTGAATGTGCTGCTGTGTAGTTTGTCCGGTAAGTGATTTCAGTAGGCTCGACAGGTAATTGGGAGAAATATTCAACTCCGATGCAATGTCCTGCGCCTGGGGAAGTCCTTTTTCGATCAAGTTCCCGGATCTGAACCAGGTTTCCAGTAAATCTTCGAGTTTTTCAAGTACCTGGTGATTGTTTTTCTGACGGGTTATGAATTGTCGCTGGTAGAAACGATCGAAGTAGTTCAACAAAACCTCTAAGTGAGCAATGATAATTCCCTGGGTAAAAGAATCTATGTTGTTGTGATATTCCTGCTTCATCTTTTGCAGCACATCTACAATTACCTCTTCTTCTTTTTCGGAAACGAATAGGCCTTCATTGACCGAATAACCAAAAAAGTCGTACTGTTTGATTTTCTTGGCCATTGGATTGTTCCAAAGGAAATCCGGATGCAGGCAAAGAATAATTCCGCTTGGCTTTGGCGGCGTTTTGTCGATGGTGATCTGCACCAATTGTCCCGGAGAAACCATGGAAACAATGCCGCCATCGAAGTCGTATTGCTGATGGCCGTAACGAAATCTTCCGTTCATATCATGCTTCAAACCAATGCAGTAAAAATTCTGTAACCAGCTTATTTCCGGCTCGTCCGTCTGGTATTCCACCAATGCATAGTCGATAACGCTCACCAAGGGATGTTCGGGAGCAGGTAAACCGGCAATTTTGTGGAAATCCGCGATTGAATCAAATACGTGAACTTGTTTGTTTTTCATAACAGATCTTGAATCAAAGATAGGACATGAAAATGAATCAGCCCTATCTCCTGGTTTTTAAATTAGTAATCCGTTGATTTGCTTAACGTTTCATTGGATTTCATATCCGACTGAAGCATGTTGATCTTAGCTTCTGCTAATCCGAATGCATCGGAACCCATGACAAAATGAACGGGTGGTTTTTCCATATTTGCCAGCGAAATAAACGCTTTAGCAGCCAATTCCGGATTTCCGGGCTGATTTCCTGCGATTTCTTCTTTGTGTTTCACTTCCAAAGCCCGCGCTGTTGTGTATTCAGCAATCGGATTCTTTGGTGTTGTCAATGAACCTGATTCCAGGAAATTTGTTCTGAAATAACCCGGATAAACCACTGTTGCCGATACTCCGAATTCACTTGCTTCGGAAGCCAATGCTTCTGTAAAACCTGCTACGGCAAATTTTGTTGCACAATAAACTCCCCATCCTGGGAAAGCACCCAGCAAACCTCCAATCGATGCAACATTCAGAATGTGACCGGATTTTTGAGTACGCATCAGCGGCATTACTTGTCGAATGATATTTAATGAACCAAAAACATTCGCATCGAAGTTTTCGCGTGCTTCTTTGTCTGTTAATTCCTCCAGGGTTCCCAATTGACCATAACCGGCGTTGTTTACAACTACATCTATTTTCCCGAATGTGTTCACAATCGTTTCAATTCCTTTGCGGACGTTTTCTTCATCCAAAATGTCCATTTCAAGCGGAAGGAATAATTCTGACTGGGGAAATACTTTTTCGAGGCTCTGCAACGAACGGGATGTTCCTGCAACCTGATATCCTTCGGCGATCAATTGTTTTACCAATGCTAATCCCAATCCTTTCGATGCTCCTGTTACGAGCCATACTTTGTTTGTGTCCATGTTTTTTACGTTTAATGATTTTGTACACTGCAAAGTTGGGACGAACTGATTCTATGGATGTAACCGTTTCAACGGGTGTTGTAACAGAAACACGGATTGTTTCAATTTAGCGGTTCATTTTCTAATTCTCTCAGAATTTTCCCAGCTCTTTTTTGAAAATCTTTCGAGTACTTGTCTTTTTGGTCGATGATACAAAGTCTTAATTCGTTTTTTAGTTCCGGATATTTTTCGGTGAGTTTGAAGAGTACCAACACTGCTCGGGCTTTAATTGTGATATTGACCTCGGGAGACAACAACCATTCAAACGACATGTCAATGGCTTTTCCTTCATTTTCCGTCGGGATGCCTGCAATGAGCCAAAAGTTTGCAAAGGAAGTCCGGTAATACGGATCAAGGTCTTTGGAAAATTCCAACAGGAATGGAAGCTCAGCAAACAGTTTTCCCGGATTGATCATCCCGATTCTGCTCAGCATCCACAGGAAACGGGTTGCTGTTTTCTTTTCGGAATGTAATAATCCGGAAAGTTCTTTTAAATCGATATCCTGTTCGACAATCATCTCAGCCCAAACTTTCCGCTGCTCTTCCGTGCTTTTGGGAAGAGCAGATTCTAGTTCCCGGTAGAGATCAGTCCTGGATAAAGTCATTCGGTGTATCTTTTGGTAATACAAACAAACCATCGTCTACCGGTCCGGGTATCAGATCAAAAGCAGTCATTTCCAATTTATAAGATCCCGTTTCTTCCATCAAAGAATAAAAAGGTATTTTGTCGTTTAAAAATTCAACATTCCAAAAATTGCAATTTTTCAAACCCAGTGGATTCGTAAAATGGATCGGACTAAAATAAGCTGTATAAACAGTTGATGCGGTTATTAGACTTATTCCTTTGCAAGTATATCCCAGTATCTCTTTTCTGCCAATGAGAGAATCAACCTTAGAAACCAATTCCTGCGACGCTCCGGGAAATACCTGAATGTCACTTCCATCTGCCGGTAAAACGTAAATTTTACACCTCTTCCGAAGGAAAACCTGTTTTTCATTGGAATTGAGTTCTATCACCACATAATTTCCATCCTTATGGTAAATACTCGAATAAGTGGTGTCTGTCTCCGATCCGATTGTATCGTCATAATGGATATACGAAGTCGTAATTGTCCGGTATTTTACAATTCCTTCAAATGCTTTATTCTGTCCGAATGAAAACTGGCAAATAGCAAGGAAACTGAGAATTAGAACTGGTTGTTTCATATTGGTTTTCATGGTTTGAGCAACTTATTCCATACCGCCCAAAGCTAGCAAGTATTTGTCAATATAAAGCTGTTTCTCCCTCGACTTATATTGCTGAATAAACCGCGGATGCTCAAGTACCTCTATTTGATCAAACAACTTTGCTTCCTGATTGATTCTTTTGATAAATTCGGCATTTTTTTTACCCAGTACAAACACTTTCGACGTGTCGAGTCCCAAGCTGATGTGTTTTTCCAGGGAATCAATCATAAACTCTTTCACAGCTTCAAAAAGTTCCCGATCGTCGTAATAATTGGCATTCAGCCACTGACCGCTCTTTGAATAACGAACAATAGCCAGTGGAAAGGGGGAATTGATGTAGAATTGCTTATAGAATTCATCCGGTCCGCCGAATGCTTCGATCATGTCATACATGTAAACAGAAGAAATCTCATGCGTATGCGCTGAATGCATGGGAATTCCGCACACACTTTCCAGACGTTTGGTGTCCGTAAAAGGAACTCCGGTCACTCCTGCCCCATTGCGGCTCGGATTAATCCCTATGATGAATTTTCGCTGATTGGAATCGTTGTAATACTTGTGGTAGAACTGCTGCATGACATCCAGCGTTTCCGGGTTATCCAAATAAGGATTCATGACCTGGAAACCATCGGGTAATTTTCCGGAATACTTCAAATTCCGATTGAAATCAATGACTTTATCTGCAAAGGTCTGTTTCATTCATTCAAAAACATGAATCAACATGCAAGAGTTTTCAAAGCAGGGAATCTTGTTCCGCTTTTTGCTTTTCTATTAAATAATTCTTCCGGTTTTCCTGTTCTCTCAGGATTTCATCTTTGAAAGCTTGGGTTTCCTTCTCCAGTTGATTTACAGAAATGTCCAAAGCATGCGGATTTTTTATCAATCGCAGCCAGGGTTTGGGAGCTTTGAAATCATAACTTCCAAAAACGATGACAGGTGTTCCTTTGACTTGTACGGTGCTTTTATCGGCCAATACCCATTGATCTGCCCATTTGTAAAGATATTTCGCGTCGCTTTCCGTGAGTCGCAGACAGGAATGTGAAGCCGGATAACCAGGCAGCTCGTATTGATGCCAGCCAACGCCGCCTTTATTCAGAATATTGAAATTCCAAAGTAATTCCCATTCGTCGTTTACAGTACTGATAGTCTTTCTGGCTTTCCAATTCGTAAAGAACAGGCCGGTCGGAGTTTGCGCATTTTCCCGTCCCATATTTGTTGGGCCCGTGTGCACCAAAACACCCTGCTCATATACAGCGAATGCCTGCGCGGGATATGAGAAAAACACAATCTTATCCACCTCTTTCAAATACGGAACTTCAAACGGAAAGGGAAAATAATAAACGATATCACCACTCAGATCAACCGGTACGATCACCGTATCCATTTTGGAGAAATTGCGTTTATCTGCCCGATTCACCAAATACACCAGGTTTCTTTGAGCAGAATCTACTGTAGAATCCTGCTGCCAAACTGCTGCATTCCGGATCTCATAGCCCATTTTTTCGGGTTTTCGCCATTCCGGTAAATGATTTTTTTTGTCGGAAGAAGCTGTTGGTTCTCCTTGCTGCTGACACGAATAAATAAATGCAACAAGTATAACTGGTAAGCTGATTAATTTGTTCATGGTCACTATTTCTTTATAAGATAGCCATTACCGGAAAATTGGTTCCGAAGAATAAGTTTTATTAACAAAAAAGAAGGAGAGTCTTAAAGATTGCCTGTCAGTGTCTATTTCCATTTATTAATCTTCTCCTGATGTTCATCCAATTGTAAATGAGAAAGATCTCTTGTTTCACCGCCAGCGCGATCCACAAGTTCACGGTTTCTGTTAATATGCGTTTGATGAACCTGCTTTTTGAAGGTTTGGTCCACATTTTTGGTGCCGTACATTTCGAACCACCAGGATTGTTTACCTAAGCTGCCCAGGGAAGTTCCTCCGGCAGATTCAAGCGTAACATTGTCCGGCCCGTCTTTCAGAACAACACCTGCCCAGTGATAGTTCCAGCCAACATTACTTGCGTTTTTAGGTAATTCAGTGTAGTAATTGGATCCCACATCAGGATTGTCATCTAATCGGTCATTACTCTTCGTCTTTCCAAATTTCACGATATAATGAACCATCTGACCACAATCCGTAGGAAGAACAATGTTATCCCTTGCCTTTATTTCCCCGCTCATAAATTCGATGTATGCCATCAAAAGAGATTCAAGAGAAGCATTCCTGCTCTCGCGATCATTATCCACTGAAAATTTTGCGGCTATCTCCATCATTCCCAAACGTAAAACGTCATCTCTGACCGGATTCCCTTTTAACCAACTGGATGCTTGAAAAAACCATTCTTTGCCATCCCAGGAACGGATTCCTTCTCCTTGTTCTCCACAGACAGCCTTTACAAATTGTCTGAAATCCTGCTGTAATTCAAGTAAGCTGATCACATAACCTGTGTGTTTCTTATCAGTCTCTTCCGGCGTATCATTCAATTCGGAACTTTGCGATCTTGGGGTATCTTCTTCAGCAGGCACTTGTGGGTTATACCTGGGAACTACCCGGTAAAAATCAGTAAAACTTATCCCACTGAGATCGTCTTGCCCTGGAGGGGATTCTAGGTCATAGTCTTTTTGTTCTCCCTGTTTCAAAACGATCCTCGATTCTGCTTCCAGTGCCCCATTTGCTTCTTTGATCTTTTCCGGATCGGCATAGATTTCCTGTTTTCCTTCTTTTACAATCTTTAAATTCTCACTCACTCTTGCATCAGCAGGAATATTTCCTTTCACCATGTCCCTGCCCTCAAAATATCCTTGTACTACATTGGAAGAGAAAGAAGGAGTTTGTTTGAAGCTTGTTCGATCTGAATTTCGGGCAATTTTCTGAACATTTTTTAATTGCTTTGCCTGCAAACTGGTATCCGCAATTCCCTGGAACTTTTTTTGGGCCAGGGCTTCCGGACGATTATCAGGAACCTGGAAAGAAGCCTTTCTTTTTCTTTGGATCTGTGATCCGGTATGATTTTCCTGATTTCTATTTCCGTAAGTTCTCATAGCGGTTCTTTCCTGATCCCGGTCATTCAGCATTAAAACGCCGTCCGAATAGTGATTCAAATTTCACCAGAAATATACAAAACTTTTTGACCATATTGATCGCTTTCAATTCTCCTGAAACGAAAAGTTTCAATGCTTTTAATTTACATTTTGTCAACGGTGACAAGACCCGGTATCGTTCCCCCATGAATCAACAGGCAAGACTTGTTACAGCCGTGATTCCGCTTCATTTTCTTCCAACAAAAAAGGTGGAGTTCCTTCGCCCCACCTTCTCTATATCCATTCAATTACATGGCTGCCTGAACGAGTTTTTCAATGTCAAACTTTCGCATTTGCATGAATGCCTGAGCTGCTTTCCCTGCTTTATCCGGATCACTCATCAGTTTATTTAGAATAGTCGGGATAATTTGCCAGGAAACCCCAAATTTATCTTTTAACCAGCCGCACATGCTTTCTTTTCCACCTTCGGTGAGTTTGTTCCAGTAGTAGTCAATTTCCTGCTGTGTTTCGCAATGAATCGTAAAGGAAACTCCTTCACTGAATGCTATATCGTGCAATTGTTTACTGTCCATAAACATCAACTTTTGGCCGCCAAATGAAATCTGCGAATGCTTTACTTTTCCAGGTTCTTCAGGAGCTTCATCCTTTCCGTAGTGAAGAATTCCTTCCTGTTCTACATTACTAAAAATAGCCGAATAATGAGTGATCGCTTCTTCTGCACGGCCATACTGACTACCTGTGAATAAAAGTGCCGGTGTGATACTTTGTCCCACAGCTTCCATATTCCCTAACCAAAATTGCCAGGAGACACCGTATTTATCATTTACCCAACCGTATCTTTCACTCCAGTCGTATTTGTTCAATGGCATTAAAACAGTGCCTTCCTTTATAAAAGCTTCCCAAATAGCGTTGATCTCGGCTTCTGTTTCACATACATAGAACAGGGAGATGGAAGCATCCGGTTGATACATCGGGCCGCCGTCCAATAAAGTCAGATGCTGGCCTGAAAATTCCAATTCTGTTACCATGGGCGATTGTGCCACAATTTTAGCGTTTTTAAACTGCGAACAATAAAATGCTCCTGCTTCTTGTGCCTGATTGTTGAACCAAAGGCAAGGTGTTATTTTCTCTTTCATTTCTTTCAATTTTAGTTCCTGCAAAGTTCCTTTCAAACAGAAGGCGGACATTGTATAAATCCGACAAAATCACTTTTTCTTATCCAGTCCGGAGTGCAGGTATTCATTCGGAGTGATGTCTGTGAATTCTTTGAATGACCGTATATAGTGACTTTGATCAAAATAACCATTGTTGAACGCAACATCTGAAAGCTTTTCGAAATAACGGCCTTTTAACTGAGAAAAAGCAAAATAATGCTGACAAATTCTCCGGTACTCAACGGGGGTGATTCCTACATACTTTTTGAAAACCCGCTGAAAAGTCCTTTCTGTCACATGCAGATCTTCTACTAATTGCGCAAGAACATCCGTCTTTGGATTCTCCATGATCGCATCTGTTGCATTGCTGATCAGCTCACAATCTCTTTGATTCGCGGCTATTTGCATAGAAATGAAATGAGACAGAACAGCTGCTTTTTCAGAAATGGATTCGGAATGAACGAGCTGCAAATCCAAAGCCATTGATTTATGGGCATTCCAGTAATTCAGTTCCAGTGATTTTTCCTTGAACTCCACAGCAGGTACTTTGAAAATAGCCGCAAGGACAAAAGGTCTGAAGAAAAAAGCAATGATTGGTGTGTTTTCCTCACACTCCCATTCTTTGTCCGGGACGGATTGACCGAAAAGCACTATCCGATTTCCCTTACAGACCAATGCAGACATCCCATTAGTAACCAAAGGCAGATCAGAACTCTCACTCTCCGCACGATCGTCAAAAACCAAAATGGTCCGAACGTATTTACTCAGTTCGGGATCGACTTGCCGGTAATGGAAATTCATGCGTTTGCTGTTTAATTAATAATTTCCGCATTCGGGTCTGCGTTTATTTTCGCAATCCGATCACGCCATTGCTGCAATTCTTCGGGTGCCAGACGAGTCCAATCCGTTACTTCACCCACAATTTTCAAAGGTGCAGTACTGCGGTATGATCTTGTGGGATTTCCCGGGAATTTCTTATCGGTCACATTCGGATCGTTTTCAAATTCTCCGGTTGGCTCAACGATATAAACGCGACCGTCCCCGTCACCTAAAGCAATTTCAGCCGCTAATCCGGCACCATTTTGCAATGCGGTGAAGTAAATGTGGTTCATGATGATCCCGGGCTTGTAATTCGACCGGAAACCAGCCGTTAATAAATCGCCGACTTTCAAATCTGCTTTTGTTCCGTGAAAGAATGGGCCTTCATCAAGAACGTCTTTTTGATTTTCGGATTTCATGTTTTTGTTTGAGAAAAGAATTAAACAATGCTGTAAAATTAGTCCTTAACCGTGTTTTTTTAGCTATTGATTTTCTCAATTGTTTTACCGATCTTGCTGCAAAGTTAAGGACTTCACTCCTCTACCACCTTCTATCCTGTTTATACGATAAGGTAAGTTAGAAATTGGTAAGACTTTCGGTTGGTTGTGCTTTCGTTGGTTGTCCTTCAGCTGTTTGCTCAGATTGTATGAGCTTGATTAAGCTCTTCAATTCCTCCGGATCAACTATGTAATCACTGAAATAAATGTGATTTCCTCTAAAGCGATGAACCGTAGTATTTCCGCCCAATCCAAAACCCTTTTTAATCAGAATATATTGGTTAACACCCATTCTTTCGGACCAGTTCGTAATGGATTTAATGTCTTCTACTTTCAAACCACGTCCTTTACTAAAAGGCTTCGAATAGTCATTCAATTCACCATTTTCATAGGTAAATCCAATTTCGAGTTTTCGGATTGAAATATAAAAAACCAAATGAATGAAGGAAACCGCAGCCATTAATCCTACAATAGATCCCCAAAAAATCGGGGCAAAAGACAGGTCATTCATTACGAGGATCAAAACGGTTAAGCCACCAAATCCGATGACAGAGAGCAGCAGGAAAATGATTCTTTTCGTATACCTTTTTTTATTGATCGCAATTTTCATAGTAATTTCCGGTTGATTTAACAGTTTACATTCCCGGCCAATATAGGAAATTAAATTTATGTCCGTCCGGATCCGAAAATGCAAAAGTATAGCCCTGCTGGAATTTTTGGGGTTTCGAGAAAATTTCTCCTCCAGCCTGCTCCACTTTTTCAGCCCATTGATCCACTTCTTCCACACTGTCGGCGGATAAAGAAAAAATCAGCTCATTGGATGATTTTGGAATAGAAAGTCCGCCGTTCATTTTATCTCCCAATCGTTCCTCCGTAAAGAAATTGATTATAAAATGGCTGGTTTCACCAAAAACAAAACTCACAAATTCCCCGTCTTCCATGTTGTCATTGCGCTTAAATCCAAGAGCAGTATAAAAATCTGCCGTTCTCTGTAAATCAGCGGAGACATAGTTCCCCCAAATCAATCTTACTTTCATAACCTTTTGTTTTAGGAGATTAAGATAGTAATTGGGTAGTTGTTTTGCGCACAAAAAGAGATAAAATGTCTTACAAACATTTTTTTATGTGATTTTTTCTGAATATGCATCGTAATCTACCACGCCTAAATAATCAATGTGCGCGTTTTTCCGAACATAATCACTATCCGGAATAAATGCATACTCAAACACACAGATTACCGAATTATAGTTATTGAAATCGAGCTGCATTCCACTCTTTTTAATGTTCTCAACAATCGATACCGAATAGGAGACCTGTGCAAAAAGTTCTTCTAATGTCTCAGGTTGGTCGTGGTGAATGATAAAATCAATAAAATCATGATCCAGGTAACCCATTCTAAATTCAAGATAGAAATCGGAGTACGTTTCATCATCTTTCGTCCATTTCTCTTCCATATAAGCCCTGAGTTCTTTTTCTGAATCAAATTTGCAAGCCCAGATAGAAACTTTTCCCAGAGATTCAAAGTCTTTTTCGTAATCATCTTGATAGAACATAATAGAAATTTTAGCGTTGCCCCGGAAATGACCAATAAACTTAGTAGTAATAAATTAGGGAGTGTTTTATTTTAAGCCCATTTCCCCGTTTGTTTAACTCCATCCAGTATGGCTTCTTCCAATACATCTGTATTTATGTCTTTCAGCGTTTTGAACTTGATGCAATACCCGGTCACAGTTGCTTTACCCAATTTTTCCTTGTAGGTATTTGGCAGATAGTTTTTATCATCAATTCCCATGATGTAAACAGAGATTCCGGTGGTATTTGCACTTAATCCGATCTGGTAAAATTCCCTGGTTTTTCCATCTGCATAGCTCATTGTCTGAATTCCGTAGCCAATATTGGGATTGGAAACAACTTTCCCGGCTTCGTTTTTCCCATCCAGGAACCAGGTTTTGCATCCGGGCATGAGTTGCAGAATTCGCTCGTGGAGCTGCTTCAGTTCGCTGCGTTTTGCTTCCGTCTGACCTGCAATGTATTCTTCGATCTGTTTTTCTGTGTTCATTTACGGGAAAATTTAGCGTTAAACTACGGAATAAATAGAATCCGAAAGATCATTGAGCGGTTTAAGGGAAACTTCAGTCCCACTTTCGCCTTTTGATGAATATTCGAATGGATTGTCCAAATCATGAATGAGCAAAAACATGTATGCTACTAAAAAAGTAACGAGCGTGGTGCAGAAAAGTGATGCGTAAAATGGTTCCATTTTTATGATGATCAATCCAAAAGCAATCAGCATTCCCATCACTTCTACAATGGTGTATGCCGGACCGATAAAATCCGTGTCACGAACGGTATCAATACGAAGCAGCATTTTACGTAAACTGTTTTGCTCATTCTTTAATCGGATGACGTAATTTACCTGAATTCCTTCTTTTTCAATAGCGCTGATATGCTCATTCATTGCGCTTATTTTCTGCAGCATTGTCTTAGTCCTCTCTTGCTTATAAAACCAATTCATCAATGCGAAATAGAGTTCTTTTTGGTAAACCGCAAAATCGCGTGCAGCCTTCGAATCAAATGATTTAATCAGGGTATCCGTATCGTCATTCAATGTTCTTAAGGAAGCAGCAAGTTCACTGGGAAGTTTTTCACTTTCCTTATAATCCGAAAGCACACCGGAAATTAAAAATCCAATCAAAAAAATGGTTCCTCCAACCAAACTGGTAAAAACCGCATTGATTTCCATGATTTCCCAGCCTTTGTAATGAAACAGGAACTTCGCTCCTACCACCAGTGCAAGGAAAGGAACAATCTTTACAGCGATTGACCACTTTTGCCAAAAACGATTTTTAGTTCTGCTGAACATTTCCAGAGGATCCATATTAAGAAATTGTTAAGCAAAGATAAAAATCATTTAAAAAATGACGCTCATTTTACTTACTAAGCAGCTTCCTGAACACCGTCTCAAAGTCCTGCAGGAGAAATTCTTCGTATTCGTAAACAAAGGTTCCGTTAGCAGGATTAATGTCTGCAATGTATTCCCGTTCCCTATTCGGATAAACACAAAAATGAACTCTCAATACATTTTCCGCCTCGGAATAGTCATTCAAGTGGAAAGAATCTATTACCGGAAGAATGGTTTTTCCAGTCAAACTATCTTTAATCCCAAATCCCTTCACCCGTTCGTTCATTCCAGGTTCCTGATCCACCATAATGAATATATACAGGTCATTCAAAATGCTCTTTTCTTCTCTCATTGGATTTTCCATGGTGCTTTGTATTAAATTAAAACCGGCTTATGATACGGGACCAAAAGCTCTTTTTCTTCCTTATAACCTGACCTGATGATTCTTCCTCAACGAGATCCGTACCCGGTTCTTCTGTATCAGCCGGTTCCAGATACCAGCCTGCAAAGAGGACTTCTTCGTTATCTTCTCCCGAACAATAACGTTTTTGCAACTGATCAAATTCACTGGTATACCAGTTTGAATCGAACGGGTTGCCGCCAAAATCGTCAGAGATCAGCGTATCCGCATAACCGCCTTTGTACACTTCAATCACATGGACTCCCAAGCCGTTTTCGTTACAAACAGCCAGGACTTTTTTAAAATTTTCCGGCTTGAACCACAACATCGGAGGATCAATCTGCTGCGAAGGATACCTGAATTCGATTCCCAGGAAATACTCATCCATGAAATAAAAATTGTCTTTCATCTTTACTGGTATTTATCTTCTACTAATTTATCTGATTTCTGCCATTTAAGAAAGTAAAAACTGTCCGTTTAAGCAAACTTTATGATTTGGATGAATCGTCATCAATCAGACCATATCTTTTAAGGGCCTTTTCCCAAATCAAATCCTGATTTAACCGAATCAATTCTTTTACCAACTTCGCCGTTAGATCCTGATCAATTACATATTTTTTCATTTCCTTAATAAAAAGCGCTGATGATTCGTGATCGAGGTATTTCGTGTAATCTCCCAATCCACAGCATCCAAACCCGTCAAAAGAAATCCGGCAGAGTGTAATTCTTCCGTCTTTCGATTCATTGAAATCCATGTAAACACAACCGTTTAAGCACCCCAAGTGATAACTGGCAATTCGACCGGAAGACATATCTGCTTTGTAAAAATCAAACTCTGATTTCGGAATGTCCGGATACGGATTTTCTGCGGAAGTGGTTCTCCAAATACTGTGATCGGCAATTGCCAAATGCTTGTTCAAGGGAAAATCGCCCATTAATTCCACCACATCTGAGAAAAGCAGCATGCTTCCATCTTTCTTCACGATTTCGCCATAAGTTTCCCGTGCTAAAAAATAAGCAACTGCATACATTGTACTTTCCTGCTTGGAAGAAACTTCAAAAGTGAGCGGATCTTCCGAAATTTTGTCAATAGAAAAACACAACTCAGTTTCACGCGACGATACATACAATTCCGTCCAGGTCCTGCTGTAAACTTCGTAGCTGTCACCTTCCGAATCATAATCGTGATCCTCATAACCAAAAAGAAATGTGGCAAAAATCCGGAAATCGGGCCGGTCTGAGTTAATCAATACGTCTATTTTATAGGGAAACATGTTGTCATTCATTTGTTATTCATATCGTTTTTCACTTTAATACGGTATTCTTATTCCAATTTATTCACTAGTAATTGATACCTCTCAGAGTTCCTGTCAACCTGTAGTTGGTCCAACAACTTTTTTGCTTTGGGTATGTTAATCTGACCACAAACATCGGAAGCACCGGAAAGCAAACTTTTCAAATAACTTCATGTGTTGATCTATCCGGAATAAGCTTTTGGTATGTTATTTCTTTTAGTTCATAAGGTACAGGACCGGCTAGTTCCAATAAATGCAGCATTGTTTTTTTATCAGGATGGCAATTCATTAATCCGCTCCAGGCTTCTCTCACCGTATCATTCCCTTCAAAAAACTCAACCCACAGAATATATCCTACAGGATCCGCATAATAGTTCTCAGCATTCAAATAATGGATGAACCTGTTCCAAATCAGATTTTTTTCTTTAGGCTCGACAATCTTATCATTTATAATTGCCAGATAGATTGGGTTTAAGAAATGATAATACGAAGGAAATAATTCAAACAACTGAAAGGACAGGGTTATTTTTTTCTTGTTGGAAAGATGCGAATCCCAAAGTTCATTCGAGATATTGTATAACAAACTCCACGTTTCCTTAGAAAGAGTTTTGGATCCGAGTTGTTTCCCACAGCCAACTGCCACGAATTTTGCTTCTTCGCTTAATTTTCTTACATCAGGTTCCGTTAAATCGTTTTCCCGGAAGATCTTGTTTAAATAGTTCATCTACTTACAAATCTATTCAGTGTGTCGTATATTATTAAGAGGTTACTTCACCACCACTTCCTTCAAAAATTCCGACTGACTGTTTTCCCGCTTGTCTTTTTCGCTGTAAACCCAAATGAGTTCTGTTCGAAAAACGAGTCTTCGCTGGTTGCGCTTTCTTTTTTTGTAAAAAGCTTCCACCGCTTTTATAACGGCCTCTTGTTCCGGTTCGGATTCTACTCCGAAAATCTTAATTGTAAACAACTTGCGGTAATCCCCGGATTCTATTCGGTATCCTGGTTTA
This sequence comes from uncultured Fluviicola sp., assembly GCA_965650365.1. Taxonomy (GTDB): domain Bacteria; phylum Bacteroidota; class Bacteroidia; order Flavobacteriales_D; family Crocinitomicaceae; genus Fluviicola. The sequence continues at coordinate 144,912 of CBFGOJ010000002.1, read as the reverse complement.
GGTTCTTTGGAACTAAATAGCTTGTCCAGTTTTTTTTCCAAAGCCAAAACGTTTTTGTCGCCATAAGTATCCGTAAACAAAGTGTTTTCAAAAGGCTCAAATGGCAGCACCAGATTATTTTTCCGGGAATATTTGATATAGATCTTATCAATACAATCCACACATTTCCAGCCACGTGTTTTCATGACGTCCCGGTAAATGACTTTTGCTCTTTCTAAGGGCTTCCTATCCGGATGATTTAAAACCGCGTCATACCAGTCCCGACTCTGTTCTATTTCATCAGTTCCTTTCAGTTTTTTTCGGAATTCTTTGATGTCTTCTTTAGGAATATCAACGGATTTGAGCAGGTCCTTTATCTTGTATTTGTCGAAACAGTTGATACACAATCGGGTGGTCTGCACCGGAACTTCGAAAAAAGGCTGATAAATTCCTTTCTTCAATTTTTTAGACAAATGCTCGCACATTTCTACTATTCCGGTTTCACCGTGTTTGGGGCACTCAGTAATTGGCATGTTTGGTGTTTAAATTGTCTTAAAGGTGGTTTTAACTCCTATCAGTAAATTTAACAAACATGGGCAGTTTCACAAAAAAAACAGCGGAAATTAATATGGAATCGCAAACTTTTCGCCCTGTTTGTTCAACAGCTTTACTTGTTTATCCGATTCGTCAGAAGTTATTTTATCTCTTGGCCCGATGTGGTAAATGACAATCGTTTGAATGAAGGTTTTCAGTTTTATCTTCTTTTCAATAGCGTCCATTAAAAGCCATGCCGGGATAAATGCCCAATCAATTTCCGTTACGGCTGCAAGCGTTTCAACATTTTCGGTATCTCCGGAGATAAAGATCCGTTTGCCATGCCAGGTAAGCAGATAGGAATAATGCTTGAATGAAAAGCGGTGTTTGGTTTGAAATGCTTCGATTTTGAAATCTTTTAGTTCACCATTCAGTTTTAAGAGTTCATTGACATTCTGTGGGGTAAAGATTCGCCCATTGCGCTTTTTCGCATTTTTCTTCACCAAACCGGTGTAGTGGTCCGAATGTTTGTGCGTGTAAATAAAAATGGCATTATTCTTCACACTGTCGAGCTCCGACAAATTGTATTCCATGTAGTGATGCGCTCCCGATTTGTAGGGAAAATCAAAATAGATATTCGTAGTTCCATCTGTCATGGCCAAACCACAATTGCCTATAAAGCGGACAGTTATTTCTTTATTTTGTGCGAAGGTAAAATTGACTGTAAAAATCAGGGCGAAATTCAAAAGCATGAACTTCCATTTGTTGTTCTTGTGCATGGATCTTTGTTTAAATGAGAGTTCAAAGGAAATGGTAATCCAGCGAGATTTATTACTGTTTATGCCGATTTGTGATAAAACGATCGTTTTTTTGACGAGACGATAGGAGAATGGAATCAGGAGCGATCAGTCGCGACTGATCGGCTACTGATCGCTACTGATTTCAAGGAATTTATTTCTCAATTCTTTGTAGTAAGTTTTCGATAAAGGAATTTTCTCTTCGCCATATACAAAGGAGATTTTTGCGCTTTGTGAATTACCGCTGATCTCTTTGATCGCACTTCGATTGACTAAATAAGAGCGGTGGCATCTGATCAAAAAGGGATTTTGATTGTAGAGATTGGAAAGTGTTTGCCGGAATGTTTTTGAAAGAACGTTTTTATGCTCATCCACAAAACAGATCTCCACGTAATTTTCAACAGCTTTGATGAACAACAAGGCGTCTTTTTCCAATTGGAGCACTTCGTTCTTGTTTTCTCCGATCAGTATGATGGAATTGCCGGGGACCGGAACAATGCGTTCCCCGAATTTTTGTCTCAGGTAAATGGTCAAAGGCGCTAAAACAGGCGTCATGGCAAGTACAATAGTTCTTAAGTAGAGTAAATGATTTTTCACAGAATAAGACTGCTGATTGATCATTAAACTATTGTATAAAAAGATCACGCTTCCCACAAACGTGAAAAACAGAATGGTCGAAATTACCTCATGAGAAACTCGCCAAACCTTATGAACCCGGGAATACCAGAAATTTTCAAGAATCGTGTAACTCACAAAAGCCAGGAAGAACAGCATCCCGAAAATGGACAAAACCAGCAATTTATGATTCGAATGGAACTGGTCCGTGTCAAAAGGCTGCAAAACAATGATCACAAAGGACAAAAAGACACCCATGATCAATCCAACCAATACTTTTCGTTTGATGGAAGCTGTGAAATGGATTTGTTTGTTGAGGAATGTCAATGGATAACTGGTTTAGTTAGGGATTCATCCAAGTCAAGTTTCAACTTCCTTTTCTTTTCTGAATTTAATAACGATTTTTGATTCCTTGAGATTAAATGTTCTTCTATTTCAGTCCTTCCAAAATTAACTTCGATAAAGTTGATGTATAGGTTTTCTGCGAAAAAAGTATCGAGCAATAATTCCAATTCTTCGTCAAACTTTTTCAACTTTTTATCAGCTCCAAATTTCTTTCTGGCCAATTGTTTGCGAAATGTATGATTAACTGTTCTGCAAATATCTGACATACGTTTTCTCAAGTTACCAGTCTCTCCAATGTACAACAATTCATTTTGATCGAAAAGTGCATAGACGCCTGGAAAATCGGGAACAAATTGATTTCTCCAGGTAGCTGAAGTCTCAAATTTGATTTTACCCGAATATAACAAACTTGACTCGGCAGTCTTTAGGATTGCTATAAGATCTTCATTTGTTGTTTTGTAAATTTGATTCATTGTATTTCAATCCACCAAATTACAAAAGTTTACAGAACTAAAAAGGCCGAGTTTCTTCACTTCAGCCAGTTAATCATAGTTATTTTGACTTTCGATTGATGGAACGTAATCTGCGGTTCAAAAGGCTGATAGTTCATTCACCTGCTCGACTTCATCGCTTTTACTTTTTGGAGCTTTTTGTCCGCAAGCATCTTTTGGTATTCATCCGTTTCCATTCCGTAAAGCGCTATTTTTCCTTCCTGGTCATTGTGAATACCAAAACCATAGGTTTTTGTCAAGGGCGAGGCGCGAAAACAAGGTTGTCCTTTGGAGAAGAATTGCTCCCTTCCTTCTTTGTATTCGGCTTTTGTCAAATCATTCCGGTCTGCAAACACCTGGAAAAGCACATCATCCGAAGTGTATTTATACGGATTTTGCGCAATGAGCTCAAACTGCATTTCTGCAACGGTTTTCTTGTCCTTAGCGGGCGGTTTTGTTCCGCTGGTTGCTTTGGTGTCTTCCGCAACTTCTATAAAGGTGTCGAAATAGTTTGTTGTATGTGTTTTCATGATTTTACGTTCGTTCAATCCTTCTATTAAACTTAAACAAATTTTCCGAATGCTCTTTCAGTGCGCTCATGGAAATTCCTTTTGGCTGTTTTTCAATAAGTGTTCGAGTTATTTTCCAAAATCAGGGTTGATTTCTATCCAACTATCCGTGCGGTTTTTAAATTGCTCTGCCAGATTCATGAATTCCCCCCGCTCTTCGGTAGTAAACTCCAATAGATTGTCAGCATATCTCTCATCAACCCATTGTTTAGGAAGGTTTCCAAGATACAAGTCCCGGATCGTTTCTTCCAGTTTATTTTTCCCGAAACATTGGAACAAAACTTCCGGGTTAGGGTTTTCTAACGCTTTTGTTGTCGTTGAATGGTCTCCAAATCGCTCGAAAACACCGTAGCTGTCAAGAATTTGTCCGTCTGCGATTTTCACAATCCCTGCAGGACCACCGATAAAATCCGGGCTGCTTGCTATGACCGTGAAATAGTGTCTGCTGAATTTTTTGGAAACTTCCTGCATAGTCCAATAAGGCAAATACTTGCGCCGTTCATAAGTAAAGAACAGCACTTTTGAACCATCTTCACAAAATCGGTATTTGATAAATGAGATTCCGTTGTGAAAATAATCTTTGGCATCGCTTTCAAAGATTTCTTTGGCAATTTCCAGTTCTTCCTCTCGAATATGCTCAACGAGAATAGTGATTTGTGTATCCCAGCCCATTACTCATGAAATTATTTCTTCTCTCTTTTTTTTCGGTATAAATAATCCGCTATTTTAAACAGTGCATATTTTTTGTCTCGTACGAACTCACTAAAAAATTGCCCGTTTGTAATTTCATCCAGTTGCTGCCCTAACAAAATAGAGTTTGTCCGGAATTTCAATCCCTCAAAATCAACCACCCAAGGTGAATAAAGGTAGTTAGGTTTGTCATCTGTATTCTCGACCACTACTTTTTTGCCATTTTGAAAAACAAAAGTGATTTTTCGCCAATCTGTTGTTGTGCTAAAGTTTCCATAAGCTTCCCCAAACACATTGTTAATTTCGTCTTTGTTTAGCTTAGACAGCGAATCTGCAACTGACTTATAAAAATTGAAATCTGTTTCCTCCTCCTCAAAAAAACTGTATGGATTATGGTAATCAAAATTATATTCTTCCGATTCTATGATACGCTCTTTCTCTTTATCAATAAACAGTTTAAATTCCCTGATATCGTTTTCCGTAATGTTTAAATCCGCTAATGAAACCTTTGAGAACCTTGAACCGTCAACCGTCTTGATAAGCCGCTCAATTGCAGCAACATCCAATTCAAGAATGGGTTTGGGAAACAATCCGAAAGATTTTCTGATACTGTCAATCACAAACTTGTTGCCGTTTCTGGTGTATGTTTCCTGTGACCGTTTAAAATGAAAACAACCCCGGCTGCCATTTTCGAAAACCACTTTTGTTACTTTCAAATCAGAAAACAAATTTCGTGGCAGGTTATATGGCTTTACAGTCTTTGTCTTACTATTAAAAACATACTGCTGTTTCAAACTTTCATCTGCCAATATCATCTTATTATCAAACAACACGGCATTGGAAATAGTGAAATCTACGGTCATTAAACGGAACCATTGTTTTCTCTCTTTGTCAAACTGAAGAATATCTTTATCCATAAAACCATACTCTTCGCCTTCATAATTCAATTTCAGATAAGGCTCATCAATAGGAGTTTCATCTGTCAATAACTGCGCTGAAATAAATTGGTCGGGAGAAATCTTGTAGATATTCTCAAAAGTTAGTACGAATAAGCAGTTATTCCTTACTTGAATGGCCCTCGGAAAACGGTCGAGTGTTTTTTTTGAATGCCAGATTTGAGAAAAACCACCGTCGTAAAGACTGACACTCAAATCCTGGTTTATCGTAAATAATTCTCCATTTTCAGTTAATTCAAAATCATCCACATTTGGCAAAAGTTTCCAATCAACAAGGTCCGATTTGGTATAATAGATTTTGCCTTGCTGATTGATAATATAATAATCTCCAACTATTCTTATTTTACTAATCTCAGGACGTGCTTGTGATCTCTCATATTTCTTTTGATCCAAAGGTGTTGGTAATTTCTCCCAGCTCTTGCAATTATCCCTTGTCTTGTAGAGTACATTCCAAAAAGAACCGAATAAACCGGTTTGCTCGTCCTTTGCAAAATGAATGGTAGAAAACCGAAGATTACCCGATTTTCCTTCAACTTTATCGAATGACTTCCATGTTTTCCCGCTGTTCTCTGTATAATAAATGAGTTGAGAACTTCCACTCATCCAGGCTTTTCCATTATTGTTCACACACGCTGCATCTATCCAGCTGCTTTCTCCAAATACTACTTTTTCCCAGGTTTTTCCATGATTCCCTGACCAGAAAACAATGTTTTCTTTTCTCTCATCGTGAATGAATCCGGAGATCATCAGCGTATCTTCAGAGAAAAAACTCACTCTTTCAAATACTCCGGGATTGGATTTATATGGATCATAAGAACCATAAGGTCCAAGATGCCACAGCTCGCCAACTTGTTTTGTGTAGAAAACATCTCCGCCTTTGGTTGCTGCCCAAACTTCTCCGCCTGGCGAAACTCCAAGTTCGGGTACAATTCCCACTTCTAACATTCTTGCCAAATAATCTTTTTGACAATAAGCGGTCAAGGGAAGAAACAAGATCACCGCCAGGTATGCTATTTTTATCATATTGATAATTTAGGATTAGGATTCAGATTAAATTTTCCCTGTAAAACTAGTAAACCAACTGTTTCCGGATAGTCCTTTTTGCTTCAACGGTAATTTCAGAACCTTCAGCCAGCATCACAGAAACGGGTTCCTGTTGATTTAGAAATTCGAATTTTCGGCCGTAAACCATTCCAAAATCTACGTTTATTTCAAACTTCTCTACGTCATAAGCGCGCCACCTTGGATGGGTCACTTCGTATGCATTGGATTTATGAGGGCTTACTTTTGCAAAACCCCAATAATGCTCCGTTATGAACTCAGTTTCGCTGCCGGTTTCAATCTCTTTGCTTTCTTTACTGGCAGTCACTTTAATAGAATGGTCTTTTCCCTTTTTGCGCCAGTGATAACTTACGTGCCTGGATTCTTCATTTTCACTCCACGAATGGGTCATTGGCATTGTTTCGTAATTTTCATAATATATCGTGTTCGCAACAAGTGTCAAAGCTCTTTTGGGTACAATTTCCTTGATAAAAACCACCCCGCGTCTCCATTCATTGTTTTCAAACCGTTTGACATAAAACCGAAGATTGACTTCTTCAAAATTGATGTGATAAGGAATTTTGAATCCCAGCAGCTTGGTATTTTTAAACATGAATCCCACTAAACTGACATAACATTTATCATTCCATAAGTCCAATTCAGTTCCGAAAGGAAGGAATTCCGATAATAAACTTTGATCTATTTCATAGTTTGCAATTGCCAATTTTCTCCATTCTGCCTTTAGAAAACTCATACGCTGATTTATAGCTGAAAGATAATCATTTCTTTTAGCACTTCTCGAACAAAAAAAGCGATCCGTCCACAGACAAATCGCTTCTATTTCATTCAGTATCTTTCTGAGATTACTCCAAAAACCAAACTACAGTAGCACTTTCCTGCAATTTGATTTCTTGGTAGTGTAAATACAATCCGAACTTATATCACTCCCTGATTTATGACTATAATGCAAATTCAGCAATCATCCTTTTCCTTTTCAGCGGTTATTTTTTCTTACCATAAACCAATTGGTATTGCCAAAAAGTTGATCTGTTTCTATTATTTCAAACCCAAACTTTTCATACAAAGCCACATTTTCCTCCTTGTCGGTTTCCAAATAACCTGTTTGATTGGCGATATCCAAAAACTCACAGAAATTTGCAAGCAACTCTTTTCCAACGCCTTTTCCCTGGAAGTCATTTCGAACCGCGAGCGGACCAAAATGAATGTGCTTCATTTGACAGTCGTGCTTCCCCCAATTCATTCTCCACTTCAAAACACGAAAAAGGTGTTTCCTGAAAATTGCAATGAACTTCGGAAGTAATTTGATCATTTGCATAGGATTTAGCTGACACTTGTCAGAATTGGTATAACACATCACTCCTACTATTGCACCATCAACCCGGGCGGTAAAACATTTGTTATCTGTATTTTTCAACACCATTTCAAACATTCTTTGCTGTTTTTCAACTACTGATTGATTACTTGAACAAAATATAGCCAAATGATTGGGATTAGTGCACATACTTTTCGACAACAGTTCAGAAACTTCCCCAATTTCAAGTTTATTTAATTCTGATATTTCTACATTCATTTCGAGCTCTTTTTGGTTTTCTTTTTCATTCTTAGAACTAGTTTTGTGTTCACACCAAGGGAGTACAGGTATTCACGGGCATTCTTGTCTGCCATGACGGAAGTGAAGTTTTGACTGTAAACAGGTTCAATATTCAGTAAAAGCCGGTTTGCAAAAGGAATATTTAAACCAAACCCCAATAAAAAAGAATACGTTTTGTCTTCAAATCCATAATGTGTTTTGTCTTTATTGACGTCTTTGTCCCCATTTTCATAGTACATTTTAAACCTGGTAACTTGATTCGTAAGGAAGTTTAACGACACTCCACCCATTGCATAAACATCCAGTTTTCCAACTTTTAATTTGTGAGTCACCCTGAATGGGATTTCCACATAGTTTAATGAAACGGTTGTTCTCACTTGTGAAGGAAACTTTGGATCCGATGATGCCCATACCAATGTTTCTTTAGGAGATGTGTAACCTCTATCAGCAAATCGAAGTCCCGTTTCCAGATTCACTTTTGGGTGAAGTCGAAATCTGAAAACCAAGCCGGCAGTATATCCATATTTAACCATTTCATTCTCATTTCTTAAGTCGACAATCCATTGATTGGATGGACTGTAATTGAGTTGACGTCCGGATAAATTAGCTTCGTAACTCACGCCAATCGACAATCTTCGATAAAGTGTATCGGAGTACTGACTAAAGGATAACCCGGAAATGATTAACGCCATAAAAATTAAGCAGATGGTATTTCTCATAATGTTTCCAGGTATTCTTTGAGTAATTCCAAACCTTTCTGATCAACTACCGTTGTACCGAGTTTAGGCATCTCCCCTCTCTCCATCTTATATATTATTGACGCTTTTCCTTCTTGTATTTTCGAGGTATTCAGATCTGTTTCATAGCTCATCCGATACCTCTTTTCGGACGCAAATCCTGCTGCATTGTGGCAGTGTGCGCAGTTCATATCCAGGTATGCCCGTGCTCTTTGTTCTATTGTTTTTGTAGCATCCTTATAATTGGGCAGCGAAGAAAAAGCAGCGATATTAAGTGGTTCAAGAATGCCTTCGTTATGAAAATAATTCAACTGATTGATTGTTGTGTTGTTTCTCACTACATCTATATTCAGATTTCTTACTTTTGGTCCTATCGGCTGTACATTTTTGTTCACATTGTGGCAGGTTCTACATTCCAGATTACTTGGGATCTGGTAAGATACCGCTTTGCCGTTTCCGGATTCATCAATCCAATTGACAGCCTTCTTAAACCCCGTGTTGATCAATACTGCATCGGTTTGTGAATCATTCCATAAGTAGGTTCCGGCAACCCACTTTCCTTGCCGGAGTTCCAGGATCCTGGTTTCGATCAGTTTTTTTCCGGCACCCGGATTTTGTTTGTTTTTGAAATAGTAAAAAGTCTTAACAAGAATAGTCCCTTCCGGAAAATTCAACAGATCATTGGTACTCGCTGATAATTTTGCACCTCCGGGAACTTTTATGAGTCTTTGTTTTTCAGCATAATCCGTGAAAAGCGGTGAAGAAATCTCATAAGGTTTAAAATCATTTGTTGGTGTCAAATCCAATGGATTTCCCTGATATATTCCGTACTCAGATAAATTTTGAATTGTTAAGGTTGATTCGTCAAAGCTGACCAACTTCTCTTTTTGACAGGATATCTGGATGATCAATCCAGAGATGAAAGTGAGTACAATTAAAAATTTAGACATCATGCGGAACGATTATAATTCCCCACAAATTTCCTAAATGTTTACATGCTGAAAATTGCCATTTGGCAAAAAATCACTTCTGCCTCCTGATCCTGCTTAATGAATACTGAGTAATTCCCAAAATGTTTGCCAACTGATGCTGTGGAAGCTTTTCAAAATTTGGGAAATTTTTTAAAAGATATTCGTATCTCCCTTTTGCATCCAGTGTTTGGAAGGCCCGCAATCCGTCAACAGCGATAATAAAACGAGTTTCCCAAAGCCGGAGCATAAATTGTTGCAATGAATCAAATTCATTGATCAGTTTATCCCATTCAACGGCTTTAATGACATAATAGGTTACCGGTTCTATGGCAACGATATTGTATTCTGTCGGTTGCTGAAGCCGGAGACTTTTAATTTCAACAACCAATTCACCCGGAGCTTCTATCCAGACAGTATGTTCTTTTTCATCATTTACATAGAAGCTTCTGAGAAAGCCTTGTTCTATAAAAAAATAGCTATCGGCAATTTGTCCTTTTTTTATTAAGTATCTGCCTGTCTTTAACTCCCTCCTTTCAAATCCTGCTATCAGTTTTTGTAGTTCATTAGTATTAAGTGAGGTATTCAGTTTCAGGTATTGAATTAATTTTTCATTCATTTTTTTGACTCTAAATTATCAGTTCCAGTTATTATTTTGTTTGAATACCAAGCTATTCTACTTTCAAATTTAAACCATTTTTTAGTTCTCAAAACGAACTCTTCCAGAATATCATTTTATACACCCGAAAACAAAAAAAAGCGACCTGTCCGGAGACAAATCGCTTCTATTTCATTCATTATCTTTTTGAGATTACTCCACAAACCAAACTACTGTTACAGTCTCCTGCAATTCGATTTCTTGTGGTGCAAAACTCAGGTTTGCTCCGTCTGAGGCCATCTCACCATTCGCAAACATGCGCATGTCTTTGTAGTAAACCGGATTTGAAACGTCGGCGCCATAAACAATCGCTTTCAAAGTGCTTATTTTGACTCCGGCAGCAGTGGACAAATTGCTTGCTTTCTTACGTGCATCGCCAACTGCCTGCGACTGAAGATCAGCTTCTGTTTTCTCACGCAGTGCATCAGAAACATAAAAACCGATATTAAAATCGACCGGATCTTTTACTTCTGAGAAACGAGCTACAATTTTTTGCAGTGTCGATTGAGAATACCCGAATTTCACCGTCAGGTTTTGAGAAACCACGTAACCGCTGTCTACCACTCCGTTGTTTTTGTAAATTCGGTTTTTAGTCGCCGAGAAGTTGGTAGTTTTCACGTCTGTTTCTTTGAATCCTAAATCTTTTAGAATTTTTAAATACTTCTGAGTCTGATCTCCAATTGCCTTGGTGGCATCTGCCATATTCATTTTTAGGGATGAAACATGAATATTCAGCTCCGTCATGTCGGGTGTAATGGATACTTTGGAAGTTCCGTTCACCGTAACTGTGGGTTTTGAAGTGTTTTGTTCTGTCTGTCCGAATACCGTTCCTGATACAAGAGCGAATATTAAAAGAAGCTTTTTCATGATCAATTTGTTTTGTATTTATTTTTAGTAACTGTGACTAAGCAAGAGGCGTGCCAATCAGATTGAGATTCATCAATGGAAAAGCCAAAAAAAGGTATGTGGTTCAGGATCAGACTTACTATTTTACAAGCTTCAATTCCCAGCTGTCTAAATCCTCTTCCGGGTAATCTCCCAATTGGTTCCATATCTCCACCCGATCGATCAATCCGTTCGTAAAATGAACCGCAGTTTCTGCCTTGATATTCAATGCTTCATTGATCAATTCTACTTTAGATAATTCCGGCTCTGACATCCCGAATGTTTCTTTCAACTGGGCGTCCGTCAACCAAAATTCTTTCGCAGCCTTTCTGTATTCAATGAATATCAACAATCCCGAACCGGTATGTTCGTATTCCACTTCTTCCAGGTGTTCCAATTGTTTCGTAATCTGCTCTTCGTGCTTTTCACCCGAAAGTGTTGCGGTAATAATGTCTAAAGTGAGTTTTGAGTCTATCATTTATTTCTTTTCTGAGGAAACAAAGATAATCGCTATTCGCCTATTATGACTTTAATTTATGGATCATTCACTCCCAAACAATTTTCCGTTGAAAGTATGCGTACAACAGCTGCAAAACGGTTCCATGTCTTTTGCTTTCAAAAGCGGATTCGATAGTTGTAAAATCTTGTTCCCGTCCACATACAAACCCGAAAAATAAGACGACTCGCCAATTCTTACAAAATCCTTCTTTTCGTTTTCATTCAATGCTACCATTCCGAATATGGGTTCGGTTTTGTCTAATCTTGATTTTGCTTCACTAAATACTTCGTCCCAGTCAGAACCCACCTTCGACAAAAGGAACCGGTAAAGCGGAGTGTAATCCAAACCGCGTTCTTTTCTTCCGGACATTTTTCCTTTCGTTTGTTCCAACATTTCTCCCTTCCCATTTCGGGTATTTTTGAAATCGTCCCCAAAATCATGATGTACACCATGCGTCCTGGTGTTTACTTTCCGAAATAATTTAGCTTTCTCTTTGTTCATGGTGATTCAATATCTTGCTAGCGGGCAATTATTTATTTGCTTTTTGAATGCAGGCTAAAACTACCAAAATCAGGCTCAATATAGCTGATATTGTTCTTACGTTGTTCCAAAAGTTCCATCTGTTTTCAAAAATGGATCTCATTTTGGCTGCGGTCATTTCTGCTGCAACTGCAATTTCAAAATGGTCTAATTTATTGTTCAGTGGAACATGTATGAAAATGGTCACTAAGAAAACACCAAGCAGATAAACTAAAAATGCCCCTGCCAATAGCGTAAAGAATGTGCTGTTTTTGTAATAAAAAACAGAAATACCAAGCAGAATCAGGCTGCCAAAAAAGCACCCGAAAAAGAGTGGATTTTGGATCTCTCTATTAATCTGCTGCATGGCGCTTAGAAACTCTTTGTTTCCCAACTTCCCAAGTCCCGGAGTGACAGAAACGGAATAAGCAAAGAATAAACCGGCCATTAAACCAGTAAAGATTGCTGTTAAAACAAGTGTGATATCGGTAAATTTCATGATCCGTTAATTAGAAATACTAACCGCTTTTCGGGAATAGTTCGTTGCAGCTAACTGCTGCAGCATAAAATCAGCAACATCTGAGCGGGATATTTTTAAGCTGAGTTTTTTGAAATTTCCATCAAACCCAATTTTATACTTGTTCGTGATGCCACCATCTGTCAAAGCGCTTGGTCTTACGATGGTGAACTCCAGGTTACTTTGTAAAATGTACTGCTCCTGGAATTGATGGTCAAGGAATGCTTTTTTGAGTAAAAAACCAAACATGATGTGTTTCCAGGTAAAATTTAAGTTCCCATAACTTTCCCCCATTCCCAAGGTTGTTTGACAAATCAGTCTTTTTTGCCCGGATTTATTCATCGCTTCCAGGATGTTTTTTGTTCCCAAGGCCCTTACTTTTCCTGCTCTGCCATCGCCCAGCGCACACAAAACCACATCCTGATCCTTCAAAGCATCTTCCACTTCGCTTACATTCAATACATTTCCTTTGTAAATGTTTAAATGGGGATTCTTCTCATTTTGCAATTTTTCAGGGTTGCGAACAAAGGCAGTAACGTGATATCCCTTTTGAAGGGCCTGTTTTACCAATTCTTTACCAACTGTGCCTGTTGCACCAAAAATAATCAGCTTCATTTTAGTTCGTTTTTAAGATTCATGCTACAAATGTGCTGCAAGTGAATTTTGAAAAATAGAATAAAAACGACAGTCGGATTATTTATTGAAATTCCTGGGTGTTTTACCTGTAAAGGCTTTAAATACTTTGATGAAATGGGATTGATCTGAAAATCCATTTTCATAAACAACATCTGTCAACCGGGTATAATCTTTTACAGATAATTGTTCTAAAGAAGCCTGGAACTGCATCATTTTCGCAAACTGTTTGGGTGGAAGTCCGGTTTCTTTTAAAAATCTCCGTTCAAAAGTTCGCAAATTGAGATCCTGTTTTTCAGCGATAACACGAATGCTTTCCTGTCCTTTTGTCTTCATAATTTCCAGGATCCCATTTCTAATTTCAAAATCAAGGTTTTGCTTCTTGTTTTCAAAATAACCTAAAAGCAGATTGGAAATGGTGGCAATTTTTTCAGTGACTGTTTTGCAAGCAATCAACTGCTGATTCAGTTTTGAAATTTTTCCTTCTGAGTCATCCAAATAGTAGCAGGTATCATTAATGCTCTTAGGAAGCACATCAAAAAACGTTCTCAACACAAAAGGATACAACTGAAAAACAAGGATGAGATAGGTTCCCGGGATCTCCAGCACAATGGGATGAATGGTTTGTCCGTAAAGGAAAATTTCGGGCATTTTTTTATCGTGCGGTTTTACCACCAACCCCTTTTCACTTTGATGAAACATCAAACCCGGAAATCCATCTGCAAAAAACGGCAGACTGGTTGTCGTGCCTTTCTTTTCACTTTCAAACACCCAAATGTTTTTCACAAAAAGCGAAATGGATTTGTCAGGAATAATGTTTTGGAAATTCATTTGTGATCCGGTTTTTATAGCATGAATGTTTCGAAATCACCAAAGGAGTAAATCATAAAATGCAATTTTTTTTAAAGTAAGATCATTTGAAACTCACATCCTATTCGATAAATCTTTATATCCAGTTTTTTAATTCTCAGTTTATTGTTCTTAGGAAATTTGAATTGAAAAACACGATGGTTTTGGGTATCAAAACAGGCATTATGCTGAAAAATAAGCCTGCCTTTGACCATTCCTTGCAATATTTGTTCGCGGTTTTTTTTGTTCCTGGATTCACATGCTGCATCACCATCCGAATTAGAATCTGAAGCATAAAACATACTCCCCAAATTATCAAGCTTTTCGCCATCTAATTCAGTTAATTCCTGGCAATGCAGCACCGAGTGAAGAATCTCGTAAATGACGTTATATCCGGTAGCAAGCCCATCATTTAGCCCAAGCTCATTAATTGCAGAAACAAATTCCAGTTCAAAAAGAGAATTGTATTCTTTATTCTTAAAGGTTTCCGGTTCATTCTCAAAACTCCAATACTTTCGAACATCATTTGAAAACAAGGGAATTGCATAACTCTTTCCGGATTCATTTTGCAAAACAATCAGATCATGTTTCTCCAATTTACCTGCATAGAATTTGATCCCAACCTTCCCGTTTCCGGTAAGTACCGTTCTAATTAACTGGAAATTTCCAATCGTATCCTTACCCAGCTCGGGATATTTTTTGATTAATTCTGAAATAGCATTTTGATCAGAATTATCTTTTTTATTGCATCCTATAATGAACGCAATTAATGGTAAAATGAAAATCAAAAAGTGCTTACTCATTTGTAAAGGTTATGCTCTTTTAATTCTTTTGTCTTATTTATTCTGTTTATCACATCAAAGCAAAGAATATCACGAATAAAGTTCCGGGAAAAACTATTACCAATGACGCCACTCGCGCAAAGTTGAACCAGGCGCTTTGTCTTCTAAACAAAAATGTAAACAATGGGATCAACAGAAAAATTTGAAGGAAAGGAAACCAGGTAAAAATGGATCTTTGTCTTATTTCTTCGTGGTGTCTTGTAACTGATTCTGTTATTTCAATTTCGTAGACTAATTTCTTCCCCGTTCGAAAGATTGGAGAATAGGTCATTGTAAGCGTGCTATCCTTATGATCCAACCAATCTTCTAATTTGGGAGTGAACATATATCCTTCCACATTTAATACACTATGCCAGGGATAACTCCAGTTGTGGTCAATTTCCCAGGATTTGTCCGTTAGTTTTTTTGATGGTCCATCCACGAAAACCTCGATGGTGGAAACAACTACCATTAATGAACAAAAAACGACAACGACTTTAAAGATGATCCATTGCCAACCGGAGGTAATCCGCGCATATAATTCTTTTTCCTCACGCGCTTCTTTTTCTTTTTTCAGCCTTGCTCTTTCTGCAGCAATTCGCATGATCTCTTCCCGGTCTCTAGACATTCACTTTAGGTTTGATTGCAATATTACTGTTTTTCTTCGGATTCGATGATAGACTTTAACGGATGATTCTTGCCTGGTCAAGTATCTCTTTTATTTGGTAGTTGTTCTTAGAAAGAATTACAATTTCTTTTAATTCTTCCTGCTGCCCTTTGAATCGAATAAATAGTTTTGAAAAGAAGCTTCCCTCTTTAATCTCAGTATTCACTATGTTTTCAAGTGGAATCCGATGTAACATGTCATGCTTTTGAGCGATGTATGCAGCTAATAAATAAGTCTTAATGATCAATTCTTTATCGGTGATCATCACATGAAGTACTTTGCTTGATCCTCCCAGCTTTGTACGAAATGATTTAGTGGAATACCCGGAAGCATTCTTTTCAGAATAAAGGACCTTGCTCAAGTCAAGATCCGCAAATAGTTGAATTGCTTTCCTACCCTTTATAAAAAAGAGAGAGACTACCGTTACCACCAATACAATCCAAATGTAAAAGAAGTAGTTATGTATAAATTCAATAAACTGTCCCATTTTCTTTTACCCTTCCTGTTTCGGATCAAAGTTAATCATCCATTCGATTCCGTATTTATCACGAAACATGGTGAAATAGTTGTTTCCGGGATTCTCTTCGGGAGACACTTCTACCTGGCCACCTGCTGAAAGTCCATTGAATAACTTTTCCGCTTCTTCCCTGCTCATGGCAATGATCATTATTTTCGAGCGATTTTCATTTTCATCTACCCTTCCCATACTTTCAGGAACGTCATTCCCCATCAGAAAGTTCTCACCGATTGGCAAAGCTATGTGCATGATCTTATTTTCTTCCTCTTCCGGCACCGGGTATTCAGCGCTGGAGATTTCCCTGAAGCGAATGATCTTTGAGAACTCACCTCCAAATACGGATTTATAAAAAGTGAATGCTTCTTCGGCGTTGCCGTTGAAGTTAATGTGTGGATTGATTAATGCCATATTTTTAGTTTTTTATTTAAGTTCTGAAAGTTACTTTTTTAATACTATTTCAAGTTCATTCAATGTAGCTGTAAATCCTTCCCGGAAGCCCATTTCAATCATTTTTTCCATGCGTTCAAGGGAATCATTGTAAATACTAATACTTACTGTTGTAATTCCGTTTTTTTCACTGAAAGTAAGATCCCAATCAGAACCAGGTAACATCGGATTTTCGTCTTTGTCTACAAAAGCATTCAAGTATTTGATATTGCTTTTTGGAGTAATGGAAGTGTATTGATGTATTGCCCACATCTCATTTCCTTCGGGGCTTACCATCGCATAAAGTCTTTGTCCGCCTACCTTAAAGTCCATAACTTTGGTCCTTGATTCAAAGGGTTTAGGAGCCCACCATTGGTCAAGGATTTCTTTTTTTGTAAAAGCATCCCATACCAATGATTGATCGGCTTCAAATTCTCTGTTAACATAAACCGTTTTTTTTGATTTGTCAACTGTGAAGTCAAATAATAGATGATTCATTTTTTTTCGTTTTTTAGTTTTAATAATACCTTGTCGAGTTGATTGAATTGAGTTTCAAAGATCTTCCTGAATTGTTCGATCCAATTGTCTATTTCTTTCACTTTATCCACATTAATGTGATAATGAATCTCTCTTCCTTTCTGCTCTTGTTTTAGCAATTCACATTCGGTGAGAATTTTAATGTGGTTGGATACTGCTTGCCTGCTCGTATTAAATTCTTCTGCAATAGCATTTGGTGTCATTACTTGTGAGGCAAGTAAAACCAATATCGCTCTGCGTGTTGGATCGGCTATTGCTTGAAAAACATCTCGTCTTGTTTCCATGAATTTACAGTTATGCAATCATTTGATTGCAAATATATATGCAATTAAATGATTGCGCAAATTTATTTTCACTTTTCTCAAAATGTCAAAAACAAAAGTGGCGTTATTAGTACCAATAAAAAAAGCGAGCTCCAGTTGGAATCCGCTTTTGCTATTATTTTATGCTACAGTTTTTTTCTCATTTTCAAATGCGGGATCCCGTCTTCGTCAAAATAATCACCTTCTTTTTCATAGTGATTTTTGGAGTAGAAGTTTACTGCCGAATCACGGGCATGACAATACATCAGTTTAAAGTTCCTGTCAACGGCCAATTTTTCACAGAATGCCATCATCTCCGAGCCGATATTCTTACTTCTAAGGTTTTCTGAAACAACGACCCGCTGCATTTTCATTTCAGTTCCTTCAGGAACAAGCACAGCGGTTGCAACCAGTTCATGGTCCATAAATCCTGCTATTTGAATATGGTACTGCTCTTCTTCGAGTTCCTTTTCGGAAAACTTACTTCCAAGCGGCTCCCGGAGAATTTTTTCTCTTAGCCGCACGGCATTGGTCCATTCCTGGCTTTTATGGACAATCTCTTTAAATGTTGCTTTCATATAGTGAAGATAAGGATTCAAAGGCTTTATAATGCACTAAATCAGCCTGTCGCAAATGTAACTAAAAAAGGAACTGACGGTCAATTAAGCGCATCAGTCCCATTACACCAAAAGGATATTCAGAGTTCGTTGTTCTAAATAGTCTGTATTTTATTTTTGAGCTTTGGTCAGATATGCTTCTAACTGATTTAACATTCCGGCAAATCCCTGATTCATATTTTCAATCATAGAATTGTAGGTAGCCTCTTGCTCAACAGTTGCGTTAATTGGATGTCCTGAAAGGGTTAAAGTTGTTATTCCGTTGTTTTCTTCAAGTGTTAATCGATTGAAAATTTCTAATGGAAAATCAAACGGGAATGGTGATTTACAAATCTTTCCGCTTTCATCAGAAAATGAACTAACATACTCTAATAAGTCGGGGCGAACAATGTTTTGAAAGTTCAAAATACCCCACATAATTTGTCCGTTACCTTCCATTTTGTAATGAGCCTTTCCTCCTTGTTTGAAGTCAAAGTGTTCAACAGTTACAGGCGTTTCAGCTGGTCCCCACCATTCAGCGAATGCTTCTGCAGTTGAAAACGCATCAAATACCAAGGTTTTAGGCGCATTAAATTCACGAACTATTTTTAGTCCTTCCTTTTTGTCATTTGGAATCATTGTTTTTTATTTTTTTAGTTTATTATTTGATTGAACTTTCGTTAAATACTTGTCAAGCGAATCGAATTTTTCATTCCAAAATCGACTATACTCGTTTACCCAGTCTGCTACTTCTTTGATTTTAGTTGGATTAAAATGATAATAAATTTCTCGTCCTGATTGTGTTTGTTTCAACAATTCACATTCAGTCAAAATTTGAATATGCTTTGAAATAGTTTGTCTTGTTGAGTTAAAATTTCCGGCAATTGCCCCGGGTGTCATTGCCTGTAACGCCACCAACGCCAATATTGCTCTACGTGTTGGATCGGCTATTGCCTGAAAAACATCTCTTCTCACTTCCATTATGCAGTTATTTGACTGCAAATCAAAATGCAGTTATTTAACTGCGCAAATCTTTTGTCATTTTTTTTTGAAAGGCTAGATGGAATGAGTCAACGGCAGATTTGCGGAGTGGCAAGATTTAGGAGCACAAAATTGTCTGTGAGCATTGAATTTGACTAGAAGCACTGAAGTTCAGATTTAGTAAAAATTTTCTTAATCTTTAAATTCTTTAAACAATTGATCATCTACGAAAATTCTATAAGTATTACTTCTAAATCCTGCGAGTGACAATGGTCTGATTTTTTCTATTTTAATCAGGTGCTTTTCATCGACTCCAACTGCAAATTCATATGTTTTTGTTAAGTCCACTGAATACAACCTAAAATCACTTTTTATTTTTTTTCCGTTTACAGTTATTTTTACATTCCCCCAGAATTTGTTAAAACTATAATCAATAACTTGTTTTTCTTCGTTTCCGATTTCAACAATAAATTTCATTTTTTGATTTTTAGTGATTACTATTTTGTGTGCGTTTGGATCTTCTGCTATTTCAAGAATTCGTCAACGCCAATAATCGGGGATTGGAACAAAGAACTAGCCACGAGAACAATACGAAGATCAGACAATACCCTTTCAATTAACTCATCAACCGAACATTACGCGTAGCCGCTGCTAGCTGTGGTTGTTTTAACGCTAAATCTTACGCTAAATCCAATCTAGATTCTTTACGGTAAGCTCACTTTCCACGTCACCTGTATGCAATGTTTCCTTGGGTTCAAAAAGTAAATTAAAAACTATTTCTCCATTTGTATGCGGCCGATGTTCAACGCCTTTTGGAACGATTAAAATTTCGCCCTCGTTCACTTTGATAGTTCGTCCGTCTCTAAAATCCATCAATAAAGTACCTTTGAATACCATAAAGAGTTCGTCTTCTTTTTCATGACTATGCCAAACAAAATCGTCCTTTAACTTACAGAGTTTTACGTACTGCCCGTTAAGTTCGCCGATGATGTGAGGTGTCCAATTTTTTTCAATCAATGAAAACTTTTCACTGATATTTATAGGATTGATTTCTTCCATTTTTTTGTGCATTTTTTTATAATCACCTCTAACTTATACATCCCACAAAATGATCCTTTGACGGGAAGTAGTTGTTGTATCGATTTCATAATTTGGGGTTCCTTCAAATATATCACGGAAATCCTCAAGTACTATGAATTATTCTCTAATATCTTTCTTATAATCCGGCATAAACCGTGTTATTGTTTGTTACACCGCATATTTCTTACGATATTCAATGGGCGACAGGTCTGTATATTTTTTAAAAACATTTCTAAAAGCATTCATATCATTGTAACCTGTTTCGTAAATGATTTCGTTTACTGTTTTTCGGTTTGTCTCCAGATGTTTCTTGGCAAACTCAACTTTTACTCTTTGTACATATTCCAGGATCGAGTTACTCGTATGTTTTTTAAACCGTCTTTCAAATGTTCTGCGTCCCACGCCAAACCTGGTGCAAATTTCATCAACAGTAAAAGATTCTGTCGGGTTGTTTTCTATAAATTCCTGAGCATCCAGAACAACCTGGTCACCGTGCCCTTTTTGTCCTATAAAAATCACAAACGGATTTTGACTCTTTCTTTGTATGTCAATTTCAAATATTTTTGAAGCAAGAATTGAAATTTCCCGGCCTAGATGCTTTTCAATAACATAAAGCAAAAGGTTCAAATAGGAAAATCCTCCACCACAGGTATAAATTCCTTTTTCATCTGTAATAATGATGTCGTCAATAATTTTTATGTCGGGAAACATGGCTTTAAACTCATTTTTCGCTGCCCAATGCACCGCACATTTTTTCTCTTCTAATAATCCTGTTGACGCTAAAAAAAAGGACCCGACACAAAGACAAACAATTTCTGCATTGCTTTGATATTGCGCGATTACCCATTCTTTGTATTCTTTATTCTTTGAAATTGCCTCAGGAAAATCTCCGCATAATAACGGAATTACAATGACGTCTGTTTTAGAAATTTCATGGATAGTTTTATCAGCCTGAATAGTATAAAGACCATTATTGAGGCTGGTTTTCTTTTCCAAGCCTACAATTTCCACTTTATAAAAAGCTGATTTCCCTTGATATTTCATAAATTCATTCACCCTTGAAAAAAGTTGATGACTGCTGTCAATACTTGTCAGTGTTGCATCATAAAGCGGCAAAATGGAGATGTGTTTCATCTTACAAATGTAAAGAAACGTCTTGTCGCAATCAACGGGTAATATTGTCGTATTTACCAAGTAGTGCTGTTCTATGATATAAATACCTTTAGGAGGATGAATGAATAACTAAAAAAGTAAAAAAATGAAATCAGTAGAAATTATTATGATTCCTGTAAAGGATAGACAAAAAGCAAAAGAATTCTATTTGAAACTCGGTTTTCAGGTTGTTTTGGAAGCACCTGATCCGCATGGTGAAACGTGGATACAAATGGGTTTACCGAATAGCAATACTACTATTTCGCTTGCAGGTTTTCAGGGTATTATTTGCGAAACCGACAACATTGAAAAAGAAATGGAAGAGTTGAAAGCAAAAGGAATTGAGGTCGGAAAAATTGATGATACGCCCTGGGGAAAATTTGCCTGGCTAAAGGATTTGGATGGAAACAGTTTGTGTCTTCATCAGAAGTAATAGGTCTTTGTCAGCGATGTTAAATTTTTGAAGTTCGTTTAACAAAAAAAGCGTCCCACATGTGGGACGCTTTTTTAATTATTTCTATCTCCCCTTTTCCCGATAATCAGCTGTGGCTGATATTCGAACTGACAGGGAATCAAAATTATTTACCAGCTCTTTTACGCTCGTTCTCTTTCAGGAAGATTTTACGGATACGTAAGTTTTCAGGTGTTACTTCTACGTACTCATCTCCCTGGATGTATTCCAAACACTCTTCCAAAGAGAAGATTTTTGCCGGTGCCAAACGAACTTTCTCGTCTGCTCCTGATGAACGCATGTTAGACATTTTCTTTGTCTTAGTTACGTTTACACACAAATCTCCTGCACGTGAGTTTTCACCGATTACCTGACCTTCGTAAATATTCTCATTAGGATTAATGAAGAATTTACCACGATCCTGCAAGTTGTTCAATGAGAACGGAATAGATGTTCCTTGCTCCAATGAGATCATAGATCCGTTTTGACGTCCCGGAATATCACCTCTGTATGGTTGATATTCTAAGAAACGGTGAGTCATAATTGCTTCACCTGCAGTTTGCGTCAACAAGTAGTTACGTAAACCAATGATTCCACGTGATGGGATTTGGAATTGAATGATCATACGAGCTCCTTTCGGTTCCATATTGGTCATTTCACCTTTGCGTTTTGTAACGGCCTCAACAGCTGTTCCTGAAAACTCTTCCGGTAAATCAATTGTCAATTCCTCAACCGGCTCACATTTAACACCATCAATTTCTTTGATAATTACCTGTGGCTGACCCACTTGTAATTCGTATCCTTCACGACGCATTGTTTCGATCAATACTGACAAGTGCAATACACCACGACCAGCAACGATCCATTTGTCTGCTTTATCCGTATCGGAAACACGCATTGCCAGGTTTTTCTCCAACTCTTTTTGCAAACGCTCCTGGATGTGACGGGAAGTTACTTTCTTCCCTTCTTTCCCGAAGAACGGTGAATCGTTGATAGAGAACAACATGTTCATTGTCGGCTCATCAATCTTGATAGATGCCAATGGCTCCGGATTATCAATATCACAGATAACATCACCAATTTCGAATCCTTCGATCCCTGTAACCGCACAAATATCTCCGGCAACAACCGAATCTACTTTACGACGCTCAGTTCCGTCAAAAACGAACAATTCTTTCACACGGTGTTTCTCTTGAGTACCATCGCGTTTTGCCAAAATGATCGGTTGATTTTCTTTCAATTCTCCACGGTGTAAACGACCGATTGCGATACGTCCAACGTATGTAGAGAAATCCAAAGATGTCACCAACATTTGAGTATTTCCTTCTTCGATAGGACGAGGCGGGAAATAATCCAAAATTTGGTCCAATAAATCTGTAATATCTTTTTTCGGCTGTTTCCAGTCTGTCGACATCCAACCGTTTTTAGCAGAACCGTAGATAGTTGGGAATTCCAACTGCTCCTCGTTTGCGTCCAATTCGAACATCAGATCGAATACTTTCTCATGTACTTCATCGGGAGTACAGTTGTCTTTGTCCACTTTGTTGATTACCAACAATGGTTTAAGACCCATTGACAATGCTTTCCCTAATACGAAACGTGTTTGCGGCATCGGGCCTTCAAAAGCATCCACCAACAAACAAACTCCATCTGCCATGTTCAATACACGCTCTACCTCACCACCAAAATCGGCGTGTCCGGGAGTGTCAATAATATTGATCTTTGTTCCTTTGTAAGAAACGGAAACGTTTTTAGATACGATGGTGATTCCACGCTCACGCTCCAAATCGTTACTGTCCATGATCAAATCTCCCGTAGGACGATCACGTTCATTAATTACATTTCCTGCCTCAATCATTTTGTCAACCAATGTTGTTTTACCGTGGTCAACGTGTGCAATAATTGCGATGTTTCTAATTTCCATTCTATTAATTATAAATTCTTTAATTATCAATTATCAAGTGAGATTCTCTAGAGTCACTCACTTGATAATTAAATCCTTGATAATTGCTAATTCTTATTTGCTGTAACTTGAATCAAATCTGCGTCCGCCACCTGAGCTTCTGCGTTCTCCGCCACCTGATGAGCGACGTTCTGAAGAACCTCCTGATGCGGAACCATAAGATTTGTTTCCTCCGGAGAATCCACCACCGGATGAACGACGGTCGCTGCTTCTGCGTTCGCTTCCTCCTGCTTCAGATGATTTACCGTAGCTTGAGCTTCCTCCACGGAAACCTCCACCACCTGATGAACGACGATCTCCGCCTCCACCTGATGAACGATCACGGTCTCCAAAAGAACGACGTTCTCCACCACCACTGCTTCTGCGATCAGAACCTTCTTTCTTCTGAGTAATTTCAACGCTTACGCTATTTCCTTCGTAATCTGCTCCATTTACTTTTGATAAAATCGCTGCTTCATCTGTTTTGTCAGCTTCAAAGAATGAGAAGTTCGGCATCACATCGATACGACCGATAGAACCACTGTTCAATCCTGTTGAATCACAGATCACACGCAATAAACCACCCGGGTTTAATCCGTCGCGTTTTCCAAGGCTTACAAAGAAACGAGTTCTGTTTGCGCTATCGCCACGATCTGCTCTTGGAGCACGTTCGCTTCTTTCACCTCTATCGCTTTTTTCAAAACGGTCCTTGCGGTCAAAACGATCGTTTCCGCCTCTTTCTTTGCGATCTTCACGATCACCTCTTCCAGCGCTTACATTCAAATCACCTGCACGATCGTAGTATTCAATAAAACGATTGAATTCAGCAGAAATGAATTTTTTGATCACTTCTTCTTTAGACAACTCTTCAAAATCTGCCATGATTGCAGGCAAGAATGGAGCGATATCATTTTCTTTCACTTCAATTTCTTTCACTTTGGAAATCAATTTGTTCAATTGGATTCCACAGATCTCTGAAGCTTCAGGAATCAATGCAGCTGTAAACGTAGTACGAATCTGACGCTCAATTGCTTTGATTTTAAAGTTCTCACGTGTATTGATCAATACCAATGATTTACCCTGACGACCAGCACGAGCTGTACGACCTGAACGGTGCGTATAATTCTCGATATCATCCGGTAAGTTGTAATTGATAACGTGTGTAATATTGTCTACGTCAATTCCACGGGCAGCAACATCTGTTGCAACCAACAACTGGATTGAACGCTCACGGAAACGGTCCATCACACGGTCACGCATTGCCTGAGATAAATCTCCATGCAATGGTTCAGCGCTGTATCCTTCTTTTGCCAATTTCTCAGCAACGGTAGCCGTTTCATTACGTGTTCTACAGAAAACCAATCCGAAGATATCCGGACTAGCGTCAATTAATCTTTTCAATGCATCGTAACGATCGCGTTCTTTTACTGTGTAGTAAATGTGCTCGATGTTTTCGTTACTTTGGTTTTTGTGGCCCATGGCAACTTCCAAAGGATCTGTCATGTAATTTTTAGCAATCGCTGCCACTTCTTTTGGCATTGTTGCGGAAAATAACCACACATTCTTTGTATCCGGGGTAGCATTCAAAATTGCGTCAATGTCTTCTTTGAAGCCCATATTCAGCATTTCATCTGCTTCGTCAAGCACTACTGTTTCAACTGTTTTCAAGTTGATTGCTTTACGATTGATCAAATCAACCAAACGCCCAGGCGTTGCTACAACGATCGTTGCACCACGCTTAATATCACTCATTTGTTTGCGGATATCCGTACCACCGTAAACGGCAACTACTTTAATCTGACGATCAAACTGAGCAAATGCTTCTAAGTCTTTGGAGATTTGTAAACACAATTCACGCGTTGGAGCGATGATTAAACCTTGTGTTTCAGTGGGGCGGTCTGTTACCTTGTGAATTAACGGTAAGCCGAATGCGGCTGTTTTCCCTGTCCCTGTTTGTGCGAGTCCGACAAAATCGCTTTCATCATTTAGTAAGTGCGGAATGGCACTTTGTTGGATCGGAGTTGGTTCTGCAAAACCCATTGCTTCTATCGACTGCAGAACCTCAACTCTTAACCCGAGTTCTTTAAAGGTCATAAAATAAATCTAAAATTTTGTGCAAAGGTAGAACCTTTTTTTGGATGTTTGTTAATAAAGTTGCAACTAATTGTTAATTAATGGTTTTGATGCCTGAGATTATCAATTATTACTGATTTAATTATCAAGAGATAAATACGCTGTTCTTCAACATATTCAGCACTTTCGTTCATGCTTTTGAATTCAAACATTAGTTCCTATCTTCAATTTCTCATCAATAGCAGCTGTTAAGCAAACGGGACACAAACAATCGGTACTATTTTCCATGGGCATGATCATAGGAAGTTCCGCACACCAGCAGCCATCGGTATAACAGGAAAATGATTTGTTACACTTCACGCATTTTTTGTGTTTCTCCAATGCCGGTGCGTGGTAATCCCCATCCAGGGAAAGTTTCAGTTCGGAGAGATGTGTCATTTCATCTAGCTGAGTGAGGTTATATTTCTCCAGTTTAATTGGAGCACGATAACCCGGGCCATTTAGTATCATCGTGTGGTATTCTCCCTGTTCGCCGCAAAGATCCAAACCGTTTTCTTTTCCCTGGCCCGTGAATTGTTCAATCAGCTCCCGATCGATTCTTTTTCCGGCAAAATGCTCATCGAGCCACGGCTTTTTAATCATAGTCAGGACAACTTCAAACTTAAATTGAAGCAGCAATTCCAGGACTTCTCCCCGATTCTTCTGCCATAATGGGACAAAAGTGTTCATTCCAACAGCTTTTGCCCTTTCGGTAATCCAGTTTGAATTTCCGTGTACTTCTGATATATCGCCGGAAACTGCAGTGGAAATTCCCAATTGATCTTTCAGTTTTTTCAATTGAAGCTCATAGTTCTCCTCAAAAGGTTCCTGGATTTCAAGAAGGATGTGCGTAATGCCCAAAGATTTGGATTGCAGTTCCATCCATTCCTTCGGATGTGCTCTGAATTCCGTTGATTTTGAATGAAAGGTCACCAAAGCAATGATCTCAAGGCCTTTTTCTTTTGCAAGCTGCAAAGCCAGGTTACAGTCTTTTCCTCCCGACCACAATACGATTGCTTTCTCTTTCATTGGTTCGAAGTTAGGGAAAAGCACTCACAATAGAAATTTTCACCACAACGCTTACACAGTAGCTACAGCGAAGGCGCAAAGGCCACAAGGCACACGAGGATTTGTTTTTAGGATGTGTGGATTAAAAGTTCGACCGTAAAGGCCACAAAAGCATATGAGGATTATTGGAAAACCGTCCGGAAATTTAGAGAACACACTGATTTAACTACCCACACAGCACCTGATTAAATCATTTCTTTGTGTACTTCGTGCGCTTTGTGGTGAAAAGAGGATTCTTATCGGATAACGAGTTTCGAGCGCTCTAATAATTGATCTCCGGAATGAATTTCCACAAGGTAAATTCCTGCAGGCTGATCCAGTAACAAATCTGAACTGTAGTAGGTTGTTTTACCGGATTTTGCAATAGCATCCAGGTTAGTTAAGAATACTACCTGTCCAAGTTCATTTCTAATGATCACAGAAGCTGCATCATCCGAAGTGTTGGAGAAATCGATGTGTACTTTATTTTCTGCAGCCGGATTCGGGAACATTCTGAACTGGAAATCAGTAAGAGGAATGAATTTTAAAGCCAACTCATTACGGGTTCCGTCGAAATCTGTCTGACTGAGCTTATAATAAGTGGAAACGGATGTGTTTTTAGTATCCAGGAAAGAATAGGTCTTTGCTTGCTGGGCAGTTCCCGCTCCTTTTACTTTGGTCAACTCTTTCCAGTTTACTCCGTCGGTACTGGTTTCCAGGGAGAAGTAGTCATTTCGATATTCTGCTTCTACCGCCCAGTTCAATAAGTTTCCGTTGTCTTTCTTCTCGCCTTCAAAGAACAGGAAATCCACAGGCAATACGGAAACCAGGTTGTTGCAGTGAATCTGCTGGTAAGGAATTCCAGGGCCTTCAATAATAATATCAATAGCGTTACACTGCATGGTTGCAACAGTTGCATTTGTGCAACTAACATACGGCGCACTATATCCATAAGCCGTTCCGTTGTGTGGAATAGCCGGATTGGTAGTTGTTGTAGCATTACCGGTTCCACCGTTCAAAGGCAAAGAATAAGCTCCGTTTATTTGATTATTGACACAATAGATCAAAGCCTGCATAGTGTATAAGGAACTCGCGTTTGGACCTGTGATGCTGATATTGTAATCAAAATTGACGTTGTAATTGTATCCCCACTGGCAATTGTTTGTACTGACAGCAATATTTTTAGGAGTAATGGTAACGTTTACAGTGTACCCGGCGCCAGACACAACCGTACATTGCGCATTGGATTTTGATATACAAGTAATGAGGAATAGCAAGCTTAGGATAGCTACTTTAATGAGAGCAAATCTCTTACGCATGGTTTCAAGTTATAATATTCGGCAAATATACAGTACTATGCATGCATTGGATTTTAAATTCGACAAACCAACTAATAGTAACGTTTAATCCGGTTATTGTATCAACCAAAAAATTCACCCGGGTATTTATTGATACAAAATCAGGAAGTAAGAGCTTAAATCTCAATTCGCTAAAAAAAATAATTTAGAGATATCCTATCATACATTGGCGTCTCAAGCTCATTTAACACTGATCGGATTTTAACATTTTGGGGAAATAAGCTTCTCGAAAACAGTCCGTGCAAGAATGATTTTGATGAAAAGAGTTGCCTGAAGGCGTTTACTTTTACCAGTACTACCCGGAAGGTATCGAAGATCCCAAGAGCATTAAACAAGGATTCCTGCATATACTCCGCTAATGATTTTTGCAATTTTTAAGAATACGAATTGAACAAATCTGATGTGAAAGACTTTTGGATGCATTACATTTATCAGAATTCCAATTCTTATGAAAACGATATCAGTTGCTCTGCTTGCTTTTCTCTTCTTGTTTGGGTCCCAATCCTGCAAAAAGAAAATTGCCGGGCTGGAATACAAGGAACGCGGTTCTATCATTGAGTACAGTAACAACGGTCACATACCGGAAAGTGAAATTGCCGGGAAAATTGGATTTTCTACGGAGAATGTTATTGAGCACGGTGTTACTTATTATTCCATTACTTACCGGACTGTTTTCCAGGGAAAGCAGATTGATTCACGCGGTTTGCTCCTGGTACCGGACGAAGTAGACAGCGCTTATTTCATCACGTATTTTCACGGAACACATATTCCGGTGAACCTCAGTGCTTTCTACCAATCGAAAATGGAAACTCCTTCCAATTATGACGGCGGTGATGACGATTTTCTCGAAACACGCAGCATTGCACTTGCATGGGCTTCGGCGGGTTACGTAGTCTTTATGCCGGATTACATTGGTTTTGGGATCACGAAAGACCAGGAACATCCTTACCTGGCTTACGATGAATTATTCAAATCCAACATCGACGGGATTTTAGCTGCCAAGGAATTCATTTCACAGAAAGGCCTTGCTTATGATAATCGGTTATTTCTTACCGGTTGGTCGCAGGGAGGCGGCGCCTGTTTATCTGCACACAAATACATCCAGGAACAATACGCTTCCGAGTTTACGATTGTAGCGAGTTCAGGACTTGCCGGACCTTATAATTTCAGAGGTTTTATTGACGACATTCTTTCCAAAAAAGACGAGGAATTGAACATCAACGGTATCTTTTCCTGGGGACTCTACAGTTTGAACAAGTTCAGTTCGGAATTGAGGCGCCCAACCGATCAATTATATGCTTACCCGGTTTACGATCAAAACGCCGCGATCTTTACTCCGTCAAATATTCCTTCTCAAACCATGCGGGAATATTTCCTGAGTCATATCATCGACGGATCTGACGTTGCCATGAACCAGGTTATCAATCGGAATACGTTCAGCAGCGGCTGGACACCTGTGGGAAAAGTATTTTTGCATCACGGAGATGCAGACCAGGTTGTCTATTATTTCAATTCAACGGATGCATTCAGCGGATTAGGTGCAGCCGGAGGAAACGTCACACTCTATACATATCCCGGCGGAACTCACACTTCTGAAGTTCCGAATTACATGGCAAATACACTAAACGATTTCAACGATTTAAAATAGCATCATGAAGAACCTGATCCTTGTATTGCTTCTTTTAGTGGTTGGAATTCCTCCAATTTCGGCACAAAATACCCTGCGCCCGAACATGTATTATCAAAACATGCATTATTACAATGCTGCAGCTGGTATTGAAGACACTATTTCACGCATGTCATTCAGTGCTTACGCAAAGTACAAATACGTCCCTGCGAATTACGATGGATATGACGATGACAATGTTTGGGTAAAACCAGTCAATTTGTATTTCAACCACATTTATAACATTGACAAGAAGAATTCCGTCAACATGTCTTACATTTATGATGGTTATTCATTCTACAACCGAAATATCATTTACCTGGGCTACAGCCGAACTTTCCGCTGGAAGAAATCAAACAGGCTGAGTCTTGGCGGTCGTGCTGTTGTTAACTTCAATTCCATTAACTGGGACAAATTGGGACAAATAACCGATCCTCCGTCTTCAAGGTTCAAAGTCAACGCGGATTTGGATGCGGGAATTCAGTACCAATACAGAGGGTTAACAGTTGGTGCTTCCGTAAAGAACCTCTTCGCCAGTTCGGTAAAAACAACCGGACTTGACCTCATCAAAGATCAGCGCGAAATTTATGGGAACCTTTCTTACAATTTCAAGTTATTCAAACAAAAGGTGGAATTGGCCCCATTCCTCCTGTATTACAGTGAACGTAATTTCAACCTGGATGCAGGACTCAGCCTCGGACTTTACCAAAAGGTAAATGTATCATACGCTATCCGGGTATTTGAATTGCGGAATATCTTTACCATCCGCGGGAACATCCTGAAACGCTTCCAGGTTGGTGCTTCCTTTGATTATTCCATTCTTTACAGCGATTACAATGTAGATTTTCTGCTTGCTTATCGTTTTTAAGTGCATGAATAAAAGCATGTATTTTGAATTACTTTGTGATTCTTATAACAAAGCAGATTGATTCCGGCTATTTTCATTTAAGATCATTTTTTTCTGAACAAAATGCATTTTTTCCTGAACGTGGAATGATTATCTTTCCCAAAGATTAGCAATTCAAAAGCGTCAGCTCCATTTTTGTTTCTTCCTTGTTTCCAAACTAACGGATTTAATAACAGAAAGTTGAGAAGCATTTATTTAGATTACCTGTCCAAAACCAAGTATTCCGGCGAAAAACTTTTACCGCTGTCCAACCTTTTGTACCAATTTTCGTCTCTAACCTGTAAACACCCGGTACTATGAAGCTAATCCTCATCATTTGTTCACTTTGTTTTTCTGTTTCCTGGACTTTGGCCCAAACCTGGGGTGCCAGTACTTTTAGCCAGACCACTAACGAAGCGGCGGACATTGAATTAAACAACCTGAATGAATCCTATGTTGCGGGTTATTTCTCCGGACAAACTTCTTTTGGCCCTTCCAGTTCACTTTCATCCACACAGGGAAATACAGATGCATATGTAGCGAAGTATGCTGCTTCAGGTGCCGTAATCTGGGTCAAACAATTCGGTGGGCTAGCTGCCGACAGGGCAATCGATTTAGCAGTTGGGCCTGATCAGAACATTGTTTTAACCGGACAATTCTTTGGAAGTGTCACTTTTGGTGCAACAACACTTGTTTCCAATGCCAATTCAAAAGACATTTTCATCGTAAAGCTGGATCCTGCAGGAAATGTATTGTGGGCCAGAAAAGAAGGCGGAAGTTCTCCTGACAATCCTTACAAACTTACTGTAGACCACGCGAACAATATTATTTTAACAGGTGAATACCAGGGAACTGCAACTATCGGAGCAAATAATTTTACCAGTAACAATGGTTCTTTCGACTTATTCATAGCGAAATACACTTCCGGTGGAACTCCGGTTTGGTCATTGAGCGGCTCTGCCGATCTGGATGACCGCGGATTATCTGTTGCCGTAGATGCATCGGATAATATTTTCTTCACCGGACAGTTTTCCAATACCCTCACTTTTGCAAGCAATACTTATGTCAATAACGGAATAAACGTCGGATTTCTTTGTAAAATGAATCCTGCCGGGCAAGTTCAGTTCCTGCATTTAATGAAAGCAGGTTACGTACTCCCATACGATGTGGAAGTAAACGGAAACAACGAACCTATTGTGGCGGGCGATTTCCTGGGAAATATGCTTTACTACGACCAAAATGGAAGCAATAGTATCCAAAACCCTTACGACAAACAAATTTTCATTCTGAAAACGAGTAATACCGGTCAATATATTTGGAACAACACCCTTGGTTCACAAAACGAACTTTCTGCCCGGACACTTTCCATTGACCCGGGAAACAACATATTTGTAACCGGTTATTTCAAGTGCGACCTTTCTCAAATACAGGACAGCAGTGAAACTATATTCAATTCTGTTGGTTTCAGAGATCCTTACCTCTTAAAGGTTTCGAATAGCGGTTCCAGAACTTACATCAAGCAATTCGGAAGTAAACTGGATGATGAAGGAAAAGGAGTTGCCGTGAGACAAATGGACAAACCACTTCTTTGTGGAAGTTATACTTCAGATTTAAACTTCGTTCCCGGAACAGCTACTTTCGGCGCTGACAATTACACCTTAAACCCGTTTTATGGAATGGAACCTTATCATGTTTTCCTGATTGGAGATCAAAGTCGAAATTCCTTTTTAACGAACCATGTAAACAGCACTTATGCGAACTATAATTACTACGCTGTTTCGGGTTCCGATTCACTGGCAGGATTTATCCATGCGGAAGAAGCTGCGAATTACGTAACAGTTATCGGAGATACGGTCCATTTTTGTACCAGTGCGAATTTATACTATCAAACATTGACTTTTCCGCATTTCGGACCGGATTATACCAGCACCTGGTATGATGGAACTCAAACAACCATTAATACGATTACAACAACCGGACCTTACTGGGTAGAGCACGAGCGCAACGATGAGTGCTACATGGACAGAGATTCGATCTACGCAATCCAGGAACCTATTCCCACCCTTCCTCTGCTGACAGATAATGTAGGTGTAAACGTGAACCATGCCGGTCCCAATTACAACAATTATCATTTCTGTTATCCGGACAGTGCGATCCTCAATTTTAGCGGTTTACAACCTGGATCTTCATTGGTTACCATCGGAAATATTGTTTCATTTAACGGAGTTGGACCACATGTGCTCAACCAGGAATTTCAGTATTTCGTACAGGTCACAAACCAGTATTGTATCAATATCGGAGATTTTACTTTTCAGCATGATTTTGCGGATCCGCCCGATAGTATTTCACTTTCCATTGCCATGAATACGCCTAATCCTTCAGGGGACTCGATCGTAATTTGTCAGGGCATGGCGGTTGAATTTCATGGCATAGACCTGATCGTCAACCCGGGAGCAAACTTTTATCCTTCTGTGTATCCTCCTATCGATACGGTAATCTGGCACATTAACGGTGGACAGTATATTAATTACGACACGGCGGCAACCGTTTTCAGTCCCGGATCAAGCGGCTGGTACACGGTAGACATCCAGGTAGTGAAAGGATTCGACAATATCTGTGGTACGGACACAACCATTTATACCGCTACCAGGCAATTTTATGTCACTGTCAATCCGAATCCAAGCTGGGGAACAACAATTACGGGAGCAAACCTGCTTTGTCCGGGTGAATCCAGTTATTTAGTCGCCACCAATCCGAATCCGGAACTGCACTGGTCGGGCTCCAATATTTTGTGGAATAACGGTTCAGACAGTATAGAAGTCAATGCTCCCGGCTGGTACAATTACACCGGAATCCTGGCGGATTCGGTAACCGGCTGTAGTTCATTCATCGTATTCAACCATTATGTGGGCGTGAAAGTTGCTCCGAACATTACATCTGCTTCCGGAGAAGCGGTGATTTGTCCTTTTGATTCTTTATTGATGTCGGTTCCGAATGTATTTACTTCTTATATCTGGTTTGCACCGAACGGAGATACTTTGTCCACCACATCCCAATGTTACACAGACGAAATTGGAAGTTATGTTTGTAATGTGACCGATGCAGACGGGTGTGTCCTCAGTACGCCGCCTTTTGAAGTGTTTGAATACTCAACGCCTTCCATATCCGTGGTACCAAGTGCCATGATCTGTACCAATGAACTGGTAGACATACAAATAAGTTATTCCGGAAATGCAACTTTCCAATGGAATACCGGCTCCACAAGTGATCACATCACAACCAATGCGCCGGGAATATACATTGTGCAGGTCACGCAATGCGGAATAACAGTCGCTGATACTGTGGAGATCATCAACGGTTCATTCACGGCTTCTATTTCCGTAAGTGATTCCGTATTGTGTTATGGCGATACGGCCCTATTCACAGGATCTTATCCAGGTGGGAGTTACGAATGGAACAGCGGACCTGTTACCGGAAATTCATACAGCACTGTTGCGGCAGGAACTTATTCGGCTTTGGTGACCAACAGTTTTGGCTGTACTTACCAAACGAATGCTATTTCTATCACCAATGTTCCGGGAAGTGCCCCGCCTATCATTGCTTCTCAAACCATTTGTCCGGGAGATAATGCTACGCTCAACAGTAGTGTTGGCGCAATTGTCTGGTATTCGATGGATACAACACTGCTTTTCACCGGAACAAGTGTCAGTTTGACCAATGTGCAGCAAGACACGAGTTTCCTGATTTCTTACACTGCTCCAAACAGCATTTGCGGCTTTAGCTATTCGCAGGTTTCCGTTATTCTTTCGGTTCCGCCAAGCACTGCAACGATCCTTGGTGATTCGAATTTATGCATCAATGAAGATGGTGTGTTCTCAGTCAATACAACAGATGACGTGGAATGGTTTTCAAATGGAGTTTCCCTGGGAACAACTAACCCGATCACTATTCCGTTTGCGACCCTGAATGCCAATAATGTCTTCTCTGTCGAATTCTCGAATGCCTGTTTCACAACGGTTCAGATAGATAGTGTTTCAATTATTTCCCCGGCTGTTCTGCAGCTTGCAGATGACACCCTGAATATTTGTTTCTTTGATTCGGAAACGGCAGCTCTGTTAAACAGCAACCTGACTTCTGTAACGTGGTCGGGGACTTTCGGGACGATCATTGATGATGAGTTGACGGTATACGGAAACACGACCTACACCCCAATTACGGTAACAGCAATCGATCAATACGGTTGTCAGACCCAATCGGCGATTCTGATCGTGAATACTTCCATTTACAACCTTACAACGACTGTAAACTTCCCGAATTATTGTCCGGGAACGAGTGGGAATATCTTTACAACCTCCACTTCAGACAGCATCTTGTGGATCACTCCATTTGGAAATTCATCGAATAATCCGCTTTCGTTTACCCTGAGTCAGCAAAACTCCGGAAACTTCTACCTGAGAACCTGGGACGATATGGGTTGTGTTTACATCGATACGGTCTTTATTCCTTTATCACCGGTACCAAACTTAAACATCCTGCCGGATACGGTTTTCTGCGTGAACGACATTTACACCTTCCACTTCCCGAATGATGGAAATACTTATTATTGGACGACTTACGGAAACAACAACAGCATTCCAATTAGTTTCAACCAGCAATTGATCTTAAATGTGGTAACGCCTGCAGGTTGCGTTGGCTCCGATACCATGCTGGTTAATGCAGTGGATTGTGACAATGATCTTCCGAATATCATTACTCCAAACGGGGACGGAATAAACGATTTCTTCATTATTGACGATGCTTATTCCCAATTAGGAAATACGATCATTATCATTAACCGTTGGGGAAACAGAATGTTTGACGCAAGTCCGTATTTAAATGACTGGGGCGGCGAAGGCGTTTCTGATGGAGTTTATTTCTATATGTACTATCCGAACGGAATAGAAGAACCGAACAATGTGAAACAAGGCTTTATTCATGTTTTCCACGGAAATAATTAGAAGAAGGCTATTTCCATTAAAGGCATGCGAAAAATTACCGTGGACGGAGAAATTTTTCTTTGGAAGATCAGTGCGGGGGAATTTCACATTGAATCTCCTGATCAAGATGATAGCGAGGAATAAATGGGAGGCAGATTAGATTTCATTATCAAAACAGAATTCGCGTTTTAACGAACCTGATCGAGCTCAAATTTAGAAACAGAGTTCGAGAATTCTCGAACTTAAAGATGTTTGCACACTTCTGAGAAGAAGTTAAATTCTAAAGATGTATTCTCCTTTGTTTATCCAAAACTGGTTTTCCAGAAAAGAATCTATTGGCTTCTTAAGAATGAATTTATTCCGTGTAGGGGAAAATTCAAAAGTTACAGTATCCGTTATTTCTATTTTCGAGGGAACGCTGGTATTGCCCATTTCACTTTGAAATTTCGTTTCAAGGATAAGCTGTTTCCTGTTCATTTCCAGTTCCCGTATTTCTACCCATTTCTCAAACGCATGAATCTTGTCCACATCCATGAAACTAGCCATTTTTGAATAGGTGAATAATTCTGAAAAATGTTTTTTTTCTACCCGGACCAGGCTCATTGTTCTTGTTAAAGCTCCTGTTCCCGAACCGATATTCGAATAAATAAACCAGGCGTTCTTATAATTATAAACTACTTTTTCCTGGTTGTAAAAATCGATTTCCCGGAAGGTCCGAATGGAATCCAAAACAACAAACTTATCCGGATACAATTTCACCAAACGGATCAGGTTGTCTACCCGACCAAAACCCTGGGCAATATAAAGTCCCGGTTCTTTGAGTTTTACTACATGAATACTGTCCACAGGAATTTGATCCCATTTAGCTAACGAATCTTTCACCTGGTTCATATCAATCAGGGAAGAACTGATTCCCTTAGAATTTTGTGGATTCGAACAAGAATAGATGATTCCTAAAATCAAAGGAAATAAGCCGATTTTATTCATAGTCTAAAGTATAAATCAAAGCACCTTCCATGTAAGTTTCGGTTCTGATTTTCTTTCCGTACTCATCAAAATAATCCCATTCTCCCTGTTTCAGATCATCGTAACTGATCCACACATTAATCGGTCCGTCATTGACAATTAATTCAGGTGATCCGTTATGTGCGTGAACCATTTGAGCGTACTCACCGGAAGCCTTAATTTTTCCGTTTGAATAATAATAGTTCCAAATTCCCGCTTTCACCGATAGGATTTTAGCGTAGCCGTATGGAACATATTTCTTATTCCAGGGAGAATAATCGGCATAACAATCCTTGCATTTCACCGAATCTACCCGCTTGTAGTTTCCTTCTACCCGCAGGGTTCCATCATCATAAAAATCCTTGTAGAAACCATTGTACTGATTCGCAATAGAATCGTATTCAAAAGTAACTTTCATCTTGCCATTATCGGAATGATAAGTGGTTACTAAAGTGTTACTCTTTTGCCCGAAACAAGTTGAAAAGAAAAGAAGGAATAAGCCCGGAAGTATTTTCACTTTATTGTTTTTTGTAGTAATAAAAATAATCATTTACCGATTTGAGGTATATCCCGCTTTTTAATTCCACGAGTTCCATTGTAAATACAGGAAAGTCGGTCCTTTTAAAGTTCAGAGTGATTCTTTTTCCGGAAATTTCCCAGTTGCCTTCGCTAACTTGCGGATTGGAATTATCTAAGTTCGTTTGTATCAACTCAAAGCGATGAAATGCTTTCAATTTTATGTTGGCCTTAGTAATTTTCACCGGAAACTCAAAAACTCCGTCAGCTGATAGAGGACGACTCGTTGCATCAGCTGGTGTATTTACTGTTATATATTTCCCACGAATATTTTGTGAAAAGGATAGACTGATTTGACTTAAAAGAAAGAATAGAAATACGGTTTTTAAAAAGTGTTGGTTCATCACGAGTAATTTAGGGTTGTCTCCCAAACGGTGAATCATCATTTATATTTTGACTTCGAAATCAAAAATTCGTAATTATTTTTTACTTTAACTCAATGGAAAACAGAACCGGGCGCTATGAAAAAAGATATTCTCCGCATGGACGCGACGCATCGCGTCCCTATGTATTAAACCTGTTTTTCCTGATCTCACTAATCACATTGCTTGCAAATGACTTCGTTTTAAAATCAGAAGTGCCTTCATTTATCACCGGAAAACTATCCGACTTATCCGGATTGATTGTATTTGTTCTATTCTTTACTTTTCTAGTCGGAACTCAGTTTAAGAAATCCATTTTCATCATCACTGCTCCGATTTTTTGCTGGTGGAAATCCTCCATGAGCAGCGGGTTTATTCAGAATTGGAACGAATTGTTTCCATTTTACACACTTGAACGCACTGTCGATTACACTGATCTGTTTTGTCTGCTTGTTTTAATTCCGCTCTATTTTTATCAACCGAAGACCCTTTCTCTTCCGAAAAAGCAATGGCTTGCTGCACCGGTAATATTGCTGACAGTATTTGCTATCAGTGCAACTTCGAAAGCAAAAAACATCAGTGCCTATTCCTCCGACAATACCAAACGATATTTGATCCAGGAATCTTTTAAGCTCAAAAAAGTCACTTACACAGAGTTCCTGGAATATCTCGCACTCAGCAATATCAAAGTGGAGAAAAAGGAAAGTTCCACTCCTCCAATAAAACCGGTTGATTATCATTATTACGTTTTACGGAATTACGAGTTTGCTGACGACCTGAGAGTTGAATCAATGAACATCGCCGTTAGGGAAAAGAACGGAAACCTGAAATTAGTGATCCAGGATGTAACTCTGTTCAATCCACCCGAAGAAACAGAGAAAGCCGTCAAAGAGAGATTGATGGAAGTCTTTGAAGACTATTTTTCTATCGGGGAATAATCGTTTACTTTGTAGGAATGACAGCCATTGAAAAACTAGCTTTTGCCATTACCTCATTTGCAAAGATGAGTCCGGAGGAATTCGAAACCTCTCTTCCATTCTGGCAAGAGCGCAGTTTCAAAAAAGGAGAATCGTACAATGAACGTCACCAGATATGCAAGAACCTGGGATTTATTATCGACGGAACATTTCGTTCGTACATCATTGAAGAAAAAAGCGGCGAAGAAAAAAATGTCTTCCTCTACTCTTCGGAACAATTTGTGGTTTCCTTTAAAAGCTTCATCAACCAAATTCCATGTGATTATCATACCCAGTCATTGACCGATTCTACGATTTTATATATTAACATTGTCGATCTGCTTTCACTTTATCATAAATCGCATCCATGGGAACGTTTTGGAAGATTGCTTGCTCAGGAGGCATTTAATGTAGCGATGGAACGAAGCGAAAGTTTCCTCTTTAAAACCCCGGAAGAGCGTTATTTGGACCTGATTAAACATCATCCGAATATTTTCAATACGGTTCCTTTGTACCATATTTCATCTTATTTGGGAATCCAGGGACCTTCATTGAGCCGGATCCGGAAAAGGCTTTCTGGGAAGTAACCCAATCCCCCAACTTCGGAAATTTCAGAATTCTAGAATTCTAGTTTTAACGAACTCTGATTTGACGATTTTAACCCAGGTTAAAATTATTGTGATTGAAAGCGTGCAACTTTGTCCCATAAGAAACAACCATAGATTCTAAACAGAATTTAGGTACTAAATGAAAAGTCATGAAAACGCAAACAAAAACAATCGTACTGATCCACGGATTATTTGTAAACAACACAAGCTGGACAAACTGGAAAACCTATTTCGAAAATCAGGGTTACACCGTTCATATTCCTGCAAATCCGGGGCACCAGGGAAATCCTGCAGATCTTAGAAAAAATATTCGCCCCGAGTTAACCAAAGTTGGTTTTGAGGATGTGGTAAATAACATTGTGAAACTAATCGACTCTCTTCCCGAAAAACCAATTGTAATCGGACATTCACTGGCAGGATTGGTCGTACAGAAATTAATCGAACTGGACAAAGCTGTTGCCGGAGTAAGCATCGACGGAGCGCCTCCCAAAAATGTACTTGCTCCCTGGCAAACCATCAAAATGGTACTTCCGGTGGTGAATCCATTCAAAACGGGAACTCCTTATATGGGAACCAAAGAATGGTACCACAAAGCATTCTTTAACAACTATACAAAAAGTGAAAGTGATGCATTCTACAACGAGATTGCAGTTCCTGAAAGCCGCAAAATTGCCTGGGACTCTTTATTGAAGCCATTTGCGAAAGTTGACTTTCGGAAAGCACACAATCCGCTGCTTTTCATTGGCGGGGAAAATGATGCGATCTTTCCGGCAGCTTTCACAAAAAAGATTGCGGGTTCTTACAAAGACAAAAACAGCACCGTTGATTTCAAATCTTTTGCAGGAAGAAGCCACTTTATTGCAGGTGAGAAAGGTTGGGAAGAAGTTGCTGAATACACACTAAATTGGATTAAAAAGGTTCAATAGTTAAAATGTTCAAAAGGGTTCAAAATAAAAGAGTTCAAAAAGTTCGATGCTGATTAAACCATTGAACTTTTTGAACTCTTGAACCTTTTAAACTTTTTACTTTACTTCTTCGTAATCCACATCCTGGACATTGTTTTTGGGACCGGATTTGGAAATGGTAACTTTACCGAAATTCTTCATTTTCTCGTTACGTTCCTTCACAAATGCCTTTTCACGGGCCAGGTCTGCGCGTTCCTCGTCTAAGTTTCGTTTCGCGATCATTACACGTCCGAGGAAACGGAGCAAAACCAATGCCCCAAGGATGATCAGTATGGTTTTGAATAAACCCGATATGCTCGCTTCAACAATCATTCAATTATCAGGCTATTTAGATAAATGCATGTTTCTTTCCGAATAGATCTTCGTAAAGAACGGATCTTTCAGGTTCTTGATGAAACGGATTGCTTCACCGGTCGATTTCATTTCAGGCCCCAATTCTTTCTTTACTTCCGGGAATTTCTCGTAGGAGAACACCGGGATTTTGATCGCGTATCCTTCTCTTTTCGGATTGAATTTGAAATCCTTCACTTTCTTCTCACCAAGCATCACTTTCGTGGCGTAGTTCACATACGGTTCATCATACGCTTTTGCGATAAACGGAACTGTACGGGATGCCCGCGGATTTGCTTCGATTACGTATACTTTATCGTCTTTGATTGCAAACTGGATATTGATCAACCCAAC
Organism: uncultured Fluviicola sp.; assembly: GCA_965650365.1. Taxonomy (GTDB): domain Bacteria; phylum Bacteroidota; class Bacteroidia; order Flavobacteriales_D; family Crocinitomicaceae; genus Fluviicola. Next base: position 104,345 of record CBFGOJ010000002.1, on the reverse strand, counting down.
AGTTTTCAATTCGATTGCAATTTTCTTCGTAATGTCTTCGATCTGCTGCATCACAAAATCTCCCAGGTTATATGGAGGAAGAACTGCGTAAGAATCACCTGAGTGAATTCCCGCAGGTTCAATATGCTGCATCACACCAATGATGTAAACATCTTTCCCGTCACAAATCGCATCTGCTTCTGCTTCGATTGCTCCACCCAGGAAGTGATCCAACAAGATCTGATTGCTTCCCATTTCGTTGATGATATCCACCACGTGGTGCTCCAATTCTTCTTTATTGATGACGATCTTCATTTTCTGACCACCCAATACATAAGACGGACGAACCAATAATGGGAAACCAAGATCATTTGATAATTCGATTGCCTGTTCTGCACTTTCCACTACTCCATATTTCGGGAACGGGATGTTGTGCTGTTCCAATACTTTTGAGAATCGACCGCGGTCTTCGGCTAAATCCAGTGCATCAAAACTGGTTCCTAAAATCTTAATTCCGTAACGTTCCAATTTTCCGGCAAGCTTCAAAGCTGTTTGTCCGCCCAACTGAACGATCACACCTTCCGGCTTTTCGTGTTGGATGATGTCGTAAATATGTTCCCAGAAAACAGGCTCGAAATATAATTTATCGGCTGTATCGAAATCGGTAGAAACCGTTTCCGGGTTACAGTTGATCATGATCGTTTCATAACCACATTCTTTCGCGGCTAAAACTCCGTGTACACAAGAATAATCGAATTCGATTCCCTGGCCAATACGATTTGGACCTGAACCTAAAACAACTACTTTTTTCTTATCGCTGACGATACTTTCGTTCTCAAATTCAAATGTGGAGTAGTAATACGGTGTCTGTGCATCAAATTCTGCCGCACATGTATCAACCAGTTTGAACACCCGCTTAATTCCCATTTCAGAACGCTTGTTGTGCACTTCTGATTCCAGGCAGCGTAATAAATGTGCTATCTGACGATCGGCATATCCTTTTTGTTTCGCTTCGAACATCAATTCTTTCGGCATATTACCTAAATGGAATTTCTCTACGCGGCGCTCCAATTTGATCAGGTCCTCGATTTGTTTCAGGAACCAGGTATCGATGCGTGTTTTTTCAAAGATCGTTTTGAATGGAATTCCCAGTTTGATAGCATCATAAACATGGAACAAACGGTTCCAGCTAGGATTCTCCAATGAATGAAGAATGGCATCCTGATTCGTCAATTCTTTTCCGTCGGCACCCAAACCGTTCCTGTCAATTTCCAATGACTGACACGCTTTTTGCAATGCTTCCTGGAACGAACGTCCGATTCCCATTACTTCGCCTACCGATTTCATCTGAAGTCCGAGACGGCGATCAGCCCCAGGGAATTTATTGAAGTTCCAACGAGGTATTTTCACAATCACATAATCCAATGTCGGCTCAAATAAAGCGGAAGTTGTTTTTGTAATTTGATTGCTCAATTCATCCAGGTGGTAGCCAATTGCCAGTTTCGCAGCAATTTTCGCGATCGGATAACCGGTTGCTTTTGATGCCAAAGCAGAAGAACGCGATACACGCGGGTTGATCTCAATGGCAATAATATCTTCGTGCTCATCCGGTGAAACAGCAAACTGTACGTTACATCCTCCGGCAAAATTCCCGATAGAACGCATCATTTTGATTGCCATATCGCGCATTTTTTGGAATGTTGTATCGGATAAAGTCATAGCCGGCGCTACCGTAATGGAGTCTCCGGTGTGAATTCCGATCGGGTCAAAGTTCTCAATGGAACAAATAATGACCACGTTGTCGTTTGCGTCACGTAACAACTCCAATTCGTATTCTTTCCAGCCAATTAAGGCTTTATCGATCATTACTTCGTGGATTGGGGACAATTGAAGTCCGCGCTCCAGCAATCCGTCAAATTCTTTCGGATCATGCACAATAGATGCTCCCGAACCTCCTAATGTATAAGAAGGACGGATACAAAGCGGGAATCCAAAATCCTGAGCAATTTCTTTTCCTTCGAGGAATGATTTTGCAGTTGCCTGCCGGGCCATTCCCACATCAATTTTGCCCATCAATTCGCGGAAAGCTTCCCGGTTCTCTGTAATTTCGATAGCAGCGATGTCAACACCGATGATTTTAACACCATAATCTTCCCAGATTCCCATCTCGTCGCATTTGATTGCGAGATTCAAACCTGTTTGACCTCCCATAGTAGGTAGTACTGCATCGATCTTGTGATTTTTCAGAATTTCGATGATACTTTCCGGTTCAAGCGGCTGCAAATAAACGTTGTCAGCAACAACTTTATCTGTCATGATCGTAGCCGGATTCGAGTTGATCAATGTTACTTCAATACCTTCTTCCCTAAGGGAACGAGCGGCTTGAGAACCTGAGTAATCGAATTCACATGCTTGACCAATAACGATGGGACCTGAACCGATGATTAGTACGGACTTAATGGAATTGTTTTTCGGCATTATGCGCTTTTTAAGAGTTCAATTTGTAATTTTTGTATCAAATCTTTGCAACACGGTAAATGGCTCTACCTATACTACAAATTGAGCGCAAATTTACAGAATTAAATTCGGAATCTTACAAAACCGATTTTGTTTTTTACGGAGTTATTAACAGGGCTTCGACTCCGCTCAGCCGCCTGTTAATTTCCAAATCGGAACCAAATTATTTTAAACACTTCACACTAAGGAGGCTGAGCGAAGTCGAAGTCACCTATTTTTTATACATATTTGTAGGAAACAAAATCTAAATCATGACGATACGCACTTTCTGGCATTTGATTTTAAAAACACTCGGTTTGTGGTTATTCATAAACGGCTTGATTTCTTTACCCGGATTAATTTATGCTGTGATAGAATCTTTCTCCAATGGGTACTCACAATCTTTTGCCTTCGTAGAATTTTCCTATTTGATCCTGGCAATTACATTTTATATTCTTGTCCTTCAATTCCTGATCCTGCGGTCTCAGTGGACTATTGATCTGTTAAAACTGGAAAGAGGAATTGAACAGACACAGATTGACCTGACAATTCCGTTCAGCAAGTTATTGCGAATAGTAATTATTTTGATTGGTGGGATTCTTTTTATAAAAGCAATTCCCAAGCTGGTGGAACTTGTATACTTGTTCATTAAAGGAGAATTAATGTTTAGTGAAAGTCCGTACACTGTAAACATCATTATAAATGCAGCTCAGGCTGTTTTAGGTTTCCTGATCATGACAAACAGCGATATCGTTCAACGCTATATTAATAAGAAGATCGGTGAAGCGGAAACGAAGCAGCTGGATAATGAGGAGTTCTAGATAATTGCGGATTCCCTTCCCTACTGATCATAACAGATTCTAATTCTGGATAATCTTTGTTTGATCGAAGTACTTTTTCGCCTGCATTTTTTTGAGCAGTAAATCCAGTTGCAGCTGATCACTTACATTCAGCAAAATAATTGGTCTTTTCTTCTTGTCAAAAAAAGCGTAGACAGTATTTGGGGCCAATTTCACTTTGGATAATTCCGGGAAGATCTTCTTTAATTCTTTGAAGTTTGTTTCGTTATTACGGTCATTGATAATGAGTTGTGTCTGATCACTTGTTTTGATTCTTTCCAGCGCAATCGGATCTAAAATCGGAGATGAAAACCAGGAACTGGTCATCTGAAAATAAGTTCCGACGGTATTCATTATTCCATCAATTTCAATCCCTCCCTCTGCATCGTTGTAAATAGCAACACGGTTCATCAAAATTCCGTAATCTGTCACTGAATTGGGGAATGTGCTTGCAAAGAGATCAATTGCCTTATCTACAAACGCTTTATCGATTTGCTTATTCGCTGCTATGTATTCTTCCACGATCGGATACAATGCTTTTCCAAATCCATTGATATACTCATTGTCATACCACGGATTCGGATCCAATTCACCACTCAGGCTTTTGTAAGCCCAGCCATTTCCAAGCGCTGTTGCCAGGCCCTCATCAAAAAAATTATAGGCAAATGATTTATAAAGGGATTGATTTTCGGCAAACCACTGATCGATTTGATGCTCGACTCCTGCAGGTTGTTCATCGTACAATACGTGGCACATCTCATGCAAAACCACACCAATTCTTCCCACATGATCTGTTTCGTCCGTCAAAACTCCGATACACAAACTATTTGCATGGGGTGTGGCCGTAGAACTTCCGGTAGCGCCCGGAATCGGATAGATTGCAACGGTAAAAGGCATTTCATTGAGCCAGCAGGAATTGTAAAAGCGATTGATTTTTGTAAATAATCCGGAACATTGGGCCGTATATTTCTCCAGGGCAATCCGTTGTTTATCCAGTTTCAATTCATAGTCATTCCAAATCAGGCGGTCGTAATAAACTTCGGCGGCATACATCAGTCGGATCAACTCCTGCAAATCACTATTGGGCAAAATACCAATAACCTTATCCCTAAATTCGTTGATGGAATTGGACTGAACGAGAGCAATCTCGAACAAATCATGGGTAGTTCTCGTATGCCGGCGATTTTCAGGGATTTGGTCTCTTTTGAATTGATAGTCCAGGCGAATCTGCAGAAAATCATTCTTTAGCTTTACAAACTCTTTATCGCCACTTGTTTTATCAACAATAAACTGTTGCAGCGTTTGGGACGTTCTGGTGTTATTTACAGCTGCCTGCAGGAAATTAAAGACGCAATACGGTTTACTTATTTTGAACTGAAAACCAATGGCGGTCTGAGAAAATGCTGTTTGAATAACCAGGAAAAGCCCCGCAAGGACAAGAAGTTTTTTCATTGGTGCGTTTTAATGAGTTAGTGTCGGGAATCTTCCAAAAGTGACACTAATTCATAAATTTCCTTTGTTACAAACGCACTTTTTGCAGATTTTGAGGAAGCCAAAAAACCAATGGTATAGTTTTTTGTTGACAAGATCATTCCGTTCCTGATCTCTCCCTGATTGTAATGAAATATCGGGTAGCTAAATTCGATCAGGTCGAAAGGATCACGCTTTAAGATTTTTTTAGCAGCAATACAAGTCTCTGTTTTCAAGACTTTAACTTTTACACTAGCTGCATTGTGAATGACTTCCCCATCTGAACTTTTTATCTTTCCAAAGAGATTATTTGTACTTGCAAACCCGTTTTGATTAATCGAGGAGCATGTTTTTACCAGATCGAAAAGAGAAGTCCTAAAATAGTACCTGGCGTATATTTCGCCATCTGCGCAATCCCTTTCATCTTCTGACACATTCAATTTTTGAAGGAATGTGGACCAGTCACTGCAGGAATAGTTATCGAAAGGATATTTGTACTCCAAAGACGGAGCCGACATCCTATAAAGCCTGGCAACCGTACTATCGTATTTTTTCTTGCTGTATTTTCCAATCCATGAAAAAGTGTCTGTCAATTTCACTCCTTTCTCAAGAGATAACAGTATTCCATACATTTTCATAGTCTGCAGGCGCTGACTGTAAACAGATAAGGATTGCGAATTTTGAGCATAAACCACATTCCCCGTTTTGTTGTCCAGAATAACCATGGCACCGGACTTTCGGGAGGTGTCTTTTCTGAAATAAACCTTCAGTTTCTGTGCAATCCTATTATCCAGGCAGGTAGTCACATTCAGGCTCAGTGTACTATCGTAATTCTTCACCTGAACAGGTAATTGATTCGCTAAAAAATGAATGACCGTCGAATCTTTGATTTGTATTCCATCTGAATAGTGGAAATGAACCTCCTTTTTTTGACTGCAGGAAGTGAAAATCCCTATCAGCAAAATGAAAGTTGTCAGCTTAAATATCCTTCGATTATTGGAGTTCATCATATCAACATTTTCTTAATAAGACCTACTCTTACGCTAAGCCAGAGTAAAACTAATGCATTTATTAGACAAACCTTAATATTTGTTAAATTCCTTATGAAAAACTTATTAAGAGTGATTTGTGGAACGATTTATTTGAGAACTCAACAGTCTTTCATAGTTTTTGTAAATAACTGGCATTATTTGCATTTGAAAATAGATACAGGAACATTATTTGCAGAATAATCTGCCTGGTGGAAATTTTTCTTAATAGAGACATCCTTTTAGTGTTTCAATTCTTTCTCTCATTTTCCATTTCTTCCATCAACATCTTTTCATTTTTCCATTCAATTATAACACAATATTATTCATCGGGGTCAAGGCAGGAGGAAGATCTGTTTCTCCCAACATTTCACGCAGGTCAATTTCTATTGTACGGCTGATCTGTGAGATCGGAACATCATTGGCACTTCCTTCAAAAGGATTTTCGGCGCTTTCGCCTACTTGCTCCAGGGAAGTAAAAACCCATGAAATCAGGACACTGAACGGGACGACCAGCCAAATCATATGCCCTTTCATAAATCCATCGATGTAGTCATTCAATTTTGAAAATTCAAAGAGCATTCCAAAAGGCAACAAAAAACAAAACAGGCGGATGAAGAATGTATTAATCGTAGCAAATTGTCTTGGATAAGGAAAATTCTTGATCCGTTCGCTTTTTCCCTGATTCTCAAAAAGTTCATTTAAAACTTTATTCATTTCAATGTATTGAAACTGGTCGATTTGATTGCTGTCCAACAATTCCCGCAGTAGTTTGGATTGTTTGGCAAGGAGCTGAGTTGCACGATTCTTAGTCTTCAAAAGTGCATCTAATTCCTCCTGGTCAATGTATTTGATCAATTCAGACTCAAGCGCCGTTTCCCGTTCCGGTACTTTATAGTATTTGCTGTATTCTTTGTTGTACGATTTGGAAGCAGTTTCCCAGATTCTTGGATCACGCATTTGGTAACGAAGCGCCGTCAGCCATGCAAAATGACGGTAAATCAATTCGGTGCTTTTTTCATCGTCCGGAACCATATTTTTGCTCATTGCTCCCCAGGACCTGCTGCTATTCACAATGGCACCCCAAATTTGTCGTGCTTCCCAGGTACGATTATAAGCCTGCGTATTTTTGAATCCGACAATGAAGGCGGTTGCGGTTCCCAGCAATGCAACAACCGTCCATGGAATAGCGATCCAATGGATGTGAAAGATTTGAAATAAGACTACGGGAACTACTCCAATCAGGAATAACCAAAAAATATTTCGGCGTGTCCAAATGATAAATTCTCCTATATGGTATGATTTTCCTGAATGCATGATTATTATTTTCGTGAGGTAAATTTGCTGATGATGATCCCGAGTAAAACTACGGTGTAGAAATGTCCCAGGATCCCTAAAATAGAGGCCACTAATTTCGTATTATGCGCTGTGGGAACAATATCTCCGAAACCGATACTCGTCATGGATACAGAACTGAAATAAACCAAATCCATATAGATGGATGCCGTATCCTTCATGTCCACCCCGTGAAAGGAATGCGGGTTGTGGTAAACGAAGAACTGCAATAAAAACACGCTGATCTCGATGAGCAAAAAATAGCCGCAGGCAGCTGCCGAAATAACATCCGAATCAATGTAGCTGGGCTTTACCAGGAACTTTACTACTTCGTAGAAAATAAAAATGAAAAACAGGACATAAACAATATTCAGCAGTTCGAAATAGAACCTCACATCCTTCACAAAGGAAATACCAATTGGAAAAAGGACCACCAGGATAAACAAAAGGTTCTTAATCCAGCTTTTCCATTTGTTCTTCCCCATAAAAAGACCTGTACAGGCTAAACCCAGCAAAAACATATTAATTGGCCAGATAATATCCCGGTAATTGGCATGATCGTTTATGAAAATCCCAATAAACAAATGCTGGAGCAATGCAATAAGCAATACTTCATATTTCCGTCTATCAAAAAATTCAAGTAGTTTCCCCATTTAAGTTCTCTTTTTTTCAAAGATACTTTTTCCACAACAATATCATGATCCATCTTCCCTTCAAAAACAGCACTTTGTTTTTAGTGAAATTGTAAATTCTGGACTGAAACAAGTACCTTTACCTCAAATTAGTATTTCCATGAAATTGGTTTTAAATCAGCATCAGATTGAGCAAAAGATCATGCGTTTAGCGCACGAGATTTTAGAGAACACATACGGAATTCCCGACCTGTTCATCGGTGGAATTGTTGGTAACGGAGAAACTTTTGCCCAGCAGATTACCGAGATCGTTCGGAAAAACAGTTCGCAGGAAGTGACTTACTTTAAGATCGAGCTGGACAAAGACCATCCGCTGGATTCAAAAATCCAATGTTCTATTGATCCGACCTTATTCCATGGAAAACTGGTCATTTTGGTTGATGATGTCATCAATTCCGGAACAACGATGCAGTATGGAGTACTAAAGATTTTGGAACAACCTGTGAGAAGTGTAAAAACAGTTGCATTGGTAGACCGGATGCACCGCAGATATCCTATCAAATGTGATTTTGTAGGAATGACTTTAACAACAACTTTGGGTGAACGTGTGGAGGTAATGCCTTCGAACGGTTCGCTGGAGGCTTTTTTGGTATAACCAAAAATGTTCAAATGTTGAAACGTTCAAAAGGTTCAATCTCCATTTTTGAACTCTTGAACTTTTGATCCCCGATAGCTATCGGGACTTTTAACCTTTCAAAATGAAACGAATAACAGAATCAGAAAGCAATCATCACGATTTGGACCAAATGTCGACCCGGAATTTATTGATCGGGATCAACGAAGAAGATCATACTGTTCCACTGGCTGTTGAGAAAGAAATTCCACAAATTGAAAAATTGGTAGATGCTTGTGTGGAACGTATGCAGCATGGCGGTCGTTTATTCTACATGGGAGCTGGTACAAGCGGTCGTTTGGGAATTGTAGATGCAAGCGAATGTCCGCCTACTTTCGGAGTTCCGCAGGGAATGGTGATCGGAATTATTGCCGGCGGAGATACCGCAATCCGTAAAGCAGTTGAATTTGCCGAAGACGATCGGGAACAAGGCTGGAAAGACCTGGAAGCTTTTGCTATTGTTGAAAACGACATTGTAGTTGGAATTGCTGCTTCAGGAACGACACCTTATGTATTGGGTGCTTTGGAAACTGCTAAGAAAAAAGGCATTCTGACCGGTGGAATCTCCTGTAATCCGCATTCACCCCTGAGTCAACTGGCAGATATTGCCATTACTCCTGTCGTAGGACCGGAATTCGTTACCGGAAGTACGCGTATGAAAAGTGGAACTGCTCAGAAACTGGTTTTAAATATGCTTTCAACAGCCATCATGATCCGTTTGGGAAGAGTGAAAGGAAACCGGATGGTAGATATGCAGCTATCGAATGAAAAATTGGTCGACCGCGGAACAAAAATGGTGATGGAAGCCACCGGACTGGAAGAAGAAAAAGCCAATGAATTGTTATTGAAGCACGGTTCGGTGCGGGCGGCAGTGGATGCATTTAATCAGTAAAAACAACTTTAAACATCTAAATCAACTTATGAGAATAATTCTTTTAATCGCTTCATTTACTCTCATTTCAATCTCTGCAAAAAGTGCATGGATTAATATCAATTCCGGTATAAATGACGAATTAACCAGCATTTCATTTTCTAATAGTTCAGGTGTTGGGTTCATTACAGGGAAAAAAGGAGTTTATATTTCTACCACAGGAGGAACCATAGCAGGAAGTTGGATAAGAGCTAATAATTATTTTAGTGCTGCAGACTCTGTCTGCTATAATCGAAGCCAATTTTCAGCTTCCATAGTTGCAACTTACTCGGGCGCCAATAAGTTTTTTTTCTGTGGAGAAGATACAGTGATGCACACAGCTGTAATCTTTGAATATAATCATTCAACAAGTAAACTGAAACAACTTTATACGGGACCTTCAAATAGTCGTCTAAACGATATAACCCAGAATCTTAATCATGAGGCATATGTCGTTGGAAATAATGGTCTTATTATTTCGTTTGAGCAGCAATTTCCAGTATTCAATATTATTTCAAACCCTTTTAACTATGAACTAAATTCTGCTTCCTATTATTACTCTAATAATTTATTGATAATCGGTGCTGGAGATTATATCATTCAGGCAGTTCTTAGTCCATTCGCTCCGGCTACATTTTCGCAAACTTATTTCCCTCAAAGGAATTTTCGCGATGTATTGGTGAACTCTTCAGGCTATTATGCAGCGGGAAAGAACTATTTACGGTCAGAAACAAATGGAACTTCCGAGCCTCATGCTTACTATTCAGATTCTTTGAATGCCAATTCATTAATGATTTATTCAGCAAGAACTTTTATTGGTACGGAAAATGGAATATACCGCTCTTACAATAATTCGGATATACTTGAACTTCAACCAACAACTTCCGGATATCATATTCTTGATATTAATTCCTATTGGAGCACCTTGTTCGCCTGCGGCAAAAATGGTGTAATTTTGTATACGGATGATATGGGTGGGGAACCGGAACCTTATGCCAAAATTGATTTTGATGGTAGCTGCCTGAATACTTCCCAGGCAATTACTTCCACAAAAGGAACAGTTTCATCATGTGTCAATTATGTAGACAATGTCTTAATTAATTCCAGTTGCTCAGGTTTCAATTTCACATTTACTAATACAGGAACATTTGAGATCAAACTGATTGTTTCCAATGGAAGTTATTCGAAGACCATTCTAAAAACAATCTCCATAACTTCCCTTCCGCAAATTGATTTACCGACAGTCATCACAGATACAATTTTGTGTAAATACGGTACGTTGGATATTTCACTCTCTAACACGGAGGATGGTTTCTATTATTCATTGCATAAAACTGGAGATACCTTGAACTACGGAAATTCTCCAATTAGCAGTGGCGGTAACTTGGATTTTCAATCAGCTAATTTAGACCAATCTGGAAACTATTACATACGAGTAAATAGTTCCATTACATCTTGTTATGCTGATTTCACGAATCAAATGAACATTGAAGTGGAAAGACCAGTTTCAAGAATCCATTTTGACATTATCAATGCCGAAGTAAATGAAGATGTTCATTTTTATCAGAAAGCATTAAATGCAACCCATTTTGAATGGCAATTCTCAAATAATCCTGCGCTTTCAATCTCTACCAACCCGAACCCGGTTAATTCTTTTGCAACTTCAGGATCTTCTAGTATTACATTGATTGCTGGTACGGATAATAACTGTTATGATACAACAAATATACGCGGTCCGTTTATCTATCAACCAAACGTAAATGACACTTCCTGGCTCTTATTAAACTCACGCTTTGGAACTTATTTCAATAGTACTACTAACGGAGAAGACATTATAAAAACTATCAAATCCAGATCAGGAGGCTATGTAATAATTGGGAATTATATGCACCGACAAGTAAACTCTCGAATTGGAGACTCCATAAGCTTACCCGGACTTGGTCAGTATGCAGCAAAATATAATGATTTCGGAATACTGAAATGGTGTATTAAAACAAAGACTATTAATCAATTAAACTTCGGATACGATATAATTACAGATATCACCGAAGATTCCCAAGGTAACCTGTTTATAACTGCAAACAATGCTTCTACCGGGTTTATTGATAATAAAGGTGACACCTTACTTGGCAATTGCAGTTTCCTGATTAAAATTGATTCATTAGGAAATACCATTTGGAGCAGATCCATGCCCTTAAACCAAGGTTCTTTTTTGAACGTGAATCACGACTACAACGATAATATTTATGCAACAATCGCTTTTGTACCAAGTTCCTCCTATTTTCCAGTAGAGCAGAACTCCCTTTTACTGAATGAATCTCCAGCAGATACAATCTCCCTTTCCGAAAGTATCAATTTTGACGTTTTTGATACGTACAAGATTGTCAAATTCAACAATCAAGGGATTAAATTATCTGATTTTATGTTTGAAGAAATCGGAGTGAACCCACATGTTTCGCCAAAGGTCGTGTTTGATAATCAGAATAATCTCTATCTATGGGGCAGTGAAGAAATATCAGGAATACTCCATGAGCCGGCAACCGGAGATACCATTGCACTTTTGGATACTGGTGGAGGTTACGGTGGAAGAATGTTTATAAGCAAGTTTGATGCAAATGGGAATTATATCTGGAAAGTTCAAGGGTATACTCAGAACATAGCAAACGACCGCACCGAAATATATGATCTTATTGCGGACGAGTCAGGGAATTTATACCTGACTGGTCAAAACAGCTTCAATTATTTAGCTCCTCAGTCCCCACAAGTTATTATTAATTCGGATAATAGTCATACTATCTTCTATGGAGGCAAGTATTTCTCAGCAAAGATAAACCCGGCTGGGATCACCCAATGGTTGAACGGAAATGTATCTAGTAACAACGGCATGGGTCTTGATGTCCTTTTGGATGGAGATACCCTTTACACTGTAGGTACTGCTCAAAATATGACCAGCGGAAACTATCATGAATTTTTGGGACAGAATAATCAAGTCGTTTCTTTCGTGCCAAGTTCAGGACATTATTTTGTAAATAAGTACACTAGTAACGGAGATATTCTTGCTGTTTACCTGAACGGGAATTCTAATCAGGTAAACGGACAATATATGAGCTCTAAAAGTTATCCCAATCTGATCAAACTGGACGACGGATACTTCTTGTTAAACAAATCCGTTAGTGTATATGGTTCCGGTCAATCTTTAGACTTTGGTTTTCCTTTATCGTACACAGGTGGTCCGCAAGACGGAACCCAGCTAAAAATCAAGTTGAATCAAGGTGTTGAGTTTTTACCTCACTACTTGACACATACTTACGACTCAATTTGTTTTGCAGGCTCTTATTCTCTTCCTAATGGAACGGAATTCAACAACCTCATTTACTCAACTATTTATGAAGACACACTTATTGCTGTAAACGGAATGGACAGCATTACGAGATACCATGTTTATGTGTATCCGGAAGATAATCATGTGATAATGATCAATGCCTGTAAAGGAGAAGACGTGATTCATACAAACGGAATGACTATTGTGAGTAACATTCAGCAGGATACTATATTAGAAATGACACAGCAAAACATTCATGGATGTGACAGCATTGTGAGCATTCATATTACTGTTACTGCTGTAAATCCGGTTGTAGTAAGGAACGGAAATCAACTAATAGCTCAAGATCCAACCGCCACTTATCAATGGGTCAATTGTATCACCAATTTTTCTCCTATTCCGGGGCAAACGGGAATTACATTTTCTCCAACAGTCAATGGGAATTATGCTGCAATTGTGATAAAAAACGGATGTATTGATACATCTGCCTGTTATTCATTCATTGATCTTGGTATTTATGAATTGGGTGAACAAACTTCCATTTCACCTAATCCAACAAAAAACTTTTCGGTTATCCGCTTTGGAAAAGTAATTGATTTAGCAGTTATTTCAGTTTATTCCAATGAAGGTAGAAAAATAATTGAATCCCCAGTTGAAGGAGTAAATAACTATGAATTGGATTTTTCCACCTTTGAAAAGGGAACTTATTTTGTTCGAATTGCATCCAAAAATGGGAACTCCACTTTTGTCGTTGTAAAAAACTAAACTTCGAAAGTTTATACCATATGAAACGATTGATTAAACATTCTGCTGATTTAAAATTCAATCGTCCGGAACCGCTGGTCGAAGACATTCCTGTGCTCGAATATTCCAGGAATATTGACCCGAAATATGCGGTTGAAGCATTATTGGAAGGAAATTACGTCCTGATTGCAGATCAGTTCAGCAGCGGGGTCGCTGTTTTAGAAGCCCTAAAGAAAACACTTTCAAAGAATGCCGGTACTGATTCTTTCCAGGCCCAACGCAATTACCGGGATACTTTCCGAAAATTGACCCGGCTTTTGCTCATAGAAATTGCCGATCACAAATTGCACGTTCGAAAAGCCCCAGAAATTGGCTGGATTAAAATCCTTTACCCGGAACTTCCCGATTTTTTCCTGCCTTTTACAGATGTACAAGGAATGAACAGTTCCTGGCAATGGTATGAGAAAGGAATTCGTATTCCCGGATTAAAGGAAACACTGCATCCGTTTTACGGAACGTATTTCCCCACGCGTTTTGAGCACATTGAATTGTTTGTGGATTATTTAAAGAAATATCCGGGCAAAAAAGACCGTGCCTTTGATATCGGGATTGGAAGTGGTGTTTTAAGTAAACTGTTTCAGAAATTTGATTTTCAAGAAATTAATGCTTCAGATGTTAATCCGAATGCCTTGATAGGAATGCTTTACGAGAACGAACCGGTAGACGATCAGTCGCGACTGATCGCTACGGTTACGAAAGGAAAAATCAACCTGTTTTTCGGCGATTTATTTGCAGGCTCGGGAATCAAATCAGATGTCATTGCTTTCAATCCGCCCTGGATTCCACTTCCCAAAGAAGTTTCGGGGATTGACCTGGCGATTTATTACGACAAAGACTTGTTTCCACGCTTTTTTGAAGAAGCTCACAAACATTTGAATCCGGAAGGACAACTCGTCATCCTTTTTTCAAATCTGGCCGGATTGATGGACTCCAAATTCATCCATCCGATAGAGAAAGAATTAAAAAGCGGAAAGCGTTTTCAGTTGGTCCGAAAAACTACAAAGAAAGTCGCAGCGGCTTCCTCCAAAACGAAACGTAAAGCTATCTGGCGGGATCAGGAATTGGTGGAATGCTGGGTATTGACTTCGACTCCGCTACGCTTATGCTGAAGCTTTAGCGTAAGCATTCAGTCAACTTTAGTTCAAATAGTTCAAAGGTTGAAAAAGTTCAAAACATTCGTAATTCGTAGTTGGGAATTCGTAATTTTGAAAAATGCAGATCAAAACAACCCTCAAACAATCCGAATTCGCCAAACTGACATTCATTTTACTTCTAAAAAGGCTCCAGGTACTTTTCTTGCTTTTAGCTGTAATTGGCTTGATCATCGGAGCACTAATTGCTGTGGTGTTTTTCCACAACAAAGATGCTTACATGCTCATTTTTGTCGCAATCGTATTCCTGGGATTATTTTCATTCAGTATTTTCAACAACGCAAAACGGCACTACCAGCACAATCCGCGCATTAGACAGGAAACTACTTACGATTTTTCTGATAGAGGTGTTTCGATAGCCAAAGAAGGATTTTCTTCGACCGTAAAATGGAATGAAATTATCCGCATCCGCAAAAGAGCAGGCTTGATCCTGATCTGGCAAAACAAACTGGTGGCAAACGTTATGTCAGCGAAGGATGTTAGCCCGGAACAATTAAACGGAATCAAAGACTTTACCCGGAGAAAGCAGATTCCGTCGAATCTTTGATCTATCCTCCACCCGTATTTACGCGGCCTTTCAAATCGTCTGCTCCGGTTCCTCTTCTGCGGGTTCCGGCAACACTTGTCTTTCCGAATTTGTAGGTAAAGCTTAAAGTTGCAACGCGTGTATCCCGTTTCACATCAAAGTATTCTTTGTAGTTAGTGAATGCCACATTTGCGCGGATGTTATTCGTGAAAAAGATATCCGTCCAGGCAAACTTGATGACTCCCCGGCTTTGCAAAATCTTCTTTTGAAGACCAATTCCCGTATGCCAAATCTCTTTGATGTGGTCAAAAGCATAAATTTCGGGCGTGTGATACGAAGCGTTCCATTCAATCGACCAGTTTTTCTTCAGTGTAAAAGTATTTATCGTACTCAAAATCAACACTCCTGAACCTCTGTTCTGCAGATTCGTTTCTGCCACACTTCCGGAGTAAAGTGCAACATAAGCATTGATATTATTGACACTATTCCACCATTTCGTTACCTGGACAGGAGCGGAAATATTCGCATACACCAAATCTGCCCGTTTCAGGTTGATATTGGTCTGCACGGTCACATTTTGGTTTTCTGTCAGTGGTGCAATCACTTCTGTAATGTTATCTTTCGTTGTGGCAATTCCAGCGTTTACAAACAACACATTTTTAAAGGAATATCCCAACTCGAAAGTATAAGTCGTTTGCGGCTTCAGAGTTGGATTTCCTTCTTTGTATGTCGACGGGTCCAGGTAAAACTTGAACGGATTCAACTGGTCATAACTCGGTCGGTCTATTCTTCTGTTCATGGATAACTCAAAATGGTGTTTTTCCGATGGATTGAAGCCCAGGTAAGCCGTTGGGAAAATCTGGAAATAACCGGTATCTGAAACAGAATTGCTGGTTCTTTGAATTCCTTTCACATGTGTATATTCTCCACGCGCTCCCAATTGCAAAGACCACTTTTTCCCTTCGTAATTCCAGGTAAGGTAACCAGCTCCAATGGTTTCCCGGTAAATATAATGATTGCTTTTCGTGGTATCGTAAACCGGCGCTCCGTTACTTCTGTCATAGAATTCCAAATCATTATCAGCAACCACATAACTCGATTTCAATCCTGCATCCAGGAAATTCTTCGCATTCAAAACCTGGTGAAGATCTACTTTCGCAGCATGAATCGCCAATTGTCCTTTCAGATCACCAGTGAGAATATACGGGTTTTGGATTGCAATTCCGTTCAGGTTATAATAGCTCGTGTTGAAGCGCTGATCATTCTTATTCCGATAGGTCGCATAATCCAGATCGGCAGTAATTTCTGAGCCTGCGGAATCCAAAACATGTTTGTAGTTTACATTTGCCGAACCGTTGAACCACTTTTCTTTGCGCTCATTCGTTGTCACAAAGCGGGAAGAATTGATATCCTGCTGCATTTGCACGTCCGATTTGTTGATTCCATCAATGCTATAGGCGTTGTTCATTCCGTTTACCACAAAGCTTAGCGTGTTCTTCTTGTTCAGTTGGAAATCCATTCCAAAACGTGCGCTGTGATTGGAAACCGGGAATTTCAGAAAATTATCCTGGATGTAAGCTCCTCTGAACGTATCCTGTTCGTAAAACCGTCGTTCCAGAACCAAATGGTTAAATCCTTCGCGATACGCATAATTGTACGACCCAAATATATTGATCTTCTTATTTCGATGATTCAGTGAAATTCCGGCCCCGGTTTTCGGGTAAATTCCTTGTCCGTAATTGACTGTTGCTGTTCCGTTTGTTCCCAATCGTGTGTCTTTCTTCAAGCGAATATTGATGATTGCAGAACCTGCAGCGTCGTATTTTGCAGACGGATTGCTGATCAATTCAATTTTGTCAATCGCTGAAGACGGAATTCCACGCAGGTAATTCGCTAAATCTGTTCCGGACATGGGTTGAGCCTTGCCGTCAATCTGCACAATGATCCCTCCTTTTCCGTTTAAACTGATATTATCAGTGGAACTGATACTCACTCCCGGCGATTTCTCCAGGATCTCAAAAGCCGACGACCCCGTTGCACTTAATGATTGCTCTACATTCAGTACCATCATCCCGGGTTTTCTTTCAATCATCGGTTTTGCAGCTGAAACAGTCACTTCTTCTACCTCTTTGGTTTTATTTTGAAACCCTAAATTCAAAGACGAAGCTTCCGAAATGCCCATAATTGAAGTTGAAAACTCCGTAAAGTTCTCATGCGTTACCCGTATAAAAACCGAATCTACCGGGATAATATCAGCCTCAAAACTTCCGTCTTTCTCAGAAACCGCCATCGACAAAAGTGTCGAATCGGTAGAATATACAAACAATACGGCATCTGCTACAACTTCGTTTTTGGGATCTGAAATGCGGCCTTTTATCCAAACTTTTTCCTGGGAAAAGGATTGAAAGGAAATGAGCAAACAAATGAGTAGTCCTGTTTTCATTGGGATTGATTTTAAACAAAGATTGTCTTATCGAACGGATCTGTTATTAGCTCTTTTTTCATTTGTGACCAACGTTTCAGAAACAAGTCGAACGGTTTTCTTTTCGGATGAAAGAAAAGTTTAAAGAGTTCAAAGGGTTCAAAGAGCTCAATAAATTAAGTTCCATATCTCTTATCAATAATCATTTTTGATTTTGCATTTTAATTTTGAATTATTTTATAACTACAACGCTTTAGCAATTAGCCCCTGTTTTTCAGGCAGAAAAAAGAAGTAATTTTAGATTTCAAAGAGAATTATGAGCAAGCTGAAGGGTGTTATTTTAGTAGGAGTTGGAGCAGCGAGCTATGGAATCCTGGCTACAATCGTAAAGTTTGCAAACAACTCAGGAGCTCACACCAGCGCATTGACTTTCTACCAGGCATTGGTTGGGGTTGTTTCACTTTTTATCCTGATGACAATCCAGTATAAAAAGCAGCCAGAACTGCCGAAACCTAAAGCGAAATCAAAACTAAAACTGCTTCTTTTCGGAATTTCGATGGGTTTGACCAGCTGCCTGTATTACATCTCTATCCAATATGTTTCTGTTTCAATCGGAATTATTTTATTGATGCAGTCTATTTGGATGAGCGTATTGTGGGAAATGATCCAACAAAGAAAACTGGCACATTGGAGTAAATTAGTCGGCAGTTTGGTTGTTTTGATCGGAACGGTTTTTGCCACTAACCTGATCCAGCAGGAGGTGAAACTTTCAGTGATAGGTTTACTTTATGGACTCGCTGCCGCTTTGTCTTACACCATCAGTCTGCATGCTTCCAATCACGTTGAAAAACAAATTCCCAGCATTACACGCAGTTTTTACCTCGTAACCGGCGGATTCTTAACTGTTGTGGCATTTTGGAATGTTCAAATCCCGCCAAACCTGGATTGGATGATCTTCCTGAAATTCGGAATTGTGCTGGGATTATTCGGAACAGTGATCCCTCCTATCTTGTTCACACGAGGAATTCCTCTGATCGGTTTGGGATTGGCAGGAATTTTAATCGCACTCGAAATACCGGTTTCGATCCTTTCTGCACATTTGGTGTTGAAAGAACAGATTTCAATCATGCAGTGGTTCGGAGTTTTCCTGATTATTGCGACTGTGGTTTTTATGAACAGCAGGAAGACAGAATGAGAATGAGGATTCGTTCTCTCATTCTGTTTTCTGTTTCTCATTCTGTTATCAATTCTCCCAGCCGCAGAGTTTCAATCCCAGTTTTTCGGCTTCTGAAACGGAAGTTTTTTTCACTTCGTGTTTGCAGTTATTGAGTCCGCGGCAATCCCGTTTGTAGTGGAATGCAACAGAATTGGGGGAATCGCAGATATAGACAGTTCCATCTCCTGAAGAGAAACAAAACGCAAGAGCAATCGCTAAGAGGAGTTTCATGTGAATAATTTGGTTTCGTAAGTAACAATTGTCGGTGAATATACTCAATCTGCTAATTTTCAGCGCTTTTTTTTGCATTTTTCAGAGGAAACCCTAAACGAATATCGTGCGTAACATACTTGGATTCGATTAACATTGTCCATACAGAAATCTTCCTATTCACTTATTTCAGGAGCAAAAGAAAGTAAGTCAATCTTCGAAATTCACTAACTTTGCCTCATGCGATTTGATATTCTTACCATTCTTCCGGAACTTTTAGAAGGACCTTTCAATGTTTCCATGATGAAACGTGCACAAGATCGCGGCCTTTTGGAAATTCACATTCACAATATCCGCGATTATTCGACAGACAAGCACAAGAATGTTGATGACTACCAATACGGCGGCGGAGCAGGAATGGTCATGGCTATCCAGCCGATTGTAACGATTATCGAAAAGCTCAAAGCTGAGCGCAGCTATGACGAAATCATCTACATGACTCCTGATGGCGAATTATTGGAGCAGCGTCACAGTAATTCCTGGAGTCTGAAAGAGAATATTATGATCCTTTGCGGACATTACAAAGGAGTAGACGAACGCATTCGTGAGCATTACATTACGAAAGAAATTTCGATCGGATCTTATGTTTTGACGGGCGGTGAATTGGCTGCTGCAGTTGTTGTTGACAGCATCGGTAGATTGATTCCAGGTGTTATGAACGATGAAACCTCTGCATTGACAGACAGTTTCCAGGATGATTTACTTTCTCCGCCGGTTTATACACGTCCGCCGGAATTTAACGGCTGGAAAGTCCCGGATGTTTTATTATCAGGTGACTTTGGGAAAATTGAGCAATGGAGAGAACAGCAGGCCATTGAACGAACCCGCATTCGCAGGCCTGATCTCTATAAAAAGTTTAGCGGAGAGGAATAATTACTTACTCTCTAAAACCCCGTTTTTCTTTGTCGTCTGTTTGATCGAACTTTGGATTTTTTCCAATCGCTCTTTCAAATTTATATCGTGTTTCTTTTTATTCACAAAGAATGGAATGTAGGTTTTCGCAAAGTCATAAGTCAAAACTCCTAACATAGCTGCGGAAATGAAATAAAACACCTGGAACTGCACATAGTGAATGATCAATCCTGAAAAAATTCCTCCTGCGAGGTAAGACCCCATGATTGCAGCCATCAATTTTGTTTTCTCAACAACCTGCACATTCATTCGGTATTTCTTCTTGGTAAGCATGGATAAATGCAGGGCCAAATCGGTGGTCAGTCCTGTTAAATGAGT
The DNA here is from genome assembly GCA_965650365.1 of uncultured Fluviicola sp. GTDB lineage: Bacteria > Bacteroidota > Bacteroidia > Flavobacteriales_D > Crocinitomicaceae > Fluviicola. Next base: position 84,042 of record CBFGOJ010000002.1, on the reverse strand, counting down.
TGTTTTCACCTGGAAATTGGAAATACTTGCCGTTAACCCGTTTTGAAGTCCCATGGAGAATAAAAGCACCGAAACCAGTATTTCTGTCTGAGTCAATGTTTCAGTGTAGAAAAACTGACCGTAAATTCCCACAAAAACAAAACACAGAATTTCAAGCACCATGGGGATACTGTGTGAAACAAAGGCATTCTTCTTCGTACTGTTAATGATCAGGTTATTTGATAAAAAACTACCTGAAAAAAACAGGAGAATCCAAAAAAGGACTACGAGCATCTGAAACCATTTCCCATCGGCAATTTCCTGCGCCAGGATGGCAAAATGACCTGTTAAATTCGACGTAAAGGAATAAAACAAAACCAATGATGCAACGTTCACCATACCGGCAATTATTGCTGTGAAAACTCCCAATCTCAGGTTGTCCTGAAATGTTCTGCTATTACTATATCTGCGAAGCATATTATTTTACTTATATTATTCTGTAAATCCGCTGTGGCGGATATCTATCGAAAGCAGTGCTTTCTCATATTTTTTTAAGTGTAATCTTCACAATTCCGCGTGCGTGCACATCGGTATCAAAATGAAGAACCAATTCGTTTTTCTTTAATGATTCAACAGAATAAACCTCTGTCGTTCCATCGTTATTGAGTAAAGTCAGGATTCGTCCCCTGTCTTTAAGCCGCCATTTTGCCTGGTGCTCTTTCCCGCATCGTTCGTGCAGCTTGATGCTGTAATTCCTTTTGAAAGTCCAGTTTTCAAACTCATGAATGACTAAATGATTGGCAATGTCTACGCGTTCATCTGCGTCAATTTCCTGCTTTACCTTTTCATCCACATTATTTCTGTCATACACCCATGAAACCTCCTTCCACTCTCCCACGATCGCAACCTCAGGATAAGCGGCATGACTGAATACATAGTAGCCGAAAGAACTCAGGGTGAGCACTGCAACAAAGGCCGATATGACTAATTTCCGTTTCATATTAATGCGGTAACATATGTTTGATTGGATTTATTGGAATATTGATTGGTATCCCAGGCAATCAACTGTTTCTTGATCTTTGACTTGTGAAGGAATGGAATAACGTCCATGCTTTTCTTGTGAGACCAATCGAAGTTTAATTCATACGGGATAACGATTCGGTCAATCTTATTGGTTTCTGTAAATTGTTCGAATGAACTTTGGGTGAAGCCGCTGAAAAAGACAATATGGACTGATGCTACTTTTGCACCCAGTTCCTTTTCCATTTCCCCCAACTTTTGAAGGTATTCCTTTCCGGCCATTTCAATTTTCAAATCGCTTTGATCAAAAAAGAGCAAGTCCGAAATAGAATTGGAAAGATAGATTCCATGCACCAGGAGTACATTGATAGAATCCTCTGCCTGAAATTGAAGTAATGCTTTAAGCGGTTCCAATGAAGAAACTTTAAAGTCTGTCGGTATCAAAATTGTTGTTGCCATCTCTATTTGTTTTGAACAAAGTTAGAGCTGCACCTTAAGGATGAGATAAGAAGGGGATTAGAACGGGATTAGAATTTTAGTTTTAACTTTTCTTTAGGTTTTATAAGGAATAACAAGACTAACCAAAGTACCTTTTTCTTCTTCAGAATAGACAATGATCTTTCCTTTGTGCTGGCGCATAATGTTCCTGGTTAGCGGTAGTCCAATTCCGTATCCCTCAAAAGAAGTTGTATTGGAGGCTCTGAAAAAAGGATCGTAAATATGACTCAAATCCTGCGGAGGAATCCCGATTCCAAGATCCTGAACATGAATGGAGATATGTTCTTTGGTATGTGTGAGGTAAATCTTTACTTCTTCATTTTCCGAATATTTACTTGCATTCAATAGCACATTCGACAAGGCTAATTGTAATAGCTGTGAATTCCCCTTTATTTCCAGCGCATCCAGATTTTCCGGAAGACATCCAAAATCGAATCGGATCTTATTACCGGGGATAATCCGGTTGACAGTTTCTATTGTTTCAAAGATCAGTTCATCGACCCGCAGGTTCTCGATGGTCATCTTCTTCCCGTCGAAACCTGTTTGAGCCAGGAACAACAAAGCCTTTGTCTTTTTATTCAATTTCTCTGCCTGTTCCAGAATATGACTCAATGCTGTCTTATAATCTTCGGAACTTCTTTCTTTACTCAGCATTAAATCCGCCTGCCCAATAATACTTGTTAAAGGCGTATTTAATTCGTGAGAGGCATTGCTAATAAAGTTGTTCTGGGTTTCAAAACTCGTCTCAAGTCGATCAAGCATATTGTTCATTGTCTGAATCAACTCGCCCAATTCGTCGCCTTCCTGTTTATTTTCAATTCTAAAATTCAGGTTTTCAGTTCCAATTGTATGAACGCTGGTACTAAGATCAGTAATTGGTTTAATTAATCGCTTTGAAAGCCACAATGAAACCATGATGATCAAAAGTACCGCGGAGAAGAACATCGAAATAAGCAATCCTCCCAGGTAATTTTTATACTTCGTATAATACATGTTCTTTGCAGAAGTATAAACGACATAACTTTTCCCCTGCTTTGAAACATAAAGTTTCCCGTATTTCAATAAATTTCCGTTCCGCTCCTGGCTATATTTTTGCTCAATAACTCGGTGAATAAAGTTCGAATCTTCCAGCACATGCTTCGTACTCAAAATGGGAATTCTACGTTCGTTTAGTTCTACAACGGTGCTTCTTTCCTCCGGTAATTTCTCCAGGTATTCCTGTTTGAACTCTTTCACGAATTCTTTATCCCCCCGGTGGTCCAATTCAATCCGTATAGTAGTATTTGTCCGCGTTTTAAGTCGGTCGTAAAAATCGTTGAACACATAATTGGATGATAGTACATAAACAAAAGCACTAAAAATTAGTACCAACACAGCGAATGTGGTACTCAACAACCAAATGATCCGAACACGAATTTTCATTCTTCTTCACGCATTACATAACCCATTCCAATAACGGTATGAATCAATTTCGAACCGCCAAACTGTATCAATTTCTTCCGCAGGTAATTCACATAAACATCTACCACATTTGTACCCGATTCAAAATCTATCCCCCAAACCTCTTCCAGGATATCCATTCGGGAAAACACTTTGCGCGGACTCATAATAAACAATAACAGCAATCTGTATTCTGTCGATGTGAGAGTAATTAAGTTTCCATTTCGGGTCACCGTTTTTCGATCATCATTAATGACCAGATCATCAAAATGAAAGAGTGTTGTATTATTGGTTGCCTGATTTTCAATTCTTCTTAGCAGTGAACGGACACGCGCATTCAATTCGATAAACTTAAATGGTTTTGGCAAATAATCGTCTGCACCAGAGTCTAGTCCGAGCGCAACATTTTCAGGAGTTCCAAGAGCTGTAAGCATTAGAATTGGAATCTGGCTTGTTTCTCGGATCTTTGAACAAACCTGGATACCATTCAATCCCGGAAGCATAATATCTAAAATGATCAAATCCGGATTCCAAAAATGAAATTCATCCAGGCCTTTTAATCCGGTATTGGCAATTTTCGTGTCGAAGTTCTCCTCTGTTAATCCTTTCTGAACCAATGAACTAATTTGTGGATCGTCTTCGATAATCAATATTTTTTTCACAGAAAATGGATTGAGTGATAAAATTAAGAAAAAAGAGCAGATGGAAAACACACCAAACTCAAAACAATAATCAACTAAAAAACAAACACTTAACCCCGAATCTGTTCACAAATTAGTAAACAAGTAAATTATCGAATTTTAAAATTTATTTTTTTTAAAATTTGCTTGATCCATGAGATATTTTTCATTAACTTAATTAAGAAAGAACTTTTATTCACTTAATTTACAATGCATTATGCCAGCATCTAAACCTCAGGATTATTCACCAAAACACATCTCTATTTCGCTTACGGGACGAGCTCTTGCTCACCCATGCAGAGTTAAAATGATTGAGTTGCTTATCAAGTATCCTAATTTGACAAATAGTGAATTAACTCAAATTCTTCACTTATCAAAATCAGCTGTGCATGTTCATCTCAAGAAATTATGGGATGCAGGATTGATTAATGTCAGCTATTTTCCACATTCACTTGGCATTGAAATCACCGATGAACAAATCCGCAATTACAGAAAGCTGGAAAAACTTTTCAAATTTGAAACCAGAAAAACCTATCATTTAAGTCATCTGGAGTAACTTTGCCAAAAATTTATCACATGCAAATTGATCCAAAAATCATCGAGGCGCTCAAAGCAGGAAAGATTATTCTTTACCCTTCCGATACTATTTGGGGAATTGGTTGCGATGCCACCAATGAAGAAGCTTGCACAAGAATCCTGGAGATCAAAGAACGACCTGCATCCAAAAGTTTTATTCTTCTAGCAGACAGTTTTCAAATGATTGAAAAATATATTCCGGAATTTCCGGAGGTTTGTTATGATCTGGTCGATTTATCAGATAAACCATTGACAATCATTTATCCGAATGCGCAAGGTTTAGCTCCGGGAGTTCTTGCCGAGGATGGTTCTGTGGGAATCAGACTGACGAAAGATCCGATCTGTCTGGCATTGATAAGAAGTATTCGCAAACCGCTTGTTTCTACTTCGGCAAATATATCCGGACAGCCATTTCCTGCCAACTTTAGTAGTATCGACCCGAAAATCAAAGAACGAGTTGATGGAATTTTAGAATTACGAACACACGAACAACTTTCAACACCTTCGCAGGTAATCAAAATCGGATTAGACAGTTCCATACAAGTTATCAGGAGCTGATTGTTCTAAATTCAGTAACTTTGCAACCGCATGCAAACAGAAAATTTCGCCCACAAACTCAAACACCCTGTCTTTAAGGTTGTTTCTCAGATCATTTCCGAAAAAGGCTTGGAAGCTTATGTGATTGGCGGATTTGTACGCGACCTTTTGCTGGAAAGACCTTCCAAAGACATCGACATTGTTGTTGTTGGAAATGGAATGGAATTGGCCCAGGCAGCTGGAGAAAAACTGCGTGTTAAGAAAGTCAATCTGTTTAAGAATTTTGGAACCGCTCAGTTCAACTATAAAGATTTGGACGTAGAATTCGTTGGTGCACGGAAAGAATCCTACCAGCGGGATTCACGGAAACCAATCGTAGAAGATGGTACTTTGAGTGATGATCAAAAAAGACGCGACTTTACCATTAATGCACTTGCTCTTGATCTAAGGGAGGAAACGTTTGGAAATCTGATCGACCCGTTCAACGGATTAGCCGATCTGGAAAAAGGAATTCTTAAAACTCCACTTGATCCGGACACCACTTATTCGGATGATCCCTTGCGCATGATGCGGGCAATTCGCTTTGCCACACAATTGGATTTCCAGATCGAGATGAATAGCCTGAAATCAATCCTTAAAAATGCATCCCGGCTTGATATTATTTCAAAGGAGCGCATTATGGACGAACTGAATAAAATCATTGGGGCTGAAAAACCGTCTCGTGGATTTGAACTTTTGAATTCTACCAAACTATTGCATCAATTCTTTCCGGAGATGATTGCCCTCCACGGGGTGGAAACAAGAGATGGAAAAAGCCACAAAGACAATTTCTATCATACCCTGGAAGTTTTAGATAATGTAGCGCTTCATTCCGACAATTTATGGCTGCGTTGGGGAGCTATTTTACACGATATTGCCAAACCACCTACCAAGCGATTTGACACACAAGTCGGCTGGACATTTCACGGGCATGAAGAACTTGGAGCACGGATGGTTCCTAAGATCTTTACCCGACTTCGACTTCCACTGGACGCCAAGATGAAATATGTTCAAAAACTGGTTCGACTTCACTTAAGGCCAATTTCTCTGGTAAAAAGCAACGTTACGGATTCGGCAGTCAGACGTTTGCTCTTTGAAGCAGGCGATGATATTGATGATCTGATGACGCTGTGCAATGCGGACATCACTTCCAAAAATGAGTTTAAGGTAAAGAAGTATAAAAAGAATTTTGAATTAGTTGTTGAGAAATTGAAAGCTGTGGAAGAAAAAGATCATGTGCGAAATTTCCAACCTCCTATTTCGGGTGAATTGATCATGTCGACCTTCAATCTTCAACCTTGTGGTGAAATCGGAACCATTAAAAACCGGATAAAAGAAGCTATTCTTGAAGGAGAGATTCCTAATGATTTTGAAATGGCAAAGAATTTGATGCTCAAAATCGGAGAAGAGCTAGGTTTGAAAGTTCAAAAAGATCAATAAAGTTCAACGTTCCGATAACCATCGAGATTTAATTTGAACCTTTTAAACCTTTTGAACGTTTGAACACCTCAAACTTTTCAATTAACACTATCTTTGTAAAAAAAATGACTGCATGGGTGCGCTAAAATTTCGCGTGTTATTAGATTCTGAAAAAGATCAGGAAATATTCAGAGATATTCTCATTGACGAAAATGAGAACTTCGAATCTTTCTATCGAACGATCTTAAACTCTTTCAACTTTGAAGGTCAGGAGATTGGTTCATTCTTTATTTCAAATGATGAATGGGACAAAGGTCACGAGATCAGCCTGATGGATATGAGTTATTCGGATGAAGATCCGGAGATCACAAGCGTGATGTCTGAAGCAAAGCTGGTCGATTACATGGAGGCATCCGATCAAAAGATCATCCTGGTTTATGACTTTTTGAGAATGTGGATCTTTTTGATCGAGTTGCAGGAACGCACCGAAGAAATCATAGATAAAGCCAAAATTGCATTAGCAGTTGGAGTTGCTCCCCCGGAAGACTCCAAAATGGTTCAGGATGATGCGTTTTTTGGAGAAGAAGAGGATGATGAAAATGAATTTGATGAAGATTTCGGAGACGGTTACGACGATGAAGACTTGTCAGGTTATGAAGAATACGAATATTAAAAACCAATTGAAAATGTATAATTGACAATTGATAAGTTAGATCTTTGCATTTAGTCAAAATCTGGCTCTCTTTTCAATTTTCCATTTTGAATTCTCAATTTAATGAGATGAGCGAAGAAAAAAAATACGGCGATCCGATCGGAACAGCCATCAAAGAATACGCAGATAAAAGACGACCTGAAGACATCATTGTTTCCTCAGATATTTGCGAAGACGACATTATTCCATTGGAAGTGCTTTTCAGAAAACACGAAGAAATGCCTCCAATTGAGCAAAAAGCACTTTCGCTGGCACGCGGACATGTATTGGATGTTGGGGCCGGGGCCGGAATTCACGCAACTTACCTGCAGGATTTAGGATTCAAAGTCGACTGTATCGATATTTCTGAAGGAGCCGTTGAGTATTTAAAAAGCAACGACCTGAATGCCGAGCGAATTAATTTCTTTTCCTTAAAAGATCGCAAATACGATACAATCCTCATGTTAATGAATGGAATTGGGATTGCGGGAAAATTATCCAACCTGGAGACAACACTTGAACATGCAAAATCGCTTTTAAATCCGGGTGGAAAGATCCTTTGTGATTCTTCAGACATCCATTCCCTTTATGAGGATGAAGACGGAGCTCTTTGGGTAGATCTGAACACGGAATACTATGGGAATTTCCGCTTTCAAATGAAATACAAAAAGCAAAAAGGACCTTGGTTCGACTGGCTTTACGTAGATTTTGACAACCTATTCCAAGCCTCTAAAAACGTTGGCTTAAAGGCAATTCGTGTTTTGGAGGAAGACGATCATTATTTAGCAGAACTCACACTCGACAAATAGCATGATGCGTTTTCTGACATGGATCTTTTTATTCATTTCCTCTTTTGTCTTCGGACAGAACAATTCCCTGCTCTATCAGGTGAAAGGAAAAGACAAGAAGGTTTCTTACCTCTTTGGAACGATCCATATGATTCCGGATTCCCTGTATTATTTTCCGGGAAAACTGGACAAGATCATTTCAAAGTCAGATGAAGTCATCCTTGAAATAGCAAACCTTTCAGACCAGAGTGCTGCAATGAAACTCATGATACTCGAATCAGGTTCCTGTTTTGATATTTTTACACCGGAACAAAAAGATTCTGTGTTGAATTGGGGAGCAGACCTATTAAGTATTAAGCCTGAACAATTTGAAAAACTGTTCGAAAAAAGAAAACCATTCATCTTGATGCAATTGAGTTTTCAAAAGATGATTTCCGGAAAAGTACGAATGGTCGACATGGAAATTGAATCCAAAGCCCAACAAGATGAAATTCCGGTAAGCGGTCTGGAAACAGTTGAATATCAATTATCGATTTTTGACAAAATTCCGCCAAAAGAAATGGCTGAGTTCATCATGGAAACAGTGAGAAACCCGGATGAAGGTGAAAAAACTTTTCAGAAAATGGTTCAGTATTATCACAAACAAGACTTGGAAAGCCTGGCAAAATTGATCCTCGAAAGCGATGAATTAGGAAGTTCATCTGAAGAATTGCTGGATAAACGAAATCTCAACTGGATCCCAAAAATGGATGCGCTGATGAACTCCAAGGCCTGCTTTTTCGCTGTTGGAGCCGGACATTTAGGCGGACCAAACGGAGTAATTGAATTACTTCGAAAAAAAGGGTATGAAGTAACTCCTGTCAAATATTAGTATGCGCAATCTATTATTCATTCTCCTGACCACGTTGGTCGTTTCAAGCTGTAATACCTATTCGGAAGAGGAAAAGGATGGTTTTGTTTCAAAAGCAGAAACTTATGCTAAAAAGCACCATTGGAACTACGAAATAATGGATGGAGGCTTAATTGTTGAAGTGCTTGAAAAAGGTACAGGAACAGAAAAGATCCAATCGGGAAGCGAACTGGAACTGGATTACAAAGGAACTTTGACAAATGGAAACAAATTCGATCAGACCGAACCCGGAAAACCACTAAAATCGAATTTAAAAGGACTAATCGGTGGATTTCAGCTGGGTCTTTTGGGTCATGTGGAAGGTACAAAATTGAGAATGGTAGTTCCGCCTCACCTGGGTTATGGAGACGATGCTTTGGAAGGTATTCCATCTAATTCTACGCTCGTTTTCGAGATTACGGTCAAAAAGGTCATTTAATAAATCTCGTTAATCAAAAAAAAACCGCAACCAATAGTTTGACTGCGGAATCCTTTTAAGATGATTTGATTTTTCTAATCAAAATGCAAAACGGAAATTCATTCCACCGCTGATATTGACACTGCTGCTTATAAGGCCTTTCGTAAACTGCATTCCCAATCCGGGATTTAACTCTCCCCCTATTCGCATTCTGCTTAGCACCGGGTTATTTCGGGACAATTTAAAACTCATTTCAAACGGTACGCGCATGATCAAGCCTGCTGTGAAATTTCCTGAAAAAGTTTCAGCCCTGGTTTCTGTCAATTGCGGTGATGGATAACCTATAACCACATTGTTATAATCAATTGGCTGACCTTCTACGAAATAATTGTCCACATATGAGGCATTTACTTCACTTGTAATACTCAATAAACAAAGTACATCCAACCCGGTTTCAAACTGAAATATGCGGTTGGGGTTCGTGGCAATATGCTCACCGATACCAATAGCTATCGATCTGGAATTGTAAGATTTAGCAATCAGCTGGTTTCTGTTTCCATAAATATAAAATTCCTGGCCGTTCTGGTTGGAAGTCAAAGTATCTATCACCTGTTTGTTCTCATGGTACCAGGTTTTACGTGCGTTTAATTCCGGACCGTATCCCAAATGAAAGGTTGTTGTTGCCAGAAACTTCCTGCCTGCCTGTTTATCAGCACCATTTATCAATGAAAATGAGAACATATAGTACTGACTGCTCGAAATTGTATTGATCTCATGCGAGTCGTAACCTGTACCACTTATTCCACTTTTCAGTGAATCCGGGATATCATAACCGGGAGTCATCCGATCCCATTCCGAATTCGTAAAATCGAATTGACTGCTGCTGGTCATTCCATGGGTCATTTTGATAATAAAACGGGGATTTTTTTTTATTGAATCTCTTTGTTGAGAAAAACTGATCCCGGTTATTAGAACAGATAATAGTGCTATGCAGATTTTCATAATATAAATTTTAATGACTGATTAACAGGATAATCGCCAATTTATTGTTCTCTAATCAATAAAGACCTCATTAAATGAAAGGAGAAAACCATTTAAAAAGCTCATTTTCAAACATTTTTAGGAATTCCTGAAAAAAGCTTCAATTCCCAATATAAAATCGGTCAAAACATTGGTAAAAAGAAAAGAAACCCCTATTTTTGAATCGCATTTTAAAAACGAAATCTAAATTCTCAAACATGAGTGTTCTAGTTAATAAAAACTCTAAAGTAATTGTACAAGGATTCACAGGTAGTGAAGGTACTTTCCATGCAGGTCAAATGATCGAATATGGAACAAACGTTGTTGGTGGTGTTACTCCGGGAAAAGGAGGTTCATCTCACCTGGATCGTCCTGTTTTCAATACAGTTGCTGATGCAGTAGCTAAAACTGGTGCTGATGTTTCTATTATTTTCGTTCCGCCTGCATTTGCAGCTGACGCGATCATGGAAGCAGCAAATGCAGGAATTAAAGTAATCGTTTGTATTACAGAGGGAATTCCTGTAAACGACATGGTGAAAGCAAAAGAATACCTGAAAGGTTCAGGTGCTCGTTTGATCGGACCAAACTGTCCGGGTGTAATCACTGCAGGTGAAGCGAAAGTAGGTATCATGCCAGGATTCGTTTTCAAAAAAGGAAAAATCGGGATCGTTTCTAAATCAGGAACATTAACATACGAAGCAGCTGACCAGGTTGCTAAAGCAGGATTGGGAATTACAACTGCAATTGGTATCGGTGGAGATCCAATCATTGGAACGACTACAAAAGAAGCAGTTGAGTTGTTGATGAACGACCCTGAAACAGAAGGAATTGTTATGATCGGTGAGATCGGTGGTAGCTTAGAGGCAATCGCTGCTCGTTGGATCAAAGAACACGGTACAAAACCGGTAGTTGGATTTATCGCTGGTGAAACAGCACCGAAAGGACGTACAATGGGTCACGCAGGTGCAATCGTTGGTGGTGATGACGATACTGCAGAAGCTAAAAAACGCATCATGCGCGAGTGTGGAATCCACGTAGTTGATTCTCCTGCTCACATCGGTTCGAAAATGGCTGAAATTTTAGGAGTTACAGCGTAATCGCTACTAATTAATACTACAAGATCCCGTCCAGGTTAAGCCCAGGCGGGATTTTTTTGTTCAATTTTTTCTTTAAGTTCCGACATTTATCATCGGGAATGATTTTCAATCCCTTAGATTGATTACCTTCAAATTATCATTCGAACAGACAAAAGCCGATATGGACAAACAACGCAAATTCAAACAATACGAATCACAAGACCCCGGTTTAGGTACAGCTTATCAAAAATCGGTCAAACGCATCTTAAATGAAGACGGATCTTATAACATCAAGCGTATCGGAAGTATCCGCATGCTCAAAGATTTCTATAAGTATTTGGTCGATCTGAATACCTGGAAATTCGGTTTCTTCCTGGTTGCAAGTTTCCTGGTTGCCAATCTGTTCTTCGCTGGAATTTATTGCCTGATCGGAATAGAGCATTTGCACGGAATCAATCCCAATCAAAATCAATTTGTAGCAGCGTATTATTTCAGTGCTCAAACATTCACAACTGTTGGCTACGGGGCCATTGCTCCCGTCGGGAATTTAACTTCTTTCATCGCAGCCATGGAAGCTTTTGTAGGTTTGATCGCTTTCGCAATCGCAACTGGTTTGATCTACGGTCGTTTTTCAAGGCCTTCCACCAAAATTGCCTTTTCACACAATGTCATCGTTACACCGCATAAAGACAAAATGGCGCTGATGTTTAAGATCGTCAATCAACGAAACAGCGTGCTCCTGAACACGAAAGTGCACGTCAATCTTTCGTTGGTAGATGAAGATTCGCAATCCAATATGCTGAAACGACAGTATTATGATCTTCCACTGGAAGTGAACTTTGTACGCTATTTTCCACTCACCTGGACATTGGTCCATGTCATCAATGAAGATTCTCCGCTCTACGATACCACACTATCAGAAATAAGAGGGAAACTGGCTGAATTACTCATCATTATTGAAGCTTTTGATGAAACTTATTCTCAAACAGTGATACGGAAACATTCCTATGCCGAACATCAATGGGCAACCGGTGTGAAATTCAAAAAGAACTTTAGCGCAGATGATAACGGAACCATCGTTCTAAATATTAATGAAATCAGTGATTTGGAGGTCTTATCGTAATTAGTAATTATTTGGTGCCTTCGACTCCGCTACGCTTATGCTGATCGCGTGTCGCCAATAGCTTTAGCGATGGCACAAGCTTTAGCGTAAGCATTCGGTCACCGGTGAATTACTAGAAAAGCATAAAAAGGTCATTGAGCGGAGTCGAAATGCCTTTTTAATTCGTAATTCGTAATTCGGCATTCGGAATTAGTAATTACCTTTGAGTTATGACACAAAACAGTTCTACTTTGTACCCCGTTATGGAACATTTCTACACTTTACAGGGTGAAGGAAAATATACGGGAACTTCGGCATATTTCATTCGATTGGGTGGATGTGACGTAGGCTGTGTTTGGTGTGATGTGAAAGAATCCTGGGATGCTGATGTACACCCGAAAATGAGCGTGGCTGAATTAACCGGTCTTGTTTCTCAATATCCAGGAGAATTAGTCGTTATTACAGGCGGCGAACCTGCTATGTATGATTTGACAGTTTTGGTAGACGCACTGCATTCAATCGGTAAATACGTTGCCATAGAAACATCCGGAACAAGCGATTTGGCAGGAGCTGTGGATTGGTATACTTTTTCCCCGAAAAAATTTAAAGCACCTGTAAATGAAGCCTACACGAAAGCTTCGGAACTAAAAATTGTTATCTTTCATAAATCAGATTTGGCATGGGCAGAAGACCACTCTCAAAAAGTGAATGAAAACTGTGTTCTCTATTTACAACCGGAATGGTCAAAAAGGGAACAATTATTGCCAACGATTATTGAGTACGTAAAAAATCATCCGAAATGGAAGATTTCCTTACAAACTCACAAATATTTAGAAATACCGTAAGCATGAAAAACCTTTTAATGGCTTTATTCATTTTAACTGTAGCATCTTGTTCTACAGCTCAAATGGGCTACTCTTCTACAAACAAAAAAGCGATAGCCTTATTTGAAGAAGGTAGAGCTGAACCGGGCAAATCAGTTGATCCTAAAACTCATGGACCAAATTACGCCGGTGGAATTGCACTTTTGGAGAAAGCTCTGGAGAAAGATCCGAATTTTTGGGAAGCTCACATGGTAGAAGCTGAAATGTATGAAGAATTGAATCAGCCCTATAAAGCTATTGAACAATATAGAAAAACAATCGCAATCAATCCCAATCCAACTTCGGGTGGTGCAGTTTATTTCTACCTGGGGACGTTGGAATATACTGTTGGAGAATATGACAATGCCATTAAAAACCTCACTACTTTCACCCAGGCAAAAGGAGCTCATCCGGAAAATATTGCACGAGCAAATAAATTGATTAGTGATTGTGATTTTGCGCTTGAATCCATGAAGAATCCTACACAATTCAAACCTGTGAATTTAGGTCCCGGTGTGAATACAAAAGATGCTGAATACTTTCCAACCATTACAGTTGATGGAAAAACACTCTTGTTTACACGCAGAATTGAAGACAAGAGAGTTGCTGTTTATGGCGAACAGGAAGATTTTTATGTGTCCGGCCTCAGCACTTTTAATACCTGGGAAACTGCTGTACCAATGCCAAAAAACATCAATACAGTCAATAATGAAGGTGCTCCTACAATCAGTGCAGATGGCAGAAGTCTCATTTTTGTGGCTTGTGATGACGAAAGCGGAAGCTACGGAGACGGCAGAAAAGGAAGAGGAAGTTGTGACCTGTTTTACACCAAACGATTAGGAAATCAATGGATTGATCCGGTAAATATTCCGGGAGCAATCAATACCGGGAACTGGGAAACTCAACCTTCGCTTTCAGCAGATGGAAAAACACTTTATTTCGTTCGAAGAGTGATGACTCGCGGCGGTATTCCGGATTCAGACATTTACACCTCCGTTTTAAAAGATGACGGAACCTGGGATACACCGGTCCGCTTACCAAATACCATCAATACGCCATTTATGGAAGAATCTGTATTGATCCATCCGGATGGGAAAACCTTGTACTTCTCTTCCCAGGGACATCGCGGAATGGGCGGATTGGATATTTTCATTTCAAGAATGAACGATAAAGGCGAATGGGGAAAAGCTGAAAACCTGGGATACCCTATCAATTCCAGTGCCGATGAAAATTCCTTATTGGTAAGTGCTGATGGTGAAATTGCATTCTTTGCATCTAACCGTGAAGGTGGATTTGGGAAACTGGATCTTTACTACTTCCTGATGCCGGAAAAATTCAAACCGGTTAAAACAGTTTACTTCGACGGTTTGGTATTCGATGCAACAACCAAAAAACCGCTTCCGGGAAAATTCTCCCTGATCAATCTCAAAACAGGGAAAGAAGTGATCAAATCTGAGGCTGACCAGGTAAACGGGACATTTACCGTTTCACTTCCTTTGAATCAAGATTACGCTTTATCGGTGAGTTATCCCGGTTATACTTTCTTTTCCCAGAATTTCAACATGACACTTGCAGACAACCAGGAATCGTTCCACATGGATGTACCGATGAACCCAATAACTGCAGGTCCTCCAACAGCACTTCGCAATGTATTCTTCGATTTGGATAAAGCAACGCTTCGTCCGGAATCTTATGTGGAACTCAACAAACTGCGCGATTTATTGAAAGCGAATCCAGCAATGAAAATTGAGATCGGCGGACATACCGATACGCGTGGTGATGATGCAAAGAACTTACAACTTTCCGATGCGCGTGCTAAATCCGTGAAAGACTATTTGATCCAGCAGGGAATTGAGGCTTCACGCCTTTCTTCCAAAGGTTTTGGAGAAACTCTGCCAATCATTACCGATGAAGCTATTGCGAAAATGAGCAAGGAAAGCGAAAAAGAGAAAGCACACCAGGAAAATCGTAGAACGGAATACAAGATCCTGAAGTAATGCATTTTCTACGACTCATACGGCCAATCAATTTGCTTGTCATTGCTTTGACAATGTATGGGATGCGCATTTATTTTATTCCGATGATTCCTCTGAATGATGAAAGTCTGAATTCGGAACCATTGGATTTTTTCCTGCTTGTATTTTCAACCGTTCTGATTGCAGCCGGGGGTAATATTATCAATGATTATTTTGATGTGAAAGCTGACCGCATCAATAAACCCGAGAAGTTGATAATTGGACAGCACATCAAAAAAAGATGGGCAATTGTCACACATTGGTCATTCAACTTCTTAGCATTTTCAATTGCCTGCTATTTGAGCTGGAGATACAAAACCTTTTGGTACGTATTCATTCATTTGCTGAGCATCAACCTGCTTTGGTTCTATTCGATGTACTTCAAACGCAGATTTTTGATCGGAAATGTCATCATTGCCGGATTAACTGCACTGGTTCCTATTCTTTGCGGAATTCACTTCCTGGAATTCATCCAAAGCCAACGTGATTATTTACCCACTGACTGGTCCATCGATTCTCCGCTGCACACCGGCTGGGCTTTGGGATCTTATTTCAATACCTTTGTAGTACTCGTTTTTGCCTTCTACGCAGGCTTATTAAATCTGACTCGTGAAATAATCAAAGACATTGAAGATGTGGAAGGAGATTTACTGATTCGCGCCAAAACACTTCCGATTGTTCTTGGAAAAAGAAAGACAAAATTGATTGCAATTACTTTGTTGATCCTCGTTTTACTGACTTCTATTCCATTTCTTCTGGACGGTTATTTTATCTACAAGATGAAGTTTTTACAAGCCTTTGCTCCTGTTTTCCTGATTCCAATCGGAATTATCGGTGTGATCATTCTTCTTGCTAAAAAAGAAGAAGTCAAAAACCTGAAACGGGCAGATTTGTTAATCAAACTCTTAATGGTAGTTGGCTGCTGCATGCCTTTCTATTGGTATTTTTTATGAATGAATTGAAATGGGTCCTCGGATCACAATCTCCCCGAAGAAAAGAATTGCTGGCGGGAATCGGTGTTGAATTTGAAGTGCGCGTAAAAGATACGGAAGAAGTTTACCCGACTTCCCTTCCCGTTGAAGAAGTTCCGGAATACCTGGCAAAACTGAAAGCTGAGGCACTTCTCCCCGATTTAGCTCAGAATGAAGCGGTAATTTGTGCGGATACGGTGGTTATACTAGACGGAAAGATCCTTGGGAAACCATTCGATTATGAAGATGCACGACAAATGCTTTCAAAGCTTTCAGGTCAAAAACACACGGTCATTACCGGAGTTTTCATGGGTTCAAAAGCAAAAAGCATTTCTTTCTCCGAACGAACGGAAGTAGCATTTGAGGACTTATCGGAAGAAGAAATCAGGTTTTACATCGAAAAATACATGCCTTTTGACAAAGCCGGTTCTTACGGTGTCCAGGAATGGATTGGTTATGTGGCTGTAAAACGCATGGAAGGAACTTACACCAATGTGATGGGATTACCAACCAATCGATTGTACAAAGAGATTCAAAAATTCTGACTTCGACTTCGCTCAGTCACCTTTTTGTTTACTCAAAAGATTAATCAATTGCTTGTCACAGAGACCTTATTCTCCTTCACCAAATTAAATTTCATGCCTTTATATCGAAAGGTGGCTGAGCGAAGTCGAAGCCAAAAAGAAACGCGATCCGAAATGAACCGCGTTTCCCTATTTTACTTTTTATTTTACTGCTTAATAAACGGTGTCGTTTCCGAACCATTATCTCCGCTTACACGAACCAAATAATATCCGTTTTGTAAATCGCTTACCTGGAAATCTGCTGCGTATGTTTGATTGTTATTGTAAACCGACTGATGTTTGACCACCCGTCCATTCATATCAATCACTTCTATTTTGGCATTGTTCCCCACATTTCCTACCAATTCCACCCGAATTTTATCCGCAGATGGATTCGGGAAAACCAGTAATTCATTGTTCAATACTTCTTCGTCCAAACCTAAAGTAAATCCAACGGAGAAGTCATAGCGGTGATACGAACCAAAATCAGACGGAAAAATCTCCATCATAGCTCCGCCTACTTTTCTCACACGGAATCCACCGGTTGTTTCTCCTTCCACCTGGGCAGAATACCAGAACCCGATTCCATCATCATCGCTGTCTTCCAAAATCAGGGAATAACATCCCGGAGCCAGGTTGAAAGTATCTTTGTAATCCGTGTTATTGGTCAAAGTAGTTCGCTGGAAAATGATATTTCCGGTATGATCCGTTAATTTCCATTTATTTTCATTTGCCTTGTTGTTTGTAGTCATCCAAACAAAGAATGCACCATCTATAAACTCCGGAGCAATGTACTTCGTTTTAAACTCGTCATTCTGATGATATTCATCCAGCGTATTTGAACCAGAAATTTCAATCACACGGGCGTAGAATCCATTTGCCGGATTTGCACCAAACCAGAAGTTTTGGTTTGCAATCGGAATCTCAACTACCTCTTTTTGAAGAAACCCTAAATTACCACTCCATACGTAATCGATGAAGTTTCCGTAAGTCACCCAGATTCGGATCTTACAGTTTGTCAATGGAAGTGCTCCGTTATTTTGAAGGATTACACGCGGATTCGAACAGGTTGGATTAAACTTTTTGTAATACTCGTAACTATTCGGGTTTAAAATATCCAAAATTGCCGCATCATGCTGGAAGTTCGGCGCAGAATACGAAACCAGGTCAATTGCCGTAACGAAATTACCGCCGGCCTGTCCCATATCATTAGCAGGAACATCTGAAATATCGTAATCAATAGTTACCGTATCTCCCGGAGTCACATAAGATGTCAATTCGTGATCAAATTCACGAACCATGTCTCCCGGACACCATCCTTCACGTGCATATGGCCAGGTTCCACCCTGTTTTGTGTTCGGATTCTCTCCACAGTCATCTCTCCAGATACTCCAGGAGAAACGCTCTACTCCGTCAATGATGATTTTGTGTTGTTTATCCTGCCATTCGCAACATGCACCGGATCCAACCTGACCATGTCCTGTCAAACGTGTTCGGATCTTGAAGTTTGCAGAAGTATCCGAAAGCATCACTTCTTTTGCCTGCAAGACAACATCGTTTGCCATATCCGAATAATTATAAGAAGTCCAGTTTTGCCAAACCGGCTTAATATCGTGCACATCTCTTGCCGGAATTCCTTCAACAAATGCAAATTTCAGATCGATCAGCTCCTGTGTATTGTGAGCAGCCAAATCTACCATTCCATGCAGGTATTTTTGGTAATCCGTCACATCGTAAATCCAGGTAAATCCCTGTGGTCCCAAATCAAATCCAATTCCGTAAGGCGTAATATACCGGCCAATTTCGATGTCATTCAATTCTTCAAAAGGCGGCTGGTAATAAGTAATAGTCGCATTGGCCTGCGTCACATCAATCGGACTTGGTCCTGAACCGATATTTGTTCCTGTAGAAGTCAGTGTATCGATAGTTCCTAAAGCATAAGTCTTCTCATTGGAAGAAACAATAAAGCTGTTGTCACTTGCTACGTAATTAAACTTCACAGAAACTTCCGGGAAAACAGCGGTCAATGCCGAATCAACAGTTGAAGCATTATAAGTTCCCTGGTCCAAAGAGAAAACCGGAATTTCATTCATCATTTCAGTTCCTGCCACATAGCTGTTATTCAAAACCATTACAGCGCTTGTATTGGAAGCCATTGCCAAACGATTATGAATACTTCGGTCGATAATGCCTCTTTCCCCGTCAAAATCGTAGTAAAGCTCTAAATCAGAATAGTTCGGATGCGTATTGTTGATCTTTTTATCCTTCCATGCAGCAATATCCGAAGCATTCAAAGCTGTTGACCAAACGGAAAACTCATCCAGCTGACCGTTGTAAAAGTTATCGTTCGCATTTCCGTTTGCCCCTAAAATAAAGCGGGAAATTTTCCCAACCGGCAATGTTTTACCGGTTCCTGAATGCCACTGTACTCCGTCTTTGTAAATAAACATCTGACCGGTAGATGATTTCTTCACGAAAGCCCAGTGATGCCAAACGTTATCAATTTCTGCTGCTGCAGCCAATTTAGAGATTCGGTCGTAACTTCCTCCGCTCCCGGCATCAAAATAGATATTGTTGTCCGACCATGGAAAATGAATATTGAATACCCGTTGATTCATAGAATCTACTGCTTCCAAAACAGAAGTATTCATTCCGGCAACGCCGTTTCCTTTCGCCCAAAATGCGATAGTAACGTCCGCTCCCAAAGTCACATTACTCAGGTTTACATCTGCAAAATTGCTTCCGGTTGCTCTGAAAACTCCGCCCCTGTTAGTGTAAAACAAGGAAGAAGAAGAGCCTAATGTCTGCATAGCCAATCCGCTTGAAACGGTTGACACATGTGCGTCTTCGTAAGCAATCTCTATGATCAGGTTGTCTGTTCCGTTATAATTGAAAGGCTGCGAAAAATGGAAAGTATTCGCTCCATTCACAATATTCATCGCATCATCCGTGTAAACAGCCGTCATTCCGCTGGTTTCCCAAGCTGTAAGAGTTGAAGCCGAAGTGTGTTTCACTTTGATAACCACATTCTCCAATTCAGAGATTCCCTGGTTAAACAGCAGCTGCAATGCCTGGAGATTTCCTGCGATGATCCCGTTTGCGGCCAAATCAGAAGCCGAAACAATCCATTGCATTTTCGCTCCGTTGGAACCCACATTCACGAAATTAACCGTGGAAGCAGCTGTTCCGGAAATCGCTTTCATATCCGAAGTTTGAACCGTTCTACGCGCAACTTGTCTGTATTGCTGATCGAAATAAGCCTGGTTCGCATAAGCATAGGAAGCCGGAGCTGTTGTATTTACTTTAAAGGCATTTCCGTTAAACGACACAGAATCCATGATTCCTGTATGCTCAAAAATCCGGGTGTAAGCCAAATAATCCCATTCCCCGCAATTGTAACTGTCCCAGGTTGTCAACGGACTGCATTTCAATTTATAGTACATCAATACTTTTTCAAAACGCTTTGTATCCAAACTAGCCGGAAACTGAAAGTTAGCCCTTCTTGTTTCAATCGTATCGAAAGTATAGGTTTGAACCCAGGTTGTATCCTGAGCAAATGATGTCATTGCTATCAGTCCCAGGATACCGGAGAGAATTCCTTTTTTCATAATTTATAATCAGTATAGGATCGTAAAGATAGTCCAAAGGAGTGTTCAAGCCTATATCGATTTTGTGACAGTTTCGGGACAAAAGTCTATTTTAGGGTTCAAACTACCCAAATGTCTTGGAATGCTGATCAGTAAACTTTATAGACCGGAAGCCGGTTAAAGGTCTTTTTTTCAAAGCGTTGGCTATTCTGATAAACAAAGAAAAGCTGAGCTTCCCCACTTTTTGCAAATTCGGGTTCGCTTACCTTCTTCTGTTCGAGCTGTTCCCGGAGGCTTGGATTCTCTTTTAAAATCGTTGCGGCTTCATCTTCAAAAACGTATGCAGAGAAATATTCTTTTTCCTGGATATAACTGTCCATCAGGTTCCATGAAAAGTACGAATCTTCGCAACGCGGTTCCAGAACGGATAGAATAAAGTTCCGATTATCCTGATCACATGGAACCCAAATGCTTCCGGCCGGGATAAGTACTTCTTCTTCATTTTCCATGCTTTTAACCTTGCGGTGAAGGTAGTGCCCTTCGTATGGTTTTGCTCCGGACTCAAAATCCAGTATTCGAATGGTATGAACTTTTTGGGCACCACTTTTATTCATTTCCACGAATCGGATCCCGTTTGCATGCAATCGTTCGATCACCGCTGTCGCTTCTGCGGAAACAATGTATCCTTTTGGAATTCGGATAGAATCGCAGGCCTGATATGTTTGATACCAGGGAATATACTTCGTGTAAGGTTTCGAACGATCATAGAACAGGCGGTTTTTTCCTGAAATTTCGCTTGGTTTATAACCGAACTCATATCCTTTAAATAAAATAGAATCTTTTTTATCTGTCAATTGGTAATTGAATCGAAATAAACCGGATACCTGCTCATTGGCAAGTTTTGCTTGTTGTCTTGCACGTTCAATTTCCAGCGTATTCTCCTTGCTCCAGTGAACTAAAAAATCCAAATAATCTTTGGTTGCCTGAACTCGCTTTGGAAAGGGTTTCAGCATATGCGTTTCGACAGTAATACTTAAAGCCTTAAAAAGCGTTCCATAACCCTGTGCATAGCGCGGCAGATCATTGAAAGCCTCAATACCGGATTCCGGAGTTTCTCCTTTTGTTTCCACGTAAGGCGACCAATCCCAACCTTTCTTTTTTAGCGCTTTTGTAAGATTTGGCAAGTATTTTTGCTGGAAGAGATGATACAGATCCGGCGCCATTCGCTCTTTCATGGAATGAATCAATGTAAGCGTATACTGATAATCCGCTCCGTTGGAAACATGCGTATCTACAAACACATCAGGATCCAGCGCGTGATAGATTTTCGCAAACGTCTGCATATTCTTCGAATCCATTTTGATAAAGTCGCGATTCAAATCCAGGTTCTGTGCATTTCCCCTGAAACCGTACTCTTCCGGTCCATCCTGGTTTGCCCGGCTCGAAGAAGATCGGTTCATCATTCCACCAACATTGTATGCCGGAATAATTGCGATGACAGGTAAATCTTTCGTTTTCTTGCCCTTTTTGATCCATTCTTCGATCCAAAGTAAACAAGCATTTACTCCATCCGGTTCACCGGCATGAATGGCATTATTGATTAAAACAGTAGTACCTGTGCGTGCTTTTTCAAGTGACTTGTCATAATCTCCCGCCCCGTTGAGAATTAAAACATAGATAGATTCTTCCGTGTCAGACGGGCCCATTTCATACAACTCAATTTCTTCATGTTCGAAGTCCAGTTGTTTATAAATTTGGATCACCTCGCGATAAGTCGGAGTTTTATTCCCATCCCATTGTGCCAAGCCAAACAGCGGAAAAAGAAGTGTGAAAATTGTCAATTTCATGGGATAAAATTAAACATCTAACGCAAATTGTAGCAGATCAGTCGCAACTGATCGCTACTTTTGAACGAATAATGAACTAACTTTCAGCATTATTGTATTACACCAAAAACGAATCCATGAAATTTTCAATAATTGCTTGCATCGTCTTCCTCTTTATTGGATTTAAAAGTCTTGCCGATTGCGGTGGAGGCGGTTTGTCCGCTTTCCCTAAGCAAAAGAATATTCCAAAAAGCAGCTTATTTGTTTTGGATGGATATGCTCACAGTCAAACTACCATTCAGAAACTCGGCACCGAATACCCTGTTTATCTTCAATCCGGAACAGAGAAAATTTTATTAAAAGTACTGGAAACTCAAGTAGGAAAACTCGAGGTGTCGCAGGCATTATTGAAACCTGAAAAACCATTAACACCTGGCAAAGAATATCAATTGATTGTGGAAAATGTGACTGACGAATCTACAGTGATGAGGAATAATCCGGATGGATCTGCTGTGGGAATGAATAGTAAAGATATTCAGAAGACAGTAGTTGCTACTTATTATGTAATGGATGAAAGTGACATAGAAAGCCCTGAATGGATTAAGATTCCGGCAGAAAAGGACAAAGAACTGCATCATTTTGGCTGCGGTCCGTCCATTCACGTTAATTTCAAACTGGAAGTAAGCGAATCAGCTGCTTACCTGATCAAAACGACTCTTAAATCCGTGGAGACCGGAAAAGAAACTACCTTTTACATCGTTGAAAAAGAGGGTGTTTTATCCATCGGCCATGGAATGTGCGCCGGCGCTTTCAACTTCAATGACGGAACAAATTACCAGGCAAAATTCCAAATCATGGATTCTTCCGGCAATGTATCCGAGGAAACAGAATGGGTAACGTTTACGAAACCGCTGGATTAAAATCGATAAAATAAAAAAATACAAGCAATTGATAAACAAATAATTAACATCAAATCTGTTCGCAAATTAGCGAACAAGCGAATTTGCAAATTCTCCGCTTTCAAAATTTGAGAATTCTAATCGTTGGGAATCTAAACTGCCAATCTTTCCGACGCAATCTCGCGCTTTGCTTCTTCCCGGTGACTGATTCCCCATTGAATCATGCTGTCCATTACTTCCTGCAGTTGTCGGGCAGATTCGGTCAATTCGTATTCAACTAATACAGGAGTCGAATCGTGAACGGTCCGTTTTACAATGCCATTCAGTTCCAGTTCTTTCAGTTCTTTGGAAAGCATTCGGGGAGTAATCTTCGGCATAGTTCTCTGAATTTCAGTAAAACGACGACTCTTCCCAAAAAGCAAGGATCCGATAATCTGCAGTTTCCATTTACCCGAGATGACGTTCAGGGTATCTGTCATTGCCAATACAAACTGAATGGGGCACGATTTTGCCTGTGCCAATGTCATTTTCTGTTCCATGATACAAAATTAAGCTTCACAAGTATACTAAAGTATATCGATATACAAAAGTATAGCACTTCTTTTTATATACTAAGTTACTTTAGCTTTGTCCAACAAATTAAAAATAAGAACAAATGATTTTAGTAACAGGTGCAACAGGAAATTTGGGAAAAGCAACAGTCGAATTCCTGGTAAAAAAGATCCCTGCGGGGAATATCGCTGTTTTGGTACGCGATGAAAACAAAGCTAAAGACTTGAAAGCTCTTGGAGTTGATGTAAGAACCGGAGATTATCACGACAAAGACTCCTTAGTTAAAGCATTCCGGGGAATTGAAAAAGTATTACTGATTTCTTCCAACGATTTCAACGACCGATTGGGACAGCAAAAAAAAGCAGTTGATGCTGCAAAAGAAGCTGGCGTGAAGCACATTCTTTACACAGGTGTTTCTATGCAAAATTTCGATCATTCAGCTTTACAGCAAATTATGGGAGACCATTTTGATACGGAGAAGCACATTTTGGATTCCGGGTTGAATTATACCTTCCTGCGCGATAATTTATATGCGGATGTGATCCCGATGTTTATTGGTGAACACGTATTGGAAACAGGTATCAACTTCCCGGCAGGAAACGGTAAAGTTCCTTTCTCTTTGAGAACAGAAATGGCCGAAGCTTTTGCCAACGTGTTGAGTTCGGAAGGTCATGAAAACAAAACTTACGAGATCTCAAACAGCGAAAGTTATTCTTTTGGAGATGTTGCCAAAGCACTTTCTGCACATTCCGGAAAAACAGTGGCATACAACAGTCCATCCGCTGATGATTTTACGAAAGCGCTTACTGAAGCCGGAGTTCCGGAAGCAATGATCGGTTTCTCTTTGGCCTTTGCAACAGGAACCAAAGACGGCGACTTTGATATTCCCAATAATCATTTGGAGCAGCTTTTGGGAAGAAAACCAAGTTCGTTAAATGAAGCAATCCGTGAAATTTACCAATAATCAATCGCGATTGATGATTAAAAAGCCCCGGTCACTGAGCGAAGTCGAAGTGCGGGGCTTTTTATTTTGTAATTTCAGCAGGAAATACTTGTCTAAATTACCGATATGAAATTTCTCCTTTATATATCCGCCTTACTTCCGGTACTATTCAGCTGCACGAATTCTGCCACCGATGATGTTGCCATTCGAAATAGTATTGCTGCTGAAGCCCAACTACAGCAAATGAATGCGATGCTTTATGAAAGAGGACAAGGCTTTTCAAGTGATATTAGAAGTGAATATCATACTACTCCAAAAAATGCTGAAATGATTTTCAAAAACAGGAATCTCTTTTCAATCATCAAAAGGATGGATGAAATTGATTCTTTGACCACGGAAATCATTTATTCCATAGACCAATTGAAAGTTTCTCTTTTGAAAGAAGCCGGGGAAAAATATGCGCTTGAAAAAGAACCATCCCTGCTGCCAAATCCATTCGATTTCTCAGACCTGGAAAATGCTTCCGATACAGATGCTCCTTCCGAAATTCTTCTGACTAATTCTCCCCATGAAAAAGCAAAGGAACTATTCAATCACTTCAAAACTTACCGCAATGAACTAGTGAAAATCGTAGGTAGAACAGAAGTTAAAAAGGTTCATGTCGTTGATATCACTGATTATAAGAGTACCAGCGACCTGGAAGAAAAAGTGATGGCTCAAATCGGTTCAAAAGTTCCCAATCCTATGGACGACGAGCAAGCCATTACAGATCTTTACGTGAATTTAACGCTTCCAAATCACCTGATTCAAAACGGTGAAAAAAGACCCTGGCCAGAGGCAAACTTTCAACATGTCAGCCTGATTGGAGCAATTACCCAGCTTACCATTCTACAAAATAAAATTCTCGGAGCCAGATCCTATGCATTGGCACATATTGGTTCCAAAATGATGTCCTGTGATTATGGTTTTAACAAAATCATTCCATTCGCGCAAGGTCCTTCGCTGATATATGAAGGAGATACAGCAGAAATTACCGTTGGAATCGCAGCCTTTGATTCTTACAACCAGCCGGAAGTGACTCTTAAATCAATTGACGGCGAAGTTCTTAAACCCGAAAACGGAACCGGGAAAGTACTTGTAAATCCAAAAAAAGGTATTCAAAAGATAAAAGGAACAGTTTCCATTAAAAATAAATCCGGTGTGAAGAAAACGGAGAATTGGGAATGGGAAATCCGGGTTTTACCTAAAAAATAATAGTATGCTTCTAGATTTTATCATCGGTGTTCTGCTCATGAACTCACTTCCCCACTTTGTACTGGGAATTACCAAAACGCGCTTCCTCGGAATGTTCGGATACAAACCAGTTGCGAATATTTGGTATGCAATTGTACAATTTATCCTTGCACTGATTTTGTTTCACATCAATCACGGAATCGAAACGCTCTTAGAAAACGGAATTGTACTTGGAGCTGCTTGTACCGGTGTTTTATTTTTGATATTTGGGAAAAAGATTCTTCGATTCTATCAAGGTAATGACAAGCACAATTCGTAATTTGGAATTCGCAATTGATCAATGGATTTATTCAGCTCCCCAGACGAAACAACAAACCTGCTTCCGCAAGACGGAACGGTGAATTACTATGGAATTGTTTTTACGAAAACAGAAGCTGATTTTTTTCTCAACTATTTGCTGGAACAAATCGAATGGAAGAACGATGAAGCAATCATATTTGGAAAGCGCATCGTAACCAAACGAAAAGTAGCCTGGTACGGTGATCAACCGTTTGAATATACCTATTCCAATACTACCAAACGGGCTTTACCCTGGACGGAAGAACTTCTGAAACTCAAAACAATTGCCGAAGAAAAAACCGGGGAAACATTCAATTCCTGCTTATTAAATCTCTACCACGACGGAAGCGAAGGCATGGCCTGGCACAGTGATGCAGAAAGAGACCTGAAGAAAAATGGTGCAATCGGTTCCCTGAGTTTTGGCAGCGAACGCAAATTTGCTTTCAAACACAAAAAGAGTTCTGAAACTATCTCTTTATTATTGGAGCACGGAAGTCTGTTAATCATGAAAGGAGAAACGCAAACGCATTGGCTGCACCGCCTTCCTCCTACCAAACTTTCCAAAAAACCACGAGTGAATCTGACCTTCCGTACGATTGTGGAATAATCAGTAACCCGATTTTGAGCTCCCCCTATTTTCACGGACATATCTGTAAAGCACATACAGAATTGCCAGCGATGTCACCAAAATCCCCAACTGATTATGATAAGCTGGCGCTCCGGGCTTTACTTTGGAGTAAAAGGTTTCCATAATGAAATAACTGACATTGAATAAATGCAGCGGAATAAAAATATAGAGCAAGGGGTTCAATCGTTTGACCATCCAGAGAATAATCGGGATAAGTACAATAAAGATAAACGTAATGAAACCGTGGAGGTTTTCCCAAATACTGAGTACTAATTCATGACTTTTAAAATTCCGGGACACATAGAAAAAATGGATCAGGTGATTGATGGTGAATAAGGTAATTAAAATCCGGAATGCGTCTTTTTTCTGGTTCTCCCTATAGATTTTCTTGAGTCCGTAATAGCCGATCATTAATAATATGAATAAGTTAATGAACGATGACACTCTCCCAGAATTGCGGGCACATTTATCAAAAACAAAATGTGTATCCGTTGTCCAAACAGCCCATCCGTAAATGATCCCTTCCAAACAGAAAATAAACGCTATTAATAGAAGTATTCTTTTTTTAGTTAACATATCGTTAGAATTGATTGAGTCATTTAACGACAGCGAATACCTATTATTACATACTTCAAAAACTTCTCTTTTTACTTCGAAGTTTCACTGCTAACTTTAACTTTGCGTTTATGAATGATCTACTTGACGAACAACCGATTATTGTAAAAGACACAATCAAACTACGCTTGTGGGTACTTGCTATTTGGTTCGCTGTTTTTGCCATTGGATATGCTTTCAGGGCGATGCACTGGCCTTTCAACAGCGTTCTTCGAATTATCGGCGCCGGTGGATTTATGGCTTATTCGCTTTCCTTTCTGATTCTTGCTAAACCTCGCAACGCTGCAATTATTGTGTCAGGATGCCTCAGTATTTTGTGGATTCTGATCGTCATCTGGGGAATCTTTTTCAATGGCGGTTATCCCTTCAACGCTCCCGGAGCCGGTATACAGGGACTGACTTTTGGATTCCTGTTTCTCCTGCATTTGGTTAGTCTTTATTATATGAAGAAAAACAGGGCTTGAGTTTCATTCATCTATTCTTCATCTGTTACAACAGGCGGCAGAAACATAATTGTTTCCTCCATTTCAGGAATTCCCATTCGAGATATAATTGAACTGTATTTAAA
This sequence comes from uncultured Fluviicola sp., assembly GCA_965650365.1. GTDB lineage: Bacteria > Bacteroidota > Bacteroidia > Flavobacteriales_D > Crocinitomicaceae > Fluviicola. The sequence goes on along the minus strand of CBFGOJ010000002.1, from coordinate 56,268 downwards.
TTTCAGATCCGTATTGCTTTTGACCCACTTGAGGTTTTCGTAATTTGAAAAAACATATTCAAAAACCGTTCTTAACTGTGCCGGTTCTCGATCTGTTCCATAAACACTTACTGAATAAACCTTATTATCTGTTTCAACAACCAACCCGACAGTTTGGTCATCGGTCCAACCCGCTTCGTATTCTTTTTTGAGATTATTAAAATCGATATACTTCAACTTATCCTTAAGGATCGTGTAAAACTGATCATTTCTCTTTGCTGTATAGTTCCCTTCCTTTTTAACAAAGTAATATCCGTTATACACTACTTCTCCTGATTTATTGATCTCCAGATCAAAACTCGGACAAGTTCCGAAGCAACCAGAACTTCCAAATGAAATTGTTTTATAAGTAAATTGGTTCTTGGGTTTTACTTTATAAAATTTCAGCGTGTCAATTCCATGATCCTCACAATACGCTTTTAAGTTAAGGCTTAGTGGACACACTATCATTCTTCTGCTGTCACTTGAAATTATCTTAAATCTCACCTGGTTTCCAAGAGTGGGACTTCCGGTGGATATCTTTAATTCCAAAATGGAATCCTTTATGGTATATCGATTCAAATTACTTTGATTGTAAGAAACATGACAGATACTGTCCTTGAAATAAAGTGTAAAATGTTTCATATCATTACTTACGGAATCACTCAACAGCCACATTCCCTGCAATTCTTCTCTAATCTGTACCTCGCTTTTCTGCTGATTTTCACAAGACGACATTAAAAAAACTGAACTAATAAATACCAGATAAAATTTCATAGGATATCGAATTTTAAGTTCTTTGAAATTAGGAACTTCTTGCGTAAAGATCATTCCGTTTAGTAAATCAACATGACCATTCACAGCACCGAAGCGCTGGTGCACAAATTCGAGAATTCTCGAACTCTGAAATTCTCGAATTCTATTATTTCTCCATCATGTATTCTAATTCGCGATTCCCTTTATTCTTTTCATTTCTAATTTTCAATTATTTTTGGTCAAATCATTTTCCAATGTCCGACTCGTTTCACAAGCATCCGATCATTTTTTACAACGTAGAAAACCTCTTTGACACTTTCGACGATGTTTCCTTGCAGGGAAACGAAGAATTCACTCCGAATAGCAGCAAACTCTGGAACGAGGAACGGTACCGGGCAAAACTGGATCGGCTTGCGGAAGCTTTGGTATTGGTGAACGGGGCTACTCCACTTGCTTTTGGCATGGCCGAAATTGAGAATCGAAAAGTGGTGGAAGATCTGATCAAAACGGGGCCGCTGGCCCGGCGAAATTACAAGATCGTCCATTTTGATTCCGAAGACCGACGTGGAATGGATTGTGCTTTTGTCTACGATACCGGATTCATCTTTTCGGAAATCAGCAGCCGGCATATCATTCATGTGGAAGACGAACCGCACTTCCGCACCCGCGACATTATTTACATGAAAGCCCGGATCCAAAACCAGTTTATTGTACACTTTTTTGTCAATCACTGGCCTTCCCGAAGAGAAGGAATTTCAGAATCGGAAAGCCGCAGAAAAGCCGCTGCAACAACTCTTAGAAGAGAAATTGATAAAATCCTGAACGTGGAAAGGAATGCGAACATCATAGTGATGGGTGATTTCAATGATACTCCCGAAAATTACAGCATCCGGAATATTCTGCGGGCAAAGGGCCAGCACGAACAAAGCAAAGGTGATTTGATCAATCTGCTCGTTGAAGAACATAAAAGCGGTCAGGGAACAACTGTTCACATGCGTGAATGGGATGTTTTTGATCAATTGATCGTTTCACAAGGATTACTGCAGGGACAATCCGGATTGGAAATCAAAGAACACAACGCATTTATCTCCCGAAACAAGAAACTGGTCTTTACATTCCCCGACGGCGGACAAAAACCAAGTGCTACTTACGGCGGAGATACTTATCACGGTGGATATTCCGATCATTTACCCGTATATTTAAATTTGAACCCAAAATAAGAATCCCGACGACACTGTCGGGATGATAACACGATCTGCGTTAGCAGATCAGGAATACGTAAAACAATAGTATGATAACAGAAATTCCCCAATCCACTCCTGACTGCGAAATCGTCACTTCGCGCATTGTGAATGCCTCCAGAGAACTGGCTTTTCGCGCATGGGCTGATCCAGAGCATTTGAAAACCTGGTGGGGACCTGAAGGTTTCACAAATACTTTCCATGAATTTGATTTTCAGCCTGGCGGGAAATGGGAATTTACCATGCACGGACCGGAAAAGGGAAATTATCAAAACAGTTGTGAATTCATTCAGATCACAGAACCTGAATTGATCTATTGGAAACGTTACTCTCAGCCCTTATTCCGCGTATTGGTCACTTTCGAAGACGTTTCTGACAATAAAACATCGATCATTTTCAAACAGATCTTTGATACCGCAGAAGAGTGTGAAAAGATCAAAAAACACGTGGTCGATAAGAATGAAGAAGTTTTCGACCGACTGGAGAAAGAATTAATGACGATGTAAAGAAGTTTTTAATTCAAGTTCTTAGAATGAAAAGGATCATTTACTTCTTACTTTTAGTATTCATTGCCTGTTCTTCTCTCACAGGCTGTAAACAAGTTTTTCTGGGACTTTACGGGATGAAAATGCCGAAGGAAATGAACGAAAAGCGAATCCTGAAGTACGCCAAAAAATACCATATTCCGAAAGAAGACTGTTACCAGGTTGATTCTGCTTTCGTGGATTATCTGCATTCACTGGATACTTCTAAATTCAAAGCTCAAATTAAAAATCATTATCAACCACTCCAGGCCCTTTATTACAATCAGAACGGAATGCTGGAATCCTTTCAAATCAATTGTTATGCCGGGGGCTTTCCGAATCTGCTTTGGAACAGAAACCAACAATTTGAAACATTTCCTCCAAAACAACAAGCTCCCGTTGACAGTATTTTACCACTTCAGAAGCAATGGAGTTTCCTGGTCCCGCTTTCAACAACTATCAAAAGAAGTCCGCTTGAAACAGACTATTTTGTCATTGTTTATTGGAGTCGGTTTATGGGAAGACAATCCAAAAGACTCTTGCGCTATGTTCGGGAAAATGCAAAACTATCTTCGGGTCAACACGTAAAGATTATTTACGTCAATAACGACAACCAATTTTTGAAAGACTTTTAAATCATTCTTTTCAACTTCGCGGTAAATTCTCTTAGCAAATTTGAGGATAATGCTTTTCTTTGAGTATGAATAAAGCGCAGGAGTTTTTAACGGAATTCAAAACACATCGGGATTTTAAGTCCGGAACTGCGCTTTTGGCAAATAACGAAGAACTCCGCAATGCTATTTTCCGGGAAATCGAAAGTGAAGAATATCCTTTCCCGGAATACGCTTCCTGGATAGCCGTTCATTTCTTTGAAAAACATCCGGAACTGATGACAAAGGAGCAATTCGATTCCATGGTTTCAGTCTTGATAAACACACGTAATCACTCGGTACAGCGCAACCTGTCAAACGCTTTGGTTTATGCGCCTTTCAACTGTTCTGAAAATGGAGAATTACTGGATTTATTGATTGATTTTCTCCATCAATCGGAAGCACTCCCAGCATTGAAACACCATGCATTGCGCATGATCGAAAAACATTTCCTGCCCGCCTACCCGGAATTGATGCGGGAATTAAGAACTTTATTTGAAGTGCTTTCCAATCATCCCAAATCGTCTATGCAGGCAATGGCCCGAAACTTTAATAAGAAATACCGCAAACATCCGTATTATGAGCAATAAACTAATCTTCACTATTCTGTCAATAATCTGCTTCAATGCAAATTCATTTTCCCAAACCATTCAATTGGAAGAGATTATGAAGGGAGAAGAATTTGTAGGATTCTCTCCGCAAAACATCCGCTGGGCAATGAATAATGAATCTGTGCTTTTCGATTGGAACCCAAACGGAGAATTGGGTAGAAGTTTGTATGCCTGGCAATTGAAGCAAAAGCAAGTCACTAAAGTTCCGATCGTTGACAATCAACTATTTTGGACTCCGACTTTAAATGATCATGTGCAAATAATTGATAATCATTATTTTAATGATGAAGGAAATTTAGCTCGTTACAACTCAAAATTGAAGCAAAAAACCACCCTCTATTCCGCTAGAGAATCCATCGGGGCAGTTTTCCGGAACGGAGGTTCATCACTTATCTATTTTACGGTTGGAAATGACGTATTCAGCTATAATGAAACAAACGGAAGCATCATTCAAATCACCAATTTTGTGCAGGGAAACAAACTAGTGGAAAAAGCCGATACGAGCTTCCTTTATCAGCAGCAGCACGAATTATTCTCCTACATCCAATTGCAGGACCAAAAGAAGGCCTGGTATGAAAAACAACCCCAGCGAAAAATTCCGGTTGGGATTTATTACTCGAAAAACGAATACGTGAGCAGGATCAATGTAAGCGCTGATAACCGATACGTTTCTTTTGTACTCGTGATGGATTCTGAAGAACCCACTACGAATTATCAAAGCTTCATTACCAGCGACGGTTTTACGCAACAGAGACAGGCACGGTCAAAGGTAAACGACAAAGAACCCAATACCCGGATGGGAATTTTCGATATCCAAAAAGACACCGTTTATTTCGTCGACGCTTCTTCACTGAAAGATATCCGTAAAAAACCTGCTTACATGGCTGAATATGGAAACGGCGGTTCGTATCCCAACGACCGTGAGATTTGTTTTCACCAGGCAGTCATGAATCCGAATGGGATGAATGCCTTAGTGGATATCCGCTCCTATGACAACAAAGACCGCTGGATTTGTTTGGTAGACTTAGCAAGCGCTAAACTCACCGAATTGGATCATCAGCATGATGAAGCCTGGATTGGTGGTCCCGGAATTTCAGAATGGAATGAGGAAGACGGAACACTTTTCTGGCTAAATGCAACAGATTTTGTTTTCCAAAGTGAAGAAAGCGGCTATTCACATTTGTATGCCATGAAGTTCAATACAAAAACAAAGAAAGCTCTCACAAGCGGAAAATGGGAAGTTCGTGAACCTTTCCTTTCTCATGACAAAAAAACCATCTATTTCATTGGTAATAAAATCCATCCGGGAGTTCGCAACGGCTACAAACTGGATGTAGCTTCCGGGAAAATAACCCCGCTTTTCGAAGGAAATTTTGGAATTGAATGGAGCTTATCTCCGGACGAAAAAACCTGGGCTATTCGTTATTCAACTACCACACAACCGTGGGAATTATGCATCGTACAGAACACTGTCGGACAAAAACTTGTTCCTGTAACGAAGAGTACGCTTCCGGGCTTTGAAAAACTGAGCCTTCAAACTCCGGAAATCATTCAAATTCCTTCGTCCGACGGTAAACAGATTTATTCCCGCAAATACACACCGGGAAAACCAAACGGAGCAGCCGTATTATTCGTCCACGGAGCAGGTTATTTGCAAAACGCCCATTATTATTGGAGCTACTATCAGCGTGAAATGCTCTTCCATCAATTGCTGATTGAAAAAGGCTATACCGTTCTCGACCTGGATTACCGCGCAAGTGAAGGTTACGGAAGAGATTGGCGGACGGACATTTACCGCGACATGGGAAATCGTGACCTGAATGATTACATAGATGCAAAAAACTATTTGGTAAAGAACCATTCGATTGACTCCAATAAAGTAGGGATTTATGGTGGAAGTTATGGCGGCTTCATCACATTAATGGCATTATTGAAAACTCCGAATACCTTCAATTGTGGAGCTGCACTACGTTCTGTAACCGATTGGGCACATTACAATCACGAATACACCAGCAACATTTTAAATTATCCTTCCACAGATCCCATTGCTTACAAAAGAAGCAGCCCGATCTATTTTGCACAAAATCTGAACAAACCTTTGCTGATGCTCCACGGAATGGTAGATGACAATGTGCAGTTCCAGGACATTGTGCGTTTAAACCAGCGTTTTATTGAATTAGGGAAAACAAATTTCCAACTGAGTATCTTTCCTACTGAAGCACACGGATTTACTTTTACGCCGGCTTGGATAGATGAGTATCGACGTATTTTGGAGTTGTTTGAAAGCAATCTGAAGTAGTTTTAATCATTGAACTTTTGAACATTTTGAACTTACATGGAAATACGTGAACTGAAAACCCTCGAAGAAATGCTACCTCATCTTGCCGTTCTTCAGGAATTGTATCCAAAATTGGATGCTGAAAGTTATCAAAGCATGCTTCAGGATATGATCCCGCACAACTATGCGCAAATCGGAGTTTTTAATGCAGATAAATGCATTGCCATCAGCGGTTATTGGCTGGGAACAAAATTGTGGTGCGGACCTTACCTGGAACTGGACAATGTGATCGTTTCTGAAAAAGCAAGAGGAACCGGGGCCGGAAAACTGATCCAGCAATACCTGGAAGAAAAAGCAAAGGAACTCAATTGCAGCATCATGGTGTTAGACGCTTATTCCAACAACTTCAAAGCTCACCGGTTTTATTACAACCAGGGCTATGCCCCAAGAGGATTTCATTTTATCAAGATCCTGGAAGAAGAAGGACTGACTTAAACCACATAGTACACATAGAACACATAGAAAAGAAAAGACCTCGTGTGCCTCGTGTTCCTAGTGGTTAAATTGATTCGATGCGTTTCATTTCGTCCCGGATCGTTTTTCCACAGCTTTGGATCTGGTCCACAATTTTGGAAACCAATGCTTTCATTTCGTCTTTCGTTAGCTGCGTATCTTTTTCCAGCTTCAACAAAAGATCGGCAGTAATATTCATTCCGAATAAACGGGCAGGACTTAAAATCTGGTGAGCCTGTTTCCGCAGCTCCACCCAGTCTTCGTCTTCAAAATAGTGAATCAGATCTATGGAATATTGCGGCATCATTTCTAAATACGCTCCATACATTTCCAGTAAGTACTCATTACTTCCTTCAGCGCGTTCTTCCAAAAGAGACAAATCCAGCAAATTTGGTTCGGGTTCTTCTTCCGCTTGTTTCGAATCTGAGAATAAAACATTGTTTTGATACCCCCATTTCACCAAAAGCTGGTAGAGTTTTTCCGGGTTAAAGGGCTTCGAAATATAATCGTTCATTCCAGCTTCGATGAACTTATTCTGATCGCCAACCATGGCCGAGGCTGTAATGGCAATAATCGGAATAGAACAAGTTGGTTCCGGGAATTTTGAACGAATAAAGCGTGTAGCTTCCATTCCATCCATCCGCGGCATGTAGTAATCCATCAGAATCACATCAAACTGCCGGTCTTTTAATTCGGTTATTGCATCAATGGCATTATTAACAGCCAATACGTTTACGTTCCATTTATTCAGGTCGTACAATATCACCCGTTGATTAATTGTATTGTCTTCCACCAGAAGAACCCGCAAACCATCCAGGTTTTTCACCAAAACAATGTCTTCTTTAATCTCTTTGGTTTCGACGTGTTTATTGTGAAGCTCAAAATCCAGTTCAAACGAAAGTGTGGTTCCCTGGCCTTCTTTACTTAAAAGAGTGATCTCGCCGCCCATTGCTTCCACTAATGATTTTGCAATTCCCAGTCCTAATCCGGTTCCTGAAGCTGTTCGGGTACGGTGATCTTCGAGCTGCGTAAAATTCTCAAAGACAAAATCCTGCTTCTGGAAGGGAATTCCGATCCCGGTATCTTTCACTTCGAAACGAATGCGCTCGATCCCATTCTTTCTGGAAATGGCGTCGACTTTTAGCGTCACACTTCCGTGAATGGTGAACTTAATGGCATTTCCAACAATATTGAGGAGAATTTGGTTCAGACGCACCGGATCCCCAATCACATAATCCGGTAATTGATCATCAAAATCCAGGTGAAGGTCCAATCCTTTTTCTTCCACCCGGTAAGTAATGGAATTGACAAAAGTTGCTAAGAAATCTTTCAGGGAAAAACGAACATATTCAAAAGACATTTTCCCTGCGCGAATCTTGGAAACATCCAGTAAATCATTGACAACATGTAAAAGTCCGTTTGCAGAAATGCCCAGCGTATTGACTATTTCCTGCTGACTTTTGGAGAGTTTTTCATCGTCCAGTTGTCGGGTAAGTCCAATGATCCCGTTCATCGGTGTACGGATCTCATGGCTGACGTTTGCCAGGAACAACTCCTGGGTTTTCAAAGCATTTTCTGCTTTTCGCTTTTCACGGATTGCCAATTCTCTCGCCTCCAGCAAGTCCGTAATATCTGTGTCTACATAAACCAGGTATTTCAATTCTTCCTGTTCATCAAAAACCGGGGTCAGCGAAGTTTGAATGTATTTCTGTTCCTGATTCTTCAATTCTTTGAAAGCCTGAAAAACCACCGATTCTTTCGTGTCGATTGCATTTTCAATAAACGCAGAAATTTCGGCTCTTGTCAAACCGCTTATTTCGTAGATACTGTTTCCTTTTTTCTCAAAAAACTCCTCCGATGAATTCCATCCGTAAAGCGTCACAAAACCTTCGTTTACCCAGGAAATAATTCCCTGCGGGTTTGTGATGGTGATCCCGTTATTCGTATTACTGGCCACAATGGATAAGCGCTCGAGCTGTTTGTTCTTGGAAAGAATCACCTCGTTGGAAGAAACACGGTCTTTGTAGCGCACATAGATAAAAATTAATAAAGCTGCCAAAAGTGCAATACTTCCGATCAACAGGTTCAGGATGATTACCTGGTTCTCATTGTTGTCATTTTGGAGTCGTTTGTTCTTGTTGAGAATAGCGATTTCCTCATTCTTCTTATTCAAATCATACAAAAACTGAAGCCTCACCAGTTCCTTGGCATTTTCTTCGTCACTGTATTCTTCCAGCATCTTATTGAACATGATCCGGTAATCATACGCAGCTTTGTAATTTCCTCTGAGATTTTCCAGTTTGGAATAATACTCGTAATAATCTTTGTATTCAGCCAGGAACTGGAATTGTTCGATATACTTTTTGTAGTCTTTCAAAAGCGATTCTGCTTCCTCCAACCTGTTACTGTTTAAATAGGATTTGATCAGAAGTTTACAGTTGCTGTAAATGAACTCGGGCATTTTTTTACGCACATAAATAGTTCTTGAAAAATCAAGGTACTTCTTCAAGCTGTCAACTTGTTCTTCCAGTCCATAGGCTTCGCCATAATTCGAATAACCCACTGCATAACTCACTGTATCTTTCATGGCCAGCGAACTTTCAATACACTTTAAAGCATATTTTCGGCTGGTCACCAAATCGTTCTTTTTCTTACGGACCTGGTAATAGATCAGGTATAAATTCGACAGGTTATTGTTGGATGAAAGGATGAAATGATCAAACTTCTTGGTATTCGCTTCAAATAAAGTGGATTTGTAAACCAGTTCAGCCTGATCCAGGTACCAGACATTCTTTTTTTCCTGTCCATAATCCGTTAAACAATGTCCTACATAACTTTTGCAGGTAAAATATTGTTCCAGATTTTTAACAAGTTTGAATTCACTCATTGCCTTTTCGAAATGATTCCGCGCTTTTAAAAACACGTGCAGATTCTTAAAAATCTGACCAATCGTTTTTTCCATTTCCCCGATTCGCTGATGGTCTTGCATTTGTTCGGCAACAGCAAGTGACTGGTAAGCATAATCCATGGCGGACTTTAAATTACCTGTTCGGGAATGATAAAGACTTAAACGGGAGAGTACTTCATACTTCAGGTATTTTTTTCCGCCTGCTTCCCGAAGTTGATTTGCTTTTGTTAAAATAACGATGCTCTCATGCACGTCCGAACCCTCCATTTCACGTGCGCGATCCAGCATCTTAGCTATTGACAATCCTTTATTCGCAATGGAATCAGCGAACACCACAGCGCTATTCAGGAGAACAAGTAATACAAGTAATCCGGGTTTAAGATTTTCCAAAAGGAACTTTCCAGGTTTAAAACCCATAAGTTTGAATAACAACCGTTTAACGTGAAAATAGGGATTATTTCTTACCTGTCATTTAAATCAGCACTGAAAAAGGTCGGAAATGAACAGATTGTGCCCTACACTAAATGAATCAGCTATCTGGCTACTTGTTTTAAGTTCAACGAATTATTTATGATAAGTATTCCGTAAATTCGGAGGCAATAAAACTTTACTATGAAAAACAAAATTCTCCTCCCTCTCCTTTTCCTACCACTTTTTAATTTTGCACAAGATTCTCACGGAACCTGTTCTTCGGTTAAAAAGCACTCTAATTCTATCTTGAAAAGCAATACTTTTTCAATTGCTCAAATCGCAGAAACGGAACTGTATGATGTTCACTATTACTTTTTGAACCTGAACATGACCAACACAACAACAACCTTGTCGGGCTCCGGTGAAATTCATGCTGCTGCACGCGAAGACCTGGATACTGCGTTGGTTGAATTCTATCAAACCTTTGTAATCTCGTCTATTGAAGTAGACGGAACCCCGGTTTCTTACACACGTCAGAATAGTGCTTTGAAAATTCCGGTAAACAAATTAACAGGCGAAAACTTCGTCATTCACGTTAATTACAGCGGAACTCCTCCAACTGCTGCAACCAATCCGCTTGGTGGAGGTGGAATGACCAATGACGATTCACCTTCGTGGGGAAACCAGGTAACCTGGTCTTTGTCTGAACCGTTTGCTGCCTACGAGTGGTTTCCGGTAAAACAATCCTTAAAAGACAAAGCTGACAGCTGTTCGGTTTGGATCACAGTTCCTACTGCTTGTAAAGCGGGTTCTAACGGTTTACTTCAGCAGGTTGTTGATTTGGGTAACGGAACTCATCGTTTTGAATGGAAACACAGGCATCCGATAGATTATTACCTGATCTCGGTAGCAGTTGCCCAATATGTTGAATACAATGTAACAGCAAATCCGGCTGGTTCCGGACCGGTTTTGATTCAGAACTTCATTTACGATAATCCGGGTACTCTTCCGAATTTCCAGGATGATATTGACGAAACAGTTGACTTCCTGGAATTGTATGCAGATCTGTTCGGACCTTATCCGTTTGCGGATGAAAAATACGGGCACTGCATGGCCCCGATTTCCGGTGGAATGGAACATCAGACAATGACAACGCAGGGATTTTTCAATCCAACACTAACTTGTCACGAATTAGCACACCAATGGTTTGGTGATCATGTGACTTGTTCTTCCTGGGCCGACATTTGGGTAAACGAAGGTTTTGCTTCGTATTCCGAATACATCATGCTGGAAGAATTGTACCCGGGACAACAGTTAACCGATATGCTAGACAGACATGACAATATTATGTCGGAATCGGGTGGTTCTGTTTGGGTAGAGGATTCCCTCACCGATGGAAGTATTTTCTCAGGAAGACTGGTTTATGACAAAGGTGCTGCCATTGTTCACACCTTGCGTTTCCTGATCAATGATGATGACGTATTTTATGATGCGTTACAAGCTTACCAAAGCGTTTATGCCGATTCAACAGCTTCCGGAATCCAGTTGGTGGAAGTGTTTGAAGACGAAAGCGGTTTAGACCTTTCTGCTTTCCTGGAAGAATGGTATTTTGGGGAAGGATTCCCTACTTATGCTGTTCGCTGGAACAATGTGGGCAGTGATGTACTGGTGGAAATCAATCATACTACCTCCAAGCCAACGGTAACACCTTTGTTTACAAATGACCTGGAATTGCGGTTCGTTAGAAGCGGTGGACTTGCTGATACAATTATTCGTTTTCAAATCACCGGGAATCAGAACCAGTTCATTATTCCAAATGCATCGACCTTTACCAACATTAATAAGATCGATCCGAATAACTGGATTTGTAATAAGATCGGTGGAATTACGAAAGATCTGACTTTCACAGCAGGAATCAAAGACAATCCTTATAAACCGGCAATTCAAATTTATCCGAATCCTTCCAACGGACCGGTAACTGTTGAAATGGCTGACTTTGGTTTATATAATCTTGTTTTAATGGATGCCAAAGGAAGTGTGATCACTTCTTACGAATTTGACAGCTGGACAACTCTTGACCTGAAAAATCAGGCTCAGGGAACTTATATTTTACAAGTAGTTTCAAAAGCCAGCGGAGAAAAGTTCAATAAGCTGATCAAGCGTTAACATTTTCTTATCGGAATATTTTAGTCGCTATCTCGTTGATAGCGACTTTTTTATTTAGAGTCATTTTATTTGGGTCTTTTCAGTTCGTTAACTTTTAATTTCTTGTTATTTATCAGTCAGGTATCAAAATCATCCTTAATTTTACGGAACTAAAAAAGACAACGATGAAAAAAATAGCTTTACTACTATTCCTTGGTTTTGGGATTGCAGCAATGGCAAGTCAGGCAACTGCTCAAAGCAAAATGCAGGACTGGGCTGAATTGAAAGAGTTCCATAAAGTAATGGCACAAACATTCCACCCAAGTGAGGAAGGAAACCTGGAGCCAATCAAAACACGTATCGGTGAAATGGTACAAAAAGCGAAAACGCTTCAGGCATCTAAGTTTCCTACTGATTTTGACAACGAAAAAGTAAAGAAAGCTGTTGACCAATTGGTAACTGACAGCCAGAAATTAGAAGCTGATATCAAGAAAGGCGCAAGTGATAAGAAAATCACAAAGTCAATTTCTGCTTTGCACGATGTATTTCATCAGATTGTAGGACTTTGTTCTGCTAATGAGAATCATGACCACGAGCACAAAGAAGGTGAAAGCCACGAAGGTCATTCGCACTAAGAAATAATTAAACAATTAAATCCCCGGCATTTCGACTACGCTCAATGACCGGGGATTTTTTTTATTTCGTGGCGTTATACAGAAAATACCAGTCTTCTCTTGACAATTCAAATTTGTGAGCTGTTGCTGCATTTTGGATCCTGCGTTTTTCCTTACTCCCGATAATTGGCAGTGCTCCCAGCCTGTTGAGCCAGGACACCGCAACCTGCTCTACGTTCGCTTCGTATTTCTTCCCGATCTCAATTAACGCAAGCCGTAATTTCACAGCCTGTGCATCTTCTCCCAGTAAAATGCGGCCGTCGGCCAAAGGGGAAAATGCCATTGCCCTGCTGTGCTGCTCCCGGATAAAATCATAACGCCCGTCGTTCAACGCTTCTGTCTGCAGTAAATTCAATTCCAAATGATTGGTAATGATAGGCTGCGAAAGTGAAGAAGACAAAAGCCTTTGCTGAAACACATTGAAATTGGATACACCAATGTAAGAAATCTTTCCGCTGCGCTGCAACTTCAACAAAGCTGAAGCTGTTTCCTCAAAATTCGACAGGAAATCGAAGTTCTCAAGGATCAGGATCTCGATCTTCTCTCTTTTCAACCGTTTCAATGAATCTTCCACGCTTTTAGTGATGTATTGCGGACTCAGGTCGTAATAAATCCCGCTTCCGTGAGAGCCCGAATACTCGCGTAAACCTACTTTTTTCGAAAGAACAAGCTCCGATTCATCAAGCGTCTTAGACTCAATCAGTTTTCCGAATTGTGTTTCCAATTCCCTTGTTCCGTAACCCGAACTCAGATCGTAGGTGTCAATTCCTAATTCTCGTGTGAATAATAAAACATCCTCGAAATTTTTAGTATCCTGAAGATCTTCTTCTGTCCAGCGCCAAAAGCCATAAACTGCTGCCGAAACTCTTGGACCATACTCATTGATATATACTTTTTTCATAATCTTCTTTTATTTTCATTTCATGTTGCTGATCTGCTGACTCAGGTCACCTTATCAGCGGCGGCCGACTTATTATTTCTTTTTTCAATTGCATAAAAAAACCCTTCTCATTTTGAACGAGAAGGGCTGTAACTCAAAAATGTTAATTTATTGATTTTCCTTCCGCTGCCCCTGGTGGGACATACAACACATTTGCATGAGCATGAAGTTTCTTTGAAGCATTGTTTTTCGTTTTAGTGATGCAAAGTAAATCACTGAAATTGAAACAAACAAGAAAAAGTGAAATTATTTTCTATTTAATCTATAGAATTAATAGAATATAATAATCATAAGGCTAATTGTCAACAATTTATCATGTAATATATTTATTATTTTATCGCAGATAATAGAAACAGATTCGCCAATTTCGGACAAATCCAGGGATTAAAATGCAGCTTTTTCGATTGAAGTAAAAAATAAGCGTTCATTTTAAACTAAGATTACTTTTTATTTTCACCGCAAGAACGCAGAGATCAATTATTCCTTGTTTAATTTAATTCCCGGGTTACGATTTGGTATTTACTTTTCACAACAGGTCGAGGGAAAGCATTGAAGTGCCACCATTCGGTTGGAATATTGGAGAATCCCTGGCTTTTCAAAGCTCTGCGGAGTAATTTTCGGTTATCAATTTGCTGTTGGGTTATTTCTCCGCTTGCCAGGAACTCAGATTCCAGGGAAGGATAGGCAATTTTACGGATATCGTCGTAATCTGCACCCATATCCAACGGTTTTTTGTTCGATTTGCAGATGGTTAAATCCACTGCCGCACCGTAATTGTGAACACTTCCATTCCTTGGATTACTTACAAACTTCCCTCTTTCAAAAGCAGGGATTGAATCCAATGCATTCCACATTTCCCATTGAACGCTTAAAGGCCTCAAGGCATCGTAAACCAATAAATGATACTCAGGATCTCTTCCGGTGAGGTATTCCTGGGATTTTGCCAGTCTTCTCGCTATTTCTATTTGGACATAAGGCTTCTTCAGGGTGTCATATAAAACACGGTGCATGAAATTATCTTCCGTCCCGTATTTCAATTCCCACCAAATATTTTCATTGAAGTGATCTACGCAAACCAATGTATCTTCTCCATGAAGGAGCCAATCATTTTTAGGCACTTTAACTTCACTTGCTTTTTTTACAATTTGTTCATCAAAGTCAAATTCACCTGAAAGCGGTGTGTGCGGATCAACTTCTCCTGTTTGATTTGTTTCACCGCAAGCAGCAAGCAATAAAGTGCTTAGGAATAGAACCCAGATTGTTTTCATCCTGTAAAAATCAGCTTTTTTTACTGATATCTCAACATTTCCTGTACTTTTGTTCTCTTCTAAATAAAGAAAAGAAATGCCAAAAATTGCCCAAAAAGCCATTGACATGCCAGCATCTCCAATTCGTAAATTGGTACCTTATGCTGAAAAAGCTAAAAAAGCCGGTAAAACTGTTTACCATTTAAATATCGGTCAGCCGGACATCGAAACACCGCAGGTAGCTTTGGATGCTATCCGCAATTTTGATCATAAAGTTATTGAATACAGTCACTCTGCAGGATTTGAATCTTACAGAACGAAGCTGGCTGAAACGTATAGAAAAGGTGGACTTCCTGTAAATACGGAAGATATTATCATTACAACCGGTGGATCGGAAGCATTGATTTTCGGATTCATGACCACCTGTAATCCGGGAGATGAAGTAATCATTCCTGAGCCGTTCTACGCAAACTACAACGGATTTGCAGTAATGGCTGGTTTAACAGTTGTTCCGGTTGCTTCAAGCATTGAAAGCGGGTTTGCTTTACCTCCGGTTTCTGAGATCGAAGCTAAGATCACTCCAAAAACAAAAGCTATTGTGATCTGTAATCCGGGAAATCCAACCGGTTATTTATACAGCAAAGCGGAATTGGAGCAATTGCGTGACATCGTCAAGAAACACGACTTGTTCTTATTCGCTGACGAAGTTTACCGCGAGTTCTGTTACGACGGAGCCCAGCCTTTTTCCGTATTGAACCTGGAAGGGATTGAGAACAATGTGATCATGATCGATTCTGTTTCCAAGCGTTATTCCATGTGCGGAGCACGTATCGGAGCATTGGTTTCTAAAAACCAGGAAGTGATGGCTGCTGCATTGAAATTCGGTCAGGCAAGACTTTCTCCTCCTACGGTTGACCAGGTTGCTTCAGAAGCAGCTTTGAATACACCGCAATCTTATTTTGACGATGTTGTTGCTGAATACGTACAACGCAGAAATATTATGGTGGACGGGTTAAACAGCATTCCGGGAGTATTTTGCCCGAAACCAAGCGGAGCATTTTATTGTGTGGCTAAGTTCCCGGTAGACAATGCGGAAAAATTCTGTCAGTGGTTATTGGAAGACTTTGAATATGAAGGGCAAACAGTGATGATGGCTCCGGCAAACGGATTCTACTCTACTCCGGGTGCAGGAATGCAGGAAGCGCGCATTGCTTACGTGTTAAACCAGGATTCTTTGAAGAAAGCAGTTGTTTGTTTGGAAAAAGCGTTGGAAATTTATCCCGGAACAATCAGATAAATGGAACTACTTCTAATCCTCTTTTTAATTATCCTTAACGGGGTTTTCTCGATGACAGAGATCGCTACGGTTTCTGCCCGGAAATCCAAATTGGATGTGGCCGCAAAAAGAGGTGACAAAAGCGCGAAACTGGTCATCGAAACCATGAATTCGCCCAATAAGTTCCTGTCTACGGTACAAATCGGTATTACACTCATCGGAATTCTGACGGGTATTTTCTCAGGAGAAAAAATGACTACCGATATCCAGGGATTCTACCTGAAATTTGATGCATTAAAACCCTATGCGCATTTCATGGCTGTAACCTCAGTGGTTGTTATTATTACTTTTTTCTCTTTGGTGTTCGGTGAATTGGTTCCTAAGCGAATTGGTTTAACCAATCCGGAAGCGATCGCAAAAACAATGGCGCGTCCCATGCTGATCATTTCGAAGATTACCGCACCTTTTGTTTGGTTATTGACAACTACTTCCGACTTATTCCTAAAGATTTTACGCATCAAGCAATCTTCGGAAGGAAAAGTAACGGAAGAAGAGATCAAAGCAATCATCCAGGAAGGTACAGAAGGCGGAGAAGTCCAGGAAATCGAACAGGATATTGTGGAGCGTGTTTTTCACTTAGGTGACCGAAATATCAGTTCTTTGATGACGCACCGCAATGATGTAATCTTTATTGATATCAATGATACCAAAGATGAAGTCCGTGAGCAGGTTGAAAAAGAAATGCACTCGGTCTACCCTATTTTTGATGATGAGCGCGAAAATGTATTGGGAGTTGTCTTGTTGAAAGATCTCTTCCGAACGATCAATAATAAAAACTTCAGTTTGAAGGATTTAATGCTGAAACCGCAATTCTTATCAGAACATATTTCGGCATACGAAGCTTTGGTGCATTTTAAAGATACGAAAACGCATTACGGGATCATTACCGATGAATTTGGCCAGGTCCAGGGTATTGTAACTCTGAATGACCTGCTTCAGGCCCTTGTAGGTGATTTCCATGAGTTTTACTCCGAAGAATTTGAGTTTATTCAGCGGGAGGACGGTTCATGGCTGATCGACGGTCAATACCCCATCGCTGAGTTCTTCCGCCAGTTTGGACTGGAAGATAATTCTTCCGAGTTGAACTTCACTACTATCGGAGGTTTGGTCCTGAACGAATTAAGAAGTGTTCCTTCTACCGGTCAAAAATTCCACTGGCTGAACTTCGAAATTGAGGTGGTTGATATGGACGGTGCACGGATCGATAAACTGATCATTCAGGAAATTGACCCGGTGGATTGAGAAGAATTAGGTATTCCTGATTATTAATCAAACTGTTACTTTTTAAATCCCTTGCATTTTAGGAAAGTGTAAAGGGAAAAATACACAAAACAAGGTTGTAGGAATACGACAAGCTCCCGGCGGCAATCGGGAGCTTTTTATTTGAACCAATTTGGAATATGGTTGTATCCTTCCCAAACAACCATTCATGAAATTCTTTAACATCCTTGCTTTTGCCTTTTCTGTTTCGTTTGCAAATGCGCAAACACCACTGATAGCTCATAAAAGTCATTCCGGAACGGCGGCCGATTTCTTTATCGACCCTTCTTCAAACTTTGGAATTCCCTCTCCCCGACTTGTTCAGGTGATTCGTTTGAATGACAGCACCAGTATTGAAGTAACGGATCACTACAACGGCTATTATCATTACGATACGATTTACAGGAACCCGGTTTATGCCGATTATAACCTGGACATTGATTCCATGCAGAAAGGTGGGTACTATAACAACGTGGAATATGTCAACTTCAGGAATTCTCCCAAATCAGTAAAACAGAAAGCTCCCGGATTTGACAGGGAAAAACTGGACGAACAGGTTGTTCCTCAGCAAAAATCCGAACCTCAACCCGAAGCCGCTCCGAAGAAGAAAAAGAAAAACGCTTTGCTCTTCATTTTTTTAGTTGGCGGCAGCGGATTATTGGCTTTTAGAATCCTAAGTCGGATGTTTACTCCTCAAACAGCTGCATGATCCAACACCTGAAGCTGAGTTTTATTGGGATCGCCGTTTGGTGGATGCTTCTGCTTCCTTTTGACTATTCCCTGTTCAATTGGATCTTTAAATCCATTCAAAAGCCATTTACGGGTTTACTTCACGCGCTGGACGAAGACCTGATCTTTGAGACTGATACCTATGGAACATATGTTCTGATTTCCGGGAGCTTCCTACTGGGCGTTTTTTCTACTCCTATCATTCATTGGGCCTGCTCGAAATGGAAACTAAACCCGACGGAACTTTTAAAAACGGTTCTTGCAGGAATCCTGTTCTTCTTCCTGTTCAAATACGGCTGGGACAAAATCACTAAAACGCAATTCTATCAGCCGGAACCCAACACTTTATTCACACCGTTCGGGACATTAAGCAAGGATATTGCCTATTGGTCTTTAGTTGGAAGTTCTTATCCCTACACTGTTTCACTGGGAATTATAGAAGTTCTGGCAGCAATCGGTTTACTTTTTAAGCGAACTCAATTCCTGGCTTCCCTTGTGATCGTCGGAATTTTCGGGCAAGTGTTCCTGATCAATTGTTCTTTCGACATTTCAGTGAAACTGTTATCCGGATCGCTTCTTGTCTTTAGTTTGATCTACTGTTCCTGTTTTCAGCAAAACTGGAGAGGAATTTTTGGATTTTCTACCGAAAAGATTTCGACCAGTCAATCAAAAAAACACCGCATTATCAAATTCACCTTTGCAGGGATGGTTATTGCCGAAAGCGTCTTTCCTGCTTTTTGGAGTAAAAATTTCAATGATGATCAAGCCCCGCGTCTTGCGCATCACGGAGCTTACCGGGTATTGAAAAATCCGCAGATCAAATACCTGTTCATTCACCGGCAGCATTACCTCATTCTTCAATCTCACGATGATGTCTTCAAAGACTACCGGATCGATGCACATCTTTCTGACAGTTATTTTACAGAGGACGGAGAGATTTCATGCAGCTGGAAAGAAAATCAACTCATTATCCACAGCGACACTTTTTCGATCAAACAAATAGAATCCAAAAAGCTCCCGCTCCTGGAAGATAGTTTTCACACATTTTCAGATAAATTTCATTGAGAATTTCACTTTCTGAATTCCTAAAGTTCTTCTGCCAAAAGTTTTAAAGAAAGAAGTAGTTACCCGTGTCATTTTTTCCTTACTTTTGTCTTGTTTAAAATTAATCTAAATAATGAAGCTCATTTTAGCCGACAGTAATGAAATCATACGCATTGGACTGCGTACGCTGTTGTCTACGGAGAGAAACATCCAAATTGTGGGTGAAGCAAGGAACAATGAAGAGTTAATTGCGCTCAACAAAGCCTTTGATGCAAACATTATTTTAGTTGATTACACAGCCAAAGGATTTTCCATCGATGTCATTCCTCAAATCCTTCAAAAGAAACCGGATTTAAGCGTAGTAGCAATTACTCCCGAACAATCCGCTCAGACTTTGGTAAACGCTTTACGTTCCGGGGTGAAAAGTTATATCAAAAAAGATTGTGACAGTTCGGAGATCATTGATTCGATCCGTGAAACCTGGAGGGGAAACAAATTCTTTTGCGGACAGATCCTGGAAACCATTCGCGATGCTTCTATCGATGTAAATGACATTGATTTTGAATCATTCAGCTGTGAACCAATCACACTTAGTGAACGCGAAACGGAGATTATTACCATGATTGCAGAAGGATTAACGAATGTGATGATTGCAGATTCGCTTTGTTTGAGTAATCATACGATCAATACTCACCGGAAGAATATCATGGCGAAACTGGGCGTGAAAAACACTGCCGGAATCGTGATCTACGCTGTAAAAACAAACCTGGTTTCTCCAAACAAATTCCTTTTTGCAGCAGATTCTAATTCGTAAGAATTTTTTTTCTTTCATTTTTTGAACCTAATTTTAATCTGAATGTACTACTCCTAAAAATTGCTTTATGCGTTCAATAATACTTCTTGTTTCATTGCTTTTTTGCACTGTGTTCAGTCAAGCTCAGACACAGGAGAATACGCCCAGTACCAAAAACACGAATTTAAACTATAACGGCACCGTTAATTCGTTACCAACTTCTGTTCAGGACACAACTCGTTCCGAAATGGAGGAATTTAAGATCGAATCCAAAAAAGCAAAAGAGACCCGTACTTTTAAAACAGTTTCCAATCCGAAATTCGATGAAGAGGCTGACAAATTAGAAAAAGATTCCAATGAAAGTGTTCAGCAGCTGAAAGGTGCTAAATACCAGTTCGAATCCAGTTATTCCAATTCCAGACATCAGTTAACCCGCAGAAGTGCCAGTCCGGAAGAAGTTTTCAATATGAAACAAGGAGCACAACTGTATGCGAATATGCTGCCGGGAAGTTTTGAAAAGCATTTTTACACCTATTTATTAAGTAAATACGATCCGAAACAATTCCCGGAATTGCAGCAGGCTGCGAAATTAGAACCAAACCGAACAGAAGTTCAACAGGAATTGGCCGTATACGGTGTTGCAGTAAACAACCAGCAATTGGCCGACAGTGTTGCGCTTGAAATGATTGCTCAAAATAAAATCTCAGGCGGTTTATTGAGTTATGCGGAAGACATGGTCAATTCTGTTCCAACTAACGGAACACTTCTATTACACGGTTATACCGAATTGATCCCTGTAAACTACGAAGTAAACTCATTGGGAAGAACAGATATACAATTGATCTCTGTGGATCTGATGCAAAGCCAAACCTACCAGGCTTCATTGACTGCTCAAGGTTTTGTGATGCCGGCTTCATCTTTTGTAGACACCACTTTTGTACAAACATTCTGCGCACTCAACAGCTCCAAAAACATCTACATGTCGATGTCTTTTCCGAAAGAATATTTCCGGGGAATGACTTCTTCACTCAATACTGTTGGTTTGACTTTTGCTTACGATCAGTCTACTTCTTTTGATTACAATGCCTGGAACATTTCACTGGTTGAAACCAAATGGAAAAAGTACGAGATTGGTTTAGGAAAAGATCAGCAGTCGGATGCACTTTCTGCCAACTACTTACCTGCTCTCATCAGTGTTGCACGGTTGTATGAAGAATACAATAAAACCGAAGATGCAAAAGAGATCAACCACATCATAATGAGTGTAGCCACAAGGGCTCGCAAAACCGGTCAACTTTCTAAAATTAAGCGCTGATGCGAATGATCAAAAAGGAATACGACCAAATGACTGATGAGCAATTGGTCATTGCGATGGCCGGGGGCGATCAACGGGCTTTTGACAAGCTCTATGGTCGTTATTCATCGGCGCTGCTCTCGTATTTCATGCGAATGCTCTGGCGTGACAGGGAGAAATCGGAAGATTTTGTACATGACTTCTTTACCAAAGTGATTCACCGCCCGGAATTGTTTGATACCACGCGTTCATTTAAGACCTGGATGTATTCGGTAGCTAACAACATGTGTAAGAATGAGTACAAGAAACAGGAAATAAGAAAGAATACAAGTAACGGATTAGATCATACTTATGCCGTTAGTGACGTAAATAAGAATACTGAGAACCAGGTGCATCATGCACTGTTTAAGGAAGCTTACAATTACCAGGTCACACAACTGGAAGATAAACATCGGGAAGTATTTGAAATGCGCCATTTTGATGGATTATCTATTAAAGAAATAGCTGAAGCTTTGGGAATTAGTGAGGGGACGATTAAATCCCGCCTCTTTTATGCGACCAAATATTTAGCACAAGGATTAAAAGAATACCAACCGGAACATATAAAAATGCCATGAATACTTTTGACGAAATCATACAAACAAAGGCTTACAGCGATTTAAATTCCAATGAACTGGAAATTATCCGGGAGCTTGTGTCTTCGGAAGCAGAATACAATGAAATGAAATCATTTTATGCTGAAATTGATCAACTGGCAATTTCGGACAGAGAAGACGTTTCTGTTTCTGTAAAATCAAGCCTCAATTCGGTTTTTCAGGCCAAGCATCCCGGAATTAGCCAAAACTGGAATGCGCCGGCTGAAGTAGCAGAGAAAAAAATCATTCCGTTATATAATCGTACGATCTTCCGTGCAGCGGCACTGCTTGTGCTGTGTGCCGGAGTAATCACGGTCTGGGTTTCCATGTCTGATAATCAATTGGCACAAAAAGAAAGCGCTGAACTGACGGCAAAAATGGATTCTGTTTCATTGAAAAAGCAAAAAGCACCAGCGGTTGAAAAAAAGGAATTCCCATTGAACGATGCCGGAAGCCAAAAAGACTTTACGGCAGCTTCAGATATTCCTAAAGATGAGAATGCAGATCAAAGTGTAACTTTTCAGAGCAATGCAACCTTGAATGCTACAACATCAGGGGCTGCTTCATCGACTACTTATAACTGGAACATCGCTGATAAAACTAAAAGCAGCAACCTTGCTACAGCTAGCGGAACCTATTCAACCAAAGTTTCATTTGGAAACACAGCTGCTAAAACAGGTACAACCTATTTTGCGGCTCCATCTCCGAAACCAGGTAAACAATCCACAACGGACAAGGATAAAAAAAGCAATAATATTGTCCAGTTAGGTTCCTTAACCAAGGCAGGTTTGAATGCAGATCTGAATCCGGGAGGATTTTATGCAGAAGCGGGTTCCGCCAGTACTAAGGATTACAAACCAAGTATTCAGACAACAGATTTATTGACGCTGATCGAGCCGAGCTTCTAAGAAAGTTCAAAATCCCGATAGTTATCGGGATGAAAAGTTCAAGAGTTAAAAGGAAGATTATTTGAACATTTTAAACCTGCGCCGATGCTGAAGCTTTAGCGCAAGCATTTTGAACCATTTTGAACATTCTTTAAACTTGTTGATTCTGCAACTCCAGCAAGGCGGTTTTGAGTTCACCCAGGCGATTCATTTTTCCTTTTTGCCGGATATTCAATGCCGTAATGGTATAGAATTGGTGTGTTTCTCCTAAGAATTTAATCTGCATCTGAATCCACTCTTCTTCGGATAGTTCCAGTTCAAATGCGATCATTTCTTCCTTCAATTTAGAAGCCACCACGTAGTAATCTGCTCTTCCCAGGTAGTCATGATCGGCATCACATAAGATTTCCTGGAGCAGTCCAACCGGTTCAATATCCATCGAAGTAGCAAGAATCATGTCCCGTATTTGTTTAACCTGGTCTTCATTGAAGCCGTATTTCGGGAGCATTTGCTCCATCAATCTCACGGCATGCAATTCATTGTGCTGGTATGTAAAAATGAAACCGGTATCGTGAAACAAAGCCGCTGTGCGTAACAGAAGCATTTCCTCTTCATTCAATCCTTCCAGTTTCCCCAGTCGAATGGCTGCTTTCTCCACATTCAGCGTATGACCTAAATCATGGTAGATCACTTCATCCGGCAGCATTGATTTGAGCTTATTCAGAATATCGCTGCGCATGTGTTCAAAATCTACTGTTGCAATCTGGCAAAGAATGCGCAAATCTACTGAGGGAACTTTTCCGTTCGCATATAAACTGTATTCCGATTTCAGGGATTCCAGTTCGAACGTTTCCATTGTTCCGCCGCGTTTTTTGATGGGAACATTTCCTAAATCCTTTGTATCAAAATACACGTGACATTCATCATAAATGGGTTGGGTGATTGTAATCTGGTCAATTCCGGAAAACTGCTGGGCTCTTGCCGCAATATTCACCGTATCTCCCCAAACGTCGAATGAATATCTTTTGGAACCAATGATTCCGGCAACAAGTGGTCCGGCGTGCACTCCAATTCTGATTTCCCAGAAGTCTTTTTTCATGGCTTTGGCCAATTCCTTTTCATTCCGGATAAAATTGCGCATTTCCAAAGCTGCCATGCAGGCTCTGAGAATTGGTTCTGCATTATCTTCATTCACTCCGGCAATTGCCATGTAAGCATCACCGATCGTTTTAATCTTTTCCAATTTGTACCGTTCCACAATCTCATCAAAGGCGGTAAAATAATATTCCAGGCGCTTTACCAGCTTGATCGGTTTGATCGATTTGGACTTCATGGAGAAATCCACAAAATCCGTAAATAGTACAATTCCTTTGTCTACTCGTTTTGGAGAAAATTTACCGAACTGATTCAAATCATCCAGTACGTTCTCAGGAAGAATATTCCCTAATAATTGGGCAATGCGCTGATCTTTATAATACAATGATTTGTAAACATCCAGTTTGGCCTGGATCAACAAGGGATTAAACGGTTTTGTAATGAAATCAACCGCTCCTGAATTAAATCCTTTCAAAAGCCTCGATCCCGTGCGGGTATTTTCCGTGATAATGATCGAATAATGTGTGTTGGAAGCGTGAACCTGCAGTAATTCCTTAAAATCATCCATGGATGAAAAATTAGGACTATCTACATCTATGAGAATAATTCCAACTTCCCTTCTTTTCAGAATCTCGTGGGCTTCTTCAATGGAATTGCAAAACAACAGGATATTACCGCCGCCGCCAAGGATTTCCTTCAGGGCCAGTTGGTCCGAATCTTTTTCGTCAATAATTAAAATATTAATCAGGCGTTCCATGAAGATTTCTTACTTACAAATTATTTAGCAGTTTGAAAGTAAACATAATCATTCTAAAAACACTAGTAAACGATCTAAAGAAATTTCCAACCTTTTAAGATTTCAACAATCTGTGGTTTACAGAATATAATTGATTCTACTATTAAGAATTAATTAAATAAATTATATTTGTTCAAACTTTTTAAAATTAACTATGAAAAAACTTTTACTTTCTGCAACTCTTTTAGTTGCTTCTTTTACATCTGTTAATGCACAGGTATTCACAGAAAACTGGACAACTCCTAATGCTGGATGGATAAGTACTCAATTTGCACCAGATGCTGATACAAACTTTTGGGGAGTTGCTTCACTTGCTTCAGGACCATTGATGGCTCAAGGTAATTTTGCTATTTCCAATTCATGGACTTCAGCGGAAGGTGCTTTAACTCCAAATAACTTGTTGATTTCTCCTAGAATCAATACAACTGCATTAACGGGTGCGCTGAGTTTATCATTTAAAGTTGGATCTAATGAACCGACTGCTGATGGCTTCTACGCAGAATACTTATCAGTATATGTATGTGACGGATATATGGGATTGCCGGCAGCGATTGCAGGTACACCAGTTCATTCTGCAGTTTTAACTGCCGGAGAACAAATGTTTTCTTTCAATTATAACATCTCTTCTATGTTAGGAGTAGATTCATTAATGTTGGTTTTCCGTCACCACAACTGTACTGACATGAACTTCATTATGTTAGATGATATCATGGTAAGTAATACAGCTGGTGTTGCTGAAAATACAATTTCATCAAACGTTTTCCCTAATCCAACAAATTCTATTTTAAACATTGAAGTTGCTGAAGAAGTTGCTACTGTTGAAGTAGTTACTATGGATGGAAAAACAGTTGCTCGTTCAACTTCAAAAAACATTGATGTTGCAGAATTGAAAACAGGTATGTACATCTACCGTGTAACTACTGTTTCCGGTAACATTGGTACAGGAAACTTCGTTAAGAACTAATTGAATATTCAATTATAGAAAAGCCCCGGTCTTATGATCGGGGCTTTTTTTGTGGCAAAATCATATTTAAATTAATCGGGAGATTACCTCGTCAATGGATTTCTCAGTTCCGGATAAAGTAAGAAGTTTGGAGATAACCTGATCAATAATCGAATCCGGGCAGGAAGCACCGGAAGTAATCCCTATCTTTTTTCCTTTCATCCAATTCTCACTAGTTTCAACTTCCTGCGTATGAATATTGAAACTGCGGATTGTTCCTGAGTTCAGAATTTCGGTTTCATCTTTTATAAAATAGGTCGGGCAGCGTTGTTCAAGCAGTTCTACCAAATGAGCCGTGTTTGAACTGTTGTACCCTCCAACCACGATGGCAAAATCCAGCGATTCATTCATCAGAGCTTCAGTCGCACTTTGATTATCGTTTGTAGCATAACAAAGTGTATCCCTGGTATCTGCAACCATTTTATTTACAGTTGTTCGCGTTGCAAATTCTTCTGTAACAGCTTTCAGAAACTCAGCAATTTCCTGTGTTTCTCGGGCAAGCATGGTTGTCTGATTAATTACTCCGATTTTACTCAGATGAAGTTCCGGATCGAAGCCCGGAGTATATCTCCCTTTAAAATAGCTGTAGAACTCCTCTTTTGAAGCTTCTCCGGTAATACATTTTGCCAGGAATACAGCTTCCTCCATATTCTTAACGATGACCGCTTCGGAATTTAAGGCTGTATGCGAGAAGGTAGCACGCGTTTCCTCGTGATTGTATTTGCCATGAATAATCAAGGTATGATTCTCTGTACCCAGCTTCTCTGCCCTGTTCCAAACTTTCTCCACAAAAGGACAGGTGGTATTGTATTTCTCTGTTGAAACTCCAAGATTCCGTAGAATTTTTTCAATTTCCAGGGTTGTGCCGAAGGCAGGAATAATGACAACATCATCTGTATGAAGTTCTTCCCAGGGAATTAGCTGCTTACCGGAAGTATCCTGGATAAATTCGATTCCGTGTTTTGTCAGATCTTCATTTACCGTTGGATTATGAATCATCTGGCTCAGGAGAAAAATGCGTTTGCCGGGATTCTCTTCGATGGCACGGTATGCGATTTCTATGGCATTTTCCACGCCGTAGCAAAATCCGAAGTGCCTTGCGATATACAATTGAATTGTTCCAAAATCCAAAACGGTGGGAGTGAAATCCTTCTTACGCGGATCCTGGTTCTTCCGAAATGCCTTCACTTTTGAAATGATGGGCGAACGAAATATGGACGGGATATCGAATTGTTTCATCTCAACCCCAAAAGTATGGAAATATTAACCACAAAGGACACGAAGAGCACGAAGAAAAATGAACCAAATAGGTCATATTGAATTGCTTAATTTTAGTGAGCTAAAGCTCTCCAGGAGAACATGCTAAATATTAATCGTATAGAAGCATAGCGCGTTTTAACTAAAACCTTGTGTGCTTCGTGCACCTGGTGGTGAAACAAAAACCCCGATCCTCAATGAGAACCGGGGTTGAATCTAAATTGAATTTTACTAACGAGTAAATAACATTTCTCTGAATTTTGGCAATGGCCATAACTCATCGTCTACCAATAACTCTAATTTATCTGCGTGGTAACGGATTTCATCAAAATAAACTTTCACTTTGTCGCAATATGCAACTGCTTTATCTTCCGCATGCTCAATTTTATTGGCATCTTTTCTTGCCTGAAGCATTGTATCACATGTTGCTTTCATGGTATTCAAGTGCGTAGAAATCTTAGTAACCAATTCTATTTGAGCTTTAGCCGCTTCTTTTCCAGCCTTTTCACCCAAAGCATTCATGATTCCCTGAATGTTTGTCAACAAACGGTTTTGATATTCAATGACAGCCGGTAAAATATGTGTCTGAACCAAATCACCCATCAAACGTGCTTCAATTTGAATTTTCATGGTGTAGCTTTCATATTCAATTTCCTGGCGAGCTTCCAACTCACGCGGAGTCAATACTCCCATTTCATCGAATAACTTCACGAAGTTCTTATCTCCCCAGGCTTTCAACGCACGCGGTGTATCTTTAAAGTTATTCAAACCTCTTTTTTCAGCTTCCTTCACCCACTCATCGCCATAACCGTTTCCTTCAAAACGAATTTTCTTCGACTCTTTGATCAGGATTTGAAGTTCTTTAAGAATCGCTTCGTCTTTCGCTTCTCCTTTGTCAATCCGGTTATCTACACTTACTTTGAACAACTGTAATTGTTTTGCCATAATGGTATTCAACACAATCATTGCAGAAGCGCAGTTTGCAGAAGAACCTACCGCACGGAATTCAAACTTATTTCCTGTAAATGCAAACGGAGAAGTTCTGTTTCGGTCTGTATTATCGAGCATGATCTGAGGGATCTTACCAATATTCAGTTTCAATTCTGTTTTGTCTTCCGGGGACATTTTTCCTGCTTTTACATTTTTCTCCAACTCATCAAGCATTCCTGACAGTTGAGAACCGATAAACGTAGAAATAATTGCCGGAGGTGCCTCATTTGCGCCCAAACGGTGATCATTATTAGCAGATGCAATACAAGCGCGTAATAAATCTGCATTATCGTGAATCGCTTTAATCGTATTCACGAAGAACGTTAAGAACTGTAAGTTTGTTTTTGGGTTTTTACCCGGCTGCAACAAGTTCACACCTGTATCAGTAGATAAAGACCAGTTATTGTGTTTTCCGGAACCATTCACACCTGCAAACGGTTTTTCGTGCAACAACACACGGAAATCATGTTTGCGTGCAATTTTCTCCAATAGGTCCATCAACAACATGTTGTGGTCATTCGCTAAGTTACATTCTTCAAAAATAGGCGCACACTCGAACTGGTTCGGTGCAACCTCATTGTGGCGTGTTGTAACCGGAATTCCCAACAAAATCGCTTCATTCTCAAACTCACGCATGAAAGCAGTAACGCGTTCAGGAATCGAACCAAAATAATGATCTTCCAATTGCTGGCCTTTTGCCGGAGCATGACCGAATAATGCACGGCCTGTCATCATTAAATCCGGGCGACAGTTGAACAAAGCCTGATCTACCAGGAAATATTCCTGTTCCCAACCAAGCGTTGCATTTACTTTCGTGACGTTTTTATCAAAATACTGGCAAACATCAACAGCTGCTTTGTCAACAGCGTGTAAAGCTTTTAGTAAGGGCATTTTATAATCTAATGATTCTCCTGTATAAGAGATCATGATCGTTGGGATACACAACGTTTTCCCGATTACGAAAGCCGGTGATGAAGGATCCCAGGCAGTGTAACCGCGAGCTTCGAAGGTATTGCGAATTCCCCCGTTCGGGAAAGAAGACGCATCGGGCTCCTGCTGAACCAATAAATCACCGTCGAAACGCTCAATAGCGCGGCCGGGTCCAACCGGTTTAAAAAAAGCATCGTGTTTTTCAGCAGTAGTTCCTGTTAATGGTTGAAACCAATGCGTGTAATGCGTGGCACCTTTTGTAATAGCCCAATCTTTCATTGCCGAAGCAACCTGATCAGCCATTTTACGCTCCAGGCGAGTTCCATTCTGAATGGACTCCATCATAGATTTATATGCATCGGACGGAAGGTATTCACGCATTGCTTCTGCATGAAATACGTTTTTCCCGAATAATTCGGAAACTTTTCCATCGTATTCGATGTGTTTGGGTGTACGATTGAGTACATCCTGATACGCCTGTAATCGTTTTGTTGCCATAAAATTCAAAATTTTTGACAAAAATACATTTTTAAAGGGGGTGTTTCCAAGAAAAAGTATAAAATATTATGAACACCCCCTGTTAATTTCGTTTTAAGGTTAAAAAAAGAATAAAAAAATAACCTTTAGAGAATTTTTAGAATAATTAACCGCAAAGAAAAAGAGGACGCAAAGTTTTTTCACATGCCTTTGCGCTCTTCTTTCTTTGCGGTTCTTTTAAAATGTGCTCAAATGGAATTTTCCGTAATTGGTACTTATAACCTTGGTTGCAAAATTCTCTGAATGAAGACGATTCTCTTCCAATACAGAGATCAACAGTTTGTTAAATAACTGGTTATCTGTTGAATTTTAACTTTTTTTATTTAACTTACTTTTTAATTGAAAGACAAGTGAAAATGAAATTGTTTGGTTTTTTTCAACGGAAGAAAGAGAAGGCAATTAAAGAAAATATAACGCATATGGACGAAAATCATTTGGTTGTTATTCAGTTCTTCTATGGAATTGAAGATTTGAACCAATTACATGAGCTGGAAAAGCAATTGGATTCAAACATTACGGGCAGTTCCCTGGGAAAATACGAGGGTCATGACATTTCAATGGATTTTGGAGACGGTTATCTCTATTTCAACGGAAAGAATGCCGATCAGATGTTCCTGGCGATCAAACCGATCCTGGAACAGCATTACTTCATGGACAAGTCGATCGCTACGCTGCGTTCCGGTTCTTTTGAAAACCCTGCAGCCGAAGAGCGTGATTTTACGATCCGTTTTTCCAAACTGCAAGAAAACTAAGCTCTTTAAAAATTTACTGTTTTCATCTTAGGAATAAATCAATTGTTCCCTTATTAAGGTATATCCCTTCAGAACACCTACTAATTTCAGGAATTTCTTACTTTTACAACTCAAATTAATTGATTGTAAAAAATGAAAAACACAGCTCTTACCCAGGTTCACGAAGCTTTGGGTGCCAAAATGGTTCCATTTGCGGGATACAATATGCCGGTTCAATACGAAGGTGTAATCGCTGAACACGAAACTGTTCGCAACGCAGTAGGTGTTTTTGATGTTTCTCACATGGGTGAGTTTTTGTTATCCGGTCCGGATGCTTTGGATTTGATCCAGCGTGTTACGACCAATGATGCTTCTACCCTAACGATTGGTCGTGCACAATATTCGTGTCTTCCGAACGGAAATGGCGGAATTGTAGATGATTTGATCATTTACCGCATCAAAGAAGAAGAATATTTATTGGTTGTGAACGCTTCCAACATTGATAAAGACTGGAACTGGATTTCTTCACACAACACGAAGAATGTAACCATGAGAAATCTTTCCGATGATTATTCCTTATTGGCGATCCAGGGACCAAAAGCAGTAGAAGCTATGCAGTCATTGACTTCAGTTGATCTTTCCGCTATTAAATACTACCATTTTGAAGTAGGTCCGTTTGCCGGAGTTGATTATGTGATTATTTCTGCAACGGGTTATACCGGTTCGGGAGGTTTTGAGATCTACTGCAAGAACTCGGAAGTGAAACAAGTTTGGGACAAAGTATTTGAAGCAGGTGCTGCATTCGGGATCAAACCAATTGGTTTGGCTGCGAGAGATACTTTGCGTTTGGAAATGGGATTCTGCTTATACGGAAACGATATCGACGATACGACTTCTCCGCTTCAGGCAGGATTGGGATGGATCACGAAATTCACCAAAGACTTCGTTGATTCAGACAAATTGAAAGCTGAAAAAGAAGCCGGAGTTTCTCAAAAACTGGTTGGTTTTGAAATGATCGACCGCGGAATTCCACGCCACGATTACCGCATTTTGGATGCGAACGGAAACGCAATCGGGAAAGTAACTTCCGGAACGCAGGGACCGAGCGTGAAGAAAGCAATTGGAATGGGTTACGTGAACACTGAGTTCGCAACTCCTGATAGCGAGATTTTTATTGAAATAAGAGACAAAGGAGTTTTGGCGAAAGTGGTGAAGATGCCTTTTTATCAAAAGTAAAATGCTCGATTCCCCCTTTGGAGGGGGACTAAGGGGGAGGAAAAAATGAGAGACCGATAGTAAATCATCAATTTCGTCCTTGATAATTATACATTGAAGTGGAACCGTGAAAGCAGTTCCACTTTTTTTTGTAGTATTGAATCCGTTAAAGTCTCAAACGTCAATCCAATGTCTCCCGATAAAAACACAAACGAAAACCTGTTATTCAGCGAACTTGCATTGGCTGGTATCCCGAAGAGAAAATTTCAACTGGATTCCTGGAGCAGCCTGGATCTTTTCATGGATTACGCGGCTGAACTATTCGGCTTCACCTTTAAAATGCTCATTCGACAAGGTTATCTGGAGATCATCGAAGAACAGAAAACACCCTTGAGATTTCTCTGGATCCGATATAGTTCAAAAAGCGACTACCTCATTCACCGCAAACCCAAGTCAACTAAAGGAATCGAAATCGGTTGGCTGGAAGAGAAGATATTGAATGCGTTCAAATCACCTCAAACAAACCAGCTCAGCCGGATTGTTCGTGCCATTCTTGATGACATCCTGCGAGAGAAATCTACATTTATAAATCCGGGGAAAGTGTTCATCCTTCAACTTTTAAAACATCAAAAACTGAATCGCTTCCGGGTGGAAGAAAAAAACACCTTACTGTCCAAACAGATCCTCATCACGCCAAGCGACTCTCAAAAGGAAAGTCTAACCGAAGGTCAGATATATATCCATGCAGCCGATGAACAATTCATTCAGATCATCCAGATCATTAGCGGAAAACTCCACCTATTCCAGGATTTGGATTAACCCCCGAGTCATTTTTGTGCATGAATTTGAGTAACTAGTGTTTTCGTTTTGATTTTTTGTGTAGTATTGGAACGCGAAACGCGTGGACACTGTTTACTGAACACCTCTCTAAATATGGTTGATTTTCAATAACAAAATTGATAATAATAGTTGTTACCCATGTATACAAGTTATGCGTCATTTTAAGAACCGACACCATTGAGCAGAGCGACGGACATAATAAAAATTAATTCAGTTGGACAAATTCCGACACTTGAGACAATTCGTTCAATTCCACGCGAACGGACAATAAAACTTATTTTTGAAAAAGAAGTTCAAAGTCAAAGAGAAGCAATAGGACAAAATCTAAAAACTGAACTTGTCGCCTTTCAAGTTGGAATTCACACAATTGAACCAGAAATAAACATTGCCAAACTTATTACGGACAAAGAAATTGAAGAAAATCAAGACTTTTTTGAGCAATGTGCGAAAGATTATAGACAATTGGGAGAAGAATTGTTATTTAAGTTGGTCGACAAACTTGACCTGAAATTAAATATAGACTTCCCAATGGAAACATTTAACGAACTTAAACGAGACAATAGACAAATTGGAAAAATTGAAGATTGGAGATATTTTGTTCACGGTTTTCATTGTGGTTTTGAAAACAATAAAACGGGACAAATTATAGAGGTTCCTCTTGTATTTGGTCAAGAATTTGGCGACTTAGATCCTTATTTCTTCTCAATATTCATTAAATCAACATCGAAATATTCTCCTTTACCCGTTGAAATTTATGAAGACTATGCAGACGGAGTAAGGATAAATGAGAGAATGCTTGAACTTGGCAAGTTTGAAAGAATAAGTTCAAATGTTGGAAATCATTTTGGAGTTGTTGTTACTGACAGACAGAAGGTAGAAATTAAATCATACTTGGACTTGGAAAAAATGTACGAAGAACAAAACAAGCGAACGCATAACAGCACCTTACCAAAAGTGGGGCTGACTTGGTGGCAGAAACTTTTTCGCAAATAATTAACTTTAGTGCTAGCTTGAAAAATGGTGCAACTATTTCCCCACCTTCGGCAAGCTGCAAAAGTTATGTGTAATTACAATTAGACTAAAATGTGTCAATCTGATATTGTTTTTTTTGATTTAGAATTTATTAAAGATGTAACAACTGCTTTAATAGGCGCTGGTATTGGAACAATTACGGCAGTAGGCATATACATTGGATCAAACACAAAAGAAAGAAAAAGAGAGAAGGCTAAAAACGACCGAGAATCAAAAAATAGACTTTTATATACAAGCAACCTGTTGGAAAGTTTTAAAATAAAATTGGACAACACAATAGAATCCTTATCTAAATTGATTTCTCAGTTTAAAAATGATCCAATCAGATTCCATCTTCCTGTAATATCCATCAATGAAAGTTCAAGTTTGTTAAATGAAATGCTTAAATCGGAAAAAACCTTTATTTCTCACAATGAATTTTTTGGGGCTAAAGCAATAAAACATTACAATAATCTCAGAAATGAAATAGCTTTTTTTGAAATCCAAATGGATCAATTAACAGATATGAATATCCGAGCAAAAGATTATGATTTTCAGAGAAAAAGAGAGTTCATGGATTTGACAAATCATATCATGAGGGATTTAATAAACATTTATGATATTGAACAAATAACTAAACACGATAGAGAAAGAATATTTAGATTCACAGTAGAATTTGAGCAAAAATTGACAGATAAAACAGATGTCAAATTTTATCATGAAAACTATTTAATCCCATTGATGAATTTACTTTTAGAACATTCCCATGATGAAGTAGTATTTGGTATCATATCTCAAATTAAAAATTCAAGAATCGTATACCAGCATATTGAAGCAAACAACAAAGCACATTTGACTAATTTAGACAACATATACAAGGAAATGAATAAGTTATTAGACAATTTTGATACTGATTCAAAACACATTACAAATGAAAAGTACACCTAACATGCACTAAGCAAAATGGCTTAACAATTACACTCAAGAGGAAGCGCCACTTCGCCTAGTTCAGAACCATTAAAAACGAGTTTTCAGAAACGAACTAGAAATTATCCGAGTCCTACTAGAAACAATAGATTTGAAAATAAACCCCAAAAAAAAACCGCTAATCAAACTGACCAGCGGCTTTTTCATTTCTATAATGAATTAGTTTACTTAACCAACTTCATCTCATTAACCAAATTCGTAGCACCATAACACTTGTCTACCAACCAAAGCGTGTAGCGAACGTCCAAAGAGATCGTGCGCTGGATGTTCGGCTCGAAGTAGATGTCACCAGACATTGCTTCCCAGTTACCGTCAAATGCCGTTCCGATCAATTCTCCGTTTGCGTTGATTACCGGTGAACCTGAGTTACCTCCAGTAATGTCGTTGTTGGAAAGAAAGTTTACCGGCAATTTCCCGTTTACTCCGTACTGACCGTAGTCTTTTTTCGTCCACAATTCTTTGATACGCGGGTCAACCATGAATTCCGGGTTTGTAGGATCTTCTTTCTGCATCACACCGTCAAGCGTTGTGAAGAAGTCGTAATGAACTCCGTCACGCGGATCGTAGTTCAACACGTTCCCGTAAGTCAAACGCATGGTTGAGTTTGCATTCGGGTAGAACTTCTTAGCTGGCTGCATTTCACGCACTCCTTTTACAAACGCGCGGTTTGCAATAACCAGTTTCGCGTTTGCAGTTTTCACCGCATCCTGAGCCATTGCAGCCTGGTATGCGTTATCCAAATCCTTGATCAAAATGAACAAAGGGTCCTGGCTCATTTTCTCCATATCGAATTTCTTCATGAAGGCTTCGTAACGCTCTTTGGAAGCAAAGATGGAATTTGTTTTTACACGGCTCATGAATGCAGCAACACCGTCTGCACCGATTGATTTCGTGATTCCAACCTGCTGTTCCATCGGAACGTCGCGGATGTACATTTTCAATACTTCTTCCAAAGTCTCCAATTCGATATCCATGGAACGCTCTGTGTAAATTTCTTCAGCAGTTGCTTTCGCAGCATCCATGATCATGTTGTAACGGTCATTGTTACCTGAAGCCTTAGCATCAGCAGCTGCTTTGTACAAATAAACCAGTGAATTGATATCTACCTGGCGAACGAATTCACTTTGGTAAGTTTTAATATAAACCACACTGTTTGTTGCTTTGAAAGCACCTTCAATATCAGAAAGCACATTGTCGTATTCTGCTTTTCCAGCTGCATATTTGGTGAAATCTGCTTCTACTTTACGCTTCTTGTCAGCAACGCCGTTTCCTTTCAACTGTTTTGTCTGACCGATAAAGTATTTCCAGTAGTTCGCAACCTGTGCGTACTTGGATGAATAATGCAAACGAACTTCCACATCTTTATCCATGTACTTTTTCATGATCTCCAATTTCTTAGCGCGGATATCAACGATTTTAGGCTGCTCCAAAGAAACTGCCTGCTCCACTCCGTAAGAAGTTAAATAACGATTCGTTCTTCCAGGGAATCCCATGATCATTGCGTAATCACCTTGCTTCACACCTTTCAAAGAGATAGGCAAAGAATGCTTAGGCTTCAACGGAACGTTTGCATCACTGAAATCAGCCGGTTTGTTGTCTGATCCTGCGTAAACGCGGAACATAGAGAAATCTGCCGTATGACGAGGCCATTCCCAGTTATCCGTATCACCACCGTATTTTCCGGCAGATTGAGGCGGAGTTCCTACCAAACGAACATCTTTAAAAGTTTCTTTCACGAATAAATAAAACTCATTTCCATCGTAGAAATCACGAACAAATGCTTCGTAATGCGTTCCCGCTGTTGCG
This sequence comes from uncultured Fluviicola sp., assembly GCA_965650365.1. Taxonomy (GTDB): domain Bacteria; phylum Bacteroidota; class Bacteroidia; order Flavobacteriales_D; family Crocinitomicaceae; genus Fluviicola. The sequence goes on along the minus strand of CBFGOJ010000002.1, from coordinate 20,176 downwards.
TCTTTGATCAAAATATCTGTTACTTCCTTGATCTTTTTAGCACGTTCTTCTGCAGTCATTTTCGGATTCAATTCCTTTGCAACTTCAGCAGTAACGTCTTTCATGCTGATCATGAATGTTGCCGTTAATCCTTTTACCGCAATTTCTTCCTTGAAATTCTTTGCCCAAAAACCATTGTCCAAATAATTCTGGTCTTTTGTGGAAGCGCCTGCAATTGCATCGTAACCACAGTGGTGGTTTGTCAGGATCAATCCCTGGTTAGAGATAATTTCTCCGGTACAAAAACCTCCAAATGAGATTACTGCATCCTTCAAAGAAGATTTGTTGATGGAATAAATCTGCTCCTGAGTTAATTTCAGGCCATGTTTTTTCATGTCCTCGTAGTTTCTTCCAATCAAAAATGGAAGCCACATTCCTTCATCAGCGCGAGCAATGTTACCCATTGAATAGGTCAATAAGACCAACGCGAATACTATTTTTTTCATTCTCTGGTTTTGTTTTTAAGAGCGCTAAAGTTAACAACTTTTAAGAAGTCCGGTTGACCGTTCGTGTATTTTCAATGGAAAATTGAGAAGTGAAAGGTGAAAAGGGGCTTCGACTGCGCTCAGCCACCCTTCCACTAGAAGATATTTTAAGGACACTGAGCTTCGGTCATTGAGCGGAGTCGAAATGTCGAAGTGTCAATTGACCATGATTTCATCCAGGAATAACCAGGTTTGGTTTCCTTTTCCTAAATGCCAGTCGGGACAAGGGCCGTAGTTCTCTATGGTGAAACGAATGAATTTGCAATTTGTCGGCGCAATTTCGTAAGCGATTTCTGCTCTTTTTGGCCGTTCATCCTTTTTAACACTTCCCCCGGCAACTTTCCCCAATTTTTTAAAGTTCACTCCATCTGTGGAAACTTCGATGCTGATACTTTTCGGGGGGAAGATCCACGATTTCTGGTCTTGCAGGTAAGAAAAACGTACCATGGAAATTTCTCTTGCTTCATTCAGTTCGATAAGTCCCTGAACGTTTTTACCGAAAGTTCCCTGCCATTCTGTTCCGCGGTATTCATCTGTTCCTCTTTGTCCATCAACCAAAGTCTGCGAACCTGCGCCTGCATATTGATTGGCATATTCCGTTTCCAAAGTGATTTTCTTATCGATCATATATTTGGTAAACAGCGCTTTTATCACCTTACTTTCCGCTCCGTCTTCACGAACTACTTTTGCATAAACAGTAGACGTTTCATTTAGATTCAGATTTTTTCCGCCCTGCTTATAAAAGGGTTGGAATTTCTCTCCGTCGAAACTGTAATACACTTTTCCTTTCTCAAAGAACAGCACATCAATTCCCAATTCCATCGAAGATTCAAACATGGTTTGAGAAGTCGTAAAGAATGGCACCGGAACGAATCCCGGGTTGATTTCATGTCTCAAGTCCAATTCGTAATTCGCAACCTGTTTATTGGGCTTTGCTCCCATGGAAATTTCCAAAACACCACCGTCTTTGATCATTTGGTGTGTGATATACAATTTCTGGTAGGCTTTTCCATTCCAGGAAATCGACTGGATAAATTTATTGTCAGCCGAATTATTCAAAACCTTCATTTTAAATGGACCGTTATCTCCTTTGATCACTACTTCATCCATCATCGGGCGGCCAATTGCATACGTGGGACTTCCGGGCGAAACCGGGTAAAAGCCCATCGAACTCAAGACATACCACGCCGACATTTGTCCGCAGTCTTCATTTCCGGAAAGTCCGTCGGGTTGATTGGTATAGAATGTTTTCAGGATTGTATCTACCAGCGCCTGCGTTTTTTCCGGAGCACCACAATAGTTGTACGTATATGCCATGTGATGCGAAGGCTCGTTTCCATGCGCGTACTGTCCGATCAAACCGGTAATATCTGCCTGCTCACGACCTGACATGGTGGAAGATCCAAAGAACATCGTATCCAGGAAATTCTGCATTCCTTCGTTTCCGCCATGCATATCAATCAAAGCCTGCATGTGATGCGGAGCCGCCAATGAATACTGCCAGCCGTTCGCTTCCGTAAAGTGATGATTCACTTCATTCGGTTTGAAAAACGGAAGGAAAACACCGTCTTTTCTCGGTTGGAAAAAACGTGTTTCAGGATGCATCAGGTTCATCCAGTTTGCAGAACGAATTTGGTATTTCTTAGCGATGTCTGCTTTACCCAATTTCTCTGCGAATTTGGAAATGCACCAATCATCATAAGCGTATTCGAGTGTTTTTGAAACAGATTCTGCTTCTGCATTTGCGGAAATAAATCCGGTTTCTTCGTATTGTTTCTTTCCGAAATGGTCGGCATTACTGGAAGCAATCATGGCTTCCAACAATTCTTCCGGGTTTTGAAGCGGAATTCCTTTCAGATAAGCGTCGGTAATAACGGAAACCGAATGATAACCGATCATACAGTTGGTTTCGTTATTGGATAATGTCCACACCGGAAGTAAGCCCGTATTTTTATACTGCTTATAAAATGAACCCACGAAATCAGAAACCTTTTGCGGCTGAACAATGGTGTAAAGCGGATTTGCTCCACGATACGTATCCCACAGGGAAAAAACCGAATACAAAGGCGTTTCCGATGTTTGGATCTGGTCCTTGTAATCCCGGTACCTTCCGTCTGCATCTGTCCAAAGTGACGGATGAACAAACGTGTGGTAAAGCGCTGTATAAAAATGATTTAACACTTCTTTTTGAGAAGACACTACTCCTATTTTTCCCAATTCATTATCCCAGGCTGCAGCTGCTCTTGAACGAACGATCTCAAAATCAAAATTAGTCAATTCGGCTTTCAGGTTTGCTCCTGCACCAGCCTCATCTGTTCCGGAAATCCCAACACGGACAGAAATTTCTTTCACGCCTTCCGGAAACTCCATTACAAATAAGTAAGTTCCTTCCTCTTTATCTTCGATCCACTTTGTTTTGGTAAACGGAATGGAAGTTTCCAAACTAAAAGCCAAATGCTGATGCACTGCCCAGGCTTCGGAAACGCGTCTTCCTTCAACTGCTGTAGGAGAAGTTTTCTTTGCCATGACTTCCAAAACGCGGTCTCTGTATCCTAAATCAATAATGATGTAGCGTTTTCCTTTTGGATTGGAAAATTGGTACCTGTGTAAGGCACAACGCAAAGTGGCTGTCAGATCTGCAGTTATACCATTATCCATTTCCACGTGATAATAACCCGGTTGTGCTTTTTCTTTACTATGACTGAAAGCAGAACCAAATCCGCCTTCTTTTTTGTAACCGGGAACAGTATTCAGTTTTCCCATCTGCGGAACCAACAGCACATCCGAATAATCCGGAATTCCCGTTCCGCTCAAATGCGTGTGGCTAAATCCCCAGATCACCGAATCCGAATAGTGATATCCTCCACATCCGTCCCAGCCTTCATAGCGCGTATCCGGACCAACCTGGACCATGCCAAACGGCAGAACAGGCCCGGGGAATGTGTGTCCGTGTCCACCGGTTCCAACGAAAGGGTTTACATATTGCGAAGGATTTATCTGCTGTACACTGGCAAGTGATCTCGGAAGTTTCTCTCTTGCCGCATCCGAATTGGTTTTTAATTCCTGGATCTGTGAAAAAACAGCGGTCGAACAAAACCAGGCAAATACTAGAATACTATTTTTCATGCGTTACTTTTTGATCGCTTTCCAAAACATGGAAGCAGCCGTACCCAATACAGCCGCATTCATATCGTGAAGAGCAGAGTTTCTAATTTCAATATGTCCCTGGTAAATTTGAAGCAGGTTTTCCTCCATGTGTTTTTTTACTTTTTCGGAGAAATAGGCACCACTTTGTGCCAATCCTCCAAAAAGGATGTATGCCTTCGGATTGGAGAAGGCCGCAAAATCTGCCAAAGCAATCCCGAGCATTTCTGCCGTATAATCAACAATTTCACAGGCAAATTCATCACCAGAACTTGCAGCATTGAATACTTCTTTTGCCGTAATTTTAGAAAGATCATTCAAACGGGAAGCAGCTTTGTGAACGCTTTCCAACTCTTCCACACTGCGAACAACTCCCGTGCTTGAAACATACGTTTCAAGACATCCGTTTCTCCCGCAACCACAAGCCCGTCCGTTATGAACCACTCGCACATGCCCGTATTCACCGGCAAAACCCTGGGAACCCACAACCAGTTCCCCATTGATAAATATTCCCGAACCAAGACCGGTACCAAGTGTGATCAATACAAAATCATTCAGGTCTTTTGCGTTTCCGAACAAATGCTCACCGATTGCAGCTGCATTTGCATCGTTAGCCAGTAAGGTAGGCCGGTGAAATTTCTGCTCAAACAATTCTGCAATCGGAATCACTCCTTTCCATTGCAGGTTCGGAGCAAATTCTATATTCCCTGTAAATGCATTTCCATTTGGAGCGCCAACACCCAAGCCCAGCAAATTGTCCAGGAAACCATTTTCTTTCACATCCTGGTAAATTTTCTCAACCAGGTCTTCAGGTTCCGAATAATCTGTTGTTATGATGGATTCTTCAAATAACACCTCTCCGTTTCGGTTCACCAACCCATAAGCAGTATTAGTTCCACCGATATCTATGCCTAACGCAACATGTTCAATCATCTTGTAAAAATGGGATTTTTTTTTGAGAATTAAAGTTTAGTAAATTGTTTTAGCAGCGTCCATTCATTTTAATTTAACATTCCATTCTTTCAGGAATTCGGCTACGAATGCCGCCATTAAATCGTGTCTTTCCAAACCAATTTCCCGGGCTGTCTGAGTTCTTAACCGATCTTTTATCAACAGCAACTTTTCATAAAAGTGATTCAGGGTGTGTGATTTATCGGAAGAATAGGAGTCGAAATCTGAGTGCATGGACGGGGCTAGATCCGGTTCGTAAAATGACCTGTCATTCTTTCCACCGTAATGGAAAGCCCTTGCAATACCAATTGCTCCAATTGCATCCAGGCGATCTGCGTCTCTCACAATATCCAACTCCAGGCTTTCAACCACATCTTCCACTCCGGCACCTTTGAAAGAAACCTTGTCAACGATGGCACAAACCCGTTCGATCAATTGGTCGTCCGCATTTAATTTTGTCAATAGTTCCCGGGATACTCTGCCACAGTCATTTTTGATCCCGCCATTCAATTTATGATCGGAAATATCGTGAAGTAAAGCGGCCAATTGAACCACCAGCAAATCTCCACCTTCCTGATCCTGAATATATTCAGCCAACTTCAACACTCTTTCAATGTGATACCAGTCGTGGTCGGCGCTTTCTTTTCTAAACTTCTGTTCCACAATGGATTTGACTTCTTCAAACAAATTCGTATTATTTTTCATGATATTATGCTTGCATAAGCAGTTAAAACATTCTAACTTGCAAAGTAAATCTATAAAACGCTCTTATGAAAAAAATAATTCTACCTGTATTGGCAATGATGTCCCTGGGCACAGCAACTGCACAATTTAACCTGGGTATTTCTGCCGGTTATGGTTTGGGTTCACCGGGTCATGTTTTAGGTACATCAACATCACCTAACGGCGACACGAAGAATATCTACGGAACTTTAGGAAATGGACTTCAGGCAAATTTAACGCCTGGTTACATGTTTGGAGAACACTTCGGAGTTGAACTGGGCCTGAATGGTTTTTTCGGTTCTGAAACGACAATAGATAAAACAGATGGAGCTGCCGGAACTGACAGAACAACACAGAAATCCACGCAATTCCGTATTGCACCGGCATTTTACATCCGATCAGCTGGTGAAAAATTCTCTGTTTACGCACGCACAGGTCTGCTTATTCCATTATTGGGATCGGTTAAAACCGAACTAAATGACAATTCCGTTCCCGGAATAAGCGTCGTTCAAGTATCTTCAACCAGTGGGAAAGTTGCTTTGGGATATACTGGAGCATTCGGTTTTAATATTCATTTCGGGCAAAAATTCGGATTCTTCGCAGAAGTAGGTGCAAACAGCTTACGTGTAAAATCAAAGGCAACTGAAGTGAAGACAGCCACCATTAACGGAAATGACCAGCTTGCAAGTGCTCCTACTTATTCCAAAGAAATTACCTATGTAGATGAATTAAATTCATCTTCTAACAATTTCAGCTACAATCCGGCAACGAGCCTGACATCAGCTAAAGAAGATCTGAGACAAGTTGCAAACTTCAGTAATTTCTTCGTTCAGGTTGGTATCAAATTTACATTTACAGGAGATTAATCGGTAAGAATTCTTTATCAGTAAGGGCATGGTAGCGATATCTTGCCCTTTTTTATTTGCAGATTCTGAAGCTTTTACTATCTTTGCACCCTGTTTATTCGCTAAGCAGAAGTTAATATTCATTTTAATCGGGGTTTCGTACCTCAAACAATTAACATTATGGCAACACGTATTCGTTTGCAAAGACACGGTAAAAAAGGGAAAGCAATTTTCCATGTAGTAGTAGCTGATTCCCGCGCTAAGCGTGATGGTAAGTTCATCGAGAAATTAGGAGTTTACAATCCTAACACGAACCCTGCTACAATCGACATCAACTTCGAATCAACTTTAAAATGGGTTGGTACGGGTGCTGAAATGTCTGATACTGCACGTGCAATCCTTTCTTACAAAGGAGTATTGTACAAAAACCACCTGTTGAAAGGTGTAACTAAAGGTGCTTTAACTGCAGAGCAAGTAGAGACTAAGTTCGCTGCCTGGGAAGCTGACAAAGCAAACAAGATTCAAGGTAAAATTGAAGGTCTTGGAAAAGATGCTGTAGCTGACAAAGCTGCTCGTTTGAAAGCAGAAGCTGATACAAACGAAGCTAAAGCAAAAGCAATTGAAGCTAAAAACACGCCTGCTGAAGAAGAAGCTCCTGTAGTTGAGGAAGCTGCTCCTGAAGAAACAACTGATGCTCCTGCAGAGGATGCTCCGGTTGCTGAAGTAGAAGCTGCAACTGAAGAAACAGCTCCTGAAGCTGCTGAAGAACCGGCAACTGAAGCTCCTGCAGAGGACGCTCCTGCTGCTGAAGAAGGAGAAGCTGAGGCTTAATTCATTTAAAGTTGATTCATGCAACATTCTGATTGCTTTCAACTTGGTTATATTGCGAAACTTCACGGATACAAAGGTGAAGTTTCGCTTTTTTTAGATGTAACCAACCCGGAAGATTACAAAACCCTGGATGCTTTTTTCATTGACATCAACGGACAGCTAACTCCTTTCTTTGTTAAATCCTTTATTCTAAAAAACAAAGGATTTGCTGCTGTAAAGCTGGAAGGTGTGGACTCTGAAAACGATGCCAAGATCATTCTCCGGAAAAGCTGTTACCTTCCCCTGTCTATTCTTCCCGAATTAGACGAAAAACATTTCTACGACCACGAGATTGTTGGCTTCAAGCTGATCGATACACGTTATGGAGAAGCCGGAATTATTGAACAGGTTGTAGACAACAGTGTAAATCCGTTGATCGTTGCCATGAACGGAGAAAAAGAAATTCTCATTCCATTTATCGACGGCCTGGTCCAAAAGGTTGACCGAAAAGCCAAAACATTGCACATTACTTCTCCAGCAGGATTGATTGAAATGTACATGGGCGAAGAATGAGTGTTTTTAAATTCAAACACTTTCAAATCCACCAGGAAAATGCCGCTTTAAAGGTTGGAACCGATTCCATGCTTTTGGGAAGTTTGTGCCGCTGGAATAATCCCAAACGTTTACTTGACATTGGAACCGGAACGGGAGTTCTTGCACTGATGTGCGCACAGCGATTTTCATTAGAGGAAATCATCGGGCTGGAAATCTCTGAGCCTGCTTTTAAAGACGCAAAGATAAATGCCGGCAATAATCCTTTTCCTTCGGGAATACAAATCATAAACCAGGCAATACAGGAATACTACCCTGCAAAAGGATTTGATGCAATAATCAGCAATCCGCCATTCTTCGAAAACAGCAGTAAGAATCCAAACGAAGAGAAATCCCTTGCAAGACATACGGATAGTCTTTCATTCACCGAATTAATTCAGTCGATCTCTCGTTTGCTAACAACGACCGGAAAAGCCTGGATAATCATTCCTTTTGAAAGCAAAGAGACGATTATCGAACTGGCTCGTGAAACTCATTTGTTTCCCGCAGATCTGATTACAATTTTGGGGAAACCCGGCAAACCTGCACGGATCATCATTTCGCTCTGTAAAATGAAACAGGAAGTTCTATCATCCTCACTTTGTATCCGGACTGAAGATGGCGCTTATACGGAAGAATATAAAGTCTTAACGAAGGATTTTCACGATCGGGAGTTATAACAACCCGGCAATCTCTTCCTGGATCTCTACTCCCTGATGCTCATTGTACCAATTCTGAAGTTTGATCTTTACTTCCTCGAACGGAACTTTATTGTCGTGCATTTCTTTATACAATGCCTGACATTCGACCGGTCTTGGTCCCCAGGTTGCCAGGTCTTCGCCTTTTGAATTTTTTACGATCAATTTTGGAATGGCTTTTCCTCCGTTTGTCAAATACTCGTTGATCCGGAAAGGTTCAGCGTCGCGCAATTCATAATCTACATGGATCAACGGATTCAATTCCGCCATCATATGTATGAACGGGACAATGTGGGAGGCATCTCCACACCAGGGTTCAGTGATCACAATCCATTCCTGTTTTTCTGTAATTGCTTCGATTTTTTCCTTTACCTGCGGAAGGATTTCTCCTTTTTTCAGCCAACGATTCATCCGCGACCAATTTAGTTTGGTGTAATTGAAATAATCGGGATTATCGTAAGGAGCTTGTGGGTTTGGTGAATTCAGGATTTGTTCGAATTGTTGGATGTAAGTTTGAAAGTCCATGTCTGTAAATTTGATGGACCAAAGTTAGTTTCAATTCGGGTGAGGTTGATCCAAAAAATGATAAAAACACCCTGATACTTTAACAAATAGGAATTCAATAATAAAGGGCCACTGTTCGCAAATTAGCGAACACGCTAATTAGCAAATTCTAAAATTTAGAAATTCTTTAAATTTAGTTTCCGGAGTCAGGTTTCACATCGTAGATCAGCTCCGAGATATTGTCTTCCCGGAAATAAATCCCCGCTATTTCCTGCAATTCTTCACTCGTTAGCTTATCAATCCCCTCATACATTTCCTGGATCGTGTCAATCTGATTGAATAGCAACATGGATTTTCCCAATCCCTGCATCAAGCCCAAGTTAGAATCCAGCGACAAAGCGATATGCCCTTTCAACTGTTCTTTGGCCTGTTGCAATTGTTTTGCAGTGAGTGGGATTTCACGCAGTTTCTTCAACTCCGCGTAAATAATCTTCATAGTCTTAGCTACATACTTCTGGTCTGTTCCGAAATAAATGGACCAGTACCCTAAATCCGGATAAGGAGAGTACTGTGCTTCAATATTATAAGTGTAACCGTATTTTTCCCGAACGGAGAGATTGAGACGGGAATTCATAGCGGGCCCGCCAAGAACATTAGTCAGCATAGTCATTCCTCTTCGGTGATCGCTGTTGTATCCCGGAGCAATTCCGCCAATGATAGCATGTGCCTGGTAATTTCCTTCTTCTGCCCGCTTCTTTACCGGCGAATAATTAGTGAAGGGTCTTGGAATTGCCCTCGTTTTTCCGGAAGGCATGGAATGAAAGTGTTTTTCCAGGCATTTAACGAGTGTTTCCAAAGGAATATCACCCACAAACGAAACAACCGTATTTTCCGTGAAAAAGAACTTGTCTACGTAGCTTCGCAATGAATCTCTTCCAAACGACTGAACAGATTCCGGTGTTCCAAGAATGTTATTTCCCAGGGGATGATTCGGGAAGATCAAAGCTTCGTAATCATCAAAGATCCGGTCACTCGGACTATCCAGGTATGAATTCAGTTCATCCAGTACAATTTCCTTTTCCTTCTGGATTTCCTTTTCCGGAAAATTGCTGTTGATAACAATATCCGAAAGTAATTCTGCTGCGCGATCCATGTGCGTTTTCACGAAGGAAGCATACAAACAAATTTCCTCCTTGGTAGTGTATGCGTTCAGTTCACCGCCAACGGAATCCAACCTGGATAAAATATGAAAGGCTTTGCGCTTTTCAGTTCCCTTGAAGATACTATGTTCCAGGAAATGCGCCAATCCAACTTCGTGGTCTTCTTCAAACCTGGAACCGGCAAGGACCGTAACTCCCAAATGCGCAACCGGCGAACCTGCATGCAGATAAACCAATCTAAGGCCATTTGAAAGTGTATAAATATGCGGTAATAACTCAATCATTCATCAAGGATTCTTGCGGTATAATTCCCAGGAATTGTCGGGTTTCAAATTAAAAACGATCCGGTCGTGCAAACGCGAAGGCCTTCCCTGCCAGAATTCCACATTGATAGGTTTAATCAAATAACCTCCCCAATGTTCAGGTCTCGGAACAAAATCAGGGAACTTCTCTGCGTATTCAGCAACTCTTTTTTCCAATTCGTCCCTGGAACCAAGTTCTTCACTTTGATGAGATGCCCAAGCTCCTAACTTGCTTCCTCTGGGTCGTGATTCAAAATACCCATCACTCATTGCGGCAGGAATCTTTTCTGCAAAGCCGGTAATACTGATTTGTCTTTCCATTTCAGGCCAGTAAAACAAGGCATTTACCTGCGGATTTGCGTCAATAGCTTTTCCTTTATCGCTGGAATAATTGGTGTAAAAAATAATTCCTTCTTCAACCAACTCTTTCCAATACACGACACGAGCTCTTGGAAATCCATTGAGCCCAAGTGTTGAAACAACCATTGCATTGGGCTCGGAAGCCGGTTTTTCAATAGCCTCACGTAACCAAAGAGCCAGAAGGGCAAAAGGTTCATCGCCAAAATGATCTTCCAGTTTCCCTTTATCAAATTGATGATGATCGTTTCGAATTACATCGAGGAAATCGTCCATTTATTATTCTTCTTCTCCGAATTGATCGTCAATCACTGAATCTTCGTCATCTTCTGTCTCATCAACATCTGATCCGGGAGCTGAAAACACGGTTTTTGTCCCCATTGCATGTTCAGCAACTTCAGCCTTCACCTGCTTTTCGAAATCAACCGCAACGCGATCTTCCTCCTCATCCCCAAAAGGGAAAACATCAACAATCGGGGAAATAATAATGGACGGGATCATGTAATCGATCATCATACCACCCAAACTTTCCTTTAAGCGCTCGTAAGCATCTTTTACTGAATGAGCAGTTACAATAAAGTTTTGAGAAACTTTTTTTGCTTTCGCTCCTTCTTCACCACCGTCACCCCCAGCTTCATAAGTGATCTTACATTTGTACCAAACATCTGCATCTTCGTAATGGAAAATATCGTGGAAATCTGTACGGGTAATTCCTGTTACCATGAACTCACCACGGATCAGGCTTCCCAATTCTTCGTAGATACGAGCTTCCGCATCTGTGAAGGTCATTGCTGCCACTAAATATGGCTCAGAAACGCGCTTGAAAGTACCATCTTCCAACTGCTTTGTATATTTAACCTTTACGGTAAACCAACTATTCATTTATCAATTTTTTTAGAAAAACAACGCTTGTGCTGACCTTGCTCCGCCAAAGCGGCTTTGCGAAGGCTAAGAGCTTCAGCGCAGGCACAAAGATACTACTAATTCAAAATTAAAAATGCAAAATGCAAAAGGGAAAACGTTAAAAACGAGAAGCGTGACTTTCCCGAAGGTTTCGGGACTCAGCCACCATCAACCATTCTTGGTTATATTCCAAATAGAATCTAAAGGAAACTGAGCGTAGTCGAAGTTTAATCCCTGTAGAGCTGTCCGTTATAGAGTACAATAACCGCCCTGCTTTTCAGCTGAACCATGACACCATGGCCATTGATGACGAATTCCGTATCATTGATCGAAGTAACTTCTTTGTAGACACCACCAATGCATGCACCAACTCCGCCCATCAGGGTTCGGAAAGCAATAACATCATTTTTCATCTGCCATTCTTTCACTACAAAATTTGCAACGTTCTTCTTTTCACCTTTAAAATATTGATAAGTAGTGTTTGCGTCTCCCCAAACTACCAGGTCATCTTTTGCATCCCAGAATTGAGCAAAAGAGCTTAGGGTTTCGTACTTCCCTTTTCCGTAGTACTTTAAATTACCTTGTAAATCTTCATAAGCAAGGAATCCTCTCCCCGCTTTTACTTTGGGAACACGAAATTCCTCCACATCAAAAAATTCGCCCTCCTGGAATACCGCAAATGTGCGTGTCTGCGGATCGTTAAAACCCAGAATATCTGTCCCTGCAAAAAACTCAAAATCCGTTCCGTTGTAAGTGCCGATGTCATAGATTTGTCCTCTGTAAAAAACTTTGAAAATATCTCCGTTGTCCTTGAATACCACTAAATTATCTCCCTGAACGACAGGAGCCGGCAATTCGGTAGTACTTTGAACCAATGTGGAGATTTTCCCTTTATAAACGACATTCAATGAGTTGTAGCGCGTATCCTGAAAAGTGACCAAAGAATCCGTCACCCAATAATCGGCTCCAAAGGAAGTGAGGTTGTGGGGTTTTCCATTTTCATAGTAATAAATCAACTGACCGATATTCCAGGCCGCCATGTGATCGGAAATCTTAAACACAGCAGGCTGATTCGTCATTACGCGGGAAAAAGTTCCGTCATAGATCTTAAAATCCCGTTGATTGTTATAATATGCAATCACTTCGTCTCCATAAGCGATCCCGGTCACTGCCTGGTGATCGATCTGGTTGAAATACCCGTCTTTAAAAGAATGAAAAAAATTGTTGTAGTCCATGTAGGCGAAAGTGGTCTGCTTTTGAGCAAAAAGACCTGAAGCGAGAAGCAAAAAGCAAAAAGTCAGTAATTTCATAGTCCCGAATATAACAAAAACCATGCTACTTTCCACACCGTGGAAAAGTTCAAAATGTTCAAAGAGTTCAAACATTAAACCTTTTGAACCATTGAACTTTTTAACCTAAAAGGAATAAAAGCCGTTTGTCCGCTTTTACGTCCGAAATTCCCCTAAATGGTTGTAAAGCAATTTTTGTTGTTATTTTCGTGGCAAACAAGTCGAAAAATTCAACATGAAAAAAAGTCTTTTTACAGCATTGTTGCTTTCGTCTTCGATCTATAGTTTCTCGCAGGAGAAAGTAAAGTACATCGAATACGATCTGGCAAACGGAATGCATGTTATTTTACACGAGGAACACGCTACTCCGATTGTAGCAGTTTCAGTTATGTACCACGTAGGTTCTAAGAATGAAAATCCTTCCAGAACCGGATTCGCTCACTTTTTTGAACATTTATTGTTTGAAGGTTCCACAAATATCAAAAGAGGAGAATACTCTGAATTGGTTGAGAAAAACGGTGGCGCATTGAATGCAAATACAAGTCAGGATAGAACGTATTATTACGAAATCCTTCCTTCCAACCAATTGGAATTGGGATTATGGTTAGAAAGCGAGCGATTATTGCACGCAAAAGTAGACCAAACCGGTGTTGAAACGCAGCGTGAAGTTGTAAAAGAGGAAAAAAGACAGCGTGTTGACAATCAGCCGTACGCAACGTTCATGGAGAACCTGTTCAAATTGGCATACAAAAACCATCCTTACCGTTGGGTACCGATTGGAAGTATGGAAGATTTGAATGCTGCGCAGGAAATTGACTATGTGAATTTCTACCACACGTTCTATGTTCCTTCCAATGCAGTGCTTTCCATTGCGGGAGATATCAATATCGAACAAACCAAAAAATGGATCGATAAGTACTTTGCTTCTGTTCCAAAAGGACAAGCAATTAATTTATTCCGTGATTTTGAAAACCTGGGTGAAGGTGAATTCAAAACAAAATACGGGGTTGAGAAAATGGCATTCGATGCAAAAAACTTCAGCAATCCAACAGATCCGAAAGCAAAAGAGCTATTGAAGAAATATACTGCAATGGCCTGTGAGATCCCTAAGCCAAATCCGGCATTTGAACCAATCTCAGGTGTTCAGAGAGAAACTGTTTATGACAATATCCAATTGCCTGCAGTATTTATGGGTTACAAATTCCCGAAAGAAACAGACAAAGATTTCGTAGCTATCGAATTCTTAAATGCGGTTTTATCCGGAAGTAATTCTTCCCGTATGAACAAAGAAATTGTTGAGAAGAAACAACAGGCTGTTGCCGCATTCTCTTTCGCATTCAACATGGAAGATCCGGGAATGGGAATCGTTGCTGCAATTGCTGCCAACGGAACGAAAGTGGAAGAATTAGAAAAATCATTGGATGAACAAATCAAATCGATCCAGGATAACTTAATCTCTGAAGAAGAATTCCAGGCGGTTCGCAATCAATTTGAGAACCAAATAGTAAGTTCCAACTCAACTGTAGCCGGAATTGCTGAGAATTTAGCTCAAAACAAAATGTACTTCGGAAGTACGGAATTGATCAATAAGCAAATGGAAATCTACATGAGTATTACTCGTGAAGATATTCAGCGTGTTGCGAAAAAATATTTGACTCAGGACAACCGAATCATTTTATATTATTTACCAAAAGCAAACTAACAGAACAAGATCATGAAAAAGTTAATTACACTTGTTGCTTTAACAGCATTTACAGGGGTTTACGGACAAGTTGATCGTTCTGTAAGACCTGCTGCAGCTGCAGCACCAACTATTAATATTAAAAACTCAGAGGTTTTCAAATTAAGCAACGGAATTACCGTGATCCTTTCTGAAAACCATAAATTACCTCGTGTTTCTTTTTCTCTTACAATGGGATCTTCACCAATGATTGAAGGTTCTAAAGCGGGAACGAACAACATGATGGGACAATTGCTTACTTCAGGAACAGCAAAACGCTCGAAAGACGTATTGGACAAAGAAGTGGACAACATGGGAGCATCTTTGAGTGCTGACGGAAGTTCTGTTTATTTCTCTTGTTTGACTAAACACATGGAAACAGGTTTGGACATCATGCAGGATGTAACGATCAATCCGGCATTCCCGCAAAGTGAGTTTGACCGTATCAAAAAACAAAACGAATCAGGTTTGTTGTCTGCGAAATCAGATCCGAACACGATGGCTTCCAATGCTGAGTCTAAGATCGATTTCCCGAATCACCCGCTTGGAGGTGTTATGGATGAGGCATCTTTGGCTGCAATCACTTTAGACGATGTAAAAAATAATTACAAGCAAATCTTTACTCCAAACGGAGCATATTTGGTAATTGTTGGTGATATCACGAAAGACAACGCGATGAAAATGGCTGAAAAGTATTTCGGAACGTGGAAAGGTGGTCAGCCATACAAAGAAGATTTCGGAACAGGATTAAAAGCGAAAGGAAACCGCGTGATCTTCGTAAACAAACCGGGAGCTGTACAATCTGTGATCTCTATCACTTTCCCGATCGAAATGAAACCGGGAGCTACTGATCAAATCGCTTTGAACGTCATGAACAGCATTTTAGGTGGTGGTTCATTCGGAGCACGTATCATGCAAAATTTACGTGAAGACAAGGCTTATACTTACGGTGCATACACTTCCTTTGAAGTGACAAGAGACGGAAGCTGGTTCGGAACATCCGGAAGCTTCAGAAACGAAGTAACAGATTCAGCAATTACGGAATTGTTATCTGAGATCACAAAGATCAGCGACAGTTATGTAACAGATGATGAGTTAAACTTAGCTAAATCAGCAATGGCTGGAAGTTTTGCACGTTCACTGGAGCGTCCTCAAACAGTTGCGCGCTTTGCCTTAAGTATCATCCGTGATAAGCTGCCGGCTGATTATTACCAAACATATTTAAAGCGTTTGGATGCAATTACAAAAGACGATGTATTGACAGCAGCTCAAAAATACTTCAAGAACGGATTCAACATTGTGGTTGTAGGAAACGAAGACATCCTTCCGAAATTGAAAGCTTTTGACAGCGATGGTGTGATCGAGAAATTAGATCCGTTCGGAAATCCTGTAAAGGAAATGAAGAAAGCTGATATTACTGCGGATCAATTGATCGACAGATATATCAATACAGTTACCAAAACAGCTTCTGCTAAGGATTTGGCTAAGAAGATGAAGAAAGTAAAATCAGTAGTGAAGAAAATTGAATTGTCTTCTCCTCAAATCCCGATGGTTATTAACATGACAGATGCTTTTGTTGCTCCAAACAAGGAAGCAATGAAAATTGAAGCACAGGGAATGGTTTTCCAAAGCTCTAACTACGACGGAACAAAAGGTTCTGAAACCAGCATGCAGACAGGAAAGAAAGAAATGACTGCTGAAGAATTGGCTGCTAAGAAAAAAGGAGAAGGTTTATTCCCGGAAGTAAACTACAAAACTTCAGGAATGAAATACGAGATCAAAGGAATTGAAACAATCGCTGGGAAAGACTATTATGTTTTGACAACGAGTGATGGTGAAAAAGAATCTTTTGATTACTTCGATGCGGTTACAAACCTGAAGTTCAAAACGGTTTCTATCTCTAAACAGGGAGAAGAAACAGTAGAAGCTACAACGATATTCGATGATTACAAAGAAGTAAATGGTTTCTTGTTTGCTCACAAAATGACACAGGTCATGGGTGAAATGACACTTTCAGGAACTGTAAAAACAATTGAATTCAACGGAGAAGTTGATAAGACATTGTTTGAATAAGAGAAAGCGCAGCTTTCGAGTTTTGAACAAGCGTTAGCGCAGTTAGCGTAGCATATAGATTTGAAAATCACTAAGCAGGGGCATCTCGGTTAAACCGAGATGCCCCTATTTTTTTTTAAAACCTCCCAACCAAACATGCCAAAATCTCGTTCAGGAATTTATAACACAAATTCCTGATTTATGAGAACCATTATTACTTCACTTACACTTTTAACCTGTTTATCCGCTTCTGCCCAAAACATTGTCTTGAACGAGGGATTCGGATTTGAAGGATTCACCTATGTAGAAAATACATCGCTGGTAGACAGAATTGTTCTGAATCCGGATGGCAGCATCATCAGCGCCGGACGCAAGTACGTCTCGGGCGGATCTGATCTGGTCCTGACAAAACATGACGCGACCGGTACGCAGGATATGACATTCGGAACAGGTGGAATGACACTTACCGATATTCAATCCGGAATTACTATACGTACTATTCAACTACAAGCTGATGGAAAAATACTGGTTGCCGGATCAACCGAGGACGGATCAGAGGTTTCTCCAGGCGTACCGATTCTTCATGCATTCGTAGCCCGTTATCTTGCAAATGGAATCATTGACTCCAGTTTTGCTACAAACGGAATTTTTATTGAAACGGATTACGATCAGAGTGAATTCAACTCAATCCTTGTACAAACTGACCAGTCGTTGCTTTTGGTAAGTTACGCTGATGGGGTTTCTTATTTCACCAAACTGACCACGGGCGGAACTCTTGATAATTCATACGGGGCAAATGGCATTCGGGCAATCAGTGACCTGAGCACCTTCTTCTTCTTTAGTAGTGGAGCTATTGCTTTAGCTGACGGTTCCATTTTAACCTACGGGACAAATGGTACCGGGTCCATGAAGTTATCCTGTATCAAAACCAACGCATCGGGAGATTTGATTACTTCTTTCGGTCAGAACGGAATCGCATCTATTGACAGTGACACCGACCCGAATGCGTTCGAAATACTGACGAAAGCACAGGAACTGGCAGATGGGAAAATCGTTTTGGCAGGAGAATCATCCGACAAAGTAATTATAAGACTGAAAGCAGACGGAACACTTGACAGTACTTTCGCAACGAACGGCATTTTGATGCACACACTCCCTTATATGGACATGGTAGTTCAACCTTCCGGAAAAATACTGATAGGTGGACAACAGCACGATGCATCATTTGATTATCGCATCATTATTACCCGATTCAATACTGACGGAACAATCGATAACAGCTTTAATACGACCGGTGATTTTGAATTCGACTTTTCAGAAGGATTCGAACTATTAAACTGTATGGTATTAACAAGTCCGGATCACCTGCTGATCGGAGGGAAAACCGACTACCTGGACCCATCTTCTGATTTTCTTTTAGCAGAAATTAATCTGAGCGAGTCTTTAGGGCTTACCACAAACAAATCCGACGAATTTTCCATTTATCCGAATCCTTTCTCGGATAAAGTAACTCTCTCCATCGAAGATGAATCAGTAACAAGCATTCAATTAACAGATGCAGCGGGAAGATTGATCGGAAATTATTCTGCAGACAAGCAAACTGTTTTGTCTTTGGAACACCTGGATGCCGGAATTTATCACCTCGTTTTCACGAATGATCAGCAGGAACGTATCAGTCGAAAATTGATCAAAAACTAAGAATCCATTAAATAAACGGAAGGGTTATACATCATTGTTTAACCCTTTTTTTATTTTAGATTCATCAACAAAACAATTTCCTTAGAATTCTATGCTTAAATACCTCATCCCGATCTTCTTCTTTACATGCAATCTCTGCATGGCGAATATGGCATCGCCGATTCAGCGTGAATCTTATCCCATGTCAGCAGTATCCAGTAAAGACATGGATATTCTGAATGAGGATATTCACATCAAGATCGACAAGTACTTTCAAAGAGCATTTTACAAGGTCGAATACACGATTCAAAATGAACGGGAAGGTTTGCAGGTCCCGCTGTTATTCCATGCAAGAGATTACTTCAAAAACTTTAGAGTTTGGTTGGATGGAAAAGAGGTTGAATTAAAAGAAATAACCTATAAATTGCGAGATACATCAGCTAAATTCAATGCTTTTTCGCATTCATTTAAAGAAGACGTTGGAACATCCGGGAAATTTATTTTGATCAAGGATAATCCTAATGGCGGAAGGTATTTTCCACTGTCCGACTTTCTTTATTTCGAGATCAATCTGAAACCGGGAATTCACAAAATACAGGTAGAATACATAGGTAAATCCTGGGTAGATAATTCCGATTGGGTGCGTGAATACAGCTTTCGGTATTTCCTGGCTCCTGCTAAAGAATGGAAATCGTTTCATGAACTAAATTTGTACGTAGATGCTTCGGAATTTGATCACCCAATCCATTCCAATCTTGGCCCGCCCGACTCGGGAAGTTTCAAAGGAACTGCCTACTGGAAATTCTCTAAAATCCCTACCAATTATATCCAGATCACCTTTTCTCCCAAAGCAACCGGTTTTGCCAAATTCTTGATTGATCTCGGTCCGCTGGTAATTGCCATTATTTTTATTTTAATAATTCTCATTATTCATGTGTCGTTGATTTGGTTTGCCCGTAAAAAAGAACTGGACCTTTCTGCAAGATTGATCGTCATTGCAGGGAGTATCATCTTTCCGTTCTTCATCTTATACTCTTTCGGTTTTGCTTCTGATTTTATTGATTACTTCATAGATTCTCATGCTTCAGAATATCATGGGTACGAATTCCTGGCTGTTTTTTTATATATCTTCCTGATGCCGCTTTATTGGCTTGGGATGCACAACTTGGGAAAAGAGCACAAAAAACATTTTGCAGCTAAGAAATATAAAAAATGACTTAACTTTTCGTAAAATGTATTGACACAGCATTTCATGATCGAGTACGGCATTGGAAATCCCATTATATGACCGTGAAATTTAGCACTTAAATCGTTCAGCTTACTAATTTTGAATAATGGCGATTAGGTAAACAAGATCGGGCACCTGTGCAGTAAATGACAGTAAATTTTCCATACTGTTTGAGGCGGTACGCTGAGTTTATGGAAAATTCTGTCATACCCTGCTAACAGGTCGATTGGTTTACCCATGCCTAGACCTTACCTTACAACTTTCGCTCTAACGTTTGTCGTTGTTTCGTCTTCTCTAGCTTCGCTAGTTCTTGGCTCCACCTTTTTGTGGCAATGACAAGAGCCCGCTGCCGCGGGTGAAGACGGAGGTTTGCCTCACAAGGCAATAAACCGCAGGTAAGGTGGAAATTGCTGGAGAAATGAGAGGGTGAATGTGCGGTACGAGGTTTTAAACCAGACAACACTGGTTGGGAATTCGTAATTTCGTTTCATGCAATTAAAACCCTTCTTAACGCAATTCAATCTCTTTACAGAATCCGAAATGGACGAAGCCATTCTCCTTTTTTCGAAACGAACCCTGAAAAAAGGAGCTTATTTCGTGCAGGAAGGACAAAAATGTTCGGAAGTGGCATTTATTGAAAGCGGTGTTTTCCGTTCATTCTACCTTACTCCGAACGGCAACGAGATGACTTATTGCTT
>CBFGOJ010000001.1:0-371399 GCA_965650365.1 uncultured Fluviicola sp. | reverse complement strand
GAGTGAAGCAAAATTTGAAAAGACGACCCACTGCGTAATCGTCTTTGTATCGGTGGATGAAAAAGGAAACCCTAAAGCTACCAATCAATGGGTGCCAAATACGGAGCGCGAAATGCAATTACAGCAATATGCCAAGCGTTTAATGGAATTGCGAAAAGATATCGAGGTCGAAATGGGGCCTCATTTGAAGGATTTGTTTTGACGACCAGTAAGCACGCGATTAATCGCGTGCCTACCGGATTATGACTGCTGTAAGAATGTTTTGTATTTCTTCCCGTTCCAATAAATGACCAAACTATTGGTGTCACTTCGAATCAATTGAATAGCCGGTAGTTTTAAAGATATTTTCTTTTTGTCACCGTCGTTCATAATGTACTTGTTTCGATAAATAAACCAGCGTTTCGTCCAGGAAAGGGAAGTTCCCATGTCTGTTGCTGTTCCGCATCCAATGACGTAAACCAGGTTTTTCACATTGTTAATGATCATTACTCCTTTGGTCTTGTCAATTTTATTCTCAACAAAAAAGGCAATGTCTACCTGTCCGTCACCAGTAAAATCGGCTTCGAAATAGAAGGGATTGAAATCAGTGAGGATCTGATGTTTTTGCGCCATTTCCGATTTTTCTAAAATGGGCTTCACCCAAGCTGGAATGTTGTTTTGAATAAGGAGCGAATCTGTTTCCCCGAATGAATGGAAAGAGAACAGAAATGCCCAGATGATCAGGCTGTAAGATAAAAGTGTTTTCATAAACTGAGATTAGAGTTAGACTAATCTAAGCCTTTTGAAAGCGTGCCTTTTAACAAAAACCTGAATGGTCGTGCCCGTTTACTTATCGGGTGTTTATTTCCATTTAATTGATCCGGGGAACGTTCAACTGGTACGGAAAATCATTACTGTTTAAAGTTTGTTTGATCACCATTAGGGAAAGTTCCATCAACTCATCATTCTTGAAAATGATTCCATCTGCCCCGGCATCCAGGCATGAACGAAGGATGTAAGAATTATTTTCATCCGTTACAATATAGACTTTTGCCAAAGACGTTTTCTTTTTGATGCTGTCCATAATGTCGAGCCCTGTCAAATTGGCTCCCAGGTTATAATCCAGGAATATAATCGAATGAATTCCCGGCAAATCAGATAAAAATGCTTTGGAATCTGTATATGTACTTATCTTGAAGTGATTTTGATGCATAGAATATGCGCTCAACAACTCACGCTCTAATTGTAGTTTATACAAGGTCGTGTAAAATGGATTATCGTCCAGTACCTGAATACGTAATCCGAAGAATGGGTGTTTTTCCATGACGATTGTTTTTGTGCGTTTTGTCTTTCGTTTTTTAGTGTTGCTTTCTTTTCTACTGCTTCTCCCGCGCTGATGAATCTATAAGTAATATGATTTCCTCACGGTCGCTTGTTTTAGCATAGCAACGACTAACCCTTTCCGAAATTCGTACCGCATTCCTTAAAATAATGTTAAAGCCCTTAGGGGGCAAGCATTAGCGGGCTTTGTCATGCATGCCATAAAAGAGGAATTTTTTCAAAATGAAAAAGTGAATTTTCATTTTGAAAAAGGATAGGCATTTCTTCAAAATGAAGATTGGATTAATTACCAGTTAAAAAAAACGTATTTAATTGAGCCCTTAAATTCAGTGGGTTAGCGAACTTGAAGCAAATATTTTGAGTTTTTTTGTTCAAAGGGCTTGCATAAACACAAAAGATATCTATCTTTGCACCCGCAATCACGAATGAGTGATGAAGAAAAAATAAAACGATTCGGTAGCTCAGCTGGTAGAGCAATACACTTTTAATGTATGGGTCCTGGGTTCGAATCCCAGCCGGATCACTCTGATGAAAGCATCTTTTGCAACAAGCAAAAGATGCTTTTTTCGTTTCTGCAATCTGACAGCTTGCTGGCAAGATGGGCAGGAATGAAAAATACAACAGACGCAAAGCGGCTGGATGCTTTTATCCACTGCACGTCGAAAGGATTGGGATCTTTAATCCCAGCCGGATCACAAAAAGAAAAAGAGCATTTGACGCAAGTTGAATGCTCTTTTTCTTTTTTGCACTCTTCTCTCACTCTGTACTCTTTTTCTTTCAGAGCGAGAATGAGAGTGGAGAGCGGGATTTGTGTTCGAAGCTTCAATTCTGTTTCCCCTTTTGAAAAGGATTAATGGAGAGGATAAATCAAATCTCCCGCAACTATTGATTTCATCCTATTTTCCGATTATTCTAAGCAGCTCGAATCCTATAGGGTTTCAGGCAAAATTTCGTTCCTGGAATAGTTCAATACTTCCCTGTTTTCAGAATTATTTTGTAGTATTAACGAAGTAATAATCCATTGAAAAGATAACAGAGATGTATAAGGATAGTGTATACAACTTACCATTCCTTTCCGAAGGTATCAAGGAAGTTACCGTTGTACGCTTATTTGTAAAAAAGGGCGACTTCATTTCTTCCGGATTACCCGCAATAGAGGTTGAAACAGACAAGGTAACAGTGGAGCTTCCAATCGAACTGGAAGGAAGAATAATTGATTGTTACGTAAAAGCCGGAGATAAGGTAGCCGTTGGAGCCCCAATCTGCTCAGTGCATAGCTTTCATGGTCCTTCATCTGAAGAATTCCAGAAGTTTTATTTAGAAATGACAAAACTCATCGGACTTCCATCAACTAGTTCGTTGGGCGACATTCATGCTGAAGATGAGAAAATTATATCCAGGGCAAATGTTTAAAATTATATTTACCATTAATATTTAGACAAAGTATCCGAATTTTTTGCGCATTTTTTCTAATTTCAAGCCAAACTAAACTCAATGATCTCCAAACAATTACTTGCTTTTTATCTTCTCGCAGTTTTATTATCAGCCTGTAACTCCGGAAATCCGAAAGAAGACAAAACAAAGGCTATACCTGAAGCTGAGAACCAGGAGACTGTTCATTCGGAAAAGAAGCCGGCTGTATCAGAAGATACGAAAGATGAACCGAATACCGAAAATGTATTTCGCCGCTACGATGCCGTTAAAACGGTCCTCAAAAAATGGAACCAGGCAATTAGCGGGCACCGAACATCAGATCTTGAAAATTTGTATGCAGATGAAGTGTCTTACTATTCTAAAAAGAGTAATAAACAAGCAATTCTGGCCCAAAAATCCGAGTGGTTAAAAAAACATCCTTCCTACAAACAGGAATTGGGTTATACGGACGTTTATTACGATGATACCGATACACTGGAAGTAGAATTTGTTGCTCAATTCACCAAAATATGTATCCAGAATAAGAAAAAAACAGAGGTTGAATCTTATTTGTATTTCCGGAAATTCGGGAAAGAATGGAAGATTGTCCGCGAAACAGATGCTCTTACAGAAGTGAATGTGGCAAGAAAGAAACCGGTGGTGAACCTTCCGGAAGGGAAATACGGGTATTACATCGGGCAGTGGTCAGACACACGGGATATTCCGCAGTTTGCGCATGATCAGGTGCCATATAGCACTTCCCTGGATTTTACAATCGGAGCCGGGGGAATTTCTGGAGTTTATGAATATTACAGCGGCACAGCCAGAAGCCGCACTTGTTATTTTGTCAAAAGCGGGATGGTAGAAAATGGAATCCTCGAATTAAAAGTAATCTATTCACAGGTGGATGATCCATCACCGGAAGATTTTAATGGAGGGGAAGAAACAGAAACATGGCGTTTCAAGATCCTTGAAAACAAAGAGCTGATTTGCCTGTCCAAAGAAAATCCCGCTTTGTATGCAAGAACACTGACCCGGCTAACTGATGATCATTAAATGAAATTCAAAGAAATCCTTCTGGTAGTTTTCCTTCTGTTCGTTTCTAACCGATTTGTTCACGCACAAGAACATGATCTGATCAAATACCGGGGAGATGTTAGGTGTCAACTCGTTTCAATAAATGATACGATGAGATTATCTTGTATTTTCAATACGCATCCCGCTTATATTGAATATTTGGAAGAATATAGTGAGACGGTATCGGAAGGTCAGTTTAAATCAGTAGCTAATTGCATGCTTTTATGGAACGGGATTTATTACTCGTATGATCAATCCGAAAAAAAGACCGTGCCAATGGCATTCGAAAATGGAATATTGAAGGAGGATTAATCAAGTAAAGACTGTGCGTAATCAGCGAGCCTTATCACGACCATTCGGGATCTATCACTCAAAAGGCAGCTTCTTGTTTTCATCCAGGATCTTCATGTACTTTTTCCAACGCTTGTCTTTATGAAGGACATTCAGCGCAGAATTTCCGGTCATGGATTCACTTCCACGGAGTTCAAAGCGATTTGCAAGCAGTTCTATCTGTTTAAATGCCTCTTCTGTATTTCCAACCTGTGCAAAAATTTCCACGGAATTGCAGCGTTCTGAGAAGGTTCCTCTTATCAGGTTTATTTTAAATGCCTGCAAGTATTCTTTGGCCGCAGTTTGATAGTCTTTTTGGTCGGCAGCTTTTCGGGCTTTGGTGCAATAATCCATGAAGTTGAAGTAATCTCTTTTCTCCATAATCCGTGGAAGCAGTTTTTCTCTATCTGCTTTCGGGACGGTTGAGTCGGTTTCGAGTAATTGGAGAGCAATGGTACTGATGTCAAATGCTGTTCGGTAATCCTGTTTTATTTCAGCAACAGCCTGTATATCCAGCACATTTCGGAGAGAAAATGCCATTTCAGATCTTCTTACGACTGCCTTCCGGGCAAAGCTCCGTTTAATTTCCTTTTCAAGTTCTGTATCTTGTAGTCCTTTCATTAGCAAAACATCCTTTTTAGTAATATTCCATCTTTCTGAAAACAACAAATAACCATCGTTAAAGGTCTTGGGGAAGGTTTCCATGTGATTGCTTTGGTCGTACTTCCGGAAATTCCAGTCTGGATAGGCAGCGCTCCGGGAATTGATCGTGGAATCTATTTGCAGCGTCGTTCTCAGGAAATCCAGTTCCATTTGATCGGTATCACCGCCGGTAATGTAGAAAAAGGTCGTCATGGTTGGATTTTTGTCCAGATAATCCGGGATGAGTTGTGTCATTCCCTGCAGGTTGGTGTTAGGACTGGCAGCAATGATTGCTCCGAACGGGGAGTTTTCTTTGAAAGCCTCGCAAAGCAGGAAACTTCCTCCCAATGAATGCCCGATTCCCAGTTTGAAATCCGTTGTACGGTAACTCGAATCTATGAATGAGAATAGTTCTTCGTTCAGGAAATGGGTGAGCTTGGTGGAATACGTAAACGGATGAATTCGATCAATTTCCGGTTCCGGGATAAATTCTTCCCAGCGGTTGCTGGTATGAACGGAAACCAAAATCATCGGCACGCCATTATTCGTTTGGGTGTAGTAATCCATCATTCCGGAAACCATGGTGAAATAAGGCTCAAATTGCCCGTCGAACAAATAAGCCACCGGAAGCGGAAGTTTCTTTACGGTGTCAGCCACATATTCCTGCGGAAGATAAACAGTTACTTTACGCTCCGTCCCGAAGATTTTTGAATCAATCACATGCTCCATCTTTTTTTGAGCAAAAACTCCCGATGCAGCCAAGAGTAACAGGAAAGTAAGAAGTTGGTTCATAGTTAGTTGTTTTGGTTCGATGAATATAATATTTGTTTCGCTTTTGGTTACAGATTAAGACATCATTGCTAAAAGAAACCGCCTGAATTTCAGGATAAAACAATTGTTAAAAGATTTTCTTTCAAAATATGAATGGCTTAAATTTATAGTTCTACGACTCTGACTAAAGAGGATTTGATTGATTGTAACTCAAGAAGCAGCTTCAAAGCGAAGATGTTGGTATAACAGGTCAAATAAATAAAGGGTCTATGAAAACGATTTTTACACTATTCATGGTATTGTCCGTGTTTACGGGCTATTCCCAAAACGGCCCGGGCGGAGTGGGGGACAGAACAGGCGCATCTACATTAGATATGTGGTTCGATGCAAATGATACAGACGGTGATGGCCTCGTTGAAGGGCTTTCGGAGTCCGTTTTATCCGGAACAGCAGTTTTAAATTGGAATGACAAAAGCGGGAATGGCATTGTTGCAGGAGCAACTCCAACACGCCCGGTTTTTGCTCCAAATACGCACAACGGTTACCCGCGGATCAATTTCGCACTCAATACCTGGAATTGCTTCAATACAGGACTCATTCCTCGCAGTAATAACGAAACGATTTTTTGTGTCAGCACGGTTTTAGACAATGGAAACCGTTCCATTTACGACGCCGGACTGGGAAATCAGCGCAGGCTCAATACTCACGCAGCACTCGGATTTAATTATTACCTGATCAGTGGTCTTGGAGGAACTGTTTCCAATAATTCCGTTGCGTATACTTCTTTGCTCATTAGTAAAGCGGTTTTTGGAACAGGAGCGGGGAATTCTTCCCTGCAGCTCAATCAAAATACTCCTGTACCCACCGGGAATGCTTCCAATATCATTAATAATTCCGCGATGGCTATCGGAAACGCAGGCGGTTTACAAACTGGCTTAACGAACCTTTACGGCAATATTTCGGAGATTATTATTTATTCGGGAACCGTTAATTCAGCCCAAAGTATCATCATTCACAATTATCTCTCGGCGAAATACAACATTCCGCTGCTTTCCGGAGATTTGTACGTGCAGGATAATGCGGGAAATGGAAATTTTGACCACGATGTTGCCGGAATAGGAAGAGTAGACGCTGCAAACATGCATGCAGATGCGCAGGGAACCGGAATAGTTCGAATTCTCAATCCTTCGAACCTGGATGACAATGAATTCCTGATCTGGGGTCACGATATAGGAATCGAACAGGCAGCTGTTTCAACTGAAAATCCTCCGGGTGTTCAGGCGCGTTTCGAACGCATTTGGAGAGTGAATGAGGTAAATGCTGCCGGAACAGCAGTGGATGTCGGAGCAGTGGCTGTCCGTTTTGATTTGTCTGCATTTTCTCTCGTAACGGCTTCCGATCTGCGATTAATCGTTGATACAGATAATGACGGGATTTTTTCTGATGAAACAGCTATTGGCGGAGCAACGGCACTAGCCGGGAATGTCTTCCAATTTGCCGGGGTTACGGCTCTTAGTAATGGAACAAGCTTTACTTTAGGTACAGCCAATGTTTTGACTTCACCGCTTCCGGTTGAATTGACCACTTTCGAAGTACGAACAATTGACAACAGAAGCGTGCGTGCAGACTGGCAAACAGAAACCGAGTTGAACAACGATTATTTTACCCTGGAAAAATCAGAAACCGGCTCCGATTGGCAGATCGTGCAGGAAATCCCGGGAGCAGGAACTTCTTCCGTTCCACTTTTCTATTCCATTGTTGACAATAAACCTTTCCGCGGTATTTCGTACTATCGTTTGAAACAAACCGATTTTGACGGGCAGAATACTTATTCGGACATCCGAAGCGTGTTGTTGGATTTCGAAGAACCGGGAATTTTTCCGAATCCGTCTTCGGATATAATTTCGGTCGTATCAGACCACCCCGATTTGAGAACTTTCAGATTGTACGATGAATTGGGGAGAGACGTAACGGCATCTGTGATCCTTTTGAATGAAAGCAGTTCACATTTACTGATCGATATATCGAAACTGACAACTGGTTATTATCTATTCAGGATTGGTGATGTGAGTATGCGCCTTCAGAAAATTTGATCAGGCTTTGATATTTTTGAATCAATATTAAACAAAAGCGACTGAAAGTCTGCTTTCGGTTTGATCGTTTCAATTGAATCCCTGTGAAATAGAAAATGCCACAATCTGATGGGAGATTCTGGCATTTTTTCTAACCGAGCAAGAATTTGCTAGTTTAAGTTGTAATCCGGAAAGATTTCCGCCAGAGGCGCACGCTATAAGTCTTTCGAGAGCAAAATTACGCCGATTCTATTTTTTGAACTATAAAAGGTGCCCAATCAAGCTAAAAATTGAGTGAAGCGGATAAATTTTTCCGTCAATGATTTTGGATCCGGGATTTTGAACAAAAATGTTTAGTAAAAAGTCGATAATTGTTTTTTTTGAAGTTTTTTCAAACAAAATTTCCCCTATTTTTAAAAGCGGATAGATTGAAGAGAAATTATTTAAGAGAGGGATCAACTAATTCTCTCTTTTCTGGTAGAACTTCTTTCTTTTTTGCATAAAAAAAAGCATATTTGATTACTTAACTTTTTGTCTAACTAAAAAAAGCGTTTTATGGATCCACAAATCACCCTCCAAACTTACACTGTTCAACCGATTCCTGCTTCAATGTCACCGATAGGATCGCCGTATTTAACAGACCCGACAGCTATTGATGCGGCATATAACGCCACGTCACAGCAGATAACACTAACAATGAGCTTTACGATTCCCGGCGACCTGGATCCAAACCAAGTTTCGGTGAAACAATACTTCACATCTTCCCAGTCATCAAGACTCCAGTTTTATATCTGCTACAGTTCGGCATCAACTGCTACACCGCAGACCGTTGCATGTACTTTTACTGCAAGCAACCTGGATTCAGCTGGAAATCCGATTGATTTAGGGGCAATTTCGAAAGTGTTTAATATGTTGAAGAATGCGACGGGTCCTAAAAGTTCTAGAGGTATTCTAACTTCAGTTAGAACGACAGACGTATAATGATGTTATATTTGAAATAGAATAAATTAAAGAAAAAGGATTGAGAACTTTTATGAATATTGTTAAAGTGCTCCTTTGTGGAGCACTTTTTTTGATTTGTTTTCAGTCATTTGCTAAACGTGATGAAAACAATCAATGCATTGATAAAAAAGCTCAAGAACTAGCTGAAAAGAATGCAGATCTAAAATTTTTATCTAAAACGATCTTCTTCGCAAAGGTTGAAAAATGGGATTCAGTCTTGGTAAATAGTCAAAGATGTTTACAACAAGTTAAAGATCCGGAATTGCTCAACTTTATCCACTACTACCGGGGAGAAGCATTCTATAAAAAAGGCATTTTTAAATACGCATTAAAGGAGTTTGACCTGGTGCGAAACAGTTTTGAATTTTATTCAATGATTCGCTTCAATAAAGGAGGAATTTTCCTTTCACAGGAAAATTACAAAAGGGCTTTGAGTTTGCTTAAAAGTATCGACACGAGTGATCAAAAGAATATTCGAACGATTCGTATTGATGGGCTTTTGAACAATATCGGAATGTGCTATTTTCATTTGGGAAATTTCGGAGAAGCAGAAATATATCTTTTGAAAGCAGTTCCAAAAATTGAAGAGCGAAAAGACTTTACTTCACTCATTGATGCTTACGCTAACCTGGGAAGTATTTATTACGAGCAATACCTGGACGATAAAGCAATTGCTTATTTTGAGAAAGCATATTCTTTATCTAAAAAATATGGCTCTGTAGAACGAAAACGGAGATCTGCCAATAACATGGCCGTAGTGGAAGAGAACCGCAAACGCTATGAACTGGCTTTAAAATATCGGAAAGAGTTTGAAAACTGGAACGATTCTCTCCAGGATCAAAACAAAATTTACGAAGTTGCCCAAATTGAAAAAAGGCTTGCTGTAGCAGATAAACAGAAGCGGGTAGAGTTATTGGAATCCGAAAATAAACTCAAGCAGGCGCGTTTGAACACCTATCTTTTTGCGGGGTTGCTGCTCATAGCAATCATTATCCTGGTGACTTATTTTTATCGGCAAAATGTATTGGGCTCGCGGTTAATTCTCCACCAAAAACAAGAGTTAGACCTCCTGAATGCGACCAAAGATCAGTTGTTTTCCATTGTGAGCCACGATCTTCGCTCGTCTGTTCACGCTTTGAGTGTCAGTAATTCACAATTGAAGCAGAAAGTCGAAAATCAGGAATACAGCAGTTTGGAAAATCAGCTGGAAGAAAATAGTGTGATTGCTACAAACACCTACAACATGCTCGATAATTTATTGAATTGGGCGCTTTTACAAACAGAAGGCGGCTATTTCCGGCCGGAAGAACACCGTTTGAGCATGTTGATCGACCAGGTAGCGTATAATTTTCGCGGAGTTTTGAATCAGAAGGAAATTACTTTTGAAAACACGCTTCCGAAATCCATCAAAGTATTTGTTGACGCGGAATCATTGAAGATTGTCCTGCGCAATTTCATGGATAACAGCATTAAATTTTCAGATCCGGGTTCTTCCATTTCGGTAAATCTTCGTGAGAATGAAACCGGTAGCCGATCAGTCGCGCCTGATCGCTACCATGAATTTGATGAGAATCAAATTATTTTCGAATGGAAAGACACCGGGAAAGGAATGTCGGAAGAAACCCGCCTGAAATTACTCAGTGATTCGCCTCAATTGACCAAAAAAGACCATGAAAAGACCATCGGTTCCGGATTGGGAATGAATTTATGTCGCGCAATGCTAGCAAAAAACGACGGAAAGTTAGATATTTGGAGTCGACAAAATGAGGGAACGAGCATGATCGTCACCCTTAAGAAAAGTGCAGATGGAAAAAATTAAGGTCCTGATTGTTGAAGATACGGTTGCGGAAAGTGATAAATTAACAGCTACATTGACGGAAAGTCAGTTTGATATTGTGGGAATCGCAAGGTCTCACCAGGAAGCTTTGAAGCTTTTTTATGCAAACAAAGTAGACATTGTAGTCATTGATATTTTCCTAAACGGGATCCCGGAAGGAATCACCTTTGCAGAAACACTCAACAATGTCCCGGAATCTTCCAGGCCTTTCGTGTTTTTGACCAGTTCCACAGATCGAACCATTTTTGAACGGGCTAAACTCACAAAACCTTACAGTTTTTTGTTGAAGCCCTTCAATCCTCTGGAAGTACTTTATGCCCTGGAAATGGCTATCGAGAAATTCTACGGCCAGCCGGATATCTTCCAAAGTGATGAAGAAGATACGGTCATCAGTTCCGAATTCCTGTTCATCAAGAAAAAAGACGTTCTCAAAAAGGTGGCAGTTTCCGACATTATCAATATCGAAGTGGAAGAACGCTACTGTTCTATTTTCGTTGGAACAGAGAAGTTTGTGATCCAAATTTCACTCACAAAAGTCATTGATTTGCTGGATCCATCCAAGTTTTACCGGGTGCACCGCAATCACATTGTCAATGCGCATGAGATTGAAGAAATCCAGCCTTCAGATGGTTTGCTCGTCATGAGCAATAAATCCTTTATTCCCATCAGTGATCACTACAAGGACGTCCTGAATCAATTCAAGATCATTAAATAGACTTCAGATATACGGCTGCCAAAGCTTTTTCCCACTGATGCACAAATGAATGAAGCCGCCTAATGCTTACGCTTATCGCGTGTCGCCAATAGCTATAGCGATGGCACAAGCTTCAGCATAGGCGCACCGGTCGGCTTTACTTTTTGTATAAATAGTAATCTAAGTACATTCGATAAATGTCGCCTGTCACAAAGTGTCGGGACATGCGGCTGAAATTTTACAGATTACAGAAGCGAGTCCGGTAGGCTCGCAAAAAATCTATGCATTTGTGGTAAAAAGAAAAGCTGTGCCGAAGGCGCAGAATGTTAGCTGCCCTCAATTGAGCTAAAAATAAGCATCGTGTTTAGCTTAGATTATTCCGTGCTTCGTTTTTGGTTTTTCATGACATCGATTTCGCATTTCATGACATTCTGCTGAAAACACATCTGTAAGAATCCTATACTTGTTCAAGTCAACAACGCAATTGCTGACTGATAAATGAAGAAAAGATGGAATTACTTACAGACATAAGACTTTCGCCCCTTCCGGAAACAAAAACAGTTCTTGCAGAGATCGAAGATTTAACGTGTTATTTGGAGTTGTACTGGCATTTTTCCCGCGGCGAGATGCTGCCCTTCCATTTTCCTCAGAAACATTTGAACAGGTTTCCTGAGAGATCTTACAAACAAATGCTGATGACTGAAATAGCCAATACCATGAATACAATAAACATGTATTTGGCTATTCAAAATGAATATTTGAAAAATTATTACGCATTGTACCTGCATTATGCAAACGGAATGGACCTTCCCTCAGATTTTCCGGAGGCGGTTATGGATCAGTTCCCAAGCAGAACTTACATTCATCAGTTGAAAAGTGCAATTACAATGCTTCAGCAAGAAATTACTAACGAGAGAACAGCGATGTAAAAGAGTAAATACCACCGCTATTCACTGAACACAAACTACAATAAAAAGCGCCTAATGTTAGCTTTCACGTAAAAAAAGCAGAGGTAGTAGCGACCTCTGCTTTTTAAAAAGAAGAGAAAGCACTGCTTTTGATAATTTGGTCTTTGTGAACAGACCTACAAGATATTTAAGAACACCATCCACTTCCACTTGCGTAAAAGTTGCACTTTCAGAATCTAATCATGTTATAATGAAATGTGTAAAAATTGAAAACCTCCGCTAACCACGGAGGTTTTTTCTTACGCTATAAGTAGTAGTTATCGGGTGTTATTGGTTTATATCTTTAATTCAACCAATCTAAAAGATTATTCATTCATAGATGATATGGACAAATTTCGGCTATTTTCGGATTCTTTCGCGCAAGGGGAAACCCTCTATTTTTCACTAAAAATTTCGTGATCCGTTTCAAACAGGTATTTTTAACGTGAAATCTATCTATGAACAGACACGCGATAAAACTTCTGAGTTATACCTGCTTATTGTTGCTTCTGGTAAGCGCATGCAGTAAACCTTCGAAAAAGATCGTTTATCACCGGGAAGCAGGAGGAAAAACAGACCCTGCGATTGAATGGCTTTCTAAGAGGGAATATTTTCACCGGGCAGATTATTACCCGGTCTTTAAAAAGTATTATTCCCGGCAACTGAATCTCAAAAATTATCACAAGGCCGCTGATGCGCTGGAAGAATTAATCGAACAGGAAATGTATTATTCCTTCTTTCAGAAAAGTACATTGGACACCGTGCGCTCTTTTCAAAAAAACTATCAACAGAAACTTCCCTGGCCTGAGACGATTTTTATTGAATCTTACATCGGGAATTATTATATCAATCAGGCTAATTACTATGCAGCCATTCCTCATTTCAAAAACCTGGTGAAGCATAAACCGTTTGATTACGCGACTTATTCAGAAGAAGGTCACGGTTACGGAGATCTGGCATTTTGCTATTTTGCACTGGGCAAACAGGAGTCAGCACTTAAATACAATTTGAAAGCACTCGAATTATTTAATCAGACAGACAACTACACCGGAAGAGGAGGGATTTATGATAATATGGCCCTGGTTAGCCTTTACCTAAAAAATTATCCGGAAGCGGAAATGTATTTTGATAAAGCCATGAGCGACTACAAACGTACAGGTGATGTGGGAAATACAATGGTTTCATTGCATAATAAGATCATTCTTTACGAGGAAATGGAAGATCCGAAAATGTTTCATTTAATCGATTCAACCTATCACTTATTTATCGGAAGCAAAATCAAAGATGAGTCACTGGAAGTCGCACTTTCCTCTTTTTATGTGGATATGCTGCTGCACGAAGGCCGCAATGCTGAAGCAAAAGATATCCTTGCTGATATGAAGATCAGTGCAGATAAGTTGAATTCTGCAGCTTCAGATGCAGATTATAACATTGCTTTGGCCAGCTATGAAATTAAGACAGGAGAAGGTATCGCGGACATAGGGCTCATCGAAAAAGCATTGCAGGCTGTGGAAGAGCAGGATGATTACCAAAACATGGCTGCCTTTGCAAAGGTGTTAAAAGAAAATGCCGTGCTGACCAAAAATTATAAGAAAGCTTATATTTTCTCTGAAAAACTGAAAAGTGCAGAGAACAAGATTAGTGATCAAAAAATCATTGCTAAGACTTTGGAGCTGGATAAATTGCATGAAACCAAACGGAAAGAGCATGAGATTGCGCTTCAGAAGGAAACTATCTATAACGGGAAAACGACCATTGCTTTGTTGGTATCCCTGCTGATGGGACTCCTTTTGGTGGTGTTCATCGTTTTTTCCCGGCAGAACCAGAAAAAGATCCAAAGAGAGAATAAACGCGCCAAACAATATACCAAACGACTGTTGGACAAAACAGAGGAAGAGCGAAGACGCATTGCAAGTGATCTGCACGACAGTGTGAGTCACGAACTACTGAACCTGAAACACTCCCTGGGAGAGAATAAAACTGCTTCGGGAGAAAAGATCGATCTGATTATCAAAGATATTCGAAGTATCAGCAGGAACCTGCATCCGGTGATGTTTGAGAAAGTTGGTTTGTCGGCAAGCATCAACCAGCTTTTGGACCGCGCACAATCGGTGAACCAATTGATGGTAACTTCCGATATTGTTTATTGCGGGTCCTTGTCTGTTTCCGATGAATTACAAGTTTACCGGATTATCCAGGAAGCGCTTTCCAACATCATTAAATATGCGGAAGCGGTTGCAGCAAAGATCATTATTCGTGAAGAACGAGAAGATTTGATGATCCAGATCAAGGACAATGGTTCCGGGTTCAATGTCCCCGAAACCCTTTCCAAAAAAGATGCATTCGGACTGCATAATATTATTCAAAGAAGTAAAGCCATCGGAGGTGTTGCAAGAATTCATTCCGATAAGAACGGAACTATAATCACTATTGACTTAAAGAAAACAACATGACAATCGTAATTGCCGATGATCATCCATTCACGCTGCAGGGAACCCAGAGTTTCGTGGAATCATACGGATACCAGGTGGTGGCAACATGTGCAAACGGCGTTTCTGCTCTGAACATGATCCAGCTCCGTACTCCGGATATCGCTATTTTAGACATCAATATGCCTGCCCTGGACGGATTGGATGTAGCCAAGAAAGTACAGGAATTGAAACTCAGAACCAAAGTGATTCTCCTGACCATGCACAACGAAATGACCATTTATAACAAATCGAAAGAGTATGGAGTATTTGGTTATATTCTGAAGGAACATGCACAGGTGGAGCTTAAAAACTGCTTGTCAGAAGTGGCCAAAGGAAACCAGTATGTCAGCGACTCTTTGCTGAATGACCTGGTAAGTGTGCGCGAATCCGGGACCAGTGAATTGGATAAACTGACTTTTTCTGAACGCAAGATCATTGAATTGATAGCCCAGCAAAAAACCAGTAAACAGATTGCCGAAATGCTCTTCCTTTCTGAGAAAACCATTGAAGGACATCGTTCAAACATCATTGAAAAACTGGGATTGCCCAAAGAGAAGAATGTGTTGTTGAAATGGGCAATGAAAAACGGAATGGAATAGTTTTTCAAATTGAAAAGACAACTTTCATTTTGAATAATTTTCCGATGTAATCCCCCAATGAATGCCTCCTGTGAATTTTCAGTGATCTTAAAAATGTTAAAATGTGATTCTCCTGTAAAATCAGGTGTTTCGGTGTTTTTAGTGCCTGTTTACTCTGTTTTAAAAACGATTTAGTTCCCATCTCGCAATTCTGAAATGTAACTTTCCCCGCTTGGTATAGTTGTTGTCTGTAACGAATCACAAGGGTTGAAAGATTCATTAAAAAATTAAGAGTATGGCACGTTTTATATTTACAATCAGTTTGGCAGTTGTTCTCATAAACAACATGTTTGCCTTCTCTCAGAAACAAAAATATGAGCCGATTCAAATGTGCATGTTGGTGGATGAGACTAATTTGCTGGAAAATGCAGGAGCCGTGACTTCCGTGACTTCTACAATGGCAGTAAACATTTACAGCAATTTCAATTCAAATTATCTGACATTGGAAGTAATAACACCAAAACCGGTACAGTTCCAATTAGTTGACAATCGCGGTGAGGAAGTTTATTCAGGAACGATAAGTGGAACTCAGCTGATTGAAACTGAATCCTGGCCGGTCGGAACTTATTATTTCGTAAGCGGAACAAAACGAGAAAAAATATATATAACCAGGTAATTTACCAATCCAAGTGAATAGTGTAAAAAGGCCGATTTGAGTTTTCAGATCGGTTTTTTTATGGATAAGCGCTTATCCGATAAACAAGTGTGTTTTTTCTCTTTTATTCAGTCCTAGTAAGGTTTCTCTTAGTAATTCAATTCGCTGAAAAATGTGTTCCGACGGATCGAATAGTTTATGACAAGCATGTTGCAATAAATCCAATTCATCCAGGATAACCGGGATGTCCGTTTGATCGAAATCAGCCCCGCATTCAAATAAAGGAATGAGTTTCAATTTCAACTGTCCGGCAACTTTCAGCCAAACGTCTGTAAAATACCTTTGAGTGGAAATCGGAATGGTTTTTCGGAAACTCTTATCTTCTTCCACAATAAATAAAGCAACTGACATAATTCACGATCTCATTTCCCGGATTTTTTCCCGGTGTTGTTTTCCCCATTCTACTAATTCATGCAATACCTGGCTCAAGGAAGCACTGTATTCCGTTAAAGCGTATTCCACAACCACAGGAGTTTGGTCAATTACTTTTCGGCTTACAAAACCGTTTAGTTCCAGGTCCTTTAACTCCGAGGAAAGCATTTTGGCAGAAATTCCATTGATACTGCGCTGAATTTCATTGAATCGCTTCACGTCACCTTCCCGCAGCGCAATGATCACTTTGAGTTTCCATTTTCCCCCGATCACAAACAGCGCATCTTCCAAAGCATTTAATCTTCCGGTGCATTCCATTGCTGTAGGAGCATCTGCCAATGTGGGAGTTTTTACTGCCATTTTCCATTTTTTTTAAAAGATCACTAACCAAAAGGTGAGTACTAACTTAAAGTATACTGCTAACTTATGGTTAGTAAAGATACCTAGTTTTACCCAAAAAGCAAACGATGAAAAAAATTATTCACATTACGTCAAGTACAAAAGGAGCAAACTCGTTCAGTACTCAATTGGGAAAAGCAATCATTGAGAAATTACTCGTTCACCATCCTGGAAGTGAAGTAACAATCCGCGATCTGATCACAAATCCGGCACCTTACGTGTCTACCGGAGAAGTTGCGGCATTTTACACACCTGTAGATCAGCATACGCCTGAAATGATCCAATCCGCAGCTTATTCGAAAGCAGCAGTAAGCGAGTTGCTTGATTCGGATATTTTGGTGATCAGTGCGCCTTTGATCAATTTATCGATCCCGGCACAGTTAAAATCCTGGATCGATCACATTACCCGTTCCGGACAAACATTCCGCTATTCCGAAGCCGGACCGGAAGGTTTAGTTAAAGGCAAGAAAGTATTCCTGGCTTTGTCGGGAGGTGCTGTTTATTCAGAAGGAGTAATGAAAGACTATGATTTCATGACTCCTTTTTTGAAAGGCATGCTTGGCTTTTTAGGAATGACTGATGTTACAGCATATTGGGCTGAGGGAACATCCATCCCCGGCCTTCAGGAAACAACTCTTGAAAGGGCCATTCAAAGTATTGAAATTCCGGAGCGTGTAGCAATGGATTGAAATAGAATAAAAAAAGCCGGCCTGAATACTCAAGCCGGCTTTTTCAAAATGTTCTTTTTATTGAATGCTTACTGCACGTTGTGTAGTTCCGTTTTCAGAAACCAAACGAACAAAGTAAATTCCCGGTTGAACAGAAAGATTCATGTCAAGTGTTGTTTCTCCCTGAGTAACTGTTTGCATCGAAATTTGTTTCCCCTGGGCATCAATAATGATGATTTGAGCATCGTCATTCAATGCATCAAAAGCAATGCGGAAGTTTCCGTTATTAGGTACCGGGTAAATCTCCATAACCATTTCACCCAATTCGTTAATTCCTGCAGTACAATCTGTGATCGTTACGTTTACACTGTCTGTAATTACACAGTTTACAGCATCAATAACAGACAGAACAACTTCTCCGGAAGTTTGAACGGCATAAGAATTGAAATTGTTGTTCACTCCGTTCCAGGTATATGAACTATAACCAAAACCTCCCGGGATAATGTACAATCCATCTTCCGAACAAACAGTTGTATCTGCTCCAAGATCAACTGAATTAAATGTAAAGGTAATTTTACTAGGGCAACCGTAATTTACAGCTGTTGCAGCAAGTCTGGAAACAGAATCCGAAGCCTGGAAATAAAGCAAACTTTCAGAATTACCTCCGAAAGTAGTTGTACCACCCTCATAGTGTGCATAAAAACGGTGATTCACCGGATGTATGATAAAACTAGCTAAGTCTGATAAATCAGTCATCGGAAAGATGCTTGTTGACAGATCAGTCGTGAAGTTATAGTCAACAATTGAATCGTTCCCGTCTCTGAAATATGCGTGACGGTCCGTACCATCAAATCCGGACATTCCCCAGTCAGCCCAGTTTTCAGATTCCTGAACATCCAAATTGTGCTGTCCCATTGGAGTAACCAATCCGTTCAAAATAGAAATGTGGTAAAAATCGTAATTCCCATAAGCCGTTCCAACGATCACTTCATTGTAACCTGCAAGAATAATTGCCTGATCCTGGGCGCCAATAGTAACTGGTTGAGACAATAAAATAATCTCATTACCAAAACTCAAATCTTCGTTCAGTGAACGCAGCGCATTCATAGTGAAATAATCGTAAGTATCACTATTTGGTGTAAACGGAGCTGTTGTATTATAGAAGGTGTAAATTTTCAATTGTGCCAGGTCTGTAAACATCCCGTCACGCTTTGGAAGTTCAATACCATTTTGCAGGTTCAAATCATAACGGGCAGTAGCGTCATCTCCTATGATGTAAACATAATTTTCAGTCACTGCCATTCCTCCGCGGTCGTCTCCGGAAATGTTGTCATGATCAACTATTTCGAAATCAGTCGTGTCAAGGGAGTTCATCGAATAGTAAAACGGAACGGATACATTGGCAGCAAAAACATCTGTTGGGCTTAACACAATTGGATTCAAAGTAACATCAGTACCAGTTGCGATCACATTGGATAAACTTTCATTACTCGCATATACCGTAGAAATATTCCCGGTATTCAGGATTGGTGTTGTATTCTCACAAACTGTCATGGATTGATCAGCCGGATTTTCAAGAACCATAAAAGTGGTATTGTCTGTGTTATAGCATCCGTTTAATTCCGTGAAGGTGTAAGTCACCGTGTAGGTTCCGGAAGATAATGTTGCCGGATTAAGCTGATTTCCTGTGATTCCACTTCCGGAAAAAACACCTCCTGCCGGTGATCCAACCAGGTTGATAGGACCTTCTGATTGACAAAAAATACTGTCTGTGACAAACGCAAAACTGGCGTGTTGTGAAGGAACTCCTGCTAAACAATAGTTGAATTGAAGATTGGTACGCATTCTGTTTTCCGAACAATAAGGATAAACATTGCCTTGCTTCACAAATTTGAGAACCACATTTCCTCCATAGGAGTTAATAGTGGTGTAAGGAATGGTAATAGCAGTTGAAAAAACATTACAGTCAGTTATCAAGGGGGAAGTAAAATTACCCAAAAGAACTGATCCCGGGCCGTAAACGTCGTAGGAACTTCCGGGATAGAAATACGAGGAACCGTCAATGGTTAGAATCGCATCATCGGATGCTGTTGAAGGGAAGCCACTGAACGTATAGTACATTGTGTCACTACTATAATCGATGTAATTGTAGTCATCGTTACTAGGAGTACTCCCGTAAGCCGAATAGGATTGAGTTTGGGAATAACCGGTGAATGTGGTAAGTATGCTTACCAGCAGACTCAATAAAAAGTAATTTTTTTTCATGTATAGATTATTTTTTTGCCAAATCTAGCTCTTTTGAGAGCTTAAAAAGTTCCCGGGAAGGTAAATCAAGGGTTAACCCCTGTGTCGCCAAACGTCCTGAAATAGCGAGCTAAGAATGAACGGGATCAGGCTCTCCTTGGGAGGGAATTGAAAATCAGCAGATTGCTCGTTGCTTTATTTTTAAGCAGTCCAAATTCAACAAAGAATAGGGTTTCCCCGGTTTATTAAATGAGCTCTTTTTAAAAAGCAGATAAACAAAGAATCGCTGTTACCGACGAAATAATACCGTTTACCGATTTTTTAAATTTTAGGGAATTTCGAGTGATGATAATGCGTAATTTTAAGTGTCTTTTTGACATTTAATCTGTAAAAGGTTTATGGAACAACAAACCATTATCAAAGTTCAGAATTTGTCCAAGAAATTCGGTTCTTTTGAAGCAGTAAAGAATGTTTCTTTTACCGTGAATAAAGGAGATGTTTTTGGATTCTTAGGCCCGAATGGGGCAGGAAAGAGTACAACGATCCGCTGCTTATTGTCTTTAATTAGTCCGGACAGCGGAAGCATCGAACTATTTGACAAATCCCTGCAAAAGAACCGTTCGGAGATTCTTGCAAATATCGGAAGCATTATCGAGAAGCCCGATTTCTACAAATATTTATCGGCACAAAAGAACCTGGAGATCTTTGCCCGGATTTCAGGAGCTTCCGTTTCCAAAAAAGAAATTCGTGAAATGCTGGAGTTTGTAGGTTTGGGAGATCGGGCGAAACACAAAGTGAAAGGATTTTCCCACGGAATGAAACAACGCCTGGGAATTGCGCAAACCCTGCTGCATAAACCGGAACTCATCATCCTGGATGAACCGACCACCGGATTGGATCCGCAGGGAATTATCGAGATCAGGAACCTGATTCTTCGTTTGAAGAACGAACAAAATAAAACGATTCTGCTTTCTTCCCATCAATTATCTGAAATTGAATTGATTGCCAATCGCATGGTCATTATCAATCAAGGAAGGTCACTTGTAGAAGGTTCTGTGGAAGAGCTGCTAAATAGTGAAGAAACGGTAGTGCGTATCGAAATTGACCGCGTTGAGGCAGCCGTTGAATTGATTCGTTCGAAATTTGAATTACCCGAAATTACCCAAACCTCGTCAAAAGAAGTAGAAGTGCTTATTTCAAAAAGCAAAGTACCGGATTTGACAAAAGAATTGGTGCTGGCAGGGTTTACGATTCATGCTATAGAACCCAAACGCAAGCTGGAAGATTATTTCATTAAAACCATTCAGTCCTGATGCTTTTCAAAAATACATACAACGAGTTCATCAAGATCGTTTCCAAACCCCGAAGTTATTTGGGCTTGGGAGCCTTGACGGTATTGATCGGCCTGATCATTTTTGCCATGAAGGCAGATGGCGAATCGATGGTTTCCTTTGTGACCGCAAGTTTCGAACAAACACTTTCCTTCAACGGGAAACTGGTAAATGGAAACCTGATCGCTTTCATTATTCTTCAAATGCTGGTGGTCCATATTCCGCTGTTAATTGCATTGGTAACCGGTGATTTAATTTCCGGAGAAGCTGCGATGGGAACCATCCGGATGCTGGCCAGTAAACCGATTTCAAGAACAAAGATTGTTCTTTCGAAATTTATTGCAGGAGCCATCTACACGCTGGTCATCACGCTTTGGCTGGGGATTTTATCATTAGTCGTTTCACATGTTGTATTTGGAGCCGGAGATTTAATGGTTTTGAATAGTGACGGATTGGTGATTCTGCCGGAATCAGATATCCTGTGGCGTTTCGGACTGGCTTTCTGCGTAGCTTATTTATCGTTGCTCACCGTTGCAACACTTTCCATTTGTTTGTCAGCCTTTGCAGAAAACTCCATCGGGCCAATTGTATCAACGATGGCAATCATCATCATCTTCACCATTATAGGAAGTTTGGATGTCAGCGTTTTTGATACCATTAAGCCTTACTTGTTTACGACTCACATGGCGTCCTGGCGTAGTTTTTTTGAAAATCCGGTTCCTTTCGACGACATTATGAATTCCATTTTTATCCTGGTCACACACATTGTGTTATTGGTCGGAATCACCTTATTTAAGTTTAACAGAAAAGACATCACATCGTAATGAAAAAGATTCTAGTATTTAGCCTCTTGTTCCTCGGATTCGGAACTTTTGGACAGGATGCCGAGAAGGTCATTGAAAAGGTTAATGCGAAGCTGGCCTCGGTGAAAGATTACACCGTAAATGCGCACATTGATGCAGATATCCCGATGATCAAGATCATGCCGTCCAATGCTAAGATTTACTTCAAGCAAAAGGATAAGATCAAGATCGAATCGAACGGAATTACCATTCTGCCTAAGCAGGGTTTTACCGAATTGAATACTTTTTTGTCAGACAAATCCAAATACACAGCAGTCTTTGGTGATTCACTGAAAATTCGGGATGTTGAAACCCGATTAATCAATATCATCCCCAATTCCAGTTCGGGAGAAATTGTGCTGGCAAAAATTTGGGTGGATCTGAAGAATTTTGTCATCATGCGTTCACAGGTGACTACTCAAACCAACGGAACCGTGAAAACAGATTTCAAATACGGATCACAGTTGAGTTTCGGCCTGCCAAGCGAATTGAAATTTGAGATTGATGTGAAGAAGTTCAAGATGCCTAAAAGTGTGGCAGCTGATATCAATAAAACTTCCACCGATCAAAAAAAGAAATCCAAACCCAGAACAAAAGGAAACATTACGATTACGCTAACCGATTATAAGGTGAATGAAGGGTTGAGCGACAGCATTTTTAAGGAGAAGAAGAAATAAGCCGCGGCTTATTGATCAAAGAACAAGCGTTAGTGCAGTTCTACAAAGAGCAATTGTCAATTTTAGAATTGTCAATTATCAAGAGTGATTCCCTTGATAATTCACTCATTGATCATTACTCCGTAGCGATTTTCAACAACGCTTCTTTCAGATCAATGCGGTTTGTATCATACAAAAGAACTCCCAGATCAGTGTAAGTCTTTTGGAAAGTTTTAGACTCCTTTTTACTCATTTTTTCTCCCAGGTAAACGAAACAAACTCCAATTTCATTTGCTTTTAGCTCATTGATCAGCGCTTTT
The DNA here is from genome assembly GCA_965650365.1 of uncultured Fluviicola sp. Taxonomy (GTDB): domain Bacteria; phylum Bacteroidota; class Bacteroidia; order Flavobacteriales_D; family Crocinitomicaceae; genus Fluviicola. Next base: position 348,698 of record CBFGOJ010000001.1, on the reverse strand, counting down.
ATTTCAGCGCTTAAAGGAAATTCACCATCGGTAATAAGAATTACGGAATTGACCCCCTTTTCCAGTTTGTCTGAACTCAAAAGACTTTTCACCATTTCAAATCCGCTTTGAATATTGGTCTGACCAAAAGCATGAATGCGTTCGATCTTTTCGGTGATGTGCTTTTTTTGACTGCAGGGAACGGACTGCAGCAGAGTATTCGCTTTTCCTGAGAAAGTAACAACGGAAATTCTATCCACTTCACGCTGGATGTTTACTAAGTTCGTGGCATTTTCTTTCAAATGTGCCAATTTCCCCGATTCGTTCATGGAAGACGAAGCATCCAGTAAATAAATTAAATGGTGTGGTTTCGCCTTATGAATCAACAATTCATCCGCAGTCATTTGAGTTACAACCGTGTCTTTTGCTTCCGGCTTTGGAAGTTCTTCCCGGTATTCAAACTTGTAAAGCAGTTTCGGAGCCATCAGCAATACATTCTGACTGGTATCGATCTCTGAAGCAGACAGGCAGCAGTCCGAAATTTTTGTAAAAGTCAATCCATCTGCAATGGCAATATAATCGTTGTAATCTTCTACAATGGCATTGTAACTGCGCACGAAATCGTTGTAAGCCTGCTGGGACTTTTTGATGAAAGACTCGGAAGGATATTTAGAAGAAGCGAACCAGTAAATCCGGCTTTGCATAGATGTGTAAAAAGTGCGGTAACGTGTGTGAAGCCAGAATCCGCTGCGTAATACGTTATATCCGCGAGTTTTATAGAGGTAAAGTGAATCGTTTTTCAATCCTTCGGCATTTAACATTCGGATTTTTGCATCGTATTTGGAGTTGTTGGAAAGATTCTCTGCATACAACTCTCTTTCCCAATTCGTGAGCAGGTTCATAGTCAGGTTCAATTCCTGCAATCCCTGCTGTAATTCTTTGTGCGATTGAAAAGGAGGGTAGTGGAAATTGCAAAATTCTACCAAAACACTATCGAGCTCTTTGGAAGAAACATAACAGCTTCTAAACCATCTTTCGTGATCTCTCAGGATTCTTTTTGCCGTTTGAAATTGATTGTCAGAACGAAACTGTTTGTCCGAAACATAGTTGATCAATTCAGTGTGAACGGCATACAAACTATCGCCAGAGGCCATGTATTTGGTAAGAACCGGGGCAAATGAGGTGTATTGATTTTTTGGTTTAGACAAAACTTTTAAAACAAGCTCTCTTGCTTCCAGCCAGGGAATGAAATCCGATTGATAAGCAGGAATTTGATTTTGAGCGTTTGGTGTAATTTCCTTAAATCGAAAAGTCTTCTCAATGTTTGTATAGGATAACAGGCCGTTGTGCTGCGTTTTACTGCAATAAAAATAATTCTCATTGAGCTTTTGAGCACTCGCATGAAGTCCTTTTTGTAATTGTACCGCATCGAAATACCAATCCTGATTGCAGTGGCTAAAGGCATTCATGAATTCCACCACGTGATTTATTTCACGCATTTTTTGATTCCTTGCCTGTGAAAACAAGGTGCCGGAAATAAATAAACCTGCGGACAAAATAAGGAACTTCATGAGCTAACGAATGTGGATGCTAAGTTACGACTTCTTCATGCTGAAAATTTAACAATCAAAAAATTGCTTTACCACATTTATGGTATTGATGAAGCTGGTTGCCTTATGTAAATTTGTTTTAAGTTGATTATCACAATTCACGAAGGAACATGAAGGAAGGACAAAAAACAAAATCAGGGACAAGTTTGACGGATCGTTTGTTAGAAGAGCGCCTGAACAATATGCCTGTTTTGGAAGCTTCCGATAATGCCTTAAAACGGTTAGTTGATTTAGCCAAAGAAGGGCATACCGATTTTCCGAAAGACCTGATCCGTGATGTAGCAATCCAAGATTTGCTGCAGGCGCTTAAAAAATCTCACGGAAATTATTTGAACAGTAAGCTTCCTGAAATCGAACAATCGATTTACAATTTATACAGCAAGCAGACCAATTCGGATAATGTTTTACTGATGTTGTGCGGATTCTTTATTTCTTACCAGAAGAAACTGGTAGCGCACATTCAATACGAAGAAGTGTTCCTTTTTCCATACATCGAATCATTGCTTGAGTTCCAGCGATCGGGAAAACCAATCGACCGGGAGCGTTTTGGGAATTTCACATTGAAACAATTCTTTGAGAATCATTCGAACCTGGAAGAAGACCTGAATGATGTCCGGGCTAAGATTACTCAAAATATCGAAGGATTAAAAACTCCTCTGGCTTTCCGGATTTTCATGACGCAGCTGGAATATTTCGAGAAAGACCTGGCGATTCACGCAGTGTTGGAAGACGATGTGCTTTTACCTCGTCTGGTAGAACTGGAAGTACATTTGTTGGGATGACGGGTTCAAATGTTCAAATGTTCAAATGTTCAAATGTTCAAATTGAACTGTTTAAACCCTTTAAACCTCTTTAGCTTTTCATCCCGATAGCTATCGGGACTTAATTTTCAATTTTCTTGGCTTGATATTTGTCTTTTCGTAACTTCAACAAAAAAAACGAAACAATGAAACTGACATTCCTTGCCCTAATAGCATTCATAAGCACTTATTCTTTTGGTCAAATCACTTTTGAACACGGAACTTTGGAAGAAGCCCTTGCGAAAGCAAAACAAGCTAAAAAACCACTATTCGTAGACGTTTTTGCAGTTTGGTGCGGACCTTGTAAACAAATGGCTGCAACTTCTTTTATTGATCCGGAAGTAACCACTTTCTACAATGCAAACTTTGTTTCCCTGAAATTAGACGGTGAAAAGAATGATGGTCCGGGAGTGATGCAGAAATACGGAATCAGCGCTTATCCAACTTTGCTTTATTTTAATGCGAATGGTGAGTTGGTGGCTAAAGTAGTAGGAGGCCAGCAGGCGAAACAATTACTTTCAAAAGGAAAAGAAGTGGTCAACCCGGAAGGAAATCCGGTTTTTGCAGCGAATAAAAACTACCAGAAATCCAAAAAGAAGCGGGAAGATTTGAAAGCTTTTGTAAAAGTTTTGGCAGATAATGAGCACGATTCATTGACTAAATATGCGGCAGAGTATTATCAAAAATATCCGGGGTTGAATTTGAAAGATCCGGTAGAACTTCAGGTATTCAAAACTGCGGTCCATGACTATAAATCTCCGTTGAGCAAAGAATTCCTCGATAATGAAGAAAATGTAAAAGACCAGGACGCATATCTTGGAAAGATCAATGATTATTTCATGACCACTTACCAGGCTGCGAAAGCAGCAAACAGCTTCGAAATGATGGAGAAGATGGTGGTGGAGATCTATCCTTACCTGCAAAAATGCAATGTTCCTGATCTTCCTTCTCAGGCAGATTATATTGAATATGTAAAAAGCCAGTTCCTGAAGTAAAACTATTTCCCTTCCTGCGATTTATGTAATAATCCCGGAATTTTTTGTAAGGACAATTGGTTGATAATGAACGATCTTTGAAAAGAGCAGAGGTGTCATTATTAAATTATACAATTATGTCAGAGCAAGAGAGAAACACAGGAAACGACACGAATCAAAATCGTGATCGCGAAAATCAGAACCAAAATCAGGGTTCTAATCAAAATCAGTCCACAGGTTCGAATCCGAACACGACTTTTAACCAAAACCAGGGGAATTCCGGTTCTCAAGGTCAAAGTACACAAGGTCAGGGTTCACAAACGAACCAGGCAAATTCCGGCGGTAATCAATGGAATGAGAACCAGGGGAATTCCGGTCAGAACAATCAGAACCAGGGTAGCTCAAGTGGTAACCAGTGGAATGAGAGAGGGAATGAGCAGGATTCCAATTCAGGAACAGGCACAAATATGCATGCAAACCAAGGTTCCGACCAGAAGTCAAATTCCGGAACAGGTCAAAACACTGCGCCTTTCCAAATTACCGGAAACTGGAGACAGCAATCGTCCCAACTAAAAGAAAAATACAATGAGCTAAACGATTCGGATCTTGATTTTCAACCCGGACAAGAAAATCAGTTAATGGATCAGCTTGGTACAAAGCTCAACAAATCTCGTGATGAAGTTCATGGAATTCTCAATCAGTTCAATCAGAACAATGACTCTAATCAAAGAAATGATGAGTCAAATCGTTCTAACGAGTCTGATGATGAGGCAGATCGCTTCACATTGTAACTGTTTGGATGTGAAAAGACCATCAGCTACTATTAGGTTGACTAATAGTAAATGTTAGGTTCTATCTAGAGAAAGGCGTCAGTCATTAGGCTGACGCTTTTTTTTGTGACTCGAAATGATTGCCTTTAAAGTTTATAGGATGGTTGAATGCCCGTATCTACAGAGCACACAGGTAGTCGAAACGCCTTTTAACGTTCCTTAAGAGTTCTGTAAAATATGCAACAATTCTAAAAAAACTTGCAATGATTTAAATGATTCTAAATGGCACATTTGTTTAAGTGGAAACAAATCCATGGTTAATCTAGATAGTCATGAAGAAAATAATATTCCGCCTTGGAATATCTCTTCTGGTAGTTTTCCTGGCAAGTTGTATGCAATCAAAATCCGAAGAAATGGAAAAAGCTTCAGATGAGGTACAGGACGCAAAAGAAGATTTAAAACAGGCGCAGTTGGAGTACGAACAAGAAAGGGCAGCGTATCGGGAATCTGTTCAGGCTGATATCGACAACAATAAAGCTGAAATTAATCGATTAAGAGCTGAACGGGTCAATGCACGGGCGGATGCCATTCAACGAAGAAATGAACGCATAGATGAGCTTCAGAAACGCAATGAGGAGATGGAAATTCGAATGAACCAGATGAAAAGCGAAAGAAGAGAAAACTGGCAGGAGTTTAAAAGAGAATTTAACAACGATATGGATGAGCTTGGAAAAGCATTCAAAGATATCGGAAATGATAATGTAAAGTAATACAAATAATACAGTTGATAGGTTAAGTTAGATTAGTTTCGAAAGGGGTTTCTCCAGGGTAACTCCTTTTGTTTACAAGAGAAAGCATCGCTTTCGATAAAATCCATCGCAACAGTTCAACTGGTCAGTCAATTTTAAATACTAACAAGCAAGGTCCCGCTTTCGAAAGCAGTGGGATGAATATTTACCAATTTAATACAAGAAATCATGAGAGCAATATTGAGTACTATAGCAATTATCGTAATTATCGGTTGGGCCATCGGATACTTTGGTTACCATACAGGCGGTTTATTTCATTTAATATTAGTGATTGCACTAATAGCAATCGTTTTACAATTAATTCCAGGTCGGAGAAATTAGCACACCACTCGATACATAATAGGGAGACCATTCGGCAATTTTACTTGTTGAATGGTCTTTTTTTTATTTAAACGGAGAGTAAACGAATTGTGAAATAATTATAAAACATAACAGTAGAGTTTGTCAACAAATAAATTCGTCTTATCTTACACTCAATTCATACCCATTACAATAGTTTATAGCGAAAATTTTTAATAAAGAACACCAAGAGGTTGCTGAAGCCTGAATAACTAAAATGCGTAAAAGTTTTTAATTTTTAAAAAATTAAGCAAGATGAAGTTATTTATAAAATACATGGTAAGTCTTCGTTGTAAGATGATCGTGAAAGAAGAGCTTGCAAGTCTGGGGATTCGTCCCAGTAGAGTAGATTTGGGAGTAGTAGAGGTGAAAGAACATGTTTCGGATGAACTTCGTGAAAAGATCCGCGTAAATTTAGCGCAATGTGGATTAGAATTGTTAGAAGACCGCACAAGTATTCTGATTGAACAAATCAAAGGTGTGGTGATTGAAATGGTTCATTATTCGGATGAAGCACCCAAAGTGAATTATTCGGATTATATCAGTGAAAAACTGAATTACGATTATACGTATCTATCGAATGTGTTTTCGAAAGTCAAAGGAATCACCATTCAGCAGTTTATTATCATGAACAAAATTGAGCGCGTTAAGGAGCTTTTAATGTATGATGAAATGAATCTCACAGAGATTTCCTACAAGTTGAATTATAGCAGCGTTGCCCATTTGTCCAATCAATTCAAGAAAATTACAGGGCTTTCTCCATCTTTTTTCAGACAAACAAGACACGAAAGAAGCAACCTGGAAGCATTCTAACTTTTAAAACGATCCATTTGATTAAACTCCTACCTTTTAAATACAGATCAACAACTTAATTCACTTGAATCACCCGCAGGGTTCTCACAAAATCAATTATTTTCAACCTATTATTCCTTGAAGTCAATCATTGTCTTCTTCCAGGTCGTTGTGATTGTCGCCTCCTAAACTGTAATAATTATTCTCCTCGTCTTCATTGCCGGTGTCTTCCTGTTCATCGTCCAGTTCTGAACCTGGTACATCCAAATTTTTATCCAGGGAAGTTTCATTGGATTGCTTCTTTTTAGCCGGATCTTCCGGATCCAGGTCTATTTCTTCTTTATCTGTACTGTAAATGTCTTCACTTGCAGGATAAACAGGATATCCGGGGAATTGCTCTTTCTCTTTTCCTGTCGGTTGCGGCTGGCCGTCTTTTTTGTTTGATTTGTCTGTGCTCATGACTTTTGTATTTATACCCATAAGTTAAGAAAATAGGGGAAGAAAAATAGTACAAATCGGGAAATTCTTTTACATCATTTACAGATTAAGTGTTGTGTTTGACAGTTCCAAATTTTTGAATTTTGCATGCGCCTGCGCTGATCGCGTGTCGCAAATAGCTTTAGCGATGGCACAAGCTTTAGCGCAAGCGTTTCATCATTTTGAATTAACTACAGCCCCATAAAGCGTTTAATCCACTTCAATTTGTTTTCGGAATAGGGAGAATACTTCATTTTGGTTTCCAGCCAGTTTCCTTTCTCCAGGATACTTTTGTAATGCGAAAAGGTCCTAAAACCCGCTTCACCGTGGTAAGAACCCATGCCGCTGTTTCCAACTCCTCCAAAAGGCAAGCTACTATTGGCAATATGCATCAGGGCATCATTTACAGCTCCGCCGCCAAATGAAAGTTCATTCAATAATTTCCGTTTAAGAGAAGAATCGTTCGTAAAGATGTAACAGGACAATGGCTTTTCTAGTTTTTTCACTTCTGAAATTGCTTCGTCCAATGAATCATAAGTGATAACAGGCAGGATTGGTCCGAAGATTTCTTCGTGCATAACTGCATCGTTGAAAGCTACATTGTGCATCAAAGTAGGCCGGATGATCCGCAGATCTTCCCGAATTTCACCTCCGAAGTAAACTTTATCCGGATCAATCAGTTTTTTCAATCGCTGTACATTCCGGTCGTTGATTATTTGAATGTAATTCCCATTTTCCATAGAGTAGGAGGCCAATTCGATTTCTTCTTTGGCCAATTGCAGGAATTCGTCCTTCATCGATTTGGGAAGCAATACATAATCCGGAGCGATGCAGGTTTGACCGGAATTCAGGAATTTTGCCCATATGAGCCGCCTGATCCCCATTTTGAGATTCGCGCCTTCCGTAAAAATAGCCGGACTTTTTCCGCCTAATTCCAATGTAACAGGAGTGAGATTTTTTGCTGCGGCCTGGTAAACAACTTTTCCAACGTTGGTACTTCCGGTAAAGAAGATTTTGTCGAAGCGTTGTTCCAGAAGTGCAGTGGTTTCATCAATTCCGCCTTCTACTACATGGAAAAATCCCGGGTGGAAATTAGTATTGATCAATTCGGCTAAGATCCTGCTCGTATTGGAAGGCAATTCACTGGGTTTTAAAATAACCGTATTTCCCGCCGCAATAGCAGCAACAGCCGGAGCTAAAGACAATTGATACGGATAATTCCACGCACCGATGATCAAAGAAACACCTAATGGTTCGGGAATCATGTAGCTTTTCCCCGGAAAACTCACCAGGTTGGTACGCACACGTTTCCATTTTGCCCAGCGGTTCAACTTGCGGCAGGCTTCATCGATATCCAAAAACACCAACCCGAATTCATTGGTCAAAGTTTCAAACGGAGATTTCCCGAAATCAGCATAAATGGCTTCATTGAATCGATTCTGGTTCGACAACAAAAGCGTTTTGAGCTTCTGAAGCTGTTCTTTTCTAAAATTCAGGTCCTTTGTTTGATTGGAATCGAAGAATTGCCGTTGCTGATCAATGAATTTTTTCATGATCTTAAGGTAGTGAAAAACAAGATCCTGATGATTTGTGCAAAGAGATTAATTGGTCTTTTTAGTGATTTTTTGCAACTGGTGATTAATTCCTTCAATTTATCCCGGATAGAATCCTGATTTTGTGATGGATTTGACTGAAGTATCTGCTCAAAAAAATCGGTGCCCAATGTATCCGGTTCATTGATTTTAGGAGGAATCCTTACTTGCTTATTCTGAATCTGTTTTTGGAGCAAAGACGCTCTTTAATATCAGGAATATAATAAACGCGATGATCGTAATGGGAAGAATGTAAATGTACATCCAAAGTGCTGCTCCGCCACCTTTGTTTTCATCATAGATACTTTCACCTTTTGGAGTGTTCAAATAAGCCTGGATTATCGGGTAAAGATATAAGAGACAGTTTGCCCCGATTAATACATCCATTACTGTTTTTCTGGCCGGATCCCTGTCTTTAGCAAATAACAAAGCAATGCTAGCTGCCGGAATAAGAAAGAAAAAGAAGATAGACATAGGTAATTATTTGGACTAAATTAAACAATTTGTAATTGCTTGATTTTAATAATATTCAATAGTTCGTTCCACCACGAAATAACTTCCATCAAAAATGATCGTTTTTTTAATCCAGTTTCCGTGATCATCCAACTGATAAATGCACGTTTCAATCACGGATGATTCTCCGTCTGTATCCATTTCTACCGATTTAATGGAGTTTCCATTTAAAAAGGTGTCTTCGATGTAACCGTCGGGTCTTCCATTCGCATAATCGGTCCAGCGCTCAGTAGCTTTTACACCATTTTTGTAAGTGTAGGCAGTTGTCTCCAAAATTCCTTCCTTGCTGTCACGCCATTCGTGCCGAATCAATTGCCCTGCGTCGTTGTAATCATACTGATGTGTTTCGGTATATTCTCCCTGGACCAAACGATGAATAACGAGGTCTCTTTTCACATTGTATTGAAAGGTTTCTACTCCGATTTGATTCGAATTTTCGTCCAGGATTTCTGCTTTCACCAACAGATTGGTACTGTCGTAAAAATAGGTGTAGTAGCTTTTAACAACCGCTTTTTCAGCTGGATTGCTGCCTTTTGAATTTGTTTTTGCGGGTTTACTCGATTTCCAGGAACTCACAATCCGATTTAATGAATCGTATGAGAATTCATGTGTAAAAAAGGGACGGTTTAATGAAATAATTTGGTTTTGATCATTGGTTTTGATGCTGTAAACGATTTCTTTTTGCGGTAGTTGAATGTTGTTTTCCAATACCAGGTTCCCCAAAGTGTCAAAGAAAGATTCGGAATCATTCTCAAAATCATACTGCCATCCCGGGCCTGATTTTGTAATCACATTAGTGACTTTTTTCCCTTTAAAGGAAACTTCTTTGATCGTTTTTACTTTTCCATTCAGGTTTAGTGTGTGCCAATTTTCTGCTTCTGTGAGATTAACCTGGCAAAAGACAAATGGCTTCGAGCTGATTAATAAACAAATGAGGATAATTCGAATCATTTTTCTGTGTTTTTTACTCTGCTGTAACTGAAAAATCCTGTTTCATCGAAACCATTTCCACAAAGCAGGTTCCATCTGTGATCTCTTGTCTCTGACTGTGCTTAAAATTCAACACCTGTCCGTTCTGACGAATTTCTTTGTTTTGGGAAAGATCTATAGTTTCGATCAGCCATCCGGCTTGTTGAGCTTCTTCTTTTGCAAGAATTCCTTCGTCGTTGAAATCGCCGTCCGGAGAGGAGTAGAAAGCGGTATACCCGTAATTGATATCCACAGCCGGCGACCACAATGCTTCGTTAATGGTTTGAGCAACACCTGTATAGATTTGCTGTTCCATAGCTCTGGCCCGCGCACCAATATGCACACGTGCTGCACCTTTCTGCGTTTCTGTGCAAGACGGAACGAGAATAAATTCCGCACCGGCTTCGGCCAGTAAATGTCCTCCGATCGGGAATTCAATATCGAAACAGATCTGAATGCCGAATTTCCCGAAAGGAGTATCAAACAACCGCAAAGCTCCGTCGGAACTCGAAATTCCCCAGGATTCATCTTCGAAACGCGTCATGAAATGCTTGTCCTGGAAGGAATAAGCGCTCTTGGTAAATACAAAACACCTATTCACGGTTCTATCTGCCAGCATCACCGGAAAACTCGGAGCAACGATCACACAATTGTATTTCTGTGCAAGTGTTTGAAAGATTTGGATGAAATCCGGCAGAAGCTCCTGCATCTGACCGATCTGAAACTTAAGATCATTTCGAACGGCTTCTGCGAACAGGGACGTCAATTCCATGCTTCCGTATTCCGGGAAAGTAAGAATCTGAGCCCCTTGCGAGCAGGCATCAGCTATCCATTGTTCCGTATGATTTTTCCAATCTTCCAGTGACCGGTGGAAAGTGATCGGGTATTGTGCTAAGGCAATTCTTACTTCCATTCTTTTGTCCAAAATTGGAGTTCTTTTTGGGTTTCCTTCGTTTCATTTCTATCGAGCCAGGACATGCGACAGGAATAATCCTGTTTGGTATAACCGCGTTTGGTCCAAAATGGTTCGTTTGGTCGATAATCACCTGGTTTCAATGGATGATCTTCCGGCCTGATAACCGAGCAGAAAGCAGTGATTTTAAAACCGTTTTCGAGGGCATGTTTTTCGCGTACATCAAAAAACAAGTGGCCGATTCCGCGGCTTCTGTATTCGTTCAGTAAGATACTTTCCCCGAAATAGAAAATCTCATCGATGTTCATTCCACGATCCAGAAACGGTTGTTGAATTTCCGTTGATTCCGCGCTTAATGGCATCCCGGTAGTTGCTCCAACTGCTTTTTCACCGTCAAATACCACATAAGCAATACTCAGTGGATTTTTGGTGTAAACCTGCAGGTAGTTTTCCTCGTAGTCTTGCGAGCCTTCATACAAATAAGGGAAATCGTGAAAAACACGGATGCGCAGTTCACCCAATGCCGGAATTAATTCCGAAATGTTGCTTCCCAGTGCTGTTTGGTGTTGGATTTGGTCCACTTTTACTGAGAGACCAGCTCGATCCATAATTCCAGGTTGTAATAAGTGGTAACGCGGCTTATTTTCCCGTTCCGGACTTCTAAAAATGCGGCTGCCGGAAGCACGTAGGCTTGTCCGTGAGCAGGAGGAAGGCCTTCTTCGCCTTTCTTATAAGTTCCGTGAACCACGAATTCAGCGGCGATGCGTCCTTTTGTTTCAGAAAGCTTGTGCTGAAGCTTTAGCGAAGGCACAGAAAAAAGAACGATATCTTTCAGTGTTTCCGAATAACTTTCGTCCATGTGTTTCATGAAGTCGGTAAAAAGCGCTTTACCGATGCGCGGTTTTCCCTGGTTGGGCTCGTGTTGGATGTTTTCATCGACAAGAGCGAGCATATCGTCCCAATTACGGGAATTGAAAGCGTCGTAATACGCTTTTACGGTTTGTAAATCAGTCATTTTAAATTGAAAAGTTGCCTTCGACTTCGCTCAGTCACCTTTTTACTCGGTTATTTTGAGTAAAATCTTAGGACACTGAGCGGAGTCGAAGTGTTATTGTGGGCATTCCCCTTTCACATATTTCGTAATTCCATGGCATTGAGCTGTGCAGGCATTGGAATATGTTTTGTTGTTGCAGCCGCAAACCGGATCGTATTGCATGGTGCAGATACAATCTTCTTTGATAGTTTCTTTACAGTCTTCCTTATTGCAGCTTTTAGAAGAAGCTCCTATTGCTAGGATCGAAGCGAACATCACTATTTTCATAATCCGTGAATTTAAGCTAAGATACTGAAAAATATTCCGTCAATAACCTGTGCCATTTTAGAAATGTTAAGTGTTCCCATTTCGTCTGTTTTTTGATGGTAATTTTGATTTCTGTAAAAAGCTGTATCTGTTACCATGCAGGCGCTGAAGCCCATTTTCCAATAGTTTAAATGATCCGAAAAATCAATTCCGGCGAGTGATTTGGGGCCGTTGAATTTCTTAACCGGAAGTTGTGCAAAACGGTCCATGTGTTTGGTGAATTTTCGGGCTGCTTTTCCTTTGCTGAATTTATTTACAACAGTGATGTAATTTCCGCGGGACCCATAAAAGAGTTTGAGGAATCCGATCGGATAGTTTTGTGTGTGCTTTTCCTCTTTGAAATAGCCGATCATTTCCAGAGAGATCATTCCGGAGACCTTTGCGTGTGATTGTTTGAGTGATTGTGCATGGATAAAAGAACCCATGTATTGCGTTCGAAAATAAGGAGGTTCTTCCAGTGTGTAAGCCACCAGTTCAATGTTCCTTTGTTGTTTTTGAGTGCGAAGCATCCGGGCTAGTTCTAATAAACCAATAATTCCCGAAGCGTTGTCATCCGCACCTTCCTGGTTGCCACAAACATCGTAATGTGCACCGATAATCAATCGTTCATTAATCGTATCACCAAATCGTGCAACCACGTTTCCATAAGTAATTCCGTTCACTTCGTAGGTTTGGTAAAATACGGTGTCTGCATATTGTCGAAAATAACCGTAAATAAAAGCAGCAGTTTCATTCAACTGATCCAGATTTTGGTAATTGCGTGGCTTGGGTGTTTTGGTAAGTTCAATTAAAAGTTCTTTGATGCGGATAGTATCCGACTGACCATAGGCAATTGAGCTGGACAGAAACAGAAAGAAGTAAAAAAGGGGCTTCATGTTTTCAGTATTGAGACAAGTTGTACAACCGGAAAGTTAAAAGGTTTAGCAGAATGATGAACTTAAAAAACCTGAAGGTTCTATTTTGTTGAGTAATGAGTAGATAACCGCCAGGAACGCAGAGAACCCTAAGTTACTCTTTGCCTTTGCGCTCTTCCATTCTTTGCGGTGAAAATAAGGATTCTCTGAAGTGTTATTGACCAATCCTAAAATCCACATGATAATGATCGTCATGCAGACTATCTATCAGTTCACTTAGATTCGCAGCGAAATAGATTCCACTAGACTTCAGTTTCTTGCCATACTCGGTGGCAAATAGATTATCCTTCAATGCAATTTTCAAAATCACTTTTTCGATTTTCAATCCGTTCTTCTTTGCTTCTTCGTTCAATAGCAGAATGTGCTGTGCTATCAGGTCGAAATCGATCGAGTAAGTAGAATCTTCCGTGTAAATTCCGTCTTCATTGAAATCCATCAGATAATGCGGAAGTCCGGTGGTATTGAAATCGTTACAAGAAACCCCGTTTTTCAAAAGGGGCGACATGAAATCTACGCTCAATCCGTTTTGATGTGTTCTGTGCGGCCAGATCTTACCTCCGTGCTCATTAGAACATTCCATCAGTCCAAATTCAAATGCCGGAAGAATAGTTTCAAACTTTTTGTAAGTTGCTAAAACAGCATTGTGAACCTTTTCATGCGTGAAAGCATGTTTGTTTAGGTAACTGGTAGAATCAAAATAAATGAAATTTGGACCTTTGAAGGGAAAGATGCGTCCGTTCTTTAGGGTTCCGTTGCTCACAGTTCCCGAAGAGATACTCGTCCCGGTTTTACCCTGGTATCGCTCATACAATTCCAGGACCGGATTTGTTCCGGGCAGTTTCGGAACGGTTTCTGGTTGTTTGATTGGATTCGATTGATCGGTTTGTCCGCTGCAGGATTGAATAAGCAGAAGAAGTAAAATAACAGGTGTAAATTTCATGGCCCCGGATAAACAAAATGAATGCCAACAAAAAATCCCGACTTCGCAGAGCGAACGTCGGGACAATATATTGAGATAAATCTTCGGCTTATGAGTGAGAGAAGCTTCTTTTTTCCTTGATACGTGCTGCTTTACCAGTAAGACCACGGAAGTAGAAAATACGTGCACGACGTACAGCTCCACGCTTAGTTACTGTAATTGTATCAATAAAAGGAGATGAAATAGGGAAGATACGCTCTACACCTACGTTTCCTGACATTTTGCGAACTGTGAACGTTTCAGTTGTACCTTGACCACGACGTTGTAAAACAACACCCTGGAATTGCTGAATACGCTCTTTGTTTCCTTCTTTAATTTTGTAAGATACTGTTACTGTATCTCCAGCTCCGAATGCTGGGAATTCTTTCAATTCTACTAGTTCTTTTTGAAGCTCTCTGATAAAATCCATGACTCTAATTTTCTTTCACTATCCCATAATTGGGGGTGCAATATTAGGAATAATTTTTCATTTTGTGATAATTAACCCTAACTTTTTTTTATTTGAAGCCATTTTTTTTATCTCAATCGCTTTTTTCCTAATTTCGATCACCGAATAACAAACTTCTTTACAAAGATAGCGAGAAATATGGAGGCAGCGGATAAGAAAATAATCGGACGTAAGGATTTGATTTCCTTCCCCGGGTTTGAATTGCAGAATGTACCTGTGAAGATCGATTCCGGAGCTTATTCCAGTTCGATGCATTGTCAGTCTATTGAAGTAGTTGAATTTGGTGAAAAAGAACAGCTTCGGGTAATTTTTTTGGATGCTTCTATTTCCGGGTTTACAGGGAAAGAAGTGATTTTTGATGAATTTAAAACAAAGATCGTCAAAAGCTCGAATGGAATAGCGCAGGAGCGTTATTTTGTCAAAGGAAGTGTTAGATTGTTTGGAAAGACATATGAAACCGTATTTTCGCTGACTGAAAGAACAGGATTGAGGAATCCGATTTTGTTAGGACGCAGGTTGCTCAATAAACGTTTTCTGATAGACACTTCCAAAACGAATTGTTCTTATAAATACGAGAATAAGTAACTTATTATATTGATCGAAGGAAAGGGATGAGCCTTTCATGAAAAAAGAATGAAAATTGCCATTTTATCGCGCAATCCACAATTGTATTCAACAAGACGCCTTGTTGAAGCTGCTGAAAAGCACGGACATGAAGCACATGTAATAAATCATTTGCTTTGTAATATTGAAATTGAACAAAAAGGACCATCCTTATTTTATGGATCGGGTTATTTGGAAGATTTTGATGCGGTCATTCCGCGGGTTGGGGCTTCGGTTACTTTCTATGGAACTGCAGTAGTCAGACAATTCGAAATGATGAATGTTTTTTCCGTTAACAGTTCGCGCGGAATCGTGCACTCACGTGATAAACTGCGCTGTCTGCAGGTGTTATCCAAAGTAGGAATCGGACTTCCAAAGACGGTGTTTACTAATTATTCGCGAAACGTGGAACACGTGGTTGAATCTGCCGGTGGTGCGCCAGTTGTTTTGAAACTGTTGGAGGGAACTCAGGGATTGGGAGTTGTTTTGGCCGAGAACCAAAATGCTGCTCAGTCGGTTTTAGAAGCTTTCAACGGATTGAAGGCACGTGTAATCGTGCAGGAATTCATCAAGGAAGCCGGTGGTGCCGATATTCGTGCATTTGTGGTAGACGGTGAAGTAGTGGGGGCCATGAAGCGACAGGGAAAAGAGGGCGAATTTCGTTCAAACCTGCATCGTGGCGGAACAGCAACAATTCTTCAATTGACTGAAGAAGAAAAAAGAACTGCTATCAAAGCTGCTGAAGCGGTTGGTTTGGGAGTTGCCGGAGTTGATTTATTGCAGTCTTCTCGCGGGCCGCTGGTTTTGGAAGTGAATTCATCTCCCGGACTGGAAGGGATTGAGCGCGCTACAGGTGTTGACATTGCAGGAAAAATCATTGCCTTTATTGAAAAGAGTGTAAAAAGATAGAGATGGCTAAATTCTACATACTTGGAAAAGAAATTCTGCCAGGTCAGAGCGTGGAGCTAAGCATGGATGTAGCGAAACTGCATACGCACACGCCGGTCCAGGTTCCGGTTTTCGTGGAGCGATCGCTGAAAGACGGACCGATTGTTCTGTTAATGGCCGGAATGCACGGAGACGAAATCAACGGGATGGAGATTATCCGCAGAGTGATTCGTAAAAAGTGGAATAAGCCCATTGCAGGAACTATTATTTGTTTACCGGTCTTCAATATTTTCGGGTATTTGAACCTGAAGCGCGAACTTCCGGATGGAAGGGATTTGAACCGAAGTTTTCCGGGATCAAAGAATGGTTCTTTAGCAAGTCAGTTCGCTTACCAGTTTATGAGCCAGATTGCTCCGAATGTGGATATTGTCATCGATTTTCACACCGGATCTTCTCAGCGCTCCAATATTGCTCAGGTCCGATGCCTGATTTCCGATCCGGTTAGTATGGAATTGGCTAAAGTTTTCAGCCCGCCGTTTATCGTACATTCAGGATACATTTCGAAATCCGTGCGCGAAGCTTTAAATAAAATGGGTAAGAAGATTCTCCTGTTTGAGGGAGGAAAGACCAATTCCATAGATGAAACGATTGTGGAAGAAGGTTTGCTCGGAATTCAGCGGATTCTCAATCATTTCAATATGAAGAATTTTAAGCTGGAACAGGATGAAACCGAACCGGTCATTATTAAATCTTCCAAATGGCTGCGGGCACCTTTATCGGGAGTTTTTCATGCTGTGGCTAAAAACGGACAATTTGTTGAAAGAGGCGAGGTTATTGGTTTTGTGAGCGATCCTTACGGTTCTTCGGAACGAAAGGTTAAATCGAATTCAAAAGGATACATTATTTGCACCAATGAAGCACCTTTGGTGAATAAAGGCGATGCCATCTTTCATATTGGAAGTGCTTTGATGACGGAAAAAATCAACGGATCTGATCTATGAAAACTGCGAATGTCCAGGGGTATTGTGCGATCGGTGTTTTTAATCCGAAAACAGATCACAACATCGGAACACTTTGGCGATCGGCCTATATCCTGGGGGCTTCTTACATCTTTACGGTGGGGAAACGTTACAAGAAACAAAGTTCGGATGTGACACGTACCTGGGCCCGGATTCCTTATTTTCATTACGATTCTCTGGAGGATTTGTGTGAGAACATCCCGTATGATTGTCATTTGATTGCTATTGAATTAACCGATGATGCTGAATTCCTGCATGATTTCGAACATCCCAGAAGAGCTATTTATTTGTTGGGGTCCGAAGATCAGGGGCTTCCTGAATCTGTTTTGGCAAAGTGCCGGAAAGTAATCAAACTCCCCGGAAATTCTTCTTTAAATGTTGCTGTTACAGGAAGCATCGTTATGCATGACCGGGCAGCAAAGCTGAAACCTGAACTTCCTCCCAATCACAGAGAAAATCTTAGTTAAAACTAGTCCACTAGTGGTTTTCGACGAATGCCTCTAAAAAGCTGTTAAATTCGTAACTAACTGATTTTTATTTTTAAAGTCCGGGTTTGACTGTGTGAATGGCATGTTTCACTTTCTTGTTTTTAGCTAAAACTGACGCCGTATCAACTATCTTTGCACATTCAAAACTGAGATAGCTTAAATATGTTCAGATTTATACAACTTTTCCTGTTCGCGTTTTTCCTCACTGGTGCTGTAAATACTTATGCGCAGAGAGATACTGAATTTTGGTTTGCAGCTCCGGATGTTTCTGCTGGTGTTGGACAAGTTCCTGTTAAACTTCGTTTTCAAACTTATGATCAGGGTGCTACGATTACTGTAACGCAACCTGCAAATGGTGCTTTTGTTCCGTTAACTTTAACAATGCCTGCCTTTTCAAGCGATAGTATCAACCTGAGTTCAGCAATTGCCCAGATTGAAAGTCCTGCAGCAAATGTTATTTCGAATAATGGTATTCAAATCACTTCAACCGGGTTGATTAATGCCGTTTATGAAGTAATTGCTCCCAATAACAAAGAAAGCTTCAGTCTAAAAGGAGTAAAGGCTCTCGGAACAAACTTTTATACACCTTTTCAGAAGTTTTGGAATAATTCGGTGACAACTCCTGCAACATATTCGGGGATAGAAATCGTAGCGACTTTGAATAATACTACGGTTTTGATCACTCCACGAACTGCTATTACAGGTCACGCGGCGAATGCAACTTTTTCAGTCGTTTTGAATGCCGGGCAAACATATAGCGCCAGGGATGTTGACGTTTCTGCTGTTACGAGTCTTGCAGGATCAATCGTTTCTGCCAATAAACCAATTGCAGTTACTTTGTTCGACGGACAGCTTGTTCAGTCTGTTTGTGCAGATATGATAGGGGACCAGTTGATCCCAACTCCGCATATCGGAACAGATTATGCCATTTATAAAGGAACTTCAACCACCGACCGCATTTACGTATTGGCAACTCAAAATGCTTCTACTATTGAGGTTGTCGGAATGAGTACCAGTACTACTTTGATCAATTCCTCTGAAACCCTGGAGATACCGATGACAGATCAGTTGTTGTCAATCAAATCAAGCAAGCCGGTATATGTATATCATGTTTCCGGATTTGGCTGTGAATTGAGTGCTGCGGTAGTTCCGAGTTTGAATTGCAAGGGAAATAACAGCATGGCATTTTCGCGTTCCAGTGCAGATTCTTTGGGAGTACTGCTTGTTACAAGAACAGGTTTTGAAGGAAACTTTACGTTAAACGGAAGTGCTGCTCCAATTACTGCGGGAATGTTCCAAACGGTTCCCGGAACAAGCGGTCTATACACTGCAGCCCGTATTTTCTTCAACACTACAGATGTTCCTTTGAACAGCCACAATATGATTGTGAATTCGGCAGATATCTTTACCATGGCCACAATTACCGGTGGTGGAACAAATACAGGGGCAGCTTACGCTTACAATACTGACTTTTATGCAACAGCATTTTCAAATGCAGGCCTGAATGATACCGTTTGTGCCAATGTGAGTTATATATTGAGCGGAAGCGTAGGAGGTGGAGCTGTAACCGGATCCTGGTCGAGTAATGGCTACGGATCTTTCCAGAACGGATTGACTTCTGTTCCGAATACATACATTCCAAGTCCTTTGGATACTTTGATCAGCCCGATTCGAATTATTCTTTCTACTACCGGCTACTGTCCGGTTGCAAGAGATACGATGTACCTTGAAATTACTCCGGCGCCCTTGGTGAATGCGAATACCGATCAATCCATTTGTGAAAATAATGCCGTCATCCAATTGAATGGGATTATTGGTGGTGGCGCGGCTACAGGAGTTTGGACATCGAATGGTTCAGGAACTTTCCTGCCGAATGCAGCTGCTTTGAACGCTGATTATGTTCCTTCTAATGCTGATTTAACTACCGGATCGGTCCAGTTTGTACTGACATCTACAAATGCTCTTTCCTGTGCAATGGTCTCTGATACAATGATGGTCAACTTCACAAGCGCAGCAACAGTTCAGGCTGGCCCTGATACATTGATCGTTTGTGCAAATAATGCCAATGTTCCTTTATCGGGAACAGTAAGCGGACCAACTACAACCGGTAAATGGTTGACTAGCGGAACAGGGATTTTCTCGCCAAACAACAGTTCACTGAATTGTACTTATATTCCAAGTGTAGCTGATACAACAGCTGGTTTTGTATGGCTTTATTTAGAATCTACTTCAAACGGAAATTGTAACCCGGTTCAGGATAGTATTTATGTTTCGATCAATAATGCTCCCAAAGTGGATGCAGGTCCAAACCAGTTAAAATGTTCCAATGCATCCCAGGTTCAGTTGAACGCAAGTGTGACAGGTGGGCCGTTTGGTGGCGTTTGGAGTGGTGGATCAGGAACTTTTACTCCATCCACATCTGCGTTGAATGCAGTTTATACTCCAACAGCTGGTGAAGTTTCTGGCGGAAGTGTTGTACTTACGTTGACTTCAACTAATAATGGAACCTGTATGGTTGTGACGGATGGAATTCAGATCAATTTCGTAGCACCGCCATTTGCTAACTTTAGTGGAACAAATGTGTGTGAAGGTCTTCCGAATGTGTTTACAGACTTCTCACTTCCAGGTTCAGGGGCCTTGACCAATTGGGCATGGAGATTCCAGTCGGGTCAAACTTCATCGAACCAAAACCCAACTTATAACTTCGGAATTCCGGGATCTTATCCGGTGGAGTTGATCGTAACCAATTCAAACGGGTGTAAAGACACTGTATCGATTTCAATTTCTGTTTTTGACAAGCCGGTTGCAGATTTTAATTCTTCCAATTCCTGTCCGAATAACCAGGTTACGGTTTCGTTTACGGATGCTTCCACAAGCTCTGAGACTATCAACTATTGGTTCTACGATTTCGGTGGACAAGGCTCTGCGGCATTGGAAGATGTAGATCAACAGTTTGCTAGTGGTGGAACTTACACGATCACACACATTGTATCCACAGTAAATAACTGTTCGGATACAATTATTGAACCGATTACCATTGTTCCATTGCCGGATGCCGGATTCTACTATAATTCTGCCAGTGGAGCAAACATTGTTGCACAATATAATTTCATTGATACATCCGATTACGCAGTAATTTATTCCTGGAATTTCGGAGATGGTGGAACTTCTAATGAAATCAACCCAAGTCATACCTATTATGAAAATGGTAACTATTACATCATTCTCGAGGTTACAAATTCATTGGGATGTACAGACAGTGCCATCCGTTTTGTAACTGTGAGTATTGTTACAGATGACATTAGCACCCTTATCCCAACCATCATCTCACCAAACGGCGATGGTGCGAATGATGTATGGAAGTTAGAATTCTTAAAACAGTATCCGGATGTACATGTTGAGATTTACAATGAGTGGGGACAAACCGTTTTCACCTCAGATGGCTATCAAAATCCCTGGGATGGAACTTACAAAGGAGAACCGGTTCCGGATGGAAATTATCTGTTTGTTATTCAGTTGAACGCAAATGCCGATCCTGATATCTATAAAGGAGTATTAATGGTGTTAAGAAAACGAGATTAAGATGAACAGAAAGAATTTAATGACAAGTTTGTTTGCTGTTACTCTGTTCTTTGTTTCATACGGACAGCAGCAAAGTTTATTTACAAATGTATTCGCAAATCCTTTGCATTACTCTCCGGCATATGTTGGAAGTACAAATTACCATGAAGTGAGTTTCTACAATAGAAATCAATGGGTAGGATTTAAAGATGCTCCAAGAAATTTCTATTTGAATTTCCACGGATCATTCAAGAATAAAGCGAAACATGGTTACGGAGTACAATTGTTGACTGAACAAATGGGATTGCTGGGAAAAACCGGGATCTACCTGAATTACGGTTACCAGATTCGATTTACCAAGCAATCCAAATGGAGAATGGGATTAGGAATTCGTCCGGGATTTGTACAGTACCGTGTTCGTTTGTACGATGCCGTGATTGCAGATGAAGGAGATCCGATCTTTACAGGAAACAGTTATTCCGGAAATGCATTTGATATGAATGCAGGATTCCGTTTGTATAGCGATAAGTTTGAGTTTAGCGGAACAATTGATCACATGATTATGGGGAAAAGTTTTAATTCTTACAACCAGAATTTGCAATTCCACTACACTTTAATGAGTTCTTACAAATTCCTGATCAAAAAGGACTGGGAGCTGAGACCGGGAATTTTGTTCAGATACACGAAACCTGTGCCTGCTCAATTGTCCATTTTAGCCCAATTGTCTTACAAGGACAAATTCTTTGGCGGACTGAATTTCAGAACAAAAGATGCAATGGGTGTTTTCCTGGGAGTTCGTTTGAAAAATCGTTTGGCGATTACTTACGGCTACGATTACAGTTACACGAAACTAAGAAAGTACAATGCCGGATCTCATGAGATTGGGATCTCGTTTATAATTACGAAGAACAGACCTTCTTTAGAGGAGGAAGATGATAAATTGAATAACAGTATTCTGGAAGATATCCAAAAGGAAATTGATCAGAATAAAGAGAAACAGTAGGATGAATTTAGAGCTTATGAAATTACGTCGGATAGTACTGCTACTAGCTTTGATTTTTACAGTCGGATCATTCGAAAGTAAAAGTCAGATTGACTCAGTCTTTTGGTTTGCGGCACCTTGGGTTACACCAAGTCACGCCGGGAATACTCCAATCGCTTTGCGCATTTCCACATTTAATTCCCCAACAACGGTCCGGGTGTATCAGCCTGCCGGCACATACGATTCTACGTTTGTTGTTCCTGCAAATTCCCTGAATTCCCATTTTTTGTCCTCCATTGTGAACACGCTGGAGTCAAAACCTGCGGATAACGTATTGAATTACGGGATTAAAATTGAGGCCGATACACTGATTACAGTAGTTTATGAAGTTGTAACGATCGTCAATAATCCCGAAACGTACTCGTTGAAAGGACAAAATGCAGTCGGTATGGAGTTTGTTTGTCCGTTCCAAAATACCTGGGCAAACGGTAATTATGCTCCGATTCAGCCAAAATCGATGATTTGTATCGTAGCTACGGAAGACAATACAACCGTTTGGATTACTCCAAAAGCAACTGTTGTTGGTCATCCGGCAGGAATTACCTATTCGGTCATACTGAACCGCGGACAAACTTATACGGTAGAGAACGTTTCACAGGCTACAAATACTCCGGGAAATAACCTCGGCGGGACTATTGTGGTGGCAAATAAACCAATTGCCGTAACCGTTTCAGATGATTCAGTAACAAATTCCGGGGGAGGTTGCCGTGATTTGATGGGAGACCAGATTGTTCCGGTAGATGTGGTTGGAACGAATTACATCGTAAACAGAGGAAACATGTTTTCGAACTCGCAGGAAGGAATCTTCATCGTTGCAACTCAAAACTTTACTTCTGTAAGTGTTACAACGAATCTGGGAACATTCTCACAGTTACTGAACCAGGGAGATACCTGGAAATACGTTTTAACGGCCACGGAAACGCTCGCTTATGTGGATGCAGACAAAAACGTTTACGTATTGCAGGCTAGTGGATTCGGATGTGAGGTTGGTGAAGCATTATTGCCTCCGATCAACTGTGCGGGATCCAGCCAGGTAAGTTTTACCAGAACGAATACCGAGACATTTATCCTCAACCTGTTATGTCCTACATCAGCAATCAATGACTTTACGCTGAACGGCAGTACAACATTGGTTCCTGGAACCGCTTTTAACCCTGTTCCGGGAACAGGAGGTTTTTGGAGTGGTGCTCAAATCACCTTCAGCACGGCAAGCATTGCAGCCGGATCATCCAACTTAATTACAAACTCCAGCGAATTCTTCGGTATGGGTGTAATTAACGGTGGAGCAGGTTCCGGATGTTATTACCACTACATGTCAGCGTTCAATCGAAAAGTTTACACGAAAGCAGGAAACGATACCACACTTTGTAACGGAGATCCTTCTGTATTATTGAACGGATCTGTAGAAGGTGGCGCTACAACCGGTGAATGGACAGTTGTAAATGGAGCAGGTTCCTTTGTAAATGCAACAGACCTGTCTTCTTCATACGTTCCGTCCGCATCGGATTACACACAAGGTACTTTGACTTTTGTACTGTCTTCAACCGGAAACTGTGATCCGGTAAGAGATACCATGATTGTAACCTTCATTCAATCGCCGGAGGCAAACGCAGGAACAGACGATTCATATTGTAAAAACAACGTTGGTGCGGTTCCAATTACAGGAGCATTCAACTTTTCAGCTGCTGCAACCTGGAGTGGCGGAAACGGAGGTGCTTTCGGGAATATTGGTTCACCAACCACGACCTATACTCCTTCACCGGCTGATTTGGCTGCTGATAGTGTTGCACTTTTCTACACAACAACCGGAAGTTTCTTCTCGTGTCCGAATAACCAGGATACGGTTGTTATTTTCTTTACCGATGCACCCTTTATTGATGCAGGCGGAGATCAGTTGGTTTGTTCCAATACAACGGATGTTGCCGTGAACGGAATCATTACCGGAATTACTACAACAGGAACCTGGTCTGCAGATGGAACAGGAGGTTTTTCACCTTCTCAAACAAACTTGAATACAAACTACGTCTTGTCAACAGCTGATATTTCTGATGGAACAGTTATGCTCTACCTTCAGTCTACCAATAACGGAAACTGTCTGGCAGTTATGGATAGTCTTGAAATTCAGATTATCGACTTCCCGGTAGTGACCATTACTTCCATGGATTCGCTTTGTTCGAATAATGCAACACTGAATCTGACAGGAACCGTAACTTCCGGGTTTTCTACCCTATGGACAACGTCGGGCTTCGGAACAATCTCCAATCCGGCCAACTTAAATACATTCTATACGATTTCTCCGGTGGATATTACTAACGGATTCATTGATGTGATTCTTTCAACAACAGGCATTTGTCCGATTGCACATGATTCGATGCGTGTAACGTTCGTTTCTCCGCCGCAGGTGAATGCAGGAACCGATCAAACATACTGTCAGAACCAGATGGTCCAGTTGAACGGACACATCATTGGTGCAGATACAACAGGAACGTGGTCAACACTAGGAACGGGAACCTTTGTTCCTGGACCGGGCTTTTTGACAGGAATGTACGATCCTTCAGTTGGTGACGTTTCAGGAGGACCAATTAGCTTAATTCTGAGTTCCACATCCAATTTTGGATGTCCGCCTGATAGAGATACGATCGTAATTACCTTCAATAGAATTCCAACGGCTGATTTTAACTTCACGAATGTATGTCAGGCGAGCAATATGAGTTTTACCGATGTGTCAATTGCTAATACCGGTTCACTTTCTTCGTGGTCCTGGTCTTTTGGAGATAATACAAACTCCATTGCTCAGAATCCACAGCATGCTTATACTACTTTTGGTAATTTCAATGTTCAGATGATTGTTACTTCCAGCAATGGCTGTGTGGATACGGTCATAAAACCTGTAACAGTTTATCCCTTGCCGCAACCTTCATTCAACGCTTCTATCGCTTGTGAAGATTACCCGACGAACTTCACCAATACTTCTTTCATTCCAAGCGGAACGATAGACAGTTACTTGTATGATTTCAATGGGATCGGTTCCAGTACACTAGAGGATCCTTCTTATGTTTTCCCAACCAGCGGAATTTACAATGTGAGTTTAACAGCTGTTTCAGGTTTTGGATGCACCAACACCGTGATTCAGCAAATAGATGTTCACGCTATACCGGTTGCTTCGTTTACTGCTACTCCGAATCCGGCGTTGGTAAACCAGGAAATCACCTTTACGGATATAACACCCGGGAATATCATTACCTGGCAGTGGGATTTCGGCGACGGAGAAGGAGATAATACGGAGATCACCACTCACAGCTATGACGGCGGTGGTGTTTATGTAGTAACGCTTACGATCTCAGATAACATTGGATGTATTGATACGGTGTCCAGACAAATTTCAATTGCTTTATTGCCGGTTCTCCCTAGCGGATTTACACCAAACGGCGACGGAGAAAACGATGTGTTTATTATTCGTGGCGGACCATTTAGAAACGTAGATTTTAAAGTGTATAATAACTGGGGTCAAGTGGTTTTCGAATCAACAGACTCCGAAGTGGGATGGGATGGAACATACAAAGGAGAACCAGTTCCTTTGGGTGTTTATACCTGGACTTTTGTGATTGATATGGGTAGTGATTTTGTTGTCAGAGAATCTGGTGACGTAACTTTAATTCGATAAGTCGTGAAATTAAGAATTTGTTTTTTTGCCATTTTCTTGAATGGATTGTCTTACGGACAAGATGCGCATTTATCCATGTATGATGCCGCACCGTTATTTTTGAATCCTGCACTCACCGGAGTGATGGAAGGTGATTTCAGAGTTCATGGTCAATACCGCACTCAGTGGAAATCGGTGAATTATAAACCTTATACTTCTGCTTTGATCAGCTTCGACATGCCCATCAAGAAGTGGGGATTTGGAATTCAGATCAATAATTTCAGAGCGGGAGCAGGGAACTTTAATGTTTTACAGGGATTGCTTTCGGCAGCCTATTACGTTCCTTTGAATAAGAATAAAACCCATGTTTTGAATTTCGGCCTACAGGGAGGTGTTACGCAAAAGTCATTGGAGTATCAGTTATTGTCATTCAATAATCAGTATACGCTGAACAATGGTGGTGAATTTGATCAGACTTTAGTAACCGGAGAAAATTTCGGTGCTCAGTCTAAATTCATCCCGATGCTGAATGCAAGTGCTTTGTACTATTATTCGAAGTCGCAGTCACGCTTAAATCCGTTTATTGGTGTTTCGGTCTTTAACTTACTCCAGCCCAATGAATCCTTCTTCGGAAGAGAAAGTAAACTTCCTTTGCGCCTGTACACACATTTGGGAACGCGTGTCAATATTACGGAGCTCTTTTACCTAATCCCGAAAGTACTGATCATGCAGCAGAAGAAATTCCATGAGCAGACTTATGCGTTGGAAGCAGGTTATTTCCTGAAAGGAAGCGGTGCTTATGTCCTTGGAGGAGTTATTTTCCGTGCAAAAGACGCAATGATCGCTACTTTAGGCCTAAAGAAAGATGCATATATTGTTAAGCTGGCCTACGATTTCAACGTGTCATCATTAACATCGACATCGAAGAGTAGAGGAGGATTTGAAATTTCCTTTACCTATGTGCACAAAAAGAAGAAACCAACCGAATACAAAATCTGTCCACGACTATAATACGCATTCTCAATATGAAATCTAAAATCGTATGCTTGTTGTTTTTGGTGATATCCGGACTATCACTGGCGCAATCAAAAAAAATGTATATCTATTTGGGTGATGAGTATTTCAGTAAACTCGATTACGCAAATGCCGTTGAACAGTATAAATTAGCTCTTTCCGATTCTGTGGCGAGGTCAACAATGACTTATCCGTATGAAGTACAGGTTACTAATCAAAAGCTTTCTAAGAAGAAAATAGAGGTCGATACCAGTTTAAGAGTAACGATGGAAGAATACCTGCATCATCATATTGCCTGGTGTTATTACCGTTTGCACGATTATCCGAATGCGGAGAAGCACTTGAAAAACACCGTGGATGAAAAGGCTTACCCGGATGATAGTTATTACCTGGCTCAGAGCTACATGAATAACAGCAAGTACGACGAGGCGATCAAACAGTTTGAAGATTACATCCGTTCTCCGAAAGCGGATGATGAATTGATTCATGCTGCACAGGTGGCCATGACCGGTTGTTTCCTGGCAAAAGAAGAAATCGAAAAAACGCGTGAAATCAGCGTTAAAATGGCTGATACAGCTGTTTTTAACCGCGGAACCGCAAGTTTTGCAACCATGTATTTCGACAAAGACCAAAAACTGATGTTTACTTCTGCTCGCACCGGGGGTGTGATTTTGAATGAAAAGCAACAGTCCGAATATTTGTGTGACCTTTATTGGGTTTCCTTAAACCCGGATAGTACCTGGTCAGCGCCAACCAATTTCGGTCGTCCGCTGAATAGTGCTCAAAACGATGGTGCCGGATCTTTCAACAACAACAATGTGATCTTCTATACACGTTGGAGTGAAGAAAAAAAGACCGAACAGAATATTTACCTGGCACGAATGATGGAGATGAAGTTCTTCGAAGCCTACAAACTGGATTCATCGGTGAATTATCCGGGATATAAGAGCATTCAGCCTTATGTTTCAATGGATGGGAAAACCTTGTTCTTTTCATCGAATCGTCCGGGAGGACTGGGAGGAATGGATATCTGGAAAATCGCAATCGATTCTTCCGGAAATACAATCGGCCAGCCTGAAAACTTAGGTTCATTGATCAATTCCGACCAGGATGAAGTAACTCCGTTCTTCCACGAAGTTTCATCGACCTTGTTCTTCTCATCAAACGGGCACGGAAGCATTGGTGGTTTGGATATTTTCAAATCCTATTACGAACGTGAAACGGAAGCATTCAGTGTTCCTGCAAATCTTGGAATGCCCATCAACTCAAGCAGAGATGATGCCTACATGATGTGGGATTCCCGTTTATCCAAAGGGTTTTTCTCAAGTGACAGGGAACCATGCACAGGCGGAAGCTGTTACGACATCTACGAAGTAGTCAACGAACCAATTCACATTTATCTAAGCGGATATTCCTACAACAAAGACACGGAAGAGATTCTGCCTAATGTGAAATTGACTTTCAAAGATGTACGCGGAGTTTTCCCTTCTTACAACATCGTAACGGATTCTAACGGTTACTATGAGAGAGAATTGACTTATGGGATCGAATTGTTCATCAAAGGTCAGAAAATCAACTATTTTGCCGATGCAACAAGTGTCAACACGAATTCCATTACACAGACAACCAGTATTACCAGAGATTTCTATTTAAAACCGATTCCCCAGGATGAGATCGAGATCGAAGGAATCGAGTACGATTTCAACTCGGACAAGCTAAGACCGGCTTCCCAGGCTGTTTTGGATAAATTATTCGACTTCCTGGAGCTGAACAATAACATTGTGGTGGAAATCAACTCGCACACGGATGCACGCGGAAAAGATATTTACAACTTAGACTTATCCCAAAGAAGAGCAAAATCCTGTGTGGACTACCTGGTTTCTAAAGGAATTGACCCGGCTCGACTGATCCCGAAAGGTTACGGAGAAACCCAGCCAAACCAGTTATACGGCCCGGACAAAAAACCGGTGTTGGATGCTGAAGGAAAACCGGTGTTATTGGTTGAAGCTTACATTAATACGTTCAAAGTAAAAGCAGAACGTGAAGTATTGCACCAAAAAAACAGAAGAACATCGTTTAAGGTAATTAACCAATAACTTCGGTTACTTCGACTCCGCTCAGTCACCGAAAGATCAATTGTGAATAGAAATATTAAAAAGGTCGCTGAGCGTAGTCGAAGCGCCTTTTTTGTTTAGGGACATTTACTGGTAATTGGTCCAGGAAATCCCATTCTTAAAAATAGTTTCACGACCTTTCTGCGCATTCATGTAAGCAGCTGCCTGCCCGGCACTTGCACCTGTTTCACAGACAAATATGACCGTGTCGTATTTCAATAAATCCGCTTGGTGTTTTTCCAACTCAGGTAGGGGAATATTGATTCCTTTTCCATGACCCTGTTTCCAAATCATTTCCTGTCGAACATCCACCACGATTGTTTTCCCGTTGGTGGTTTTCCCGCTGCACGAGAATAAGCTGAGGAATACAATAAAACCTGTCATTGTTTTCATACCAAGATTTCATAAAAAGGTAGGGGCGAAAAATTTTTCGCCCCTGCCTTCAGTTATTTCTTTTGAATTTTACATGCGCCTACGCTGATCGCGTGTCGCAAATAGCTTTAGCGATGGCACAAGCTTTAGCGCAAGCGTTTTATCATTTAAAATCACATTCCCTGGATCAAAAACTCCGTTCTACGATTCTTCGCCTTATTCTCCGGAGTATCATTCGCCACCTTTGGTTTCGTTTCACCCAATCCTTGTGCTTCCAGTCTGCTTTCTTCAATTCCCAAAGAAGCTAAGTATCTTTTTACTCCTTTTGCACGACGGTCGGAAAGATCTAAGTTCTTCGCATCGTCACCATCGCTGTCCGTGTGACCCTGGATCATGATCTTGATTGTTGGATTCGTTTTTAAGAAACGGGCAAACTCGCGCAGAATGAATTGCGATTTCCCGGAAAGCATATCCGAGTTGTAATCATACAATATGTCGTTGATCGTGTAAGCTTCACCAACTTTCAGCTCTTTCACTTCCAGCTTGTTGTTCACGCGGTTTTCTTTCTTCACGATCTCTTCTTTTGTGATCAGTTTGGAATCAAAAGCAGCGCCGTCTTTCTTCACGGAAACCATGATGTCCTGCGGCTTGTCTGTTTTAACGACTACGGCATATTTTCCGTCGTTCCCATTTACGCGAACCTGTTCTACTTTGTCGGAATTTTCGTAAGCTACTTCGATCGTTGCATTTTCAACCGGCTTTCCGGAAGGATCTTTCAAATCTCCTTTGATGATCACTACTGCTTTTGGACGTGCTTCTTCATACAGGTCAAATCCGTAAATATCCCATTTCCCCTGTTGTTGAGAAGAGTAGTAAGCCAGTTTTCCATCCGTGGAAACAAAGATTCCAACTTCGTCACCTTTTGAATTGATCGGATAACCGATGTTCTTTGGTTTGCTCCAAACTCCGTTTTCTTCACGCATGTAGAAAATATCCAAGCCTCCAACTCCTTTGCGGTCATCCGAAACAGCAGAAACAAAATACAAAGTCTCACTGTCCTGGTGCAGGAACGGGCTCTTGTCTTTTCCGGCTGTATTGATCTCATCAAACGGTCTTGGTGCGCCCCAGGTTCCGTCTGCATTGCGTTTTACTACGAAAACATCATTGTCTTTGGTTGATCTGCGGTTTGCAGTATAAAACAGGGTGTTTCCGTCGGCCGACATAGAAGGTTGTGCTTCCCAGCCATCAGGAGTATTGATCTTTGGACCTAAATTCACCAAATCAGTCCATTGGTAATCCGAAGGATTTGGACCTGTTTTCTGGAAAGTAGTGGAATACAAGTCGCAATTCATGTATGACTGGCCGTTTACTTCTGTTTTCTTGCAGGCGCAGATGATCATTTCCTTATTATCTACGGAAACAGTTGCTCCGCCATAACTCTGGAAATCTCCTTTGTTGAATGGGCTCTTGAATGCTTTTCCACCGTCAAATGCAATAGCGTCATCCAGTCGACTGGAGAAAGTATATACTTCCTGCATATTGGAAACCACGTCCCCCAGGTTTTTTAGATCCTGTTTACGGGTATAAAACATCAATAAGTTATCAGGAGAGATCATCGGTAAATATTCGTCATCTTTCTCTGTACTTACACCGGCCACTTTTCTTGGGTTGAAAGGAACTTCTTTGGCAAGCATTTCACCTTCTTCTTTTTGTGAAGCCAGGAGTTTTTTTACGTCAGCAAGCTGTTTGGTATAAGCTGCGCCGTAGCGTGAATTATCGTTGTTTTTGAAATCTATGAATTTCTGGAACCAGGTATTTGCAATTTCTTTTTGGTCCTGCGTATAATTGATTACTCCGAGATAATAATAAATATCGGAATGATAGTCGGGACACAATTCTGCTGCTTTTTCAAACAAACCTTCTGCTTTTAGAAAGCTTCGGTCGCCCGTTGCAGGATTCGGATTCGATTCATAAGCCTTTCTCCCGGATTCGTAAGCATACATTCCGAATTCATAATAAGCACCGGCATTGTCTGGTTCTGACTCCATGGCTTTGGCAAAGTTCGTCGCTGCCGACTGCAAATCCGGGGAGTTTTTTCCCGCTTCAATCAGTTTTTGGGTCTTTTTAGAAGGCGCCAAACAGGAAGGATCTTCCTCCTGCGCGTAAAATGAATTAGAAACAGCAAGAGAAATTCCTGCAATAAATAAGTAGTTCTTCCACATATGCGATAAAATACAGTTCGAATCCAGGCAATAATTATGCCCGATTTACTATATCGTAATTTCGGCGAAAAGGTTACTGTTTTTCTCGTTTTCTTTTCAAGAAAAATTCCACAGCCGCCTTCGACTCCGCTCAGTCGCCTTAGGCAAAATTCATGGAAATGAAACAAAGGTGGCTGAGCGGAGCCGAAGCCACCGGAATCAGCAAAAAAATGGCACAATTTTTTCTTATTGTTCGCCGTTAAAATTCATACTTTAGTGAATCAAAAAATGAAACCGATGAAAACCAGATTTCTCCTTTACACTTTGGGACTTTTATTTGTTAGTTCCCTGATTTCAGGAAACGCATATGCACAAACTGATTGCAAAGAGCAAAAAGTAGGCAGAAGTTATTTCAGCATTTGTCCCGGTAATATCGTGACTGAAAAAAAGAAACTGTTACTGACTACTCAGGCTCTTCCAAAGAAAATTGACGGTAAGAACACGTTTAAAATCGTTCATTATTACATGGCAGACCGCAAAAAAGTAGAGACAGATGAAGTATTCCTGGAATACAGCAAGTTTTTAAAGAACCTCGAAACGCAGGATTTTTTTGTGAACGGAAAGGAATTTACCGGTGTTTTGAAAATTGCACTTCCCTTTAAAAATGAAGGAGTAAGCACCCAGTACGATGGCTATGACCTTTTGACTTATGAATTCAAAGAAGGCCGGTTCGTTTCAAAAAGTAAATTGACGGATGTTGAGCTGGAAAAAGAAAAAGCCGTTATTCGTCCTACGTAATTATGAATTATAAATCTCAAATATCAAAAGAGAATCTAACCTTGATAATTGATAATTTGGTCATTGATAATTAGAAAAAAGTAGGCACGCGATGCGTCGTGTATTTATTTTTTTCTCGCGATCATAATGCCGTCCCGGATCGGAAGCAAAATATTCTCTACCCGCGGATCGTTATGAATCAACTCATTAAAATCTTTCAATAACTGCGTGTCTTTGTCTATTTTTCCCTCGGTTTGAATTACTTTTCCGGACCACAATACATTGTCGGAAAAGATATAACCACCCGGTTTCAGTTTGTCGAAAACCAGGTTGTAGTAATTGATGTAATTCATCTTGTCAGCATCAATAAAGACCAAATCAAACTGTTCGTCCATAGTCGGAATTTCTTCCATGGCGTTGCAAATGCGGTAATCAATCTTTGAAGCATATTCACTTTCTGCGATGTAAGAACGAACAAAATCTTCCAGTTGAGAGTTGATGTCGAGCGTAATGATTTTTCCGTTTTCCGTCAATCCTTCTGCCATGCAAAGTGCCGAATAACCGGTATAAGTACCAATCTCCAAAACGCGCTCAGGGCGAATCATTTTTGAAAGTAAACTCAGCAAACGTCCCTGGAAATGACCGCTCAGCATGCGAGGCTGCAAAATATTTACGTGCGTATCACGATTCAGTTTTGCCAATAATGCAGATTCTGCTGTGGTATGTTGGCAGCAGTAATCGTCGAGCGCCTGATCAATAAATTCCATACTTATACTCCAAATTGCTGTAAATGATGGTCGAGGTGCTTATACATTCCCAATCCCCATTGTTCTTTGGTTACATTTCCGAAGAATGCGTGCGGCGCAGTAGTACATTTATCCATTCCGCCTTCCTGGAACGCGGTCAAATGATCGATCAGTTCCTGTTTTGCTTTTTCAAACTCGGAAGTGGTAGTAATGATAAAGTCTTTGTGCGTGGGACTGTTTTTAGGGACCGGTTTATCGTTGTAGAAAGAACTTTTCATCATACTTCCCAGGATATAACTGATAAACAAGCGTTTCAATTCCTTCTCTCCGCGTGCTACTTTCATGGTTTCACTGCAGTGGTCCAGCATTTGAGAAGCATTCATTTTTCCCCAAAGAGGAGCCTGGTCCTTGTCTAATTTATTGATTCGATCTATGCATAAGTCCATAGCCTGTTTCGAAAAGAGCGTTTTTCTGATCATAATTTAACCTTTAATATATTCCCAATCTTTAATTTCACTGAACTTTGAATAATCCGCTTTTGCTTTCGGATGCCACAAAGTTGATTCGGGGGAAACGCCGGGTACTTCTTCTAAAAGTAAATCTTTTCGGATATAAATCTGGTTCATTCCCAGATCATTTGCACCAACAAGGCGGTAACCTTTCTTTTCAGCGAGCTTATTCATAGCTATAACGCTTGCTCCGTGGTAGATCGGGTGTTTTCCGGGATACATGTAATTGGGGTCGTAAGGAACCACAATATTTTCCAAACCAAACTCGGTATGTGTTTCGATGACTACTACTTTCGGCTGAACAACTGTCAAAGCATCCCAAACCCAGTAATCGTTTCCGTCAATGTCGATTGAAAGTAATTCTATTTCACCTGAAAGGCCTGCTTTTGAAATCCCTTCATTGATGTTCTCCCGTTTAATGATGGACTGAACATATTTCGGTTTGGGATGATAAGGTGTAGGAATCTTCGAATAAAACTTCTCGCCACGGCGGATCAGTTTCGAGTCACCTTCAAAAAACAAGCCCGACCAGCCAAAATGAATAGCCAGATTGCTGCAGTTGCTGTTGATTCCGTCATTGGAGCCAATCTCGATAAAGGTTTTACTTCCTTCACCAATCAGGGAAAACAAAAAGAGCAGAAGACCGTCTTCCTCGAATTGAGAAAAAACTTTGAATCCTGTGGTGTTAAAAGCCGGAAGCTGTTTATTCTTTTGCGCAAGCTGATAGTGCTGCATCAAAGCCCGCTGCTGAATGCCAACCGAAGGATGCAGTTTATCGCGGTGTATGCGCTTGCTGAAATAGTATTTTACCAGGTTTTTGAGCCACATAACGCGAAGGTAATTGAAAATTAATAATCATTGTTGTCCGGTTAGATTTTAACCACCCCGACAATTACTTGTTTTCCACCTTTTTGTCATTGCCACAAAAAGGTGGAGCCAAAAAGGTCTAGGCGTGGGTAAACCAATCGCCCTGTTAGCAGGTTATGACAGAATTTTTCATAAACTCAGCGTACCGCCTCAAACAGTATGAAAAATTTGCTGTCATTTACCGCACAGGTACCCGATCTCGTTCACCTAAGCGCCATTTTAAGTCCTGAGAAAGTTGAACGATTTTAGTAAAAAAGACATACTCATTTTTAACGGAGACATTGTTTGAAAATTAAAAAGTAGGGGTGAAAAATTTTTCACCCCCTACTTTTTTACATTTATCTTAATACATCAGCTGTTTCTTGCTGCTGTTTTTCCAGCCCGCCTGGCTTTCGTATTCCACAAAAAAGATTTTCAAATCAGCCTGACTTTCATACTTCACGAAGAAAATAGATTTCTTAGCCTGACTTTCGTAATCTACGAAGAACCATTTTCCGTCATTATCACCCGCTTGTGAAGCGTATTTTACTTTGTAAACCAACAAGTCTGCTTGTGATTCATAGTTTACCACAAATACTTTTACATCTGCCTGCGATTCGTAATCTACAGAGTAAACTTGTTGGGCATTTACGCCATTAGACGCTAAAAAAAGCAGGAGTAATGTAAATAGGTTTTTCATGAGTTTGAATTTAAAATCGGTTTTATGCAATTATAATACCATTTTTTCAATTACTAATGATCTTAAAAATAAACAACTGTCCAGCAACCCAATAATTATTCATCTTCGTGCGAATAAAAAGTAACTGTTCAATTATTCAAAATAATCTGCCGGTTGATGCCGATTTGATCCAGGAAAAAATCATCATGAGAAACCACCAGGATCGTACCTTGATAGTGCCTGATGGCAGCTGTCAGTATTTCTGTGTTTTGAATATCCAGGTTATTTGTCGGTTCATCCAAAATCAGTATATCCGGAGCTTTATTTGAAATAGTCAGACAACATAAAAGTAAACGCATGCGTTCACCACCACTCAGGCTGCTGCATAATTTATCCCACGTTTCTTTTCCGAAAATAAAACGGTTTAAACGGATCTTCACTTCGTGCTCCAATAATGAAGTGGTATTGAAAACTTGTGCCTGTTCGTAAACAGTCAGTTGATTGTCAATCAATGAATAGTCCTGGTCAATGTATACCGTAGATTTTATAG
Organism: uncultured Fluviicola sp.; assembly: GCA_965650365.1. Taxonomy (GTDB): domain Bacteria; phylum Bacteroidota; class Bacteroidia; order Flavobacteriales_D; family Crocinitomicaceae; genus Fluviicola. The sequence continues at coordinate 313,408 of CBFGOJ010000001.1, read as the reverse complement.
CGCTTTCGATTGTGCCGCTTTCAGTTTGCAATTCACCCAGGATCAATTTTAGCAGAGTAGTTTTCCCCGAACCGTTTGCTCCGTGGATAGAAATGCGTTCTCCGCTGCAGATCTGAATAGTTAAAGCCTCTTTCCAAAGCGTGTTCTTTTCGAAGGTGATGTTGAGATTAGTTGCCTTGAACAGAACTTTTCCTTTATGAAGCGAAGAATGGGCGAAACCGAAGTTCATTTGGTCGAATTCCGGCAATTTGGAACGGACCTGCTGCAAATCACTAGAGATACCATCAATTTTGTCCGAATGCAGATTTTTTACTTTTGCTGTACTTTTTTCGGCGTTGTTCCGCATGGTGTTCATCATGATTCGCGCCACACCGGATTTCTCCTGTTTCTGTTTTCCGCGCGAATCCAGTTTTTGCTTGCGCTCCAAGGTTTCGCGCTCTTTTTCTTTGGCCTTTTTGAGCGTTTTCTCTGCATGTTTGACCTCATTTTGAAGTGCTTGCTGTTCGATGGCCTTTTGCTCCCTGTAGAAATCGTAGTTGCCGCCATAAAAGCGTATCCCGGATTTGGACAACTCACACATCGTATCCAGTAAGTTTAGCAACGTTCGGTCATGGCTCACAATGAGCAGGGTAGAAGTAGTGTTCCGAATGAAGTTGTACAAAAGTTGCCTGCCGACCTGGTCTAAATGATTCGTCGGTTCATCCATCAATACCAATTCTGGTTGGTGAATCGAAATACCGGCAAGAAAAACTTTCGTTTTTTGTCCGCCGCTTAGAGATTCCAGCTTTTGTTCCAAATCCAGATCAGTGAGCTGCCAATGTTCCAATGCCGATTCACAACGTTCCTCAATCGTCCAGTCGTCGTTGAGTGTATTCATATTTTCATCACTCACATTTCCTGCGAGAATTTCCCGGAAAGCTCGAATTTTGTCTTCGATCTGCAAAGCTTGTGCGATCGTTAGTTCATTGTACTGTCCGAATTGTTGAGGAACAAAGTAAGGTCTGACCTCAACGGAAACTTGTCCGGAAGTCACTGAAAGTTGACCGCTGATGATTTTCAACAGCGTAGATTTACCGGAACCATTGTTTCCAATGATGGCTGTTTTACCAGTGTTTTGGATCGCCAGGTTGAGATTTTCAAACAAACGGTCCTTATTGGGATGTTGATAAGAGATATTTTGAAGAAGTACCATGATTTCTTTCTTAAGAGTGACGAATCGGGTAAACAGCTCTTCGGTTTACCATCTTAATTGTTAGAAAGAAATTATTTTTTACATGGAGGAATTATTTGTTTGATTACAAAATTAGTGAAAAAATCATCAATTATTCTTTTCTTCTCCGCTTTTTCAAATCATAAATATCTGTCCGCCTGTCCTTCAGGTTCCGCACAGAGCCATATTGATTCAGTTCCCGTAGCAAAGTAATATCTACGTCCGCTATCAGGATCATTTCTGTATTCGTTGTGGCTTCCGCTTTAATCCCGTTGGACGGAAAAGCAAAATCGCAAGGTGTAAATACGATCGATTGAGAATATTGAATATCCATGTTGTGAACATTCGGCAGGTTTCCTACACTTCCTGCAATAGCGACATAACATTCGTTCTCGATTGCACGTGCTTGTGCACAATGTCTCACACGCGAATACCCGTTTTGCGTATCAGTCAGGAAAGGTACAAAAAGAATATCCATTCCTTCATCGGCCAGTAAGCGGCTTAATTCCGGGAATTCCACATCGTAACAGATCAGGATCCCGATCTTGCCACAATCCGTATCGAAAACCTGGATGTGGCTTCCGCCTTCCATTCCCCAGATCTTTGCTTCGTCGGGAGTAACGTGGATCTTTTCAAAACGTTCAATCCGTCCGTCGCGGTGGCATAAATAGCCCACGTTGTACAAACGGTCGTTTTGAATTTCCGGCATACTTCCCGTAATAATGTTGATATTATAGCTGATTGCCAGCTTGGAAAACTGCTGAACAACTTCCTGGGTGTATTTGGCCAGCTCACGAATGGCCTGCGGTTCTGACAAATGATTGTTCTCGGCCATGAGCGGAGCATTGAAGAATTCCGGAAAAAGCGCAAAATCGGAGCGATAACCCGAAACGGCATCCACAAAATATTCTGCTTGCTGCATTAATTCGTCCAGGTTGGAGTAAGGGCGCATCTGCCACTGGATCAATCCCAGGCGCACGTCTGTTTTGATTGCACTCGGAGCTTCATTTTTGACTTCGTAGTACAAGTTGTCCCATTCCAAAAGGACCGCGTAATCTTTTGAGTGTGAATCGCCTTCCAGGTAATTTTTTAAAATCTTGGATGGGTGAAAATCGTTCGACATTTGGAAATCGAGCACCGGATCGTGAACTTCTTTGCGTTTCACCTTCTCAATGTATTCCCTGGGCGTCATCTCATTGGCATATTTGTGGTAATTCGGAATTCGCCCGCCGAAAGCAATTCCTTTGAGATTCAGTTTTTCGCACAATTCCTTGCGGTAATCATACAATCTGCGACCAAGTCTCAGGCCGCGGAATTCCTTTTTGATAAAAACATCAATTCCGTAGAGAATATTCCCGCCTGCCCGGTGAGTCTTGAAGGTATAATTACCCGTAATCTGTTTATAGGTATGTAAATGCTCGAATTTCGAAGAATCCACAATGATAGAAAGCGCCACGCCGGCAATTTGTCCGTTCACTTTAATAGCAACCTGTCCGTCCGGAAACTGGTTAATGAGCGTTTCTACCTGTTTCCGTGTCCAGAAAGGATTCGACAAGCCGGTGTAAGATTCCACCATGGCTTCCTTCAACGCTTCATAATCCGAAATATCCAGGTAGTTCAGTTCTATATTGTCTACATCATCCATTAAAAAGCCGTTTTTTTTTTTGAAGTTACCTAAAATCAAAGATACGGCATGGATGTTGGGTGAGAATTACCAAAATTTTAGAGAATTGCGAATTACATTCCTTAGCGGATCTAATTGCTTTTCAATCAAAAACACTCTTCTTCTTGCGCCAACGCTAAGGCGTAAGCGTTCTGCGTAAGACATTTGAGTTGTTAATACATTTCCCATTGGCTTATTCAATGCCCTCTGAAATGAAAATCTCCATTTCCAATAAGGTAAATGACCAAAAAAAATAAGAGAGCGAAAAATACCGCTACAAGAATACCAACGATTAAAAATATCTTTCGATTACTCATTGTCTAAGGGTTTTTGCTGGTATTTCAGTACCATCCAAACTACCTGGAAGATAAAAGCAACACGTATTCCTGTGATAGAAAAAATAAAATCCCACGGATTATACAGCTTAAAATTACTTCCGTTGACTACCATGAAAACAGTAAAGGAAATCATTAAACATAAAAAAGAATAGATCAAAGTGAAAATCACTACCTTAAGGATAACAGATTTCCAGGTAAAATCTTTCAGCTTTGAAGAAATCATAATGGTTCCTGCAGCCGCTAGAAAACTAATGAGAAGTTCCGGAAGAACATCATAGACCCAATATTGCCAACTAAACAGGCTTGTCAAAAGTGAAGCCTTAAAATGTGTGGACATCAAATCAATGACAAGATTTACAACCAACATGAAGCCAGTAAAGATGTATGCAGTTTTAAAAACAGAAGCGTTCATAAGGTATAGAAATAAGTAATATTAGAAGTTAAATGTAAGAAAATCTAGTAGTTGATTAAATGTTCTGATTCAACTTCGTGTCACATAAAGTTTACTACCCAATGACTTCGCCTGGTAGCAAACAATTTTCAGTTCCTGTGTATATGCGATCATTTCACTTTTCAGCCAATCTTCAATCCCGGCAGCCTGAATAAGAGTAATAGCTGTCAGCAGATCATCTATTTCCAATTCCGTTTCCCCGAAATCATCCGCTTCACTCCAGCCGATGCATTCATTGGATTCCCTTAGGAATTTAGGTAATGAAGCGTATGTGTTTTTTTCATAACTGGTCTTAAAATAATCCTGGATGACCAAATCCAAATACGAACCATCCAAAACCAGCGCCATTCTTTTTCCTTCTTTTTCATACCAGAAAAAATCTTCCTTTCCACAAGCCGGAACACCACACTCCGGACAGGGTTCCGTGAGGTTTTTCTCTACATGGAATGTGAAATGCTCTTTATTGATGATTATCTCCATAGATATTCAAGTTAATGTACGCTGACAATTCCCAATTTTAAAAGAATAAACAGCAGGATGGTGTTATTACCAACAACACAAGAACTCCCAATACAATGAGAATGGTTCGCCTGTTTTTTATCCTCATCTTTGTTATTCACTATTATTTCCCGGATTAATTAAGCTCTGATACTTTGCTTTGAAATTCTGTATAGCCTGCATAGTTCCCGTTCCGCATCCCGGGCGCAAAGATCCGGTTCTGTGATCTGTCGGGTCATAAGGGTCAAAAGCAATAACAGTTGGATTCTCAATTGCGCTTAACTTCGGAAAGATTGTAACTGAACCATCGGAATAAATCCATTCTCCGACCCGTTTTCCTTTTTGATAGTTTCCTATGGCAACCGGCATTCCGGCCTCATTGAATTCTATCGATACTCTTTCCAGGGTAAAACCGATAAATTGGTGGGCAGATCGAATCGTCGAATCCGGATAATACTCCACGTAATCAAAATTGGCCAAGATTTTTTCTTTGTCTTTTTGTGAGAAGCCAGTTAGGAAAATCATGTTGGAGAATAAGAGGATAAGTAATTTCATTGATGTTTGTATTTGGAACAGAGACTATCATATTGCACATTCGTTTTCTGACTAAAGGATTCAACAAAACTTCATAAGTCTGATGAAACTCCCATAGTAATATTCCTTCAAACCGGTCTTTTAATTCTCCCGTTTTATTTCCCGCTTCATCCTGTTTTTCGGTTAAACAGACCTTTAGTTCCGGATCTTTCTTTTGTAACACAAAGAAACTGTATGCACCGTCAGAATAAATCCATCTTCCAGTTTTCATCCCTTTTTTATAGTTTCCAATGGCAACCGGCTCACCGGCAGTGTTGAATTCTACGGTCGTTCCTTCCAGGTTCGTCCCGCTGAATTTCCGTGCTTCTTTAATTGTTGAATCCGGATAGTATTCCACATAATCAAAATTTGCAAGGATCTTTTCCTTGTCTTTTTGAGAGAAGCCAGTTAGAAAAGTCAGGCAGAAAAATAAGCAGGTTAGTAATTTCATCAAATAAATTTCTGTTTGATCCATTAACGGAGCTTTTCAGTAAATATTTAATCGGAGTTGCATGTAAATAAATACCAGCACCGGAAAAATGGCATAGGCTATTAATTTGCGGGGTAATTTATCCTTACTATTGAAAGTTCCTAAAATTAAAATAAGGTATCCCGAAATTAATCCATAGACAAAGTATGAGCCGATCAAGGCAAGTCCTTTATTGTCATGAACCCCACCGGAATAGGTCAGGAGCAGGAAATCATTAAAGATTGAGCAGAAAAGCACCAGGCAACTTTTCCAGATGGTAGCCGCTCTTCGTAAGCCTAAAACAAGGATCAAAGAACTTATTCCAATCATAATGGGAGTGCCCAGTATTGCACTTGTAGGATAATAATGTCCGAGGATTCCGTTTATAACGATAACTAATATTGCTAATACTACTGTGACAACTTGTATCATAATCAGAAAAATTTAATTGTTAGTGCGTGGACCTAAATTAACGATCCTACAGTGCCAAGACCTGCTTTTAATATTTATTGGCAGAATCTTCTTTTGCAGATCGAATTCATTTACCGGAGCATTGAAAATATTTTTTTGATTTTCGGCCTTTTACATGTAAATTACCTTTTGATACTGCTCAGTGAGCATTTATTTAACACATCAACGTTTAAAGTAATTACTATGAAAAAACTATTCAACACACTACTATTAACACTATTTGGTGGAACGCTGTTTTCACAAACAACCGTAAATTTTTCAAGTAGTTCCACATTCAATGTTCCCCCGGGAGTTACTTCCCTGGAAATTGAAGTCCTTGGTGCAGGAGGTGCGGGCGGCGGAAATGGCGGCGGCGGTGGCGGCGGTGGCGGATATGCCAAAGGAACATATTCAGTAAACCCCGGTCAGGTTCTTACAGTATCTGTTGGCGTGGCGGGCGGCGGACCTTCGGGAGGAACTTCTGCTGTGGGCTCGATGATTAGTGCTACCGGTGGAACCGATGGATCCATTGTAAGCAATCCTTCTATTGGCGGTGGCGGCATTGGTGGCAGTGGCACAGGCGGTACGATTAATCGTACGGGTGGTACCGGTGGCGGTGGCTATTGGACTTATTTCGGCGGTGGCGGTGGCGGCGCAGCCGGTTCGATTAGTAACGGAGGTAACGGAGGCAATACAATTGCATGGACAGGACAATGTCAAACCCCCGGAGGAGCAGCCGGAACTGGAGGTGGAGCACCAGGCGGTGATGGTGGTAAAGGTGCAGGTTTTACAGATCCTGCATGTAATGTGAGCAATCCAGCCGGTAATGGGGTAAATTACGGCGCCGGCGGTGGTGGTGGTAATGGTAACGGCGGTGGACCGGGAACAGGAACAGGTGGTTATGTTACAATTACTTATACAGCTTGTGTCCTTGATAACACGACGATCTTAAACGGAAGCACACTAACAGCTAATGAAGCGGGAGCTACCTACCAGTGGATAAATTGTTCAGGGAATACTCCCATAGCTGGAGCGACTAACCAAAACTTTACTCCAACACAAACAGGTAACTATGCAGTAATTGTTAATAACGGAAGTTGCTCGGATACTTCTAACTGCATAAATGTGGTTATATGTAGTTTAACAGCAACTACAACGACTAATGGGCATACTGCCACTGCCGTTCAATCGGGAACTTATCAGTGGATCAACTGTAACGGGAATGCATCTGTATCCGGAGCTACCAACCAAAGTTTTACTCCGACCCAAACAGGTAATTATGCAGTTATTATTAACAATAACGGTTGTATCGATACATCCAATTGTGTAAATCTGGTAGTTTGTACGCTTGCAGCTACAACGACCGTTCAGAATTTTACAATTCACGCTGTTGAAACCGGTACGTACGAATGGATTAATTGCGCCACTTCTACTTTGATTGCCAATCAAACAGGACAGGATTATTCACCTGCAACGAATGGAACTTACGCAGTAATCATTACTTCCAACGGATGTACGGATACTTCTGCATGCGTAGCAATTACATCTTTAGGAATGGATGAGAATGAATTATCGGATGTAAATGTGTATCCAAATCCGTTTAAATCAACAATCCAGGTATCAAATACTCCCGGAAATGAAAGCTTTGAATTGATGAATGCCATAGGGCAGGTTGTTTGGTCGGGAATTGAAATTAATACCAAAGATTTTTCTTCCCTGGTAAAAGGAGTGTATACCCTTCGAATTACGAAAGAATCAAGTGTCAGACAGTTGAGACTTGTAAAGGAATAAGTTGTTTTTTTAATACCTGGAAGGTGGTTCGTTCATTGACGGACCACCTTTTTTGTTTCCCGGTTTGTGATTATTTACATCCTGTCCGGAATTCCTTTTTTATGGTCAAATTACATTATTTCGTAATTCGGCATGCGTAATTAGGAATTAGTGTTTACCTTTTCGTTTTCTCAACATTAGACTGAAAACAGCTCCATGATCGGAACCGTAAATATGCAGCAGGAACTCAAACAACTCTATCGGAAATGGCCGGATATCCGCCGTTACATGAAGACTTTGGGCTGCGATTCTGTGAGCGCGGAGGATATTTTCCAGGAAGCCCTGCTGATCTATGTCCGCAAACGAGAATCGTCTGACTTTGAATTGACTGTTGAACCTTTTTTCTACGTGCGGAATACCTGCAAATTGCTTTGGTATAACCAGGCGCGTAAAGAACAAAAACAAATTTCAACCGAATTACATGAGAATATTCAAGATACCGGCGATGATCACTGGTTTGAAAAAGAAATGAAGATTCGGGAAGTGGAATCAACTCTTGAGAAATTGGGAGCACAATGCCAGGAACTCCTCCAATTGTTTTACGGATTGGGATGGAACATGGTTGATATTGCTAAAAAGATCGGACTTCGGAACGATAAAGTGGCGAAAGCACAGAAATACCGTTGCCTGCAGAAAGCAAAGGAAATGATCCAGGATCACGAATTAATGGTTGAACCAATAAAAGGCTAAGAAATGGAAACGAATTGGAATCAACTCATTGAGCTTTACCTGCAAAACGAACTTTCGGAAGAGGGAAGGAGTGCTTTTGAAAAGGAATTGAGCATGAATTCGGAACTCCGGGAAGAACTGGAAATGCATCAACTCGTTCGTTCTGCTGCCAAACGCGCATCACAGCGAAATATGATCCGTCAAACCGGACAAACCTATTTGCGCAACCTGCGAATCAAGCAATTCACCGTTGGAGCAGTGGTAACTGCTGTTGCTGTTGTAGGGATCGTTTATTGGTCGCAAACTAAAAAAGATACAACTGAAGATAAAGCCGAAAGAGCCGCATTATTAAATGCAGAAAGTTCAGAGGAATTAGTTTGTCGCGCCTATCAAATCAACCATCAACCAAACCAACCAGGAGGCAAAAGTTCTCTTATTCAACCTACTGATTGGCAAACGAAGGGCGAAAATAAGGATGCAAAAATGCAGGCACAATTCACGCTTACAAAAGGTTATGGGGATAATTTCCATGCTGGAAAAGATCCTTTTGTAAAGACCCAAAGGGATTCTTACAGGCAGGATTCTGTTTTGCTCCCAAAACCTACGGTAACAATTCTTGGGTACACCAATGATCAATTGGAAGGGAAAGTGGTGGAGACTAATTCTGGAGAAACCAAAGATTCTCAACCCAAAAACTCATCTCTTGGTGGTGGAGCATGGATTTTGAGATACGACAGCGTAGGTAAATTCAACGACCTTTATTGCGGTTATGCTTTGGTGATGAATAAATCGAAGTTCGGTTTTGTAGACCCTGAAGGCAAAATATTTATTCCGCTGATCTATGACCAGTTGGTAGTTACAACCAATATCAAATCTTCGAAACAAAAGAACAGGCGCCAAAAGAAAAAAGTGCTCTACATCCCGAAGCGTTCCGGGAAAGACGTAAAAGATTGTGAGGAGCAGGTAGGTAAAAGTTCCTATGAGTCAGTGCCTCGTTCTGAAGAAGTAGAGCGGAAATTGAAATAGAAGCAAGGGGAAGAAGAAACACATCAAATACACGAATACCGAATCTGGAAACCAGGCCAGGAGCTTGATGAGTTGAAAAAGTGATTCCCAATATTTTCTTTTACCACAAATACACAAATTTTAAAGGGCGCTTACCAGTCGCCCATGTATGTGAACGAATTTAATAGTAAAGGGTGATCAAAGTCACCGGTAGGCGACTTCCTTATATTTGCGTATTTGTGGTGGGTTAATTCTTGTCATCAATTGGTGTGTGGGCGGTTCCAATAGTTCTCCGTACTTTTGTGGTATGAAAACAAATTCTCCGATTAATCCGAAGATTCTAAGCAGATTGGCTGAATTGGGATTTACAACCCCAACTCCCATCCAGGAACATGCCTGGAAATATTTGATCGAAAAACACCAGGATTATGTGGGACAGGCTCATACCGGTTCCGGGAAAACCATTGCTTACGGCGTTCCTTTGCTGCAGCGTATTGATGCGAAGGACAAGGATGTTCAGGCAGTAGTTTTGGTTCCCACGCGTGAATTGGTTATTCAGACGGCAAAAACCTTGTACAAACTCTCTAAAAACCTGGACAAGTTCTTTATTCAATCCATTGTAAAAGGAGACGATATTGAGCAGCAAAAGCATGATCTTCAGCGCCCGACACATGTTTTAGTCGCAACTCCGGGAAGATTACTGGAATTGGTCAAAATGAAAGCAGTTTCGCTTCGACGAGTTAAAACAATAGTTCTCGATGAAGCCGATGAGTTGTATGCGAAAGGGTTTATGAAAGAAATCGACAAAATATTGGCTGAAACCAATGATTTTCATAAAAAATGGCTCTTTTCTGCGACTATTCACGGCGAATTGACCAAATGGATTAAGAAAACGCTCCACGTGGACGCCCCACAGGCGATCATTGCTACCAAAAAAGTAATGAATCCGATGATTGAGCACCAATATGTGGAATGCCAGAAGGAAGACAAACCGATGATGCTGCTGGAATTCCTGACTACGATGAAAAAAGGACGAGGGATTATCTTCTGCCGCACCAAAGGGGATGTAGAACATGTAGCTCGCTTTCTAAGAACACACGAAAAGAAAGTAACGGAAATCTACGGAGAAATGTTCCCGAAAGAGCGTGAAAAGGCTATGCGCATGTTTTCACAGGAACACACCCAATACCTCGTTGCTTCAGATATTGCAGCACGCGGAATGGATTTCCCGGATTTGGCATTCGTGGTTCATTACCAATTACCGGATGATCCGGATTACTACACACATCGAAGCGGAAGAACAGCAAGAGCAGGAAAGAGAGGGATTTCTTTGAGCCTGGTTGAATCGGTGGAACGTAAGAAACTGCGTTACATTCAGGATTTGCTGCATGTAGACTTTATCCAATTATAAGTAACGCGTTTAAGTGCTAACTTTGTAGCAATGGAAAAATCGCACAAACATGTCAATTGTCAGGACTGTGCCGTAAGGTCTAATAGTCTTTTCGGGCATTTCACTACCGACGAGGTAGGCGATTTGGATCAGCACAAAAGTTGTTCATTCTACAAGAAAAGTCAAACCATTTTTGCTGAAGGAAGCTTTCCGAGAGGAGTTTATTGCATCAATCATGGGAAAGTGAAAGTGTATGCACTTGGAGACGAGGGGAAAGAACAAATCGTTCACATTGCGAAAGCCGGAGATGTTATCGGTTTTCGGGCGATGTTGAGTGGAGAACCTTACAAATTGTCGGCTTCAACACTAGAAGATTCCAATATCTGCTTCGTTTCAAAAGACGATTTCCTGAATATGCTGGACAATATTCCAAGTCTTCGCAATTTATTGATCCAGGAACTGTCTAAAGAATTAGGTGAACGAGCTATTTTCATTACAAACCTGGCTCAGAAAACTGTTCGGGAACGCCTCGCGTATTCATTGATAATTCTTGTAGATATCTACGGCGAAGAACCGATCAACCTTTCTCGTGAAGATCTAGCTAATTTCGTAGGAACAGCCACAGAAACATTGATTCGTCTCCTAAAAGAGCTCAAAGAAGAAGGGTTTATCGATACACAAACCCGCAAAATTTTTATTCTCAGGAAAGAAGAACTGCTGCAATTAGCAGGTGGACATCGTTAGAAGACTTTCGTTTCTGGTTCTTTTTAAAGCTGTTAGATTAATTAACAAAATATAAATAAAGCCTTTGACAATCATATTGCATTCATTTGTAAATTTGCTTCTGACATTTCTATGACAATTCTCTGACAGTTTTATGACAATTGTCTTTTTAGAAAGGTTCAATAAATAACCTGTAAATAAAAAAACAAATGGCTACAGATAATGCAGCAACCAAACCGGTTGAACCGAAAGTAAATGAATTGATCAGCGAGTGTCAATCTTTGATCCTTGCTACAGTAGATGCAGAAGGAAATCCAACAGCGAGTTACGCACCTTTTGCACGCTCGGGTAATAAATTCTATATCCTGGTTTCTTTTATGGCGAAACACACTAAGAACCTAAAAGAGATTGGAAAAGTATCTGCTATGTTTACGGAAGACGAATCTGCTACCAAGCAAATTTACGCACGTCACAGATTAACATTGGATGTTTCCACCAATGAAATTCCAAGAGATACTCCTGAGTGGGATAAAGCAGTGGGATTGCTTCAAGCTGCACACGGTAAGATTTTGGATATTTTGGTTGGAATGCAGGATTTCATTATGATCGAGTTGACAGCAAAAAAAGGAGCTTACGTTAATGGTTTCGGAAGTGCTTATTTCGTAGATGAGAACCTGGAAATTCTGAATCACAGAAACGATATCAATCACAAGGTAGCAGAGAAATCGGCTAAATAATAACAAGTTATTGGTTTAATGGAAGATCCCCGGCTCATTGGAGTATCGGGGATTTTTTTAGTTAGAATCGGATTGTTGAATAATCTCACTCAATACAAAATGAGCGTAGCTCCAAATAAACTCGAACTGCAGATAATGGCTAAAACGCAGGGCATCCTATCGTTTTGAAGGTCTTTTCTTTTGACTTTTTCTTCTTTTTTTTCTTTTTACCTGGTTCTTGATTTTGTAGTTTGGAAGCAGATTCCCCATAGTTTTCATTAATTGTCAAAGTTGACGCTTGAACCGGGTGTATAGTAAAACCAATTAAAGAAAGGACTCCTAATAATCGGAAGGTTATTTTCTTTCTAAATGAAAAATTCGCTTTATGAGTCAATTGATTGTTATTGAAAATCCCACAAATTTTTTGTCCGCGGTACGAATCAATCTCCGATTGAGAAGAATTCCGGAAATCGATAACATTTTCTTTGCATCCGGAACAGAAGTAGCAATTATCACCTGTTTTGGTTAATTGATTTTTTTGAATAGGACAAGGTTTTTCGATAGATGCCATTTCAGATTATTTGTAGCAAAATAGTTTTTTAATTGGAGTTTATCGGTTGAGATGTTCCAAAATAGTTTTGAAATGAATATTCTTTATTTGTTGTTGATTGAATTCAATTAATCCTTCTCTTTATTTTTCAGTTGACTGCTCAAATTCATAAGCGTAAAGTCCAACTGTTCTGCCTTTTCGGTTTCTTCTGTGCCGTTTTTTCTTTGGCTCTTTCGGTTTGTTTTTATCGTTCAAGGCAGAAATTTCCTGTTTATTTTTGTAGGTAGGAACCTGTTCGTCTGCATGAACCGGAGAGACTGCGAACCCCAAAAAAGAAGCGCAGGCCATCAAACGATAAAGAATTGCTTTTCGCCAATGAAATACCGGTTTTGAATCCAATTGTTCGTTTAGGAAAATGCCACAGATTTTTTGTCCGCTTAAAGCCTTGATCTCCGCGTCCGATGCTTGTGTGAAATCAACTACTTTTTCATTACAGCCTTTGCAGAAATAGCATTTTTCTCCAATTTTCTGAAGCTGGTTCGTATTTACCGGACAGGGATCATTAATTTGTAACATGACGGTTAGTTTTCAACAATAATAATCGAAACAAGCATAAACTCCTAATTTTAGAAAAAAATTGATCCACATGAAAAATGCCCCATATTCGGTAGAAGAGCGTTTCGTGCGCTATGTACAAATTGACACCACTGCAGATCCGAACTCGCCCTCTTTTCCCTCCAGTGAAAAACAAAAAGACCTTTCTCATTTATTGGTGAAAGAGCTGCAGGCATTGGGAATTGAAGATGCCGAAGCCGATCAGTGGGGTTACGTTTATGCAACTATTCCTGCAACATCGGGCAAAGAAAATATTCCAACTATTTGTTTTTGTTCGCACATGGATACCGCTCCGGATGTTACCGGAACAAATGTAAAACCGATTGTTCACCGCAAGTATACCGGAGCACCCATTACGCTTCCAGATGATCCATCACAGGTAATCACTACCGAAAAGCATGCGTATTTGAAAGAAAAGATCGGCGATGATCTGATCACAGCTTCGGGGCTCACTTTGCTGGGAGCAGATGATAAAGCCGGCGTTGCAATCATTATGGATTTGGCGGAACAGTTGATGAAGAAGAAAGAAATTCCGCATGGAAAGATCCGTATTCTGTTCACTCCCGATGAAGAAGTAGGAAGAGGTGTGGAGCAGCTGGATATGCAGAAACTGGGTGCCGATTTCGGTTACACCCTCGATTCCGGAGAATTGGGAGCCATTGAAGACGAGTCTTTTTCGGCAGATGCTATGACATTTGTGATTACAGGTGTAAGTGCGCATCCCGGTTATGCTAAAGGAAAAATGGTTCACGCCATGAAAGTTGCAAGTGCTTTTATCGATGCTCTGCCAAAAGACGAATGGTCGCCTGAAAGCACCAATGGCCGGGAAGGGTTTGTTCATCCCACAGCTATTTCCGGAGGATTGGAAGAAGTAACGGTGAGTTTCATTATCCGGGATCACATTACTGCAAAATTGGCAGAATATGAAACGCGTTTGGAAGGAATTTTGAAAGAGATTATCGCACAATTTCCCGGAGCAATTTACACTTCAAAGGTTACTGAACAGTACAGGAACATGAAGGAAATCATCAAAGATGTTCCTTTTGTGACCGACTACGCCATCGAAGCTATGAGAAAAGCAGGAATTACTCCAAAACCAACCATTATTCGCGGTGGAACAGATGGTTCGCGCATGTCGTTCATGGGATTACCTTGTCCGAATATATTCACTGGCGAAATGGCAATTCACAGCCGTCATGAGTATGTGAGTGTACAGGACATGCAGAAAGCAGTAGATACTTTGGTGGAATTGGTTCAGATTTGGGAACAACACTGATAAGTTCAAAAAGTTCCAACGTTCAAAAGGTTTAATGTTTGATAAAGTGAAAAATTTTTATTTGACCCATTGAATAATATTTATTAGAGATGCAGAACTCAGACCAAATAGTTTACAACAACCTAAAGGAAGCCTTTTTACTTCGGGAAGATATTACATTCCTGAATTTCGGTTCATTTGGGGCAACTCCTAAGCCTATTTTTGATTCATATCAAAGATTTCAGCGGGAATTGGAATACGAACCTGTTCAGTTTATCGTAAACAAAGGTCCGCAATACCTGAAGGAAAGCCGTATTCGTTTGGCGGAATTTCTGACAGCTCAGGCAGATGACCTCGTTTACGTTCCCAATCCGACTTTTGCGGTAAATATTGTTGCAAGATCACTTGATTTGAAACCCGGAGATGAGGTTTTGACTACGGATATTGAATATGGTGCCTGCGACAGAACGTGGGAATTTTATTGTGCGGAAAAGGGCGCCAACTACATCAAACAAGCCATTTCACTTCCAATTGAATCAAAAGAATCTTTTTTAAGCGATTTCTGGAAAGGTTTTAGTGCTAATACTAAATTGGTGTTTATTTCTCAAATAACTTCGGCTACGGGCTTAATTTTGCCTGTTAAGGAGATCTGTGAAGAAGCCAGACGAAGAGGTTTGTTGGTTTTTATTGACGGCGCACATGTTCCGGCTCATATTTCTTTGAATTTAACAACACTTGATGCTGATTTTTACACAGGTGCCTGCCACAAATGGATGATGACCCCGAAAGGTTCGAGTTTTTTACATGTAAAACCGGAACATCAACAACAATTGGATCCTTTGATTGTGAGTTGGGGTTACAATGCGGATTTCCCCAGTGGTTCACAATTTTTAGACTATCACCAATTCAACGGGACCCGGGATTTTACAGCATATCTAACGATTCCTGATGCGATTGATTTCATGAAATGGAACGATTGGTGGGGAGTAGCCGAAAATTGCCGGAAACTAGTGCAAAAATGGCTTCCGCGTTTGTGCGAATTAGTTGGTTCCAAGCCACTGGCTCCGGTAACGGATGAATTTATCGGTCAGTTAGGAAGCATTCCGGTTCGCTGCGATAACCCGATCGAACTGAAGAATATTCTTTACAACGAATACCAAATAGAAATTCCGGTAATGGTTCAAAACGGACAGGTTTATATACGTTATTCGATCAATGCATTTAATTCGGAGGAAGATTTGGTGAAATTGGAGGCTGTTCTGAATGAATTGATGAAGCGAAAACTAATTTATTAATTCAAAATGAAGATCCAAAAACATATTTTCCTCATTGGTTTCATGGGAAGCGGTAAATCGACCATTGGGGCTTTGCTTGCCGAGCGCCTGGAACTTCCTTTTTTAGATTCGGATAAGGAGATTGAAAAGAAAGCAGGAAAGACTATTTCTGCAATCTTTTCAGAAGATGGTGAAGCTGCTTTCAGAAAGTTGGAAATGGATTTTTTGAAAGGAATTCATTCTACGGAGCCATCAGTGATTGCAGTTGGAGGCGGACTTCCGGCTATTGATGGTACTCTTGAATTAATGCATAATATGGGATTAGTTATTTATTTGAATACCAGTTTATTGACTTTAATTCAAAGATTGAAAATTGAGAAGCAGGAAAGACCTTTATTGAGAGATTTAAGTGATTCGGAATTTCATCCTTTTGTAGAGGCTTTATTAAGCGAACGTGTTCATTTTTACAAACAGGCAAAATTAATTATGCCGAATGAACGAAATTCACCTAATGAGTTAGTTTTAAAACTTGAAAAGGAATTGATAAAACTTAATAATTAGTTAATCAAAACCTTCATCAATTCCAAAGAAATTGGTTTTTTCACCGCGCATTTCCCGATTTAGGAAGTAGTAATGGAGACTCGAATGTCCGATCAGAAGGAAAAATGCAATTTTGTCAAAAGTAGTGGTATCGTGGTACCAGTAAGAAAAGCCCATCAAGAACCACATTGCCAGTAAATAGATTCCTCCCGAAGCCCAAATAAAGTAAATGAACCAGCTATTTTTCCGCCATTGCAATACAAGTCCAACGAATAATCCGGACCAGGCAAAAAGGGCAATGTTATAGAACGTAATCAGATTGTTTTGAAAATCAGATCCTTTAAAACCTAACGCTTCTCCGCGCTGTTCGATCAATGAATGCACATCCAAACCTTTTTCCTGCTCAATCCATTCGGTATTGGTGAGAACCATGTGGCCAAGTATAATCCAAACCAGGAAAATCGTCCAAATCAGCAAGCCCAGGTAAAAACTGATCTGTGTGTACCGGTCGGGAGATTCTTTGCCGAAAATCAAATTCCGTAAGCGAGCCAATATAGGAATCGGGCTTTCAAGATGCGCCTCAAATTCCTCGCGAAATGAATGTTTTTTATCTGAATCCGTCACTCAACGAATTTAGTTAATTTCGTAGTATGAATGAACAAAATGATGCGTTAAAATGGCCCGAATTCCTGGAAGAAACCCCACAAATGGATTATTCCAATATGGAAGTGAAGCAATTTATCCAAACCATTCCGGTTCATCCTGATCGGGTTAAACAGGCAATTTCAATTTACGAAACCGTGCGTGATTCCTTTTTATACGATCCATATCACCTGGATTTACGTCCGGAATTCCTGAAAGCCAGTGTAATTGTGTCAAAGAAGCGGGCGTGGTGCGTTGAAAAAGCATTGTTGGCATGTGCCTGTTTTCGTGCTTTTGGTTTTCCTGCAAGACTGGGTTTTGGAATCGTGAAGAATCACATTGGTGTAGAGAAGTTGAAGTTTTACCTCAAACGCGATGAAATTGTTTTTCACGGTTATGTAGAAGTTTACATCGATGGAAAATGGAGTAAATGTACGCCTGCTTTTGATCCGAGGATCTGTAAATTGAGCGGAGTTCCATTACTGAAGTGGGATGGAAGCGAAGATTCGCTTTTTCAGGCTTATGTAGCAGATCATCAATTTATGGAATACCTGCATTTTTATGGAGAGTTTACAGATATTCCGTTTGAGTTAATGCATTCGGAAATGAAAGCTTATTATCCGGATTTGTTTGAGAATCCTATTGATACCAAGGCATTTTCGTTTCATTTTGATTCAAAACTTGCAGTTAATTGTTAAATTCATTCCTCTAATTCAGTTCTTGAAACTTCTAATTCGAAAATTCAATACTTGAGAAATTTTCAAATTCATGAATTTACTTGTTTATAAATTTGTGAACAGATTTGGAGTTAAGTGTCTGTTTTTTAAATATTTATTATTTTTAAACGAATTAAGTAGTTTGATAAAAAAATCTCTTTCAAACCTCCAATTTTCCATTCGAAACGGGGAGTTCCACTTTTACACTTCTCGTCTTCACAAACTTAGGTTCCAAAATCATAAACGTGCAATCATCCGTTTGTTCTTTTTCGCCTTTCCAGAAGGAAAATTGGTTCATCAGCCTGTTATAGATCACGCTGCCACTCTGATTCGAAGAACGTCCCAATAAGTAGCGCAGCTGCTTTTTCCCAAACTTTTTATTCGATTCCATACCAAACTGGTCTACCATTCCATCGGTAAAAAATACCAATTTGT
The DNA here is from genome assembly GCA_965650365.1 of uncultured Fluviicola sp. Taxonomy (GTDB): domain Bacteria; phylum Bacteroidota; class Bacteroidia; order Flavobacteriales_D; family Crocinitomicaceae; genus Fluviicola. The sequence goes on along the minus strand of CBFGOJ010000001.1, from coordinate 295,396 downwards.
CATCTTCCTCCATAACCAGTTGCTGCGATTTGAATTCCAAATGATTCATATAGGTAAATCCGATTGGTACCCGTTCGCCGTTTAATTCAATGACTTCCGAGTTGCGAACGATCCACAAAGGCATTTGAGCACCCGAGAAGGACAATTCGCGGCTGCGTTTATCCAGGCAGAAAATTGCTATGTCCATTCCATCCATGCGCTGCTCTTCTTCCGAGCTGATTCTTCGCAGGATTGTTTTGCGCAGCGAATCCAGTAATTCATTCGGTTTTCGGATTCCATCAGCAAACAATTCGTCTAAGGTGTTCATTCCCAATACACTCAGCAATGCTCCCGGAACTCCGTGTCCGGTGCAATCTGCCAATGCGAAGAGAATTTTATCTACTCCGTTTTCCCGGAAGTTTTTCATCCAGTAAAAATCTCCGCCAACCAGGTTTTTCGGGGAGTAATGAACATAAGCGTGTTCAAAATGCTGTGCGAGCTGCTTTCTTGAAACCAATAGTGATTCCTGCAGTTTTTGGGCATATCGCAGACTGTCCATCATTTCGGAATGCTGCTTTTCCAATTGGACATTCTTTTCATGTAGAGCAGTAGTTCTTCTCAGTACCCGATCTTCCAGCAAATGCACGTCCCATTTGATCTTACGGGCCATTTTAAGGAATTGGATGCTGATCTGCCCGATTTCATTTTTCGGCAATTGGTGAGAAATGCTTTCATATGCCTGGTAATTGGAAGAAATAAATTCATTCATGCTACGTTGTAATCGGCTTACCTGGATTGTAATGTTGCGAACAATATAAATGCTTCCAAAAATTAATGCCAGGAAAGCAATTCCTGAAATGATGTACTGCATCGTTAGTGAATCATTGGATAAAGCGTAGGATTCCCGGATAAATTCACCCCTTATTTGGCGTAGATTGGACTGAATACTCGACATTCGCAAGGACCAGCTTGAATAATGATTCCGATTTGGAATAGCAAAAAGCAATTGGATCCGGCTTCGTACCGAATCAAAGTATTGAAGGTATTGGGTCAATTCGGGCGGACAATTTCCCTGGGCCTGCCAATCTGCAATTTCCTGGTGAAGAGATTGAGCGTAGTTCTCATCGTTGCGCATGATGTAATCTTTCTCATGTCGACGTAGACTCAGTATTTGTTCATCGAATTGGGGGAATTTTTCTTCGACCTCGTGAATCACTTCGCGCATTTTTCCGATGTAACCAAATTCCTTGAAGCCGATTTTTGCAATATCATTTAAAATCCGGTCTTCGGTAAGCAGAATATCGTTGAGTGTGATAAGTAATTCCTTTTCTACTTTCTTGTCAGAAGCGAAGACCTCTGTCAAATCCTGGTGGATCAATTCATGTGCAAAACTGTTCTTTCTCCGGTATTCAAATTCGTTTTTTGCAATGGAATCGTACCAAAGCCGCTGATTGGTGAGGTGCTCCATCCAATCTTTATGATCTTGTATCTGAGTGGATAAATTATCCAGTTTTACAAGTAAAGCCTGTTTTTCATGCATTTTCTGATTAAAATACCAAGACATAGAAGCGAAAATCAACAACACCAAGCCAAATCCACCAAGGACTACCACCAACGATTTTTTCATGGTGCAAAATTCAGGTCTTCGTTTTGCTACAATGTAAAACCCATGTCAAATTGCTGTTAACAAGGATTAGAAAATGATGAATTTCTTTTGAAAGAAGTATATTTGGATAAATTAAAACAGAGCAATGAGATCAGCATTACTTTTACTATCACTCGCATTTACAGGAATGATCAGCGCACAAAAAATCCAATACTCGCTGCGAATGACAAAGCCTCAGAACCACTATTTTGAAGTGGAAATGGAAATTTCTGAATTCAAGGCAGGTGATCTGACAGTTAAAATGCCCGTTTGGGCTCCGGGTTCCTATTTGGTAAGGGAATTTTCGAAAAATGTCAACCTGGTTCGTGCTTTTGATGAGAAAGGCGGTGCTTTAAAAGTTGGAAAAACATCCAAAAATGCCTGGAAAGTAACTACCGGAAAAGCTAAAAAAGTGCTTGTTCAATACGAAGTATATGCCTTCGAATTGTCTGTTAGAACGAGTTTTTTAGACCTGACTCACGGTTTTGTTTCCAGTTCAGGTGTTTTCTGTTACCTGGATGGTCACAAAGATAAAGGAGGTAAAGTAACAGTTTATCCGCATTCCGATTTCAAAGTTATTACAACTCCATTGGAGAAAATTTCCGAACAAACTTCCGGAGAAAAATCAGAAACATTCCAATTCCCGAACTACGATGTATTGGTGGATTCCCCTTTTGAAATTGGAAATCAGCAGGTATTTGATTTCACGGTAGCCGATACGAAGCACAAAGTAGCCGTTTTCGGTTCAGGGAATTTCGATATTGATGAATTGAAAGTAGACATGGCACGCATTGTCAAGTCGGAGAACGAAGTTTTTGCCGGTAAAAACCCGAATACCAATTATACCTTCATCATTCACAATGTAGTGAACGGACAAGGTGGTTTGGAACATGCAAACTCGTGTGTATTGAGCGTAAATCGCTGGACTTACGGAAATTCTTACAAAGACTTTTTATCGTTAGTAGCGCATGAATATTTTCACCTGTGGAATGTAAAACGCATTCGACCAATTCAGTTAGGGCCATTCAACTACGATGAAGAAAATTATACTTCTTTGCTTTGGGTGATGGAAGGATTTACCTCGTATTACGATGAATTACTGTTGGTAAGAGCCGGATATTATACCAAAGACGAATACATCCGAAAATTGCAGGGGACTTTGAATTACGTGGAAGGTTCTGTTGGTTCGCGTGTTCAGCCGGTTGCACATTCCAGCTATGATGCGTGGATTAAAGGTTACCGTCCGAATGAGAACAGTGCAAATACCACGATGACGTATTATTCCAGAGGAGCAATTTTAGGAGCTTACCTGGATGCAGTGATCATTGATAAATTCAACGGAACAAAATGCCTGGATCATTTCATGCAGTATTTGTACGAAGAATTTTACATCAAGAAGAACCGCGGATTTACCGAAATCGAATTCCAGGATGCTTTGGAGAAATTCTTAGGGCAGGATATGGATTATTTCTTTGACAAGTTCGTAAACGGAACGGAAATCCCGAATTACAAAGAAGTGTTTGGAAAGATTGGAATGGATGTAACCTATACCGGGAAATCAGTGACTTCTTTCGGAGCATCTTTATCACAGGAAGGTGGAAGCTGTATCGTGAAGGGTGTTCGCGCCGGAAGTGCTGCTGAAATGGCCGGATTGAGTGTGAATGATGAAATTATTGGAGTCGACGGCATGCGAGTGGATAACAGCGCTATTGAAAGTTACATCGGTGGGTTGGGAGAAGGCGAAACTTGCAAGATCCTGGTTGCGAGAGACGAAGTTTTATTGGAATTAACACTTCAGATGTCACTTTACGAAAGGCCCTCATTCAAATTGGAACCAAACGGAACGTCTAAGAATAAATTGGATTATTGGTTGAGAGCAACGAACTGATTCGATAAAAATAAATAGGGACGGGGCTTTCGGAAGATTGTCCCGTTTTTTAATCTTGATAGTATTCTAGATTCCGATAGCTATCGGAACTAGTTTTAACAAACCTGAATCGCCGCTGCAAATTTCGATTCGATTTCTCAGACAATGAATTACTTTCTTCCTCTTGGTGTTGATTTTTTTCGGTTGAAATTTCCGGATTTTCCACCGTTTTTGCTGTTTCCTCCAGGTTTGTTTCCAAATGAACGTTTATCCGATCCGATTTTCTTTTGTTGAACAGGTGGTTTCTTCTTAGCAGGATTTGGTTTGTTTGCCGGTTCAGCTTCACCGCTTGAATCTTTCAGCAAATCGTTCATGATTTTCATTTCCGAGTCGGAAAGCTCGCGCCATTCACCCAAAGGAATTCCTTTCAATTCGATATTCATGATGCGTGTGCGCTCCAGTTTGGTCACATTGTAGCCAAAATATTCACACATGCGGCGGATCTGACGATTCAGTCCCTGTACCAAAATGATCTTGAAAACGTTTGATGAAAGCTGCTCAATAACGCATTTTTTGGTGACAACTCCCAATATAGGAACTCCTGCAGCCATTTTTTCTACAAAATCACTTGTAAAAGGTTTGTCTACAGTAACAATGTATTCTTTTTGATGCTGATTTCCGGCGCGCAGGATTTTGTTTACAATGTCTCCGTTAGTTGTCAGGAAAATCAAACCTTGTGAGTCTTTGTCCAATCTGCCAATGGGGAAAATGCGTCTTGGATGACCAATGTAATCCACAATATTGTCTTCCACTCCTTTTTCCGTGGTGGAAGTAATCCCTTTCGGCTTATTCAGGGCAATGTATAATTCATCTTCCTGTACTTTTCGCTGCACGGTATGTCCATTTACAACAACGGTATCTCTTGGGCCAACCTGCGTTCCAATCTTTGCACGAATTCCGTTGATGAATACAGAACCTTGTTCAATGTACTTATCGGCTTCTCTGCGCGAACAGTAGCCGCTGTCGCTGATAAACTTGTTTAACCGGATCGATTCGTGCATGACTTTCTTGAAAACGGAATTGAATGCGAAGTTAATTCATTCTATCCGATCAAAAGGATGAATTCCTCTTAAAGTTGAATGCTGATGGTGTATTCGCCTTTTTTACCGCAGGTAGTTACGTCCTTGTTCACATTGTATTGAACGCAATTATTGACGCATTGCATCAGGGTATCCAATTCTGTTTCGGATAATTGGTTTTTGGAATTGATCTGGTACATTTCATCCTGTGACTCCGGTTGTAATTTCAAAACCAGTACCGAAAGCGTTTCCGCACTTACTTTTTTCGAATAGGTCACGAATCCTTCCACTGAAAACTCAACCAAGATATCTTTTTGGTCGGTAGCGAATTCAAAAGTAAGATCTGCAGCCAGGTCTTTTTCAAAAAGTACTTTTCCTTTCGCATCAGAGATCTTGATGTGCCCGGTTTTTTTGTTTCCGTTGATCTTACCGTTTAGTTTATTGATATTTCCACCCAAATGAGCAATTTCGATAGCATAATTTAAGGGTTTCTGATATTGGTCCAACGAAAACCAGTACTCGTGCGTTTTGTCCTCACGAACGGTTTGATGCATGATCTGTCCATGTATAAACTGACAGCATGTAACTGCAAGTAGTGTAATAAGAGCTTTCATAAGTTTTCAATTTTTCCAGTAGCGCCCTAAAAGTAGTGCCAATTTTTGATCGGGGAAGCAAATTGTTTATGAATCCACGAAATTGTATGAAATTAAATAGGCATATACATGAGGAAATCACCACAATTTGTTGTTCTGTATTCAGATTTCCTTCGATTGTAATACATGCACCAGAGAATTTCCTGCAAACGCTCATCATTTAATTGCTCTTTCGACCAAATTACAAAATACGGGGATTCGGGATCAAAAAAAGACTCACCGGAATATTCCAATGAGTCCTTAAATGTTTTTGTACAAATCGAGTCAATGAATTCAGGACCAATTTGGTACTTAAAATCATATTCTTTTGAAACTTTTCTTTTCTGTGAAAAGCTAAGTAAACTAACCAATAGAAATGGGACCAATAAAAACTTCATAAAACTGTTTTTAGTAAGATGAAATTTTAGTGGATTTCCATATAAAAAGTCTTATTTAATAGCTCCTGCACACAATTTCATACGAAGCACGCGTTTTGCAGCCGCATCTACAATTGCTTTAAAAGCAGCGTCCGAACGATATTTTGCAAGAATTTCTCCATGAGATTTCATGCAATCCAAAGGCATTAACAAAATGTCAACTCCTGCTTCGATTGCTTTTACACTGTTTCCTTTCACAGCAGTTACTCCGCCCATATTCATAGCGTCTGTTACTACCAAGCCTTTAAATCCAAGCTCTTTGCGCAATAAGTCTGTAATAATGACTTTCGAACAAGTTGCCGGAAGTCCGTTTGTATTGTATTTCGGGTTATTGACAACTGCCAGGTGACCGATCATAATACTTAGAATACCTTTTTCGATCAATCCCGGATATGTTTTTACTTCTTTCAATTCACCGTCAATAGCCTGAAGCGACTTATGCGTATCTCCGGAAACTAATCCGTGACCCGGGAAATGTTTTGCTGTTGCAATAATTCCCTGTTCCTGCATGCGTAAAATAAAAGCATTCGACCACGGAACATTGTTTGCTTCAACCTTCGCAAATCCGCGGTAACCAACTGTTCCGTTTTTCGCCAAATCTACAACCGGTGCAAAATTATAATTGATTCCGATGGCTTTCAAAGTAGCTGCGATTGTATCAGCACATTGGTTTACTTCTGCCAGGGATGTAATTTCGTTGGCCTTCTTCACTGTTGAAGAACCGGAAATCTTGCGGTTGAATAAACTTGGTTCAGCGTCTGCACTGTAAAGGAATCCCGGATTTCCGTTTTTTTCGTTCAATTCATTGAATTCGTTGATCCAGGAAGTGAATTCGGTTTTGGTTCCGTTCAACATCAATACACCTCCAATTGTTCGTCTGTCAATCAAAGATTTGATGGAATTTGGAGTATTTCCCAATCTTCCAACTGCCGGCATGATCAATTGAGCAACGATGGCCGTGTCATCCAGTGTTTTAAACAACTCTTCCACATCTTTATCCAAATCTTTGTTTTCGGATAAATAATCTGCCAGTTTATAAGTGTGTTTGATTTCCGGGAGCTGAGGAACTTTCCGCTCTTCTTTTCGAGGTTCTGTTTTTGCTGCTTCGCTATTTTGCCCGCAAGCCTGCAACAACAGTACAGAACAAGCGCAAATCGTGATCCAATGTTTCATTTCTACTTTTATCATAGTTGCTGCAAATGTAAGTCGAAAGTTGGGAAAGATTGCTGTTTTGACCCTCACTTATAAACAATTCAAAGGTGAATTAGCCTTTTTTAGCAGCTGTTGAAGTTTTCTTCGGGGCTGCTTTTTTAGCAACAGTCTTATTGGGAGGAGTTTTCTTTACCGGGGCTTTTTTAGGTGCTGCCGGCTTTTTGGGAACATCCGCATATTTCTCCTCGTGATCTTCCGTTGCCTCAGCAAGCGAATGAGAAGTCTGAACGGGCTCGTGCTTATCCGATAATTCACTCAGCTTTTGATAGTATTTCTGAACGATGATCATTTCATCTTCTGTCATGCTTTCAATATCTACCAATCTATTACTGGATTTGTCATTGGATGCAACCAATTCATTCAGTTTAAGCTGAATGGCCAATGAATCTTTATTTTGAGATTTCTGAATGAGGAAAACCATTAAAAAGGTAATAATCGTTGTCCCGGTATTGATAACGAGTTGCCAGGTTTCTGAGAAATCAAAGAATGGTCCACACACTGCCCATGCAATAACTAATGAAAGAGCACTGACAAAGGCGTAAGGACTTCCCACAGCTTTAGATGCTTTTGTGGCAAAATTCTCAAAGAATTGTTTGCCGGATTTTTTTTTATCGGTCATAGATCTGTTTTTTTAATGTGATATTAATTAACTTCCAACAATTTCACCGCCATTTACGTGAATGAACTGGCCGGTTATGTAACTACTGTCTTGTGATGCGAGGAAAACATAGGCAGGACCAACTTCTGAAGGTTGACCGGCCCGTCCCATTGGCGTATCTTTTCCGAATTTCTCCAAATGCTCAAAACTAGACGCGATCAAAGGCGTCCAGATTGGTCCGGGAGCAACTCCGTTTACACGGATTCCTTTTTTTGCAAGCATTGCTGCAAGTGATTTTGTAAAAGTGGAAATAGCCCCTTTCGTACTCGAGTAATCCAATAAATGATCACTTCCGCGATAAGCTGTTACCGAAGAGGTATTGATGATGCAGTCTCCTTTTGAAAGGTGGGGAATTGCTTCTTTTGTCAAATGGAAAAGCGGGTAGACGTTCGTTTCAAAAGTCTTTTTCATGTTTTCGGAAGTGATTTCCGAAGGAGTGTCTGCGTTGAAATGAGTTCCGGCATTATTGACCAAAATATTCAGTTTCTTGAACTCTTTCAGAACGTCTTTGATACACTTTTTACAGAACTTTTCATCGGTCAAATCTCCTTTAATCAGCAGGCATTTCCGATTTTGTGCTTCAACCAGTTTTTGTGTTTCCTGTGCATCTTTTTTTTCAGATAAGTAGACAATGGCCACATCTGCACCTTCCTGCGCATAATGAACGGCAATGCTTCTGCCAATCCCGCTGTCACCTCCGGTAATCAGAGCGACTTTATTGTTCAGCTTTCCCGAAGATTTATATTTTTTGCTGATGTATTCCGGTTTGGGAATCATTTTGGATTCTATTCCGGGTTTGTTTTGTTTTTGTGTTTTGAAATTTTTTGGCTTCATGAATAGAAGTTTTAACGTTCTATTCTAAAAATAGGTGGAAGCAGGTTTATTTTCCAAAAACTTTATCCCAATAAACGCTAAAGTTTATTTTGGAGAAATCTCTTGTGCGTTGCGGGAATAGTTTCTCCGCTTTCCCATTTCGAATGGTGAAGCCGTATCCCATGATCGGGCTTGTGCTTAATCCGTTAGTAATAGTTGTGATTGTTCCAAACCTCAAATCGTGGATAATTAAGCTGTCCTGTTTTGACTCAACGGCATAAAATCCATTGGTAATATGTTCGATTTCCGCAATTCTGGAGTTTCCGTCCCAATTGAGATTTTTCAGCAGGTAGTGATTCTTTGGAAACACCTCAATTTCCTTTGGATCGAATGGCGCAAAAAGAGACTTGTATCCGACGTAATAATTTGAATCGTCTTCTACGATCAGGTCCCAGTAAAAAGAAGTTAAAGGCATAGGTGTAACCATTGCTCGTGTGGGGTGGATATTCGCCTGTTCGAAATAAGAAGTTGTATTGCTGTATACTACTAATTTTACTCCAACTCCCCAAAGCAGGTAAAGCGAAGAGTAAATAATTCCGGTGTAATTCCAGATACGCCTTCTTTTGGATTCTCGTTTCATAAACAAAGCGCCAATCAGCAGAATCATAAATGGAATGGTATAAAGCGGATCTATCACGAAAACAGAATTAAAAGTCATGCGCCAATCAAAAGGCCAGAAGAACTGCGTCCCGTAATTGGTGAAAATATCCAGGATCGGATGTGTCACAATGGAAAGAAACCACAGCCAAAACCACATTTTCTGCGAGTAACCCTTTTTACTGAGTTTTCGGGAGATAAATGCCAAAACCGGGCCTGCCAGCAAGGCAAAAAGCAGGGAGTGGGAAAATCCCCGATGAACAAGTGCCGCATCTAAAGGATCATAAAAGAAACGGAGAAAAACATCCAGGTCCGGAATTGTTCCGCCAACAGCACCTAAAAGTGCTGCTTTTGCACCCATTTTTTTTCCTGCAACAGCTTCGCCAACGGCTGCTCCTAGCACAATTTGTGTCAAAGAATCCATGAGCATAAAAGTAGTTTTTATACTGCAGATTCATCTAAAATAATTTGATTAAAAAATCGGATAAAAATGTTGATAAAAATGGAAAAAGGTTTTTTAAAGTGTTTTTTAGCCAAAACTATTTTTGTATCTTGAGGTAAACTTTTAATGAAGATGCAGACGCAAAAAACAACCATCCCTCATTGGGCAGAAGATGATAGACCACGCGAAAAAATGATGCTTAAAGGAAGAAACTCACTCTCGGATGCAGAGTTATTGGCCATACTGATCGGAACCGGAACAGGAAATAAGTCGGCAGTTGATCTGGGAAGAGAAGTGCTTTTGCTGGCCAAGGGAGATTTATATGAATTTGGTAAACTGAGACTATCTCAATTATGCGAAATTAAAGGGATAGGAAAATCTAAAGCGATTTCGATTTTAGCAGCATTGGAGTTAGGTAGAAGAAGAAAGGGCAGTCAGATCCAAAAACGTACAAAAATTGACAGTTCTGATCATGCTTTCGAAGAATTGAAGCCTTATTTTACAGATTTGAGTCACGAAGAATTTTTTGTCATGTATTTAAATCGCGCAAATGAGGTTATGCAGGTAAAGCAACTTTCTATAGGAGGAACTGCAGGTACTTATGTTGATCCTAAAATCATTTTTAAGTATGGGATTGATATGGGGGCATCTGCTATTATATTGTCTCATAATCATCCGAGCAGAAACCTTAAGCCCAGCGAATCCGATAAAATGATCACCAAAAAGATCAAACAATTTGGAGAGCTTATTGAAATGCCTGTTCTGGATCACCTCATTATCACAGATAATGGCTATTTTAGCTTTTCGGATCAAGAACTTCTGTAAGAAATGTTGTTTTACGTTGATGAAATCTCCCTTCGTTTAGTTTATACGCTCGACTTTGTATTCAGAGAACATGGTCTGGAGTACCAATTAACGAATGATAAGCCCCTTTTTGATTCTTTTTCCGGAACCAAAATTTCCTATTCTACTTTCGAATTTGATCATGCACCAACTTTGATACCTTCAGGTCTCATCTTTGAAGAAACTTTTCGTGAATCGGTTCAGGTAGAAAAAGGAACCTGGCAGGGAACAGATTGTTTAATTATCGATTCTGTTTCTGATCCCCTGGCTTCAATTTTTTATGTGCTTTCACGCTACGAAGAATACAACCCTAAATTCCCGGATGATCATGGCAGGTTTACCGCCAAAGAAAGTCTTCAGAGCAAATTCGGGTGGCTTCATTTTCAAATAGCAGAACATTGGATAGAAGCATTCTTCCAGGTTTATTCGCCGGAATATTTGACTGTTCTAAAGAGAAATAAAACAGTTCGTGTTATTCCTTCCTTTGATATCGATAACACTTTTGCCTACAAATGGAAAGAAGGCTGGCGTTCCTGGCTGTCGAACGGCAAAGATCTGTTACAGAATAACAGGGAGCGATTGAAGATAAGAAAAGCAGTTCAAAAAGGAGAATTGACAGATCCTTTTGATTCATTCGAAACCATTCGTGAAGTTTTCAAGAATTATCCGGAAACGCGTGTTTTTTGGCACTTGGGAAATTATGCAAAATACGATACCAACATTTCATGGAATCATCCGCAGCACCAGGAATTGATTTCAGAAATGAGTCAATTAGGGAATGTTGGATTGCATCCGGGTTATGTCAGTAATGAATTGGATGAACGATTGAACCAGGAGGTGATGCGGATCCAAAAAATTACTTCCAAAACGATTACTGAATCCAGGCAGCATTTTTTGAAATTGAACCTGCCTAAAACGTATTTGAGGATGATCGAGCGGGGTTTTGAAAAAGATTACACGATGGGTTATGCAGACGACTTCGGTTTTCGGGCAGGAACAGCCTACGAACATGCTTTTTTTGACCTGCTTACAAACCAGGTTTATCCAAATTACCGGATCGTTCCTTTTGCATACATGGACGGAACTTTATTGGAATATAAAAAGCTGACAATCGACCGGAGTTTAGAGGTTGTTGATCAATTGATCGAAGAAGTAAAGAAGTACGGAGGCGTATTTTGCTTTATCTGGCACAACGAAACGTTGGCAGAAGCAGGGAAGTGGAAGGGCTGGCGAAAGGTGTTTGAGTATACATTAGATCAATTGAAAGAATGATTTCCACAGCGAGTTTACATCAAAAAGATTTCTCAAAAATCCAACATGGAGATTCCATTGTTCAATTGGGCTCTTGCTTTTCTACAAACATGTCCGGTTGGTTTCGAAGAGCTGGTTTCCGGGTTTTGGATAATCCGCTGGGAGTTATTTTTCACCCCGTTCCATTGGCAAAACAATTGCTGATGGCTTTCGGTAAAGCCGACTGGAGTGAATTCCTTCAAAAGGAAGACGTTTTTGTGAGTTACGATGCAAGCAGTACCTTGTACGCAATGGATTCTTCCACGTTGAAGGATTTGATGGTGAATCAATTGGGACAATTGAAAATGGCTTTAACAGATGCCAAATTACTGATTGTTACACTTGGATCTGCTCATGGATATCGGTTGAAATCATCCGGGAATTTAGTAGCAAATTGCCACCAGCAAACTCAATCACTTTTTCAGAAAGAATTAACGACTGCTGAAGAAATGACGACTGTTTGGAATTTAGCCCTGGAAGAGTTGAGAAAGGTAAATCCGGGAATTCAAATCGTTTTCACTGTGAGCCCGGTGCGTTATATCCGAGACGGTTTGATGGAGAATTCGCTCTCGAAATCGGAATTGTTTCGTTTGGTTTCCGCATTGATGCAGAGTTCTGTGTCCTATTTCCCTTCCTATGAACTGATAAATGATGTGTTGAGGGATTACCGCTATTTCGACATGGATGGAATTCATCCTTCAGATCATGCGACAGAATTTGTCTGGAATTTTCTCAAGGAAGAACTTTTTTTACCTCAAACAAATGATCTGATTGATGAACTGATGAAGCTCCGAAAGATGGAGGAACACCGGTTACTTTACCCGGAATCCAAAAAGGCAGAAGAATATCGAAATTTAGTAAAACAAAAAAGGGAAAGTTTCCTTTCCCAATACCCAGTAGTAGTCTGGTGCTAATATTATTGTGTTTTAATGACTATCGTTCCTTTGTATTCTCTCGGTTCTCCCGGGTTTGGATTCCCCAATACAACTTTCCAAAGTACCATGCTTCCGTTAGCTAAAACTTCACCGGTATTAGTATCTACTCCATTCCACCCGGCTGAAGAATCTGTTGTTTTATAGATAACTCTTCCGGTTTTAGCGTCATAGATATACAATTCAAAAGGTGTATTGCGCTCTTTCAATGCGTGAGGCATGAAGGTAGAAACTCTTGAATCGCTTGAATTCATATCAATACCTTTTGGCGCATTCAAATTATACGTTTCCGGTAAAGTAATTCTCTTTGTTTCAGTTACGGAGCAACCATTCAAATCTTTGGAAGAAGCTGTTACAGAAACTTCTTTTCCGGAGTAGGGATGAACAATGAATGTACCGTTCGCTACTTCACCCGGATGTTTTTCAGTTGTCCAGTGAACCGGTGTATTATTTCCGGAAACAGTAAAGCTGATAGCCGGGATTCCGTTTTCATAAAGCAATGTTTGATCAACGCTGATGTAAAGATCGGATGTTGGCTTGCTGATATAAATGGTTTGTTTTTGATTCCCAACAACAAGGTCAACAGCTCCTTCATTGGCTGCAACAAAGGTCTTTTTCGTTCCCGGTTTAACGGTAAGTATGGTTTTATTGTTTTGGATGACAGAAACAGAAACTGTTTCGTTCGGATTTCCAATTTCAATATCATCACCCACGCAGTACTTCGCTTTGTTGGAAGTTGCAGCTAAGACAGTTGTTTTTTGTTCTCCGTTATTATCAGGGTTTCCTTTTGACGAAGTTCCCTGAGAACCTTGCGAAGTAGAATTCTTTTGAATGGTTTCTTTTGAAGTTTGAGCAGTATGACCTGCATCAGCATTCGGAGTGTTTGTTTGAGCAATTGGTGCAGACTGTGTTCCGTTTACTGACCGGTTTTCAGCCTGTGGAGTGTTTGTTTGAGGGGTTGCATTATTAGTTGTGTTCAAACGAGCTTCAGAATGAGTATTCGTTTGAGGATTCGCTGAATTTTCACTAACGACCGGAGTACTGTTTTTAGCAGTTTGTTCCGCATCAGACTGAGCATTCAACCCGAAAAACAAAGCAGACCCAACCAGTACCGTACCAACTGAAGCTGCAACCCACCATTTGCGGTAGAATGGAGAAGGAGTTGTCCCGTCTAATCTTTTAGACATCGATTCCCATGCTGCCTCGTTGAAAGGCAACTCATGGTTCTCTAAGGACTCTTTTAGTATCTGTTCAATGTTCTTCATTGAGCAATTTTTGTAAATTTTTGTTTCAAATAATTCTGAAGGTTCATTTTGGCTTTTGCTAAATTTGATTTCGACGTTCCTTCACTGATTTCAAGAATTTCCGCAATCTCTTTGTGCGTATATTCCTCCATCACATACAAGTTGAAAACTGCTTTGTAAGCCGGAGAAAGCTTGTTGATTGCTTCCATCGCTACTTCTGCTTTTAACGTGGTGATCTCCCAATCTTCTCCGAATTCATCTTCTTCGGGAATGTATTTGAAATCATTGTCGTTATCGCTCAGCATCCAGTCTTTTTTAGATTTTCGAATCGAATCAATTGCGCAATTCACAATAATCCGTCTCATCCAACCCTCGAAGGACCCTTTCTTGTCGTAACCTTTAATATGTTCAAAGACCTTTATGAAACCTTCTTGTAAAACTTCCTGGGCGGAATCTTTATCGCGAATGTACCGTTGGCAAACCGCTAGCATTTTCCCGTAAAACTTCCTGAATAATTGTTCCTGAGCCCTCCTGTCGGATGACTTGCAGCCTTCAATTATATCTTCTAATTCCCAATTCTGTTTCACTGTCTCTACTCAATAACGAAGGATTGATAGTATGGTTGCCTTTTAAGAATGCAAAATGCAAAATTCAAAATGATGAAAGTCGGTTTTGCTGATTAAATAGCAGTTTCGTTCGCTGATTTTGAATTTTGAATTCACAATTTTGAATTTTTAATAACCTGTTTACAAATAACGTGATTTCTGGAGGAAATTTAAACGGGAGGCAAAGTTTTATTCTTAAATTCGTTGCGATTTATAGAAATTAATTATCATTTTAATCAGATAACAATGAAAGTAACGGTAGTAGGTGCAGGAGCTGTTGGAGCAAGCTGCGCAGAATACATTGCAATGAAAGACTTCTGTTCAGAAGTAGTATTGGTAGATATTAAAGAAGGATTTGCCGAAGGGAAGGCAATGGACTTAATGCAGACAGCATCTTTGAACGGATTCGACACGAAAATTACTGGAACAACAGGAGATTACAGCAAAACTGCTGGTTCTCATGTAGCAGTAATCACTTCAGGGATTCCAAGAAAACCCGGAATGACTCGTGAAGAATTGATCGGAATCAACGCTGGTATCGTGAAAGAAGTGACAGCAAATTTGGTAAAGAATTCTCCGGAAGTAATCATAATCGTTGTTTCCAACCCAATGGATACCATGGCTTATTTGGTACACAAAACTTCAGGTCTTCCTAAGCATAAGATCATCGGAATGGGTGGTGCTTTGGATTCTGCACGTTTCAAATACCGTTTGGCAGAAGCATTGGGAAGCCCGATCTCTGACGTTGACGGAATGGTAATCGCTGCACATAGTGATACCGGAATGCTTCCGTTATTGAGTAAAGCAACAAGAAACGGTGTTCCGGTAACAGAATTCCTAAGTGCTGAGAAACAAAACTACGTAGTTGAAGAAACGAAAGTAGGAGGAGCAACATTGACTAAATTATTGGGAACTTCAGCTTGGTATGCACCAGGTGCTGCAGTTTCTGTAATGGTTCAGGCAATTGCTTGTGATCAGAAAAAAATGATTGCTTGTTCTTTGATGCTGGATGGTGAATACGGACAAAGCGATATCTGCTTGGGAGTTCCTGCAATTATCGGGAAAAACGGAGTAGAGGAAATCGTAACGATTACATTGACTGCAGAAGAGAAAGCGAAATTTGCTGAAGCTGCTAACGCTGTAAGAGAAATCAACGGAGATTTGAAGTATTAATCAGATCGATATAAAAAAAAGTAGGGGCAGAAAATTTTCTGCCCCTACTTTTTTTTATGGAATTCTATTTCCCGATTTTCACTAAACGCATTTGCTGCACTATTTCTGTCCCGGAAACGATCCGGATCATATAAATGGCATTGGGATAACCCGATAGATTAACAGGTGTTTCTGTTTGTGTTTTGGAAAGTGGATGAGTGTCCAAAATGCGGCCGGATAAGTCGACTAATTGGTAGTTCAAGGATTCATTCGTTGTTTTTTGATGAATATTCACAATAATGGCTTGTTCCTGAGCTGGGTTTGGATACAGATTGAATCCGTCAGGCTGAGTATTTTCAGTCAACCCTAAACCACTTCCGCTGAAATAGGCATCGAATTGAATAGCTGTCACATCTAACGTGTCTAAATAGACAGCTGAAAGTGTGTTTGCGATAATTCCATTATTTCCCCAATTACTAAAAGTGAATCCGGGATTGGCAATGGCTTCAATTTTAACCGGCACTCCATTGAAGTAAATTCCATTCCAGGGATAAGTTCCCGGTTCAATCGTACTGATGTGGATCTTCCCGGCGCCGGCAGGATGCACATCCAGGGTTAGGTCTACCTGATTGGGCAGATTGAAATTGTTTTCGATGTGATCTCTAACCTGGTTACTGCGCTCTGTCAATTGGTCCCGGAAAGTGAGATGGCTGTTATACAGATTGGTCATTTGCTGAGGAATGTTATTCGGATCTCCCCAACGCGCATATTCCTTCTGCATTTCCACAGCAATCTGGTTGAAGAAATCATTTTCCAATGGCAATAAACGATCCGGAAGGTATTCGGTGTTCATCATATCTGCATAACGGTTGATGAAATAATCTTTGAATCGGTTGTTCTGAATTCCCTGCAGCCAAATATTGATGAACGGATTACCGGTGCTTTGCCCCATCATGTAAGCTATGTGGTCACCATAACAATCTGACCAGGAGAAAGGAGCCAAAGCAAGTTCCATATCAATGGTACAAAAACGGTAGCGGAAATCGGTTTTATTTGAGCGGTAAATTTTGATGTTGTTCTGAGGCCAGTCGGTATTCCCCATCCATGATTCTGCGATGATGTAATCCGCATAATATGTTTGGTCAAAATACTGGTCTGCCTGATCCCAATAGGTGCCAGAAGCTGGGTTTAAGTTGTTGAAAGCTGCATAAACGGTATTGAATGTATCTACAGGAGCGCCTTTCACCGAACGTAATACGGAATTGTTCCAGGCACTCAAAGAGAGAATGTCTAAAGAATCTTTGTCTGCATCATCCACTAACTGGAAAAACTCATCATCGATTTTTTCACGCAGCTCATACAAGCCAAAGTAAGATCCATTAATGTATACTGTCACAGGACGCCACGCAGAATAATAGTTATTGGTGGTTCCGGACATTGCTTGTTCCTGGAATGCATCTTTATAGGGGAATTGGAGCCATTGATTGCTTCCGTTTCGGAGATAGAAATTACTGTATTTTGTTCTGTTCGGGCGATTTGGAATGACGGGGTAGTTTACTGAACTTTCACCCAAAACTCCATTATCCAATTCCAAACGGAAGGAGTGTTGCGGATGCGAACGACTACCTCCCCAGCCACCATCTATTTGCATTCCGGTATTCCTGGAGAATAAGAACTGTTCGGTTTCCGAAAAATAATCGATGTGTGCCGAGCGCTGCCAATCTTGCTGCCAATTATCAAAAATCCCTTCCGGGCCATAAAGGTTTTGGTTGTCAGTGATTAGAGATATGATGGGCGTTTCATGATTGATTCCCAATAAATAGGACGCTTGTTTTATGCTGCTTGGCAAGAAAGCTGTACCAAAAACACGGGCACGCAGAACGCTTGAATAAAGAACGTTAACAGGAGTTCCGGTATATAAAGTGGAAGATGTAGTGGGTTCACTTCCGTCAATCGTATAGTAAACCTGAGAACCTGAACCATTCGGATTGGTAATGGTTACAGAAACGGTTGTGCCGTATATTCCCGATTGTTGGGAAAAAACAGGTGGCACATAGTGCGTGGTAAATCCTTGTGAACCGTTATTGGTTGCTTCCGGAGTTGGGGTTCCAAATAGCACGGCATTGCTGCTTGCATCCGGCAATAATCCGCGGCTTTCATCCAGGTTCTGACAATTGACCCATAAACTGCTTAAAAGGCTTTGTGAAGAATTGTATAAGCTGATTGTTTCACCCGAACTTGAAATGGAAAAATTAGTGTGCTGATAATTGTTTGGATTAACCGTTGCAAAATCAGTCGTTAATGAATTAGCCGAAACCAGCATCATGTCAAATTCGATGTAATTGTATACCATGGCAGGATCTGTGCCGGCAACATCAAACGCCAGGGAGTTGATGTAACCCGCTGTTAACCCGGAAGCACTCAATTCGGAAGCTAAAATGAGTAATTGATGTTTCGCTCCCCAATACCAGTTTCCGTAAGGAGCTGGGTAGTCTGTTCCCGAATTTTGAATGGTCCCGTTTCCAACTGAAAATCCATTGAATTGCATGTTTGGGCGTTGATTTGCCGTATTCCCGGTGGAAAAGCCACAGGCAGCATCATTGTTGTCCTGAAAAGCAAAAGCTGTGGAAGCAAATGAGGTAGCACTTTGATTAAAGATCGAATTGAGTGTGTAACCGGCTCCGCTGTATGAACAGGTATTGACTAAGATATTTGAAACTCCGTCCCAATAAAAAGGAGTCGTAAATGTATGGGTATTCCATCCTGTTGTTGGGGTGTAATTGGATGAGGTAAGTACATGTGTGAAACCTGAAACCGGTTTGCGGTCTTTCCCGCTGCAAAAAACGGTTTTGTATTCATTTGGCAATAAATTGATTGCCGGGAATGTCCATTTTTGAGGCTGTGAAGGATTGTCACTCAAAGCATAGTTGAAGAGAAAAACGGTATCTGAAGTCGTGTTATACAATTCTATCCAATCCGGAAATTCACCGTCTTCATCCGGCATCGCAGTGTAATTGCGGTTGCTTCCTTCATTGATAACAACAACCTGGGCGTTTAAGGAAAAAGAAAGAGCGCAACAAACAAGTGCGAAAATGAATGCATGGAATTTCATAAGCATGGTGTAGTAATTTAACCTGCACAATGATAAACATTTCCATGCTTAGCTGCAAAGCTAAAAAATGCAGATGCTTGATAAGCCAATTACAGAATCCGGGTTTTAATTATCGTAGGCTCCAATATCCGGGTTGGTCAAATAATTGGTTCTGAAAACACCTTCAATATCGTTTGGAATCATTAACGGATTTCCCGTATTATTCAAACTGGATGCACCGTAAAACTCAAAATTGTCTCCGTCTGGGTTGATAAACACTGGATCTGCAGCCGTACAGTTTTGAAACATGGAATTGCCGAGGTCTGATTTTAAGATCACACATTTTTTGAAATTGAAATTCAAAATCAATCCGCCGGTTTGAATGGTATCAATGGCCAAATGTTCACCGCCGCTTCCGTAAATGACACAGTTGTTGAAATTCGCATTCGGGATCTGGGCCACAAAAGTTCCCTCGGAATTCGTGTAGTGGTTGGAGATTCCAACAGCAGCCGTACTGCCTTCTCCGGGACCGTAACCCAGGAAGTCACACTGATTAAACGTAAAGTCCGCTCCCTGTACTACTAATAAGGAATGAACACCTGTGCTGTGAACCAATACATTTTCTCCGTATACTTTTGGTCCGTCAAACAGGAAAAGTCCATAGCTGGATGCATTCTTAATTTCTGTATTGGAAATGGTTAATGTAGTCTGGTTAAAATTGGGATTACGGGAATCAACATGAATTCCTGCCGTAGCATTTTTAATTATGCAGTTATCAATAATAGAAGGCCGCGCTTCCTGCAGGTAAATCCCATAATACTGGCCGGGAACATCCTTATAATAAGCTTCCAGGCGGTCTCCCTGGATGGTGACTTTATTCGTATAATCTCCGTCTATGTTTAAAGTTCCTTTGAAATTCCAAAGAATGGCGCCTTTGTGCAGATAGATCTTCGTTCCTCCAACAATATTCAAGGTTTTGTCTTCGTCTACAAATGCCCGGTTGAAAATGACGTGTGGCTTGTCATTCGGCCAGGTTCCTTCGTTGAGGTCCAGTCCGGCACCGTTGGGTACACTAAAGTCTGAATAATGATAATACATGTCTTGTCCCCAGGCGGCCAGTTTCACGTATTGATTTTCGCCATTGGTCATAAATCGAACGGAATCTTCTACAATTACCGGTAAATTTTGTCCGTTTACACTCAATTTCACTTCTACAAAACAAAACAAACTGTCGCCGGAAGGAATTTCAACATCCGAAAAATTGGTTCCCTGGGTTCCATCGAGATTTAATTTGAACTTGGAGGCTGTTCCGCCCATTAATTGAACTTCACTTATTTTCAGTGCTTTATTCTGGTGGTTGTAAATCTTAAAATACTTAGTGGTAGAGCCGATTGTAGTGAAAACGGTGTCAAAGACAAGGGTGTCTTTTGAGAAGCTCAAATTGCCGTCGCCAAACTGGTTTTTCTTTTTACACGAAGTACTGCTTAAGGAAAGAGCAGCCAAAATTGCGATTCCGAAAAAGAGATTTACTAATTTCATCATGACAAAAATAACGAAAGTGTAACACGTTTTATTTTTTTTGTTGTGAATTAAAAAGTTTGATTATCTTTGCAAACCAATTTTGAATAAGAATAATTAAGATTAACAGCATATGAAAGCAGGTATTCACCCGGAAGATTATAGATTAGTAGTGTTTAAAGACATGACAAATGAGTATTCATTTTTGTGTCATTCTTCTGCTAATACTTCAGAGACAATTACTTGGGAAGACGGAAACGACTATCCATTAGTGAAATTGGATATTTCACACAAATCACATCCGTTCTTTACAGGTATTACACAGTTCGTGGATACTGCAGGTCGTATCGATAAATTCAACAATCGTTACGGAAAATACAAAAAGTAATTTCTACTCCGAAATAATAACCCTGACAAGCTTGCTTCGTCAGGGTTTTTTTTGACCTTTTTTAAGCTTTTACGCCAGGTTTGATATATCTTTAAGTCCTTAGTTTGTTATATTTGTAACATGAGTTCACTGCAGATTAAAGTTTTAGTTCTATTTATTGTTTGTGCTTTCAACGGCGTATACGCGGGGTCGATTGACGATGGATTTAAAGCCCTGAGCCAATTCAATTATTTCGAAGCAAAGAAACAATTTGAAAAATCGCTGAAATCCAGTGAGTCTGCAGCAAACTATGGTTTAGCAGTTATTTATTCCCGTACAGACAATCCATTCCATCAATTGGATTCTGCGTACAATGCCATAGTTCGTTCCGAAAAAGCCTATAGCGGCATGAAGGAAAAGCAGAAGGAAGCCTTGAAGAAACATCATTTTGATTATGCGGCAATTGAAGTCTTGCGAAAAGAAATCTCGAGCGGACTTTACGGATTGGTACTGAAAAATCCATCGGAGGAAAATTATGATTTGTACCAGAAAAAGAATCCGTGGGCGGCGGAACAGATCAAGGCTGTTTATTCCCGGGATTCAATCGGCTATTTGAAAGCAAAGCATGCAAATACTTCTGCAGCTTTCGACTTGTTTTTGAAGAAATACCCGGAATCTGAATTCAAAAAAGAAGCGCTGAATAATTTTTACCGCTTACAGTATAAAGAGAATACAGATGGCAAGACAATCTCCTCGTATTTAGGTTTCGAGAAACAATTCCCGGCAAACCCTTATGTGGCTGATGCGCAGGACCAGATTTATAGTCTGAGTACTATTCGTAACCAGGTAAAAGATTATGATCTGTTTATCAAAACCTATCCGAAGAACCGAAATGTAGAAAATGCCTGGAGAAAATTGTACCAGTTGTACATGGCTGATTACTCGCTGGAGCGATTGGAGAAATTCCAGGCTGAATATCCGAATTATCCTTACAAGGATGAAATTTCAAAAGACAAGAAATTGAGTTCCCAGCAGATCATTCCGTATAAAAATGCCGGACAGTTCGGTTGGATGGATTTGAACGGGAATATCATCATTCCGGCTCAATACAGCACGGTTGGTTTCTTCAAAGAAGGATTGGCGTGGGCTGAGAAGAGCGGAAAATATGGTTTTGTGAATAAGGCTAATGAAGTAGTGATCCCGTTTAAATATTCCAGTGCAAATGATTTTGATAAAGGAAGAGCGATTGTACAAGTAGGTGAATTGTTCGGAATTGTTGATCGTTCAGGTGCATATATCATCGAACCGCAGTACAAAGATATCGGGCAGTTTTCTGAAGGATTGATCTACGCGATCAAAGATAGTTTGTATGGGTATTTCGATGGATTGGGTTATCCAAGAATTCCTGCACAATACGAAGAAGCATTTTCATTTTCCGGTGGAATGGCAAAAGTGACTTTCAAAGGTTTGGAAGGATATATTGATGCCTTTGGTTCGTTTAAGGTGAAGCCTTTGTATGAATCGATCAACCTGTTTGGTGATTCTGCAATTATTATTGAAGGCGATGAAACCGCAAGGCTGGCTAATTTCCAGGGAAATGAACTCAAAACAATTCCTATTGAAGAGATCGGAACTTTGGTTTCAGACAGAGCTTTGGTGATTTCTAACGATAAGATCGGTTATTTGAGTAAGAACGGACAAACTGCTATTCCGGCAACTTTTGATTATTTCACCAATGCACGTTCAGAGGGAGAATTCTCAGGAATGTACGCTAAAGCCTCCAAAGCCGGGAAGTTTGGAATTATCGATCGTTTCGGAAAGCCGGTTATTCCTTTTACTTATTCCAGGTTAGGAGCAGTTTCTTCTTTAATTGCTTTCGAAAAAGCCGGCAAATGGGGCTTTGTGGATTTGCAGAACAAAGCAGTTGTGCCACCGATGTACGAAGCGGCAGAAAGTTTTAAATCAGGGCTTGGAGTAATCCAGTTGCTGACATTGAAAGGAGCGATTAATTCAAAAGGTGAAACGGTTATTCCGGTAGAACATACCACGGTGAAGCCTTTGGACGAATCTCATTTCCTGGTTTCTTTGGGCGCGTTTTACGGCATTTACACCAACAAAGGAAAATTGGTTGTTCCCTTGGAATACGTGAATATCCGAAAGGTTCAGGACGATTTTTACATCCTTACAAAAGGAACTGAAATGCATTACTTCTATGTTCCGGAGAATAAATTGATTAAACCGATTTTGCAATAAGATGTCGGCTCTGAAGAACTTTATCCGTTCTCTTGTCCCCACGAAGATGCTGAATGCATATCGTGAAAGAAAGAAGGAAAAACAGCGTAAACTCATTCGTGAGCAGGAAGCAAGAGGAGAAGGACTGACCTTTATGCAGGTGCTCCACCAGCTCCGGGATTGTGGCATAAAAGCTGGGGATTCTGTTTTGGTCCACAGCAGCTTTTCAAAGATTGGTTTTGTAACCGGGGGACCAAGAATAATTGTTGACGCACTTTTGGAAGTGATTGGTACTGAAGGGAATTTATTGATGCCGAGTTCTCCGAATGCAGGCTATCAACTGGATTATATTCGAAATCTTAATGAGTTTGATGTACAAAACGATCCGTCCGGTATGGGAGCGATCACCGAATATTTCAGAACAATGCCCGGAGTTTTACGCTCTGAAAGTCCTACGGAACCGGTTTGTTGTTTCGGTCCGAAAGCAGAGTGGTTCACCAACGGACATTTGGGAGAAGAAACCCCATATACCAAAAACAGTCCGTTTGCAAGATTGGCAGAAGCGGGAGGAAAAATCCTTTATATTGGAGTGACTCTCGACAATGCCGGAACGTCGCTGCATGTTTTGGAAGATGCTGTGCCTGATTTTAAATTCCCGGTTTATTATCCGGAGATTTTCACTGTTTCTGTCAAACGAACGAATGGGGAAGTGATTCCTGTTTCGGTGAAGGTGCACAACCCGGAGCAATCGGCAAAGCGCAAGTGTGATGGACTTTTACCACTTTTTGAAGAAAAAGGAGTGATGAAACGTTCAACGATCGGTAAAGCGAAAACGCTCATTTTTGATGCTGAAAAGATGATGGAAGTGATGATTGATGAATATCAGCAAAATGGTGTAACGATGTATACGCCAAACGGTGACAAATAAATAGAAATTCTTTGTTTTTTGCTTCTCTGAGCTTCAAATAAGTATGTATTATTACCGCAAAGAGTGCAAGGTCTCAAAGACTGATAATTGATAATTATCAGTAACAGAACACCGAATTGTATGCAAGCATTGTTATTTTTGTAAAACGAAAAATTAAGAACATGTCAAACAGAAACTGGACAAGTATCAAGTCCTACACAGATATCAAATTCGAATTCTTTGACGGAATTGGAAAAATTACCATCAACAGACCAAAAGTGTACAATGCTTTCCGTCCGGAAACGAATATGGAAATGTTGGATGCATTAGAAATTTGCCGTGAAAGACAAGACATTGGTGTGGTGGTTTTGACAGGTGAAGGAGACAAAGCATTTTGTTCAGGAGGTGATCAGAATGTGAAAGGAGTTGGTGGATACATTTCTGAAAATGGTGTTCCGCGTTTGAATGTATTGGATGTACACAAAGCTATTCGCGCATTGCCTAAACCGGTAATTGCGATGGTTAACGGGTATGCGATCGGGGGCGGACACGTGCTTCACGTAGTTTGTGATATTACCATTGCTTCTGACAATGCACGTTTTGGTCAGACTGGCCCGAAAGTAGGAAGTTTTGATGCCGGTTTTGGATCTTCGTTCCTGGCAAGTCATGTAGGACAAAAGAAAGCGCGCGAGATTTGGTTCTTGTGTGAGCAATATACTGCTGATGAAGCAGAGAAGATGGGAATGGTGAACAAAGTGGTTGCTTTGAAGGATTTGGAAGATACAACTGTTCAGTGGTGTCAGACAATCATGAAGCGTTCTCCTTTGGCAATTCGTATGATCAAACGCGGTTTGAATGCAGAATTAGACGGACAAAGAGGTTTGATGGAATTTGCAGGAGATGCTACATTGATGTATTACCTGATGGAAGAAGCACAGGAAGGAAAACGTGCCTTTTTGGAAAAAAGAGAACCGAATTTTCAGCAGTTTCCTAAATTCCCGTAAAAAGCGAGAATATGTGGAACTTCTTATTGATCGCGGCAGCTGCGGCGGATACTAGCGCGAAAGCGAAGGAAAAGATTGGAAAGGCAGGAGAAGGAGCAAAGGAAAAGGTCGAAGAAGGGCTTGCCGGTGATTTCCACCGTATTTTTGGTTTCAGCCTGGATGAAGGAAAGCAATGGCTTGTTAAGTCAGGAACGAACCTGATTTTTGCAGTTGTTATACTCCTGGCTGGTTTTTGGCTTGCAAAATGGGTTGGCCGGCTCGTTGTTCGCATTCTCACTCGTGGGAAGGTAGATGCAGGTTTGGTTACTTTCCTGTCCAGTTTATCCACAATTGTTTTGAAAGTATTGGTGGTTGTAACTGCCATTACCCAATTGGGAATCGAAATGACTTCCTTTGTGGCGATTTTGGGTGCAGCCGGTTTGGCAATCGGTATGGCTTTCTCAGGAACGCTCTCCAATTTTGCCGGAGGAGTCATGGTGCTTTTATTCAAACCGTTTAAAGTGGGAGATACCATATTAACTCAAGGATTACAAGGAACTGTCAAGGAAATTCAAATATTCTACACTTATTTGCATACTTCAGATAATAAGGTGATTGTGATTCCGAACGGGCCAATTGCAAACGGACCATTAACGAATTTCACCAAAGCCAACGTCCGCAGAGTGGATTGGAGCATTCCGATTTCTTACGGAGATGACTTTGTGAAAGCTCACCAATTGATCCTCAAATATTTATCGGAAGATAAGAAAGTGAAGAAAGATCCTGCGCCATTTGTGGCATTGGGCGAACTGGGTGCTTCAGTAATGATTACAGTTAGAGCCTGGGCAAAGACAAATGAATACTGGGATGTTTACTACGAACTAAACAGGAAGATTTACGAAGAGTTTGGTAAAGAAGGTCTCAATTTGACTTCTCCGCAGGAACACCTCGTTCAAATGCAACAGCCGAAGTAATGACAGATTTAAAAAAGCATCCGATTATTGAGCAGTACATTGTCTGGAATCGCTTTGGTGATTTGCTGGGAATGGATTTCGAAGTAGAGAAGCAGGGACACGTGATCTATAAAATGCAAGTGAAAGGCGAACATTTGGCGACTCCTTTTGCTGCTCACGGTGGTTCTGTGGCTGCTTTGATTGACGCGGCGCTTGGTGTGGCTTGTTTAACGGAGGTTTGCGAAGATCTGAAAGTTGTTTCTACCGTTAACCTCACGATTTCCTATTTGATCCCGGCTTTGAAAGATGATGTCCTGACAGCAGATGCACAGGTAATAAAATCAGGAAAGCGCATTTTGTTTGTGGAAGGGAAGGTAGTGAATCAAAAAGGAGAATTGGTCGCAACTGCTTCAGCAACTATGAATGCTTACCCGGTTTCGAAGATCAGTGAAAAGGTTTTTTGATTTAGGATTCCAACAATAAATCCCTTTCCTTCGTTATATAACGAAGACATGATATCATGATATTATGTTTTTACTCCGGAGATGATATTTTTCTGATTTTCGACCATAGGGTCACTGTTTCCATGGCTTCTTTTACGTCGTGCACACGCAGAATGTCCGCACCTTTTTCCAATGCAAGTGTATTCAAAATACTCGTTCCGTTAAGCGAATCTTCTGCTTCAATTCCAAGTGTTTTGTAGATCATAGACTTTCTTGAAATTCCAACCAGTATCGGGCAATCGAATAGCTGAAATGCTTCCAGGTAAGAAAATAATTCCAGGTTTTGACCGCTGTTCTTTGCAAAGCCAAATCCGGGATCAATGATAATGTCTTTTAATCCGGCTGCTCTTGCTTTTTCTAATTGAAGACCTAATTCAACCATGACTTCCTCCAGGAGTTTCTTGTACTGATTCAATTTTGCCATGGTTTGCGGCGTACCGCGCATGTGCATAAGTACGTAAGGAACCTGGTGTGCTGCTGCGATGGAAAAGATCTCCGGATTGATGATTCCGCCGCTGATGTCATTGATCATGTGAACGCCTTGTTCCAAAGCGTAAGAAGCAACTCCGGACTGAAAAGTATCAACACTGATTTTGACTTCAGGATAGGTTTCCAAAGTGTAAGAAACGGCAAATTTGAGTCGTTCAATTTCTGCTTTCTCTGAGATGTGTTCAGCTCCCGGCCTGCTTGAGTAAGCGCCTAGATCTAACCATGTTGCACCATTTTTGATATGCAGGTCGATCAAAGCCTGTTGTTTTTCGATGGTGTAGCTTTGACTTTCCGCGTAGAAAGAATCGGGTGTGCAATTGACAATTCCCATTACCTGTGGTGCAGAAATAGTGAATAACTTACCGCGGATGTTTAGCACCCGTTCTCGCGAAAAATGTGTATTTTCAGACCTTAAAAATTCCATACCAACATAGATGATACAAACATCGGAACAATATCAACACATCGTACAGGGTTGTAGAGAAATTTTCCTTAAAAAGACGAAAGATTACGGAACTTCCTGGCGCATTGCACGGGCAAGCAGTTTAACGGACCAGATCTTTATAAAAGCCAATCGCATTCGAACAATACAGGAAACCGGCGAAAACAAAGTAGGGGAAAGTATTGAAGGGGAATTTGGTGCGATGATGAACTATTGTATCATGGCCATCATTCAGTGCCGGTCAACAGAAGCTTTGGGTTTGGAATTAACTCCGGACCAGGCTTTGAGCCTCTACAACGAGGTTGCACTGGAGGCTTTTGAACTGATGGAAAAAAAGAATCACGATTACGGTGAAGCCTGGAGAGATATGCGGGTTAGTTCATTAACCGATATGATTTTGATGAAGTTGTTGCGAATTAAGCAAATTGAGGACAACGGAGGGAAAACGATTGCATCAGAGGGAATTGAATCGAATTATTTTGATATTTTGAACTACTCCATTTTTGCATTGATACACCTTACCCTTTAATTCCGGTTTTTATGAAAACTACACGTACCATTTCAGGACATTCCTTACCACTCAATGTTCTGTTTGTGATTTTAAACCTGGCAGGATTAGCATTTACCACCATGGGTTTTCAGGATTATTTTGAAGCCCAGAAACTGTTGTTTGTAAGCATTGGACTTGTTTTGATGCTGTTTTCGGCAGTAGCGCTGATTTTCTTCAAGGGAAGATTGATGATTGCTACTGTTTCCCGGGTTATCGTAGGAAGTTTATTCATCGTTTCGGGTTTGATCAAGGCAAATGACCCGGTTGGATTTTCGTATAAACTGGAAGAATACTTTGAAGACGGGGCCCTGGCTTATCGAATCAAAGAGTTTTTTGGTGCTCCCGGTTTTTCGCTGGAATATTTCATTCAACATGCGCTCCTGCTTTCAGTGATAATCTGCATGGTCGAAATCGTGTTGGGAGTCATGGTGATCATCGGCGGGAAAATGCGCTTAATGAGTTGGTTATTGGTTGTCACAATGTTGTTTTTTACGTTCCTGACCTGGCATACTTCTACTTGTGATGAGAAAAGGACTTTTGTGGACCGGGATACCTATTCAATGGCAATTTCCAGGGAAGCATCGCTGGCGGACACGAAAATCGAAGAATCAAAAACCAATAAAGACATTCAAATCATTTCCAAAAATTCGAAGGAAGTGGTAGTGGAAGAAGTGAAAATGCCGCAATGTGTGAAAGACTGCGGTTGTTTCGGAGATGCCATGAAGGGTTCCGTAGGAAGGTCTCTAACGCCGAAAGAATCTTTGTGGAAGGACCTTGTATTGCTGTACCTGGCCATTTGGATCTTTACGGCCCAGGGCTTGATCAAGGCCAATAGCGTTCGTCAGAACTGGATCTACGTTCCGATTTCGCTTTTCCTGATTGCAGGATTATCGTGGGTGTTTGACTGGTATTTTCCAATTGTTTTCTCACTGATCGCTATTCTTTCGGCCTTGTGGGTTTACCGGATCCGGAATAAACGAATCGGGAATCATTACACTTCTGCTTTGATCGTGACGCTCTTGTGTGGGATTTTCGTTTGGTACGTCCTGAAATACGATCCTTTGAGAGATTACCGTCCTTATGCGGTGGGGAATTATTTACCTGATTTAACGAAGGATGGTATTGATGGTAAATTCGAATACCAACTGATTTATAAGAACATTAAAACTGGTAAAAAGAAAACATACATTGACGAGACTCCTGAGTACAATAACTCAAAGATCTGGGATAAACCAGATTGGAAGTTTGATAAAAGGATCGAAAAGGAAATTACCCCGGTGAGACTGCCTTCTATTGATACTTTGGAGTTTAACCCTTATCGTTCCATTGACAAACTAACGGAAGACGAATTGGAATTGCCTGTTGTGAAGAAGCAACTGAAAAATACCAAAGTCAAAGGACTTCGCCTGGAAGATAAAGTCACCAAAGAAAGAACCGAGATTGCTGAAATTGAGTACAATGTAGAATCTTATCCGGTAGATACTTACACGATTTTAGATACCATCCTGGTAGAAAACTCGGAATTATCTGATGTAAGCATTCGCGAATTTTTATTCACGGCACCGAAAGTCCTGGTGGTTTTTGCTAAAAACCTGGATGAATTTGACCTGAATCATTTGAGTGAAATAAAAATTCTGGCTGCGAAGGCAAAAAAGGCGAATGTTCCATTTGTGCTGGTTGTCGGTTCAGGCGATGATGAAATTGCCGCTTTTAAGAAAAAACACAACTTCCACGTTCCGATCTTTATCAGTGATGCACAAGCGTTGAAAGCGGTTTCCCGCTCCAATCCGACATTGATGGTACTGAAACACGGACGTGTGAAAGGAAAATACACCGGCAATTCACTGCCGAAATTTAATTGGATTCAACAACATTTATTATCAAAATAAGATGCGGTCAAAAATTGTAGCCGGAAATTGGAAAATGAACTTGTCTCAAAACGAGGCAAAAGATTTGTGCAAAGAAGTAAACAGCCTCAACATTGGTTCGGACATCGAAGTGTATATCTTCCCGCCGATGCTTTATGCGAGCGATTGCAGGGCACTTGCAACGAACATCAAAGTAGGGGCACAGAACGCCTATCCGAAAGACAGCGGTGCTTTCACCGGAGAAGTGAGCATGTGGCAATTAAAAGAAGCCGGAATAGAAGCTGTTCTTATCGGACATTCGGAAAGAAGAGAATATTTCGGAGAAGACAATGCCTTGCTGAAAAATAAATTGGAAGCTGCACTCGCTCATGGAATCAAACCTTTCTTTTGCTGTGGCGAACCATTAGAGATTCGTCAAAACGGAAGGTTCCTGAATTACGTAAAAAATCAGCTCGAAGAAAGTGTATTTCATCTTCCTGCTTCGGAATTCGAAAAAGTAGTTTTGGCTTACGAACCAATCTGGGCAATCGGTACCGGTCAAACGGCAAGTACAGAGCAGGCAGAAGAGATGCATGCAGCAATCAGATCGTGGGTAGAAGAGAAGTACGGAAAGGCAATTGCTGAAAATACTTCCATTTTATATGGCGGAAGTTGTAACCCCGGCAATGCGCAGGCGTTATTCGCATGCGAAAATGTAGATGGAGGATTGATCGGAGGTGCGTCTTTGAAAGTGACAGATTTTTCCGTTTTAGTAGCTGAAGAGACATGGACTATTTTGAATTAACGGTAACAATTGAACCCAGAGATCCCTGGGCAGATATTCTGGTGGCGGAATTGGCAGAATTCGGGTTTGAGAGTTTTGTGGAAACAGAACAAGGAATCCAGGCATATGCTCCTGTTCAAATTGGCGATGTTTCATCCATTTTGAAAGAAACCTGCATTCACGACAATGCTGAAATTAGTGTGAATTGGAAACTGGAAGAGATTCCACACCAAAACTGGAATGCGAGCTGGGAAGAATCTTTTGATCCTGTTTTAGTAGATTCCCGACTGGCAATCATTGCTCCGTTTCACGATGTGAATGACTTTCCGGAACGAGAGTTAATCGTCATCCAGCCGCAAATGTCGTTTGGGACCGGTCACCATCAAACTACTTACCTGATGTCACAATTCCTGCTCGACTTACACGTACTTCCTGAAAGAGTATTGGATATGGGAACGGGAACAGGCGTATTGGCGATTCTTGCAGAAAAACACGGTGCCGGAGATATCCTGGCTGTAGATATTGAATCGTGGTCGGTAGAAAACACGCTCGACAATGCGGTTCGCAATGGCTGTACGAATATTCGAGGTCTTTTGGGAGATATCGATTCGATTACAGAAAAAGATTTTGGTGTGATCCTTGCTAACATCAACAAAAATGTGCTAAAAAGACACTTGCCCGATTATGCAAAACTTTGTGCTGATAATGGTTTACTTTATTTGAGCGGTTTTTTCACTTCTGATGTTTCGGAACTGGAAGATGCTGCCAAAAATGCGGGCTTTGAATTAGTGGAAGTAAGAGATAAAGAAACATGGGCGTCCATGAAACTTAAAAAAAAGTAGAACTATGAAAAAATGGGGATTCCTATTACTGGCAATTTTGTGTGCTGCAAATTCATTTTCTCAGTCTTATCCAGAAGACCGTGAGAAGTTTGTGAAAACCATCAGTTCATTGACAAGTGATTATTTGGATAAAGAACAGAAAGACTTTCTGAAAGACGAATTTGCCGTAACACTTTTAAAATCGAGCGATTTTCCGGATAAATACTTTACAAAAATGGTTGCTACCGCGAACTTGATGGAAAGTAAACGTCTGAAAGTATATCCTGAAATTTACAATTACGTGTTTTCCGTGTATTCATTCGTGAAAAACAAACAGCCGGAGTCCTCATTCACAGCGTGGCATAGTTCCGTAGATAAATTACTGGATGCAAAGAACATCAATAAATTCAAGGATTTTATCGAAACATCTGCAGGTTTCTTCTCGAAAGGCATGCTTGCCAGCTCTTCCAATGAAGAATGGTATTTCTACGGTAATTATGTCTTTGAGTTTACAGACAAACCCATTATTAAGTTTACAAATGGCCGCCTGGTTTGCGGTTTTCCCAATAAAGGAGCTAAAAGAGGTGAGCCTCGTTTCTTAGACTCCTTGGTGGTTCACAATACGAATGGAACTTACGATCCGACATTGAAAAAATGGATCGGGCAGGGAGGTAAAATAAACTGGGTGAAGGTTGGACTGAAGGAAAACGAAACCTTTGCCGAATTGGGGTATTACGATGCTTCCCTGAAGTCAAATTTCATTAAAGCAGATACGGTATCACTAACAAGTCCGTTCTTTCCCGGGAAAAAAGTAAAGGGAACTTTGAACGAGCGTGCATTCCGGGTTATTCGTGAAGCAGACCGCAATTATCCGCAATTCATTTCCTTCGAACGTAAATTGTCCATTAATAACGTACTTCCGGACATGGATTATGTGGGTGGATTTTCCCTGCAGGGAGCAAGTGTTGTGGGAATTGGAAATGCAACCGAAATGGCCCAGTTGACAGTCAAACGCAACGGAAAAAAATTCATGGTGGCGAAAACACAATACATTGCTATTGAACCCACCAAGATCGTTTCGAATGTAACGCAAACCACTTTGTATGTGGGTGAAAAAGATTCGATTACGCATCCCGGAGTTGGATTCACTTATACCAAAGATTCCAACATGGTTGAGTTAACCCGCGGGAAATCGGGGGTTTTGCAATCGCCATTTACAGATTCTTACCACCAATTGGAATGGTATGTTCAAAAAGTGGTTTGGAAACGAACGGGAAATAATTTGTTATTTAC
This sequence comes from uncultured Fluviicola sp., assembly GCA_965650365.1. Classification (GTDB taxonomy): domain Bacteria; phylum Bacteroidota; class Bacteroidia; order Flavobacteriales_D; family Crocinitomicaceae; genus Fluviicola. Next base: position 263,129 of record CBFGOJ010000001.1, on the reverse strand, counting down.
CTATGAGTTTGGTACGAGCCAGGAGCAGCGTATGGCAACTTTTGAATCCATGGATTTCTACGACGGAAGATTGTACGATCGCCTTCAGGGAATGGAGCAGGTTCATCCGTTGGCTGCACTTTACAATTACGCATATAAGTTTGATGAATTCACCTTAACAGAAGGAAAAGCCGCAACGGCACTTGGGAAAACGATTGACCAGGTGAAAACACAGTTGCTGACTTTGGCATCTTACGGATTTATCAGCTACGATACGGAGAATAAGATCATCAAAATCAATCAGAAAACGAAAGTATTCATTGAGGCAAGAGCCGGAAAACGCGATTACGACAACCTGATCTTTGTTTCCGATATGCGTCCGAAGGCGAAATTCTCACCGGAGCAGTTGAAAGACAATCCGGCATTACAGAAAGTAGCAACCCAGGATTCTCTTTTAGCAATTAAAAGAAGGACCATGTCGAACTTTGGGAATATGGATTTGGGAACCATGGAAATTGCTTTGGAAGCAGTAGACCGCGTAACGATTTCAGATGCGCAGGGTTCTTTTGTACTTCCTGACAGAGCACAGGTTAAGATTAGCAAAAACAGAGATTTCAAGTTCACAGGATGGGCTTCTTCCGGTAAATTTGAAATTCATACGCTGGAAGCAAACTATGCTTATGCGGCAAACAAAATCAACCTGATCAAAACAGATAAAAGTTATTTCCGTGCAAAACCGCTTTCACAGGCAGATGGAAATCGTTCCATTGCTTTGGGTTCTGCTTTGAATGGAATTGTGGGAGAAATCATTGTGGATGATCCTGCGAACCGTGCAGGAATGAAGAAGGATGCGGCATTTACGAAATTTCCGATCCTGAAATCTACTAAACCTTCAAAAGTATATTACAACCAGGAGAATTTGTTTAACGGAGCTTATGATTCGGCACGTTTCTATTATACGTGTATTCCTTTTGAAATGGATAGTTTGGATAATTTCTCTGAAAAATCATTCCGATTGAAAGGGGAATTGGTTTCCGCAGGAATCTTCCCGATTATTAAGGAAGATCTGAAGATCATGCCGGATTATTCACTCGGATTCTCTACCGTTGCGCCGCCGGAAGGACATGTTTTCTACGGTACCAAAGCAATGTATAAAAACAAAATCGTTTTATCCAATAACGGATTACAGGGAGCCGGAGTCATTAATTTCATTCACTCCATTTCCGATTCGAAAGCATTTACTTTCCTTCCTGATTCAACATTGGGTTATGCCAAGTTTGAGAACAAACCGATTGAAGCAGGCGTTCAGTTCCCGGATGTAAAATCTCCGGATGCATTCATTACTTATGTTCCAAGACAAAATGTATTGAAAGCTTCTTCCACCCAGGAAAATGATTTGACTTTCTTCAATGGTGAAGCAAACATGAAAGGAACAGCGATTATTCAGCCCACCGGAATGACCGGATACGGAATTATTTCCATGCAGAAAGCAAGCCTGGGATCGGATAATTTCAAATTCAAACGCTATGATATAGATTCCGATACTTCTGTCTTTAATTTAAAAAACCCTTATCCGGAAGAAGGCGAGAGTGCGCTTGCATTCTCTTCCATGAACGTAAATGCACACATTTCATTCAAGGACAGAAAGGGTGACTTCAAATCGAATGACGGAGAAGAACTGAAAATATTCCCGGTAATCAAATATGCTGCGAAAGTGGATCTGTTCACCTGGTTGATGGACCAGGATGAAATGGAATTATCTAAAAAAGGAGGAGGAAGCACTTCCGGAGATATCAATATCAATACGGATTTGAACCTGGCACAGCCAAACATGTTCTCCATTCATCCGGATCAGGATTCTTTGCAGTTTGCTGCCCCGAAAGTGAAATTCTCTATGAAGAAAAAAGTATTGTATTGTTCGAATACAACCTTTATCGATGTAGCGGATGCACGTATTTACCCGGATAGTGCGAAAGTAACTATTCACAAAAATGCGGTGATGGACCCTTTGTTGAATTCGAAGATCGTAGCCAATTATGTAACGAAATACCATACCTTCCTGAATGCAAATACAACAATCACTGCAAGAAGAAAGTATGCGGCGGAAGCAGATTATCCGTATTACGATTCGGATTCCACCAAGACATTGATCCACATGGATAAGATTGGAGTAGATTCTACCTCACAAACCGTTGCAACAGGAACGGTGAAAAGTGAATCAGGCTTCAAACTGAACAAATACTTTGATTATTACGGACCAATGAAGATTCGTGCAGCTAATCCGTTGATCAGCTTTAGCGGTGCAACGCGTATTAATCACAATTGTGAGAAGTTTGCAAAGAGCTGGATGTCGTTCTCGGCTGAAATTGATCCGAAGAATATCCAGATTCCGGTTACACCGAATATGAAAACATTGGACGGACAAGCTATTGCAGCGGGAATTGTCTGGAGAGATTCACGTCAGAAAGACTCGATTCGTTTGTATCCGACTTTCCTTTCTTCTTTGGAAGATCCGAACGATCCGATTTTCATTACAGCAACCGGAGTACTTCAGTATGATTTCTCTTCCAAGGAATTCCAAATCGGACCGAAAGAGAAGTTGCTGAACCGCAATGAGCCGGGTAACTTCATTTCACTGCATACGGAAAGCTGTTCAATGAATGGTGAGGGAAGGATCAACATGGGAATGGATTACGGTGACGTTACTGTAGACGCGATCGGGAATGTTTCGTACGATCAGCAAAGCGGACAAACAGAAGTCAACGCTACCCTGAAATTGAATATGCCAATGGATAAGGGTGTGTGGGAAAGTGTTGGCCAGCGCATTGTGGATTACGAAGGTTCCAAACCATTGTCATTTGAAACTACCAACATCGAGCAGGCTTTGCTGATGTGGGGAGATCGCAAGACGGCAGATAAGATCAAATCAGATTATACGCTTTCCGAAGACAAAAAAGTGAAGCGTTTGCCGGAGGAATTGGAGAAATCCATCGTGATTACTGGAGTTCACCTGAAGAACATTCCGATGACGAAAGATATCCGCGGTTTGATGTCGAACCTGGATGGGGCAGCAATTGTGAATTTCTATGGAAAACCCGTGATGCGCCAGGTAGTGTTCCGAAGTGTATTTGAGCAGATCTATTCTCAGAACGGTGACCATTTCACAATGATGTTACAGGTTCCGGGAGGTCCGGATTACTTATTTGATTATTCGATGTTGAAGCGCGATGGAACCCTGAATATCATCACAAGTGATTCAGAACTTGCGAATTCCATCAATGCGATCAAAGAAGACAAACGTAAAACGAAAGGTTTCATCTATCAAATCTCAACAAATAGCGTGTATTTAGGCAAACTAAATGCTATTTTTGAATAATGAACTGGACTGATTTTTTATGGGCTATACCTGCATACTTTTTAGGATCAATACCAACAGCTGTTTGGGTAGGTCGTGCGAAGTATGATTTAGATGTCCGGGAACACGGAAGTAAGAATGCAGGAGCAACCAATACTTTTCGTGTACTTGGCAAAAAAGCGGGTAGAGTTGTTCTGACTATCGATATTTTAAAGGGAATGCTGGCAGTACTAATCCCGTATTTTGTACTGCCGGTTCCTTTTTCTTCCGCACATTTAACGCACATTCAATTAGTTGCCTCCTTCATGGCGGTCCTGGGGCATGTGTTTCCCATATTTGCCGGTTTTAAAGGCGGAAAAGGAGTAGCAACTTCTTTGGGAGTGATTGTGGGACTTCAGCCTTTGGCTGCCGCAATCTGCCTGATCGTATTTTTAATTGTTTTTATCACAACACATTACGTGTCCCTGGGATCAATCAGCGCAGCAGTCGTTTTTTCAGGTTGTTTGTGGTTATTTCCCATAAATACAGTCGCTTTGCCTATCTTTGGGTCGTTGTTAGCGTTCATAGTAATTTTTGCCCATCGTAAAAATATCACCCGATTATTGGATGGAACGGAAAGTAAAATGAACCTTTTTAAGAAATAAGCGTATTGCCTCTAAAACAATAAGTTGAGTTTGAATTCATTTAAACGAATAAATGGTTGGTTACTACTATTTCTGTTTATCCAAACAGCTCACTTTGCTTTTGCCCAGGAAACCGAAGCCGATTTAAAACTAAAAGCGGATAAACTCTTCGATGCAGAGCAGTTTGTGGAAGCAACTCCACAGTTTTTACACCTCATTGCACTCAATCCCAGGTCACCTGAATACAACTACAAATACGGGACCTGCCTGCTTTTCAATTCCTATAAAAAACAGGATGCATTCAAGTATTTGACCTTTAGTGTTACCGATCCGAATATTGCCCCTGAAGCTTATTTTTACCTGGGAAAAGCATTTCACTTAAATTTCCAGTTCAACGAAGCCATTAAGAACTACAATCTTTACATTCAAAAGAGCGGCGGTAAACCCAATCCGAATTTTGATACCGATCACCAGATCGAAATGTGCCAGAACGGAAAGAAATTGCTGACTACGATTACTGATCTGGTAGTTCTGGAGAAAAAAGAAATCGAATACAATTCCTTCATTCGTTTGTACAACCTGTCGAATATCGGCGGCTCGCTGATCGTTACGGCAGAATATCAATCCAAGGTCGATAAAAAGAAAAACCACACACCGCTGATCCATTTCCCGGATAAAGCACAAACCATTTATTATTCTTCTTACGGAGAATCGGAAAAAGGGAGCAAGGATATTTATTGCCGCAATCGTCTTCCGGATGGAAAGTGGGGACTGCCTGCTTTGGTGAGCGGGAATGTAAATACGAAATTCGATGAAGACTTTCCGTATTTGAGTCCGAACGGGGAATATTTGTATTTCTGTTCCAAAGGTCATAATTCCATGGGAGGATTTGATGTTTTCCGTTCCAAATTTGACCCGGAGAATCATTCATTCGGTGCACCGGAGAACATGGACTTTGCCATTTCTTCACCCGATAACGATTTGTTTTACGTAGTCGATTCTTTGGAGAAGAACGCTTATTTTGCTTCATCACGACAAAGTCAGAACGGGAAAATTCACGTATATAAAGTACGGGTCGACCGGGTTCCTTTGCAATTGGCTATCATCAAAGGAGATTTCGCTTCGACGGTAAAACCGGAAAACAAAAAGATCTCCATTAAAGTAACTGATGTAAATTCAGGGAATGAGATTGGTGTGTTTAAATCCAATGATAAAGGCAGTTACCTGATCACACTTCCCAAAGGCGGGAAGTATACTTATGAAATGACGGTGGAAGGAAGTACACTTGTGCACAAAGCACAGGTCAACATTCCATTCCTGAAAGAATTCAAGCCGCTCAAACAAAAGATCCAGGAAGAAGCGAATGGTGCGAATGAAGTTGCTGTGCGTGTTGTTGATCAGTTCAACGAATTTGTAGACGATTCGCAGGGAATTTTGGCAGAGGTCATCCGGGCGCGTTCGGAATTAAATGTCAACGCAGGTAATTTTGATATCAATGCTCTGGATGCTCAGAAGGAAAACAAAAAAGTTTTGGCGGATATTGGTTTGGAAGGAGCTTCGAACCAGGAAATCATTTCGAAATTTGAGACTATTCAGCAAAAACAGGAACAGAAAGTAGATGGTCTGCGGCGTTTGGAAACCGGTTCACTGGTTGCCATTGTGGAAAAAGCGGAACAGGTTGAAGCATTGCAGGCGGAAGTGAAGAAAGACGTAGCGAAGGCAAATGCAGCCGGAACAAACGAAGAAAAGAACGACATTTTATTGGCTGCGAATGATAAAGTGGAGAGGATTATCGAACTAAAAGAAGAGATTCTGCGGATTGATGGTTTTGTAGACAGCGTTTCAAAATTGATCCCGAAAGAACAGGAAAAATTAAAATCCATTACGGAACTGAAAGAAACGGTGAGCAAAACAGTGGTTGATGAAAAATACGATCAATTGAAAGATGCAGTGATCGCCAAAGCAGAAGTGGTAAAAAGTATTGAGAACGAAAAAGAATCGCACCCGGTAGATAATCTGCTTGCACAAAACGATAAGATCGGGAAACAGTCTGAGCAGTTGAAGAAACAACTGGACTCGTATAAAGCAAGCAGCAATCAGCTCGATAAAGAAATTACATCGCTTAAAACCGAATTAGCTGCTGCGAAATCGAAAGACCAGCCCGCAATTCAATCTAAAATTAATGCTAAAGAATCTGAGAAACAATTGGTAGCTGAAGAGGTGAAGCGCCTGGAGGATAAGCTTGTTGCTTTGAATAAGCAGGAAACCGGGAATACCAAACAGATTACTTTCATTAACAATATTCAGCACACCAACGAAAATAAAACCGCTACAAAAGCTCAAGCAGATGCGAAGGTTGAATCAATCAATTCGACTAACGTTCGCGCCCTGGAATCGTATGTGAAAGAGCAGTTTAAATCCATTGATACCACTCACATTACTGCGAGAACCAATGATGCACTTGCACAGGAATCCAAAACACGGGTAGAAGGATTTGAAAACGATTATTCAGTGGCACAGGATGCTGTGGATAAACAGACAGATCTGACGCACGAAGAAAAAGTAGCACTGAAAGTCAAGAACAACGAACAACTGGACAAAAAACTGGACCAGGAATTAGCGAAGATAGATGAAGGTTTGTCCAGGGACCCGAATGATGCGAAACTGATCGGGCAGAAAAACGAGGTACTTGCTATTAAAACGGAGAACACAAAGAAGAAGGAAACCATTCTTTCCGAATCACAGCTTCCGGTAAATACCACTACCACTGCCGAAAAAGAATTGTTGGCTTTGAATCCGAATTACGATACAGAGCTAAAATCAGCCGGAAATAATTCGATTGCGGAGGAGCGTTTCAAAGCAGAAAACAAAGTGGATGAAGCTCTTCTGGATGGAGTGGACAAGGAACTGGATAAAGTTTATGAGTCGCTGACCAAAGATCCGCTGAACCAGAAACTACAGGACAAAAAAGATGCTTTAACGCAGTTGAAAAAAGAGAAAGAAGTATTGGTTAAAGGTCGCCAGGAAAAACTGGATGAACTGGAATCCAATCAAAATGAACTGCTTTCCGGTGTGACTTTGGAAAAAGAACTGGACCAGGTTGCGCCGAATTACGAACAGGAAAAGAAAGCAATCGGAGAGAAGAATGGTTTGGGCGAATTGAAGGCTTTGAACCAGTTGGAAGAGAAAACAATTGCTTCTATTGATAAAGAATTGACTGCTTTAAATGGGAAGACTGATCCGGTAAGCACTAAGCGCAAAGAAGTATTAGAGGATTTGAAGAAGCAGTTCGACGAGAACATCGCTTCCCGAAACGAAGAAATCAAAACCCTTACTACAGCAGCTGTTGTGGATCCGAAAGCTGCGGAAACCGATTTGGTAAAAGAAGTGCGTCCGACATACGAAGAGAATTTAGCTAAGATTGAAGCGGGCACTGCTTCTTCCGAAGAAAAAACAAAATTGTTGATAGACGAGGAGGTGAAATTATTGACCGATATCAAAGCTCAACAGGATAAAACAAAGAAGATCATTGCTAAGAATCCGTCTGATTCTGTATCTATCAATAAATTGATCGACCTGAACCAATTGGAAAACATTCACGAAGCAAAACTGGATGAAGAAAAGCAAACGGCAGTTTCTCAAATTAAAGCCAAACTGAAAGACGAGCAGGTCCGTCAGGAGGTGATGCCGGAATACCAAACACTAAGTATGGATGAGATCCAGAACTTAAGCAAAGAAGACGCTGACAAGAAATTGGCAGAAGAGAAGAAATTACAGGCTGTCATCGAAAAACAGATCCAGGCGAATTCCAAAGCTATTGAAAAAGAATTCTCTCCTGAGAAAATAGCAGAGAACCAGGTCTTGACAGATTTGCTGCAGCAATCCAAAGAAACAGAAGAAGAATTGAAAGCTTCTGCCGGCAAAACTCCGGTTGCTATTACAAATCCAACTGCTGATGTAGCAAGTATACAAAAAGCATTGGGAAATGATTTTGCATTCGTAATGGTTCAAAAGCCTGCGAATAAAGAAGACGCAACCAAACAATTGGAAATTCTGGATGACTTATTGCAAAAGATCCAGAACCAGGTAAATGAAGAAAAGCGCGCGGCAATTCCGGATACGAAGAAGATCGAACAGCTGGAAGAGCAATTGGCAGAAATTCGAACACGCAAAGGAGTGATCGAAATAGACCGCGTGTCGCTAGAAGCTTTAACTGCGGTTACGAACCCAACTGCAGAAGTTACCAGTATTGAAAAAGCATTGGGTAATGACTTTACATTCGCTATGAACCAAAAGCCGGTTAATAAAGAAGAAGCAGCGAAGCAATTGGAGATCCTGAATGACTTGTCGAAGAAGATCGAAGCGTTGGTAGAAACAGAAAAACGTGCCACAAATCCGGACGCTAAAAAGATTCAGATTTTAGAAAACCAACTGGAAGTAATTAAGAACAGGAAAGGAATCATTGAAGTTGACCGCGTGTCACTAGAAGCTTTAGCGGATGGACAAACTCCGGTTGAGGTTACGAATCCAACTGCGGATGTGGCGAGCCTGGAAAAAGTACTAGGTAATGATTATGAATTTGCAATGACCCAAAAGCCTGCAAGCAAAGAGGAAGCAGCGAAACAACTTCAGATCCTGAATGAATTATCCGAAAGCATTGAGTTGAGATTGGATGAGGAAAAACGTGCGGAAGCTCCGGATACGAAGAAGATCGACTTATTGGAAAAACAACTGGAAGAAATCAAAACTCGTAAAGGAGTTATTGAATTTGAAGAACCAGTTGCTGTTAAAACTGCTTCCGGAAATCCACAGGCAGATTTGACCAAACTGAAAGAAGAAGAAGCGCAGTTGAAAATGCAGTTGGGAACAGCGGCCTCAGGTAAAGAACGCGCGGAAATTGAGAATAAACTGACTGCAAACAAAGAAGCGCAGCAGCAAACAGAAATTGCGATCCAGGAAAAAACAATACTTGCTTTAGGAAATACCGGTGCAGAAAAGAAACAGGCATTGGAATCGCTAACGAGTTCAGATCCGCTAAAAAAGGTGGTTCTCAATCGTGTTTCAACGACTGGCAACACCGCAGATCCTGTTTTGGAGAAAACCACTGAGGTCACTTTATTGGACGCTGCCACAGAATACCTGAATAGTCAGAAGATCTTTGACGAAACGAAACAGACTGTTCAAACCGAGACTGCTTTAAAAGAACAAAAGCGACGTTTCACCATCGAGATCGGCGACATAGAAAGCGAATTGAAGAAAGCGGGCATCGATCCGAAACGAACAGAAGAATTGAACCAGCAAAAACAGGCATTTGAGAACGCAATTGCAAAGATTGATCAGCAGTTAAGGGGGCTTTCGGCTGAAAAGACATATGATCTACTGAACGATCCGGCGTTAACGAAAACTGTTTCCGTGGCAGAAGAGCAGGCAATTGCTTCCAACAAAGATTATCCGAAATTGCGCGAGCAGCAGCAGGAAATTAACCGTTTGAAGGAATCTGTCAATCAATTGAAGACCAAATTGGAGGAAAAACGCAGAGAATACGTTGCCACAAAAGATCCGGCAGAACGGGCAGAAATCCAAAACCAGGTTCAGCAGTTGTCCAGCGAGTTGACAGCTAAAAGTGAGCAGATCACTGAGAAAGAAAATATCCTGAATACATCTTTGAACACAGTAGAAGGTGATAAGCAGGCCTGGAAGAATGTTCTGACGCGTGAAGTACAGCCAAAATCAGCAGTTTCAACAACCATTGCTGATGTTTTAGCTCCGGAAGTTGGGGTCGGTTTTGAGATCAAGAGAGATGCGACTCCTACGGTCATTAAAAAAGCCATTCCACTGGGAGTGAAGGCGCCAACAGGATTGGTTTACCGCGTTCAGGTTGGAGCATTTGCCAAGCCGATCCCGGAGGATCTGTTCAGAGAGTTTACACCGGTAACCGGGGAGAAACTGGATAACGGAATTACGCGTTATTTGGCAGGTTATTTCGGGAATCGTCAGAAAGTTCTGGATGCGCAGCAAGATATTCGCGCTTTGGGTTACAAAGATGCCTTCGTGGTGGCTTATTGTGACGGGAAACGCATTTCACTGGCAGAAGCGCGCCAGTTGGAAGAACAAGGTTTATGTAAGCCAATGCGCCAGGATTCGATCGTAATGGAAGTGATCCAGAATACAATTGCGCAGCTTCCGGCAGATACTATTGCGAAATACAAAGCAGAACCTAAAGTGAGCGATTACAACAAAGCTCCGGGAGCAGTGATAGCTATTGCGAGTGAGGAAATCAAAGGATTGTTCTACACGGTTCAGGTGGGAGTTTACAATCGTCCGGCAACCAAAGAACAGCTGCACGATATCAATCCGCTGGTGACACGCCGTTTGGAGAATGGCCAGATCCGCTATTCCACGGGAACTTTCCGTTCGGTAGATGAGGCAAGACCCAAGAAAGGGGAAGCAGTTGAGAAAGGCGTTGCAGATGCTTTCATTACGGCTTACTTCAATGGTGAACGAATTTCCCTGCAGGAAGCGAAAAAGTTATTGGCAGAACAGGGAGAAGCAATTCTATTTAAAGAGCAGGAGTTGCCGAAAGTGAAAGAAAATCCGGTAAGCGACCAGGTTGCGAAAGATTACGCAAAAGAAAATCCGGTGGTTGAGAAGCCGATCCTGAATCACTATTCATTAGCATCCAGGGAGAGTTATTCCGAGTATCCGCGCAAAGTGATGAACCAACTGCGTGTTCAGGGAGATTTCTATTTCGATCAAACAGATTTCCGCATTAAAACTCAGCCGGGCACCGAGCTGCCGCATTTGGTAAATACAACTGTGGCATTTGACACCCTGGTTCAGATTCCTCAAAAACAAACCGAGTTGAATGAACCAAATAAGAACTTAGTTGTAGGAATATGGGACTTTAAAGAGATTCCGGGTTCATGGGCAAACTGGTTGTTACGACTGACCATTCCATATGAATTAAAGACAAGTGCTTCCACGATCGAGATCTCAATGAACGTAAACGGGGAGGAGCAAAGAAAGGAAGTAGAAGGACTTTTGACCACGTACGGAGCCAGAATAAAAGCAGAATGAAAATGAGAATGAAGATTTAATCGTCATTCTGTTTCTGTTTCTCATTCTGTAAAGAAAGTACTAACTTTGTAAAACAAAAGAAAGAAATATCATGCAAACGCTTGAACATTACGAAACGGAAGTCCTGGAATTGCTCACAGAGCAGAAGGATTTAATCATATTCAATGATGATTTCAATACAATTGATCACGTAATTGAATCATTGATCAAAGTATGCAAACACGAAGTAGAACAGGCAGAACAATGTACCTGGATTATTCATTATAAAGGAAAATGTCAGGTAAAACGCGGTGATTATGAAAAATTGGAGCCAATGTGTACTGCCCTGTTAGAAAGAGGAATAACTGCTGAAATCCAATAAAAATTCGATTCAGCGAGAAAAAAATAGCATTGATTGCTTGTAGAAAAGAAAAAAGAACGTATCTTTGTGCCCGCAATCAACGATAAGAAGAGCGCGGAAATGGCTTTGTAGCTCAACTGAATAGAGCACCACATTACGGCTGTGGAGGTTTCAGGTTTGAATCCTGACAAGGTCACGAAAGGAACCCGGTTCATCAAAAGATGAACCGGGTTTTTCATTTTTGGTTGTGTCAAAAGCTGTGCTTTTGTAAGCAACTGAAATGAAAAACCCTGGCCATCCGCCGTGGCGGAATGGCGGGTTCCATGCTCGTTATGAACAAAACGAGAGGATCTTTAATCCTGACAAGGTCACTTTGATAACGTGTGGTAACACCAAATAAGCAATAAAACGACAACTGTGAATTTTAAACTTAAGAATATAAACATTGTATTATTACTAATAACACTTGGTTGTAATAATCATTCTACAGAAGACCAAACATTTAGGACTCTCGAAAATATTCTAAAGTCTCAGAGGGAAGCTTATTTAAATGAATACACTGAATTATCCGTTAATTGTGATGGAGTAAAAGAATCTCTTCTTGCTATGAATAATGAATCGGAAGAAGAACTTTTTCGTTTATATAGACCTGACTGTTTGTTAAAAGATGAGAACGGGGAGTTTTCGATAAATGATTATAATTCAAGTGTTCAATTTAACCATGAAAAATTAGAAATTGCATCCAATGTAGGAGTAATAGAACTAAATCCTTTTCAATGGAATAATTTAAATATTGTTATTGAAGGAAGTGTTCAAAACATGGATAAATTAATTACATGGGGTAAAAAATGGATCGATGCAGATGATAATAAAGAGATTAATCCACAAACTGGTTTTCAAGAAGTGATACACAGCATAAGCATTGAAAATGAAAAAGATAGACAAGCGATATTTATTGATTTAGGAACTTCAACAATTGATGCATTTGTTGAGTTATTAGAAGTCCTAAAACAAAGCGGAGTGCAACGGATAGTAATAAAATGAACTGCTTATAACACCAAATAAGCAAAAGCGGAAAAATGACTATACTTGTTAGTCCTTTTAAATGTATGGAAAACGTTATGCCTCTTATTTCATTTGAACTTCAAATTTTTCAATCGTTTCAAGTTGCAACACCCTTTCCAAATCCTCTATCAAAAGGTTAGAAGTTTCCCCGCTTGAGGTCACGAAAGAAACCCGGTTCATCAAAAGATGAACCGGGTTTTTCATTTTTGGTTGTGTCAAAAGCTGTGCTTTTGTAAGCAACTGAAATGAAAAACCCTGGCCATCCGCCGTGGCGGAATGGCGGGTTCCATGCTCGTTATGAACAATACGAGAGGATCTGTAATCCTGACAAGGTCACGAAAAACTGCTTATATATTCGTCAATAAACAAGTTAACGGTCATTGTAACTGACGATACCTCAACTAACTATTAAAGGCTAACAAACTAAACGAGCATAATGAAAAAAGGGATCGCCAACCGCATTTCACCCAAATAGCTGAATTTTTCTGGCTTGGGCATTTGGTTTTCACGAAGAAGGATTATCTTCGACAGAGAGAACTTGGCTCGCTTTTATGCCACCTCGGGTAGCTATAAAATGTTAGCGGTCCTGGTTGCTGACGACCCAAAGAGATTAACAAACGCCAAAAGATAATGGAAGAACAATTAAAAGAAATCATAGAACGAACAATCATAAGTGACTTACACATCCGGTATTTCAAAGCTATTGATGACAAGCTCCTTGACAAGAAAATTGTTGAATTAACCTTCACTTCAGACGCACAAATTGTAAAGCCAAACGGTGCCGTCTCTATTGGACCCGACAATATACTTGATGGACAAATTAAAAGTTTTGAACGTTTTCAAGCGACGCAACACACAACAAGTGACTTTGTCATTGAGATTCACAACGACCAAGCGACAATAAGAATGAACCTGACAGCAATGCACGTTTGGGCAGACATCGCTGAAAACCCATCTCTTAAAGGAAAATACTTTCACGCAGGTGGTGTTTTACTTACAAAAGCCATTAAGACAAATGGTCAGTGGCAAATAAATGAATGGGTATTCCGCAACGTTTGGCGGAAAGGTGAAGGTATGAGCGAAATGGCAAAATTTGCAAGACCGAAAGAATAAACAACGAACCGCTAACAGCACCTGCAAGAAATTGGCGGTTCAGTGGTTACATGAAATTTTGTACTTCGTATCAAGTTCATTGCTGGCAGACAGTTTTGCGCTTCGTAATCCCCAACTTCTTGTAGCTGCAAACCGTTATACCTCCAATCTCATTGAAAAACCATGCTTTTCAATGGTTTCAAGTTGCAATACACGCTTCAAATCTTCCATCAAAAAGTTTGACATTTCCCCGCTTGAGGTCACTCTGATAAAATGCTCACCCTTTGGGTAGGCATTTTGCATTTCAGGCGATGCGAATTTTTAATTCGTGATCGAAGGAAAGGCAAAAGGATCAGGTTTGTGCAACAAACTGAGCATTTTATCCACTGCACGTACTGACGAAGGATCTTTAATCCTGACGAGGTAACAAAAAAGCTGGTTATCTTTGTTCAAAACAACTGCTGGCAAATTATAGCACCATCGTAAATACCACCAACTTATGAAACACGAATTCCTGAAATACCTGCAAGATAACTTTCGTATTGATTTTAATGGAGACGACAGTTACGTACTTGATGAAAATGATAATGTTACAGAACTTTATTTAAATGGAATCTGGAAAACTGGTGTCCAATGTAGTCACCCTGAATATTTTAGTGATATAACTGTTTTACTTCCCTTAAGTGCGCATTTGAAAGTGTTGTATATCACTAGTTGGAAAGTGGAAGATATGTCTCCACTTAAGCATTTTACTCACTTAACAGATTTGAGTTTAGCTTCCAATCGAATCAGCGAAATTTGTGGAATAGAAAATTTAACGGCACTTGAATTTCTTGATTTAGGGGGTAATGGAATTACCAAAATTCAGGGACTTGAAAAATTAACCGAACTCATAATTCTGGATTTAAGATTTAATGGATATAAAGGTGGGATTAAGAAAATAAAAGGCTTAGACTCACTAACGAAACTGCAGGCATTATACCTGGATAGCAATAAAATTAAATCCATAGAAAACATAAACCATCTGACGAATCTGAAACGACTAACGCTTCATGATAATAAAATAAAAAAGTTGGAAAATATGGATGCGCTATCAAATTTAACCAGATTAACAATTGGTAGAAATTTCACTCAATTTCCGGATTTAAGCAACCACTCAAGGCTAGAGGAATTAGGAGTTCAGGGTAGTTTTGATAAAATCGAAAATTTGGATTATCTGGAATCTCTGCTTTGTATAAATATTGAAACTGAGTTAAAAAGGGGAAGTATAAATAAACTATTAAACCATAAAAATCTGGAGGATATTACAGTTAATTTTAAAGCCCTAAAAGGAGATAATTCGCAAACTTTTTGGACTCGTGACCTGTAAAAATGATTGCGACAAAACCTTAAACGACTTTCGCACTAATGGTTCTGCATCGAATTTCAGTTAAACTTCGCATTCATCAATAGTTTCAAGCTGCAAAACCCTCTCCATATCCTCCATTAAAAAGTTTGACATTTCCCCGTTTGAGGTCACAAAAGAAAAAAGCATTTTACGCGAGTAAGATGCTTTTTCTTTTCCCTCAGTACTCACTCTCCCGCTCACCCTGAATCTATGCTTTTTTCTTTCAGGGAAGAGTGTGAGTATTGAGGGTGGAGAAATCTATTTATATTCGTCAATAAATAAGTTAGTGGTAAATGGCGGGACACCTAAAATAATGCAGACATCATGACAAAAAACAATCTTTCATATCGCATCGGGACAATTAACGACATTGAGCAGTTACAAGAGCTTGCCATAATTGCAAACGGACAATTTCAAAGTGTTTTCACGCCAGACAATTGGGAAATATTCAATGGCAATTTGCAGGACAGACAAAAACTCATTGACGTTCTTAAAATTGCAAAGTGCTTTATATGTCTTGACAGCGACAAAATAATTGGGGTTGCTTACATTATTCCAAGCGGTAACCCAACGGACCTCTTTAAGACTGATTGGTCTTATATCAGAAAGGTTGCAGTTCATCCAAAATATCGCGGACAAGGCATTTCCAAAACGTTGACTAAAATGTGTATCGACCATGCAACTCAAAGTAATGAAAAGACAATTGCTCTTCATACATCTGAATTCATGGACGCTGCAAGACATATTTATGAAAGCATAGGCTTTAATGTCCTTAAAGAAATTCCTCCTTTGTTCGGTAAAAAATATTGGTTGTACACGTTAGACTTAAACTGAAAAACTTTGTACCACCAGACAAGTAAAACTCTTTTCCCACTAGTGCTGGCTATCATAAATTAGTATAAAATTTTCAAATCTATAAGATGTTTCGCCGGTTCATCACTATTTTGGCCGGGAAGTAGAATTGCCTTATGATGGACGGAACAATTTCGAAAAAGCGCATTGGTATTGTTGGGGGAGGTCCTACCGGTCTCTTTATGGTGAAACACCTGGTTAATAGTGGTGAAACGAATCTTCATATAACTATTTTTGAAAGCAGGGAGCGATTGGGCGCAGGCATGCCGTACAGTGACTTAGGTGCAAATCGCGAACACGTCACCAATATTTCCGGGAGTGAGCTTCCGGATTTGGAAACCGATTTGAGTTCGTGGATGGAAAAACTTCCGCCGACCCTTTTGGAACGATTTGGCATTGATCTTCCACGTTTCAATGAATACAAAGTACTGCCAAGATTATTATTTGGTTCATACCTTTCTGATCAGTTCGAACTGCTTTTGAATCGCGCTTCATCTCTTGGCATTGAAACAACCGTTCTCCTGAATACGAGCGTTAAAGATATTGTTAATTTACCAGACAGAAAGGAGGTAGTTGTAATAACTGACACAACCACGGATTTGCATTTCGACTATCTGGTTGTTGCAACGGGGCATCAATGGCCTAAGAGTTCAGAAGGGATTACAACAGGTTGGTTTGATTCTCCCTATCCGCCGGCGAAACTGGAGTTTGAAGTCAATCATTCGGTTTGTATAAAGGGAGCTTCTTTAACTGCCATCGACGCCATAAAAACGCTTGCACGTCACAATGGCCGTTTTGTTCGCAAAAATGACAAGCTCATTTATGAGTTGTCTGAAAATAATCCGGATTTTAAACTCGTACTTCATTCCCGAAGTGGTTTACTTCCGGCAGTTCGTTTTCATTTGGATGAATTTGGCAGTTCCGGGATCTCGTTATTGAGTCAGGAGGAAATAGCTGAGATTCGAGCAGAACATGATGGTTTTATTCCACTGGACTTTATCTTTGACCGTTGCTTTAAACAAGGATTAAAAAAGAAAGATCCTGAATTTTACGAGCGGATTCGTGATTGGGACCTGGAAAAGTTTGTGGAAAATAGTATGGATTTACGTGAACGCATCGATCCGTTTCAGCTTTTAATTGCAGAACTGGCAGAAGCGGAAAAATCTATCAAACGCAAACAATCTATCAGATGGAAAGAACTGCTGGCGCAATTAAGTTTTGCGATGAATTATCCCGCCAAATATTTTTCTGCAGAAGATATGCTTCGCCTTCAAAAAACACTGGCTCCACTCATTTCGGTTATTATAGCTTCGATTCCGCAAAGTTCCGCATGGGAGTTAATTGCCTTACACGAGGCCGGAGTACTGGAATTAAAAGCAGTGGGCGCTGACAGCACCTTCAAAGTTCATTCTGATAGAGGAGCAATCCTGGAATATACCAACGAAGTGGGTGAAGAACAAGCTGATCATTACTTTACATTTGTTGATTGCAGCGGACAAAGGCATTTTTCTTACGAACAATTCCCTTTCAAAAGCCTGCGCGACGATTTTTCCCTTTCACCGGCTTATCTTAAATTTCGCAAACCGGAAAACGCTTTGAAATTGATTGAAGAGCAACATTCGGAAGTGAATGAGCGGAACGGCGAGTATTTTTTGAAAGTGGCAGGCATTGGTATCAACGATTATTTTCAGGTGTTGGATCAATACTGGGCATTCAATGACCGAATCTACATTGCTGCTGTTCCTCACATTGGAGGTTACAATCCTGATTATTCAGGGTTGGATTTTTGCGAGGAAGCTTCGGGAAGAATAGTAGAGGGAATGAAAAGGAGCTGGAATGAAGTTCAGTGATCCTTTTTTGCTAAAAAGTAAGAGTAGGACTGCGTCTCTTTTTATTTGATTTTTCCTAACTGCAAATATTGCAAATGCAGCACATCCGGCTCGCTGAAGGCATCATCCGGTTGCAAAACCAATTCGTAGTTTTCCAACATCTGTGTAGGTAAAATATCTGCTACTTTATACAGATCGTCCACGTCCAATCCAAATTTTTCGTCGATGTGTGAAGGAGCACCTTTGAATCCAAAATGCTGATAAAAAGCGGTTTGCTTTGCTTTCTTAACGGCTTCCGAAACCGTTTCAGCTGCAACCACCATTTTATAATGGAACTCTTCGAACTCTCCTTGGCGATAACCGCCCAGGTTCAAAAAAAATAATTTGATGCTGTTCGTTTCGGTGAAACTCTTTTCCGTCAATCCCTTTTCCTGCACATGGACACGAAACCCGTCTACCAGCGTCACTTCCCTCCAGGCATCAATGTGCAGTGTGCTTTTTGACTCTGGCCAAAATTCTCTCATAGCAGGAACCAGCTCTTTCAACGAGCTGCCGATCCCGAAAAAAATATCGTGCTGCTCAATGGATCTTCCCGCAGGATTTGCACCCAATAATATCATATACAATTTCAGATCCATCGCTTTCTGAATTTTCATTAAAATCTTTCCATAAAATTACTACCTTTTAAGTAAGTGCGTTTTTTTGGAAGGAAACTTCCTGACCGTTAGATGTCGAATTTCTTTTAAACTTCTAATTTTTCAATAGTTTCAAGTTGCAGAATTCGTTCTAAATCGTCCATTAAAAAGTTTGACGTTTTTCCGCTAACGAAAATAAAACATGCCTTTTTAGTTAAAAGTATTTAATCGAAGTGTCAGAATGAAGTTTCTTCCCGGAGAACTAATGTTTGATGAAAAAGTTCTGTAATTCTTGTCCAATATATTTTCACAAGCAACTTGCGCAGACAGTTTAGAACTAAATTGATACCCGATTCTTAAGTTGTAAGTAACCCAGGCAGGCATTCCATCTGCTGTTGCATAGGCCAGATTATCTTCTCCGCTATCTGAATAATCCGCTAATTTTTTCCAACCGGAGTATTGAGTGAAAAATTCAGTTTGAAGTTTTTTCCAGGTAAATTGAAGGGATGTTTTTCCGTATACCGGTGGTATATGGTCCAGTGGTTTTTCTTCACCTTCCACATAAACCCGCCCGTGCGTATAGTTTATGGAAGAACCCAAAACCCAATGTTTCAGAAATTGAGCTTTAACACTTCCTTCAGCACCATATACAATCCCGTAATTTGCATTTTGAGCAGCATAAACATCTACATAGTTGTCATTGTAAAACGCAGTATCAGAACCGTTCAGAGTAGTTGGGAGTATGGCAATGACGTTTTCTATTCTGGAATAATAACCCAGAGCCGACACCTGGATATGGTCCTTATACCGATAACTTATACCTAATTCCGCAGTGTATACATTTTCAGGCTTTAAGTTTGTGTTTGGAACCACCAATTTCCCGGGAGTATTGCTCGTTTCCACTACCGATTCAAAAACTTTTGCCAGATCATCCACATTGGGAGCTCTGAATCCGGTTGATCCATTCAGTGAAATGTGGATACTCTTTACAGGTTGAAGAATGATTCCGATATTTCCATTCAAAGCACTGTTATTTTGCTTTGCCTCATTGTATGGAAAAGGGTAAAATGTCCGATCATTAAATTTGGCTTTAAGATTAACGTAATTGGCCCGGATTCCACCGCTTAAAATAATCTTGTCCGAAATCTCAATGGCATCTGTTAAGTAAATAGCTCCTGTAAGCATAGAAGATCCTCCATCGGGATAACGGGTATCCAAAGAACTTACTGTATCAACCAGAATGTTTTGCTTATTTGCAGTCGATTGAACCTGATCATATTTAGCAAATAATCCATACCTGATTTCATGTTTTCCCACTTTTTTTTCCAAATCAAAAAGAAGCGTACTAACCAATACTTTTTCAGTTCGATGATTTAAAAAATCGGATTGATAGGCTCTGTCATGGCGGCTTTCTTCAATCCATTGCTGAGAAAGATTCAATTTCACCTGGTCATACAGTATCCTTTTTTTGGTGATCGATAAATCATAACCGACTAAAGCTCTGAATTGAGGTCCGTAATACCACTCTGAAAAGCGGGGAAGTCCATTTTTTGTCTGAGTAAGTCTGTCGTACCGATCGATGTCAGAAGAATTTGAAAGCTGCATGTTGAGGGCATGAACGATGTGATCGTTCTGTTTAAATGCAATTTTTTGAATGATGTCGTATTGCGAGTATGCTGATCCAACCTGTTTATTTTTGTTTGGATTAGTCACCATAGAATCGGCATCATTGATTCGTTCAACATGGAATGTTCTTTCGCCAAAATCGGGATATTTACTGTTTCTTACCCTTCCCTGGGTTAAGTCACCAAAATGGGAATACGTAAAGCTTGTAAAAGTAGACCAGCGTTTCCAGCCCAGGTTTAAAGACGCATGTCCGGAAAAACCGTTTGCGGCTGAAAAATACCGTGCGTATGAATTCGTTTTGATCAGTATGGAATCCGTTTCAGAGAATTGGGGTTTCATGGTATGAAAATGCATCACACCTCCTAAGGCATCTGATCCGTATACAACGGAACCAGGTCCATAAACAATTTCTACGCTTTCTAAAGATGCCGGATCAATTGTCAGTACATTCTGAAGATGGCCACCCCTGTAAATGGCATTATTCAATGGAACACCATCAACCACAAGAAGTACTTTATTGGTTTCAAAGCCTCTGATTACCGGTGAACCACCACCCAATTGGGATTTTTGAACGAAAACCGCGCCGCTAGCTGCCAGTACATCGGCACTGTTGCTTTGATTCATTCGCTGCAACTCCGAACTTCTGATTATTTCAATTCGTTTCGGAACATCCGATTTCTTTTCTAAAAATCGACTTGATGAAACGGTTACTTCATCCAAATCAATGGTTTTTTCCAGTAAGGAAACAACTGTCAATTCATTATTGGAGATTTGGATAACCCTACTAGTATAATTGGGATGCTCAAGCATGATTTCAGCCGGAACATTTATTCCTGTTAAATCCATTAATCCGACAGCATTTGATGTGTATGTTTTTTGATTTTGAACTACAACAGCATTGACAATTGGCTGCTTCGTATAATCATCCACAATTTGAAGTTTTTGAGCATGTGCTAAGGAGATACAGGCTGTAAATATTAATAATACGTTGATTTTATGCATGATGAGGGTTTTGAAAACAAGGGTCTTATAGCAATAATTAACAATTTGAGTGCTAAGTAATCTGTTTTTTTAACATTGTCAAACAAAATACCCACAAAATAGTGTCCCATTCTTGGATTTGAACCTATAAAGAAGCTTCAAGCATATAAAATAGATTTATTGCAGGTAATTTTAAACCTCATTTTAGGATATTTTTGCGTTTATTTACGCAACTTATTCTACGACTCAGTAATAGCTAATTATGGTGGTTGAGTATATTACAATTTGCTTTTTTTCATTACTTGGTTCCGGACTAACATTTTTTTCAGGCTTTGGTCTCGGAACTATTTTGGTTCCCATATTCGCTCTTTTCTTTCCTCTGGAACTGGCTATTTCATTAACTGCCATTGTACACTTTCTCAATAATGTATTTAAAGGGTATTTAGTAGGCAAAAATGCAAACCGGATTATGGTATTAAAATTTGGTATTCCGGCAATTGTATCTGCATTTATCGGTGCATCCGTTTTGACCTTCATATCCGGTATAGAGCCATTATACGTGTATTCCATATTCCATTTTACCGCTAGTATTACAATTACGAAACTCGTAATTGGGGGATTGCTTTGTTTTTTTGCGCTTTTTGATATCATACCCAACTTATCAAAGTTGGAGTTTAATAAAAAGTATATTCCCCTGGGTGGATTCTTGAGCGGTTTTTTCGGTGGATTGTCCGGAAACCAGGGGGCGCTGAGAACGGCATTTCTGATACGAGCAGGTTTGTCAAAAGAGCAGTTTGTTGCAACAGGGGTAGTGATCGCTCTTTTAATTGATATTTCCCGTTTAGGGATTTATTCATCGGATATTTTAAAACAGCATGATAAACTGGATTACGTACTCTTATCCCTGGCTGTTTTATCTGCTTTTTTAGGAGCGTATGCGGGAAACAAGCTGTTGAAAAAAGTAACAATCGGGTTTCTTCAAAACTTCGTTGCAATCGTGCTTTTAGTGTTTTCCATTCTTTTAATGACTGGAATTTTGTGAGCTGATTTTAGTGTACAGTAAACAGCATACTTGAATCGATGGGGATTTTTTTTGACGACCTAGTTTAGCAGTTAAAGAGTTATTTTCTACTTCATTATTTGAATCCTAGATCGATTTAGCAAAACAGTAAAACCTGAAATTTAATTGAATCTATCTCATTGACAGGGAAATTGACCATTCTTCCTGCATTCATGGATACGAAAAAAAACGAGATGGTTTTATTTGACAGGTCGGTTGTATGCGGTGATTATTGGTTTATTGGAGATTCTTCAGATAGAAAAACGAACCCAGAATCAATTGGCTGGATTCTAAACAAAATAGGACGTTAAGTTGGAAATACAACATGTGTGCTTTTTTAATACAATTGTTGTTTTTTAATTTCAAGAAAAGAAGTTTATTAACTTTCAGTCCGAAAAAATGTTGTTTTTTAGACATTTAGAAAGCAATTGAATAAACCAATAAAAACGCAATACTTATGAAAGGCAAACGGCAAATTGGGATACTACTTACATTCCTGCTCATGATTTGTATCAACGTCACCAGTCTGGCCCAAGAACCGGCGAAGAAATACAAACCAAGACAATTTCGGAAAGAACCGATTTGGATTGAAATGATGAATGATCCGAATGCGAACTACTATCAAACCATTAGAGCCTTCAGGGAATATTGGAAGAGCCGGATATTACCTGAAGAACCCTTTGAAAATCATGAATTGGATACCTTCGAAAGAGAAGTAGGCTTAGAACAGGACGAAGAATCGGAGGAGGAGCGTAAACGGGAACATGCCCGCAAAGAAAAAAAGAGAAAACGAAAAGGGAAACCGGACGAAACAATGCTTTATGCTTCGCAGGTTCGTGCATTTAAAGGTTGGATGAAAGCCGTTAAACCCTGGGTTCGTGAGGATGGAAGTATTGTTTCTCCAGAGGAACAGCAGAAAATAATTGATGCTCAATCCGAAGAACGAAAAAAAATAGAAGAACTCAATACTCCCAAAAAGTAATTTCCGATGAAAAAAATACTACTTATCTGCGCACTGCTGTGGAGTATCTGCTCTCATGCGCAATTAGCAAACTGGACACCGGTTCCCGGCGGAACGAATTTCCCGACGAACAATTCAGGACAAATACACGGTTTCAGCAGAATCAGTCAAATGAAATTTCATGCTACCGACACCAATAAATACTATGCCGTTACCGGTGAAGGCGGATTATTCTTCTCAAACGATCAGGGAGCTAACTGGACCGTGGCACTAGGAACGGATGTACTAACGAATAACTGTGCTTCGATTTGTATTGATTATACCAATAATCAGCACTTACTTTTGGGAACAGGAGATGCCAATTATTATTCCAATAGTTCTGCCGGATTAAGAAAATCTAATGATGGTGGCGCAACGTTTACTGCTACTAGTTTGACAAACTGTTTGGTTATTGAAATCATTCAAAACTCAACGAATTCTCAGGAATACATTGCAGCTACCAATAAAGGAATTTATAAGTCTGTAGATGGTGGAAATAACTGGACGGCATCTACCGCTACAACTATTCCATTTACAGACATGAAGGTCAATACAGCAACAAATTCTCAAATTGTCTACGCATGCACGGAAGAAGATGTCCCGCGTTTTTACAGATCAACAAACTTTGGAACTTCGTGGACTCAAATAACCAGCGGAGTGATTGCTTCAACAGCAAACATACAGTCGGGCTCACGTATTGGTGTTACTCCAGCAGATCCGAACATCGTATACTTATCAGTAATTGGGGGAGGAGGTATTATCCTTAAATCAATGGATGCTGGTTTGACTTTTACGACCCAAAAACCGGAGGGAAGTCCGTATATTACTTTTTACGATGACGATGTAACCGAAGGTGGTCAGGGAAATTACAATCACACCATTACGGTAGATTTGGTGGATCCCTCTAAAATATGGGTACAGTCACATTGTACCTGGTATTCTGCAAATAGTGGAGTTACATGGACATTGCTAACCCATTGGTGGGAAAAATGTCATACGGATATGCACCAAATTCAGCAAGCACCATTCAATAGAAACAAATTGTATAGCATGAACGATGGCGGTGTTTGGTTGAGTACTGATGGAGGTAATAATTGGACTCCAACAAGTAACGGTCTTTATGCTTATGAAATCGGTAACAAATGTGGAATTGGCAGCCAGGTCGACAAAAATTTCATTTCCATCGGAACGCAGGATAACGGTCGTGTTATTGCCAATTCCAATGGGTGGTTCACAACCGGAGGCGGAGATGATTACGCAAAGCGACAATGTGACTACAATGGGAACATTTATTTTGATGGGACAGACAGGCAGCTCAATCACACAGGAGCTACAGGAGGATATGGTCTTCCAACAACTAACTGGAACGCATTTGGATTTAATCGCACCAATGTCAATTTAGGATTTGTCGGGGTAACAAATGTTTATCGGACCACTGATTTGACTGCCGGAACACCAACCTGGACTCAAATATCGACGTTCAATCAAACAATCGTAGATATTCACAGTAGTATTGCCGACCCGAACCGATTGTATGTATTGGTTTCAAATGGAGATATCTATGTATCATCCAATGCCTTGGCTGCTAGTCCGACATTTGTTTTGCGAACTCCACCGGGATCGGCAAGTTCACTTGGAAGTGTTGCTGCCATAGCCAATAATGCGGATATCGTTTATGTGTCAGAAAACAACGCTGTTTACAGATCTGCGGATGCGGGGGCAACCTGGACCAATGTAACCTACAACCTTCCGAATGTGAACCACAGACGTATTTTGGCAGAACAATTCGGTGGAACGGAAGAACTGGTGTTTATAGCAACAAATAATGCCGTTTATTACAAAAAAGCCGGTGCAGTAACCTGGACTAATTACAGTACAAATCTGCCTTCGCGAAGATCTCCGACAGAATTTTCTATGTATGATGACGGAACCAATCAGTCCAGAATCCGATACGCTAGTTTTGGCAGGGCCATTTGGGAAAGCGGGTTCGATAACCTGCGACCATTTAGCGCAAACATTGTGGTTGGAGATAGTGTAATAGATTGTGATAATTCTTCGGTACTTTACACGCAGGGATGTGTTGGAGCTGTGAATACTCCGATTACTTATTCCTGGAATTTCCAGGGAGGAACACCTTCCACATCAACGGCAGCAAGTGTAAATGTCACCTATCCGGTTACCG
Organism: uncultured Fluviicola sp.; assembly: GCA_965650365.1. Lineage (GTDB taxonomy): Bacteria > Bacteroidota > Bacteroidia > Flavobacteriales_D > Crocinitomicaceae > Fluviicola. Next base: position 238,046 of record CBFGOJ010000001.1, on the reverse strand, counting down.
GAACTTATAACGTTACATTAACTGCAACCGATGCACTGAATAATACATCCACAAGAACAATTGCTGTATTTGTCCAGGTGAACACGCAGCTTGCTTTGCCATTAACAGAAGGATTTATTTCCGCAGCGTTTCCGCCAATGAGTTGGAGCCAGGTCAATGTAGCAAATGTTTCAGAGCAATGGGAACGTAACGCAGTTGTCGGATCCCAGGGATCCACACAAAGTATGCAGTACCGCAACTATGATCATTACAATGGAAATCGCGATGAAATGAGAAGCAGCACTTACGATTTCTCAGGAATGTCAAATGCAACCTTAACTTTTGATGTGGCATTCAGAAGGTATTCATCTGCTAATTCAGATTCCTTAGCGGTGCTTGTTTCAACAGATTGTGGTGCAACGTTTACTACGGTTTACTATAAAGGAGGGAATACTTTATCAACAGTTCCGGGAGATTATACTCCAAATGGATTTGTGCCTACATCTTCTCAATGGCGTACGGAAACGATAGACTTAAGTCCATACATAGGCAACCAGAATGTGATGATCAGTTTTCAAAACAGAGGTCATTTCGGACAAAACATCTATATTGATAATATTAATCTGACAGGAGTTCTTGCACCTCCGGGACCCAATTTCGGAGCAGCGCCTGCAGCGGTGTGTACAGGAGAAAGTATAACGGTAACAGATGCTTCTGTTGGAGTTGTTACGTCATGGGACTGGGATTTTGGATCAGGAGCCTCACCAGCCACAGCAACGGGTATAGGCCCTCATACGGTTTCTTATTCTTCAGCTGGAACAAAAACAATTACACTAACTGTTAATGGAGGCGGAATTGTAACACATGATGTAATTGTGACCGGAACACCTGCAGCGCCAACCATTACGGCAGGAGGACCAACAACTTTCTGTGAAGGTAACAGTGTAACATTAACATCATCCGCTGCAACCGGTAATACCTGGTCAAATGGGGAAACTACCCCTTCAATAACAGTTTCAACTGCAGGAACCTATACTGTAACTGCTTCAAACGGGACATGTTCATCAGCTGCTTCCGCAGGGATGACAGTAGTTATTAACCCGAATCCGGTTGTTACATTTGCGGCGATCACAGATCTTTGCCAGGATGATGCCGCTTTCTCACTTACTCAGGGGACTCCTGCAGGAGGAACTTATAGCGGAAACGGTGTAAGTGGTGGGCAATTCAGTCCGGCCATTGCCGGAACAGGTGTAACTACACTTACTTATTCAGTTACAGATGGAAATAGTTGTTCCGGAACTGCATCGATTGATGTACAAGTAGATGATTGTATGGGAATTAAGGAAAGCGAATTATCATTTGTTTCCATTTATCCGAATCCATCAAACGGATTGTTTACGGTTGACGCAGGAAAGTTGGTAATTGAACATATAATTATTTATGATAGCAAAGGTAGGATCGTGCGGGAAATGAAAGATTCCAAAAACACGAGTGTGAAGATAAATATTTCAGACCTGGCAAATGGAGCATATACCGTTAAAGTAATGACTGCAAATGCGCATCAGACTGTTCCGATTGTATTGGAAAAGTAAAGATGAAATTATAGGAAGAAGGCCCCGGTTTTGTGTATGCAGGATCGGGGTTTTATTCACCCGGACGTTTATGTTCTTCATTTAAACCTAAATCATGAGTTATTGCGCAGACAGTGCTTTGAACCCTCCACTTAAATGTTCCGTTTTTAATATGCAGCCCTCAGAGTGAGAGCTTGGCTTTGTTTATAAGTCTGAATGGATACCAAAACTTGATTTTTTTCGACAATAAACAAGTAAGTCAAATGTTCTATTTTTAGCCAACTTATACTTTTTGATAAAATGAACAATTTTCCTTTCCTTTTTAAAACGGTCCTTGTTCTATCACTTACTTTATTTTTGAGGGTTAGTGATAGTCATGCGCAAAGCTTAAACACTGCAATTACCATTGGTAAAAGGGACAGTTTGTTTTCGACAGCGCTAAAAGAAAAAAGAGAATTTTGGGTGAGCGTACCAAGTTCTTTCCGACCCGGAATTTCAACTGAAAAATTTCCGGTTGTAATATTATTGGACGGAGAGGACCATTTTTTCTCTACTGTGGGGATGGTGGACAGGTTCAGCACCAATATTGGCAATGAGCAATGCCCTCCAATGATTATTGTAGGTCTTATGAATACAGATCGAATCAGGGATTTCTATCCAACTTTTGAAAAGGATTCATTTGGGCTGTTTCTAAAAGACGAACTATTGCCTTATATAGATAAGAACTATCCAACCGAGCCTTATAGAGTATTAATCGGGCATTCCATTGCAGGATTGCGGGTTGTACATACAGCTATTTATTACAGCAACTTATTCAATGCATACTTAGCAATTGACCCAAGTTTGGGACACGATAAAAATAAATGGTATGAACGTGCAAGAAAGGATATAGATAAATTCAAGTTAGGAAAGAACAGAATGTATATAGGAATGGGGCAGACAATGCCTTATAAAATGCCGCAAGACACAGCAAGTATTAAAAAAGATACAACCGGCTATTCAAATCATATGCGCAGAATAATGGAATTCTCCGAAACAATGATGAACAAGAATACTGCGAATGCTAAGCAGTTTGTCTGGAAATTTCATCCGGATGAATCGCATCAAAGTTTAACACAACTCGTGACTTATGAGGGAATAAGCTTTTTGTTTAATTGGTATAAAATGACCTGTCTGAATGAGCTTCTGGATCCGGAAACACCTCCCGAACCTGCTCTGAAATTATTAAAAGACTATCATCAGAGGATTTCTGACAATCTTGGATATACAGTTATCCCACCGGAAAATTCCGTATTGATATGGTATCTTTTTGAATACAAGAAGCAAAAAGAAAAAGCGTATGCAATTGCTCAGTATAATCTGGCTTGTCATCCCGGAAATAAGGAAGCAATTGAATGGGTAGATAAAATTAAAGCGGATTTAGGCAAATAGGTAATTTCGTTTTTAGAAGGAATACACTTTACAACACCTACCTAAAAAATGCCTGGATAAGGATGGAGATAGATTCTGGATAGAAGGGCATGAAGTACTCTTTCTATCTGAGAAAGAACTTCATTTGCTGGATTCGGATGATTGAGGGCCTTTCATCATGAAATTTAAACGCATGGAGGAGATTAAATGAATAATACTCATACATCAGAAGAACGCTCCACTTTTTTATCGACCAGTTAAAAAAGTTTATTTTTAAGTGTCCCTTTGGAAGAAATCAAATTGTTATTGGGATATAGTTCAAACAGTAATAACAATTAAAATCAACAAAAAATGAAAGAGTATATTCTTCTTTTCAGACATGAAAACGCAATTGGTAAGGTTTCACCGGAACAAATGCAGCAATGGATGAAGCAACAAATGGATTGGGTAAACAGCATTGTTGCGAAAAATCAATTTGTGAGCGGCACGGGTCTTTTATTCGACGATGCTAAAGTGGTCAATCATACCAAAGTGATTACAAACGGGCCGTTTGGCGATATCAAGGAAACGCTTGGCGGTTACATTGTTGTAAAAGCGGGGTCGGCAGATGAAGCAGCAGAATTTGCCAAAGGTGCACCGATTTTGCAAGGCGAAGGGAATACGGTAGAAGTTCGTCAGATTGTAACACATTAAAACAAAAGCCCCGAATTTATGGGGCTTTAATTATCCAATGAGTGAGCATACCATCATCCCACATTTATTCAAAACAGAATACAGTAAGATGGTATCTGTACTTACCAGGTCTTTTGGTTTAGAGCACATTGAACTAGCAGAAGATATTGTAAGTGAAACTTTTTTGTCAGCACTCGACACCTGGCCGTATAAAGGAATTCCTAAAAATCCAGTGGCCTGGCTTTATACGGTAGCAAAAAACAAATTAAAAAATCACCTTGCCCGTAACACTTCTTTCCAAAAAATAGTATCCGAACATCTCACGGGTAAAAATCCGATGAATGAGATGGAGGTTGACTTTTCGGATAAGAATATAGCGGATAGCCAGCTGCAGATGCTTTTTGCGGTATGTCACCCGGCTATTTCAACAGAAGCTCAAATTTGTCTGGCGCTGCGCATCCTCTGCGGATTAGGCTTAAATGAAATTGCTGATGCCCTTTTATCAAATAAGGAAACTATTCATAAAAGACTGCATCGGGCAAAGGCAAAATTGAATTCAGAAAAGATCCGGATGGAAATGCCGGATGAGCAAACGATCAATGAACGATTAGACACAGTTATTCGAACACTATATCTTCTATTCAGCGAGGGCTACTATTCTGAAAGTAACAATTCCATCGTACGGAAGGATCTTTGTGTGGAGGCGCTGAACCTGGTATATTTACTTTTGGTAAATCCACTGACAAACAATCATGCAACAAATGGTTTGATGTCGCTTATGTGCTTTCATGCTTCACGCTTAGAAGCAAGAGAATCGGAGAATGGAGGCATTGTGCTGTATGACGATCAGGATCGAACGCTTTGGGACACGGAGTTTATCGAAAAAGGATTTTACTATTTACAGCAAGCTTCTAAATGGGAAACGAAATCAGTATATTACGTGGAAGCATGCATAGCCTATTGGCATACGATTGATAACAGCAATCCTGACAAATGGATAAGTATTTTGAAATTGTATGATGTTTTATTGACAGGTAATAATTCCCCGATAGTTGCTTTAAATAGAATATGGGCAGTTTCAATGGTTCACGGAAATGTTTCAGCGCTTAAGGAAGCCGACCGCGTGTCACAAAAAGTTTCAGCGGTGGGACAAAAACCGGATTTAAAAGCAAACCACTTTTATTTTATGCTATTAGCGGAATTAAACAAACAAATTGACCCGGACAAATCACTCCAATATTTAAATAAAGCACTTCAACTTTGTAAGACAGACCCTGAAAAAGCTTTGATAAAAAAGAAAATGGAAAGTCTGAATAACTGATTCGAAGCGGAGCAAAGCAACCGATTTAAAGAAAGAAGAGACTAGTACCGGGAAGAACAGTGATATTTTAGCAGGCAGAATTTGGTGCTTCGACAAATACACTTATTTTTAATCAACATACTGCTTATGCTTATACTCGCAATCGTTGGAGGTTTTGTTCTGTTAGTGGGGCTAACCTTCCTGTATATTTTAAAAGGGAGAACAAAAATCCATGCAATTGAGACGGTTGTCGCGGATACAGAAATGGACCTCTTCCATATTTTCGGTTACAGCATGTACATGCCCGAAGATTCTCCAAGCTTTGATATTTACAGGCATTTTGTTTTCAATTATGCGAATTTTCAAATCACTGCCGGAGCTCATCAGCAGGCAAAAGGGTTCGACATTGACAGTGAGTTTGTGGAAGAAAGTTTACAGGTGCTTTCCAAAAAGATGGGAAGAACGCTCATGTTAGCGCCCGACAATGAAATACATTCGGAAATAAAGGTCGTTCATCGTGATCTCAATACTCCGGATAATGAGGGGATTGAGAAGATGGAAAGGATTCCCAAGGATGCTTTTGTGGTAACTAAACTTCGTCAAAACGAATTGGGACTTTCAAAAGTTAGTCTTGAAATCTATCGCAACGGAATATATATTCGACGTCACGTACTCAAAGCCTGGGCGGAGCATCCTTTCCGAATTTATAAAACCTCCTTCTCCAACGAAGTTATTCTGATGTACTCAAAAGGCAGAACTAATTACGGGATAGCAATCGCTGTTATTGATCTCACAAGCGGTGATTTTGTGTTCAATAAACACATCACTTAAAGTCCAAAAAGCCCATTCAAAAGTAAAAGTGTAAAAAACACACTTAGATTCATTGTTGATTCAATTCTATTTCTATCTTTGTGTAAAATAAACACTAAGACATGGTCCAACAACTTCATAAACCAATTGCACTTGCTACAGATTGCGTAATCCTGGGCTTTGACAGCGGTGAATTGAAAGTTCTTCTTACCGAAAGAGAGAAGGAGCCATTCAAAAATAAGTGGGCATTGCCGGGCGGATTTGTCTTCCCGCAAGAAACAACGGAAGAATGCGCCCGAAGAATTCTCCTTGAAAAAACCGGGATCGACAACCTGTTTATTGAGCAATTATACACATTCAGTACTACTGATCGCGACCCGCGTGAACGGATTGTTTCAGTGGCATATTATGCATTGGTGAATAAACAATCTTATGAATTGATTGCAGGTAGAGATACTTTGCAGGCTGAATGGTTCGGATTGTCTGAATTGCCGGCATTGGCTTTTGATCATGCAGAAATTGTAAGCCTGGCAGTTCAGCGTTTGAAAGGAAAGGTTTCCTACCAGCCAATCGGTTTTGAATTATTGGATGAGAAATTCACACTTTCTCAATTGCAGGCGGTGTGCGAATCCATTTTAGGAATGGAGATCGACAAGCGCAATTTCCGCAAAAAAGTATTGGCCATGGGCGTTTTGAAAGAATCGGGAGAAAAGGAAACCAATGTCCCGCGCAAAGCGGCAGTGCTCTACCGTTTCGATAAACAAGCCTATGAAACATTAACCCGTGAAGGATTTCACTTTGAACTTTAAAAATTAAAATACAGAACCTATGAAAACAATCTCTCTTTTAGACACAAACGAAAACGTTGAACTGCGCAAATTTGCAGGGGGCGAATGCAATGTTCGTTTTTCTGAACTGAACGGGGAAAAAGAAGTTCGACTGAATACGAGACTGAATTCTTCCGACGACCTGATGAACCTCATTCTTGCAGTAGACGCACTTCGCAGAATGAATGTCAAACACATTGAAGCGCTCGTTCCTTATGTTCCTTATGCCCGACAAGACCGTGTTATGGTTCCCGGAGAAGCTTTGTCTATCCGTGTGTTTGCGGATTTGCTGAACAATCTCAAACTCGATAAAGTGATTGTTTTCGACCCGCACAGCGATGTAACTCCGGCTTTGATCAATAATTGCGAGGTCATTCCAAATTATGACATGGTCAGCCATTTCCTGAAAGAACTTCAATTGACGGATTTCGTTTTGGTTTCACCCGATTTGGGAGCCTACAAGAAAGTAGACAAACTGGCTTCAAAGATCGGCTACAAAGGTGAAATTGCTACCGGGATCAAGGTGCGTGACCTGGCAACCGGGCAAATTGTGAGAAGCGATGTGAATACAGCCGATTTGGGCGGAAAACCTTGTTTGGTGGTAGACGATATCTGCGATGGCGGGCGAACCTTCATTGAATTGGCAGCAGCCTTGAAGGCAAAAGGCGCCGGCGATTTGTATTTCATCGCATCACACGGAGTTTTCAGCCACAACGCAGTAGAGCGTTTGCAGGAAGCCGGTTACAAAAACGTTTGCAGTTCTAATTCCATCAGTGATCTTGAACAAGGCAACTTCTACAAATCTTATAATCTCTTTTGAAATGAATTACACTAAGGGAAGCATTTTAGCAGAATCTTCAAGAGAATTCCTTTTCTTTTGGGGACATCAAGCAAGCCGGGATGGATCTATTATAAAGACCTGCTTGAGTCAATGGTGGCCATCTTCCTTTTCAGAAAACGGGATCACATATAAGACTGCAGAGCATTACATGATGGTTCAGAAAGCAAAATTATTCGGTGATGAAGTGACTTTAAGTCGGATCCTAACTAAGGATTCTCCCAAGGATGTGAAGGATTTAGGTAGACAAATTCAGCATTTTGATGCTCAAATTTGGGATCAAAACAAATTTGAATTTGTATGCAAGGGAAATTACCTTAAATTCTCCCAGAACCAAGAATTAAAACACTTTCTTCTTCAAACCAAAAACAAAATACTTGTGGAAGCCAGCCCTGTTGATACCATTTGGGGAATAGGACTGAAAGAAGATCATCCGAACGCTTATAATCCTGAATTATGGCGTGGAGAAAATTTATTGGGTTTTGCACTTATGGAAGTACGAGATCAATTAAAAACATTATTATGAAAGAAAATAATAAAACGATAGCTGAAAGAACCCTGAAGATCATCAGGGAGGGAAGCTATCATTTTTTTGAGGAAAATAGGATTGTTAGTCAACTGATTGAAAAAAGTGTTGATCGGACATTTACAGTCGCACCGGATGAGTTTGATCAGCTTCAGCCGGGACAATGTCCTGAGTATTCAACGGAAGTTACTTTCCTGAATGCAACTACCATTGAAGCATTATTAAGTGAAAATAATAATCACAACAAAATATGCGTCTTGAATTTCGCTTCGGCAAAGAATCCTGGGGGTGGATTTTTAGGCGGAGCTTCTGCTCAAGAGGAAAGTCTGGCACGTTCATCAAGTCTCTATGCATCTCTTGTCAAAGATGAAACAATGTATAAATACAATCGTGGTAGATCAACTTATTTGTATTCAGATTATATGATGTATAGCCCTGAGGTTGTGTTTTGGATGAATGACGAAGGGAAACTTTTGAAAGAGCCCATTATCGCAGATGTTCTGACAGCACCAGCTCCAAACAAGGGGGCTATGATCCAAAATCATTGTCCGGATCAGATTAGAGAGCTCGAATTTACTTTCAGAAGCAGAATTGAAAAAATGCTCCGTCTTGCCGCAAGCCAAGAAGTTGAATGTTTGATACTCGGGGCGTGGGGATGCGGGGTATTTCGGAATGAACCTGCAGAAGTAGCTGCCTATTTCCATGAATTGCTCACAGGAGAATATCAGGGATGTTTCAAGAAGATTGTTTTTGCAGTTTACGACCGCTCAAAGTCTCAGGATTGCTATCGTGCATTTAGTCAGAAATTTGAATTACAAAAAGAAAGTCATGAAAGATAAAGACATTAGCAAGCTGCTGAGTTTGGTTTTGAGACACCAACCGGAAGCTCTGAACATTGAGCTGGACCAGAACGGGTGGACAAATGTCGATACCCTGATTGCGAAAGTAAAAGAAAGATCCGCTGAATTTGATTTTGACCGGCTGGAACAACTTGTCATCACCAGTGATAAACAGCGATTTGCATTTAGTGAAGACCTTACCAAAATCAGGGCGAACCAGGGACATTCTGTCCAGGTAGATGTTCAATTGAAACCGCAAACACCGCCTGAATTTTTATACCACGGCACAGTGGACAAATTCCTGGATGGAATTCGCGCAGAAGGATTAAAAAAAGGATCCCGTTTGCATGTGCACCTGAGTAGAGATTTGGAAACCGCAGCTAAAGTAGGGAGCCGTCGCGGGAAACCGGTTATTTTGACGGTACGTTCCGGTGAAATGGCCGCAGCAGGACATGCTTTCTATTTATCCGAAAACGGAGTTTGGCTTTGCGATGCAGTACCGGTTCAATTTATAGAGACCATGTGATGGAACAGATATTATGTACAAAAAAGCAGTATGAAACGAACATTAGTTATAGGAGATATTCACGGGGCTGAGCTTGCTTTGGAGCAGGTCTTGGAACGCGCCCGTATCAATCCGGAAGATCAGCTCATTTTCCTGGGAGATTATGTAGATGGCTGGAGCGGTTCCATGAAAGTTATCAGCCGCCTGGTTGAACTGGGTAAAACCAATGATTGCATCTTTATCCGCGGAAACCACGATGCGTGGTGCGAAGAGTGGCTGGATAGCGGAAATAAAAATGAGATCTGGCTGCAGCATGGCGGAAAAAGTACGGTTGAAAGTTATGCAGACAGCAGCCCGGAGGAACGCGAAACTCATTTGGAATTTTTCCGGGAGATGCGGAGTTATCACGTAGACGAAGAAAATAACCTGTTCATTCACGCCGGATTTTCTTCCATGCACGGACCGTCTAAAGAGCACTATCAGACAAATTACTACTGGGACAGGACCTTGTGGGAAATGGTATTGGCACTCGATCCAAACATTCCAAAAGATTCTGAGCATTATCCCAAACGACTAAAACTCTTTAAGCGTATTTTTATCGGTCATACGCCAACGATCGATTACGGCAAAGACAAACCGATAAACGTAGCAAATTTATGGAACCTGGACACAGGAGCCGCATTTTACGGAAAACTTTCAGCCATGGACATCCAAAGCGGAGAAACCTGGCAGAGCGATCCGGTAAGGGAATTATATCCCAATGAAAAAGGGAGAAATTTAAACTAAAACACATTAAAAATCAATCCATATGAAAACAAATCCATTAACACTCATCGACTTTTACAAAGCAGATCACCGCAGACAATATCCGGAAGGGACCGAGTTGGTTTATTCCAATTTCACACCACGCAAAGCACGCGAAGGCGGAGATCATTCCCTTGTTTTCTTCGGGTTGCAGTATTTCGTGAAAGAATACCTGGTGAATCAGTGGAATGAAGGGTTCTTTAAGCGCCCGAAAGCAGAAGTGGTGGCTGAATACCGCCGTAGAATGGACAATGCTTTGGGAAAAGACAGCGTAGGAGTAGAGCACATTGCCGCATTGCATGATTTGGGTTATCTTCCCCTGGTAGTGAAAGGACTGCCGGAAGGATCCGTTGTTCCAACAAAAATCCCGGTGGTTACCGTTTACAATACGCATCCCGAATTTTTCTGGTTGACAAACTACCTGGAATCATTGATGTCTGCCATTCTTTGGAAACCTTGTACGAGTGCAACTACCGCGTTGCGTTACCGCCAGGTTTTCGAAAAGTATGCCCAGGAAACAGTTGGAGAAACAGGGTTGGATTTCGTTTACTGGCAGGGGCACGACTTTAGCTTCCGCGGAATGAGCGGAGTGGAAGATGCCTGCATCAGTGCGGCCGGACATTTATTGTCTTTCTACGGAACAGACAGCGTGCCGGCAATTGATTTCCACGAACAGTATTACCAAGCGGATTCCGACAAAGAAATGGTTGGAGGAAGTGTGCCGGCTACCGAGCATTCCGTGATGTGTATGGGAACGAAAGACAATGAAATCGGGACATTTGAGCGTTTGATCTCTGAGTTGTATCCTGCGGGAATTGTTTCCATCGTTTCAGATACCTGGGATTTCTGGCAGGTAATTACCGAATACCTTCCAAAGTTGAAAGCGCAGATCTTGGCCCGCGACGGAAAAGTAGTCATTCGCCCTGACAGCGGTGATCCGGTGAAAATCATTGTCGGAGACAAAGACGCTGCTCCCGGAAGCCCGGAATACAAAGGTGCGATTGAATGTATGTGGGAAGTATTTGGCGGAACAACCACCGACAAAGGCTACAAATTACTCGATTCTCACATCGGATTGATTTACGGAGACAGCATTACCTTACAGCGCCAGGAAGCAATCCTTTCCGGATTGAAGGAAAAAGGATTCTGTTCTTTCAACGTGGTATTGGGAATCGGTTCTTTCACTTACGAATACGTAACCCGCGACACCTACGGATTTGCCATGAAAGCCACTTACGGAGAAGTGAACGGCGAAGCACGCAACATTTTCAAAGACCCCAAAACAGACGATGGAACCAAGAAGTCAGCCAAAGGACTTTTGCGCGTTACGAGAGAAAACGGTGTACTGGTGTTAAAAGACGAATGTACCTGGGAAGAGGAAAAAGAAGGGTTGCTTCAAACGGTATTCGAAGATGGAAAAATCGTAAACGAGCAGTCTTTGAATGAAATTCGGGAAAGGATAAATGAAGAAATAGGAGTTACTTCGGGAGCTGTTCTTTAAATAGCATAAAATAAGAATGTAAGTCCGGCAGAAATGTCGGGCTTTTTTGTTTTCGTTCTCTAGGGAGAGGATTCCCAATTCCCCCTTTACGCTTGCGCTGAAGCTACAGCGTAGGAGCAGGAGGGGGACAAGGGGGAGGATATTGCAATCAGCTTATTTCCCGGAATTCTTTTTTCCTGCTGTTTACTTTTAGAATGATCAGACATCAGTATAAGAATCATCAGACATTTAAACATATGACACTTCGCTTCCATCTTTCAATAACCCTTTGGGTTTTGTCCTTTTTTTCTTCTGCACAGGAATCCATGAGCCAAGTGGTTTATTTCCGCTCAGACAGCTATCAACTGGACCAGCACAGCTGCGAAATAATCGACAGCATCTCCGAACGATTAAAAAACCGCGGGGAGTATTCTATTCAACTGTTTGGACACACGGATAATATCGGCACCAACGAGTACAACGATGAATTATCTAAAAACCGGGTAGTTGCGGTCCAAAATCGGTTTGTCACGAAAAATATTCCCTTCGAAAAAATAGCAATCAGCCAATTCGGAGAAGTACAGCCTGTAAAAAGTAATGAATCGAAAACCGGGCAGGCACAAAACCGGAGAGTTGAAATAAAAGTTACCATTCAGGTCATTTCCCCAACTATTCCAAAAGAAGAACCCCTTGTTGAAAAAGAGGGAGGTTGGCCGCCCATTGATGCAATTGTTGTGGATTACAACATACAAACCTATCAACTGCCCGGTGATAAACCTGGAAACACGGTAGATATAAATGTGATTACCAATACTGCTCAAATGGAATATTCGAATTTCACTACGTTGACAAATAACCAGGAATTGTTGACCTCAAACCTCATGTTTTGCACAAGACCTTCAGGCCGAACCACGAATTGTAATCCCGGTAAACCAGTGAAAGTATATATTCCGGCAAACGGCAAGGCAGCTTGTCAAGCCTCGCAGGCATTTTTGTACGATGCTGTTTTCGACAGTATTTCGGGAAGGACTGTTTGGAAATTAGTTCCTTCCAATTTCACCATGGAGGAACACAATAACATCAAGTACTTTGTTATTTATCTGCCCAGCTTGTGCGGCTCCTGCAAAAATTTTGACTGTAAAATGCCGCATTCCACGCCCATAAGAGTGAAACTGAAATCCAGGCGCTTTGAACTGACAAAAGTTTCTGCGGTTTATCCACAAACCAATGGGCTTTTACCCGGTCAGTCATACACAAGAAACAAATACCTCATTTTGGCTTACGACCCGGAAGTGCAGGAAGTGCCGTTTATCAGTGTAAAAGGCAAAACTAAAACCGACAAATACTTCGGATTGAACGTTAAATTGAGTTCTTTGAAACAGGACAAGAACGGTATTTACAGCATAAAGAAACGCACAATCCGAAAAAGCAAACCACGGAAAATAACTCCGGAGGAACGCAAAAAACAATTGGAGAACCCGGTGGGTGAAGCGCCTGTGAAGGGGTGAGGATTCTCACCAACGCTTCTGGCTGCACGGATGTGATTAAAAAAGACGTTTGGGTAACGATCCCGAATCACTATCTTTGCGCCTGTCTCCATGAAAAAACACCTCCATTTATTTGACCTCAAACAAGAGGTAAACTACAAAACAGAAATCCTTGCCGGATTAACTGTCGCCATGACGATGATCCCGGAATCGCTTTCCTTTGCCTTATTGGCTGGTTTTCCGCCACTTGTTGGATTGTATGGCGCTTTTATCATGGGATTGTTCACAGCTGTTTTTGGTGGTCGTCCCGGGTTGATTTCCGGTGGTGCCGGTGCAACGGTCATTGTGCTGATTGCTTTGATGCAGTCTCACGGACTGGAATACGTTTTTGCTGCTGTAGCACTGGCGGGAGTATTCCAGATCCTCGTCGGGCTTTTCAAACTGGCAAAATTCATCCGCCTGGTCCCGCAATCGGTGATGTATGGTTTTGTAAACGGCTTAGCAATCGTTATTTTCCTGGCCCAGATTTCTCAGTTCAAAACAACCGGAAAAAACTCCGAATGGATGACCGGTTCCTCTCTTTGGATCATGGCCGGATTGGTTGTATTGACAATCGGAATGGTCCTATTGATCCCGAAAATTACGAAGGCAGTTCCGGCATCACTTCTCGCAATTGCAGTCATTTTCGGATTGGTTTATTTTATGGGCATTGATACAAAGACGGTGAGTGACATTGCATCCGTCCAGGGTGGGTTGCCGCCTTTTCATATTCCGTTGGTTCCCATGGAATGGAATACTTTGTGGGTTATTGCACCTTACGCGGCAATTATGGCCGGTGTAGGCTTAACAGAAGGATTGTTGACCCTGAACTTAGTAGATGAAATAACGCAGACCAAAGGAAACGGGAATCGGGAAAGTATTGCGCAGGGCGGCGCAAATGTGCTGAATGGTTTCTTTTTCGGAATGGGTGGCTGCCCCATGATTGCTCAAACACTGGTTAATTTATCGGCCGGGGCAAGAGCCAGGCTTTCAGGAATAGTTGCGGCCTTAACCATTTTGATCATTGTACTTTTTGGTGCGCCGGTGATCGGCGAATTACCTATTGCAGCATTAACAGGTGTGATGATCATGGTTGCGATCGGAACTTTTGAATGGACCAGCCTGCGTATTTTTGGAAAGATGCCTAAAGCCGATATTGTCATTATGCTCATCGTTACGCTGATTACGGTATTCCTGCACAACCTGGCATTGGCAGTTTTGACCGGGGTGATTATTTCTGCCCTTGTTTTTGCCTGGGAAAATGCAAAACGGATCCGGGCGCGCAAGTTCATAGACGATCAGGGTGTAAAGCATTACGAAATTTTCGGTCCGCTGTTTTTCGGTTCCGTTTCGGCCTTCACTGAAAAGTTTGATGTGCAGAATGATCCGAAAGAAGTTGTGATTGATTTTTCTGAAAGCCGGGTAGCCGATATGTCTGCCATTGAAGCATTGAACGGATTGACGGAACGTTATCAAAAACAGGGTAAAACACTTCGTTTGCGTCATTTGAGTGAAGATTGCCGGAAGCTTTTAAGCAATGCAGACAAGATTATTGAAATCAACGTGGTGGAAGATCCGACGTATCGGGGTTATGGAAGATCGATTTTAAATGAGTGCTATGATAAAGGATGAATTGCCTGAAAAACAGTCGGTAAGTGCGGAAGAAATTGAAAAATGTATTGCGCTGCTAACACAGTTAAATACAGATACTTCTCAGATATTCGACATCCCGAAAGAGCAGCGTACTGCTTTACTGAAAGCAGCGGGTCAATTTTCCAGACCGGATCGGGACGAGCTTTCCCGCAGAAAGAAGGAGGGAAGGGAGGTCGCTAAAAGGAAACAGGAGACTAAGGATCGAACAGCTCGTAAAACAACTGGAATCCGTGAGGCCCGGGAAGCAAGTATCTTTGTTGCTCCGGGATTGTTATCGTTGAATGATCTGTCACAAAAAGAACCGGTAGAATTAGAAACACCCAGGAATTGCTATGTATGTAAAACGCCTTTCACCAGGATTCATCATTTTTACGACACCATGTGCACCGATTGTGGCGATTTCAATTATGCCAAACGTTTTCAAACCGCCAATGTAAAAGGACAGATCGCTGTGATTACCGGGTCGCGTTTAAAAATAGGATATCACATTACATTAATGCTTTTACGCGGTGGAGCAACAGTTATTGCAACTACCCGTTTCCCGGTAGATTCAGCTCTGCGCTTTGCCCGGGAAGAAGATTTCAATGAGTGGGGAAATCGCCTGCAGATTTATGGATTGGATTTGCGGCATATTCCAAGCGTGGAAATTTTCTGTAATTCGATAGCACAAAAATATGGGCGCCTGGATATTCTCATTAACAACGCTGCGCAAACGGTAAGAAGACCGGCCGGATTTTACGCTCATTTAATGGAGAACGAAGAAAAGCCAATAAATACTTTACCCAAACACGTACAGGATTTATTAGCAGGTCATAACCAGTGTCTCAGCGAATTAAAAGTACTGACTTCGGGAATATCTTCCAATGAAAACATGCCGGTGGCATGGCACGGACCTGAACCTGGAATTGGCATTCGAGCTTCTGCCAGGTTATCTCAAATCCCGTATTCTTTCGACAATACATTGGTTACAGAAGAAGTTTTTCCGGAAGGTGAACTGGATGCTGATTTGCAACAAGTCGATTTAAGAAAAACCAACAGCTGGCGATTAAAGCTCGGTCAAATTGAAACCATTGAAATGATAGAAGTTCAATTGGTCAATTCTGTCTCGCCGTTTGTATTGTGCAATCGGTTGGCAGAAGTTATGAAAAAGGACAATACCGGGCAAAAGCATATCATCAATGTCTCAGCAATGGAAGGCAAATTTTATCATGGATATAAAGATGATCGCCATCCTCACACCAATATGGCTAAAGCCGCATTGAACATGTTAACACACACTGCTGCAGGTTCCCTGGCAAAAGAAGGCATTTACATGAATGCGGTAGATACTGGTTGGGTGACAGATGAAGATCCGGCTGAAATGGCTAAAAGAAAACAAGAGGAGGAAGATTTTCAGCCGCCATTGGATATTGTGGATGGAGCAGCTAGAGTATTGGATCCTTTGTTTGACGGAATCAATACCGGAAAGCACTGGTGCGGGAAGTTCCTGAAAGATTATGTGCCAATTTCCTGGTAATAAGTAATATTATTTTCAGAATAATTAGGATAGAACCAAAATTCGATGTACATTTACCGTAATTCGATAGAAGATTGTTATCTCAATCAGACTGTAAAGTCATTTACATTCCAATTAATTTCAACATTTTCCGTAAAAAGTTCGTTTAAAGTTTGAACGAGCAAGAATTTTTATAAATAATGGTTCCAATGAATGGAACACAATGCAAAAGAATATGAGTACAGGAAAAGTAAAATTCTTCAACGAAGCAAAAGGTTTCGGATTTATCACAGGAGACGACAATCAAGAAATATTTGTACATGTTACAGGTTTAAATGAAGACATTCGTGAAAACGATAACGTATCTTACGAAACAGAGAACGGGAAAAAAGGTTTAAACGCAGTAAATGTATCTGTAATCAATAACTAAGATTACGAATCATTTTTTAGAGGTTGGATTAAGAAATTAATCCAACCTTTTTTTTTGAGTTATTTTTCAAAGTGAATTTATATCCTTCAACATATATTTCGGGATTCTATTCTTTCCATTGAACAATTACTTTTCCTTTCACATCATTCCACAACCAATCTGACAGAAAACACTCCATTTTCACTCTCAATTGTCAGAAGATATACTCCGGCAGCCAGTTTATTCATGTCAGGAAGTACAGCTTCACCCGCAGATTCCTGTGAAATCAAGGTGTTGCCATAAAGATCGCATAGTGAAAGTGTGGAACCTTCAGGAATATTGCGAATGGTTAAAATATCAGTTGTTACCGGGTTTGGATAAACAAGTACGTCACTCGAATTTGGTGATTCGTTCAGATCCAAATGGTAGTCCCATTTATAGAAATACTTAGCCAGGGTAATATCTGACATCCCATAGAATGCGGGGTATGCAACACTCGCTGAAGGATCGAAATCTGCATTACCACCATTGTACCAGCCGTAAAGAAATAATCCGTTGTCTATCGGAACGATGCCGCGTGTATAATTATCCGTGAAAGGGGTTCCTATGGTGAACGAAAAATCTACACTGCCATTGGAATTTGTGCGCATTATCAAATCATCGCCGCCGCCAATCGCCGCAATTGTGTTTACACCATTCGAAAAATCACAATCCCAGTTATTGCTCCAATAGCTGATCGCCCAGTAAAAATTATCAAAGGGGTCTCTGCTCATACCAGTTAGAAGTTCAATACCGGGGCCACCAATATTTTTTATAAGGGCCAGATCACCATCCGGACTGTATTTAGCAAAAAACACATCTGACTCGCCGTGTGTAGTAAGCATAACAGCATTGGTGGGTGAATGGTCAAAATCTGTTGAAGGGGAACGCATAAATCCTCCTACGAAAATGCTGTCTGTTTCATCCGTATAAACAAAATTGCCGACTTCGTTGGTCCAGGACCCCACACTGAAAGTCCATAACAGATTGCCTTGAGGATCGTATTTTGTCAGGAAATAATCCCAGCTTCCGTTAGTTGTAAGTATATGAGTTGCCACAGGATCCGGGTCCATATCAACGGATCCTACGATATACCCGGTTAAGAGTATATTATTATGACTATCTGTTGTAATATCATGGATTTCCGCCATTCCATAATTTTGCTCTTCTAAGCGGAACGCCCGGATAAACTGTCCGCCAGGAGTGTACTTTGCCACAAAAGCTTCCCGGGTTACTTCAACCGAAGCCTGGAGAAAAAAGTTGTTCACGGGAGACGGATCAAAATCAGTGAGTGAAGAAAAGGTCCCGGAAAGTACCACATCCTGATTTTCGTCTATGGCAACATACGTCGATGTAGGGAACTCGGTAGAATCTGTTACCTGAAAACCCCAATTAAACACGCCGTTTGCATCGTATTTTACTAAAAGAATACTTCTGTAACCGGCTGCAGGTATCACGTTTTGCACGTTTGGTCCCGGGTCTATGTCCGTTTGCTCGCTGAAAAAACCGGTTATATAAACATTATCATTGCTGTCTAAAGCGAGAGCCGGTGCGTTACTGTAAACGGTATCGTGGAAAACAACCTGTGCCCAATAACATTGGCCGGCAGTGTCCAGTTTCGCAACAAAGGTATTGACGCGATTTTGAACCGGACTGTGCAGTACCAAATTGCCAATGACAAGGGAATCATGCTCGAAAGTCCCCGTTATAAATAGGTCTCCGGAGCCTGAAACAACTATTTCTCCGGGTATATCTAAATTAGGACTGCTCTCAAACGTATGTAAAAATGACAGACTTTGTGCATGGACTTTGGTAAAAAAAATGCTTGCAAATAAGAGGGTTGAAAGGCAAAAAGGTAGTTTTGATATCATGTAGTGCGTTTGTAAGTTAATACGTAAAAATAATAAAAAGTTGTCTCTGATAAGAAAATCATCCTTTCATCTTCATTTCCTTCACTTCATCCCCTATAATGGGAAAAAGCTGATTGTGTTCATCCGGTTTGAGGATAAACAATCCTGTTAATCCGCCAAAAGCAGGCAGGGTTAGCACGGCATGGGAATAATGAAAACACGGAAGCTTGAAGGTTTGCCTGGCCGATGTGTAGATTTCACAGCCCGGGTGAACGTGGCCCGCAAGGTTAAGTTGATCCTCCGGAATATTCTCAAGCGGGTGATGAGTGCAAATGATCCTGTCGCCGAGCATAAATTGGTCTGTGGAGTTTATACCAAGCGCAGAGAACTTTTCTTTACCCAGGATATCGTGGTTACCCATAGTGATCGTCCACTGAACATGCGGGTGCGCAGCGATGAATTGCTCGAAATGCAACCAGTCTTTATTCAGGTTGCTGTGGAAAATATCGCCCAACAAAAGAACCTGCTTTGCTTCATAGCGATCAATGAGCTGCGTAAGTTTATCAAACTCCAGCGAAAGGTCTGGCTGCGGGAGTGCAATACCTGCTTTCCGGAAATGGGCCGCTTTCCCCAAATGCCAGTCGGCAATGCACAAAGCCCGGAATTCGGGCAGAAAAACTGCCTTTTCAGGAAGCAAGTGCAATTCCGTTTGCTGAAGAATGAGCTTTTTGGATTTCATAGCATTGCAAAGATACTAAAAGCCATTGCTCAGACATACTGCAAAATATTTCCCGCAAATGCGCAAATAAAAAAGGGCGCCTACCGGAGGCCCTGCCTGTATTAACTGATATTTTGTAACTGAAAAAACGGCGATCAGCCACGGCTGACGCCTCCAGCATCATTTGTGCATTTGTGGGAAAAGAAAACTACTGCTAACAGACCATTATTCCAATTGTTTCTTCAATTTCTCCAGCCTCGACTCCCAATCCTCATTGCTGTAATGCTCCCTGAACGACTCTGCGAAAACCGGGAATGCAAAAGGAGTGAGATTCTGAGGAGTTTTGAAGATGATATTATGTGCAAAGATCCGTTCGAAAGCACTGTACATCCTGGCGTATTCCAATTGGAAATCGTAAACTTCATCGTAAGCTTCCCGCAGGAGCAGATTCTCGGGATCATAATCCTTGAATACAGAAAAGAACAAGCCCGAATTGGCCTGCAAATGTTTGGTCTTCTGCGGATTTCCGGGGAAACCTTTGAAAACCAGTCCGGCAATCCCTGCAATATCCCGGAACTTGCGTTTTGCCATTTCACCAATGTTTACGCCGTGCTGAATGTCGGTCATTAAGTTCTCAGGAGAAAACAGCCCTTTCTTTATAATGGTGTCCATATCGTATTCCACATCAGTCAGCAACTCAAAACCGTATTCGTTGGAACCAATGCTGAAAGTGGCTTTTGTTACCTGGCTCAGGCGATAGGCAATAACAGCCGCCATTCCTTCGTGTACCAATTTTCCTTCGAAGGGAAAAACAAACAAGTGAAATCCGCGCTTTGTTTGAATGTACTCCACCAGCAACTCGTTTTCACCTGGAAGGGCCGAAACTTCTTCCTGCTTTTCAAAAAGTGGCTGCAGGAAGCGCAATTCTTCCGGTTGACTTTTCACTGCTTGTCGGATCTGCAAAAAAGTGTGACGCAATGCTGTAGCAAAATCGGTTGTAATGGCAAATCGACCCCCTTTCCAGGACGGAACAACTCCTTTTTTCTGTTTGGATGGTTTTACAATAGCCTGCATGTCTTTCACATGAACGAGTTCCAATAATCTTCCTCCAAATAAAAATGCATCCCCGGGTTTTAAGCGTGAAATGAAAAACTCTTCCACACTTCCCAAATAACCGCCTTTTCGAAACTTTACCTGCATCATGGAATCGGAAACGATGGCACCAATTCCCAAACGGTGGCGCATTGCAATTTTTCTGCTGTTTACTTTATAAAGCGGCGGTTTACCGTTTTCTCCGGGAATGATCTCCACTTTATGAAACTCATCGTAAGATTGTAAACTTCTGCCACCTTGTGTGATCATCAGCAGACAATCGCTGAATTCTTCTTCGGTAATAGATTCAAAACAATGCGTAGACTTTACTTCCCGGTAGATTTCTTTTGGGTGAAAACCATCGGAAACTGCCAGCGTGACTAAGTATTGCAGCAACACATCGAAAGAACGGACGTAGGGTTGACGCTGCTCGTACATCTTCTGACTTACGGCATATTTCATTGCCGCACCTTCCATAATTTCCAATGAATGCGTGGGAAGGAAAAAGATCTTACTCACAGCATCGGGGCGGTGGCCGCTTCTTCCTGCTCTTTGCATAAACCGGGCAACTCCTTTCGAAGAACCGATCTGTACCACACAATCAACCGGTTGAAAATCGACACCGAGATCTAAACTGCTGGTACAAACAACCGCTTTTAGTTTTCCGGCGTGCAAAGCATCTTCCACCCACGAGCGCACTTCTTCACTCAGGGAACCATGATGCATGGCAATTTGTCCTGCCAGTTCAGGATCTGCTTCCAGTAATTTTTGATACCAGATCTCCGTTTGCGAGCGTGTATTGGTGAAAAGCAAGGTGGAATGGTGTGCGTAAATAACAGGTAAAACTTTGTCGATCATTTTCACACCCAAATGTCCGGACCATGGAAACTTTTCCAAAGTATCCGGCAAAAGTGTTTTCATTTCGAGTTTCTTCTTGTTGACCGCACGAATCATGACGCCTTTGTGATCTTTCCCCAGCAGGATCTCCATCGCTTGTTCCAGGTTTCCGATAGTGGCGGAGATTCCCCATATTTTCAATTTCGGACAAATAGCTTTCAATCGGCTCAAAGCCAGCTCAACCAAAACGCCGCGTTTGCTTCCCAAAACTTCGTGCCATTCGTCAATGATCACAAATCGCAGATCGCTGAAATAGTTCGCATAATCTTTGGACGCTAAAAGCAAATGAACGCTCTCCGGAGTAGTGATTAAAGCCTGTGGAGATTGTGTTTTCTGCTTTTGGCGAACAGCGTTGGAAGTATCGCCGGTACGCAATTGTACATCGTAAGCCAGGTCGAAATCGCTGCTCACTCTTTCTGCCGCTTTGTGAATTTCCTTCGACAAAGCTCTGAGCGGTGTGATCCACAAAGTGTGAAGTTTGTTTTTTTTCTTAGAAGCTAAGTCGCGGTTTTTATAATAGTCATCTAGCAAACCAAACCAAATTGCGTAAGTTTTTCCCGAACCCGTTGGCGCATTCAACAGTCCGGATTTCCCCTTCGCCATTGCCGACCAGGTTTTTTCCTGGAACTCGTGTGCCGACCAACCCTGGTTAAAGAACCACGTATTTCCTAAATCACTCATTGGAATCGGTTTTGAGGAAATCTTTTAGATCAGAGATCGTATTGGCTTCCGATGCTTGTTTGTCCTGCCGCCAGCGCAGGATTCTTGGAAAACGCAGGGCAATTCCCGATTTATGCCTCGGACTTGCTGCAATTCCTTCAAACGCTATTTCGAAAACGTAATAGGGTTTCACGCTCCGCACCGGGCCGAATTTTTCGATCGTATTGCGTTTCACCCAATTGTCGAGTGTTACAATTTCTTTATCGGTCAAACCGGAATAAGCTTTGGCGAAAGGAAGCAGGTTCCCTTGTTCGTCCCAAACGGCAAAGGTATAATCTGTAAACAAATTCGCGCGCCGGCCGTGACCACTTTGTGCATAGATCAAAACACCGTCGATGGTCATGGGTTCGGTTTTCCATTTCCACCAATTCCCGCGTTTCCTACCAATTTCGTAGATGCTGTCCCGGCGTTTCAACATCAATCCTTCACATTGTTCCGTTCGGGCATTCTTGCGGAATTCCCCGGCTTCCTCCCAGTGTTGAAAGTTCAGTTCTTCTGACAACTTCAGGACCTCGTTCACAGCTTCGTTTTTCAGTAATTCCACCAGGAGTTTTCTTCTTTCGGTAATGGGTTTCTTACGCAGATCTTCGCCTTTCCATTCGAGTAAGTCGTAGCAAACCATGACGAGTGGAACATCAGCTAAAATCTTCTTCGACAGGTTCTTGCGCCCAATGCGCGTCTGCATTTCGTTAAAACTTAAATAGTTTCCTTCGCGCAGTGGGATAATCTCTCCATCAATGACGGTTCCTTCCGGAAGCAATTCTCTCAAAGGCTGAAACTCCGGGAATTTATCTGTCAGCAGATCTTCACCGCGACTCCAAACAAATAGCTCTTCGTTTCGAACAATGATCTGCCCGCGGATTCCGTCCAGTTTGCGTTCCAGTATCCAGTCTGTGATATCTCCCAAACTTTCCGGGGAATTTTCCAACGGATAAGCGAGGTAAAAAGGGTAGGGCTGATAGTGTTTTCCGGTCAATGAATCCTGACCAAAAAGCGAATCGAGTGTTTCATTCTCCGGTTTCCATTTGCCCATAAGTTGGTGAGCGATCTGTGTATCTTCCAATTCCAAATGTTGCGACAAAGCTTTAATAACCAATTGACGGGAAACACCCATGCGGAAATTGCCGGTGATCAATTTATTGAATACAAAAAGTTCTGTGCCTGAGAGCGCTTTCCAGTAGTCGAGAATTTCTGCTTTGCGTTCTTCGGGGGAAAGAGCAATGAGTTTTTGCAAGTCTTTGATGAGCGTGCTTAAATCCAATTCGCGCTGCTGTGTGGGAGGTGGAAGAAGCAAGGCAATCGTTTCACCCAAATCTCCTACTATATAATACGATTCATCGAACAACCAATTCGGAATTCCAGCCAGTTCTGCCGCCCATACTTTCAGCTCCGTTGTTTTTACCGGTCGTTTGGGTTTATTTCCCATGATCAGCGCAATGGCATGCAGGATATTTTCTTCCGAAGCTTGTTTGAAATAGGAAACAAGCGCGGCCACCTTGACGTTTGTCTTGGTACTTTCATCAATTGCGGTGAATAATTCCGTGAACAACCTCATAAATCTTCGTCTTCTCCTTCGTGAAACAATGTTTTTACTTCGTAGGCATTCAACTGGTGAACTTCACGAACCCAGCGCGAAAAGGCAGATTCATAACCATGCGTTACATAAATGTGTTCTGCTCCTGTGGCAAGAATGGCTTCGTTGAGCTGCTTCCAGTCGCAGTGATCCGAAAGCGCAAATCCTTTATCAACGCCTTTTCTTCGTCGTGCTCCGCGCAAAGCCATCCAGCCGCTGCACATCGCCACTTTATAAGGGGCCAGTTTCCGAATCCACGGAGTTCCAAGGGCAGAAGGAGGCGCCATGATCAATGATGCTTGAATCGATTTCCGATCTGTTTCCTGCGTGATACGCGTTCCCGGAAAATGATAACCGGCTTCTTCCAGCGCCTGGTTGACATTAGCGACTGCGCCATGCAGCCAGATCGGACCGATTTCTTGTTTCAACCCATGCAATATCGCCTGCGATTTCCCCAATGCGTAACCCAAAAGCACGGTATTCAAACCATTAGCAGCATTTTGAGCCCACCATTCATTGATCTCGGCGTAAGTTTTTTCAGGCGGATCAAAATTATAGATGGGTAGTCCGAAAGTAGATTCGGTGACAAAGTGATGGCATTTCACCAGTTCGTAAGGAGTACTGATCAAATCGTCAGCGAGTTTGTAATCGCCGGTTACCACCCAGATCTCGCCTTTGTATTCCATGCGGATCTGCGCCGAACCAATAATGTGGCCGGCAGGATGAAAACTCACCTTCACGCCATTAATGGTAATTACTTCTCCGTAAGAAACGCTTTCCACCTGTGTATCCGCGCCCAAACGAAGTTTAAGAATGGGTTTGGTATCGTGCTGGCACAAATAGGCTTTACTTCCCCAGCGGGCATGATCACTGTGACCGTGCGTAATGAGCGCCTTGTCTACCGGCCGCCAGGGATCGATATAAAACTTTCCCGGCTGGCAATACATCCCCTTTTCTGTGAATTTGAGCATTTGCTTTCAAAAATTTAGTCCGCAAATAATTTACGTGACTAAACCAATGTAAGATTTTCAACCAGAAAATAATTACATAAATATTGGTTCCGGTTTCGGGGCTGATTGAATTTAGGGTTTGTTATGAAAATTTCGGAAGTAAAAGCAATTATCTGGGAAGGACATAAAATCAGGCCAATAAATTTTCCAATCAAATTCTTTGAAAGAGGAGTTTCATTTCGTGATCCCGAGATATTATTTGACAGGTTACTGCATTCACAAATATGAACAATCCATAAAGAATGGATTATTCAAATAAAAGCGTATCAGCCTGCGACACAATATTCTTTTGATTAATGGTATTTTATTGACATTTGTTCGAGTTCTGCGACAACCTCTTTGCTTTCACAACTCGTTTCTATTTCCTGGAAAATCCGATGTTTGAATTCAGGTGAAATTAGCTTTGATCTGGTGGTTTCCAAATCACCAATTAACTTTGTAATTAGATCCCATTCACTTGCTGATAATCCTTCAGGAATATTATTAAACTTACCGGAAGGATGGTCAATTTTATGAAAGTACTCTTTAAAAATGCTCAACTTTTTTAAAGTAATCATACAAATTTATTGGTGTAAAACTGTGATGATATTCTTTTATCCTTTCGTAGGAATCTATTAAGCATAATACCGGTAATACCTCGCCACGGCCCACAAAGGGAAAACGTTTCGATAGGAAGTATACGTTTCCATACAATTTCCATTAAATACTCCCGAAATTCCTTCCTGCGGGAAATCCCCGTTTGCTTCCTGGCGGGACAGGATGAACTCAATTCCTTTTTCGATCGCTGCTTTATTGGGGTGTTTTGCTTTCATTAAAGCAAGTAATGCCCAGGCCGCATTGATGATTTGCCCGTCTTCGTGCTCTACGTATTTGTGCTGCACACATGATTCGAAGGATTCTCCCCAGCTTCCGTCAGGGCGTTGTTTGCTCAACAGGAAGTCGCAGGCCTTTTGAACCTCAGGTGAATCGTTTTTATGACCGGAAGCCAATAAACCTTCAATCCCGAACCAGGTTCCGTAGGTATAACAAACGCCCCAACATCCATACCACGAGCCGTCCGGATCTTGTTTAGACTGGATGAACTTGCTTCCGCGGTTCAATGCTCGTTTGATATCTTCCTTGCGGTAATCGTAATTTTCGGAGAATTCCTTCAATCCCTGCATGGTGGCAGAAGAACATTCGGTATAAGTCACTTCCGTCATGATGTTTTCAAACAGCAGGGAAGGATTCAATGCTTCGATCCATTGCGGAGCGCGCTTTTTCTCGTAAGAAGCCCAGCCTCCGTCTGAGTTTTGCATGAATAACAACCAGTCAACTGCTGGTTTCAGTCGTTCCAAACCGATAACATTTTGCTTGTTGATGTATTCCTTGTTGTTGTACAGCAAAGCGGTTTTCATCCCTTCGGAAGTACAATCGGTTACCGCCCACGCATGATCAATGGTTGAAAATGGCCAGCAGCCGATCGTTGTGTCACGGCAATATTTTTCGTGATCAACCGGATCGCGGTCAATTTGTGTGATGTCGATGAAATGGTAAATTTTCTCGGCCATTTCCGGAAAGTCTTTTTCCATATCGGCTTCCAAAAGGGCCTGACCGGCAAATGCAGTATCCCACAATTGCGATCCGTTGTAGCCGCCCATTTTTGCGCCGTCCTCAGCAATCCACAGGTAATCGTTCCAGCGGGTTACGTGGTTTTGGAACTGCTCGGAATCTAAGCCGTGTTTGTGCCAGACACAAATAGAATTCATGGCCTGGTTTACAGGACCAATATTGATAAAACGTGTATGAAGATCCTCGTGATCGATGTAATCTCCCACATATTTCAAGGCACTCTTGCGAATTCTTTTGGAATAGATTTTTTCGTATCCGTTAATAATATGGCTCAAACGCGTATACCATTTGCTAACCGGTTTAAAAACATCGATTTCACATGCCTGTCGGCGTGCTTTTTTCCAATCGATGGTGTCGTAATCTGTTGTGTAGAGTTCTTTCCGTAATTGGTGGACCAACTCAGTTTCGGGTCCTTTTACTTTATTCCCGAAGCAGTATGACATCGGAAGGTAAAGCATGCGGTTGTGGCACCAGTATTTGCTGGGGTGGAAGGGAAGCCATTTCGGCAGTTTCCACAATTCGGGAAGTAAGGAATCATTTCCTTTCCATTCGTAAACATTGAGTACGGAAAGGTAAAACTTACCCCACATAGGGATTTGCACTGCACCTCCGTTTTTCAAAATCCAGTCCTGTGCGCGTTTCAAATCCGGGTTGGAAAGATCTTCACCCAAAATACGTAAAGTCACGTATTGCATGATGGTGCCGAACATCGTTGAATGTCCTTCGATATGTAATCCCCAGCCGCCGTCTTCGTTTTGGTGGTTCCACAAATTGCGCTTCATTAAAACCTGCATCGGTTTCTCAAAAGGCGAACCGGTAACGTAAGATGCTATTGTCAATCCGGGAATCAGGAAAAGCGGACCACCATAATCACCGGCCCAGTTTCCGTCCGGTTCCTGCAGGGTTTCGTAAAACGAAAAACCATTCAATAAGGTAATTCGCGCTCTTTCTTTGAGAGAAAGTGTTTCTTCTGATGAAATGATCTTCGGTTCACCGACCTGTTTGTTGCGGATGTGGCGAAATACGCGGTCACCGGAATTCGGGTTGACCTGTTTGTCGAAAATAAATGCACGATCAAAAGCTTCCAAAAAAGCCTTTCCTTCGGGTTTATCCCAGTCAGATTCCGACTGAATAATTCCTTTTAATTCCTCCGGAAGTTCAAAGTTCCAGTATTGCTGGCCGTTTTTTGAATGAAACTTCCAGGTGTCCCAAAAATAAGTTTGGTCCTTTTGATCGAAATTCATGATTTATCAAGTTGTTCTGCGAAGCATTACTTCACCCAATTCAATCATTTTTCGTTTGTCTTCTTCAGAAAGACCGGAAGACATAATAGCTTCAACAGACTTGTCGTGCAATTCTTCCATTTTATCCAAAGCAATTTTTCCTACGCCGATTTCTTTGAAAACAGCCTGGAATCCGCTGATTTTTGCTTCTTCGTCTTTCTCATTAAACAGCTGCTCAATACGTGATTTTTGCTCGGCATTTGCATGTTGCATAGCATTGATCAATAAATAAGTTTTCTTATTCAATAAGATATCACCTCCAATTCGTTTCCCGAATGAATCATCCCCGAAAGTATCCAGGTAATCATCCATAATTTGGAATGCCAGGCCGGTGTAAAGACCAAAGTCGTATAGTTTTTGCTGATCTTCCACAGAAGAATTCCCCAGCATCGCACCAATTTCGCAGGCACAACCAAACAAAACAGATGTTTTCAGGCGAATCATGTTCATGTATTCTTCTACAGTAACACTTTCCTGGGTTTCAAATTCCATGTCGTATTGCTGTCCTTCCATGACTTCCTGAGCCATTTTAAGGAAACTTTTCAATAGACCTGCAGACTTTTCTTCGTTTCCTTTGATCAATAAACCAATAGAATGCGGCAACATAGCGTCTCCGGTTACGATTGCTTTATCAATTCCGTATTTTTCATGAACGGTGATTGTTCCCCGGCGAACGAGTGCTTTATCCATGATATCGTCATGCACCAATGTGAAATTATGGAAAACCTCAATTGCAATTGCTGCAGACATAGCAGCTTCAGTGCCTACACCAAATCCCTGGGCAGCCATTAAGACCATAATCGGACGCAAACGCTTTCCTTCCAAGGTCATGATATGATACGTGGAATCTGCTAAGTTGCCCGGAAAACCTTCTAAGGCATCTTTCTCCAAATATTGAATAATCGCTTGTCTTTGGACTTCTAATTCCTGCTTGATTGTAGTTGCTGTTGTCATAATTTAAAATCTATAGAAAACTTCTAATTCTTCGTCTTTTAATAATTTTTGCGTTTCTTCCCAGTGTTCTGTAAATCCAATCATGAATCCGCCGCCACCGGCTCCGCAAATCTTTAAGTAATATTCCTTCGTATCCAAACCTTGCTTAACAATAGATTGGTATTTTTCCGGAATGAGGTAATGCATTTCGTCTAGTTGAAAACGCACTAATTTATCCAGCGTCCGGTAGAAATTTTCAGTGTCTCCTTTCAGGAAATCAGTAATTCCTGCATTCGCATATTTGATTAATTTCGTTTCCAGTTTCTTCTGAAATTCTTCTTTTTCGTAGGCCGCGTGAAACTTTTTAATCAACGTCTCTGAATTTCGTGCCATTCCGGTATTCAATAAAAACAAGACGTTCTTTCCCGCTTCATCATAAGGAGGAATTTCCACCTTTACAATTTCTTTATTGGCTTTTAATAACAAGGGTTCATTGATGATAATACTCAAAGGATCAATCCCTGAACTTTTTCCGTGAAAATGTCCTTCCAAATCTCCTAGACAGTCTTTCAGGCTTTGGATGCGGTCCATTGTCAAATGTTTCAATTCATCTTTGAAATCGCCTGCTTTTTCCAGATAGCGCAGGAAGATTGCTGCCACCAATGCACCGGAACTTCCCAGTCCGAAACCTTGTGGAATATCACTTCTGAAGAACAAACCTTTGTCCAATTCACGGGAGAGCTCATTCACATTCAATTTGAATGTCTCATCGGTGTTATTCTCTAAAATATATTTGAAGAATTCACGAATGCCCTTATTGGATAATACCGCCATTGCATTTTCTTCGCCTTTTTCAGGGTAACACAATCCCCCGGAAAACTTACTAAATGGAATAGTTAGGGCCATGCCGTTATGTAAAACACCGTATTCCCCAAACACCAGAATTTTTGAATTAACTCTTTCCATTTATTAGTTGTTCATTTTTGTTGGTCCAGAACCCTCTTGGTCGTAAATGACCTTTTTGTAAGTATCACTTAAACCGTTTTTGATAAATTCTTCTACCTGGGTTTCGTATGCTTTCGGGTAAAGAACGTGTACATTCGGACCTGCATCCAAGGTGAAACAAACCGGAATGTTATTTTCCTTACGGAATTCCATTAGTTTTTCAATTGCTGTGATGGTTCCGGGTTTTACCAATAAATAATAATCCATAGAAGTCATCATCATGGCGTGCAAAGTCAAGGCTTCTGATTCACACATGTGAATAAATGCTTCCATGTTCCCGGTTTTCAGAATCTCCACTAACTCAGCTGTGCGCTCATTAGCCTGCTTGAAGCGATTTTCCGCATACGGGTGATTATTCATTAACGAGTGACCAACAGAACTGGATACTTTCTTAGGTTCATCTTCAATGATCAAAATGGCATCTTTCATGTTCTGAAAGATCGGATGCACTTCTTTGATCTCAATCGCGTGCTCATTGGAAGAGTTTGGAACCAGGGAGTTTTCTCCCCATTGTGCGAAAGCAGGGTACATACTGCGTGACGCACTTCCACTTCCTAAACGCGCTAAATTACTAGCCTCCGTGTAGAAAGTCGCATCTTTTTCTTTTCCCTGTAGAGTGTAAGAAATGTCCAAAAGCGCCAAAGAAATTGCACCGAATGCAGATGCAGAAGAAGCAATTCCTGCTGAATGCGGGAAACTGTTGGAAGAATTGATTGTAATTGCTTTCTCCGTGATAAACGAGAAATAGGCGCTATTATCATTCAAAAATTTGGCAACACGCTGACCGAATTTCTCATTCACCTCTCCTTCAAAAAAGTAGGATAACTGAACCGCTTCATCCGATGTTTTGTCCGACAATTCGGCTTCTACCGTTGTGAATGAATTCGACAAAGTCAAACTTAACGAAGAGTTGCAAGGAATTTGATTTCCCTTTTTTCCCCAGTATTTAACAATAGCAATATTCGATGGGCAGCGCCACGTAACTTTTACCTGATTCATCAATTCTTTTTCTGTTTCCATTTATTTTATAAATTCCTGATAAGTAAAGAATGTATCGTATCCTTTCTTCTCAAAGTAGTTTTTTGCAGTTTCGAGATCTCTGTATGTAGCCATAAAAAAATCTCCTCCCCAGGCACCAAGTGACTTGATGCTGTAGGAATAATCTGCAAAGAAACGTTGTTTTAATTTAGTAGTCTCTATAATTGAAGAAATTAAATCTTCGGAAAGATCCAATTGCTGCTCAAACACCTCAATTTTATCCGTTTGCAAGGCTGTAGAAATAATGGTATTCATTTCATCAACCTGGCTCTGAACTACGTTCTTTTTGTTGAAACGTTTGATTTCTTCCCGCGAGTTTTGCTTATTGCCCAAATAAATAAAGAGTAGTTTATCCGTTATGGATTCCGGGAGTGCTACTTCTTCTTTTACTTTTCCGTTTGCGTAAATGATCGGGCCGTTTGCTGTTGCACAAGCTACATCGTAACCGGAGCCGCCAAAAGATACATCCAGGAGTTTCTTAGCTTCCACGCCTGACCATTGACTCAATAAGCTGATCAAAGTAGAGCTGGATCCAATTCCCCAATTCAATTCAAAATTCGCCTCCGATTTGAATGTGTTTTGAAAGTCAAGATCGGGTTTTTCCGTTCTGATAACAAGGAATAACTGTTTCAGTATTTCAGCAGCTTCTTCGTTATTGGTCTCCAGGATGTTGAAATCATGGTCCAAAGAAGCTGAAAACCACATTCCATCTCTGGCATAACTTTCCCAGCTAATGGCATCAGCCCTGGTTACCGAAAGTGTTTGTCCGAATTTTAAGGGGAAGGCCAGGCTATCTGCTCCGTTCAGGACCAGGTATTCACCAAAAAGCATCAGTTTTCCTGATGCCTTATAGGTTCTTATAGTGTTTTCAGTAATTGTCAATTAAACTAATTGAAAAGATTGAACATAAGTACGAACTGCTGATACAGAAACGTTTTTGTCTTTGAAGTAAGCTACGACTTTATCGCGGTCTTCTTTTTTGACTTCCAACTGATTCATGATATTGAACAAATGCATTTTCATGTGTCCCTGCTGAATACCGGTTGTTGTCAATGATTTAACCGCGCCAAAATTGTTAGCCAATCCTGCTGCCGCAGCTATTCCCATCAGCTCACGTGCATTCGGGAAATCCAAAAGCTCGTGAGACAGTTTCACCAGCGGGTGTAAGTTTGTCAATCCGCCAACAACTCCCATTGCGATAGGCAGGGTCAATTCAAAACGGAAAGTATCATTCTCAATCGTACAATTGGTTAAAGAAGAATAAGTTCCATTCATACTTGCATAAGCATGACCACAAGCTTCAACTGCTCTAAAGTCATTTCCTGTTGCAAGGACAACTGCATCAATACCGTTATAAATTCCTTTGTTGTGCGTTGTTGCGCGGTAAGGATCTACTTGTGCAATTCTTACAGCTGTGTGGAATTTTTTAGCGAAATCTTTCCCGGAAACTCCCGGAACAATTCCATCCAGGTTTTTAACGTCTGTTTCTACCCAGCACTTCACCACACAATTCGGAGTGAGGTTGGAAAGAATGGACATAATGATCTCCAATCCGTCTTTTTTCAGGTCGGTTTGTTCCTGGTACCAGTTTCTGAATAATTCAGCGAAACGCTCCAAACAAGAGTTTACGAAATTTGCACCCATTGAATCAACTGTTTCAAAAGTCACAAATAACTGCATCAATCCCGGTTCTTTGTCTGAAAGGTCTTTTAAAACGATATCTTTCACCCCTCCGCCGCGTTTGCGCATGTTTACAGTCAAATCTTCCGAACCTTTGAAGAAAAGTTGCTTCAATTCTTCAAAACGACTCTTCAGTTTTTGAATATCATCGTGCCACAGGAAGTGAACTTGTCCAACTTTCTCCGTATCAACAATTTTTGTGTGGAAACCACCTAAAGTATACCAGAATTTTGCGCTGTTTGCAGCAGCGGCAACAACAGAACTTTCTTCAATAACCATTGGAACGGCAAAAGTTTTTCCATTGATCAAAAAGTTTGGAGCAATACTATACGGTAAGTGGAAATTCGAGATTGTATTTTCACTAAACTCATTAATAACCTCCTGAACAGCAGCTTCACAGTGATCAAAACTTTTAAAAGTTTCCATCGCTTTCTCCGGAGACTTGAAAAATTTGGCAATCGCTTCCAACTTCTCCTGCTTGTTCTTTTTTGAGAACCCTTCTATTATTTTCATTACCTGATTTTTAGAAATTTGTGAGCCATTAATAACCCTTTTATTTGTATTTCAGCAAATGTATCCAATGCCTCCTGGGATTCATTTGCCTGTTTTAAGAATGGTGCTGCCTGACCGTAAATCGCCGGCATGTTCGCTTTCGAGGTTAAATAATAACCATCTAAAAAGTTTTTGATCCCACCACTAATAATCACATTAGTACACTTACGTTCAGAACCTAGTTCCTGGATTGATTTGTTCAAAAAATCTACCATTTCGGAAGCAGAATGCCCCAACGCAATAACCTCTTCATAATGCGCTTTCAATGGTTCGTTACGCAGCAATTCAAGTTTTGAAAAGTTTGTACCGCCATTTGCAGCAAAATCAATTGCCAAAATCGGCAGCTTCAATAATTCCCGCATACTTTCCGGGCCAAAGCCCTGACCAACTTCTTTTACAATGATGTTGGTGTTGATCTCATTCAGCAGCTGTTTGATAGTTACAAGCGGGGAACGCTGAATCAAATCGCCTTCCGGCTGCAGCCATTCCTGTAAAGGATTCACATGTACAATTAATCCGTCTGCATCCAGTTTATCAACCAATGCTTTCAACTTAGATGCCTGACCTTTATCTATTAATCGCTCAATTTGAGCAATTCCCACATTAGCGTATAGGGGAGAAGCATCTCCAAGAATCGGGCGCAGGTTGAAATCGTCGAAATACGTATTGTCTTCCAAAATGATGCGGCAAGAGCCTAAGCCCATTCCAAAACCATATTTATTGGCTGTTTTTGCCAACATTTTATTGAGAGGTCCAGCAGCGGATGTACCACCTGTCATACTTGAAATCCAGATTGGATAACGCAATGTTTTATTACCTAATTGAATAGGTAAATCCGATTGCTCAGCATGCGATGCCAGCATTGGTTCGTAATAAAAACGGCCATCAGAGAGTGCACTCTGTGAAGCGAAAGCCAAATCCAAATGGTTCTGCTTTCTTAAGTCTGCTGCTTCCAGCGATTCGTGTTCTATTTTTTCCATTATATCATTGCTGCAACTTCTTCATCCTTTAAGATTGGGTAAAGAATTCTTTTTGCATTTTTATATAAACGTATTTGTTTTGCCGGTTTTGTAATAAAATGGATCGGGTGCTGCATAGCCACTTTGAAAAAGTGTTTCAACAAAAATTGTTTGTTCCTGTTGATTCCCGATAGAATGGAAAGCGGGCCTGTAGCCTGTTCTCCACCTTTCTGTAAATATTCAAAACATGCTTCTTTCAATTCTTCATTGGTGAACACTTCATACAAAGCGTTTGCCAAAATGTTGATTGTCTCAACATTTTTTCCTCTTTTCTGATAATATGCATTAACGGCAGATTCCAATTTGGTTTCATCCCGGAAGTCAATTCCTGCTAATTGCTCGTTCAGACAAAGAATATCTGTAAAGGATGCTGTCATACCGCCACCCGTTAAAGGATGTCTCATGTTTAATGAATCACCCAAAAGTGCGGCACCTTTCATGCGAAATGCCTGACCTTTCATGGAGTGATTCGGCATCACTTTGATGGGTTCTTCTTCCAGTGCTTTCAAAAATGCAGGAATCATTTCTTCCGGCAATATTTTTACAACCGATTCCTTCATTCGTTCAATGGATTCTTTTCCCATTTTGGGAGCTTTTCCTCCGGGATAATCAATCAGGATTCGATAAGCGTTGGTATGAATGGGATAAACAAGGATTGGAAACTCCCCGGTAACGATCATGTGGCCGTAAGAAGGATGTTCCAATTCCAAATCTTTCAGGACCATTCCCATGAAATAGGAAGTGACTTTTTTGTTCACTTTGCTCAACTTATCGCGCAGTATGGACATCGGTCCGTCAGAAACAATGGTCAATTTAGCATGTTGAGAAACGGTTGTTCCGTCTTCCTGCGTATAGCTTACACCGGAAATAGTTCCGTTGTTCTCCAGTATTTGTGTAATATTTCCCTGAACGAGGGTGATATTTTCTCTTTGTTGAAGTTCTTTGCGGATGTTGGTCAAAAACTTTCCGTTTCTCAAGCCAATTCCATGAATTCCTTTTTGAACTTCGTCGTAATTGATGGTGAAACGTTCGTTTCCTTTGATCAGGTTATAACCGTTTACTTCCTGCGCGTCTATGCCTTCCAGCAAATGACTCAATCCCATTTCAGTCAAAGCCTGAATTCCGCGAGGCTGCATGAGTTCACCGATAATTCTGTCGGGTTCCGTCAGGTCGCGTTCCACTACAAGAATGCGTGTGCCCGATGGTTGAGAAGCAGCAAATACTCCTCCGGCAACTCCGGCACCAACAACGATGATATCAAATTCGCCTGTACTCATTAGTGGATTTTAGCCAGGATTGATTTGATTTTACCGGTAGTATCTTTCTTCTCCAGGCTTTTCAAAATAGCGATGAATTCTTTTTTAGTACTGTCAAAATCAGGGATTGCCATAAAGTATTTCGCAGTTCTTCCTTTTCGCATCTTTACATTTTTGTGCAGGACTTCCGGATTGTTATACAATTCTTTCAATGTTGCAATAGCCATCAATTGCGGGATAGCGCAAAAACGGAAAATTTTCTCATTGTCTATACATTCCAGGAATTCCAGGCAGGCAGGAACGTGTCCCAATGCGTTGATCACCACTTCATTCAAAGCAGCAAGTCCGCTTTTTTCGTCGGCCTGTAACTCGTGTAAGGTATTGGCTTTATTCTTCCAGGATTCTTCCGGCCAGAAAATGCGTCCTTGTTCCAAATCTTCCGCAAAATCACGCGAGATGTTTGTTTTCTGAAGGAACAAGCCCATTTCATTGCTGAGGCTTTTATTGGAAAGCTTTTCGCTGGTCTCTAATTTGGACGCAAGGAACAATCTGCTCAATCCAATTCCAACTAAACCGGCTACATAATAGCAGTAATCGTCCCAATCGGCATAACTTTCAACGGTTTCATGCGCATACTTGTTCATCCCGACAGCCATTTCATTGGTTATATCAGTAATGACTTCTTTGTATTCCGGCGCCAGCTTTTGGTATTCGCGGATCACTTTATCGAAATGAAGCATCAAATCCCGGTAATCCTGGGTATCTCCAACGTTTTCAAGTATAAATTCTTCTTTATTGATGCGGTCGGCAAAGGTAAGGAGCATGTCTTTTTTGACAGAATTGTCGATGTTCATGTCATCTTCAATGGTATCAAGGCCTCTTAAAATGAGGTAAAACAAACAAACCGGATTTTTCAGTTCTTCCGGTAATTGCTGGATCACCACAGCAAAAGAACGGGAAACCTTTTTAAGGGCTTCATAACAATAATTCAAATCATCTGTGGATTTTGATAAATCGGTCAAGCGCTTTTCTGAAGGTCTGAATTGTTGAAATTCTTTCTTCATTCGCATGAGATATACTAATTCAGATACATGAAAGGAATAATACGCAGCCCTTCTAATCATTGTTTTCTCCATTTATTAGGGCACAAAGATAGGGACATTTTAGACATCAATCCCCATTTTTTACTGTTAAAACTAAATTCTATTGCGGGAGTCACTTGGAATTCCGCAATAGAGAATACGGTCAAAGCAGCGAAATGGATTGCAGGGACTGGGTTGAAGCAAATAAAAAGGCTTATATGATGTATCAATTTACCGGTTAACCGGATCAATCAGAAGGGTTTAATGGGGTGAAAGACTCGTGTTTTCTGTAATGAAAAAGGGTTCTGTTGTGAAATTTCCCTTCTGAACGGTTGAGAATAGTAATGCGTGCGGAATTTGTAACAAATCGTTTAAATAAACAATGAAGTAGTCTGCTATGTCAGACACTTCATTACTAATCAGGGTGATTATATTTTCTCCGCAAAGGAAGTCAACTAAAACGAATGCTTAAATTGCACTCCAAAAACAAAACCTAATGAACAAGAAGTTAATCAGAAATATATGTTGGATTGCACTGGTTGCGGTCTGGAGCTTTTTAGCAGGAGCATATTTATACCTCGGATGGGTGCGTAAAGCTCCAATGAGCTACCAGGAAGGATTTATAATAGGTGGAATAGGGGTTTGGGTTGTTTTTGCAGGAATGGGAATTTGGATTTACTGGTTTGGAAAAAAGAATGAATACCCGGATCCCGCAAAACCTGCTTTGGGAGTAGTTAGTTTCTTTACAGTCTGTTTTTTACTCTTAGCATGGATAAAGTATGACGAGGTGAAAAATGACAAATTCGTGAAAGATATTGAGGGCAGTTTTATTGAATATTACGAGGCGAAAGCGAATGAAAAACAATTGAAAATTGAAAATTTGTATGATGAATTGAAAATGTTGTTTTGGGGGATTTCTTACGATTTAGAGAATCATCCACAACTGGAGGAACTGATGGAATTGAAAACTGCAGAAGCTCTTTTTGAAGAGAACCCTATTATTGAAGAACTGTGCATTGAATCTATGAAAAGCAGTAAGAAATACGGGCATCCACCTCCGGCAGGAATGGAAAAGCTGTTTGAATAAGAATTTCATTTCTTCAAACACAACCTTTTCCATAAATCTCAGTCTTCCATGAAAATCACTATTAGTGAACTAATTTTCAACCCATTTAAACACATGATGACCAACAACTTGAAAAACCGGCTTCTATTACCACTTATTTTTTTACTTGCAATTACCAAAGGAAATGCACAAACCTGGAATTGGGCCCAGAATATCGGCAGCACCGCGCAATACAGTGTGAAGGAAATTGTAAAGGGAAATCACAACGATGTATTTACCTGTGGGCGAATGAATCAACCCACCACCTTTGGTACGATTACCGTGACACCTCAGGCCGGTTCCTCTGTGGGATATATTGCCCGACTGGATACACTGGGGAATTACATCTGGGCAAAAACCTTCAATGTCAATTATATTGACCTGATGGATATTGAAGTGAATGCGAACAACGAATTGATTTTACTGGCGGCTGTCCGGGAAGATGTGGTTTTGGATACTGTGGCTATCAATTACGACCTGGGCGAGAATATTGTACTGGTCATGGACGAAAACGGAGAGATTCTGAAGAAGCGAAATTTCGGAACGCGGTTTTTGGCAGGTTCAAGCAGCAATTACAACTTTCCTATTGGAAAAGTGACACTTGATTCCCAGGACAATCCGATTATTTCCTTTAGTTATCGGGATACTGCGTTCTTTCAATCGCAGATTTTGGTGGCAAATCCTTTTGTTTCGACCTACGGATTAGTGAAACTCGACACAAACTTAAACGATGTCTGGGTGAAATCGATTTCTTTTGCCGGGATTTGGGAACTTCAAACAGATTACAACGATGATATTATTTTGGTCGGCGAAGTGAACGGGAATACAGCATTTGATACCATTCAAACCGGTGCAACCTGTGGTGTTGCAGGATATATCGCAAAGCTGGACAATCAATCCGGCAATGCACCAACCTTTGTCTGGACAAAACTCATGCAATCAACCGGGCCTTGTGCTTCCGGACAGATCATGATGAGTTCACATTTCCAGGGAGTTGAAATAGGGATAGATAATTCCGTATATGTTGTTGGGGATTTTATGAATAATGTGCAGTTTGGGAATGTTTCCATTACTCCGTTCAACAACATGACTATCAATTCCAATATGCTGGTTGCCAAATTGAGCACTAGCGGAGCAATTCTCTGGTACAAGCAGGCACAGAATAACATTTCTTATGCTACAGACCTGAGTGTGGATTTATGTGGAAATGTGGTTGTAGTCGGATCTTATAAATATGCATTCGACATGGGGACCGGAAGTTATCCGTGGCAGAATAACGGAGATATTGGTATTATGAACCTGTTTGTTTCTTATTTGGATAGTGCAGGTACGGTAGAGTGGGTGAATACTGCGGAGGTAAATGCCACGGAACATCAAATTGAAATGGTTACACCGACTCGTGTTTGGACAGGAGGACGCACACAATATATCGCACCGGTGTTCGGGAGCATTAATCCGGGGGGATCGGCAGATCATTCCTTTTTCTTAGCTCAAATATCACAGTCAGCAGCAGCTTCTTGTATGGATGCTCCATGGATGGGGCTTTCAGTGGCAGAACAGTCTAAAGCCGATTTGTTCCGAATTTACCCCAATCCGGCTTCCACCCAATGGACGATCTTGTTGAAAGATGCGCAGGACCATTCGCTTGTTAAATTGCTGGACGCTACCGGAAAAGAAATGAAGCAATGGTCTTTCGAAGGTGTTCAGTTGAACGTGCAGCGGGAATCATTGACTTCCGGTTTGTATTATCTGCAGGTCCTGGATTCTGATTCGCAGTTGATCGGGACGCAGAAGATCGTGATTCAGTAGTATTCTGTGAAGATGTATCCATATGATTTTAAAGAAACTGTTAATCATTTTTGTTTGTTACTGTTGCGTAAGTTGTGAAAACGATCATTCCAAAAAGGAACAGAAAATCATTGCAATTGCTCAAAAAGAATGGATAAAAATATTTCATAGTGATTTTGAGGAATTTCAACCGTTTAAGGTGGAATTAAAAGATAGCACATGGATCATTAGCGGAACGTTAAATTGGAACAAGGATGGAGGTGTTCCTACAGCTATTATTGATACTTTTGACTTAAGTATCATTGAAGTATATCACACAAAATAAAAACCATGTTTAAAACACTTTCATTCATAGCATTCCTCTTTGCAGCTCAATTGCTTGTGGCTCAAAAAGAACCCAGCAAACAAACCGTCACTATTAAAACTCCCAATACCTGCGACCATTGCAAAGTTTGTGAAACCTGTGGCGGTAAACTCGAAGGACAGTTGGGATTGGCGAAAGGAATTCAATCGGTGACTTACAACGAAGCTGATCAAACCACAACAGTTGTTTACCGGACCAAAAAGACAACGGTAGAACAAATCCGCAAAGAGATTTCACTCCTGGGTTTTGATGCCGATGAGGTGAAAGCAGATCCAGCCGGCTATAAGGAACGGGATGGTTGCTGTAAAGCGCAGGGCTAAAGCGGAGATACGGATTACCGCCAAAACTCGCTATATTCGCGATTCAATTGATAGGTCCATTGAATTCTCTCAAAAAACAAATCCATTTTACGGCTTCAGGGAATAGAAGAGCGCTTATAGGTGCTATTTTAGCGGCTTATTTGTGCTTTGTGGTTATTGTGCTTCAGCCCTTTGATACCAGCCAGTTTGACGCGGAGTATAAGAACCTGCTGCTTTCCGGTTATGGTATCTTTGCAGGATTGGTGTTTGTGATTCACAGCAG
Organism: uncultured Fluviicola sp.; assembly: GCA_965650365.1. Lineage (GTDB taxonomy): Bacteria > Bacteroidota > Bacteroidia > Flavobacteriales_D > Crocinitomicaceae > Fluviicola. Next base: position 198,205 of record CBFGOJ010000001.1, on the reverse strand, counting down.
TTTTGAGAATCGGTGGTATTCCGGAAACGGGAAAGTCTGGACCGTCAGCCAGGAGATCCTTTCCGCAGTGCTCTTTTGTTTTCTCTCGGGCACGGTGCTGTATATGTACAACCGAACGATCGTCAATAACTTCAAACCTTATACTTTACGAACTTATCTGCGCTTTTTAAGTTTTACCGTTCCCTGCATGATTCCTGTTTTTGTTCCTTTGATGATTTACCTGCGGCAGAAGCTCGGTGAACGGATCACTCCAATTGCCCCGCATTCCTTTGTGCTGGCCGGTGAAAATAAGAATGAAGTTCTTCAGCTGGACAAAGATCAGCTCTTGTTTGTCAAAGCAGTAGAAAACTACGTGGAGATCTGCTTTGTGGATGGAAATCAAAAAGTGGTTTCGCTCACATTCCGACAAACACTTTCCAATGTTTCTGAGCAGCTTCCTTTTTTGAAGCAATCTCATCGTTCTTATTTGGTGAACACACCTGCTGTTAAAGAAATCATCGGCAACTCACAAGGAGCTAAGATTACTTTCAATGCCGGCGAAAAAGAAGTACCGCTTTCTAAAACGTATTACAAAGGGATTAAAGCAACCCTTTAATCAAGGATGAATTATCAAGTGGATTCCCTTGCTTGATCATTGATCATTTTCCATTTGATAATTCAGACGCTAGTCTGTTCGTCAAAAAACCTAAGCATTTCATCACTATTTCAGCGGTGGCAACCGATTTCGCATTTTCTTTGAGCACTGAAATAAATCCCGTTTACTTATGCACAACAATACCAAAGGAAGATTCATTCTTCTGAATTCCGCGCTGTTTTCTCTTTTTACACCTGCTTTTGCACAAACCACCGCCGCGCATTTTAAAACCGACATCGATTTTGGCGGTGGAACTGTCATTTCTACCTTTTTAGATATGCGCACAGCCGAAAATACCTTCACGATCACGTCTCCCCTGAATGGCGATGTACGCTTTGTTGGGAGCAAAGCACGTTTGGGCAGGATGATGGGTAAATTGCCCAAAAAAGGGATTATAGTAACGATGAAAGGCGAACAGCAGGCAGACAGTTTGATAGGGAAGACCGCCATCCCGATGTTCGGAGTACTGAACTTTAAGGGCCTTTTAAAAAACGGCGCACTCACCGGTAACTTAGTCAATGCGGAAGGAACCGTCATCGGAACAATTCATGGCGTTAGTTCCACCGAAAACAAAATCGACCATAGCGCGCTATATCCCCAACTAATCAAAACTATCCAGGATAATATTTATTCAAAAGAGGCCCTGGAGACCAAAGGCTGGAAGAATTTCGACAAAAAACTGGAAAAACTTTGCCGGGTTTCCCATGACGACATTGAACTATTCTTCGGCTTCAGCATACTTGCACAGAAATTACCTTTTACCCATTTAAACCTGTTAATTGCGGAATCCGAAGAAAACGAAGAAGAATCCGGACCACCACAAATGGAAGGCCGTGGCGGCCAATCCGTGATCCTGGAACAAAAGAACGACAGCACCGCTTTTCTGCAAATCAGGAACTTCAGCTCTTCGGCGGATGAACTGAATGCGATTTTACCGCAAATTGTTGCGAATACCAACTACAAACACCTGGTCATTGATCTGCGCGACAATGGCGGGGGCGGTATTGATGCGGCTTTTGCACTGGCAAAATACATTGTTACCGAAGATTTGGAAGTGGGTTATTTCCCCACCAATAAATTAGCCTATTCCGGTTTTCAGCCCGAACTTTTCAAAACACTTCCGGAACTGCAGCCCAAGAGCACAGAAGAGTTTGGAAACGAGCTAAAAGTCTCGCCAGGGGTGAAGCTGGTTTTCAAAAAGCCTTCCAATCCGGTTTTCGCAGGTAAACTCTACGTGCTCACCAACGGCAACACCGGAAGCACCTGTGAACCGATCGTTTACGCCCTTAAAAACTACAAAAAAGCCACCATCATCGGTGAAAATACCTACGGAGGTATGCTGGCGGCATCTCCGTTCGTGGTAACAGGCAAATTCCTGCTCCTGCTTCCCATAGCGGATTTCTATACTTATGACGGTGTGCGGCTGGACAAAGTGGGAGTTGCTCCGGATATCGAAGTGAAGTCGGAAGAAGCATTGAATAAGGCCCTGGAGATTATACAGCGCAAGAAAGGAGAATGAGGATGAAATCCGCAGCCGGTCAGTTACGACTGACCACTTCTGGAAGAAAAGTGGATTCTCCAAAATCATTGCAACTTTTTCAAGAAAAGTGTAAGTCTTTTTCAGTGCTGATCGTTTAACTTAGATAGACGCAATAAAAACGTTCCGTGCTAGCGGAATTTAAATCTCTTTCTGTATGAAACAGGATAAAAAGGACATTGCCTGGTTTAAACAAGTGGTAGATCCAGCCTTCAGGGTTGACTTCTTACGGAACAACCCCCTGCAATTTGCATTAGGATACAGGAATGTGAGCGCTGATGAGAAAGAGTTCCTGGTAAAGTTCAAAATAGTATCTCCGAAGAACAATCGTAAAGAAGTAGTTGAGGTAACACATGGTTATCTGTTTTCGGTACGTGAAGATTTTATCCTCGTTGAAAACTTTAACAAACTGGCTGGTTTCTTCAGTTTCCTGGTAACCGAATCTTTGAAGCAAGTGAATCGATCACTTCCGGAAGGAAAAATTAAAATCCCTTCACGAAAATCGCTCCTAAAGGCTATTTATCTGATGCTTTTATCCCGGGTGAATTAACTGCCATCAAAATACAGGCATCACAATCACGTGAAAAAGCAGGTTTCGTTTAAGCGGAGAAAAGTGAAGAGAAGTGTTTGTCCCTGTTTTAATTTGTTTCATCGAAGAATTTAGTTGAATCATCGAACCTGAAAATGTGAAAGAAACTTAAAATGCATAATAAAATTTGTCTAATAGAACTAACACAATTATATTAGTTCAACATTACATTAGTTCAACAAGAGTTACAGAATTAGAACGAATAAAAATTTTCAAAACGAATACCCGAAAGGTGAAAACCTGAATAAAGATTAGCAGAACTGAAGAAGTAGATTGTTTAATAAAAATTTAGTGGTTTGAAATTGTTTATAAAGTACATGGTAAGTCTTCGTTGTAAGATAGTCGTGAAAGAGGAATTGGAGCAATTAGGATTAACTGCTTCAAAAGTAGAGTTGGGAGAAGTAGAACTTCGTGAAAAAATTTCGGATGAAGTTTTGGATAAACTCCGGAAAAACCTTCAACGGTGCGGATTGGAACTATTGGATAACCGCAATAGCATCCTGATCGAAAAGATCAAAGCTGTGATTATTGAAATGGTCCACTATTCAGATGAAAATCCAAAAATGAACTACTCGGATTATATCAGTGAGAAATTGCAATACGATTACACGTACCTCTCCAATATCTTTTCAAAAATGAAGGGCATGACCATTCAGCAGTTCATCATCATGAATAAGATCGAGCGAGCAAAAGAGTTGTTGATGTACGACGAAATGAACCTCACAGAAATTTCCTACAAGCTCAATTACAGCAGTGTGGCTCATTTATCCAATCAATTTAAAAAAGTGACCGGTCTTTCGCCATCCGTATTTAAACAAAAAGCGGATTACAACAGAATGGCCCTGGAAGCGGTTTGATTGGAATCCAACTATAAAATCTGAATGCTCGTTTTTGCGGGCATTTTTTATTTGTGGTATCTAAAAAGAGGGTCCTAAAATTGCTTGTCCTCCGCGGTGGAAGGGGAATGGTGGACAATATCCAGGTCAAAAAAAGCACCTCCCGGAAATCCAGGAAGTGCTTCAATGTGTTTTAGTGTAAATCTGTTTCGGGAATCAGCGTGCAATATGCGGGGAATAATCCACTACTGCTGCCGGCGGACTTGGGTTAGCTGTTTTAAAGTAGCCAACAATATCCTCCGTGGTAGCAGCTTTGTTTCGTTTGATCAACCGGTCCAGGTTTTTTTTCTCTTCCGTTGATAATTTGCTGAGGTTCAAAAAGGCAGTCTCTGCGATCAAAGCATTTAATTGCTCCAGGTAAGCCAGGTCTTCGGGCATTTTTGCCAATTCAGCGTAGCGTGTGTTGAAGTAATTAGTGATGAAGGTTTTGGTTGCCATCATATCGGCCTCATTGACAGAGTACATAGCACCTTTGAGCAATGTTTTTTCCAGTCCCTCAAGGGAAAGAAGCTCAGCATTGTTATACGTAAATGTATTTCCGTAGTTGTTGATCTTGTTGCGAAGGGCCTTGTTGGCAGTCTTGTCCAGGTAAGCCTTGTCATACTTGAAAAGAACCGTTGGCACAGGATCGATTTCAGTGAACTTGCTATAGATCTGTTTTGTTTTTACGGAATTGGAATAATCGTCGTAATACGTTTCAGTTCCGTTTGAATACGCTCCGCTGATGACAAATGCCAATGAATCGCCTCTCCAGTCCGTACTGATCGTGTTGGATGTTTTGAACAAAGGCTCGTAATTCTTGAAATTAGCCCCGGCTTCAGGATATAAAGTGATTCCTTTGGTAACCGTTTGCGCCATGATCTTTGCTTCTCCCGGATCAACAAAGTTCATATACCGGTTATTGGAGTAGGAAGTCTGTTTCGTATAATTGTAAACATAAATAGTTACGTAATCATACGGGTGCTTTTTATGAAAGGCCTGTACATCAATATCCAAAGCAATGTTGAGTGTCTGAACGCCGTCAGGACCAACCGGGATAACGATTTTCGACCCCGAGTTTACTTTCGTTTTTACCCCGTTCTTAATGGTGAAGAACGTATAGATCTCTTTCGATGAAGTGGGTTTGGCCGCCGGTTTTTTTGTTTGGGCATGTCCCGCGAAGTTCATGCTTACTACTGCTAAAAGTAATAGGAGTTTGTTTCTCATAATCCGATTCAAATTTGATTTAGTGGCGCAAAAGTATCCATTTTTTTGCTTTGTATCCTGCTGAAAAACGAATCGTTCATTAAATTTTTTATAACCTGCTGGTAGCTAACTGATTTTGAAGGAATTGTCTGAATCCTGTAAAGAGAAATTCAAAGCTTTAAGCCCCCCACATGCGTTAACATATATTCCAGCTTTTTATTCATGGAGTAATCCGGATCCAGATCATAAAATGTATTAGTGAGTTTAATCCATTTTTCATCGGCTGGATTTTCTTCCGGCAATGCTTCCATGATTTGTCTGCATGCTTCCAGGTCCTGAGGAATCTCCGCCGCTGGAAAAGCTTCAACGGCCAGTCTAAAGATCTCGTACACTTCGGTCATCCCCAGTTTTTGAAAGGCATCCAATCCTGCTGTAGTATACTTATCGGCATTATTAAAAAAATAAGTATTGATTCCACCGCCATTAATGGAATCCTCAATGATTTGTGAAATGATCAGGGGTTTTTCAAATTCATTCAACTCTTGCAGCGCAAAGCCATCCCTGCATTTGTCCCAAAGTGCATCCATGATTTGTTCATAAACTGTTGCTTTGTTGTCGTTGGTAAGTGTTGTCAGGATTGTTTTCATAGATGGATTTGTATTACATGTTGTATGAAAGTATAAATTTAAGCGAATAGTTTTGTTTGGGTAAAAGTAGGGGGATTTTGGATTGGAAAATAGGTGGAGAATTGTGGTTTACTACAATTCGAATTCCCGAATGCTTTTTTAGAGCGTCTCAATAACTATGATCCGCTTTTTATCACCAACGATTGTTGTATGCTTGTTTTCCCCGTTTATAACAGCGGTCCATTGTCGGTTGATTGCCGAACCTCTTGCCCGGATATCCGAATATCCAATGTGTTTCAACAAGTCCGTTTGTTTAGCGCTTAAGTAATAAGTAACCGAAACGACAACGGTATCTCTAAATTCAACGGCCATTGAAAAACGCTGTTCCTGGTGAAACACGTTTTCGAAGAATACCGTCCCCGTAGGAACAGTTGCCGGTAATTTAGTGGTGCAATTTTGTTGGAAAAGGATTTTGGTACCAACCGGTAATTCCCGGAGCTCCTCCAGCTGCCACTTAGAAACGTAATAATATGCGGGTTGTGCTACCGTAACTTGACCGTGTGAAATAAACACCGACAGGAAACTAAGGATTAAAATAAATTGTTTCATAGTGTGAGGATCATAAGGCTTCCTCCCTTTTGCTTGCGCTGATCGCGTGTCGCCAATAGCTTTAGCGATGGCACAAGCTCCAGCAAAGGCGCAGAGGAGGACCGAGGAGGGTGGCGTTATCGAATTAAAACTACTGCTTACCCGTCTCTTTCACCACCTTATTCATCTCCCGGATCGTCAACCCGGTTAATTTCCGGATTTCTTCTGGCTTCATGTTGTTTTGAGCAAGCATTCTTTTAGCAATTTCATTTGCAAGTTCTTTCTTGCCTTCATCTTTCGCAGTCATGATCTTCATTTCACTCAAATCAGCTTTGGTACGATCAATCAATTCCCATGCTCCACTGCTTTTGATTCCGTCCATTAAGCCGTTATCTTCGAAGCTGAAATAGTTGGCTTCCGTGATTACCAAATGGTCTATGACCTCAATTTTAAGGAACTTTCCAGCTTTGTATAAATAATCTGTTAATTCTTGATCTTCCTTGGAAAGATCGGTAGATCCACTCGGATGATTGTGAACCAAAATAGCATGTGTAGCCAGCTTGTAAATTGCCATTCGGAATGTATCCGAAGGATTCATGTTCACGCGGTTTTGCTGACCGAGCGCCAGCAATTCAATAAACAAAATACGGCTTTTATTATCCAACCCGATAATCCAAAAATGTTCCTGTTTTCTGCTAATTCTGTTTTCACGCAACAGCACCTGCTGCATAATGCTGTACACATCCTCCGAATTGGCAATTTTAATCTTCTGATCTTTGGTTAACCGAACGTTCATGGAATAAATTTAAGCAAATAGTTTTTGTTTGGGTAAAGGTAGGGGAATTTTGGTTTGGAAAATAAGTGGAGAATTGTGGTTTACCACATTTGAAGATATGTGGTAAATACTGAATTTTTTAGTGAAAGGTTCTTACATTGATTTAATTTTTAGTTTAGAACACTGAAACTTAACAAAACGAAAATGATAGCCATACTTCTAACCGACTTTCAGAATTTATGTATTTAAGTTTACTTCATTATTACAAGTTAGGATTCTAATATGTATAGAAATCATGATATTTGACCCGTATTATAATTAATGTGAGAAGAAACACTTACTATACATATATAGAAGAAAAATTGCATGTTCTCTCAAAGAGAATCGAGTCAAGAGGAAAAATCAATCTTCTTGACTTACATTTGCATGCTGAAAATTTTTATGTTCACTTTTTCAATTTATTATTCAATTATAATCTGGAGAACATGAATAAAGTGCTCCAAAATGCAGAATCAATTGATTTAATTGATAATTCAGGTAAGATAATTATCCAAGTATCGGCCACAGCGAATAAAGAGAAAATTGAAAAGGCTTTACAAAAAGATTTACTTAAAAGATATTCTGGTTATTCTTTTATGTTTATATCAATTTCGAAGAGCGCAAAAGATTTAAGAGGGAAAACATATGGAAATCCTAATAGTTTGAATTTTGATCCAACAAAAGATATTCACGATATTGATTCTTTGTTAAGTGAAATTTTATCAAAAACAGCAAAAAATCAAAAACCGATTTACGAGTTTATTAAATCAGAATTAGGTGGTGAGTTAGATTTAGTAAAACTTGAAACAAATTTAGCATCCTTAATAAACATTCTATCTGTTGAGGATTGGAATGATTCAAACAAAATCGAAAATATTAAGTCATTCGAGATTGAACGTAAGATTGTTTATAATAACCTTGATCGAACTAGAGGGATAATAGAAGATAATGCCTTATTTTACAATAAAATTGATTCAATATATCAAGAGTTTGATAAACTTGGATCAAACAAAAGCAATTCAGTTCTAAAAAAAATTAGAAGAGAATTCACTAAAGTGTTTGATATTAATGATCCAAATAACTCGTTTCAAAAGACAATTGATGCTATTGTAGAAACTGTGGTGGAAAGTGTAAACTATGATGAAATTCCAATTGATGAACTAGAACTTTGTGCTGAAATACTAACTGTTGACGCATTTATTAGATGTAAAATATTCGAGAATCCAGATAATTATAACTATGTTACTCCCTGACAATATACATCCTGAAAATACCATCTATTATAATGGAGGAGTGCTTTTAGCTGCATTGCAGAATAGTGGAGAGTTGGATTTCATTGAACTATACCAAGAAGTTAAATCTTCATCAAAAATGTCTTTTCAGACATACGTTCTTTGTCTTGATTGGCTATATTTAATTAATGTTGCTGAACTTAAAGAAGGAAGGGTTGGATTATGTTCTTAAAATCATTAACCATATCGAAAGGTCCTTCTATCATAAGAGAAATTGAATTCCGCGAAGGGATAAATCTGATAGTTGATGAGAGTTCCGTTGAAATTACAGGTAATAGTGTTGGAAAAACTACGGTTCTCAAGCTTATTGATTTTTGTTTAGGAGCAGATAAGAAATACATTTGGATAGACCCTGAAAACCCAAAAGAAACATACCAGTTAGTTAAAGACTTTTTGATTGATAATGAAATATTGATAACATTAGTCTTGAAAGAAGACTTAAATATTCTTGATTCAAATGAAGTTATAATTGAACGTAATTTTCTATCTCATGTTAAGAAAGTTATACGTAGAATTGATGGAGTTCATTATACTGAAGAAGAATTTGAACCAATGTTAGAAAGTGTTTTCTTTCCTGAGAAGGTTTCAGATAAGCCAACTTTCAGACAAATTATTTCACATAATATTCGTCACAGGGATTTGAGTATAACCAATACTCTAAAAACCCTTGATCAGTATACTTCAAATGCTGAATATGAAACACTTTATCTGTTCTTACTCGGTTGTGAATATTCCGGAGGTAATTTAAAACAAGATATTTTAGAAAAAATAAAACGAGAGCATCAATTTCGCGCGAGACTTCAAAGAGTTCAAACTAAATCCGCTTACGAGACAAAATTATCTCTAATTGAAGATGATATTAAAATTCTCAACGGTAAGAAAGCCAATTTAAATATTAATGAAGATTTTGAAAAGGATCTTCAAAATCTCAATGATGTCAAGTATCAATTGAATATTTGTAGTTCTGAAATTACTAAACTAGACATTAGAAAAGAGTTGATTAGTGAAGCTGTATCTGGAATAGAATCAAGTATATCAACCATTGATACAGTTCAATTAAAAGAAATTTATTCTCAGTTTACTAATATAGTTGGCGAAGTACAAAAATCATTTGATGATTTAGTGGTTTATCACAATAAAATGATCGAAGAAAAGAAAAAATTTATTTCTCAAGAATTACCTGAATTAGAAAAACAAATCGTTGAAAAGAAAATATTGTTAAAAGAGCTTCTTGTTAAAGAAAGGGAGTTATCTGAAAAAATTTCGAAAAGTGATTCTTTTGAGGAATTAGAAGAATTAATCGTCGATTTGAATGAAAAATTCAGAACAAAAGGTGAATTAGAAAGTACGATTAATCAATTGAATAGTGTAGAATCCAATTTAAAAGAATTGAACAATGAGCTCCAAAAAATCGAAGCGAAATTGTTTTCAGATGAATTTGAAGAGAAAGTTAAGGTGCAACTGAATAAATTTAATCGACATTTTTCTAGTATCTCAGAGTTTTTATATGGAGAAAAGTATGCATTAAAATATGAAATAGAGACAAACGCTAAACATCAAAAATTATATAAGTTCAGTGCATTCAATACTAATTTTAGTTCAGGTAAGAAACAAGGAGAAATATCTTGTTTTGATATCGCATACACCTTCTTTGCGGATGAAGAGAAAATTCCTTGTATGCATTTCCTCTTAAATGATAAAAAAGAACTTATGCATGACAATCAATTGGTAAAAATCGCAGAGCTCGTTAATAAAAGTAAAATTCAATTTGTAGCATCTATTCTGAAAGATAAGCTTCCTGCTCAACTTAACAAAAAAGAATACTTTGTGGTTACACTATCTGATAAGGACAAACTTTTCAAGATTGAATCAAAGTAAAAAAACAAATATAATTTCTCATTCAGAGTTCGTATCCAACTACCCCGAATCAATCTCCACCCAAACTTATTGCAACTTGTCCGACACTTCGGGATCTGAGAACACACTTGAGCCCCTCTTCAGCAAAACTTATTCAGTCTTCAACCAAACTTATTGATGTGAACTGAAAGAAACTCCATCTTCACCCAAGGAAACTCAATGTTGAGTGAAAGAAATTCAATCTTCAGCCAAAGAAACTCAATCTCAAATGAAAGAAACACAATGTTAAGCCAAAGAAATTCAATCTGCAACCAAAGAAACTTAATCTGAATCTAAAGAAACTCCAACTTGTCCCGACACTTCGGGATCTCCACTGAAAGAAATTGAACCTCAACTCCAAGAAATCCCCATTTCACAAAATCAACTGCATTTCTTCCTTCATCCAAACCGCCTATTTAAAAAGCTACACCCACACTTTGCTCGACAATTCCGCCGTTTAACTTCTCTTAACGATTGAAAAACAATATTTTGGCATCATTTTTCATTATCTACCCTATTAACCATTAATACACGGAAATCATGAAAAAATCCACCGCAAACAAACTGAACATGTACGAGAGTGTGCATGCAGTAGCGAATGATTACCAAACCAGCTGGCAAAACGTTCCGGCATTTTCAAACGCAATCAACACCTTTGAAACCAACTTAAACTTGCTGCGTTCGCGGCTTACCCAACAATCAGGTGCTGTAACCGGCGTTTCCCTGGAGAAAAAACTCCGCACAACAGACTTGCGTAACCGCATGCTCCTTGCACAGCACGGCTTATTCCTGCACGGGCGCGCATCCGGAAATTTACAGCTCCAGGCGCGAAATGAACTTAGTAAAACAGACCTGGTGAAAATGACACTGAACGAATTTGCGATCCGCTGTTCCGAGTTGAAAGGCGATCTGGACACCTACGGCGCGCAATTATCGGAATACGGCATCACCCAGCAGTCCATTGATGAATTGATCCCGCTTTTACTGGGGATCGACGAACTTAACAACAGTACCCGCAAAGCCATCATCAAACGCAAAGAGATCACCCGGTCCATTTCAGACCTGGAACACGAAATCGATGAGTTGCTCCGCGTAGAGCTCGACCGCCTGATACTCGTCTTCAAGCAATCCGATCCGGCGTTTTACCATTCCTACAGCAGTGCCCGCATCACCATAGATTATGGCGGCGGTAGAGGAAGCCGGGGAGAAGAACCCTTGAGTCCCGCTGTTTAAGACAAAGAGTCCTGGTCACTGAGCGTAGTCGAAGTGCCGGGACTTTTTAATTTTCACGGCAAAGAAAAGAAGAGAAGAAGGGGATATAGGTTAATCATAATCTTTGCGTCCTCATTCTCTTTGCGTCTTCGCTGTAGCTACTGCGTAAGCGTTGCGGTTCAATTAACAAAGGCTCTGCCGAAGGTGGAGATTTTACTCCAATAGTTTTCTTCGTGTTCCTCGTGTTCCTCGTGTTCCTCGTGTACTTCGTGGTTCAATAAAAAGCTACACCGAAGGTGCAGATTAAATCACAGCTGTTTCTAGGTGTTGTATGTGACCTATGCGCCTTCGCTGTAGCTTCAGCGCAAGCGTTGTGGTTCAAATTTCGTATCTTCATTATACAAACATTCAACAGCATGAACAACGAACTGAACACGTTCACTTATTTCAATTACGACGTTATCTGGTGCAAGGTCTTCGAGATCCTTCCGGTTGAAGAACTCTCTGAAGTAGAAGAACGCACCAATGAGCTCATTCACTCTTATCGCGCAAACCCTGCAGACGACGAGTTGGCTATGCGCCTGTTCGATGTATTTATTGAAGGCGCATTGGGAAGCGTACACACTCCCGAAGATTTCAAATACGATGTACTCCTGGATACCGAGTGGCGGCATATTCCACTTGCCGAAGCCGAGAGCTTTACCGATTTGCTCATTTCAGAGTCAGACAAAACGCACACCCATTACCTGGAAGAGCACGAAACGATCAATAATGATCCGATCGAATGGAAAGAAACCAACGAATGGGTGAATTACCGGCAGGTCAAAGAACATTTCTTTAAAAATACGTTTAACCCGGAAAGCGTGCAGTTCTATACCAATTCATCCGTGGCAGATTTCGAAACCAACCGGTATGAGTATCCCTGCATCATTGCCATTGACGGAAAAACGATCGGTTTCCTTTGGTTCATGACTTAATTTCACTGCAAAAAGTAACCACGAGGCACACGAAGAAATGTTTTATGAGCTGTGCAAAGGATGAACCAGACAGATATATCACATAGTAAACTCCGTACTCTTGTTTTCTTCTTTCTTTGCGCCTTCGCTGTAGCTACTGCGTAAGCGTCGTGGTTCTATAAATAACAGCTCTGCCGAAGGCGGAGAGATTCCCCAACTTATCTTCCTCGTGTTCCTCGTGCACTTAGTGGTTCATAGAAAAATGCTCTGCCGAAGGCAGAGTCGAGTGCTATCTCAAAATGAGTACTTTTTCTGTCCCTGTCTTTCCAACTTTATCCGTCGTAATCAATACATAACTTCCGGCCTTCAATGTCTGCGTAGAAATTGTGCATTGCACAGAGTTCGCTTTCCCTTCCGTAATCAATTTCCCGGATAAATCTACCAGCTTCCAACTTTCAATAGCACTTTTCGACACAATCGTGAGCTCATTATCCGCCGGATTCGGGTAAACACGGATTGTCTGCTCTGCATTTTCTTTAAGCCCGTTGCTCACGCTTCCGTCAACTCCCAAACGCAGGCCGTTACCAAAGGTCGTAGTCCAGATATCGTGTTCGTTAAACGGGTTAAAGAAGACACGAGTGGGGTGTTGGAACGGGTATTCTTCCAGGTCCGAGAAGGTAGGTGAGCCCGTATTCAGGTTGCTGGAATACCACAATCCGTCTGATTCCGTTGTAACATATATTTCATTGGCGTTCATGGGGTGGATCGTTGCTGATTCCACACGGTAAGAATCAAAGATGCGTGTCCAGCTCGTTCCTCTGTTGGTGGTTTTATACAATCCGCCCAGATCATTTGCCGGACCGCCCCAGCCGCTGTGAACTGAAACGTACCAGGTGTTTTGAGAAGCATCGTGCGGATCAACGATAATATCTTTCGTCCAGTACTGCATGCCCGCATCACTGACGTCCTGCCAGCTTGTACCACCATTGACAGAACTAAAAACCCCCGAACTTTGCGTAAAAGCGTTACTCGCTCTGCGTCCGCTCCAACTCGAGATCACGGTTCCATCATTCAACACCAGAACGTTGTACGGATGTCCTTCCGTGCGCGGCGGATCTGCTGTAATAGCCCAGGTAGAAGACGCATTTGCGCTCAGGTTCGTTGTTTTAAAAATTCCACCCGTCTGACTGTCGATCACACTGGCGTATAGTTCATTGGCATTGTTTGGGTTGAGGGCAAGCCAAATCACCGGCATATTGAAGTCGTGGAGCATGTTCCAGTCTTCGCCGTCATTGATAGAGTAGAGAATAGCCCCGGTGCCGTTATCGATCTTGTTGTCCTGGAGATACGTACTTTGATACATGTCGTGAACACTTGAAACAGCTGCGTATAAAGTTCCATTCGGGGCTTCTATCACTTGATAAACCGTGTTGTAAATAATTCCCGTATAATCTTTCGACCATTTGGCCCCGTTGTCTGTACTGCGGATAGCTGTGATATCGGTGTAGCCGGCAAAAATGGTGTTGTTGTCCGTCCAATGCATGTACCAGGATGCGGTATTTTCCAATCCGTTTCCGGCGTAAGCTTTCCCGGTGGGTGTGGGTGCTCCTGCAGTATTCTGATCTGCAGCGTTCACATAAGCCTGCGACCAGTTTGTTCCGCCGTTTGAAGTAACGTGTGCATAACCAAAATCGGTAATGACGACCGTATTTGCGTCATTAGGTGCCGCTTTCAATCCGAAGATAATTTCGCCGAACCACCAGTCTTCATCGCCCTGGTAACCGCTCCAGCCAGTTGCAATGTTTTGGTTATTGGTTCCCAGGAAGGTTTCTGACCAGGTAGTTCCACCGTTTGTTGTTTTGTAAACCACCGGATAACTGTTGGCAGTATTCGTTCCACCCACATAAAACGTATTGATATTATTCGTTGCCGAAGTGATCAGGAAAAGTTGGTGGTCCGTATCAATGTTGTTGTAAACGCTGGTCCAGTTTCCTGCTCCAACGTCCAGCCGGATCATATCACTGCAGATCCCGATATCCAATGCTTTCATGCCGGGATAAAGATCTCCCTGCGAAGCAATAGTTCCCATTAAACGCGTGGTGCCTCCGGTCTTTGCGCCGGTAAAGGAAATGAAACCACTTCCGGACGGAATTCCCGGAGTACTGTTCATGGTGAAACTCGTACCGCCGTTTGTAGAAACCAATAATCCCTGGGCTGTTCCCACGTAGATATTGTTCCCGTCCCAGAAAACGCCGGCAATGTGAAAATCACTCATGGAAAAAACGCTGGTGAAGCTTGTTCCGCCGTTGTTTGAAAAGAACAATTCATCATAAGCAGCTACCAAAAGCCGGTTGTTAGACTGTGGATCTGCAGCAAGGAACCAGGTATCAGATGACGCAGGGTCGGCTATGGGAGACCAGGTTTGTCCGCCGTTCGTACTTTTAACCGGGAAGCGCTCATCGGTTATATAATCCATATTGATGGCGTAAAGAATAGCAGCATCCGAAGTAAACTCAACAGTATTGATTCCGCCTGTGGAGATCATTTCCTGGAAATGGATAATGTCCCAGGAACCGCCTTTGTTGGTGGTATGGAAAACCTCCGACATATCGCACTGCAAATACATATTATTGGCATCAAGAGGGCTTATACTGGGGCAAAATAGTGCACCGCCGCCGCCAATTCCCCGGCTTTGCCAGTTGGTAGGCTGAGCAATAACAAGTGCCGGAATCAGCATCAAAGTGAATAGCATTTTCTTCATAAGTCGTGTTTTGGAGAAATTAAATTACAATTCTTTTTGATTTTAGCGAACACCGGGGTCTTATTTCCTATTCTAAAATGTTTAATTTAGATCGGACACAATTAGAGTTTATGGAAATTAAGTTTGAATTGATTATCGGTGCAAAATTGTTTTTAGCACTTGTATTTGGAGGAATTGTGGGATATGAAAGAGAACAGCACAACAAATTTGCGGGTGTACGAACCTTTGGGGCCATTGCGGTTGCATCCTGTATTTTCGTAGCCATTGCCGAGCACCTCACAGATGATACATCAGCCATAGCGCGGATCCTTGCAGCGATAGCAACCGGTATCGGGTTCATTGGCGCCGGACTTATTTTCAAAGACGGAAATCAAACACATGGACTCACAACCTCTGCAGCACTTTGGGCAACCGCCGGAGTAGGTTCTGCTGTGGCACTGAATATGTTTATCATTGCCGGAATAGGTACCGGGATTATTTACTTTTTGCTGCGGATGAATAAATTCGGGTGGTATAAGCGAATGATAGAAGACGGGGGTGAAGATAACGAGAATGGATCCGAAGCAGATGTTCGGTCACATCGGGTTAAAGAGGAGAATGAAAAAGGGAAGAGAGAGAACTAAATTTAGTGTAGAAGTTAAAACAAAAAAGGCAATCAAAAAGATTGCCTTTTCAGATTGATGTCAGTCAATCTATTCTGAAAGTGTAACGCGTAGATTTTGGATGTCAGCAACGGCTAAATTCCTGAATCCAAGAAATAATTTGAAGTTGGCAACTTCCAGGTTTTTAGTCAGCTGCAGCCATTCTATAAATTTAAGAGCTTTATTATAGCTGCTAAATTGGATCGTTTCTGTTTGTATTGTATTTGAAATATGAAGGTAATCGGTACCGTCAGAGATTTGCCACATTAGTGGTTTGGTCTCAGCGGCGTTAAACAGGTTGAATTTGTGCACATCAGTATACTTTCCGTCAAAATATGTAATGCGATCATCGTACTCCGGGCCGGTTCTTTTTCCTTTTCCAACCGTTCGGTAATTGAATTTACAGGTGACATCAACCGGAACAACCGTATTTGTTCCAAAATCAGGTTTGATCATAAGAGATCTTACAAGTTCAATTTTAGATTGGTCAGTAACAAGTGTTGTCCCGGTATAAAAACCACTGAAATCATAGATTTGGCCTTCACTGCCCAGTGCAGATTTTAAAGTAAATTCAATCACTATGTTTCCTGAAATGTTTTCATTCGGCAATGCTTCCCGCGACATCACAAATTTAGATGGGGTCACAACAGCAGCCGTTAGTCCCGGCATTTTTGCCATAAATGACTTTTCCGCACCATAGGTACTGCTTCCGGAAACAACTCCGGGTAACGAACCTTTTACATATCCGGCCATCGTTACTTCAGGTGAAAATGAAAATCCCGCTGTGCTGCTGGAAGTTATTTTACCGAGATCGTAGGTTTGGGTTTCTGTGATGATCTTATCCCAACTTACAAACGATACTTTACTTTTAAGACTATCCGGAATTTCAAGCGTTAACCAAAGTTGCTGAAACCTGTTTGCAGGTTCTTTGTCCATCTTGGCAATATTGATTACCACTCTTTTCTTCCAGGTAATGCTGCCTTTGGTTGCTCCCGGCGTAGCGGCTTCTTCCAAAGAGGAGGCTAAAGCACTAATGAGTTCTTCCGAAGATTTTGTTTTCGCATTCAAAGCTTCGATTAAAGCACCCTGGCCTTTGTCAGACAGGTTTGTAATTGTTTGAGTTGCGCCAACGGAAGGATCAAGAACAAATGCATGAATGGCAAATAAACTGTCAATCGTCTTTTGGGAAGTGATCGTTCGGGTGCCTTTTTCTGATTTGTAATACCTCGTAACCTTCGGGGTTCCGCAAGCAACAAGTGTTGCTATTGCGAACAGTGAAATGACCAGCTTTTTCATACCAAATTGAATTTAGTTCCCAATGGTGAAATATCAAGAATAACGAATCTGAATTCGCCCATAATGCCTGTTGTGCAGCTGCGCTTGAAAACAGGCGTAGGGTCAACGGTTCCAGGATATTCGCTTTTAGGCAATACCATGACACCCGGAGGAACGCAATCCATGTGATGAAGGTCATCGGAATTGTTACTAATTGAATGGCAGATCCAATTTCTTTTCCGAAGATCTGAGGCAAGTACGAGTGTGAATCTTCTCATAAGTTTAAAGTTTAAGTGAATAATAAGGACAAACCTATTGTTTTCTGAAAATCAATGAAATACCTCCCAAGAGTGATTTCATGGGGTGGACAGGGGGATTCTGAATAATGCAATGACAAATACCTCCTTCCGGGAATAACAATCACCCCATAGAGGGATTGAACCGTTCTTTCGAATTGGTCAATTTTGTTTCAGCAACTAATGGAGACCAGCAACCATTCAAAACGGGGCGATACCGAAAAGCCAAATGAGTAGGACCTAAAAGATACTAGTATGAAAACAAAACTAATTTCGGCATTACTTGTCCTGATCGCATTTACAGGGTATAGCCAAAAATCAACCCAAAAAGTTGGCTTTGAATTATTTCGGGATGACACCTTATCAAACCTGGAAGATACATTGGTACTTTACCAAAAAGGTGTTAATAAAATGAACCTGACAAGTAATTGTGAGGCACTCTTAAATCCATTGTATACGACATTTAAGGTCCAGGATGATTATTCCCTGCTTATTACTCTAGATGAGATTTATTCATTAGACAGGGAAAAGTATAACAACAAAAGAAGTTCATCCGGTCTTAGCGCATGGCTTCCTTCATATGGTAGTGGAAGTTATAATTCCGGTAAAGCCAATGTTGCATCCCTGAAGGAAAAATATCGCGGTCAAACAAACTTTAAATTTGATGAAAACGAACACCGGCAGGTACAAGTAAGTTTTGTGGACCAGCGAACGGCAAAGGATATGTATGATGCCTTTAATCGATGTAATGATGCTAATCAATATCTGCCGAAGGTTATATTGGTTTCTAATAATAAATCGAAGGTTATCTGTAACCTGTACTTGCCATTTTCGAGAGATAATTGGACAAGGATCGGTGCTATTCGAAGTGGGAATTTGACTTTTAATGAAAGTGAAAGTGAAGTAAAGGATGGTTCACGCGTCAGATACGGAACGCCTTACAATATAGTGTTCAATAGAGCGGCTAACGATGAAAACAGCGGAGAGATAGTCATTACATTAAGAAACGAACAAACACTTACGGTTTCATTTCCTTCGGTAGAGGATGGTCCGGTATTTGAACCAAAATGGATGTCATCCGATGAAAATGGAAATCCATATAAAGTTCAAAGCAGTATCACATTCAATTATGGAAAAAAGACCATTACGCATTATGACATTCATGGAGCTCAGACCGTTTCAGCCTGGAATAGGAAAGTCCCTGTAAGTGGTAAAATTCTTACCCAATTTAATTCCGATTCTATTATCATCGAAGGTGTTCATCCTTCATATAATCAACATATTTTGTTTGCTAACTGGGAATTACAAACGTATCCCGGGTCAAAATTAGTGGATATTCAAACGAACATTAGACCGACAAAAAAAACAGCAACTGTTGTCTTTACAATTTACTATCAGAAGTTACGAAAAGTGTGTGTAAGGAATTGTCCGGAGCAAATAGAATTGTAAAAACAAATACTTGACCTTCTTTAAATCAAATAATTACTTTTAAACAACTCTAATTAATTACTATGAAAACAAAAAATCTAATGATCGGTGTGCTAACCGTTGCTGTTGTTGTACTTAGTTACCTGCTTTACCGGTCAACCACTGAAAGGGAGTCTTCTCACGAATCGGCACAATTGAACCAAAAAGAATTAAACAAGTCTTCGGAAAATGATACAACTAAAGATTTTTACAATTGTGACGGAAAAGATACACTGATATCAACTGATGGCAGCGTTACATCCTGGAGTAAAGTCAAGCCATTTATCGATTCTTTCGACCCTAATGAAGAAGTAAAGGCTTTTCATATTGGAATTAATAATATGCATGATTTAATGGGAAAAATTGATGCCTACAATTCAAGTGCTTCAACAGGTAATAAGATTGTAGGACTTCGATTTTACAGGACGAAAACTACAAGAACATACGTTACTTCAGGTAATAACCAAAGAACAGTCAATAATGAACTTGATTTGATTGTACTTCCCACATTAGCAGAAAAGAATTTACATGAAGCGAATCCACCTTTGAATGGATCTGTCAATGTGCCCATTTACTGGCATTTCCGTCCTTGTCCAAGACTTTGTAAGAAGAAAAAACCGACAACTTAATTTGGATAATGTAAAACAATCAAGTCTGTGACGATGGACTTGATTGTTAGGTAAAAACAAATACATTTACTGTGTGACACTCAAGGAAATAACAATACTGCTTGCCGATTGGTCAGATTACCTGGTCATTCCGGTTGCGGTATGTTCTTTACTGACGATTCGGAGAAACAGCTATTTCCAGGTACTTAGCATTTATTTAGTTGTTTTGCTGCCTTTGATGATTGCATCTAAAATCACCGCAGATTATAAAATCGCCAATTATTACCTCTATCACATAATCGGATTGACAGAATTGGTATTTACTTTTTTGTTATATCGGAGCCTGGGATTGAAGAAGAGGTGGAACGGCGTTTTTGGAATTATCCTGGTTGTCTATTTAGTAGATTCAATTTACCTTTTTGCAAAAGGAAGGGAAGAGATAAACAGTATCGGATTATCGCTTTGTATGCTGTTTATGATGGTGCTGGGTTTCAATTTTATCTGGAAACTCTACCAGGAAGAAAAGGTAGAATACCTGGGCTTCTATCCGTATTTCTATATCAGCGGCGGATTGACAGTTTTTGCTTCAGGAGCCTTTTTTGGTTATCTGCTCATTGCCCGTATGACGGATGAGGTAACCCCGGAGGAGAATTTCTTCTACTCCTGGATCATCATTTCGGGTTTTAATTACATTAAATTCATTTTGATAGTGTTAGGAATTTTTGTGGAAAGAAAGTATGCAAAGTGATTTAACCATAGTATTGATAGGAACAACAGCCATGGTATTGGTAGTGGTGAGCCTGTTCGTTTTTACCTTTCTCTATCAGCGTAAAATAAGACGCCGGGGAAATGAACTGCGTGAAATTGAAAAACTCCTGAAAGCAGAGGAGCTAAATGCTGCATATGCTTTATTGGAAGGACAGGACAAAGAACGTGAACGCGTTGCCCAGGATTTACACGATCGTTTAGGCGGACAGCTTTCTACGGTACAGATTTACCTGGATTTATTGGAGAAAAGCCATGTTACACCTGAGCAGGAAGAACTATTGGTTATTCTGCAGCGGGAAATGCAGACTTCTATCCGGGAAATGAGAGATATTGCTCATAACCTGGGAAATTCTACCCTGAATTACTACGGTTTGAGTAAAGCACTGGAGCATTTGTGCCAGGTGATCCACGATTCCGAAAAGATTCGGGTGGCGCATTTCATTACATTGGAGCGGAATCTTTCGCAGGAACTTGCAAAAGACGTATATCAAATGATCCAGGAATTGATTACAAATACCTTGCGCTATGCCAATGCTTCTCAAATACGTTTGGAAGTAACCGCAATCCTGGAAGAGTTAACCATCATTTATGAAGATGACGGAACCGGTTTTGATACCGAAAATTTTTCCCCGGGAATGGGATTGAAGAACATTCAAACCCGCTGCCAAAAACACCACGGAACCTTTCACATGGAATCTGTGAATAAAGGTGCTACATTTATTATCGAAATACCACTGCATGGAAACACTTAAAACCAATATCCTGATTGCTGACGACCACTCGATTGTGGCGGGCGGAATTGAAGCCATTCTGCATACGGCCCATCACCTGAATGTAATCGGGATTGTTGATAACGGACAAAAAGTGCTTGACACCGTTTCGGAAACTCCTGTCGATTTGGTGTTATTGGATATCAATATGCCAATCATGAATGGCATTGAGTGTACCCGTCGCTTAAAAGCCCAATATCCGGAGATCAAAGTGATCGTTATAACGATGTACAACCGCAAACAGTTTATTCGTGAGCTATTCGAAGTAGGGGCGGATGGCTGCATTCTGAAAAGCAATACGGGAAAAGAACTCCTGACAGCCCTTGAACGGGTGATTTCCGGTAAAACCTATTTTGATCAATTAAATGATTTTATCGACGCTCCCAAAGAATTCAAAGAATTCCGGCTGAGTGAACGGGAAATTGAGATCATTGAACTGATATCGGAAGGAGCTACCAGTAAAGAAATCTCCAACCGGCTCTTTATTTCCGAACATACTGTAAAAACGCACCGAAAGAATATCTTTCAAAAGACGCAGGTGAGCGATTCGGATCAACTGATCAATTGGGCGATGAATAATAAGTTGATTCGATAAAGTTTCGTATTTCAGGTTTAGCCTTAGATAAATTATTCCCAATTATTTTTCCGCTCAGGCAACTTCTGCTTTTTCTACAGGTAATTGGAAAAATTACACTAAAAATTTCAGTATGAAAAAGTTTAACCTCTTAGTTCTATTCCTGGTTAGTATAACTCAGTATGCAATGAGCCAGACGGTTACAGGGACGTTCACGCAAGTGCCCTGTAATAACGACGGAATCTATTCTGTTGCCACCACGGGGCTTCCGCTCCCGATCACGTACACCTATTATATAAGTGGGCAAACAATCGTTCACGCAAACGTCAATTCAACAACCGATCAATTGACTGGTTTCGGGATGTCGATGAGCAGTGAGATTTATTGCCAGGCATCAGGTGGTAGTTTAAATGCTTATGCCTATGACAGCTACACACCATCTTTTAAGTTTACTGCCAATGGAGTTTCTCCTGTTTGTCCGGTTACGATAGGAACTGTTAACGCTAACTTTGTGAGCGGAACTCCGGGACCATTTGATTTTACCTGGACAAATACAGGTACTTCCACAACCTATACAGGAAACAATATTTCTGTTCCGATAGGAGGTTATTCCGTAGTGATCGAAGATCAGGTCACAGGTTGTGTGTTAGAGATCGGTGATACTTCCATTTACCTGCAACAGCTTTCCAACATTACAGCAACGTTTACAGAAACACCCGCTGGTTGTACAAATGGTACGGCAACGGTAACTGCTGCAAATGGTGTGGCTCCTTATACTTACTTGTGGGTAAACGGGGCAACTACTCCGGCAATTAGCGGTTTGAGCGCAGGATATTATTCTGTAGTCATTACAGATGCCCAGGGTTGTCAATCAACTAATTTAGGAGTTTATATTGAGCAAAATCCTCAGATTACGGTAAACACAACCATAACCAATGCCACGTGTCTTCAACCGAATGGAGCTGCAATGGCGTTTGGTTCCGGAGGTGTGGGACCTTATACATACTTATGGAGCAATGGCCAGGCAGGTCAGGCAGCAAGCAATTTACAAGGACAAAACTATTACACCGTGATTGCAACAGATGCAAATGGTTGTGTTGGAAACGGTGGTGCTTATATCAACACCAGTACACCGATAAATGTTACCTATACATCTTCAGCCAGTCAATGTACATCAGCAACAGGTTCTGCTACTTTGACTGCAACAGGCGGAACAGCACCTTATACTTATTCATGGGTATCGAACCCGTCAACCACAGCAACTATCACAAATGTATCACCCGGAACTCATTCTTTCCTGGTGACGGATGCCGTTGGTTGTATCAGAACAGGATCTGTAGGTATTGCACCAATTAGTTCCATTTACGGAAGTGTGCAAGCATCTACAGTTGTTTGCCCGGCTACTACCGGAACAGTAGCAGCAGTTGTCTCCGGATCAAACGGTCCGTTCACTTACCTTTGGAATACCGGAGCAACAACCAGTTCTTTGAGTGGAGTTGGATTGGGAAGTTATTCTTGTGTAATTACGGATGCATTAGGCTGTTCGATTACGGAATCCAAATACTTAGGTTCCGTTTCACCTGTTCATTTAGGCGTTTCAACAGTAGGAACAAGTTGTATTTATACTGCTGACGGATCTGCAACAGCAATCCCATCAGGCGGAACAGCTCCATATACGTATTCATTTTCTAACGGCTCAACTGCTCCAACTATAAGTGGTTTGGGAACTGGAGGGTATTCTGTATCTGTTACAGATGCAAACGGATGCGGCAAATCAAAAATATTTGGTATTCATAATGCGAATACGAACCAAAACTGTTACTGTACAATCTCCGGAAATGTGTATATAGATGCAAATGCAAACTGTGTGGATGATGCGGGAGAGAATGGAGTAGAGAATATCATGATCCATTGTTCAGGTTTTGGGTATGCATTTACCGATGCAAACGGAAATTACAGCTTCCAGGTACCAACAGGTACCTACACTATTTCTCAGGTAATAAGCCAATATTATCCTTTAGCACCTTGTCAGAGTAATACCAATACAGTGAGTGTAGTTGCTGCCGGAGGATGTAATACAGTTGTAAACTTTGCCAATGTGATTAATCCGCTTCATGACCTTAAAATCGTAACAATGAACTCTACCCTTCCGCCGATTCCGGGAAATAGTTACCAGCAAAAAGTAATCATTAAAAACGCAGGAACACTCACAGAGTCAGGAATCCAATTGGGTTACGAGCATGACGAACAGATTCCTTTCGTAAACGCAAGCTTGCCAGGATTTGTGCAGTCAGTGAATCCTTTAACTCCCTATTCTTACGGCGTTCAATCGGGCTTCCCTTCATTGAACCCAAATCAAACGGCAGTACTTCTTTTAAACTACAGTACACCCACAAATATTCCTTTAGGAACTGTGGTAGACTATTTTGATACGGTTGCCAGTGCTGCTCCGATAGTAACAGATTGGTTATTGGATAACTCACCCTGGAACAACGTGCAATTATTCCAACCGGCTGTAATAGGTTCATATGATCCGAACTACAAAGAAGTAACTCCAAGAGGTACAGGTACAGAAGGGCTTATTCCAATGGATACGAAAGAGTTCGATTATACGGTCCATTTCCAGAATGAAGGAACCTATTTTGCACAAAACATTTCTGTGACAGATCAATTGGATGCAGATTTGGACTGGACAACTTTCAAGCCGGGTTATTCGGATTATAATTATACAACGACGATCAGCGAAACAGGTTTGGTGACTTTCAAATTTGCGAATATCAATTTACCATGGAAAGATCAGTACGGAGATGTTTTGAGTTCCGCGTTAGTGAACTACAGCATCAAGCCTAAAGCAAATCTTCCGGAAGGAACTGTATTTACCAATTATGCAGATATCTATTTCGATTACAATGCACCGATCACAACCAACACAACGGTGAATACTTTCGATGATGCAGCAGCAGTTGATGAGTCCGGAACGGCAGAAGCGGTAACAGTAGATTTATACCCGGTTCCTGTAAATGACAATTTGACAATCCGTGTGAATAACATTTCGAAGAGCGAAACGGCAACGGTAAGTATCATTGACCTGACAGGAAAAGTAATCTTGACTGAAAATGTAAACCTAAGTGAAGGTTCAACGATTGTTACAAAAGATTTGTCCGGTTTAATGATCGGAACGTATTTGACGCGTATTCAGTTCGAGAACGGATCGTCTATCGTGAAGAAGATCATTTTGAATAAATAATAGTTAACCAACTAAATAAAAGACCTGAAGTATCAGCGATGACTGACTGCTTCAGGTTTTTTTGTTTTCTTTATGAGATCATTCTTCATCCGTTTCCGATATGAATATTGCAATTAGAAAGAAAACCCCTTACGAATGTGAATACCAGATAACGCGAAAAGATCATTCTGTTGAACTGATCACTCTTGAAACGAAAACATTCCTGCTTCACGATATTTGTCATTTTTCAGTAGAGCAGAACCTGAAGTATATGAACGGCTTTTGGGGGATGTTATCCCAGGGAAAGAGATTCGACGAGCTTTTCGGGAAAGACAATCCGCAAACAGAAGAACTCAGGAATATAGAGAAAATAGTTGGACCGGTTCAGTCTATATTTTCCGGGTTTATACCTCGTTCGGATTTTAAACAGTCTATTGAACACCTGGATCACAAAATGACAAGGGAAATCCTGGATCTTTGTTTGGCTGATATCAAGCAGATCATGGATCAGTGGGAATACCTGAAAGTAGGAGAGCAGTTGGAACTCGAATGGAAGGACTCTAACTAATGGATGAACTGCGGAAAAGTACCTTTCATTCCTTCCGAAAAGTATACCTGAATTTGGACGTCGTTCCTTTGTTTTCTGCATCGGAAAAATAAAGAGTAATCATATCCGGCAATCCGTTTTCCAAAAAGAAATAGTTTTCTACGGAATACAGTTTCATGGAGCCATTCACCCGGTGGTATTTTTTTTGGAAAATTTTTTCAATTTCACCATTTTTGAAATAGGTGTAAAGATAGATGCTTTGAGTGGAATACATGCCATTCTGACCGTAACCCGAACCATGAAAAACAACAGAGTCTATTAATTTCTGTTTGTTGAAATAAAAGTCTGTATAGATGGAACTGTCCTGGATTGCAATTAATCGTTTGTGCCGTTTTCCGATGACAATGGTATCACCAAAAAACGCCTTTTTTTGGTTGACCGGTTCTGTTGTAAAACGAAATTCCGGTTTATATTCACGCGTCAGAGTTACCATGTCCATCGAATCTCCATTTATACGAGGAGAAGTAATGTCAATATATCGAAAAGGCTGATCATAGGCACTGTCTTCGTATTTTGAAATAAATGCTATCCGCTTACCCAGTGTATCATAGATGTAGTAATTCCGGAACATGTTCGGAATCCACATTCCTTCTTTTGTTTCATAAGAAGAATAATTATTGGATTCAATGATTCTCCCTTCCTTATCGTATTTGGAATAAAAACCTTCCGGATACTTTTTAAAGAAAGTCAGGGAATCTTCCGGGTGATACTCCAGGACTTTCACCACCTTATTTTTTTTCATAACCTCCGGTTGAAACAAGTGAGAATGTTCCTGGCTGAAACAGAACTGAGACAGAAAAATAATCATTAAGGCAGGAAAGAATTTCATGAGGTCTTAGAAATTGATTTACAAGTTGTTCCCGGTGAAACTAATTAATTTTACAGTTTGATTGATATTCCTGATTGGTTTTTGACAAAAAAAAACCTATATTTAGAAAGCCAGACTACAATTATTCAGAATGAGAGAATTCACACTAATCGTGGTCGATGATGACCCGCTCATTATTCGCTTCGTGGAGCAATTGTGCTCTTCTCACGAGAAAATTCGATTCCTGGGTGGTTTCAGATCACCTTTGGAGGCCAAGCAATTCCTATCCGAAAATGCGGTAGACATTGTGATTCTGGATATTGAAATGCCGGATATGAGCGGACTGGAACTGGCAGCAGTCATCAAAGAACCAACCCGCTTTGTGTTTTCTACTTCCCACAGCGAGTTTGCCCTGGAAGGGTTTAACCTGGCAGCGGTGGATTACCTCTTAAAACCTTATTCCTTTGAACGATTCAAAAAGGCAGTAGACAAGATCATCCGAATTCATATGCTGGAGGAGAAATCACAGGTTAAAGAAGTGCCCACTTTAACGGTAAAATCCAGTTACAGCAATACCAAACTTCCTTTGGAAGACATTTGCTACATTGAAAGTATTGACGACTATGTGATCATTGTCCGGGATAGCGGGCCTGAGTTGAAAATTCGGAAAACACTGAAAAATATGCTGCAGGAATTGCCGGAAGATCAATTTGTACGCATTCACCGTTCTTACATTGTTCCGTATTCACGGATTACCGGCTATCAAAAATCAAAAGTATTCATTGGGGAAAAGGAACTGCCTTTAAGCGCTTCTTACAAAGACGTGTTTTTGGAGAAGGTGAAAAACAGGAAGTAATTATCAATTCTTTAAATTATCAAGTGAAATACTCTTGATAATTTCTGTATTTATAATTGATAATTGTTTCATTCTCCGACACAATTTTGCTTTTCACCGATGCTTTCAGTTTCGTAAAGAAAATGGGTTTTACATTTGTGTCAGGAAGGTTGATGAAACTTCTGAAACAGCACTGCAGGCGGTTTAGAGCTCTTCACAAACTTCCCGGAATGAACGCTGTACAGTTGCTTTTTAGTAACTGTAAACTCCTCCAAATAAAATTGAATTAGAATAAAACAGGCTGAACGGAACCAGTTCGCCAAACGATTGAACTATTCGCACACTATTCCAGTATTCTCATGAAAAAAAAACTATTCATACTAATTGCCTTGCTGCTCTCATTTTTCAGTTCGGCGCATGCCATGCCTCATTCCATAATGCTTTTGGATATTAGAAAAGACGGCATTCAGGCAAATTTGAGCCTTCCGATGAAAGAATTCCGCATGCTTCACCCGGTGGTAGATCTTAAAAAAGAACACAAACCCATTATAAAACGCAAAGACGGCTGGATGAATGATTACCTGATGGATCATATGTCAATTACTGACGCGGAAGGGAATTTGTGGAAAGTCCGTATTGACAACAGGCATGTTTCTCACAAGGAAGTGACATACAATCTGTGGCTTCAGCCTCCTGTGGGTTCGTCATTACGCGATTTTACACTGAATTATGACGTGCTCATTCACCGGTTTGAAACCCATAAATTGTTTCTAAAAGTAAGCAGCGACTGGTACGGCGGGATGAAAGATAAAGACAAGCGTGGCAGTGATTTGGGAATTTTGATGGCCGATCCCTTGACCGGAGATTTGAAACCTTTTGAAGTTCACCTGCAGCACCAGGGAAGTTCGTGGAACGGATTCAAAGTTTTTGTAGGATTGGGAATGGAACAGATTAAATCGGGAACAGACCACATTTTATTCCTGGTGATACTCATGCTTTCAACGGCTTTAAGTGCGCACAGAGGACGTTGGGCAGGTTTTGAAGGAACCACAAAGATCGTTGGACGTGTAGTGAAAATTGGAGTAGCATTCACGATCGGTTATTCCCTTTCCCTGATATTGGGAGCAGCGCATTGGTTTATGCTGCCGCAGCGAGTAGCGGAAATTGCCATTGCCCTGACCATTTTATTGGTAGCATTTCATTCAATTCGACCAATTTTCTCTCGAAAAGAAGGCCTTGTGGCAATTGTGTTCGGATTGATTCACGGATTGGGCTTCTCAAGTGCACTAGCAGATTTGAGCCTCGACGGAGAAAGATTACTTTACAGCACTTTAGGATTCAGTATTGGAGTAGGAGTAATGATTCTGTTCATCCTCTTATGTATTGTTCCGTGGTTTGTTTTGGTGAGTAAATATACGCTCTACAGACTGATCCGTATGGGAGGAAGTGCTTTTGCCGTTATTGCCTCCCTGTCCTGGATTCTCGTTCAGGTAACGAATGAACCGAATGTGATTTCCGATTTTGCCGAAGGGATTCTTGCAGACGGCAAGTGGCTGATCGCGGGTTTGGTATTCCTGGCGATCTTAAACGAAATATACCAGCAAATACTTGTTCGGAAAGCAAAGTCTGAAACTGTAAGCTAATCTCCGGGCATCCTGATCTCCTTGACAGATCGGGATTTGTTGTTTGCATCTTATGTTTTAATAGTAAAACCAATAACTTTACTACACCACGAAAGAATTGACAAACGCGAGCCGTTTGATACCATTCAAAACTTTGTATTCTGTAGCTTTTGCAGTGCAGAAATAGAATGAGTCCCGATCCGCGCTGGCGGCTGGGCGAGAATGAAGATTTAACCCTCATTCTATTTTCTGTTTCTCATTCTGATTCCCTAAATTAGGGAACTATGAAAAAATTTGACGCGCTTATTATCGGTTCCGGCCAGGCAGGAACTCCATTGGCATTCCGGCTTGCGGCAGAAGGAATGACGGTTGCAATTATCGAAAAAGGAACTGTTGGCGGAACTTGTGTCAATACCGGATGTACTCCAACCAAAGCTTATGTTGCCAGTGCACGGAGAATGTGGGATGCTCAGCATTCGGAGGAATTCGGTGTGCTTTTGAAAGGTGATCCACAGGCAGATCTGAAAAAGATCAAGGCGCGAAAAGATAAAATTGTTTCTGATTCGGTCAATGGAATCAGTAAAGGCTTTGAGGACGAACCAAAGATTACGCTGGTGAAAGGCGAAGCTGTATTTGTATCCGATTATGTTCTTCGTGTCAATGGGGAAGAATATACTGCGCCCAAGATTTTCATCAATACAGGAGCACGTGCTTTGGTTCCGGAAGAATATAAAGAGGTGCCTTTCCTGACCAATGAATCGATTTTGGAATTGACGGAATTACCGGAACATCTGCTCATTATAGGTGGAAGTTACATCGGTTTGGAATTCGGGCAACTATTCCGCCGTTTTGGATGCCAGGTAACAATCATCGAAAGATCGAATCAGATTATCAATCGGGAGGATGAAGACACCAGCACTTCAATCAGGGAAATTTTGGAAGCCGATGGTGTCAAATTCCTGACGAACGTTCAGAACATTGCTGCAAAGAATAAAGCGGGTAAGATTGAGGTTAGTTATGAAAAAGACCAAAAGGAACAACTTGTTTCCGGAACGCATCTGCTTTTAGCAATCGGTCGTTTGCCAAATACGGACCAATTGAATTTAGAGTCGACAACTATCGAAAGAGATAAGCGCAATTACATTACAGTAAATGAGTATTGTGAAACGAATGTAAAAGGTGTTTTTGCCCTAGGTGACTGTAACGGAAAAGGAGCTTTTACGCATACTTCCTACAATGATTTTGAGGTTGCAGCATCTTTTCTATTCGAGCGGAAAAAGCGCAAGATCTCGGACCGCATCCTGACTTACGGACTCTTTATTGATCCGCCGCTTGGCAGAGTAGGGATGACGAAAAAAGAAGCATTGGAGAAAGGGCTGAAAGTAAGGGAAGCTTATTTGGAAATGTCGAAAATTGGCCGGGCGGTTGAAAAAGGAGAAACTCAGGGATTTCTGCGCATATTAGTTAATGTGGACGACAAAATAATCGGCGCGGCAGTATTGGGAGTTGGCGGAGATGAGATCATTTCGGGAATATTGAACGTAATGGTTTCCGAAATCTCTTATAAAGCTCTTCGTGACACGGTTGTTCTGCACCCTACGGTCTCAGAATTAATCCCTACTTCATTAGGTAAACTAAAAGAGGTGAGTTCAGAATAAACCCTGAAGCAAGTATTTATGTTTTTTTGTGATTAAAAAACTAGTTCATTTAGTTGTCTTTATCCGAATTGGCTACTTGCCATAAAATAGCCTGTGGGCATGAGTTTCAATTATTCCAATTCTCATTTTGTTTTGCCTTGATCCGTGAATTGTGTAAGATTCCGCAAAAAGATGTAACACCTATGACGCCCAATCTCGGGAACTTTAAGATAAAATCATTAGTAATTTTAAATTAAGGTATATGAGAACAACTTTACTTAAGGCAGGATTTATCCTCATTCTTAGCACACTTTTTACCACCCAATCATTCGCTTTTACGGCGGTTACCAATGGAGATTGGACAGATCCCGCAACTTGGGGAGGTACTGCTCCTACCGGAACAGTGAGCGGTGATAATATCGTTATTCCTTCCGGTATTACGGTGAATCTGAACACAAACGTTACTTTTTCCGGTCTTTTGAACAACTTCACAGTAGATGGAACATTAAATAGTTCTGGCACGAGCTGGTTAGAGATTCAAACCGGGACTTTTGCAGGAAGCGGTGATATCGACATTCAGCGCATTGAGTTCAGCGGATTGTTAGTCACTTATTCTTTTAGTGGTGATATGACCGTAAATACTTTTGCGAATTCCGGGTCCATACTGGGAATTACAGCGCAGATTTCAGTGGCCGATTCCTTATATCTGGAAGACGGTACATTAACACTTAACACAGGTGGAAACCTGATGGTAAATGCAGATTCAAAAATCGTTCGTGATGCCGGTTCACTGGCTACATCAGGGGGAATCTTCAATGCAGGAGGTGCTTACCATGTGCATTATATCGGGGGATCCAAAACATCCGGTATTGAGATCAATTCACCTAATATGCAGGATGCTGTGATCAGTTTGGATGACAATACAGATGTAGTGACTTTAGGAAGCGATTTGATGGTTCACGGAAACCTACAGTTAAACACAGGGATTCTGAATGTGGCAGCAAATGATCTTGAAATTCATGGAGACCTGAGTATTGCATCAGGCGCGTCTCTGACAACTACTGCTGCATCTAATCTGATGATCGAAACAGGAAGTAATCTAAGTTCCGGATTGGTATTTACAAGCGGTTCTTCTGTTGATCAGTTCATGATCAATTATACAGGAAGCGGATCAGTGATGTTGAACAGTTCATTGGCAATTGCCGGAGAATTGCAATTGCATGACGGAACATTGAGCATAGAGAGCGGTTCTACTTTAACGATGAGTGCAGGAAGCTTGATCCAGGTAATGGATGGTGAATTGCAAGGAAATGGCGGAACATTTACCGGCTCGGCTTCTTATGATGTGGAGTACCTGGCAGATTCAACCATTACAACAGGTTTAGAGATCACAGGAACAGGTTTGAATGATGTACAAGTGAATTTGGGTGAAGGACAAGTGATGATGGACGATGACTTAAGTGTTGGTGGCGAACTCGAGTTGATCTCAGGCTCACTAAATCTGAATGCAAACAACCTGGAAGTAAACGGAAGTTTTACACAGGATGATTTAAGCCCGCTTGTTGGGAATGTTGATTCAGACCTTCATTTGAATATCACTTCTCTGGGTAATGATACGATTTATTTTATGAATTCCGATTCGGACCTGGACCAGTTCATTGTCGATATTACCGGTGGAGATTTAGTGTTGGGATCAGAACTGCATATTCATGATGAATTAACTATGACAAGCGGAAACATCAGCCTGATGAATAACGATTTGATCCTGGAACAAAATGCAGATATCACCGGATACAGCAATACGCGTTATATCATGACACCACACCAGGGAATGCTTCAAATGTATGTAGCTCTTTCTGCTCCATATACCGTTTTCCCGATTGGAACGGCAAGCAGTTATTCTCCTGCAAGCATTCAGCAGGGATCTGGAGCAGCGGCTGGTAATTTTATGGCCAAAGCTTTCAACGGAGTATTTACCGGAGGAACTGAAGGTTCAGGATTCAACAGCGCAAGTGGCGGAAGTGTCGTGAACAGAACCTGGATGATCGAATCAGATGCTGCTACTTTAGATGTAAGTCTGAAATTGGGCTGGGTGGTTACTTCCGAAGTAAACGGCTTCGACCGCACCAGTGCATATATCTCGCATTACGGGAATAGTGATTGGGATACATACGCAGTTTCAACTGCAACAGCAGGTGCAAACAGTACTTTTGAATTGACACGCACAGGTCTTACAAGTTTAAATCTTTTTGCAGTAGCAGATGAAGATGCTGAATTGACAGTTGACGAAAATGAATTGTTGACTATCGATTTGTATCCGAATCCATGTACAGATGTGATGAACATCAGCTATGCGGATAATGGAAACGAATACCTGTTCCAAATCACAGACCTTTCCGGAAGAAACTACGACATAGTTTCAAACGGAGAAAATCAAATGGATGTTTCCTCATTGAGCCAGGGAACTTACTTGTTGAAAATGACCAATGCGTCAACCAATAAAGTATCTGTGAAACAGTTTATCAAAAAATAAACAACTTCATCATCATAAATCCCCTTTCGGAGCTTTCCGGGAGGGGATTTTTAGTTTTGTGATTTTTGGAGCATTTCTTTCTCACCAAATAGTTAAATCGGAACACCCGGCTTTGCCCTGTTTTTCAGAATCACTCCGGAAAACAGCCAAACCAATGCAGCGAGGATTATTCCTGCAGCCAAATCAATAAATACATGTCTTCTCACTGCGATTATAGAATAGTACATTAACAAAGTAAGGACGGTGCAGATGATCCCTTTCATCCGGTTTTTTTGGTCCCAATTTGCAAACATGCAGAGAGTAATGAGTGAAGCATGCATAGATGGAAAGCAGTTTTGTTCGGTATCGTTTTCACCAATAAAAGTCAATAGAGAAGCGCTAATTCCATCAGGTTTGAAATCCGGAAATACAATACTGCTTGGCAGACAGATAAAAAGAACGCCACTGACACACGCTGTAAGTACAAAGGCAAAAGTAAGGCGCTTCATCAGGGATTCTTTTAAGGTCAGGAACGTATACGGTATGTAAACATAAAAGCCCAGGTAGAGCCAAATTCCATGTGGATTAAATGGAATGAATTGATCCATTTGTGTTTCGGGAATGATCCAGTCAGGCCCTTTTACAAAACCGGACGCTATGTAGACCAGGCCGCAGGAAAGCCAGCTGATTACTAAATAACATAAACGTGTTTTTAAGGACATTTGCACCCTGTGATTTTTAGTGAGGTAAAGGAGCTAAATTAATGTATATTTGGGTAAACGGACTTAAACTAAAAATCAGGATGCATATAAATCTGCCAAAATCAACCAAGAAATGAACACTTCCTTGTCTGCCGATCGGGTACACGTTTTTTACGGCAGAATTTCAGAGTTTCAGCTGGTAGATAGTTTATCTCTTCTCTCTGATGAGGAACTTTTACGAGCTGAGCGTTATCTGTTGCCGGAGGATAAACACCGGTATATCATTTCGAAATCCGTACTGAAAAGATTGATCATCCACTTTTTGACTATTGAAAACAAGCATATACGGATTGGTTTTACTGAAAACGGAAAGCCATTTCTAAAGGATTACCCGGAATTGCATTTCAATACCTCGCACTCCGAAGATGGGTTTGCCATAGCTTTTGCTTCCGGGAAAGAAATAGGTGTTGATCTTGAACATCGTCAGAGAGTTCTGAACATTCCTGCTTTGGAGCGATTTTTGTTTACAAACGACGAATTAAAATTGGTGCATAAGCTGGAACATAGCCGTAAACAGGAAGTTTTCATCAAAAGCTGGACCCGAAAGGAAGCGTTGCTAAAGTCGGGCGGAGAAGGCTTGACGAAATCCATGAACTCTTTGGAAGTCT
Organism: uncultured Fluviicola sp.; assembly: GCA_965650365.1. Classification (GTDB taxonomy): domain Bacteria; phylum Bacteroidota; class Bacteroidia; order Flavobacteriales_D; family Crocinitomicaceae; genus Fluviicola. Next base: position 164,204 of record CBFGOJ010000001.1, on the reverse strand, counting down.
CTTTTATTCCAAATAAACAGTTTTCATTAAAAACCGAGGACGGGTTAAACACCCATGAGTGGTTTCTTGAAAGCTTTACCCTGATGAATGACTATGCCGGAGCAATTGCTGTAAAAGGCAGAATAAATGACGTTTGTTACACACGTATTGATCAATCGACCTTTCTAATTAATTAAAGTCAGTAAATGAGTTCAGTGATCACAGAAATAGAAAAGCGAATAAAGGAACATCCTGATAAATTGTTGTTTGCTTTTCTCGATATCAAGGCAGCCATTACAGAATCTTATACTTACAGAGAATTTGATCAGCGTACCAAAGAAATAGCAGCCTACATTCATAGCAATTATACTCTTTCACAAGGAGATCGTGTACTATTGGCATATCCTTCCGGCCTTGAAATGATCTGTGCATTTTTTGCTTCCGTAAGATTGGGATTGATTCCTGTTCCCGTTTATCCACCTTCAGCCAGAGGATTGGAAGCATCTGTTGAAAAGATGAATTTCATTGCACGCGATTGTGATGCGAAGGCGGTGCTTACAGATCGTTCTTGTTACTGGTCATACAAAGTAAATGTGTCCCGTAAAAAGACCGGCGTTTCTGCTCTGCAATGGATTGTTACGGAAGATTCAGATCCTGGAATATCCCTTGATCTGCCCGAAATTCAGAACGAGATTTTATTCCTCCAATATACTTCCGGCTCAACCAATGATCCCAAGGGAGTCATGGTGACGCATGAAAATTGTATCCAAAATTGCAAAAATGTAGTGGATCACATGCCGGTGGGAGTTTCCTGGCTGCCGCAGTATCACGATATGGGACTGATAGGTTACTACCTGTTTTTTGCGTTGAAAGGCGGAACAACTTATGGTTTTTCACCGGCTGATTTTATTCAAAGACCGGCACTCTGGCTGCAGGCAATAACCAAATTTAAAGCTACTGCTTCGTCGGCACCAAACTTTGCATACGAGTATTGTCTCATTCCGGGTAAAATTACCGAAAGCACGTTTGAATCCCTGGATTTAAGCTCATTGACTTTTTTAATGACTGCGGCTGAACCGATCAAACCGGTTGTTTATGAAGCTTTTTTAGAGCAGTTTAAACCGGCCGGATTGAAGCCGGAAAGTTTTTTTGGAGCTTACGGATTGGCTGAATTCACCCTGGCAGTTACTAACTACGGCAGAAAAAAAGAGGTGTTTAGCGCTGAATCCCTGAAAAAAGGAAAAGCAGTTACTTTGGGTCCAAGCGATGAAGGTACTTCTGGAATGACGTTAATGAGTTGCGGAAAAGCACTATCGGGTACGGAAATACGAATCGTCAAGACTGAAAATGGAAACAAACCCGTGCTGGATGGCTATATTGGTGAAATATGGTTGAATGGTTCCAGTAAATGTAAAGGATATTGGAATCGTCGGTTAGCCAGTAAGGAATCGTTTGAAGCAAAGTTATTCGGAGAAGATGGTGCCTGGCTGAGAACAGGAGATATTGGTTTTCTTCATAACAAGGAACTTTATGTTTGCGGAAGGTTAAAAGATATGATCATCCTGCGCGGATCAAATTATTATCCGCAGGATATTGAAACAATAATAGAAAAAAACGCGCTTGTACGAACAGGCTGTGTGGTTGCTTTTGAGCTTGAAAAAGCCGGTACTGAATCTTTGGTGGTAGTTGTCGGAGTAAAAAGTAATACCGCGATTCCGGATGCAAAAATGCTGCATTTGAACATCTATCAGTATTTAGGGATTTCAGTTTCTGAAATTGTATTTGTGCCTGCAAGAACCGTTTCAAAAACAAGTTCCGGGAAACTCAAACGCTATGAGATGAAGGAGAAGTATCAACAAAATGATCTCCAGGTAATTTCTCAGGCAATTTTGGATGAGGTCACAGATACCCATGAACTGAAATCGGAGGGTTCTGAAAATGCTGATTTAAAAACGAATATAGCTTATCAACAGCTTTTTGACAGGTATAAATTAAAGGGTACTGAAAGTACTGTTTTGGGAGATTCAGGCTTGGATTCGATGAAACTGGCTGAATTTGCTCACGATTTAAAAGAACACCTGGAAAAGAAAGGATTTGATGACCTTTCCAATGAGGTTGATCTAAAGCTTTTACAACGGATTGCGGTTTCAGAATTGGTTGGGATTCTTACCCAATTGGATCATTCTTCACGTTTTGCACGCTTTCAATTTAGAAAAGCATTTTCCGGGATTCGGGCAGAATACATGAAATCTGAATCCACGCTCATGGCACGCGATGCACATTTCCCGGATCATAAACCATTCAATCCGGAAGCGGAAAAGACGGATTTGGTACAAACTGTTTTGCTGACAGGTGGAACCGGGTTTTTCGGTCCTTTCCTGATTAGCAGTCTACTGGAACAAACCAGGGAGATTATATATGTGCTGGTGCGGGCAGATCAGGTTTCAGATGGAATGAAGCGTTTGAGAAATGCTTTTCAGACAATTGATCCTTCAGTTGATATGAACAGTGCTTTTAATGAACGTGTCCGACCAATTTGCGGCGATTTGTCGAAACCAAAATTGGGTTTAAAGGATAGCGATTGGGAGTTCCTGGCCCGAAACATTCAAACCATTTATCACAATGGGGCATATGTCAATTACATGATGGATTATCAATCCATGCGGCAAATGAATGTTGGAGGAACAAAGGAAGTCATTGAATTGAGTCTTACTCACCGGCCAAAAGTATTGAATTATATTTCCACCACCTTCATCTTTGGCTGGTCAGCAAAAGACATCCTTCGTGAAAGTGACTCCAATGCAGGCATGGAATTTTTAGACTTCGGGTACAGTCAAAGCAAATGGGTAGCTGATCAGCTTGTTTTAAAAGCCATGGAACAAGGACTTCAGGCGCGCATCTTCAGACCGGCTTTAATTTCACCTTCTTCAACGGGCAAAGGGTATAACTTTGATATTTCAATCCGGCTCTTATCCTTTATGCTGAAATATGGAATTGGAACAAGCGCTGAAAACCAGGTGAGTTTCACTCCGGCAAACCTGGCGGCCAACAATATTGTAGCAATTTCCGAACTTGAAAAATCAGTGGGACTCACGTTTCATGTGACCAGAGATCAGTATTCCACCATGCACGATGTGACTGAAATACTGGCAAAGCTGGCCCGAAAGTCTTTCGAAAATTATCCGTTAAAAGATTTTGTGCCGGAAGTTGTAAGCCGTTGTCAAAAAGAGGATCTGTTGTTTCCTTTGCTGAATTTTTTAGTGCGTTCGGTAGACAATATTAGTGCCATGGAATTCAAACGGTACGACAATAGCAACTATCAGAAATTTCGTAGTTTATCACCATGGGGGAAAGCAGATCTGCCCCTGGAAGAGGTGGTAAACGGAATTTTCCTTTTTATGATGAGCAATCCGGAAATCGCTGATAGTTTGAATGAGAAAGCTTTAGTAAGTCCAATAACTATGAATCTATAAAGATGGAGACTGAAAACCAGAAAACACCAAAAATTCCGATTATTGAATCTTTTTTAGACACCCGTGAAATGGTGAAGAATCCGGTGCATGTATTTGAGAAGTACCGGGAAAGATTAGGACCAACCTTTGAGTTTAGATTCGGAGGAATGCGTAAAACTATTGTAACTGCAGATCCTGAGTTTCTGAAATATGTATTGAAAGACAATAACGATAACTACAACAAATCACACATCCAGGTAAAACGGTTTGTTGAATTTCAAGGAGTTGGACTTACCAATAGTCACGGAGATTATTGGCTGAAACAGCGAAAGTTGCTCAGTATGGGCTTCACAAGATCACGTCTTGCCGAAATGCTTCCAATCCAGCTGAAAGTATTGAATGACTTCATGATTGATTTTGACGAAGATGCATCACGAGGTAAAGTAGATATTCACGATCAGATGGTGAAATTTACACTGCGTTCTGTCGGACAATCACTTTTCGGAAGCCAGATGACACGAGAAGAGTTAGAGAGTTTCGCTGCTGCAATTGCTGAAATCCAGCAGTTTATTGTCAAAAAAGTGGTTCAGCCTTATTTGATGCCCTGGTATTCCATCAGCGGACAGAATAAGAAATACCAGGATATCCGCATTAAAGCAGATCAGATCGTATTGGATTACGTAGAGAAAAGACGCAAGAATCCCGGAAAGGAAAGTGATATCCTTCAAATGATCCTTACAACACCTTTTAAAGACTCGGGAAACCTGATGTCCGATGAAACAGTTAAAGTGGAAATACTTCAGCTGCTGGTTGCAGGAAATGAAACATCTACAACAGCTGCTGCGTGGGCATTTTATCTTTTAGCAAAGCACCCGGAACACATTGTTAAAATCAGGGAGGAAATTGAGCATGTTTTTGGAGGCGAGACTGTGAATTATTCGTCCTTACATCAATTGACTTATACGATTGCAGTTTTGGATGAATCGATGCGTATCCGTCCGCCATTCTGGATGATAGACCGGGAAGCACTACAGGATGATGAGTTCAGAGGAATCAAAATTCCTGCAGGAACAACGGTTGTCCCTTATATCTATGGTGTGCATCACAATGCATCTGTTTGGAAAGATCCGGAAAAGTTTGATCCGGGCAGATTTGATCCCGAACAAACAGAAAAGATGCATCATTTCGCACATATTCCGTTTGGTGGAGGTCCGCGGGTATGTATTGGTCAAAACATGGCGAAAATGCAGATTTTGCTCATCATGAGTGCTATTACCAGAAACTATGATTTTGAACTATGTGATAATAAAGAGATAGGAATGCATGCCATGATGCTTTTGAAACCGGATGGACCAATTTACATGAATTTCAAACGCGTAAAATAACGGATCGGATGCAGGGTGCCAGATATTCTTCAACCATACAGTCAGAATTCTCTACAGTTCTCAATCAACGGGTACGTTCATATTTTAAAGAGAATGAAATTGATCCGCACGGCAGCCAAACGATGATCCTGAAATCAGTAATATTGTTTGGTTTGTATACTACAGTTTATTTGGTGGTTTTATTGGCTGGTATCTCAAATCTTCCGGTATTGTTTTTCCTTTGGGCATTGTTGGGTATTTTACTATCGTTCGTAGGAATGACAATTATGCACGATACCGTTCATGGAGCATACACGAATAACCGGATCCTTCATTATCTGCTGCAAATTCCCATTCTTGCCATTGGTGTTGAACCAAAGATTTGGAGAATCGAGCACAATGTACTTCATCACACTTACCCCAATGTGGAAGGAATAGATCAGGACATTCACCCGCGAGTTGTTTTCCGGTTTACAGAACATCAAAAAAGAAGGTGGTATCATGCGTACCAGCATATTTATGCAACGGTCATTTATGGATTGCTCATCATTGAATGGATGACTGTAAAAGACTTCATTAAAGTGATCAGGTACCACCGGATGGGCTTTTTTAAATCACGCATAAAAACTGCTTTCATAACAGGAATTATTCTGTTGAAGAAGCTGCTTTTTTTCTTTGTATTTCTTTATCTGCCATTGAAACTGCTTCCGTTTGATTCGCTTTTGGTGGTCTCCATGTTTGTAACGATGTTGGTAGTGGCCGGGATTTTTATGACTGTTATTTTTCAGTTGGCACATGTTGTTTCCGATTGCGAAACACAAAGCGATATTGAGAATCTTGCGGATAAGAATTGGCATGTTTATCAGTTGGAAACCACGTGTGATTTTGCACATGATAATAAAGTAGTTTCTTACCTGGTAGGAGGACTGAATTATCAGATCGAACATCATTTATTCCCCGGTATTTGCCACGTGCACTATCCCGAAATTGCTTCCATAGTAAAACAAACTGCCCATGAATTTGGAATTCCTTATCATTATGAAAAAACCTTCACCGGGGCAGTAAAAGCACATTACAGTCAGTTGAGAAAACTGGGGAAAAGGGAATAGACTAAAGCAGTAAGCTCTTATTATCGTAAGCCAATTTTGCCAGTTTGAAACTTGCCGGAGAATCTACTGCCAGGTTTTCAATTTCCGGTACATCGAAAAGTATCGGGTTTTTTCCCAGTTTGTTTTTTTTATACCGGACGAAGGTATTCCGGTTGAAGATATTGAAGATGGTGTCTTCAAACATCACAAAATGTGGTTCGTTTCGCAACGTGACAGGTTCCGGGTATTTGCTGTTATCATACAAACGTTTTTCCACACGGGAAAGGCTCATCAGCGAATCAAACTGATTGTATTCGTCATTCAGAACATACGTATAATACATTTCGATGGCATTCTCAATCGTTTGAACCGAAAGCAGCGGATTGATACATTGTGTCTGCATAAAATGTTCTCCTTCCGTTTTTTCCAGCGCATGTGCCGTGAATCTGTCGGAAGTAGGCATTTCTTCCAGGATTCGGTCATTGGAATATTCATCCGAAAGGGCAGAGGCAGGCAAGCCGATAATTGAAATCTTGTTGTTTGCTCCGTAAACTTTTTTGACTTTTTCCGAATCGGTAGTAATCACAATCTTGTTAATAGTCTTTACGGCAAGCAGCTTTTCAATCATCAACTGGAACATAGGCTTTCCGCCAAAGTCTTTGATATGTGAATCAGTAAGGCTCGAATTGACTGTTGTATTGGTTTCCTGGACGGTGATCAATGCAGTGATAGCTGGTTTATTCATGTGAAATAGTGTTTTTTAGAAGGCAAGAATACACATTTTATTTGAATTGCGACTGGAGTTTTTGGATAAGGTTATTCCCTCTAAATCTCCCGATAGGAGGAAGAACCCACACCGTCTTCCATTTTGCTTCCGCTTTCTTTTGCGATCATTTTCTCCCGCTCATCCCGCGTAATGATTTTATCTTTTGGAAAAATAATAGGAGAGATGAGGTAGAACCAAAGTACGGGAATCAATGCATTCAATAGTATATTGATCGTTTTTTGTTGGTTCGAAAGCGTAATACTTTTACTGATCTTCAGACTGGTAAAGACCGTAATGCATAAATAGGCAGTTACTAAATAGTTGAACATCTCAGAACGTATTTAGTTCGTAATTAGGAATTGCTTCTTAGGATTTTCTCCATTTTCTTCCCTTTCGCCAATTCATCAACCAACTTGTCGAGGTATCGCGCTTGCTTGGTCAACGGCGTTTTGATCTCCTCAATCCGGTATCCGCAGATCATTCCGGTAATCAGCTCCGCATTCGGGTTTAAGTTTGCTTCCTTGAAGAATTCCTCAAAGGTCACTTTTTCCTCGATAAGCTGCTGAAGTTTTGCTTCGTTAAATCCGGTAAGCCATTCAATTACTTCCAGTAATTCGGCTTTGGTACGGCCTTTGGTTTCAACTTTCTTTACATAATGCGGATAAACCGATGCGAAAGTCATCTTGACAAATTTTTGATCGTGTTCCGGAGTTGTACTCATAACATGAAAGATTTTTTATCAAAAATAAAACAATTTAAGCTGGCGCGAGCATTAGGCTCGCACCAGGCTAAAATCCAGGAAACCGAATAACATCAAATAAAAAACACGGATCTCTTCATGCATTGATCAATTCAATTCCACTCAAATCCGCTTTTCCATTCTTTAGGAATTCAAGCGTCATCCTATCCGCTTTGCAATTAACGAACTTCACCTGTTTCAGGCTTTTATTTTTAAAGAAAGTATTTGTCAATACGGCATTTTCAAAAGTAACGCGTTTAAATGCACAATTTTCAAAATAACAATCGGTGATCGTTCCTTCAAAAACCAGGTCCGATAAATACATTCCATGGAAAGAACTTTGTTTCCAATGTGCCTGCTCCAATGTGTTTTTCTCAAAACCACCCGATTTAAAGATAGCTTCGGAGAAATCTGCTCCGGAGAAATCACAGCCTGAAACATAACTTCCTGAGAATTCGGTCCCTTGCAGCAAACAATTCTTAAACAAGTCTTTCGTCATGTGGGAGCTTTTAATATCACTCTTGCTGATATCTGATTCCGAGAAATCGCAGCCCAGAACATGATTGTCACTTAACTGAATTCCGGAAAGATCAGAACCGATGAATTTGCAGTTTTTCAGGTGTGAGGAACTGAATTTCTCATGCAGGTTTTTGAGTCCCGAGAAATCGGCATCGACCCAACTTCCCTGCGACATGTTCCAGTTGAGCTTTTTCTCCTTTACCGGTTTCACAAAAAGGAGTTTCTTTGATTCGATTTTCTCTTCAGCTGCCGATTGAAAATTCTCCGAGAAATAGTTTAGATCTACTCCAAGGATCTCTGCCAATCGATTCAGGGTAAGAATGTCGGGCATGGATTCTCCGCGTTCCCATTTTCCAACAGCCTGCGGACTGATAAATAACAATTCCGCAAGTCCGGCCTGGGAAACGGAAGTTTTCTTTCTTGCTTCGGTGATTCGTTCACCAATCATTTTCGTACTTAACATAGCAATCTTTTTATGGATTTCGATTGGACAAAGGTAGAGGGATCGTTTTCCGGGATTGCTAAAAATACAACTACTTTTGGTTGTAAATCGACTACTTTTAGTTGTTTTTATCTCTTTTAATGGAACTAACGTTAGATGATGCTTCGTGATTACTATAAACGGACCAATTCTTACATCTTTTACAGAAACTACTTTTATTAACAGTCCTCTATTTTGTTTCAAAAGCTAAGTGCCCTAACTTATTCCTCTAAAATGATAAACATGATATTAAAAGCATTAATAGAAGAATTTGAGCACGAGGCTGAAAGCACTCGTAAATTGCTCCATGCTGTTCCGGCGAGTCATCTCGGATTTAAACCAGCACCAAATTCCTGGTCGATGGGAGAACTTGCCCAGCACATTGCTACCATTTATCACTGGTATGCAGGAACACTTACACAAGATGAGTACGATATGGATGCGGACGAAATGGAACGCGGATCTGCGGATGATATTCATGCCACCCGTGAACTTTTCGAAACGAACCTGGAAAAGGCGAGGGCTGCACTGAAATCAATTACAGAAGAAGACCTGCAGACTCCATGGACTATGAAAGCCGGTGGAAAAACGGTTATGGGACCTTTTCCAAGAGGAACTGTGGCGAGAGGTTTTTTATTCAATCACATTTATCACCACCGCGGAGAAATGATCGTTTACCTGCGGGCTACCGGCAACAAAGTTCCGGGACTTTACGGTCCGACTTATGAAGACGGGAAGATGGATGATCAGTAATCGTGAAATCGGGGAGAAACTCCACACTATGTTGCTTTTCTCCCCAATTTAAAAACCTGCTTAAATCGATAAACCCTTGTTTTTCAGCAGTTCTTAGCTTCGGTACAAAACTTGAAAATGGTTGTACGGAAATTCAAAGCTTATAACATGCAGGCAAACAAACACACAGACCCAAAGGCAACTTACAGTTATCATCCGAAAAATCATCGTAAATTTCAAGACGTTGTCATTCTTTTAGGAGCTATCTTATTGATGATCGGGGCAGCATTTTTAGTTTACCTATTTCAACCCTATTTCCAGGAACTCCACATGGAAAGAATGAATAATTCCTGGGGAATCGCATTGATCGTAGTGGCAACCGCATTATTGATTTTCAAAATTTGCTTTTTAGTATATATCCTGGTTTTATACCTGCACTATAGATCGATAAAATCTGTAAGCGATGAACAATTGCCGCATTGTACCGTAATTGTTCCTGCATACAACGAAGGAGAATTGGTTTATCAGACATTAAAAAGTTTGGCTGAAAGCGATTATCCGGCAGACAAAATGCAATTGATTTCTATCGACGATGGAAGTAAAGACGACACCTGGGAATGGATGAAAAAAGCCAAAGCAGAATGGGGGGATCGTTTGGAGATTTACCAGCAGACCCACAATCAGGGAAAAAGACATGCTTTGTATCGTGGATTCAACCTGGCTTCAGGAGATGTATTCGTAACAGTTGACAGCGATTCGATTGTAAAAAAAGATACTTTAAGAAATTTGGTTAGTCCATTTATTTTGGATGAAAAATGTGGTGCAGTGGCTGGTAACGTGCGCGTCTTGAATAACAAGAATGCAATGATCCCGCGGATGCTGAACGTCAGTTTTACCTTCAGTTTCGAATTTATACGTTCGGCTCAAAGCAAACTGGGATCAGTGTTGTGTACGCCCGGCGCACTGGCCGCATACCGAAAAGATGTCGTAATGGCTTGTTTACCGGATTGGATGAATCAGACATTCATGGGACAGGTGAGCGATATCGGTGAAGACCGCGCAATGACCAACATGATCCTGAAACAAGGATACCGGGTGTTGTTCCAGAGAAACGCATACGTGTTTACCAATATTCCGGAGAAGTACAAAGGGTTATACAAGATGTTTATCCGGTGGGAAAGAAGTAATATCCGCGAAAATATTGCAATGAGCAAATTCGCTTTCGGAAAGTTCCGGGAAGAATCTAAAATTGGTCCGCGGATCTTATTGTTAGATCAGTGGCTGAAAGTATTTATCGCATATCCGGCAATGGCACTCATGTTCTTCCTGATCTGCACACATCCGATTTTATTCCTGAGCTCTGCGTTTTTAAGCTTATTCATTTTCTCTAGCATCCAGGTATTCTTTTATACGAAAAGACATAATTTGTTGGAATCCCTTTGGGCATATCCATACAGCATATTTTACACATTCACTTTGTTCTGGATCACGCCATATGCCATTGCAACAGCAAGCAGAAGAGGCTGGCTGACACGTGATCTCCCTGTAACGAAGTAAAGACATTTAAGGCCATAAGTAGTAGTGTATAGTGGTTAGGTGGAAAATCCCGTTTGGTAAGCTTCGGCTGAAGAGCGGGATTTTTTATTGCCTGTCTGGTTCCTATTTCATATATTTAATTCATGAAATCCTACTGCATAATTGCGCTTCTGATTTGTTTATTCGGATCGGTTGATGCTCAGACAACTGTTTCAGGTTCCTTTGTTCATGGAGGGATCACCCGCACTTATTCCTTTTATGTTCCTGCATCTTATGTTCCCGGAAATCCTGTTCCAATGTTGATCGGTTTGCACGGATTGAGTTCCAGCGGGGCAGATTTTGCACAAAATCGCGATTTCAGACCAATTGCAGATACAGCCAATTTTATCATGGTCCATCCGGATGGCTCCACGATGTTCGGTGTGAAGTTCTGGAATTATGAAAATATCCTGGGCTCAACGGTTGACGATGTCGGCTTTCTGGAAGCACTTATTGATACCATTTCAGCAGGTTACAGTATTAATCAGCATCGGATTTACTGCACAGGAATGTCAAACGGAAGTTTTATGGCTTACCTCATGGCTTGTCAGACCAATCGGTTTGCGGCAATTGGAACTGTAACAGGCTCTATGTCGGTAGATATGTATGATGAATGCGATCCTCAGCATCCGATTCCGGTTCTGCATATTCACGGAACGGACGATAGTACAAATCCATACGCTGGAACATCCACTATGAAAGGAATAGACGATACGAACCTGTTCTGGGTCGACCAGAATAACTGTAACCCTGTTCCGGCTGTGACTTCCGTTCCCAATACAAATACTGCGGATAATGCAACGGCTGAAAGATCCGTTTATTCAGGCGGCATTAACGGAAATACAGTTGAATTGTTTCGGATAATCGGGGGTGGGCATTCCTGGCCGGGCTGGCCGGTTTCAGGTTCTTCCGGGAATACCTGCATGGACTTTGATGCCTGCAAAGAAATCTGGCGTTTCTTCAGTCACTATGAGTCTACGGCTTCTATTGCCGATCACCAGGACGTGGAAGTGAGTTTTTGGCCGAATCCGACACAGGATGCGATAACTATTCGGACCGGTGGGAATCTTCGTGTTACAGAAATTCTTGTTCAGGATCTTAGTGGTAGAAAAGTAGAACGGAAGAGAGGTGAAAATATTCAGCACCTGGATGTCAGCCACCTCAAATCAGGAAATTACCTGTTTCAAATTTCGGGTGAAGGGTTTAGTGTTTCTAAAAAACTCATGATATCCAATAACTGATCTTATTTTCGGATCAATTCCTTCAATTTTTGTATATTAAAGGAGTAATTGGTCATTATTTACTTCTTAAACACTATTTCATTGAGACGATCTATATTGAACTTAAGTATTCTTGACAGTTTATTGGAAGGTTTCCAGGTAATTGATTACAATTGGAAATACCTGTACGTAAATACTACTGTTGCAAGCCAAGGACAAAGTAGCATTGATCATCTGATCGGAAAAACGATGATGGAATGTTATCCGGGAATTGAAGATACCTATATGTTCAGCCAGCTTCAAAAATGTATGGATGAACGCATAACTATTCAGTTTGAGAATGAATTTATTTACAGTGATGGAACCAATAATTGGTTCGAATTGCGCATTGAACCTGTTTCTGAAGGGATTTTTGTACTCTCCACCGATATTACCAACCGCAAAAGAGCAGAGGAAGAATTGATCCAGCTGAAAAATGACCTGGAGAGCAAAGTAAAGAAGCGCACTGCAGATCTGGAGAAGCTGAACAATGAAAAAGATGTGATCCTGAAAGAAATGCATCACCGGGTTAAAAACAACCTGCAGATCATTTCCAGTCTCATTCGTCTCCAAATTGAAGAAGGAAACAACAATTTCAACGGTGTACTGGATAAAACCCAGTCGCGGATCGAAACCATTGCCAGTATTCATGAATCGCTTTATAAGCATAAGGACCTGGCGCTTATCAACGTGGCGAATTACTGGGAAAAACTCTTCAAAGACTGCCTGAATTCATTGGTAAACGAACCGGACAATTTTAAACTGGTCCTCGATATTGATTACCTGGAACTTCCGGTAGATAAAATGATCCCGCTGGGCCTGCTGATCAACGAATGGATTACGAATTCAATCCTCCACGGTTTTAAAGGAAGAGATCACGGATCTGTTTACCTCGGGCTTCAATTGAAAGAAGGGAAATACCTGCTCACTTATAAAGATGATGGAATTGGTTTCTCTGAAGGTGCGGAAGACGACGGTGATCACCACTTCGGACATTTTTTAATTGATGGATTTGCAGAACAGCTGAATGGTTCGATTAAAAAGAAAGAGAGTGGAGAAGGAGTTTGTTTTGAATTGGAGTTTGAGTGAATTACAAAACCAACAATCCCGCTTCTTTCAGTTGTGCAACCTGTTTTCCATACCAGAAAGGTTCGAAATCTGCTTCCGGAACTTCTTGTTCATAGTCAGATTTGATTTCGTGGAAAAGGCGTTTCTTGTTTTCAGCTGCTGAAATTTCAGAAAGCATCTTGCTCAGCCAAATCCCTTGTGATTTAGAGACCTGGATGGAGAACAAATCCTTTTTGGTGTGAAAGGTCAACTCGGCCATTTCCCATTGATTTCCCTTTTTGGATTTGGTATAGAATTGTACCGAAGGCTGCGATGCCAGCCATACAACCCGGGAGCTTGGTTTCACAAAGCCCATTTCAGGTTCTTCGATTGCCTGCTCTATAAAATCAGGGGGAATGGATGTACGGGGAACTTTAAAATCAAACCAGTTCTGCAAAGGCAGGTCGAAGCCGATTCCATGCATGAAGTTGTAAAGGGATTTTTTCAACCCGAAACTGAATTGGTCGTGATCGATTCCCGTTTTGTCGCTGTGTGTCAAATCGTTGTTGGCAAAACTCCCGGTTCCTGTTTCACGGACCACATCAAATTTCTCCGGATTTAAGCCGATAGGACTGTGTGCAGTCATGGCAAACTGGTGCCAGAAACCAGATTGCAGGATGCCTGTTTCAAATAATTGACGCACCATTTCCAGTGAATCAATCGTTTCAATCACGGTTTGAGTCGGAAATCCATACATCAAATAGGCATGGACCATAATGCCGGTTTCTGTGAAGTTCCGCGTCACCTGCGCTACCTGGGCAACAGTAACTCCTTTGTCGATCAAGGCCAGCAAACGGTCGGAAGCCACTTCCAATCCTCCGGAAACAGCAATGCATCCCGAAGTTTTAAGCAGCAAGCACAAATCCCGGGTGAAACTCTTTTCAAAGCGAATATTCGTCCACCAGCTCACCACCAATTTCCGACGGATAATTTCCAGGGCCAGTTCACGCATCAAAGCCGGAGGTGCAGCTTCGTCCACAAAGTGAAAGCCATTTTGACCCGTTTGAAGGATGAGTTCCTCCATGCGGTCAACCAGTATCTTAGCCGTTGCCGGTTCATAAATCTGGATGTAATCCAGTGAAATGTCGCAAAAAGTACATTTACCCCAATAACATCCGTGTGCCATGGTGAGTTTATTCCAGCGGCCGTCACTCCACATGCGGTGCATCGGATTTACTATTTCAATGACGGAAATGTATTGGTCCAGGAGCAAATCGCTGTAATCCGGTGTGCCCAAATCACGCTGTTTGTAATCCTGAGTCGTTGAATGATTGCAATAAACTACTTGTTGATCAATCAGCGTAAAAGTTCGCTTCAAGTCACGAATAGCTCTTTTCCCGGAAACATGCTCCAACAGGTTTTCAATGGGCGCTTCGCCATCATCCAGTGTAATAAAGTCAAAGAACCCGAACACGCGCGTATCAGAGATCGAACGCAATTCCGTATTGGGATAACCTCCTCCCATCACTGTTTTTATGTGTGGAAAGTGCTGTTTGATAAATTGCGCAGAACGAAAAGCAGCATACAAATTCCCCGGAAAAGGAACAGAAAAAGCCGCAATCTGCGGATCTGTGTCGTGGAGTCTTTTTTCGAGTAATCTCAGTAAAATCCGATCTGTATAAGTGATTTCCTGCTGAAGAGAATCGTATAGTTCATCAAAGCTAAGTGCGGACCTTCCCAAGCGCTCAGCATAACGACTGAAACCGAAATGCGGATCAATTGTTTCAACGATCAGGTCGGAAATATCTTCGAGGTAGAGTGTGGCTAAATGTTTCGCTTTATCCTGTGTACCCATGATCCCGAATGCCCAGTCAAGCTCATCCAGTTCATTGAAACGGGAAGCTTCGGGTAAAAAATCATCCTGACAAATCAAATGAGCAAGACTTGGATTTTTACCTTGCAGGAAAAGAATTACTGAATCAATGGTTTGAATGTAATCGCTTTGAAGCGTAATGATGCGTTCTGCATTTTGACTCAATGCTAACTCTTTTGTCCCTATTTCAGAGAAAAGAGCGCTTAATCCGGTGCTTGAAAAGATTTCAAGAATTACTTCAATTCCCAAATCAGCCTGAACGGAAGAAGCGTTTTTCGTGTTTAAAAATCCTTTCAGGTAAGCCGTCGCCGGATACGGAGTGTTGAGCTGCGTAAATGGGGGAGTGACTAATAAGAACTGATTTTTCAAAACGAGACTTTAAATTGATACCGTAAAAGTATTGTTATTTTATGGAATTCATCTTATCACAGAAGAATGCTGCTGTTAACGGACGCTTCGGAATCCGGGATGTTTACTACCATCACTAAACAAAGCATGTAAAGGAACAGCAGGGTTTCCCTTGAATTGGAGGTGGAGTGATATTTAAATAAGATAACTGTATATTTGACTGCATTCCGCATCACTTAAAAGCAATGAACTACAGGAAATTCATACTTGTTTCTATTTGGATAGTATCCGGTCTTTGGTCCTTTGGACAAAAGGAAGATCTCCGTGCGCGAATGCATCTGGAAGCTTCGGAAAGGCTGCTGGACCAAAATACAGATTCTGCATTGGCAGAAGGACTGAAAGCGGTTAAAAAGATTCCTCATGTCAGCTCGGTTGACTTAAAGATTGAAATACTTCTCAACCTGGGAGATGCTTACAAGTTTAAAAGTGATTTTGCAAATTCCATGAAATACTACCTGCAAGGTAAAAGCATGGTGGATAAAGCGGTACTTAAGCATCCCGGAAATTTTCACCTGGTTTTATTAAAGGCTGATTCGCGGGTAAAAATAGGAGTGCTGTACCTTCAGTTAAAAAATTACAGGAAAAGCATTGCCTGCCAGGAAGAAGCCTTGCTCATTTTAGAGAAGGCAGACAAGCGAACGTCCCAAAAAGAGCTGACCAGTCGAAAACTGAAAGTCTATAACAATATGGCGGCTGTTTTTATCAGTCAAAATGATTATGAAACAGCGCTCGTATATTTCAGGAATGCATTAGATCTGAATAAAACCTTAAAAGATTCAGGGTACGAAGGATCTCTGTTAAATAATATCGGAATTTGCCATTTGGAACAAAATGAATTGGATTTGGCGAGTCATTATTTTCAAAAATCCCTCAAAATAAGAAAACAGGCGGGTGATGAACAAGGACAGGCTCAGGTGCTAAATAATTTAGGGAAGAATGAAGTGTTCAGAGGTGATTTCAATCGGGCGCAGGAGTATTTTACGGAAGGACTTCAATTAAGCAGGAAAACAGGAAATAAGTCATCTATATTGATTTCACTGGAATCATTATCTTCTGTTCACGATACTTTAAAAAACTACCGGGAAGCTTTGATTTATCATAAGCAATTCAAGAAACTGAACGATGAGATCTATAACCTGGAAAGCAAAACGGCTATTGCTTCCCTGGAAGAAAAGCATCAGCGGGAACGGGACAGAAAAGTGTATGAATTGAAATTGAAGCAGAATGAATCGGATGGACTTCAAAAAGTGGTTCTTCTAGTGGTTCTTTTATTTATACTTGCTGTAGCGCTTTTCTTTATTATTATCATGCGGATCAGGATCAGGACGGCGAAATTAAAAGAAGAAAAACTGAAGCTTGAACGTGAAAATTTGGATTTGGCACATAAAACACTGGAAGAAAATCTTGAGTTTAAAGAGCGTGAACTAACAGCCAGGGCACTTTTTATGCTGAAGAATACCGAACTTTTGGAACGTGTTACCCAAAACCTTAAAAAAGCGAAACTTTCTTCCGGCAAAGAAAACCAGGATTTAATACAGGAAATCATTTCCGATTTGCGATCCGGGCAGCACAACAGCGGGTGGGAAGAATTTGAAGTTCATTTCACCAATGTACATCCTGATTTTTATCAGTCGCTCCAGGATAAATTTCCAGCGCTAACTTCAAATGAAAAAAAGCTTTGCGCATTTCTTCGTCTGAATATGTCAACCAAAGATATTTCATCCATTACCAATCAATCACCCAACAGCATTACAGTAGCGAGAACCCGTTTAAGAAAAAAAATGGGTATGGATGGTGAAGATATCCAACTGGTAAATTTCCTGATGAATCTGTAATAGAAACCGACTTATTATTTGTGTTCAATTCATTGATATTCAATGTTTTGTGTTTTAATGTATTGTAAATGTAATGCGTTCTTTTTTAGATGTACTGTGTTTGTAAGAGCAGAAATAAGTTTTAGCCACCGGAAGCAGGCTACTTTCGGTGCAAGGTTGTATGTTTTGATTTTTTTAGAACCATTACTGCAGCTGCTAATAACTATAAAACACAGTATGAAGATGAAAAAAAAGCTGGTAATTATTGCAGGAATAGTTGGACTGTCCAATGTGGGATTCTCTCAACTAATAGTGAAAACTGTATTTTTCCAAACCCAGGGCGTTTCCAATACCGGCGAAGTTGCCGGGTATGAAGAATGGACGGGCCCTTTTTCTATTTGGACCCCCGAAACACAAGCGGTTGAATACATTGGTGGGATCGCTCCTGGAAATGGAGTTGGTGGCGGAGTTACGTTTTCGTTAAACGGAAATTTCCTTTCGGGATCCGCTCTTGCAAACAATAAAGTAGAAATGGCCCGCTACGACAGAACAACGAATTCCTGGACTGCATTGGGAAGTCTTGGTGTTGCAATGGATACTGCCAGAAGCGGAGGGTATTGTATTTCCGGTGATGGGAATACGGTAGTAGGAAATGCCTGGAAAACAGGTGGCTATACAGATGCTGTTGCCTGGAATGCTACAGAAGGTATTATTGATCTGGGGACTTTGTTTGCCGGAAAAAGTACCCGTGCAAATGCAGTAAATGGAAACGCTTCGGTTGTTGTCGGGTGGCAGGATTTTAACGGACCCTGGAAATCTGCGGTCTGGAGAAAAAATCCGGCAGGTGGTTATTTCCCCAATGAATTTATTTTGTTGGATCCCAATGGAAATCCAAACGATGAATACAATCAGATGGGGGAATGCACAGCTATATCTACAGACGGAAACTGGATCGGCGGTGCCGGCGATTATGCGAACAATGGGAATGCATGGATCTGGAGCCAGGCTACGGGAGTAGTTGATTTGGGGAGTTTATCTCCGGGCGGACAGTCATATGTTGCGGCATTAAGCGATGACGGAACCGTTGCGGTAGGAAGAATCCAGGTTGGGCCATGGGATCCGGAAATTCCATTCATTTGGACGCAGGCTGAAGGGATGATGAACTTAAACGATTACGCACACAATGTATTGGGAATTACAACCGGAAATAAGCTTATTTATTCGGCAAATTGCATGTCGGCGAATGGCGATTACATTGCAGGATACGGAATAGATACAGTGACTTTCGAAACCTTCGCTTACAGATTAAGCCCTTTAAACCTGGGGTTAAATGAATGGGCGGATATGGAACTGAAAGTTTATCCGAATCCGGCAAGCGATCTGGTTACCATTGAAAACAAAGGGAATGCTATGCTGGTTGTAACAAATCCGGAAGGAAGAATAGTTGTTCAAAGAGAAATTTCAGGAATGCACCAATTGGATTTATCGGCTTTTACTTCGGGAATTTATTTTGTGTCAGTTCAAAGTGAAAACACGATAAAAACTGTCCGATTGGTCAAAAATTAGGGTTGTTCTGTGGTAGAAACGGAGGTCAGAAAACAGTAGTTTTAGTTCGGATTGATCTTCGTTTCAAGCGGGTAAAGTAGTACTTACCCGCTTTTTTTTTGTCTAAAAATTTGTGTAGTCAAATAACTTCATATACATTTGTAGTCAAATAGCTACATAATGAATTTAAGAAGAGACGTATTCCAGGCAATAGCGGACCCAACCAGAAGAGCAATTTTACTGTTAGTGGCTTCACAAGCGATGACGGCCGGGGCCATTGCCTCCAATTTCGATACCGCAAGACCAACAGTTTCCAAACATCTACAGATCCTTACCGAATGCGAATTGCTGCAGCAAACACAAAATGGTCGGGAAGTTTATTATCAAATCAATGCGAAGAATATGAAACAGGTAGCAGACTTCATCGAGCCATTCCGCCAACTATGGGACGATCGCTTCAACAAGCTGGAAGAGATTATGAAAAAATACGAAAGCAAATAATTGCCACGGAGGTACACGGAAGAAAAATAAAAGACATGGAAAGAAAAACACACATTCACGCCGAAGACGGCAAACAGGAAATTATTATCACAAGAGAATTTGATCTGCGATTGGAATTACTCTTCAAAGCATACGAAGAAGCGGAAATTGTAGAACAATGGATGGGAACAAAAGTGCTGAAACTCGAAAATAAAAAGCACGGAAGCTACCAATTCGAAACTACGGATCCCACAGGAAATAAACACGGATTTGGCGGAGTAATCCACGACTTTATTCCAAACAGCAGGATCATTCGAACTTTCGAAATGGAAAATGCGCCTTTTGGAGCTCAGATGGAGTTTTTGGAATTTGAGAGTTTGTCAGAAAATAAAAGCAAATTGACTATGCATGTCATTTACAGATCCGCAGAAATTCGGGATCAGATCCTACAGCTTCCATTCGCCCAGGGAATCAATATGGCACATAACAGGATTCAGCAACTTTTAGAAAACAGATCATTATGAACAAAGCAAAAAAAATAACCTATTGGATCGCCACCATCTGGCTTTCACTCGGAATGGTTTCAACGGGAATCGTTCAATTACTGAAAATGGATCAGGATGTAGAGCGCATGGCAGCTTTGCAATACCCGGTTTACCTGCTTACTTTACTGGGAGTTTGGAAAATTTTAGGAGTTATAGTGGTTTTGGTACCGAAACTTCCAATTGTCAAAGAATGGGCATACGCCGGTTTTTTCTTCGCAATGTCGGGAGCAGCATATTCTCACATTGCTTCCGGGAGTCCGGCAGTTGAAATTTTCCCGTCACTCTTGCTTTTGGTACTAACTGTTGTATCTTGGTATTTCAGACCGGCTGGTAGAAAAGTAGTGGCGTCAAATCAATATCAAGAGAAGCATGAATCCAAAAGTTGATTGGTTTTTTGAGAAAGAAGAAAAGTGGAGAAGTGAAGTGGCGGAAATGCGGAAAATTGTCCTGGATTGTCATCTCACCGAAGACTTGAAATGGGGCTGTCCGTGTTATACTTATGAGAAGAAGAACATCGTTTTGATTCATGTATTCAAAGAATACTGTGCGTTCCTGTTTTTCAAAGGAGCATTGATGAAAGATCCGAAAAAAATCCTCATTCAGCAGACAGAAAACGTACAGTCTGCCCGACAAGTTCGTTTCACCAATGTGAAGGAAATCAAAGCGCTTGCTTCTGATTTGAAAAAGTATATTTTCCAGGCAGTAGAAGTAGAGGAATCCGGTGAAAAAGTGGAATTGAAAAAAACGAAAGAATTTGCCGTTCCGGAAGAGTTGACTGCTAAATTCAAAAAAGATCCTGCTTTGGAAAAAGCATTCGGTGAGCTCACCCCAGGCCGGCAAAGAGCATACATCCTGCACTTTTCGCAACCCAAACAAGCAGCAACCCGCGAATCACGCATTGAAAAATGTGTTCCTCTTATTATGGAAGGAAAAGGATTGAATGATGTCAATGAATACCTGATCAATAAAAAGCATAAGAAGTAGCGAAGTCCGCCGCGGCGGAAAGACTTAATGCAGCTTTCACAAAAAGGGATGCATTACGGATAGCGAAGCTAGTGAAGGAATAGAAGAACATAAAACAACGAAGAATGGCAAATAAAACTTTATCCGCGGAAGAAACAAAAGAACTTTTGAAAGTCCTGGAAACGCGTTTTGAAAAGAATATGAACCGCCATGAAGGGATGGATTGGTCGAAAATCCAGGCCAAACTGGAAGCAAATCCCAAAAAACTTTGGTCTCTGGACGAAATGGAAGCAACAGAAGGTGAACCTGATGTGGTAGCTTATGATAGAAAATCCGACGAATATATTTTCTTCGATTGCTCGGCAGAAAGTCCGAAAGGAAGAAGAAGTTTGTGCTACGATCGCGCAGCACTCAATGCTCGAAAAGAACACAAGCCGGCAAACAACGTACTCGATCTGGCTGACGAAATGGGAATTGAATTGCTGACTGAAGAGCAATACCGCGAATTACAAACCCTGGGGAAATTCGATCTGAAAACCTCCAGCTGGGTTCAAACCCCCGAATCAATCCGGAAATTGGGAGGTGCTATTTTTTGCGATAATCGATTTGGAACTATTTTCACTTATTGCAACGGTGCGGAATCTTATTACGCAGCACGTGGGTTCAGAGGAAGCCTGAGAGTATGAAAGAAGGTTTCAGGACTGAGGGCAGAGAGTGGGAGCAATTTGAACATTTGTTCAGGCAGGAAGAAGTTCCTGCTAAAACAGTGCTCCTGAGAGAAGGAGAAATCTCCAGGAAATTCTTTTACATTGAAAAGGGTTGTCTCAGAGTTTGTTTCAACAACGACGGGAAGGACATTACTTTTCAATTCTTCTTTGAAGGGCAGGGAGTTTCTTCCATTGAAAGCTTTAGAACAAACCAACCCAGTTTATTTACTATTGAAGCCATCGAACCATGTATTTTAAGAACTGTTTCGAAAAGCGATTTCCAAACAATTTTAGAAAGTTCACCGGGCATTCGTCAGCAGGTAGAAGAACAAACTTTTCAGAGGCTCATCTTTTACCAGAAACTATTCCTGTCCCGAATCAAAGACAATCCGGAAAAAAGATACCGCGAACTCCTGGAGAACAATCCCGAGATCCTGCAGCGGGTTCCGCAGCATTACATTGCATCCTACCTGGGAATTACCTCCGTTTCGCTCAGTCGGATCCGTAATCGAAAATAGAACTTCTTAGTTAACAATTGTTATCGTGCATCGCTTTCCGGCTGCTGAACTTTGTCTTGTAAATTTTAAACTGTACAAGATGAAAGTAGTCATCATTTTCAACCATCCTTATGAAGGAAGTTATTGCAATGCCATTCTGGATTCCGTAAAAACCGGGCTCCAAAAATCAAATCACGAAATAGATGTTATCCATTTGGACCGGGAAGGTTTCAATCCGGTGATGACGGCTGCTGATTTGAAAGCATTCGTAGAGAGAAAACCCGTCGACCCGAAAGTAATGGAATACAAAGCACGCCTGGATCAGGCGGATCATTTGGTGTTTATTTTTCCCATTTGGTGGGAACTCATGCCGGCTATGATGAAAGGTTTTATTGATAAAGTGATTTTCCCGGGTATAGCCTATGAACACAAAGGCACTTATGGTATGGCTCCTCTTTTTAAGAAAGTTAAAAGAGTTACAGTCATTACTACCATGAATACACCGGCAGTTTTGTATCGCTTCATTTTTGGAAATGCTGTCAAAAAAGCACTCCTTACTGGTACGTTTTGGAAAATCGGTTACAGGAACCGTAAGTGGATCAGCTTAAACAAGGTGAAAATGGTTTCAGCTGTAAAACGTAAGAATTGGCTGGATAAAATTGAGCGATACTTTGAAAATAGTTAATATGATTGCGCTCATTTGAATTGTAAATTAATGTAAATTAGACTCCGGATAGCTCCTGTAAAGCGAGCATTCCCCTAGATTTGTACCATGATGTCCGGAAAATTCAAATGTCTTCTAATCGTTCTGCTAAATCTGCTCCTGGGCGGAACAATCACTTATAGCCAGTCAGCAAATGAAGAAAAGCATACGCTTGTTGCTTTACGGATGATCGGTCATCAAATCTTGTTGGATTCCGGCGACAGTACTTCACGCGTTTTTCCCATTGAAAAAGAAGGGGAGAGCTATAAGATTCAATTCGCTTCCGCTTTTGCGTTTAATCCCGGCGATTTGGTGGCTACAATTGACCGGGTTGTCAAACAGATGAAACTAGCAAGTACCTACATCGTTGAAGTAAAGAAATGTGAGAGCAGAGAAATCGTTTACAGCTATGAAGCAGGAGATTCGATCAACCCGGAATTATTGCCCTGCGCTCCAAGATTTCAATCGAAAGCCTGTTATATGATTTTCTTCACCATTTTATCAAAAGTCAACCTGAATGTGGGAACTTTATACCACGCTGCTCCGATCCAGCCAACTTTGATGGACAGCCATCCAACTGTTTCTACTACTACCACAACAAATACATCCACCGAAAATAAACACGAAGCAGCGCCTGTCAAGACCAAGGCAGGTTATTCCATGATAGCGCTTCAGATAGGTTCCGTTTTTGCGCTGCTTGGATTGGTGGTCTACTTCAGAAAGAAAAAACAAGCAACAAATGCTTCGTTCCAGTCGGATAACCCGGAAATAGTTTTGCTGGGAAATACCCGCTTTGATCAAAAGAACATGGTGCTTATTTGGGGGAATGAAAAAACAGAATTATCCAGTAAAGAATCCGATTTGCTTTCCCTGCTTTATTCACACGTAAACAAAACCATCGAGCGGGAACAAATCCTGAAAGTTGTTTGGGGCGATGAAGGAGATTATATTGGGAGAACATTGGATGTTTTTGTCTCCAAACTACGTAAGAAGCTGGAATCAGACGAACGCGTAAAAATCGTCAATATTCGCGGAATCGGCTATAAGTTCATCGTTAACTAGTAGTGATCAGTCGCGACTGATCACTACTGTGAATCATTTAATCCGAAAAGGTTGAAACCTGCTTCGAACACCCCTGACATACCGTTGTCACCAGCCCCTTTAACTTTGCTGAAACATTAAAAATTCAA
Organism: uncultured Fluviicola sp.; assembly: GCA_965650365.1. Taxonomy (GTDB): domain Bacteria; phylum Bacteroidota; class Bacteroidia; order Flavobacteriales_D; family Crocinitomicaceae; genus Fluviicola. The sequence goes on along the minus strand of CBFGOJ010000001.1, from coordinate 140,478 downwards.
TTTTATGATTCAGTTTATTTCAGCCGTTAACTGGCTTAGTGTACTTGCGGCATTTGCAGCTTATTCAGCTTTGGGAGCTCTTTGGTTTACCCTGCTTTTCAAAAAGCAATATGCCAGGTCCTTGGATAAGGAAAACCAGGATTTGCAGAATTCCACTCCAATCTTTTTCATTGGTCCAATGGTTTGTTCCCTGCTCATTACCATCACCACCGCTTTATTGATCCAGGCTTTGGGAATTCACTCTATCTCAAAGGGAATCGAATTTGGTTTCATCATTGGAATTGGTTATTTATTCTCCAATACCGTCAACATTGCCATCAATCCCAATATGCCCAAACCTATTCCATATGGAATTATCAGCGGAATGTTCCATTTGACCGGAATACTAATAGTTTGTAGTATTTTGGTAGCCATGGGATAGCGGAAATAGCTATGTGATCTATGTGTGCTATGTGGTAAAAATTAGTGCATAGCACACATACAAAAAATAGATGTGTATGAATGAAACAACCGTTTTTTATCCGAAAACCAAGCAGGAATGGCGCGAGTGGCTAAAGGAGAATCACGAGAAGGAACAAAATGTATGGGTGGTGTTCTATAAAAAAGCCTCCGGAAAACCCACTATCACCTGGAGTGAATCGGTGGATGAAGCGCTTTGTTTTGGCTGGATCGACAGTAAGAAGATTTCCATCGACTCAGAGAAGTCCCACCAGTTTTTCAGTAAGCGAAAAGCAAAAAGTACCTGGTCGAAGATCAATAAAGATAAAGTAGATCGTTTGATCGCAGGCGGGTTGATGACCAAAGCGGGTTTGGAAAGTATTGAACTGGCAAAACAGAACGGCTCGTGGACTATTTTGGATACTGTCGATGCATTGATTATACCGGATGACCTGGAAAAAGCATTGGCCAAATACCCGGAAGCAATGGATTTCTTTTTAGGATTGAGTAAATCAATAAAGAAAATAATGCTGTATTGGCTGGTTTCTGCCAAACGACCGGAAACCCGTGAAAAAAGAATTGCTGAAATTGCAGAGGCCGCTGCTAAGCAAAAGAAACCGAATCAGTTTTAACTAATTTTATCCTGAAATAATTAACTTAGAAAAGCGTTAATCATCCTATGAAGTATTTAGTATACCAACTCGGATTAGGGCTTTTTGAAACACGAAGTCTACAATAACACACTCATTTCAAAAGAGTTACTTATGCGTAAAAAATTGGTTCGTTGAAAGAAGAGTTATGAAAAATCTGCTTTTAACTGTTTTAATCTTACTGCCTCTTTCTGCCTTTGCTCATGGCCAAGAAGTGTTGGTTTCTTTATTCTATGATCTAATTACGGTTGTAGCATTGATCATTTTTATTCTTTGTATCAAATGGAAATCGAGTGGGAAGGGACTTTTAGCACTAGTCGTGATTGTTTCTGTTTTAATTCCTCAAGTGATAGTCAGTAAATGGCCATATATGGAGAATAGAATGCTGATCGATTTGCTTTGCGTGGGAATTCCATTGATCAGCGTTTTAGGAACTTACTTCCTTTTCAGAAGAAAGTTTGCTTTAAAAAGGAGAAAGCACTGATGAAAAAGAACCAACATATACTTTTCTTCTTATTTCTGCTTCTTTTCTTTAAGGCTGAGTCCCAGGTTGCGGCTAAAGAGATTAAAAAATACAGCGACTTCAAAGAACTCGCCGGATCGCCTCTAAATACCAACCTTGGTCCTGTTGAATCGGTGAAAATAGTCTATGATCTGGAGGAAAATAAATTGTACTTTATCAATTCCGAAAGATATCGGTTCCATTATGGCTTTTGTTCGGAATATTTAGGAGATAGAAATCAACTGGATGAATTCAATAAACTCAATTACAGCATAAATCCAAACCGCGATTACCTGCTTGGAAATGTGAACGTGAATACCAGGACCAATCAGTATTTTATAGATTTTTCGGTTTTTGATCAAATGCCAAAGGAATTGATTATAGCTTTTTACGATCATGTTAAGAAGAAGGTCTGGTTCGGAGAAAAACTAAAATTGCTTTTGAACACAGAACGCTTGCTGGCATTGGAAGATTCTCTGAAAGGACAAATTCCGATCATGAAGCCTTCCGAATTGTACGAAAACAAAACCTATCAGTCTATTTCCAAAGGAATGTGTAACGGACGTTTGCGCTTTGAAGATAACCTGGATTCAGTTCCCGATTCCCGACCGTTTTTGCCGGAAGAAATTGTAGTCACGCATGGAACTCCGAAATCCATTCCTAATGTGGCAGCAATCATCCTGGATGAATTTCAAACACCGCTCAGTCATCTGTCTATTCTTGGAAGAAATCGAAAGATCCCGATTGCCGTAGATCTAAACCTGATTCGAGATACGGCTTTCCGGAAGTTGGAGGGGCAATGGATTATGCTCGATATTTCAGATCGTGACCTTTGGTATAAACCAACAAAGCCAAGAATCCCTGAAATAAAGAACAAACGACCTGTTTCACTGAAAATGGATTCTACCTACCGTACTTTGGTTGAACTGAAAGATTTTAAAATCGCCGGATCTAATCAAATAGGGAATAAAGCATTCCATTTCGGGCTGATGAGCAAAGTGAGTGAAACCGGGAACTTCAAAGTTCCGGAAGCTGCGTTTGCCATTCCGTTTTATTTCTATCTGAAACACATGGATCAGCCGAAAATAAAACAACTAATTGCCTCTCTGCATACCAGTGAAAACCTTTCCACGGATAGTTTGAAACAAGTCTTAAAAGCACTTCAAACCGAAATACGGAATATACCTTTGGATCCTAACCTGGTGGCTGAAATCAAAATACTGCTTCAGAAAAGTGAGTTTACTGCATTTCGTTTCAGGTCTTCTACCAATGCTGAAGATGCTGCAGGTTTCTCCGGAGCAGGATTGTACGATTCCAAAACGGTAGATTTAAATGATTCAACGAAGACCATTGAAAAGGCCGTGCTAAAAGTATGGGCGAGTTTGTGGTCCTTCGAAGCTTTCCGGGAACGACGTTTATTCAATTTCTCGGATGAAAACCTGGCTATGGGAATTTTGGTGCATCGTTCCTTTCCGCAGGAAGAAGCAAACGGAGTAGTTATTACAAAAGACCTGTATCGTCCGGACACCTATTTGGATGGAATGACAATCAATGTGCAGCTCGGTGATGTTTCGGTGGTAGAGCCGCCAAAGGGGATTACTTGCGATCAATTGGTAATTGTTCACGAAATAGAGGAATCGAATTTCAGTCGAATTGTCGAATACTTGGCGAATTCCAGCTTAACTTCGGGTAAAACCGTTTTGAACGAAGAAGAGGTAAAGCGCCTGGAACTTGCTGCAAAGGTCATTCGGGATTATTTCTGGGAAAAAGGACTTCACAACAAAAAAATATTTTCTTTTGATCTGGTGCTGGATATCGAATTCAAATTCCAGGGAGAAAACCGGGATTTGTATATCAAACAAGTCCGTTTTTACAATGATTGATGACTAGCAGGCGCATTTCAATGAAAATTAATTTAGCACTCATTTTTTTGACAGCTTCTCTTTCCGTTTTTAGCCAGGAGAAGCAGTTAAGCGGGACCTGGCTTCTCACCTCCATGCGTTTGGATAACACTCTGATCAACTCTGATCTTCCAACGGAAGGACCATACAGATGGATTTATCCGAATACCCATTGGTTGTTCACTAACAAAAAGGCTTATGAAATCGATTACCCATGTTGCCTGCTGGAAATCTATGATTACGTTGTAACGAAGGAAGGTGATCATTATCTAATGAGTTGGAGTGAAGGTAAACTGGAAGCAATTTACTCCATCCAATTAAGGAACGATTCTTTGATCATGGAAGAAAAGAGATTGCTTGGGGCCGTTTATTACTTTGTAAAAGACACTATTGCGGGAAATGAGTTGACAAAATATACGGACTCTTATATAAATCCGGTTTGTTTGTATGGAGACTGGGAAATTCCAATAGGAGAAGTTTCTGTTGCATTTGATGCCATCAATATGTGGTATCCGTGGAAACTTCCGGAGAAAATCCACATAGATGAAAAGAACTTGCATCAGTATTGGTCAAACAACCGGCTTTACCTGGAAGTGGATGGAGTGAAAAGACCCTTTCGAGTGAAAAAAGTGTCTTTACAAAACGAGAATATGACACTCATTCCGGAAAGTTGGGTGGAAGAATACATTGAAAAAAACAAGTTTGACGAATACGAATACCAGGTTGAAAGTGTGTGGTTGAGAAAATTGGAATAAGTAAAGCTATTTTCTTTTTATTTATAAAGATTGGTTTAATCTTTCCGTTTTTTTATAAAGTACAGCGAAACTAACAAAGCAAATCCACTTGTAGGCAAAATATACCACCAAACAGAAGTTTCTGTTTCCGGATTGGGAGCTTGTGAGTCAATTGCCTGCGGGTTTGCAAGCCGCATTGCCAGGGGAGAAGTCAATTTGGGTGTTCTGATTATAGGTTTTTCAAAACCAATGGCATCAGAACTTAATTCATTTCGCCAGCCCGTTCCGTACTTTCTATCCAGGTATTTGAAGATGATTTCATTGTAAGCTGCCGGGTCTTCATCGCCCGACCTGACACAACCTGGTGAAACAAATTGTACCTGGTACCTTTTTTGGAACTCCTGATCTGCTTCGGAACTGAAATCACGACCAACAAATCCCCCGGGAAACCAAACCATGGCTTTTCCATTTTTTAAATCTCTTTTAGCTCCTTTTGCATTACAGCCGGAATCAAATCTTACGGGATTAAATTTAAAGAAGGGAAGCTTACTATCGGGCTCCAATGGAAGGATGCAGGGAGGATAATAAGCAGTGTCGATCTTGAGATCTGAAATAACTGTATTTAGTGAATCTTTTCCTGCTGTCTCCGGTGAATCTTGCTGAGCATTCAGTTCGATAGAAGTGAACATGGTAAAGCTCCATAAAAAGAAAAGCTGTTTCATTGGAAGTGTTTATTTCTTTTTTCTGCGGTTGATAATCACGAAGAACGAAAGTAACAAAGCAAATCCACTTGTAGGTAAAATGTACCACCAAACGGAGGTTTCCGTTTCCGGATTGGGAGCTTGTGAGTCAATTGCCTGAGGGTTTGCAAGCTGCATGGCAAGGGGAGAAGCGACTACGGCGGTGCTTTTGCCTTGAACCGTTTTTGGTTCCGGATAGTCAAATCCCACCGCGCCTTCAGATAATTCATAGCGCCAGCCTTCTCCGTATTTTTTAGCTAAATAGTCAAAGATCACGTGATTGTAACCTTCCTGGTCGTCACCAGGCAAGCGCAAGCAGCCTTGCGAATAAAATGTCACATTGTATTTCTTCTGAAATACCTTGTCTTCTTTTGAATTGAAATCCGGCATTCCCCCAAATCCTCCCCAAAATAAAATGACAGGGTTACCTGATTTGATGTCTCTTCGGGCACCTTCTGGTGTGTAAGCAGATTTAAGGATGATGGGAGAGATCAACATGTCTGACACCTTAAACTCTTCCGGATTACAAAACCAGGGTCCCCATGCCTTTACTTGGATCGGATCAAATGCCAGACTGTCGGGCATCGTGATAGTAACAGAAGGTAGTGAATCCCTTTTTACCGATTCCAAGGTGTTTTGAGGGTTTATCGAATCGGATTGAGCATTTAAATCGATGGAAATAAACGGAATAAAGCTGAGTAAAAAGAAAATTGTTTTCATTCGAAGTATTTGAATCCCTTACCAATACAGAAGATAAGGCTTTTCGTTCAAATATTCTTCAAAAAAAATCAAATTAATTTGCGAAACCGAATAGTTGCATATATATTTGTGAAACCGATTGGTTTCGGATTTAAAATTCAATACTATGAGAAGAGATGTATTTCAGGCAATAGCAGATCCAACCCGCAGGGCAATTATCATGCTGGTTGCTGTTCAGTCCATGACGCCGAATGCCCTGGCCGAGCATTTCGATACAACCCGTCAGGCGGTTTCCAAGCATTTGCGGATTCTCACGGAATGTGAATTAGTCAAACAGAACCAATCGGGAAGAGAGATTTATTATCAACTCAATGGAGATAAAATGAAAGAGATCGATCATTGGCTGCAACAATTCAAGAAGATTTGGGAAAGCCGCTTCAACCAATTAGACGACGTATTAGCAACTTTAAAAACACAAAAGAAATGAATTCAAGCCTGCTTTTTGATTTTTCCGTAAACAAGGAAAACAACACGATTCATATAACGCGCGATTTTGCCGCAAACCTGTCATTGGTTTGGGATGCGTGGACCAAACCGGAGCTGCTCGACCTTTGGTGGGCACCGAAACCATTCCGTGTGCAAACCAAATCCATGGATTTCAGAGAAGGCGGTATGTGGCATTACGGAATGATCTCGGAAGAGAATGAAGTGCATTGGTGCCGGCTGGATTACCAGCACATCGATCATCAAAAATCTTATTCCGGTTTAGACGCTTTTTGCGACGAGCATGCCAACATCAATACTGCATTCCCGCGTTCTCTGTGGACGAACGAATTCAAATCGACCGGTGACAATACAACGGTAAACATCGTGATCAAATACGATACCCTGGAAGATTTGGAGAAGATCGTTTCCTACGGATTCAAAGAAGGATTCGCCATGGCAATGGAAAACCTGGATCATTACATCGAAACCAAATTCAAACTGCGTAATGAATTGAAACCAAATCGATACCCACGAGTGTGTACGTATTTGAATTTCGACGGGAATACGGAAGAAGCATTCTTGTTTTATCAGTCTGTTTTCAAAACGGAATTCTCCGGAAAAGGAATCCAGCGGTTCGGAGATATCCCTGCAGACGGAACTCACCCGCCGGTAGCGGAATCTATTAAAAAGATGATCTTACACATTGAGCTGCCGATCAATGGAAATCACATTTTGATGGGAACAGACGCACCAAAAGAAATGGGCTTCACGCTGATCCGGGGAAATAACATGCACATTTCTGTAGAACCGGAATCGCGCGAAGAGGCCAAGCGCATCTTTGACGAACTTTCAGCCGGTGGAACCGTCACCATGCCCTTGGAAGATATGTTCTTTGGAGCATATTATGGCTCTTTCACCGATAAATTCGGAATTAACTGGATGATCAATTATAGCAACTAAAAGGGGGCTGAATGCTTACGCCATAGCTACAGCATAGGCGCAGCAAAGTCGAAGTAAAAGTGAAAAATGTTTAACTTTTTGGATACGCTTTTTGGAAACCTTAACTTGTTAGGCGTTCCAAATGAGTTCTTTGAACCGTTAAGCACAGAGGAAAATATAAACGTAAAAAAAACAGAGGTTATGAATCACAATTTAGCATTTGATTTTTCGGTTGATAAAGACAACAGAACGATCACAGTAACAAGAGAGTTTGCCGCAGAAAGACCCTTGGTTTGGGACGCTTACACAAAAGCAGAGATCCTGGACAAATGGTGGGGGCCTAAACCGTGGAATGCAAGAACAAAGAGTATGGATTTCCGGGACGGCGGGAAGTGGCTCTACTCAATGGTTGGACCAAATGGTGAAGAGCATTGGTCGATTGTGAATTACACCAAAATCAGTCCGCAACGATCCTTTGCAGGATTGGATGCATTTACGGATGAAGATGGAACTATTAACAGCGACATGCCACGATCAAAATGGGAAGTTTCTTTTGCCGGTAAAGGAGAGAACACACAAGTAAAAATGCATATCAGTTACGACGATTTAGCCCAGCTGGAAGAAACCATCAAAATGGGCTTCAAGGAAGGTTTGTCGACTGGAATGAAGCAGCTGGATGAATTGTTACCAACTCTCAAAAAATAAACGGTATGAAAAATAAAATTCTATTTGTATTCAGCTTGCTTTTCGGATTGATGTTTATCAATTCAGGATTGAATAAGTTCTTCCAGTACATGCCGATGCCAAAAGAAGAAATGCCGGCAGATTTAATGAAAGTGATGGAAGCATTCACAACAATTGTTTGGCTCATGCCTTTGATTGCTGTTGTTGAAATCATTGCCGGAGTATTAGTTATATTTCCTAAAACCCGTGCATTGGGAGCGATCATGATCCTTCCGATCATGGTTGGGATTTTGTTGCAACACCTGGTTTATGCGCCTTCAAGTTTGGCTATTCCATTGGTATTATTCGTAATATTAATTTGGATGCTGATAGACAACCGGTCGAAATATGCTCCCATGTTTAACTGAACAACACTGATATGGAATACGAAAAAATAACGGTAGAAGCAATCATTGAAGCGCCGATCACCAAGGTTTGGGATTATTGGGTGGTTGTAGAACATATCATGAAGTGGAATACTGCTTCCCCGGATTGGCACACGCCCCGCGCGGAAAATGACTTGCGTACGGGTGGAAGATTTACCTCCCGCATGGAAGCAAAAGACGGAAGTTTTGGTTTCGATTTCGGGGGAGTTTACGATGAAGTGATTCCACATAAAACCATTAATTATACCATGGACGACGGCCGCAAAACAACCATCACATTTATGGACGATAACGGTGAAAGGACAATTGTAACCGAAACCTTTGATGCCGAAACAACCAACCCGGTTGAAATGCAGCAGGCCGGATGGCAGGCAATTTTGGATAATTTCAAGAAATACGCGGAGGCGAATTAATTCCGAATTAACCGGCTGGAATGAAGCTCTGGCTCGTTCCAGCCCGTTGTTTGTCTGTTTTTATGGAATTAAGATTAAAAGTACATCTCTAAGCTGTAACTTTCAATCAATGAAACAATTCATTGATTATCTTTATAATCTAAATACCTGAATGATGACGAATATTACATACTGCCTGATCTTTTTGCTTGTTCTCATCAAAACTTCCAATTCTTTTAGCCAGGAAGAGGCACGATTCAAAATAGTTGAAAACCATAAAGTTGGTTATATCGATCAAACCGGAAAGGTAATTGTTCAGCCTGTCTTTTTAAATGGCGGAGAATTTTCCAATGGACTGGCAGCCGTTCGTGCGAATGGAAAATACGGCTACATAGATATTCATGGAAAATTCGTGATCCCGGTACAATATGACTTTGCCGATGAGTTCTGTTTTGGCTTTGCCTGTGTCTATAATAATGGAAACATAAAACTGATCGATCAGAAAGGGAAAGTGGTCATAAATAATTCGAATTACAGGTATATCAGCCTGATCAGTCCAAATAAAGCAATCGTAAGCATAGATAAGAGATTTTCAAAATTAATAGATATCCATTCCCAAGAAACACTATCTCATGATCCTCTGGAACAAGTTTCTGATTTCACCGATGGAGTTGCGATTGTTTCGCGCTTGAAGAAAGGAAAAGGAAGCTATGATCACGAAGTTGGATTGATGGATACAAATGGCAGAATGGTGGTTGATTTTGGAGTTTACATACAAATCAAACCTTTTTCGAATGGTTTTTCCCTGGTTAAATCAGGATATGAAAAAGACGATTTTGAAGGATTTATAGATACCAAAGGAAGGTTGATCTTTCAGAGGAAATTAGAAGACCAAAGCTACTTGTATAAGGATCTCAATAGCGGGATGACGATTGTTAACTTTAAAAACTATTGGGATACAGAGAAGAAAACGTATGCATCCTCTAAAAAACAGTATACTGCTTATATCAATATGAGGGGAGAAATCCTGTTGAATGATACAATGAATTGGCATCTGGAGGAATTCTCTGAGGGAAGAGTTTTTATCAAAGAAAAAGGAAAATATGGAATCTATGACACCCGATTGAAGCGAATAGGAAATGAATCTTATGATTTTATCAAAGGAACTTTCTATAACGGGGTTGCCAGAGTGATGAAAAAAGGGCTTTGGAGTATGATTGACACAAATGGAAGATATTTGTTCGAACCGAAATTTGATGAAATCAGCCGAATTGATCCTAACAGAAAACTTTTGATTTATGAAAGTTCGGATTCGGAAGATAAGTCTTTATATGGCATTGCTGATTGGAAAGGAGAATCACTAGGTTCAGCAATTATTCAGGACTTCGATTCGAGACTTTTTCAGAATGGATTATTAAGAGCGGTAATTGATGATCATTTGTGTTACATCAATACAGAAGGTGTGGTAGTTTGGAAGGAAAATAATTTGTCGGCAGGCGAGCTTCCTTCATTCAATACAGATTATATGCTGAGTGGTTATTTTGACGCTATTTCAGCTGAAGATGAAGACGATTTGGGAGGTTTCGGAAAATCGAAAAACTCGGCAAATCAAATCACAGGTAAGTTTCCATTCGAGTCAAACAAATTAAGTATTTGGGTAGATGGAAATAAAGCCGACACATCCTTTGCAGGATATAAAGGTTTTCGGGTTTATGTTGCGAATACAACCGGAGATACTATTCAATTCGGTGCGCAGGACAGTCGCTTGTATATGAATGTGCAGGCAAAAGATGAGCATGGAAAATGGCGGGATATAGAACATCTTCCAAGCAGTTGGTGCGGTAATAGTTATCACACCTTAAAATTGATGCCCAATGAATGTTGGCCCTTTGCAACTCCTGCCTATGAAGGAGAATACAAAACCAAATTAAGGATCGTATTGGAGTATCTCGCAGAAGGAAAAAAAGGGAAAGAAGAGCCAAAAATAATTTACAGTAACGAATACGACGGTAGTGTAAATCCGGCTCAGTTTTGGAACAAAGACCATCACGTTCCCTCCGGAATCATGGATCCGTATTCCTACTAATTCTCAATTCAACTCAGCAAAATCCACCATTCGTAATTAATAATTCGGAATTACCATTACCGAGTGTTACTTTTTCCAACTCCCTGTATTATAGGAGTATGAAAACTATACTTCCACTTTTGTTACTCTTTCTTTGGATAGGAAAGACAACAACCGCTCAAGTTTCGATCAGAGAGAATTTTCGTTTCCGGGATACCTTGAAAGTCGCCAAGTACCGGCCCATTGAAAATGGATTCAAAGTTGCCAAAATCCGCATGACTCCCGGTGAGCACACGATCCTGAATCCGGAAGACGTGAAGGCATTGCGGGATCAAACAATCATTCGTGTCGACCTGATCTATTCCGATTATCCTTACGGAATGGATTTTACGGAGCTGAATCGCAGACGCATTTTGGAATTGTACATTCTGCTTCCGGAAGCTTTTAACAGTTCGATCATTGATTGGAATATTGTGAAACAAACCGGTGTGGAATCACAAAGAGACATGCAGGGTTATTTCCACGGTTTTGAGATTTATTACCGTCCAATGTCTACTTTCGAGGAGGAACATAAGTTGATTTTGGATGTGGTGGAACAGAAGACAGCTCCGGAGGATTCCAGTCTTTTAAAAGTTTTCGAACGTCAGCCAACCTGGAAAAATATGCTCGTTGTGACTGATGTTACCGGAAGTATGGCTCCTTATACTTCACAATTGCTGCTTTGGATCAAGGCCAACCAGAAGATGAAGACCTTCAAGCAGATCGTGTTTTTCAATGACGATGAGGAAGACAGCAATACGCAAATGAAATCACTGGATTCAACCGGGATGTGGACCATCGAATCATCCAATGCAGATAAAGTGATTGCGATGGCTTTTAAAGCGATGGAAAAAGGCAATCACAAGGAGAATGATCTCGAAGCCATTTGTTACGCCATCCGGAAATACCCGGAGAACAGGAATAACGTGGTGCTCATCGCCGACAATTGGGAAGATCCCTGCGATATGAAACTGGTTGAATTCCTGAAACAGCAAAAAATACCGGTGAAAATTGTTGTTTGCGGAGTCAAAGACCGCATGAATACCTTATACCTCGATTTGGCTTATGCAACTGGAGGAAGTGTGCACACCATGGAAGAAGATCTGACCAATATTGCCCAATTGGGAAATGGAAAAACCTTTAAACTCAACGGCATGACCTTTATGATGAGTGCCGGGAAGTTCGTGCAGATCGAAAGCAAAAGCAAGAATTGAATTCGGTTCCTTACCTGCTTAGTGTGTGACTCAAGCTCGTTCCAGCAGGTCTAATAATCAAAAATATGTTCCACTTTCAACTTCCGCTGCTCAAAATAGCGCAGCATTTCTGAAAGATTTTTGACCGGAGTTACCAAAGCGATTCGTTTCATGGACGGATCGTTTGAAATACTTTGGGTAAATAGTGTACGTGTTTTACGGTTATAAATCCGGGTGTTTTTCGGAGCAATGATCGTTACCATGATAGCCGATTTATTTCCCGCAATCTCAATGAACGAACAGTTTTGCCGGGAAATCTTTTCGGCAGCCCCTTTGAAAGCCGTATAACGGGGCACACGCAGAATTCCGGTTCCATCTTTCCGGATTTCGACAATTTCCATGGTGCTGTCTTTTTTCATCTCCGGCGTTACTTTATTTACAACGATAGCAGTTGTTGACGGTGCTTGTCCATACATGGAATGTGCACCAAAACGGATCAAATCACCATATCCTTTTTTAACAGCCAGTTCTGAAGTAAGCAGGTATTTCCGTTCCATTTTACGGACAATATTTGGTCCCCAAAGATCATTTTCCCGCCAAAGAAGTTTCAGTTCATGTTTGAAATTGTAGTCATACCAAAATACTTCGTGCAGGGATTTGGCATATTTATCCGTGAATCGCTGCTGAAAGTGATCTTCCTGCGACAAGTTTGAAGGATTGGTCAATCTCCCGATCACGGTTTCATACCAGGCTTTTGCACCGTATTCGATATCCGTACTTCTGCCGATTATTTGGATCATTGTGTGGTATTCGTCGTTATACGGATAATTTTGCTCAACCGGTTTTTTGATGATTTCGTAACTGTCCCAGAATTGGTCGAGATGATCGACGTATTTGAAATCGGTAGAAGTGTTCTTTTTGAAAAACAAAGCTTGCTCTTCCGGGCTGAATACCAAAAACCATTCGGGATAGGTCAAAAAGGTTTGGTCCGGTTTCCGGCGGTCTTTTTTCGGAGTGAGTATTTCTCCTTCTGTTTGGAACCATTCTTTGGGAATTGGATCCTTGTAAGCTACAGTTGTTGGCAGGGCAATAGTTCCTTTGTAAAGATGAATTCCCCAGGCTGCGAAAAGTGCAAACAGTGTAAGTATGCGAAGTCGTTTCATGTTTACTCTTTAATAAAAGACATCAAAGTATTCAGGGAAGGATCCCTGTCCTGCAGAATCCGCTGGCCACTGTCTTTGAATTGGTTTGCTTCCAGTATTGCTGACCATTCTTCCACAGATTTAAAGCTGCGGTATTCATTCTGATTGAACTCCCAGGATTCTTTCAGACCGAGATTGAACACAGTGTGTACCAATGCCGCAAAAATGACCATTTCTTCCGTTCCGCAATCGTGATCCCGCATAACGAACTTACCGCCCGGTTTTAAAATGCGGTGAATGGATTGGATGTAAGCCTGCAATTTTTCCTCCGGACAATGATGGAGCCCGATATAACAAGTTACTACATCTAAACTTGCTGTTGGAATTTGACTTTCGGTAATGGGAGAATAGTCCAGGTTCAGGAAGGTTCCGATCTTGGAGAACTGGCCTCGTTCAAACAAATCTCCAATACCATTTCCGGGAGCAATATCGTTTTGAAGGTAAATGCCTCCGGTCACTTTTACATGCTTTTTCAGGTAGCTGATATATCTTCCGGTAGATCCTATTTCGAGGTATCCGGCTATCGTTTTTGGATTTCCAAGGATCTGGAGTGTTTGCGTTCCAATTTCCCGTTTTTGTTTTTTCAAGGCAGGAAGTGCATAAGAGAACTCGGAAAGGAAAGGTTTGATTCCCGGTAGGTTCTTTTGAACTTCTTTATAAATCTCTTCGTCTGTTGAAAATTTGGCGCAGGCATCACTAATCAATTGCTGGAAACGATCTTCCGGGTAAAGGTGAAAAATGCCTTGCAGGAAAGCATACATTTTATCACTTCCGGTAGTTTCATTCATCACTGTCTTAAATTCAGAATTGCTTGCTGTCATTTTGGGAGTATTTGAGTATAAAGTATTCCATAGTTGGTTCCGGAACTTGTTTTCAGGATCCAGTTTCTTTTTCAGTTCGAATAATTCAGCTGCGCGCGGATACGCTTTATGAAATTGCTCCGGGGTTTCGTAAATCTGGTAGGGCAGGTAATAAGCTCCTCCCAGGGAAATCGCCGCTTCGTTCATTTCACGGGTCCAGATTGCTACATTGTTTTTGGCATGTTCTCTTGTGTCCTGCTTGTAGTAGATCACAAAAGCAAAAACTTCTTCTTTTGCCCAGGCCAGGTAACTTCCCGGGTCGGGAATAGAATGCCGGATCGATACATTGATCACATTCACCCGGTGTCTCTGGTAAATTTCCTTCATAACTGCTGAAAACTCATCGAATTTGGAAATCGGTACAAAGTATTCTCTCAGGATATAAACCGAATTCTTTTTCGATTTCGGTTCGAGTTCCATCACATCGTAACCTGCTTCGTAATTTTTCCAGTGTACACGTTTCCGGAGATATATCAGGGGCTCAATCAGGTATTCACGCCTCCATTTTCCGAAGTTGGTTTTGGAGAATGACCATAAAAAGTAGCGCTCAATCGGATAGGCATCTTTCAAAGGCATTAGGCGCGTTTTTGAAGTGGGTTTGTCGTTCGTTTTTACCCAGGTTACGGCATTTATCCACTTGTATTTCGGTGCGAATATATTCGAATTGTGCATCACCGCATCCGGATTATTTCGGACTGATTGATTGAAATAGTGTTTGAATTCGCTTAAAGGCATACGCTTGGAAACCCGCTTCATTTTTACATTTTCACTAAGCTCCAGCGTTGCGCGGACAATGATTCCAAGAGCATTGTAACCGCCAATTGCCCCATAGAATAATTCGGAATTTACTTCCGGACCGGCCGTTTGAATTTCACCATTTGCCAACAGAACATCGATGCTTAGAACGGAAAGAATGACAGGTCCCAGTCCTACATAACGTCCATGGGAATTGACACTCAAAGATCCGCCAACGGTGAAATTGGCATACGACTGCATGATCTTTACACTCAGGTTGTGCGGATCTATTAGTCGTTGAATATCGCACCAGCGAACTCCCGCCTGAACAGTAATGGTCTTATTTTCGACGGAGAGATCCTCTATTTTATTCAACCCCCGCATATCAATATGCAGACTTCCCGAACTGGCTGTTTGTCCGCCCATGCTGAATCGTCCGCCGCCAACCGAAACCGGAAGTGTTGAATGGGCCACCAATTCTTTCAGTTCCTCCATACTTGCAGGAATGCGGTAGTCAGCAACCACCACAGGATTCAATTCCGTAATATCATTGATGATGTGTTCCGAAGTTTTTATATGCGGAATTTTCGCTCCTTCCGGGTTCACAAAATAGTCTTCCAGTTGTCCGGGAGGAAGCCCATATTTGTTCTGTGTTTTATTTCCCCTGCGAAAACCTAATTGCAGGAACAGCCAGAAAGGACCAAGGATCGGAATGAGGGTTAACAGGAGAAAATAGCCGGATTTATTGCGATCATGAAGTCTTTTCGCAGCGGTACAAACAAGTGCCCAATAAAGCAGCGGATAGACCAGCAGGGTGGATGTGTAGCCAAGAAACAATTCCAACAGGCTGAAAAGGATATAAAAGGCCAGCCAGATAAACAATTGAACAGTCCAGAAAGTGGAACGGTCAATTCTTCCGCGCCAGGTGAAAAGCAGGTAAGTTACCGGAAAGTTTCTTTTCATGGAATATCGATTGTCGAGCGGTTAAAAATAGTTTTTTGAGCCATCACAAGTTGATTCGAATAGATTTTTACAATGATACATAATTTGCCGGATTTTATTTTCAGGGGTTCATTTATTCTGCTTTTTTTAATGAAAGGATTACTGTTAATATCCAGGTCATTTTGAGTAAACATTTCGGTTGCCAAACCTTTAATTCGTTCATAGAATGATAATTTCCTGCTCACATTTATGCCACTTCACCCCATTACTTTTGGTGCACTAAAACGAAATAGTACTTTATGAAAAAACGACTACTGGCAGTTTTGGGATTTGTAATAGTAAGCTCAGGAGCTTTCACACAAACCAAAGGACTGATTATCTCTGAAATTCTAACCAACCCTAATGGAAGCGATTCACCTTATGAATATGTCGAATTAGTTGCAACTACTTCAATTAATTTTTCATCAACACCTTATACCGTTGTTTTTACGGATAACGGAACGGCGACTTCTAACGGATGGAAAGCCGGCAACAATGTCAGTTATGCTTTCCAGATCAATACAGGATCAGTTGTTGCGGGGCAAGTAGTCTATGTAGGAGGTTCATCTATGCTGCCATTAAGCAATAATGGAATTGCTTTGCGTACCCGCAACACAGGCAGTAACAGTGGTGATAATTTTGGTTCAAGTAATTCTTCAGGCGTTTTGGGAAATGGAGGAAGTAATTGTGATGGAGTGGCAGTTTTCAATTGCTCCGCATCCTCAATTGGTTCTTCAACTGTTCCTGTAGATGCTGTTTTCTTTGGAAATGCAGTAGGAAGTGCTTACAAATCGAGTTCATCCGGTTACCAGATGCCGGTAAATGATAAATATTCGGGAGGAAAATTAGGAACAAGTATCTTTATGGCTCCGGACCCGGGAGCAGATGAATTGGTAAAAGCAACTTCCGGTGTCTTTAACCCAGTTACAAATACTTTTACAACAGCCCGCACGTTTTCGGTTACAACAACAGCGAGTTACAATACCACTTCCATTACTTTGGGAGGAAGCAGCCCGGTGAATGCAGCGCCAAACGTTTCACTGGCTGCTCCGACGGTTTCAGGAAATGCTCCGGCAACTGTCGGTTTATCTGCAACAGCTTCTGATTCCGACGGAACAATTACAAAAGTGGAATTTTTTAACGGATCTATTTTGCTGGCAAGTATTACAAGCTCACCGTATACTTATTCCTGGACAGGAGTTGGAGCGGGAACGTATTCTGTTAGTGCAAAAGCAACAGATAATTCAAACGCGGTAACGACTTCTTCAGCAGTAAATATAACAGTAAATGGAACGACGAATGCAGCACCTTCGGTTACATTGGCAACACCTACTGTTTCCGGTACAGCACCTGCAACGGTTGGTTTATCAGCTACAGCTTCTGATTCTGACGGAACGATTACCAAAGTGGAATTCTTTAACGGCTCGGCTTTGCTGGCAAGTATTACGAGTTCACCGTTTACTTACTCCTGGACAGGAGTTGGGTCAGGGACGTATTCCGTCACGGCAAAAGCGACAGATAATCTAAATGCGGTAACAACTTCTTCCTTAAAAACAGTAACTGTAAATGGGGCTGTAAACGTAGCACCGACACTTAGCTGGAATACTACTGCTTCAAAATATGTAGACCTGGCTTCCGGTAAAGTTGGTTGTGTAAAAGGAAATATAACAGATCCTGTGAGTGTAACTGGTCTTGATTTCAACGTAGGTGATGAGAATTTGTCTACAATCACTTTCTCCATGACAAGTAACAAAACCGCAGTAATCGCAAACAATGCATTTACTGTTACCGGAACAGGGACCGCACGAAAATTAATCGTTAATCCAATAGGAGTTGGTTATGCAACGATTACATTCAAGGTCACAGATGCACAGGGATTAAACAAAAGCATTACCATGAATATCGCCGTTTCTGCTTCATTGGCAACTGCGTCTTTAAAAGATGTTTACCAGGCAGGTGTGGCTGATGGTTCCACAGGAGTTGCAGTTGATAATGATTATATGTTTGTTGCAGACGATGAAACCAATGTGATTAAATTGTTCAGCAGAAATAATTCGGGACTTTCCTTGTACCAATTCAATGTGGGAAATTACCTGAATTTGAGTGGGACCGAAGTAGATATTGAAGGTTCATTCAGAAGTCCTTCAAATCCGAATCGTATTTATTGGATCGGGTCATTAAGTAATTCCAAATCGGGTGAATCACGTCCTGACAGAAACCGCATTTTTGCCACTGACATCGTTGGAACGGGAGCAAATGCAACCTTGTCTTTTGTTGGTTACTACAGTAATTTGAGAAGTAAACTCATTACCTGGGGAGATAATAACGGATATAACTTTACTGCAAAAGCAGCAACGGGAATCGAACCAAAACGTATTGATGGTTTCAATATCGAAGGATTGGAAATCGGACCTGACGGAACTACTTTGTATATTGGTTTCCGGGCACCGTATGTTGGTTCGGGAACAAATAAAGCGCTGATTTGCCCTCTTTTGAATTTTGAAACCTGGTTCAATAACGGAACGCCATCCGGAAATCCGGTTTTTGGATCGCCAATTGAACTAAACCTCGCAAATCATGGAATCCGTAGTTTGGGGAAAAATGCTTCCAATCAATATTTGATCGTTGCTGGAAGTTATGCTGCAGACGGAACTTTTGCCTTGTATTCCTGGAATGGTTTGGCTTCTTCGGCACCGGTTGCGCTGGCAGTTGATCTTACCGATTTGAAACCGGAAGGAATTGTAACGGTACCTGCTTCTCTTTCAGGAACTTTTCAGGTTGATCTGATCTCTGATTTGGGATCCAATGAAATCTACAACGATGGAGTTGAAAATAAAGAAGTGGCTGCAGCTCAGCAGCGCAAGTTTTTGACTTCTACCCTGAATGTAACGGCACCATCCGCAATCATTGTACAAACATTGGGTGTAGGTCATGAATCTTCGTCTGATTTAGTTGGATTGACCAGTTATCCGAATCCGACTGCAGATCAATTAACTATTGACTTCAATGAGTCTTTAAATACTGATGCAACTTTCCAGGTTTACAGCCTTTCAGGAGCCCTGGTAAAAGAGTTTGAAATGAAAGACATAACAAATAAAGTAGTTTTGGATGTAAATGATTTGACTTCCGGGTCTTATTTAATCCAATCTTCTTCGTTTACAGGAACTATTAGAATGATCAAACAGTAATCCCACACACCAACAATTTCATAGTTTAAGCTATCCGTTTGCCGACGGATAGCTTTTTGTTTTGTTACAGGATTGTTATCGTTATGTTTTAGACGAGTCAATTTGTTTAAATTTGAAGCGAACAATTTCCGTTTATTATGAAGAATTATATCCTCGGTGCTTTATTACTGCTGACTCTGAATGGGTTTTCCCAGGAAAAAAGCTATGTTGACTATTACAATTACATAAACAAAGCCGAAGAGGAATTCGTGATGAAAATGGATTCATCTTGTTTTAGTTATTACGACAGAGCTTTTGTCAGTAACAAACCCTTTTTGAAGGATCCTTACATTGCTGCTCAAATTGCACTTTATTTGAACGATACACTTCGTTTCAATCACTACCTCAAAATTGCTTTTCAAAACGGAATGCCTTTAAGGGCGTTTACAGCAAGCAGATTTATCAAAGAGCGCTACCATCCGAATCTCTACAAGCGCATTAATCAGTTATACAAACAGAATTACGTAGAACCAAAAGTTGATGCGGGATTACAAAAAACGATCTGTGAAATGTGTTACGAATCGGATAGCTTGAAGTTAAAAGAGGGTGGAGACAGCCCGAAATTTCATGCAAGTGAAAATGAAGCACGTATTTATATCCGTGACTATTTCGTAAAAAAGGGAATTTTTCCGAATGAGCATCTTTTGGGGATTACCACCAGTGAAGGATTGAAAGACTTTTATAAGAAAACCAATCGAAAAGATTTGTATGGAGCAACAACAGCTCCGGAGTACGCAGAAGAAACGGAGCTGCGCTTGAAATGCCCGATGAATATCATTTTACATTCTCAGTGTTTCTTCCAGGAAAATAAAGACCTGTTGTTCGAGGCGGTTAAAGCAGGATATTTACATCCGAAGGATTATGGGATTTTGGAAGAAACGTCTTATTTGTGGTTCAAGAAATCAACAAGCAATTCGACCGAAAAATGCAAACTTCCGGAGAAAAAAGTCTCCTACAATATTTTTGGATTTGATCCGACAAGAACAGACCAGCTTTACGATGTAACTGCAGAAGGAGTGAAGCAGGCAGATGCCAATAGGTCAAAGATTTTCATGCAGAAATTCACGGTCGACAAGCGCAAGAAAGAATTGGAAGAGAAATATGGCTTTGCCTTCTTTTTTGATTTCCTGGACAGACCTTAAGGTATAAAAAAATCCCCGATCATTACAATCGGGGATTTTTTGTTAATTATCAGACTTGAAATCAATCAACTTTAAAACGCCCGCCAAGTGGATTGGAGGTTCCGTTAATTTCTCTGATCAGGTAAATACCTTTGCTCAAAAGAGGTAATTCGATCTCGCTTTTCCCATCAATGGACCTCACTGATTTCGGAAGGATGGTTTTCCCGTCCAATGTTTGGATGATAAAGGATGCATCGGAGTTTACAATCAATTTTTCGCCATTGTTAACCGGATTGGGATAAATTTCCAACTTGTTTTTGCCGAATTCTGAAAGTGCCAATTGATCAATAATGATGCAATCGCTGGTATCTGTGCAACCGTTATACGATGCGATCAAGGCATAACTTCCGTTTACTGATGGAGTGAAAACAGACGAAACTGATCCGGCGATCAAAGTACCGGTTGAACAATCCATCCATGCCAGGCTTGCTCCTGCAAAAGCATCAGCGGTAATGCTTGTAATGTTGTCAGTTACTGAATTGATAAGCGGATTCATGATCGATAAAACGGTAACAACAGTGCTGTCATCGCCATTCACATCCTGGAGTACATCCAAATAAGTTCCGGCTTGGTTATAGGTATTTGTACCCACAATAATAGAATCTCCATGACATAAAGTAACGGCCTGCTGTGTCACATTACTTGTAAAACCAATAGTTATCGGACCGTTTGCCGGCAAATTGCCGGAGCTGTAAAGAGTTCCTTCATTGGCTCCGTTACATAACCCGGAAGTGCCGGAAGGGATGAACATCCATTGTGTTCCGTTCCAAACGGTTAATGAAACATCTGCACAATCTGTTAATCCGCTTTGTGAAGCATTGTTCCAACCGATTGTTACACCAACCGGATCACTTGCGTTTGAATGAGTGAAATCCCAATATTCTAATGCGCTGACACTTTGCATGGGAGCTTGAACAGGCGTAAGATTGCTGTAAGCTGCATGCTGATAAGTTACTCTGATCTGGGTTCCTGTGTTGGTTGGTGCAGTAATGCTTAACGGTCGGTACCTGTCCGGAAGGGTACCTAACGGGAAAGTGAATGCTTCATTTCCTGTTTTTTCTACAGTTCCAACGATAAATGTAGAGTCGGATTCTCCGGAAAGTAAAGTATTGTCGGCCAATTTTATAAGCGAAGCAGGATCACAAACAATCATTCCGTCAGTTAGTTGAAGTTGGGATGAAATACTTAGCGATGTATTTAAGGAAATCCCATAGCCCCCGTCAACAGGACCGTTAGCTGTATTTTCAATATGCAGACTGCTCAGCATCAGGTTGTTGGCAGCCTGGTCGATGGTTTGGTTTTTTGATCCGTTCAATTCCAGGGTATTGGAATTGTGATTGAAGGAACCTAAAATGGATAGATCACCGCTTACACTCAAAACAAGCGGGGAAATATGAGTGAGGCTTTTTCCCGTTGGGATAGTTAAGAAATCCAATTGGTAATTTCCTGTTCCGTTTAGAACAGTATTTCCGGAGATGAATAAGGAAGAGTCAGCAGTATAAACAGCTCCTTTGTTCGTCCACATAGCCGAATTCAGGTCTTTCCAGGTTGAGTGATTCATCAAAACAAGAGAATCACCGTTTAATAGCTGAACAGTGTTCCCGGAATTTTCCAATACTGCAGTACTTCCGTTCAATTCCAAATGCATTCCCATCGTACTGGTGGGATCATTTCCAATTGTTCCGGTTACTTTCACCATTCCACCTGTTGAACGGAAATACCCTTTTCCAGCACCCGGAGCAGCTCCAAGCCAAACCAATGCGCCGTTAATAGTTAGTATTCCTCCGTTTTGTTCGAAAGTAGGGTAGTAAACTCCAGCTTCGTTCTCAAAACCAAATTCTGCGTTGGTTGTAATTGTTCCGCCGTTTTGGACCAATTTACTGGAACCGAGCAAACTGCCATCTACTAATGCAATTGTTTCCCCAACTGTAACTGTTCCTGCATTGATCGTACCTGTTGCTCCCAATTCAAAGAGCAGACGTTGCCCACTGGATAAGATTCCGCCGTTCATTTCCAAATGAGCATCATCTACAAAGATCAGGCGGGCATTATTTCCACCACCGGTTAAAGAAAATGCTCCTGAATTGGTAATGGTAACAAGTGTCCCGTTTCCGATGATTTCTACTCGGTCAGTAGTGTTCAAACTGGCAGAGATCGTTAATTGAGCTCCGTTTTGTACCAGCATTTCTGCCGGAGTAAAGTTGGAATTTACGTTTACAACCGGTTGGGCCATGGCTCCCGTGTAATTCACCGGATCAATGTCAATATCGTCCCCGTTTGAAGGAGTTGCGGACCAATTGGCAGGATTGTTCCAATCTGAATTTATTGCCCCTGTCCAACTTTGTCCGAAAGCGTAGGAAAAGCAGAAGCTTGTTAGTATAATGAATGTATTTTTCATGATATATGATTTTAAGCCTCATCATTTACCACAAATGATGCAGCAAACAACAAGAACATGTTTTAGATTTTTAAAGAAGGAATTCGACTATGCGAAACAGGGAGGCCTTTGCAGAACGACTAAAGTCGGATTTTTAAATGCATGATTCTTAAAACCAATCTGTAAATAAGAATCGATCGGTTCGAATTGTTTTTCGGGAATGAGTCTTGAATCCGGAAAAGCAGCAATTTGGAAAGAAAAATGAAAATCAATTTTCTTAAAAGGCAGTTCCATGTCTTTGTCCTGATCGGCATCATTTTGATCGTCTCCAAGGTAATGCATGGTAATGAAATCCCCGATACTGATAGTATTATCCTGGGTCTGATGTTCTGAAAAATGAGTAAGGAATTCAGGTAATCTGAACAATTCACCAATGGAGCCATTAAACATAAAAATGGGCAAAAGTATATATGTAATGACCTTCTTCACCCTGCAAAGATAAAAAGAAAAATGCTTAAAAACCAATTCATTAAGGATGATGATGTGCCGGTAATTAAAGGGAGTTAACCAGAATTAGCTCAAAATTCTCAAAACAATCGGTATATTTACTCAATCAATATTCTGAAAGGTTTTCACTTTAGTGAAAAGGGAATCGTGTGTAAATCACGAGCTGTCGCGCAACTGTAATTTGTTCTTTGAACGAAAAGCCAGATACCAATCCTTTCTGATCCAACGGCTTTTGCTGAAGGAAATTGACCGTGCTTTCGCGATTTGAAGCCAGTTGTCAAGGTTGTTTAGTTGACTTTTCAGAAGAGTAAACAGCACCTGCACGTCTTTTTTTCGAAAGCCCGGAACATAAAATAAATGTACTTATGAGTGATCATGAACAGGTCTTTTGTCCGCGTTGCGATGCTGATTTTCAATGTAAAGTCGGATCCATTTCGCTATGCCAATGTACTACGGTGAAACTCTCAGTAGAAGAGATCCTGTTCATCAGGGAACAGTATGAAGAATGTCTGTGTGCAGGCTGTATGCTTGAGTTGAAAAAGGAATACCATGCTAAAACCCTGGAGAAGCGATTTTCCGAAATTTCGACACTTTTTAACAAGAAAAATGGAGTTTGAAAAGGCACATTCGTAATAAGTGATTGAATGATTACACAGTAGCTGCTTGCGGAATAGGCAGAGTGAAGTTAAAGGTACAAACCAAAAATATGAACATAGAAGAAAGAATCCAAAAGGCCGAAACACGCATTTTTAAAGCTGTTTTCCCCAATACAACCAATCATTACGACACTTTGTTCGGAGGAACAGCGATGCAATTAATGGATGAAGCTGCATTTATTGCTGCAACCCGTTTCAGTCGACAGCGCATGGTTACTGTGAGCAGTGATAAAATTGATTTTAAGAAACCAATTCCCGCAGGTACAATCGTAGAGTTGATTGGAAAAGTAACTTACCTGGGAAGCACAAGTTTGAAGATTCGTGTAGAAATATTCGTAGAACAAATGTATTCGGATGAACGTGAAAAAGCCGTGACGGGAGAGTTTACCTTCGTGGCAATTGATGAAAACAAACAACCGGTAAGGATTTTGAGAGAATAAAAAAATCCCCGGGAAGTAATATCCCGGGATCCTGTTTGATCGTTTGTTTATTCTTTTACGATGACAATTCTTTCCGTGAAAACCTGGTTTTCTTTAAATACGAAAACAGAGTAGGTTCCTGGAGGAAGGTTTTGCTTGCGGATTTCATGACTTTCCCCGCGAATAGTTCCGCTTTCGATTTCCTGGCCTTCCAGTGAAGTCAATTGGTAGCGGCAATCTGTACCGATCTTTGCAGTATTGATCACGAAGTTTCCGTTATTCGGATTCGGGTAAACAGATAATTGTTGTTGCTGGACCAGCGAAGAAGAAGTTTCCTGAATTCCCCGATCAGTTGTTGATCCCGATCCAAGGTCTTTTGGAGGCGCTTCACCCTGGGAGTTGCATATAAGAACATCACAAATACTGCAGTTTACATCAATGAATTCTACGCGGAAGCAAGCTCTCACGCTTTGTGAACAGCAGGACAAGGCAAGGATCGGAGGGAATTTCAGATTAAGGCTCAGTGATTCATTAGAGATCACTCTTGGAGACGAAGTTGTTAATTCGATATCGTTACTGAATGTAGCTGAAGTAGAGCCTGCATAAGGTGAGAAAGAAGCAGTATATCCGGTTAAAGAAGCTGCGGGGGAAACAAAGTGACCGAAATCAGCGTTGTTGATGTTGCAATAGTTTCGGCATAGATCACTGCTTGGGGTCACGATGTAATTCAGCAAGGTAATGCGCACTTTTTTAATCACTTTTCCTCCTGAGTTTAAATCAAAGTTTGCTGTTGCATTTCCATTGGAACTAGTCAGGTTTAAAGAAATCAGCTTAGCATTCACCCCGTTGCAATTACATCCGGAAGAAGTAGGAGGTACGGCATCACAAGATACCTGGCCTGCTATAACGGTTGGTAATCCCAATGTACGTGTTCCGTTAATTGGGACAGAGTTGGAGCTCCATCCGCTTCCTGCCCCGGAAACATCTGGTGTGTTTAGTACTGAAAGTGAATTCACGCCCACAAATGGCCCGCTCACGTACACTTTATTATCTGGTCCCAACTGCAATCCGTTGAAGGGATATTGCTGTCCGGAATAAGCAACGGCACTTGCCACTGCATAAGGAGTAGGACTTCCGACAGTAATATCGTATTGGTAGAGATAACAGGTCGATCCTCCTCCAGCAAATCCTTGTCCGATATAGATGTAATTTCCATTAGGAGAAAATTCGAATCCATAAGTATTTCCAAGTCCTCCTACGTTGATGGATTTGTCGAGTGTCATTGCTCCGGTGGATAAATTGAAATTAAAGGTTTCTGCATACTTTGCCCCGCAAAGCGCTAATCCGAGCTTAGTGCCGGCAACATTAAATTTCATTTGTCCCTGTGCGTTATAACCGGTTGAGTTGTGAGCCATCCCAACTGTTTGTGTAGTCATATTTGCCAAGAGGGCTGCCTGAGCTCCTGCACTGGAAGTGATCCCGGTAAAAGCGGGAGTATTGGTGATGTGAAATTTGTAGAATTGAGTTCCTCCGGAAGTTGTTGGACTATAGTCGTGTCCTGCCAGCCACCATCCGCCGTTCCCGTCGGGAGTTACAGCGAGTTTTTCGGAAAAACGGACTCCTGATCCTACGATGGATACCGCCGGATCGTAGGTTACAGTATGGGAGGGATAAGTTCCGGTAACGGTTACCAGCGCAATACCCAATCCGTTGGGAGTGGCCGGTGTCGTTTCAACACCTTCTGAGGTAGCGATCAAAAATTTGGTGCAGAAATTTCCCGGTAAAGGAATGACAATTGCTGATTGAGTAGCTGAAGGGCTTCCAAGCATGGTGGAAGTGACAACAGAATGAGTAGCCCCATGCCAAATACGTTGTCCATCGGCATAAAACAACAGGTTTCCGCTATTGTCTGATGCTGCGGTTGAACCTTCATTTGTACTCATGACCGATCCGGGTTCCGGTGAAGTAATACCGCCGGTAAAGCGAAGTCCGCCGTTGTTTCCGAAATACCAAACGTTTGTTTGGGCAGATGAATGGATTGCGCAGGAAAGTACAAGCAGTCCTGCAAGCAGATTTTTTTTCATGTGTGAATAGTTTATAAGTAGTCTTACTCTGTAATTCGGTTTTCAGTTCCCCTCAGCAATCATTTAACCGATTGCAACTGTAAATTAGCATTTTATTTCGAATGTAAAAAAAAGATTATAGCTCAACAAATGCATAATCTGAAGCATTTAATGCTGAACTACCAGTTTTTGAGCACTTCCTGATTGATCTGAACGGATAAAATAAATTCCGTTCCGAAGGGTTTCCAGGTCAAGGATAAATTCAGTTCCCCAAACCGGGATGGATGCGATCTCTTTTCCCAATGAGTTGTAAATATGAATGGATCTCATCTCAAAGAGTGAACGGATCAAAACCTGTTGGTCTGCCGGATTCGGAACCAGCTCAAGCAGCGTTTCGGAGGTGTTTTTCGATAGGGAAGCTGTTCCGGAGCAAGCATTTAAAAGATCGCTCATGGAATCATTCAGAAAGCAGTTTTGGTATTTCATGTTCTGAATAAACTCATTCATGCCTTGCTGCATTTCAGCAACTGTTGGCTGTGGATTGAATCCGTTGGTAATCCATTTAATAGACTTATTCCAAAGTGAACTTGAATCAATTCCTGCATAATATGGATAATTACTTCCTGTGATACGTTTTTTCCAGGTCCAGAAAGTTTCACCACTAATCTGTTTGGAAGGATCTTTGAAATAATTTTGTGTGGTATTCAAAGGAACGTAATTGTTTTCTCCCCATTCACCGCACATGATCGGAACATTGAGATCTTCGGATACTTCTACAAATTCATCCAGGGCAGCAGGAATATTCCAGACAAACCAGCTGTAAAAATGAAAGGTAAACAGCATGTTCGGATCGGGAAGAGGAGAAGTGAACATGCTGAAATCACCGGAAGCATTTTTCCCTTCCAGGAAGATCATGTGATTGGTGTCAACTGTTCGAATCGAATCTATCAATACTTCGTAAAACTGAACAAGTGTTGTGTCAGCCGGAGCTGCAGGTTCGTTCAACAGGTCGTATCCGGCAACAATTCCACGATTTTTATACCGATTTGCAATAGCTTTCCAAAGTTCAACGGTTCTTGTTTGATAAACCGGATCGGCCCACATATTGGGAGAATCCGGATCTGACACAAAGGTGGTAGATTGTCCGCCCGGGGCACTGTGCATATCCAAAAGTACGTAAACATCATTGTCTTCGCACCAGGTCAATAAACTGTCTATCAAATCCCACCCGGATTGTTTGTAAACATAAGGATTTGCATCATCTTCCAGAATACTGTGATTGAATGGGAGTCTCACCAGGTTGAAACATTCACCGGAAATTGCTTCGATATCTTTGCGGGTAATATAATTGGCATAAACCGAAGTGCGAAAAGCATCCGCATTCACTTGTCCTACTTTGTTCTTTATGCGGGTGTAAATCGTTTTTTCAGCAGTATAGCCGGCTCCCCAAATCCAACCTTCCCACAAAAGCCATCCGCCCAGATTCACACCTTCCAGGCGAATTGGCGTATTTGATCCGTCCAGGACCTGTCTTCCGGAACGATGTACAAAAGAACTGTTATTCCAATTGGCCTGTGCAGTAACAGAAAGTGCTGAAAAACAGATGAAAAAAGAAAGAAGTAGTTTCTGCATGTTTGAATGTCGTAGTTTGCTAAGGTAATTATCAAAACGCTAATTATCAATTATCAAGCGATTAAGCTTATAAACTTGATAATTCCATCAGTAATAATTGATAATTAAAATACTATTTTTAGGGGAATGAATAAGAAGTTCCGGATTATTTCAGCGGTGATTTATTTTTTCTTCATTTGGATTGCATGTTCATGTACTCACAATGGGAATAAGCAAATTTATGCCGATGAAAACCAGGACCATATGATTTTGGATTCGTCCCATAATCTGCCTTTTAAATGTCTTATTGACACTCCTTATTGTACAGATTCTTCCTGCAGCGGTATTTACCGGGGAGTAGAATTTGTTTCGGAACGCTATATCAATCAACTGCAATTGAACGGAACGGATGTGGCACACCAATATTCGAATAAAATGTGTGAGTATGTTGGCAAAAAATTAAAACAATTGTACCGCGACAGTTTATACAGTAAAGTTGATTTTAATCGCATCAAAATTTCTACAAAAGGTATGAATGGAAATTCAAATGAAGTAGAATATAAAATTTACATTCCTTTTAAACGAGTTCCTAAGAATCAGGCGATGACTGCTTTTGATCATTGCGGAGGATGGGGACACAAGCCAGAGCTAAAGAAGAGAAAGCATGATTTGTTATCCAGTCCGAAAAAGATTGTGCGAAATCGAAGGTTATTGATTAGCAGGTTATTTCGGACAAAAGAGGGCTTGCAGGAATATTGGATCCAGTGGCAGCATACAGATTATTCCTATTAAAATTTTCAAGTTCAATTATTGATAGATCAATTAATAAAAACTTAACTTTTTGTGACTAAATAGTTTAATTTTAGATCAAAATTGGATTCCACGTTTACTTTCTAAAATGAATGAAAAACTGGATGATAAATTAATTATCATTGTGTTAGTATTTAAACATGCCAAAAACTATGAAGAAAATTTACCTATTATTGGGTTGTTCGCTGTTTCTGAACTTTTCAAACAGTGTTTCAGCTCAAGTCTTAGTCTCTCAGGACTTTAGTTCCGCAACAGGAACTACACCACCAACAGATTGGACCAACAATGACATTCAAGGCGGCGGAAGCGTTTGGGAATTTGATAATCCGGGCGGAAGGGATTTAACATTTCCTATTTCTGATCCTGCAGCTATTTTTGACAGTGATAACTACGGGCCTGACGGTATTCCGGAAGAAGCAGCTTTGGAAAGTCCGCTATTTGACGCAAGTACTGCTTCTAATCCGATTTTCCTGTCTTTTGACCAGTTTTTCAATGCAGATGCGGGTGGACAGGCGTATATAGATGTTTGGAACGGAAGTGCCTGGGTAGAGATTTATTCTTCTTTCTCTTCTTCTGTGCAGGATCCTGAGCACATGCTGATCGATATTACAGCTGATCTGAACGGAGCATCTGATGCTCAGGTTCGATTCAGATTTGCAGGTGATTATTCCTGGTATTGGATTATTGACAATATTTTGATCGAGGAAGTAACCTGTATTCCGGTTGCTGATTTGGCTATAGATAACGAGGGAATTGATTTTCTGGATCTTTCATGGACAATCAACGGTACTGAAACTGCTTGGGACATAGAATACGGAATACCTGGTTTTGCTCCGGGAACAGGAAATGAATTAGGATCTGAAACTGCAACAACGAATCCGTATACCTTGAATGGCTTGGCCGGCGGAATGATGTATGACGTGTATGTTCGTGCAAATTGCGGAAGCGAAGAATCTTATTGGATGTTGGTTTCCGGCGCTACAGATTGTTCGCCTGTTTCTACTTTACCCTGGTTTGAGGACCTTGAAGCAATACCAGCGACAGATTATAGCGTAATTCCTTATTGCTGGATAAGTGAGAATGGTGCCTGGGGTTCTGATGATGGAAATAATACAGGATTTCCGGCTAATTCAGGATCAAACTTTGCAACAATCTATTGGGGGAACAGTGATCATTTGTTTACTCCTGAATTTGAAATGACAGCTGGAACGACTTATGAATTCAGTTTCATGTGGGCCGGCGATGGCAATCAGGGATGGGATGGAAGCGTAGTTGTGAATGATTCACAATCTTCAACCGGAGCAACTGTTTTAGGTCAATTCGTTACTTCTTCAGAAGAACCGGATCAAGATTATAAAAAAGAAACTTTCTGCTTTACACCTTCAATTACCGGGGTTTATTCATTTGGAATCAATATAGATGCGACATCAAATCCTTACGTGTTGAGATTTGACGATTTTAGTTTGGTTGAAAGAGGAGCGAGCGCCGGAACTAATGGTGCTGTAACTGTTTGTCAGACAGAAGGACTGGTTGATTTGAACAGCTTAATCGTAAAAGATGATGAAGTTGGATCCTGGTCATTTGCCGGAAATCCTTCTACAATTGTGAATGACACGATGTTTAACCCTGAGTTTGTGCCTGCCGGAACAGTAAGTGTAAACTATATTACTACTGGCTGTCTGGTTGATACAGCAGCTGTTTTGGTATCTATTTACGGTCCTTCAAGCGCAGGTACTGACGGTATTATTAATGCTTGTAAACACGAACCGGTAGATTTATTGTCCGGTTTGGCTGGAACAGTGAATTTGGGTGGTAACTGGTATGATCCTATGCACAATTTGCTGCCAAGCTCACAGGCAACTACTGGAAATTTCCCGGGACAGTATAATTTTCAGTATGTTACAGGAAATGGAGTGTGCCCTAATGATACGGCAGGTGTAGTAGTTAACGTTACAATTTGTGACTGGTTATCTACAGATGAAATTGCACTGGAAGAACTGAACTTGTATCCAAATCCTTCTACTGGAATGGTATTCATTGAATCAGGATTCTCCGGAGTATTCACATTGGAAATTACAGATATCAACGGGAGAAAAATTGAAAGTGCAAACAATACTGTTTCTGCTGGAACAAGCGCGGTTGATTTAAATCACGTACAAAAAGGTACTTACTTCTTCAGACTTTCAAACGAATCTGCTGAAAAAGTATACCGGGTAGTCATTCAGTAATCGACAGATAAAATGGAGGCTCTGATTTTCCAAAGTGATCGGAAAGTCAGAGTCTTTTATAAAGCATATTTATGCTGAAATAATGTTTACAAACTATATTACAACTATGAAGAAAATTTACACTTTGTTAGCTTGTCTTTCGCTCTTGCAGCTATCAGGCAATCTATCAGCACAAGTGATCTTTAGCCAGGATTTTAGTACGGCTACAGGATCAACCCCACCAGCAGGATGGGTTAACAACGACATCCAGGGAGGAGGAGAAGTTTGGGTTTTTGACAATCCCGGAGGGCAGAGTTTATTTGCTCCGATAACGGATCCGGCTGCAATTTTTGACAGTGATTTTAACGGATCTATGTCCGGGCCTGAAGAAGCTGCTTTGGAATCTCAGGTATTCGATGCAAGTGCAGTTACAGGTTCTATTTTGTTATCATTTGATCACACATTCTTCGACAGTGGTGAGTCAACAGGAGCTGTTTATTATGTAGAAGTTTGGGACGGCACAACTTGGGTTGAAGTATTGAGCGGAACAGCTGATACGGATGACCCGACTCATGTTACATTAAATATCACAAATGCAGCAGACGGAGCAAATAATGCTCAGGTTCGATTCAGATGGACAGGTGATTGGGGTTACTGGTGGATTCTTGACAATATTGTCGTAGAAGAAGTGAGCTGTGCTCCGGTATATGATGTATCTGTAACTAATGTAACAGCAACACAGTTGACAATCGACTGGACTGCAGGTGGATCAGAAACAGACTGGAATATCGAATATGGTCCGGAAGGATTTACTCCGGGTACGGGAACTCCGGGAACAGCTACCGGAACACCAGGATTTACAGCAGGTTCATTGACTGCGAATACTAATTATGATTTCTACATCCAGGCAGATTGCGGGGGTGGCGAAGAAAGTACCTGGTTTGGACCACTTAACGGATTTACAGGATTTTGTGAGTTCGAAGGAGTTGACTCTTACGTTAGCATTAACAGCTTCTCAACTACAGGAGGAACAACATCAAACATTTCCAACCTGAATTCCGGATTTGGAACGAATGGTTATGAGGACGCAACTGCAATGGTTGTTTCCAGCTTTGAAGGTGGCCCGGTAGTCAACTTTAATGCGAATCTGAATGATTACTTTGGTTTTAGTATTTGGGTAGACTGGAATGACAACCTCATTTTTGAGGGAAGCGAGCAAGTGTTTAGCCCTGGATTCTACGATGAAACATTTTCAGGATCAATCAGTGTTCCTACAGGAGCAGTAGTTGGACCTCACAGAATGCGTATTTTAACAGACGGTGATAACGGTGAGCCGAATGATCCTTGTTCTACGGAAAATGGATACGGTGAAGCAGAAGATTATACTTTCGAAGTAACAGCGATCCCATCTTGTTTGCCTGTTTCGAATCTAACTTTAGATGTAACTACTTCAACTTCGGCTGAGATTTCCTGGACAGTAGAAGGTACGGAAACAGACTGGAACATTGAGTACGGACCTGCAGGATTTACTCCTGGTACAGGAACTCCCGGAACTGCTACAGGAACACCTTCTTTTACAGCAACGCCATTAACGCCAGAGACATCCTATGATTTCTACGTTCAGGCAGATTGCGGTGGAGGTGATGAAAGTACCTGGTCAGGACCAATGACGGTTTATACAGGATACTGTGAGTTTTCAACGTCAAATACGGACTATTACATCAATAACTTCTCTACAACTGGTGGAGCAACGACAAATATTTCCAACCTGAATTCAGGAATCGGACCGAATGGTTATACAAATGCTACAACAATGACTGTTTCTCAGTTTGAAGGTGGCCCTGACGTAAACTTCACCGTAAATTTCGGTTTCGAAACCTGGTATACTTTTGGTTTTGGGGTTTGGGTTGACTGGAATTCCAACATGGTATTTGAACCGGCAGAACAAATGTTCCAATCATTCGGATACCAGGATAACTTCTCAGGATCTTTCGGAGTTCCTGTTGGAGTAGCAGTTGGTTCTTACAGAATGCGCATTTTGGCGGATTACTATAATAATTCCCCAACGGATGCATGTACACTCAATTCAGGAGAAGGAGAAGCAGAAGATTATACTTTTGTAGTTGTTCCTATTCCTACTTGTTTGCCGGTAACTGATTTAATGGTAGACAGCGAAGGGACCAATTCTTTGGATATTTCCTGGACTCCGGGAGATTCGGAAACAAATTGGAATATCGAATGGGGAACACCTGGTTTCGTTCCGGGAACTGGTAACGGAATTGACTCTGCACAACAAAGTTCTTCAGCTTCATTTTCAGTAACAGGTTTGGATCCGTCAACTGTTTATGATGTTTATGTTCAGGCTTCTTGCAGCTCAACAGATTCTTCTTATTGGACACTTGTAAGTGGAACAACGCTTTGCGCACCAATCACTGCTTTGCCCTGGACAGAAGACTTTGATGCAATGCCAAGTGTAGATTACGGTTTATATCCACTTTGCTGGTTAAGTGAAAATTTCGACTTCCTTTCTGATAACGGTGGCAACACTCCGGGAACGGCTAACTCAGGATCAAACTTTGTTGGAATCTACAGCGGGTCGAATGATCATTTGTGGACTCCTGAATTTGAATTGGTAGCCGGACACAACTATGAATTTAGCTTCCTATGGGCAGCTGAAAATGAAAACACTGGTTGGAATGGTTCTGTGGTAGTGAATAATACACAGTCATCAACAGGG
Source organism: uncultured Fluviicola sp. (assembly GCA_965650365.1). GTDB lineage: Bacteria > Bacteroidota > Bacteroidia > Flavobacteriales_D > Crocinitomicaceae > Fluviicola. The sequence goes on along the minus strand of CBFGOJ010000001.1, from coordinate 107,018 downwards.
GCAAGTGTTTTGGGTAGTTTCATTGCGACTACTGAAACGCCGGATGTAAATTACCAGAGATCATTCTTCTGCTTCACACCAGATTCATCGGGAGTTTATACTTTCGGAGTTAAGTTAATTGCTTCATTCAACCCTTGGTTCATGGCATTTGATGACTTCAACTTAATGGAGCGTGGAACTTCTGCAGGAACTAACGGAGCTGCAAATGTTTGTCAGATCAACGAAATGGTTGACTTGAATGATGTAATTGGAATGAATGATGCGTTCGGAACATGGAGTTACTCTCCAAACCAGGTTGCTATTGTCAATGATACCTTGTTCAATCCTCAGTTTGTAATTGCTGGAACTGTAAGTGTGAATTACATTACAGAAGGTTGTTTGGTAGATACTGCTACTGCAATGATCACTGTTTATCCTCCTTCAAACGCGGGTGGTGACGGCGTAATCACAGCTTGTATCAATGAGCCTATTGATTTGTTATCAGGTTTGACGGGAACGGTAAATATGGGCGGAAATTGGTACAATGCTGCAAATGCCCTTATACCGAACTCCCAGTTGATTACCGGAAATACGGCTAGCAGCTCTAATTACAAATACATTGTTGGAAACAATGTTTGTCCGGATGATAGCTCCAATGTTGTAGTTACAGTAGTAACGACTTGTGACTGGATGTCTGTTGACGAAAATGCATTTGAATCAGTGAGTTTGTATCCGAACCCATCTACAGGATTGGTTTACATCGAATCGTCATTGAGTACAGAATCATTCCATTTGGTAATAACAGATGTCAATGGTCGTGTAGTGAAAACAGCAAATAACTCCATTACAAACGGTTTAAATACGGTTGATCTGAATGAAGTTCAAAGAGGAACTTATTTCTTCAAACTTTCAAACGAATCTGCTGAAAAAGTATACCGGGTAGTTATTCAGTAATTACTGGAAATAATTGGAAACCCCGAAGTAGATTTTGAAATCGCTTCGGGGTTTTTGTTTTTATTACCTTTGCAGCATGAATTTTGAAAAACAATTGAATCTTCGCAGCGGTGAGACTTGCGAGTTGAGCGGATCTACTGATAACCTGCAGGTTTACCAGGTACAACCTTCAGAAGGAAATTCAGCTGATGATTTCATTCTGATCTCCCAAAACCTGAAAGATCAATTGGAAGGAAAGAAAGAAGTTGTTCCCAATGATTGGAGATGTTTGAATGATTCCATGTGGAGTGAAGTTCCTGCAGTGAAAGTCATTGCTTACAGAATGCTGGATAATTTGAAACAGGAAGGATGGCCGAATGATTTGCTGGAAATGATTTATCTGGATGATAATGAACTTTCCTGGGCAAAATCAGGTATGGAAGATGAAGATGCTGTGAAACACATGGATTCCAATGGTGTCATTCTTAAAGCAGGAGATACGGTTGTTTTGATCAAAGAATTGGATGTGAAAGGTTCTACGATTACGGCAAAACGCGGAACTGCTGTCCGCAATATCCGCCTGGTCCATGATGATCCAACATTAATTGAAGGCAAGATCGACGGACAGTCCATTTATATTTTGACGCAATACGTGAAGAAATAGTTCAATAGTTCAATAGTTCAACATATATTTCCTTAAACACCTTTGAACCCTTTGAACTATAAAGTACGTAATTAAAATCGGGAGTTTTGTCAAAGACACTATTTGAAAACGGACAAAGAGGGATAATCTTAATGTCAGCCTTCCGTGCAAATTCAACAGCTGCCTGGACCATCAGGTTTCCAACACTTCTCCCTCTGAATTCACCATTTACTTCCGTATGGTCAATAATGATGCGGTCGTCGTTTACCCATGCATAAGTCATTTTTCCGGCTTCCTTGCCATCTTCTGTGGCTTTGAAAAAGCCTTTTGATTCGTGATCAAATTGTTTTACTTCTATCATAATTTTTTATTTCAAATGTTCAAATTTTGTATCGCCTCATCTTATTTTGAACATTTCAACTTTTGAACCTTTTTTGAACTTGTTCTAAAACTTCGGTTCCGGTAAAGGAACAAACTCTGTTTCTCCTTCAATCTTCGGGAAAGTCTGATCGATCCATGCCTTTTTGGCTTCCTCAATGCGTTCTTTACGCGAGGAAACAAAGTTCCAAAAGATGAATCGTTCCTCCGGGAAAGCCTCTCCTCCGAAAATATAGATCGTAGTGTTTTCAGCCATGTGAAAAGTGCATAATTCTGTTTCCTTTGCAATCAGTATTTGCTTCGGACCAAATTCTTCGTCACCATCCTTGATACTTCCTTCCAGGATATACAAAGCACTTTCGCCATAGAGATACTTACCAATGCTGATTGTTGTGGCTTCCTGACTTTTGATCTCCAGGAAATAGAGCGGACTGTAAACCGGAACAGGAGACTTTCTTCCAAAAGCTTCTCCGGCAACCAATTTGAACTGGATAGTTCCTTCTTTCCATTCGGGAATGTCATGTGCTTCGATATGTGTAAAGGTAGGCTCCATTTCTTCCAGGGCTTTAGGAAGTGCAACCCAGATTTGCAGTCCGTGAAGACTCTTTTCAGAGTGACGCAAATATTCCGGTGTTCTCTCCGAATGAACCACTCCTTTTCCGGAAGTCATCCAATTCACTGCTCCCGGCTGAATTTCAACTACCGAACCTACACTGTCGCGATGCATAATTGCACCTTCAAACAAATAAGTAAGTGTTGACAAACCGATGTGAGGATGTGGACCTACATCCAGGTTTTGATGATCACTCAATTTCGCCGGTCCCATGTGATCGATGAATACAAAAGGCCCGACAGCACGTTTCTGACGAAATGGAAGCAAACGACCAACGAGGAAATTCCCGATATCTGCGGCACGTTCTTCTATAATAAGTTGAATATTTGACATGAAAAAGGATGTGTTTATCAAAGGAATTTTAAATTTAAGAACTTATTTGCTGATACCAACTGTTTACACAGCGCATAATAACATTCAGGTATTTAGAACCAGAAGAATTAGCTGGTAGTCGCGAACAAAACTAATTTAGTACAAAATAGAACAAATACACTACTCGAAAATGATTAACAAACTGGGAAAAATCCTTCTGGGAGTGGGACTTTTGGTATTTGTACTGCTTACAAGTTTCGATATGGCAGAAAGTTCATCTTTTGCATTACCTATTTTGGGCGTTGGGTTGGTGGTTTTTTTTGCAGCTGTGAATATGTGGCAGCGAATCTTCAAAAGAGAGGCTGCGTTACGTAAATCTGCAGAGACCGAATTGAAATCGGCATTGGAAGAATTGAATAAAACACATTTGCAGGTTACCGAAAAACACCGTGAAATCAAAGACAGCATTAATTATGCGGAACGGATCCAGCGCAGTTTTTTAGCCACTGAAGCAACTCTCTCTGATAATTTGGACGAGTATTTTGTCATTTTTCAGCCACGTGATGTTGTAAGCGGCGATTTTTATTGGGCATCCAAATCCACAACCGGAGATTTTCTATTGTTGACCGGAGACAGCACAGGACATGGAGTTCCCGGGGCCATTATGAGTTTGCTCAATATTACGAGCCTGGAAAAAGCCATCGAACATCAGTCAGAACCCGCTCAGATTTTCAATGAAGCAAGAATGACCATCATCGAGCGATTGAAAAATGATGGAAGTACAGATGGCGGAAAAGATGGAATGGATGGAAGTTTGATTTCGTTCAATAAGGAGAAAACGAGTCTTACTTATACTTCCGCAAATAATTCTATTTGGATTGCTCGTTACTCGAAAGAAATAAACGGGTATGAATTGTTGGAATTTCCGGGAGATAAAATGCCTTTGGGGAAACATGTTCATGACTCGGTTTCTTTCACGCAGACAGAAGTTGCCTTACTAAAAAATGATGTGGTTTATTGTTTTACGGATGGCTTTGCAGATCAGTTCGGTGGTCCAAAAGGGAAGAAATTCATGAAGAAGCAAATGAAAGAATTGATTCTTAAACTGGCTGTTCTGTCTTTGGAAGATCAAAAGAAAACCATTCTCAAAACCTTTAATGATTGGAAAGGATCCAATGAGCAGATCGATGATGTAACCATGATTGCTGTTCGTGTCCAATAATAATTTGGGATTAATTGGCAATTAATTTTCAGCCACTTAAAATCTAAATTAATTTTCTTTTCGTACCTTGATTTAGAACACGGTTCTGTGCCTGACACGGAATCATTCATCGAGAATTACTAAATAGGGAATATGAAAAGAGCAATTTGGAACAATACCGTCATTGCCGAAAGTGATAAAACGGTTGTTATAGAAGGAAACCATTACTTCCCGGCTGATACCATCAAACAAGAATATTTCAAAGAATCAGATACGCATACAACCTGCCCATGGAAAGGAATAGCATCTTACTATTCGCTGGAAGTAGACGGACAAACAAACAAAGATGCTGCCTGGTACTATCCAAAAGCTTCAGAGCTGGCTAAAAGCATTGAAGGAAAAGTAGCTTTTTGGAAAGGAGTTCAAGTTGTTGTGGATTAATTGAGAAGAATGAATCTGAAAGAAAAGTACTTAGAAATACGTCAAAGAACGGAAGACTTGTGTAAACCCCTGCAGGTGGAAGATTATGTTCCGCAGCCGGTTCCTTTTGCAAGTCCTCCAAAATGGCATTTGGCACATTCCACCTGGTTTTTTGAGGAAATGATCCTGAAGAAAAATCTTCATGGGTACCAGGAATTTCACCCGGATTTCGGGTTTTTATTCAATTCCTATTACAACACAATTGGTGAGCGAACTTTCCGTGCAGATCGCGGGAATATCACGCGGCCTGGAGTTTCGGAAGTTTACGAATACCGCGCTTACGTGGATAAAGGAATGACGGAATTGCTTTCGAAAGAGATTTCTACCGATTTGTGGGAACTCATTGAACTGGGATTGAACCACGAACAGCAGCACCAGGAATTGTTGATCACAGATTTGAAATATACCCTGGGACACAACCCGATCTTTCCGGTATATGATCCCAACTTCAACTTACTGGCAGATACCAATCCGTCCTTTGGCTGGCTTTCTATGGAAGAAGGAGTTTATGAAATTGGACACGATGGCGGAGCTTTTTGTTTTGATAACGAATTGAATAAGCACCGGGTGTATTTGCATGCCTATGAAATTTCCCACGCCCTGGTTACAAATGGCGAATACCTGGAATTCATAGAAGCAGGCGGTTATTCCCGTTTTGATTGCTGGCTGGATGAAGGCTGGTCATGGCTCAATGAAAATAAGATCGATTCACCTTTGTATTGGCACAAGATCCATGGAAAATGGCATTATTTCACACTTGCGGGTTTAAAAGAAGTAGATCCGGACGCAATTTTAGGGCATGTATCTTATTACGAAGCACAAGCTTATGCAAGTTGGCGTGGATTCCGTTTACCTACCGAATTTGAATGGGAAGCTGCTTCCCAATTACTGGATTGGGGAAAACGATGGGAATGGACAAACAGCGCCTATTTACCTTACCCCGGATTCAAAACCGCAGCAGGGGCAGTTGGCGAATACAACGGAAAATTCATGATCAATCAAATGGTTTTGCGCGGTGCTTCCGTTGCAACATCACCCAATCATAGCAGAAAAACCTACCGAAACTTTTTCCACCCACATTATCAATGGCAGTATTCAGGAATCAGGTTAGCGAAATAAGATGATATTAGAACAATTTAAGCAAGATGTAAGTGTTGGGCTTTCTCAAACTCCCAAACAAATTCCTTCCAAGTATTTTTACGATAAGCGGGGAGATGAACTATTCGTGAAGATCATGAATATGCCCGAGTATTATCTGACTCGTGCGGAAATGGAGATTTTTCAGCAGCAATCCCGGGATATTATTTCGAGTTTCGAAATCCAAAAAGGAGAAGAGATCGAAGTCGTGGAGCTGGGAGCAGGAGACGGAACGAAAACAATTCACCTCCTTTTCGAACTGATTCGTGAGCGTGTAACTTTTAAGTATGTTCCTATTGATATTTCCTCGAATGCATTGATAGGACTGGAGCACCGAATGAAAGAAGAAATTCCGGAATTGGCTATTAACAGCCTGCATGGCGATTATTTTCAAATGTTGAATGATCTGAAAAAATCTCCCAACCGGAAAATCATTTTGTTTCTCGGGTCCAATATCGGGAATATGTCGGATGAGCAGGCGAAAGGATTTATTGCTTCCCTGAGTAAGAATCTGAATCCGGGCGATAAAATTGTTTTGGGAGTGGATTTGATCAAAGAAAAAGAAGTGGTTCTTCCAGCTTACAACGACGCAGCAGGAATTACACGCGATTTCAATTTGAACTTATTGGAGCGGATGAATCGGGAGCTTCATGCCAATTTTGACCTCAACAGCTTTGTTCACGATCCGGAATACCAGGAATCAGAAGGAATTGCAAAAAGTTTTTTAAAAAGCACGAAAAAGCAGCTGGTTGAAATCAAATCGATCAATAAAACGTTTTCATTCGAAGAAAATGAACGAATCCACACGGAAATTTCCCGCAAATACAATAACGAGATCCTGAAAAAGATCATTGATCAATCTCCTTTGTTGGTGCAGCATCGCTTCACGGATAAAAGGTCCTGGTTCGGAGATTATATTATCAATCGAGTATAACAGTATATAGTTCAATTCATTTTATGGAACTCTTTATACATGACGTTTTATCCTGTAAAGAGAAGGGCGGCTGGTGAGCGCCCTTAAAATCTCTGTATTTGCGGTAAAAAAAGGAGTGGGAGAATATTTCTGCGTCATTATTTGTTAAGCTTTTCCTAAAAAGGAAAGCAAGCCCGTATCTTTCTATTATTTTAGAGGCATAAATTTGCGTTATGACAACTACCAGCTTAGAAAAACAGGGCTTTGTAAACAATCAACTCCCAATGATCCTAAAAGGATTAATGGCATTTATGTTCCTGCTGTCTGCAGTGGCAAAGTTGTATCCGAACCCTAATTTTACTTTACCCACATTTGAGGTGAAACAATTGATCCCGATGGGTTTCAGTGAAACTAGTGCTGCGTATTTCTCGCGAATTTTGATCGGTTGTGAATTAGCATTGGGAATCTTATTGCTTCAAAAGAATTACTTCAAAAGACTGGTTTTACCCACTTCATTTTTGATGTTGTTTATTTTCAGTGTTCATTTAAGTTACGAAATCGCTACAACGGGAAACAGCGGAAACTGTGGTTGTTTTGGTTCTTTACTTCCAATGACACCGGTGCAGGCTTTGATCAAAAACATCCTTGGAATGGGGATACTCTTTTTCTTGTATCAAAAAACATCTAAACAGAATGATCGATTGAATTTCTCTTTCCTGGCAGCAATTACTTTTGCATCTGTTTTGGCCGTATTTCTTGCTGGTCCTATGCAGCGTAAATCCAATGATGAGTTAGTAGAAGAGATGATGCAGGAAATGAATTTGGATAAGCCCGAAGAAACCAGCGAAAAAAATCTGAAAGTAGAAGAACCTATTGATACGAAAAAACCGGCAGACAAGAAAATGTCGACGGGTACGGATCTGAAAGAACTGGAGAAAGATCACAATGTGGAGCAATCTGCAGAAGAAAAATTAATAGACGAACCAAAAGCCAAAAAGTCCGGATTTGCATCACAATATGCGGATATTGATAAAGGAAGAAAAATCTTGTGTTTCTTTGCTCCTGGCTGCGATCATTGTAAGGAAACCGCAAAAGCATTGACAGAAATGGCTTCCAAAGATCCGGATTTCCCTGAAATGAAAATTGTCTTCATGGATGAAGAAGTAGAATTAATCCCGGACTTCTTTGCCTTTGCCGGAAGAAAATACCCATTCAAGGTTTTGGATGTGGGATCATTCTGGACCGTTTTAGGAGGAACGAAAGATACGCCGGGAGTATTTTACCTGTGGAATGGAAACATCGTAAAAGAATACGATGGCATCAATGAAAAAGCTTTCAAGAAGGATGAATTCAAAAAGATCGTTCAAAAGAAGTGGTCTGAGTTGAAATGAGTCGTCTTCCGATAATAGATCTTACTCTATACTTTTTTACCGCAAATGCACAGATATTAGAGGCGCTTACCAGCCGCCTCCTTTTCTTACCAATTCATCAAAGTGTTATCTGGACATCAAAAGCGAGTGGGTGCGCCTATGCTGTAGCTTCAGCGTAAGCATTAGCGAGCAATAATCTGTGCATCTGCGGAAGAATAGGAAATAGTATACAGAATAATTATATCCTTGATTTAATTATCTTCATGATTCATTTTCGTACTATGAAAAACCTGTTTGCTATTCTATTTTGTTTGCTGTGTTTCTTTTCGAAAGCCCAGAAAGACCAATCTTTCGATGAAGAAAAATTCTACCTGGAATTAGGGACTTTCGCTCAAAAGAAAAACTTTTTTGCAGTAAAAAAATTGTTGACCGCTAATAAAACCCGAATCGATAAAGAAGTCTATTTCTATTATTGGAGTTTGGTGGAGAATGCATTTTCCAATTTCAAAGCATCCAATGAAGCCATCGAAGATTTTTTGGAAGGGGCAGGGGTTTTGAAGAATGATTCGCTGATCAAAGAAATTTTGTTGGTGAAGCAGTTGAATTTCGTCAATTTGTTTGAATACAAAGAAGCTTATCAAACGAATCAATACATCATTGAAAATCTCAAGCAGGTTTGTACACCCGATGAATTAGATGATTTAAAAAATACTTCAGGTATTTGGAAAGCATTGGAGAATTCGGAAAAGCAGCAGATTATTCACACTAGTGATGTCAGGATTCAAATGACCAGGGATTTGGCGAAATTGGCAAATATTCCGGTTGCTATTTCGGGAATGACAAAGGATTTCATCTTTGACACAGGTGCAAATTTTTCAGTAATCCAGCGTTCCGTGGCGCTTGAGATGGGTTGCGAAATAATTCCGGTTCAATTTGATGTTTCTGCAATTACCGGAGCTAAAGTGAAAAGCGATCTGGCAGTTGTCAAAGAATTAACTATTGGAGAAGTAACCTGTAAAAATGTAGTATTCCTTGTTTTTGATGACAAAGATCTCACTTTTGAAGAAGCAAATTATTCCATTAAAGGAATTATTGGGTTTCCGGTAATTCGCAACCTGGATGAAATCCACATCACTAAAAATGACGAATTGGTTATTCCTAAAACAATCGAAGCCTATTCAAAGAGTAATATGATGCTAAACGGATTTATGCCGGTTGTCCAGGTTGTCCAGGGTTCGGATACTTTGCAGTTTTCTTTTGATACCGGGGCGGTTGAAACTTCGCTAAACGGCGCTTATTACCGGAAATATGAAAAGAAAGTCAAGAGAAAAGGGAAGAAGCGAACCTTGAAATCTGGCGGTGCCGGTGGAATAGTAGAATTTGAAGGGTACCTATTGCCCAAAGTTGCCCTTTCAGTAGGTTCATCAAAAGCAACGCTGAAAAATCTCCAGGTTCGGATAGAAGAGGTCGGGAAAATAGATTCCGATTTTGACGGAAATCTCGGGCAGGACTTCATCAAACAATTTGATGAAATGATTATCAGTTTTAAATATTCTGCAATCCAGTTTAAATAGACTTCGACTCCGCTCAGTCTACTTTTGACAAGTCAGAGAAAAGGTGAGGTGGCTGAATGCTTACGCAGAAGCTTGTGCCATCGCTAAAGCTATGGCGACACGCGATCAGCATAGGCGCAGCGAAGTCGAAGCCCCTTTACATTAGTTACTTCCAACCCTTGGTACAGCTTTCTTTTCGGTCTGATTCCCTTGTATAATAATTGGCTCTCTCTTAATAGGAGGAGCAACCATTACGACTTCACCTGCGGCAGTTCTTACCTGTGCAAATAACCAGTCGTACATTTCATCAGCGCGAAAGATTCGTTCCAAAGCTCCGTGATTTGCTCCTGGAATCTCCGTATAGATCAGATTTTTTCCGTTGTTGCAATTTTTAATTGCTGTAACCATTTCTCTGGAATAACGAACGGGAACGGCTTCATCCTGATTACCGTGCTGAATCCACATCGGAATACTTGCCAGGTTGCAGGCGTCTTTCGGATTTCCTCCACCGCAAAGTGCAACACCAGCAGTAATTTTATCGGCATGTTTTCCAACAAAATGCATGGTTCCGTAGCCACCAAGGCTCATTCCGCAAACATATACGCGATTGGTATCTGTTTTATAGAGTTTTTGAACATATTCTAAAATTTCCAATACTTTGTCGGGATTCCATGATCCGTTTGCAACCTGCGGAGCAATAACAATAGCAGGAACTTTTCTTCCTTTCTCAATTTCATGGATAACTCCGTATTTCTTTACACGGTTCAAATCTGTTCCGCTTAAACTCTTTCCGTGAAGGAATATCAAAATAGGAGGGTTGTTGTTTAATGTAGCCGAATCCGGAAGATTCAACCAGAAATTATAAAAAGTCTTTCCTTTCACAGCACTCAATTGTGCAAAAGATTGAAGACCGGCAAATAAACAAATTACGACAAGAATGTTTTTCATTTTGTTTTCTTTTGGGGTCGGCTAAGATAAGGTTTTTACAGGAGTCAGATGTTTATTTTCCGTTAAATCCTGTTTGTTCAGTCCAAAAGAGAGGGAATGCTTATTCAAACGCTGGAAATTTTTGTTGGTTACAGTGGTGATAACAAAAAAACAGGGGTGCGATTTATTGCACCCCTGTTTGAATTATTTATTCGGAATTAATTATTGCTTCGCAGCATCAAGCATTTGCTTAAATTTTGCTTCTTTTTCAGTGTTTTTCAATGCTCGTGCAATTTTCACCAAACTGCTCAACACCACTACATCTTTTGGATTAAGTACTACGTATTTTTCCAATGGATCCAATGCTAACGAATAAAACTCTAAACTTTTTGCAAGCAATTCATCCGATTCTTTTTTCGCATTCGGAGGAAGATTACCAGCTTTCAGACGTAAATCAGATCCTTTTCCGGAAAAATAAACTCCCAGGTTGTAATGTGCATCAGCATAATTAGGATCAACTTCTATCGCTTTATTCAGATTTTCTAAAACCGTTTTGTCGTCATTCATTTCCATTGCAATCGTTCCTAATGCAAAGTATAAATGCTTGTCTTTAGGAGACTTTGTAATAGCCTGTTTCAAAAATTCAATAGCCTTTTCATTTTGTCCCGCTTTGATGTAAGCCATTGCAGTTGAGCGGTAAATGCTTTCCGGTTTGTAACCCAAATCAGCACATTTTTTGTAGTATTCTGCTGCCTGAACATAGTTGGAATCATTCTCTGAGGCGATACCTGCATATTCAATAGACAATGTGTCTATCTGATTTACAACATTGGTAAAATCATTGACAGATCCAAAAACTTCGGCAGCAACTTTGTACATTTTTGCATCGAAAGCCATTTTTCCCATATCGTAGAAAGCCATTTTGATCTGTTTGATGCTATTCTCAATATCCGAATCGTATTTGTTGGATAAATCATATGCTTCCTTGTAAGCTTTTGTAGCTACTTCCTTTGAATTTTCAGGAATCATTTTCACAAATTCCGGATCTGTAAGAAGCATTGGATTTGTAAACAAGGATGCATAAATCTCACCTTTTAAGAACAAGGTTTTTGGACTTTTTTCAGTTTCTGCGTTTGTTGAAGCAATATCAATAGCTTCTTTAGCTTTCAATAATTGCTTTTTCATTTCAGGTACATCTTGCGACATTTGAGCCTTTTCGTAGGCCTGAAATGCTAGTGCAGCATCCGTCTCAATCTTTTTTTGAGCGAAAGAAAAGGATGAAACCATCAAGATTCCTGCTATTAATGCTCCTTTAGTAATGTTCAAATAGTTCATAATTTTAATCATTTTGCTGTGATCTGTTTCCAACTTTTATGCCATTCTCGACCTAAAGATGCAAACCTTGATCATTTTCCATATTATTCCTCAGAATTTGTTTCGCTTGTTTCGTCAGCAGATTCTTCTGCAGTGTCGTCCAACGGTTTTTCAATGATCGCTCCGTCTTCATCGTATTCTGCTTCATCTTCATCCGAACGCGGTACTCTTGCTACTGCTGCAATTGCAGCTGATCCTTTTAAGTTGATTAAACGAACACCCTGAGCTGCACGTCCCATTACGCGGATGCCATCAATGTGCATACGAATGGTGACACCTGCTTTGGTAATGATCATCAAATCATCTTCATCGGCAACTGTTTTAATTGCTAAAAGCGGTCCGGTTTTATCCGTAATGTTAATCGTCTTAACACCTTTTCCACCACGGTTTGTGATACGGTAAACCGGTTCACCATCTTCCGGATCGTCCAGGAATGATCGTTTTCCGTAACCTTTTTCAGAAACAACCATGATAGTCTCTGCCTTGTCTTTCACGCAGATCATACCTACTACTTCATCTTTGTCGTTTTGAAGAGTTACTGCACGTACACCAGAAGCATTTCTTCCCATCGGGCGAACTTTTTCCTCGTTGAAACGAATTGCTCGTCCTGCTTTTGTTGCAAGGACCATTTCATTCGTTCCGTCAGTCAATCTTGCCTCAAGCAATTCATCGTTTTCACGGATGGTGATCGCGTTGATACCGTTTGCTCTTGGGCGAGAATAAGCAGCTAAAGAAGTTTTCTTGATAATACCTTGTTTCGTACACATCACGATGAAGTTGTTCTCCACATATTCTTTGTCCGTCAAATCTTTGACTTTCACATACGCTTTGATCTTATCGTCCTGCTCAATATTCAACAAGTTTTGGATTGCTCTTCCTTTAGCTGTTTTGTTTCCTTCCGGAACTTCAAATACACGCATCCAGAAACAACGCCCTTTCTCGGTGAAAATCAATAAATAGTTGTGATTCGTTGCTACAAATAAATGTTCTAAGAAATCTTTGTCACGGGTTGTAGAACCTTTCGATCCCATTCCGCCACGGCTCTGAACCTTGAATTCATCTAAGTTTGTGCGCTTGATATAACCTGCATGGGAAATAGTAATAACCACTTCTTCATCCGGGATTAAATCCTCAATCTTCATTTCTGAAGCTGAGTACTCAATTCGAGAACGACGAGCATCACCATATTTCGTGCGAACATCATTTAATTCGTCTTTGATAATCTGCATTCTGCGTTCTTCACGTGCCAAAATGTCTTTCATATCAGCAATGAATGCCATTAAATCTGCGTACTCAGCACGTAGTTTGTCCTGTTCCAGTCCTGTCAACTGACGCAGACGCATTTCTACAATGGCACGCGATTGAATGTCTGACAATGCAAAACGTTCCATCAAACGCTCACGCGCTTCTTCCGGGGCTTTTGATGATCGGATAATTGCAATTACTTCATCAATATTGTCAGAAGCAATGATTAACCCTTCTAAGATATGCGCGCGCTCTTCCGCTTTACGCAATTCATACTTCGTTCTGCGAATAACTACTTCATGTCTGAATTTCACGAATTCAGCAATCATTTCTCTTAAGTTCAACTGACGTGGTCTTCCATCAACTAAACAAATGTTGTTGATTGAAAAGGAACCCTGCAGAGCAGTGTACTTGTATAGTTTATTTAAAACGACATTTGGAATAGCATCGCGTTTCAATTCAAAAACGATACGCATACCATTTCTGTCAGATTCGTCGCGAATGTCAGAAATACCTTCAATCTTTTTGTCATTTACCAGTTCAGCAGTTTTCTTGATCATTTCTGCTTTGTTCACCTGGTAAGGAATCTCCGTAACAATGATTTGTTCTCTTCCTCCTGATTCTTCGATTTCGGCTTTTCCGCGAATAACGACACGGCCGCGACCTGTCAATAATGCCTCACGAGCTCCATCTACACCGTAAATAATACCTCCTGTTGGGAAATCGGGTGCTTTTACATGATGTAACAGCTCTTCATCTTCCAGGTCATTATTATCTACGTATGCAATAATGGCATCAACTACTTCACCTAAGTTATGAGGTGCCATATTTGTTGCCATACCAACGGCAATACCACTTGACCCATTTATTAATAAATTCGGTATTTTAGATGGTAATACGGTTGGTTCCTCCAATGAGTCATCAAAGTTTGGCTGGAAATCAACGGTTTCTTTGTCCAGATCATCCAGCATCTCTTCTGCGATCTTGCGTAAACGAGCTTCCGTATAACGCATTGCTGCCGGGCTGTCACCATCTACGGAACCAAAGTTTCCTTGTCCGTCAACCAAAGGATAACGCAAAGACCAGGATTGTGCCATACGCACCATGGTGTCATAAACAGAACTGTCACCATGCGGGTGATATTTTCCGAGTACTTCCCCAACAATACGCGCTGACTTTTTATGCGGTCGGTTGGAATAAACTCCCAAATCCTGCATACCATATAATACACGGCGGTGTACTGGTTTAAATCCATCGCGCACATCAGGAAGCGCACGAGATACAATCACTGACATCGAATAATCGATGTACGCCGATTTCATTTCATCTTCGATGTTAATCTGGATTATCTTTTCTCCATCTGCCATCTTGTCATAGTTTTAAATTATGCACGAAATTTGCGTGCTAAATGCAAGTTTCGAAATTAGTTTTTTTATAACTACAAAAAAGAGGGGTAAATGGATTTTTACTAACAAAAAGTGGTGAAAAAATGATATTTCGATCTACTTATTAACATTTAATGAGTTTGTATATTTGTATGGTGCACTTGTTGTACCTGAATCTTAAATTAAGAAGTTATGGAAGCGAAATTTTCACCCCGCGTAAAAGACGTACTGAGTTTCAGTAGGGAAGAAGCTTTGCGTTTAGGGAATGACTTTATTGGGGTTGAACATTTCTTGCTTGGAATCTTGCGTGAAGGTGAGGGCAATGCGGTGCGTATTCTTACCGGATTTAACCTGGACCTACCTAAATTAAAAGCAGAATTAGAAAAACCTTTACTAGAGACATCTAAATCGAATTCGCCTGTCGGTGCGAATATCCCTTTGGTAAAACAAGCAGAACGTTTGTTAAAAATCACTTATTTGGAAGCCAAATTGTTCAAGAGCCCTATGATTGGAACAGAACATTTGTTACTTTCGATGCTAAAGGATGAAGATTCCGTAGTTTGCAGAGTGTTGAACCGCTACGGAGTTAATTATAATACAGTTCACGAGGAATTAGAAAATATGGTCGACGAAAACAAATTACCAAGAGCAGAAATGTCGTCTTCTTCTGAAGATGACGATCAAACATTTGGAGCTAGTCAAAGAAAGGCAACTGACCCTAAATCTAAAACTCCGGTTTTGGATAATTTCGGTCGTGACTTAACGAAGATGGCAGAAGCCGGAAAACTGGATCCAATTGTAGGACGTGAAAAAGAAATTGAGCGAGTTTCTCAGATCTTATCGCGCAGAAAAAAGAATAACCCGATTTTGATCGGAGAACCCGGAGTTGGTAAAAGTGCCATTGCGGAAGGATTGGCACTGAGAATTGTTCAGCGCAAAGTTTCCCGTGTACTTTTTAATAAGCGAATCATTTCGTTGGATTTAGCTTCTATGGTTGCCGGTACAAAATACCGCGGTCAGTTTGAAGAGCGTATGAAAGCCGTTATGGCCGAAATCGAAAAAAATCCGGATATCATTTTGTTTATTGACGAAATCCACACTATTATAGGTGCGGGTGGTGCAAGTGGTTCACTGGATGCTTCAAACATGTTCAAACCGGCTTTGGCGCGCGGAGAAATGCAGGCAATCGGTGCTACAACATTGGATGAGTACAGACAATACATTGAAAAAGACGGAGCTTTAGAGCGTCGCTTCCAAAAAGTATTGATCGAGCCGACAAGTATCGAAGAAACGATCCAGATTCTAAACAATATTAAAGAACGTTACGAAGATCACCACATGGTGACTTACACGGACGAAGCACTTGCTGCATGTGTGAAATTGACGGAACGTTATATTACGGACAGGCATTTGCCGGATAAAGCAATTGATGCTTTGGACGAAGTAGGTTCTCGCGTACATATCACGAACATCAATGTTCCGCAGGATATTATTGATATTGAGCAGGAAATTGAAGAACTGAAGGATCAGAAAAATGAAGTGATCAAATCTCAGCAATACGAAAAAGCGGCTGAATTACGTGATTCTGAGCGTAAACTTCAGGATCGTTTGGAAGAAGCGAAAAAACGTTGGGAAGAAGATTCCAAAGCCAAAAGAGTGGTTGTAACCGAAGAAGATGTTGCGGAAGTTGTTTCCATGATGTGTGGAATTCCTGTTACAAGAGTTGCTCAAACTGAAATGGGTAAATTGGCTACTATGGCTGATGAACTTCAGGGTAAAGTTATTGGTCAGCAGGAAGCAGTTGAAAAAGTGGTGAAAGCTATTCAACGAAACAGAGCAGGATTGAAAGATCCGAATAAGCCAATCGGTTCGTTCTTCTTCTTAGGGCCAACAGGTGTTGGTAAAACACAATTGGCGAAAGTATTGGCGAAATACTTATTCGATTCTGAAGATTCATTGATTCGTATCGATATGTCGGAATACATGGAGAAATTCTCTATTTCCCGATTAGTTGGAGCGCCTCCGGGATACGTTGGTTACGAAGAAGGTGGTCAGTTGACGGAGAAAGTAAGACGTAAACCTTATTCCATCATTTTATTGGATGAGATCGAGAAAGCGCATCCGGATGTATTCAACTTGTTACTGCAGGTTTTGGATGACGGACATATGACGGATGGGTTGGGTCGTAAGATTGATTTTAAAAACACAATCCTGATCATGACTTCAAATATCGGTGCACGTCAGTTGGCTGATTTTGGTACCGGAGTTGGTTTCGGAACGAAATCGCAAACAGAACAACGTGATGATAATGCTAAAATCGTCATTCAGAATGCATTGCGAAAAGCGTTTTCACCGGAGTTCCTGAATCGTATGGACGACATGATTATCTTCCATTCACTGACAAGAGAGAATATCCATAAGATCATTGATTTGGAATTGATGAAATTGTTTGATCGTATTGCTGTATTGGGTTACCATGCTTCGATTACTGAAAAAGCAAAAGATTTCATTGTAGACAAAGGCTACGACGAGAAATTTGGAGCAAGACCATTGAAAAGAGCGATCCAAAAATACATTGAAGATCCATTGGCAGAAGAGATTATTAAAGCGAATCTGCATGAAGGAGATAACATTGTTTTGGATATCGATGAAGCAAATACAGCACTGAAAATTTCCATTGAAAAGGGAAAGACGAAAGCTGCAAAGAAATAATAGGATTATTTAAATAATGTAGGGGTGTGATTTATCGCACCCCTTTTTTATGATATCATGTTTGATGAGTGAAACTTATTTGTTCATTGATAAGTAGAGTTCAGCAAAATCAAATAAAAAAACCGAACCACAATCAGAACAATATTCTGACCATGATTCGGCTTTTTCTGAACAAGTAGGCGCGTGATACATCGCGCGCCTACTTGTTTGTATTATTAATCGCGTGCCTACTTGTTTATTGCATCACGTGATTTTTATCACATTCGTGTTTTGCAACTGGTTATTTAATTCGTATCAGTCAATTGCCAGTTTTGAACTAATTGATGATGTTTATTCTGAAAAACAGTCATCAGCTTGTCGGATTCAGAATCTTTTCCGGGATTTCGATGCTCAATAGATTGGAATGTTTGCTGAATGATTTCCAAAATATCCGATTCCATCAATATTTCCGAAGTGCTGGTATCGAAAGCGTAATTCCTGTAAACTTCAATAATTTTATTCCGGTCATTCACTTCTTGTGGAAGAAGGATGCTTTTTTTAGATAATTCATTGAATAAAGGCAATAATTTGGCACTCAATTCAATAAAATGTCTCAAAACAATGGTGGCCTCATTAATTTGCTGAACTGCAGAGGTCTGAATAAAGCGTCTTTTAGCGAGTTTGTTTTCCATGACATGTTGTTTTGTCGTTACAGTATAAAGACGACTGCCGTTTTAAATGGTTGGATTTAAAAAGCAGTCTTTGATTAAACCCCTGATCTCGTTGATTAAAGTGGTGATTCGTGTGATAATTTTATTGCCGGATCAATTATTGTTTATAAAATTTCACAAGTCATTCAAAGATGAATCGCATGAAAGTTGTTACTAAATCGATGTAAGCCTTATATTTGCAGAAAATTCTCACTATGCAGATATTAAGTGGTAAAGATGTTTCCGAAATCATTAAAAAAGAGTTGGCAGTTCAGGTTGCAGAACGTAAAGCAGCAGGAAAGAAAATTCCTCACCTGGCAGCAATTCTTGTTGGAAAGGATGGTGGTTCGGTTACTTATGTCAATAACAAACTGAAAGCATGTGAGGAAATTGGTTTCGAAAGCACTTTAATCCGATACGATGATTCTATCACGGAAGAAACGCTTTTGAAAAAAATCCAGACATTGAATGAAGACAGAAGTATCGACGGATATATCGTCCAGCTTCCGCTTCCGGCGCATATTGATGAGATGAAAGTGACGCTGTCTATTGATCCGAAGAAAGATGTGGATGGTTTTCACCCGATCAATGTAGGAAATATGATGTTGAATATTCCCGGATTTGTTCCTGCTACACCTGCCGGAATTGTGGAATTAATGCGTCGTTATAAAATTGAAACTGCCGGGAAGAATTGTGTGGTAGTTGGAAGAAGTAATATTGTAGGAACGCCTTTGAGCTTACTTTTAGGAAAGAATACGAACCCGGGAAATTGCACTGTAACACTTGCTCATTCTAAATCTGAAAACATTAAGGAGATTTGCCTTGGAGCAGACATTTTAGTTGCTGCGGTTGGAATTCCGGGCTTCATTACAGCTGATATGGTGAAAGAAGGGGCCGTTGTCATTGATGTGGGAACAACCCGTATTGAAGATGCAACCAGAGAAAGAGGCTGGAGATTGGCAGGTGATGTTGATTTTAAGGAAGTTGCCCCAAAAACATCTGCGATCACACCTGTTCCGGGTGGAGTAGGACCAATGACCATTGCATCTTTGATGATTAACACATTGAAGGCGATGGATTTGAAAGGAAAGTAAGCGTTAGCTTACGAAAAGTGAACAAGCGTTAGCGCGGTTCAGCAAAATTAACCTCCACGATTAATTGCAAATTCTTCAAGCAATTTGTATGAAAAAGGAAGTTTATCTGAAGTGAATTACAAACGTTCCAAAGGTGTTTTTACACCGTCAACCAGCGAGTAACAGGCCAGTTTATCTTTGAATACCGAAGATTTGAATAGTGAACGGTTCAACAACATTCTTACACATTCCTGGATTCCTTCTGCAATGGAAGGGTGCGGATGGACCAGCTCTGCAATCACATGAATCGGAAGCCCGAGTTTCATGATCAAACCAATTGTTTGAATGGCAGTTGATGCATGTTCACCCACAGCACGCATTCCGAGAACTTTCATATCGCTGTCGTTGGTGACGATAATTTTGAAAAAACCTTCTGTTTTTCGCATCGCAATTGCACGTGCAATGACTGAGTAGTCGATTTTCACCACTTTTACAGGAATATTTTTTTCGACGCATTGCATTTCATTAATGCCCACTGCGGCTACTTCCGGCTGAAGGAACATAATGGTGCAGACATTGTCGTAACTCAGTCGTTCACGGATAGTTCCAAATGCTCTTTCCACAGCATGACGAGCTTCGATTTCTCCCATGTTTACCAAAGCAATTCTACCCGAAACATCACCAACGGCATAAATGTGCGGTACATTTGTTACGGTATCATCGTCGCCAATGTGCTGCCCGCGTTTTGACATTAAAACTCCCGCATTTTCCAGCTTTAAAGATTCAATATTTGGTACACGACCGATAGAAAGAAGTGCTTTTTCAACACGAATTACTTCACGTGATCCGTCCGGATAGCTTAATTCGTATTCTACTTCATTCCCTAAATTTTCAAGTCGTTCCAGTTGTGCATTGTGATGAATCGTTACGCCTTTTTCTTCTAAATTCTCACTGACGATATTTGTAATATCTCTATCCTCAAAAGGAAGAATTCGGTCTGCACGATCGATTAAGTAAACCTTCGTTTTTCCAAAGTTGGAAAAAATGGTAGCATATTCACAACCGATAACTCCGGCACCAACAATTACAAGACTTTTGGGGTAATCGGAGAGATTTTCAATGCCGTCACTGGTAAAGATCGTTTGCTCATCTACATTGACATCCTTCATTTTTCTAGGCCTGCTTCCACTGGCAATAATGATATTTTCTCCATAGACCACAGATCGGTCACCATCGTGCTGAACGATCTCAATTTCATGCGGAGAAATGAAGCTTGCCGTACCACGCTGATAGCTTAATAATTTGTTCATTGTTTCGGTCTGAAGCAATTTCAAATGGCAGGAATACTGGAATTTACGTTCAAAAACTGCTTCGTCAACAGTGGCGTCAACATCCTGCCAGGAAAGGTAGAATTTCTCTCTTCCTTTCCCGCTGATCGTATCATTTACAGATGCAATTTTTTGAGAAATTTCCCACAATGTTTTCGATGACAAAGCACCATTGTAAACTCCTGCGCCACCCACGCGATCTTTCTCTATTAAGCAAACACGCTTGCCGTAATCGATTCCGCGCATGGCTGCTGCATAACCTGCAGGCCCGCCACCAATGACAACTAAATCAAATTTTTCCATAAGTATCTTGGACTAAATTAAACAATACTTTAAAATTCAGCATGGGTTTCTATTAATTTTGTAAGATGAATTTGAAAGAACTCACCGATCACGGAAAGGCAGAGAAGGAATTTTATACTAAGTGGATTAAAAAAGCCAAGAAGGCAAATAATCGAACGCTGGATGAACAATTCCATCAATTGCATACCGAAGCTTTCCGGAAAATAGATTGTTTGGCCTGTGCGAATTGTTGTAAAACGACCAGTCCGATTTTTAGAGATGTGGATATAAAACGTTTGTCAAAACGCATGCGCATGACTGAAAGCAAATTTATTGATGCCTATCTGAAAATAGATGAGGATCAGGATTATGTATTGAGAACCGCACCATGCCCGTTTTTAGGAGCGGATAATTATTGCTCCGTTTATGAAGACAGACCTCTGGCATGCAGGGAATACCCGCATACAGACCGTAAGAACATGTACCAGATTTTACCACTTACCAGAAAGAACATGGAAGTATGTCCGGCGGTAAGTTATATCATGAAAGAAATATCCAAAAAAATATAACAAAAATTACAACCTTTTGTATATTTTGTCGTCTCTTTAACGAACTAGTTTATCCCATTTATACCCATGAAGTCTCTTCTTCTCTCCATATTACTACTATCGATCAGCAATTTCTCCTTTAGTCAGAAAGCTAAGAACAGTGATTATACCGTTACAGTTGCCGGAACTGTATTGAATGCTTATACGGATGTTACTGCAAATATTGCTGCTGGTGCAACCAGTTTAACAGTTACTTCCAATACACTTACGAATGGCCCTGTTCTAACGACAGCTTTAGCTTCGGGAGATTTAATTCTGATCATCCAAATGCAGGGAGCTGATTTGGATATCAATACAACACCAACGGCAGTTTGGGGAGGGAACTATACTTTGTCTAATTCTGCGATGGCAGATCTGGGGAATTTGAATAATTACCGCAAGGATTGGGGAACAGTAACGAGTTACAATAATTCCGGAAAGTACGAATATGCAGAAGTTCTTTCTGTTTCAGGATCAACAGGTATTACTGTCAGATGTGCTTTGAAAAACACGTATACAGCAACAGGACATGTGCAGGTGGTTCGTGTACCCAGACTTGGAAATTTAACGTTGAACCCGAATACTACAGTTGTTCCTCTAACCTGGAATGGACTTAGTGGAGGTATTGTGGCTTTAGAAGTGAACGGAACAGTTAGTTTTGGAACAAATTCTAAAATAGTTGCTTCCGGCTATGGCTTTAGAGGTGGAGTTGTCGATAATACTTCGAACGGTCCGGGTAATGCCACTGATTTTGGAAAACCTGGATATTCAGCTGCTTCTGAAGGTGCAGAAAAAGGAGAAGGAATCGGTGGAGCTGCAACTGCAACCGGAGATTTGACCGTTAATTATCTTTCCCGATATGGAATGGGAGCTGCAGCCAATGGCGGCGGCGGTGGAAATTACAAAAATGCCGGTGGTGGTGGTGGTTCAAACTTTGGAACAGGAACTTACACAGGAACCGGTGCTTTAAATCCGACTTATGCAGCTTTTTATGCTTTGGAGCCATTATCGGCAAATAGTTCAGGAGGAGGAAGAGGTGGTTATTCCGGTGCTCAAAACGATCAGAATGAAGCAGCAGTTGGACCTAATAATTCAGCATGGCAAGCCGACAGCAGAAGAAAAGAAGGCGGATTAGGAGGACATCCCTTAACCTATGATGCGACCCGTATATTTATGGGCGGTGGCGGTGGCGCCGGTGAAATGGATAATACTCAGGGTGGAAGTGGTGGTGCCGGTGGAGGAATAGTTTTCCTGCAATCCTATGGAAGTATTACTGGTACCGGTGTTATTGAAGCAAACGGAGCAAACGGACAAAATTCAAATCCTTTAAATCAAACAGCCGGTATTGGTGTTAAGAGAGGTGTAGACGGAGCTGGAGGTGCTGGTGGTGGCGGAGCGATTATTATTTCTAACGGTACAGCAATTCCTAATACAGTTTCCTTAATTGCAAACGGTGGAAACGGTGGAGACAACGCATTAAACTTTGGTTCATTTACATCAGGAGTGGAAGCAGATGGCCCTGGAGGTGGAGGAACCGGCGGATTTGTTAATTATACTTCAGGAACACCTTCAATTTCTGCGAACGGTGGAAATAGTGGCGTTGTTACTATCGCTGGGAACCTGACAACCCATATTGTCGCGAGTTTTCCACCGAATGGTGCTACAAATGGTGCTTCAGGGTCGAATTTAGTGACGCAGCCTTATTACAACCTGATTCCCAATAATGTCTCTGTTTGTACCGGAAGTCCTGCTACTTTATCCGTAACTGTGCAAGGAACATTACCAACACCCATTACAAATGCAAACATTACCTGGTATACCACTTACACTGGAAATACGTCGGTTGGAACCGGTTTGACGTTGAATATTCCTTCAGCTACCACAACAACCACTTATTATGTCGGATTTTGTCCGAATGGAACATTTAGAATTCCGGTGACAGTTACTGTTGGCGGACCAACCATTTCAGGAACAGCGGTTATTTCCAATGCCACTTGTTCTTCCGGCGGATCAATTACAGGACTAACAACTTCAGGTGGTGCACCAACTCCTGTGATTACGTGGAATGGTGTTACAACACCTACGATGAATTTAAGCAATGCAGCCGCGGGTTCTTATACCGTAACAGTAACTGACGGAATCGGTTGTACCGCAACTTCAGGCCCATACGTGATCGGAAGTACCGGTGGTCCGGCTATCAATTCAACTAACATGGTTGTTACGAACGCTTCTTGTTTAGGCGGCGGCGGATCAATTGCTGGAATTACCGCTACGGGAACAGGGTTGACTTACAGCTGGAATTCCGGAGCATTTTCCACATTGAATATCTCGGGTTTAAACACAGGGAATTACAACCTGGTTGTCACGGATAATTTAGGTTGTACGGCTTCATTAGGACCAATTAATGTGGGACAAAATGCCGGACCGGTTATCAACACCACGAACATGGCGGTGACCGGAACCACTTGCGGATTAACTAATGGAAGCATTATTGGAATTACAGCAACGGGAACAGGTTTGACCTATAACTGGAACACAGGTGCATATGCTACTTTAGATATTACCGGATTAAGTTCCGGAAACTATAATTTGGTTGTTACAGATAATATTGGCTGTACAGCTTCTGCCGGACCAATTTCAATTGGTGCTTCAACTGCCCCTGTCATTAATTCAGCTTCTGTTGCAATTACTCATGCACATTGTAATCAGTCAAACGGAGCAATTTCAGGGTTATCCGTTTCGGGTGGTCAACCAGGATATACTTACAATTGGAACTCAGGAGCATACTCGACATTAAATTTAAGCGCAATTCCGGCTGGAAATTACAATTTGGTGGTTACAGATAACCTGGGCTGTATGGCGAACGCAGGTCCGTTCGTGGTAAATAATATTGCAGGACCAGTGATCAATACAACCAATATCGTGATCACAAATGAAACTTGCGCCGGAAATGATGGCGCGATTACAGGAATTACAGCAAGCGGAACAGGAACATTAACTTATACCTGGAACTTGGTTGCAAGTCCTACTCTGGATCATACGAATATTCCGGGTGGAACTTATGCTTTGGCAGTTTCTGATGCTTTCGGTTGTAATGCGGTTGCAGGACCATTCAATGTTGGTTTATCTCCGGGTCCGTCAATTGATGCAACAAATATGGTGGTCACCGGAACTACTTGTGGTGCAAATAACGGAAGTATTAGCGGGATTACTGCAACTGGAACGGGTTTGACCTATCAATGGAATGGAGTAAGTTCTACATTGAATCAAACAGGTTTGGCTTCCGGGAATTATACGTTGGTGGTTACGGATGCAGGAAGTTGTACTTCTACTTTCGGACCGGTATCGATTGGAGCTTCAAGTGCTCCGGTTATCAATTCGGCCTCCGTTTCAATTACGCATGCGCATTGTGGTCAGTCGACCGGAGCCATTTCAGGATTGTCCGTTTCGGGCGGACAGCCGGGATATACTTATAACTGGAACTCCGGGGCTTACAATACTTTGAATCTTTCGAATATTCCTGCAGGAACTTATAATTTACAGGTTACAGATAACTTAGGATGTATTGTAACTGCCGGACCGTTTGTGGTGAATAATATTGCGGGACCAACGTTGACTACAACTAACGCACAGGTTACAGCGGAAACATGTGCAATGAATGACGGAACAATTTCAGGATTAACTGTTTCAGGAGTGCCGGGATCGGTTTTTACCTATACCTGGAATGGTGTTGTAAGTCCAACCCTGAACCAAACTAATCTTTCTCCGGCTACTTACAATGTGGTGGTAAGTGATCAATTTGGTTGTACGGCAAATGGTGGTCCGTTTACAGTAAATGCGATGATTCCTTTGAGTCTGGATCAGAATTCATTATTGATCACACCAACAGGATGCGTTGGAAATACCGGAGCAATTCACGGATTGCAAATTGTTGGAGGTATAAATCCAACTATTTCCTGGGCGCCTAATGGTCAGACAACATTGAGTATCGGAGGTTTGTCTGCCGGAAATTATACCATTACCGTAACAGATGATCAAAACTGTTCTGTTCAGGCAACATTTACAGTTCCAACTACTTCAGGTCTTGCCGTAAATACAAACAATGCGGTCATTTCAAATGACAATTGTGCCGTTGGATCAGGGTCTATTACAGGTGTCACGGTTACCGGGGGAACAGCCCCTTATTCTTATTCCTGGAATAGTTCGCCAGCTCAAAATACATTGAACGCTGCGAATTTGACAACAGGGAATTATACCCTGACAGTTACAGATAACAGCGGCTGTGTTGTTACATCAAACGCTTTGTTTGTAGGAGTGGTTCCTCCGCCGGTAATTGATATCACGAATATGGTCGTTACAAATGCAAGTTGTGTTGGAAATAACGGTGCTATCAATGGAATTCAGGTTACCGGGAACGGGCCTTTCGTTTATTCCTGGACAGGAAGTCCTTTGACATCTTTAAATCTTTCAAACCTAAACGCGGGAATGTACATCCTGGGAGTTACAGATGCTAACGGTTGTACGACGTCAGGTGCAATAGTTACCGTTGGAATGGATGGTGGTCCGAATGCTGATTTCAGTATTTCGAATCCAAATGCATCACCGGGTGAAGTGATTAATTTTGAAAATACAAGTTCCGGCGGACCTTTCCTAAATTACAGCTGGTCGGTTTCCGGTGTGGGTGTAATCGGAACCGGTTCATCGGCGACATACAGTTCAACGGTAGAGGCAACTTACTACATGACTTTAGTTGTTGAAACAGTAGATGGTTGTATAGATTCTATCAAAAAACCATTCGAGATTTTGGGTGAATTGAAGATTCCGAACATCGTAACGGCTAACGGAGATCATACCAATGATGAATTCTATATTACGAATCTGAAACCGAATTCTAAACTCATTATTCAGAATCGTTGGGGGAATCTTGTTTTCGAATCGGATAACTACAAGAACGATTGGGGAGGAATTGATATTTCCGGCGCAAAGCTGGACGATGGTGTTTATTTCTACCAATTAATAACTGCGGATGGTCAAATGTGGCAAGGAAATGTTCATTTGCTCATTGATTAAGAGAAGTTCTTTTTTGCTTTGCTATATTTACTGACTGTTAACAGTTGATGCAACCTGGTACGCTTCACATAGAACCCAAAATGATATTGGCCTCTTGGATTCAAGATGTTAAGGATAGTCATTTCAACTCGATTCAGGTCGCTCATTTTGGTCCGTTGAACCAGGATTTGGTAAATAGCTTCACGCTTACCACCGAAGATTTCATGATCTCTGCCGGAGATAAAAAAACATTGGTCAAACGTGTTTTTTCTATTTTAATTGAAGGCTTACAAAATATTCTTCTTCACGGTAAAAAGTGGGACAATGAACAGCAGGCATTGATTATTGTTGCATTCAATGACAAAGCTTACCGCATCGCTTTAGGAAATCTAACTGAAATCACTGAAAAAGAAAAATTGGCATCTTACCTGGATCGCCTGAATGCCATGAGCGAAGAAGAGGTGAAAGCATTTTACTTAGAAACGCTTAATAATGGATTAATTTCCGACAAAGGTGGAGCAGGACTTGGTTTTATCACCATGCGTATGAAATCAAAAAGTTTACTGAATTACCAGTTCATTCCTGTAAATGATGAATTGATGTTATTTACCATTTCAACAGATGTAGACAGAGTACAATAAGCATGTCCTTTTTTGTAGCGTATCATCCTTCTTATATCCATTCTGTTCCGGATACACATCGTTTTCCGATGGAAAAGTATGGCTTGCTGTACCAGCAATTGCAGTATGAAGGAATTTTGGATGAAAAAGAGTTCTTGGAACCGGGCATCATTGATCCGGAAATCGTACGCCGCATTCATACGCAGGAATACCTCCATAAATTATTAAACCTGGATTGCTCACCCAGGGAACAGCGTGTGAGTGGTTTTGAGCACACTGCCGAATTAATTAATCGTGAACTGAGGATCATGGAAGGAACACGACTTTGTGCCGAATCGGTTAAAAATGGTGGTATAGCATTGAATATTGCCGGTGGAACTCATCACGCCTTTACGGATAGAGGAGAAGGATTCTGCTTGTTAAACGACCAGGCAATAGCAGCGCAATGGCTTTTAGACGAACAATTGTTCAAACGGATTTTGATTGTAGACCTGGATGTTCACCAGGGAAACGGAACCGCAGAAATTTTCAGGAACAAACCGGAAGTGTTTACGTTTAGTATGCATGGTGGTGCGAATTACCCGATGCACAAAGAAGAATCTGATAAAGATATTCACCTCGAAACTTTTTTAGAGGATAAATCCTATCTGGAAATCCTGAAGAGAGAATTATCACTCGTTTTAGAAGCTTTTCAACCGGATTTTATCTTTTATCAATGCGGAGTCGACATTTTGGAATCCGATAAACTGGGTAAATTAAAAGTGTCACAAAATGGAATTCGATCAAGGGACGAGTTTGTACTGAACTCCGCAAAGAATAGAAATATTCCCATCGTTTGCAGTATGGGTGGAGGATATAGTAAAGACGTCCGGGATATTGTCAATGCACACATGCACGTTTTTCGATTGGGATATCAATTATTCTCCAAATAATTGGCTGTTCAAATGTTTAAAAGTTTAAAAGTTCAAATTTTGACTCTTGAACTCATTCAACCTTTTGAACCTAGAACTAGTCATTTAACAAAATAATTACCAACAATTCTTGATTTTCTAATTTCTCAGACTATCTTTGTGTAGAATTAGTCTAAATAAAGAGATGGTTAAAAAAGAAGTTTCCTCCCAGCAAACGATTTTACCTCTATTCAGTTGTAGTAATTGCTCTTGCGACAAAAAGAAAGAATGTTGTAAGAAGTACAAAAGAAAAGGATATCACTGTAAAAAGTGTCCAAAACTTTAGTTTTAGCTAACCCAATCCCTTATTTTTGAAGCATGTTTCGAGGACTTGCTTTTGTGGTGTTATTATTCATTCCCTTTTTCGGAAAAACACAAGATTCTGCAGTCTATTCGGTTGG
The DNA here is from genome assembly GCA_965650365.1 of uncultured Fluviicola sp. Classification (GTDB taxonomy): domain Bacteria; phylum Bacteroidota; class Bacteroidia; order Flavobacteriales_D; family Crocinitomicaceae; genus Fluviicola. Next base: position 78,884 of record CBFGOJ010000001.1, on the reverse strand, counting down.
CGCAGGTTTGAATTATCATCCCCAGGATTTCTTTTTTCATGTTCGTGGTCAATTGATCCGAAAAAAAATCAGGCACGAAGCATTTTTAGGATTTGGTATTAAAAACACGATTCTCCAGGGACAAGCCCGGCCGGTTGTAGGTTACGATATATCCTACAATTCCAGGTTAATCGACTGGATTTCCATTGCGCCGCTTTTCCGGATTTCTTATTCTCTCCTGGATACAAAAGTCCCTGAGAAACATCCGCTGATCCATACTACAGAATGTTTTGCAGGGTGCAGACTTGCTTTTGGTAAGTGGCACAAAGTGGCCCTAACAGCTGGGATTGGTCCGGCTGTTGAATGGAAATACGATGCATACAACGCTGGAAGGAATCACTATTTCATGTGGAATTATTTTGCAGAAATTGCATATTACTATGAGTTCTAAAGCGCTGATATTGATTCCGGTCCTGTTCCTGCTTTCCTGCAGGAAGCACAAAGATTTGTATCCGGATACGATCATTGGCGGACATGCCTGTGCCGGTTTGCATATTTCAAGCAGCAATTATCACGACAACAGCCTGGAAGCGTACAAATATGCCAGAAGTTTTGAAAAAGTAGGAATGGTGGAAGTAGATGTACAGCTTTCATTGGAAGGAACCTTGTGGCTTTTTCATGATCCTGAATTAGATGGAGAATCCACCGGATCAGGAATCATTCCCCAAAAAGAAAATGCCTATTTATCCGGGCTAAAGTATAAATCTCTCGAAAAAGAACAACTGATTCGCCTGTCCGATTTACCGGCCGATTTGAAAGGGATTCGTTTAATCATTGATCTAAAGGAATCAAACGGAACAGCTTTGATTGATTCTGCTAAATTGATTGATGCGTTAAAAGAAGCAAAGCAGTATTTTTACAATGGTGAATTGGGTTTGGTGACAAACACACGGAGATTTGCTTCTACAATCCGGGATATCGGTTTTCGGGTTTATTATAATGCCGTAAATGCCAGTCAATTCACCAATTTTTCAACAGCATCTCTTTCAGATGGAGCCGTTTTTCGCAATTCGGATATTACTGTTTCGGATGTGAATTCGGTTAAATCTCTTGGAAAAGAAGTTATCCTATACGATGTTCGCTCCGCAAAGGGAATTAAATCGGCCCTGGAAAAAGCGCCGGATTATTTATTGACAGATGATATTAAAGCAACACTAATAGAAAAATACAAATGAGTAAAAAGAACAAAGACCGGGTGAATATAGTGTATTCAACGAATCCGGATTTCTCCTATGATTTCGAAGAAAATGAAGAGCAGGAAACGCTTGAGCCTTCCAAACAGCTGCTTTATGTTTCATTGGATAAAAAACAGCGTGCGGGGAAAGAAGTGACTTTGATAGAAGGATTCATTGGTTCGGATGAAGACCTGAAAGAATTGGGTAAAACATTGAAATCGAAATGTGGAGTAGGAGGAACCGCTAAAGACGGAGAAATTGTTATCCAGGGATCTTTTAGAGATAAAATTATCGAATTACTGACCAAGGAAGGCTATAAAACAAAACGAAAAGGAGGATAAAAAATGGAATTTAGATGCCGGATTTACGTTTCAAAAATTTATAACCAATAACCAACCCTATGAAAAAGTAAATATCTTCCGACATCCAAAATTCCAAATTAAAATATCAAATAGAAAAATGTGAAAATTCTTTCGATCTTGTCTCAAAAATACATTAAGTTTTTCTTAAATCAATAAAAAAATGGTAAAATAGGTACTTTATTGATTGAACGGTAAAAAATTGATTATTAATCTTTTCAAACAGAAAGAAAGCCTCAGAAAACGATTTAGCCGGAAGATAGAAAATCGAAAAAAAGATGGATTAATTGAATCCTTTTGCTAAATTTGTGGCGATGGAAAAGCAAGTCATTTTAGATGAACAGCAGGTTCAGTTAACCATGAACCGTCTTGCTTATCAATTAATCGAAAATCACGACGACTTCTCAAATACCGTATTAATTGGCTTACAGCCGAGAGGAATTTTTGTGCTCGAAAGACTCAAAGAAATCCTTGAAAACGTAAGAGGAGAAAAAGTGACTTGTGGTCAGCTGGATATTACGTTTTACCGCGATGATTTCAGAAGACGCGAAAAACCCCTGATTCCTAACGTTACCAATATTGATTTCACGATCGAAGGAAAGAATGTCGTTTTAGTAGATGACGTGCTTTACACCGGAAGAACGATCCGTTCAGGTTTGGACGCATTAATGGCTTTCGGACGACCGCTTCGTGTGGAATTGATGGTACTGATTGACCGCAGGTTTCAGCGCGATTTACCGATCCAGGCAGATTACGTTGGAAAAGCAGTAGATACGCTCGATTCTGAGCGTGTTACTGTGGAATGGAAGAGCAGCGAAGGAAAAGATAAAATTGTATTGTATACACCGGAATAATGGAGCATTTAAGTGTTGATCATTTAGTAGGAATTCGGGATCTGACACGTCAGGACATCGAATTGATCTTTAAAACTGCAGATAGTTTTAAGGAAGTTATTAATCGACCAATTAAGAAAGTTCCTTCTCTTAGAGATATTACGATTGCCAACCTGTTTTTTGAGAATTCTACCCGAACAAGGCTTTCTTTTGAATTAGCCGAAAAACGTCTCTCTGCAGATGTTGTCAACTTTTCAGCAAGCTCCAGTTCTGTAAAGAAGGGCGAAACATTGATCGACACGGTAAACAATATTCTCTCCATGAAAGTGGACATGGTGGTGATGCGCCATCCAAATCCGGGAGCTGCAAAATTCCTTTCCGAAAGAACGAATACTTGTGTGATCAATGCCGGTGACGGAACACATGAACACCCGACACAAGGTTTGCTCGATGCTTTTTCAATTCGTGAACGATTGGGATCGGTTGAAGGTAAAAAAGTGGTGATTGTCGGAGATATTCTTCATTCCCGGGTAGCTTTGTCAAACATTTATACGCTTCAAAAATTAGGCGCAGAAGTCATGGTTTGCGGACCAACAACTTTAATCCCGAAATACATTCATACTTTAGGAATTAAAGTAGAGCACAATCTCAGAAGAGCTTTGGAATGGTGTGATGTGGCAAACATGCTTCGGATCCAGCTGGAAAGACAGGATATTCAGTATTTCCCGAGCCTGCGTGAATATTCCATGCAATACGGCTTGAACAAGGAAATCCTCGACAGCCTGGAGAAAGAGATTATCGTCATGCATCCCGGACCAATTAACCGCGGAGTAGAAATCACTTCTGATGTGGCAGATTCCAAGCAATCCATTATTCTTCAGCAAGTTGAGAATGGTGTGGCAGTAAGAATGGCGGTCATTTATTTATTAGCGGCAAAGATCGGTCGTTAAAGTCTTTGATTTTTGAGACTCCAAGAAAGAATATTTTGTTACATTTGATAAACACAGTGGCAACATGAACTTTATTATTGCGCAAGATACCAACTTTACAGTCATTCAGTCTTCTGTTGAAAAACTGGATGCTTCGAATGCTCCTGATTTGAAAAGCGAATTACTCATTTTAAACAAGAATGGAGTGAATTCAATCGTTTTGGACCTTTCCAAAACAAGATATTGTGACTCATCGGGATTATCTGCAATCTTAACAGCTAATCGCTTGTGTAAAGACACCAACGGGCAATTCGTTTTGTGTGGCTTGCAGGAAAATGTTGCGAAAATGATCCGGATTGCACAACTGGATAAAGTGCTGAGTATTTCAGAAACACTCATCGAAGCGAAATCAGTTTTGATCTAAACCATGAATTTTGAAGTAACCATATTAGGTTCCGGCGCAGCGTTGCCAACTTCATACAGAAATCCTACAGCTCAATACGTTCAATGCAATGATCGGCATATCCTGATTGATTGCGGAGAAGGAACGCAGGTTCAGTTGCGCAGATACCATGTGCATATTCAGAAAATCAATCATATTTTAATTTCTCATCTGCACGGCGATCATTTCTTCGGATTGGTAGGGCTTTTGAGTTCTCTGCATTTATTGGGGAGAGACAAAGGTCTTACGATCTACGGACCGGAAGAACTGGAACAAATCATTCGTTTGCAGCTCGAAGTTGGAGGAGCTAAATTGGGCTTCGATTTGAACTTTGTTAAATTAAACGGAAAAGAACACCGCTTGCTTTTTGAAGATAAATTGATTGAAATCTGGACTTTCCCGTTGAGTCATCGAATTCCGACCAATGGCTTCCTGATCAAAGAAAAACCAAAAGACCGAAAGTTAAATGCAGATCGCTTTGAGGAAGCCGGGCTTTCTTTGACACTGATCCCAAAACTCAAACAGGGAGAAGATGTGGAATTGGAAAGTGGTGAGATCATTTATGCGGATGAATACACCTATACTGCAAAACCCAGCAAATCTTACGCATATTGTTCGGATACCATTTTTGACGAGCGAATCGTAGCGTACATCAAAAACGTCAATGTGTTGTATCACGAAGCAACTTTTCTGCAGGATAAACTGGATAGGGCCAAACAAACCTTCCACACAACGGCACAGCAGGCAGCAACGATCGCCAAACAGGCAGAAGTTGGGAAATTATTGCTCGGACATTTGAGTGCCCGCTATGAAAATGGAGTAAAACACTTTGAGGAAGCTTCAGCAGTTTTTGAAAATGTAAGCGTGGTGGAAGATGGGGAAACTTATTTGATTTAAAAAGTTCAAAAGTTCAAAAGTTCAAAAGTTCAAAAGTTCAAATTTGAATTTAAACCTATTTTTAATTTGGTTATCGTTTGAACTTCTTGAACCGGTTTTAATTTTTTAAACCCTCTGTAATCCTACGCATATAATTAATCTGTCCCAAATGATATCCCAAATGACTCGCCAATTTTAGGATCATGTGACCGGCTGTCATCTCATAACCATATGGTTCGTGCGGAAATTTCTTTAGAAGGTCTAATTCTGTCAGTGAACCAAGAACTTTCTCCAGCATTTCGGATGTTTCCTTGATCTTTGCGATTAGTTCTATTTTTGTCAGATTGCGCCCGGAAAACTCCGCATCCCGATTTCTCACATACCCCGTTTCACCAAGTGTTGCGCCAATAAAGTGGTTCAGATTTCCGATCAGGTGCTGTGTCAAATTCCCAATAGAATTCGTCACTCCCGGAAGAATAACCCATAATTGAGTTTCTTCATTACAAAGTTCCACCTCTTTCGCTAAAGAGTCCAGGTCTTTTGTAAAACAGCTTGCAAACTCGTGATTCATGTTTCTAGTAAGTTAAATGGCGTTCTTTTTTGTCTTGGTAAACATCTGCAATCGTTACCAGGATTGCGGTTTCTTCTACATTTCCAAAATCCGGGTTTACAGCAGTTCCAAACGTTTTCATGGTCGGAGAAAGGTGCATGTAAATATTCACCAATGGCGGTACGTTCTCGCCATGCTGGCGTACAAATGAGTTCAATACTTTGAATCCGTCCTTGAAGTCCAGGCCTTTCAATTGAGCTTCCACAAACGTAGTGTCGTATTCTGTCTTCAGCGGATGATAAGGAACCATCAGTTTTTCCGTATCCGGGAAATAATGATGCATGAAATGTAAGAGAAAATCACGTCCTTCCCGGTTATAGGTTGGGTACATCGTTACTTTCCCGAAGAAATATTGAAGAAAAGGGTAGTTAATAGCCAAAGCTCCTAATCCGTCCCAAATATTATCCAATGCAAATAATCCTTTTCGCGGATTTTGTGCCGGTTGATAATCCGGCTGCACCCAGCTTCGGCCCAATTCACAGGTTGTTGGCAGGTAATCGGTGATAAAACGCTCTGTGAAATCGAAATAATGCGTGGTCGATAAATGGATTTCTCCGTTTTCATCAATAGCATCCCTGCATAAAATGAATCGGTATCCGCCAATAATTACTTCGTCTTCCGGGTCCCAAACGATGAGTTGATTGTAGCAGATTTCTCCCATATCGTATTCATCCAGATCCAGTTCTTCACCGGTTCCACCTCCTGCAAAACGGAAAGTTACTTCGCGTAAACGTCCTATCTCACGCACGATATTCGGTGCGGTGTGGCAGTTTACAAAATAGATTTCATTGTCGCCTTTGCGTGTGGTTCGGATCAATCCAACTTCAGCGAGTTCTTTTTTGATAATTTCTTTGTCAACAGCAGGTATTATTGGCTTCATACTTTTTGTTTCAATGTATATACAGTGTTTCTGAACCATTCGGCCCATTCAACATCTGATGTTTTTGTATCTAATGTGTTGGCTTCAACAGGTGTGCCAACGGTAAATTGGATGTGCTTTCCTTTCTGACGGAACATTTCATCAGCCAGGTAAAGCATTTCTATGTTTGCTTTTATTCCAAGAAATGTACGAAAATTTGCCAGACGATAAAAGAAGTTTGACAGTTCTCCGTCAATATGAACCGGAATAATGAGTTGATCGTTTAAACGAGCTTGTTTCACAAATGCTTTTTTCCAATCGAGGTCTTTGACAACCCCGTTTTTCTTTCTGCTTACCAATCCAGCCGGGAATACACACACTAATTGATCTGAAGCAAATAAGGTATTCACCTGGAGCAAAGAACTGCTTTTTGTTTTTCCATGCTTGTTAATCCCAACAAAAATATCTTTTAAGGGTTCCAGGTTTAGAAGCAAGTCATTGACAATGAATTTAATGTCGCGTCTGTGGTCACGTAATCCATCTACCAAAGCCATTGCATCCATTCCACCAAGCGGGTGATTCATGACAATCACGCATTTTCCTGTTTTCGGTATGTTCTCAATTCCTTTAATGGAATAAGTCACACCAATTTCCTCCAGGACCTCCTTACAAAAATCCTGGTTCGTGGGGTCGTGTGTGTTTAAAAAATGATTGATTTCCTTCTGGTGAAGAATGCGTTCTAAGTAGCGAATGATAAAACCGGGAATCCATTTGATCAACCGTGGATTCTTACTCCCGATCAACCTTCGTACGTTAATGAAATCTTCGTGTTGTTTCATGCTGCAAAGTTAATATCTATCCGCAAGTTGAAAGTTAAAATTGTTAAAATGAAATAACAAAAGAGAGTGAATAACTCAGGACTTCGACTTCGCTCAGTCACCTAAGTAATATCGGGTAAAGGGTGGCTGAGTCCCGAAGTTTCGGGAAAGCCCACTTTACGGTACACAATACAATGTATCAAACGTAGGAGAATATCCTGCCCAAAGTCCTATTGCTCCACCTTGGATATTGGTAGGAATGGAAGTTGGCGATGCGAATGGATTTCCTGCTGTGCCCAATTGCATGTATTTCTTCTCCAGGAATTCGTAAACATTCGCGTCTATCTTGGAGAACTTAATAACGACCGAATCTCCTTCTTTGTAATAGCCTTTATTGTCGTCCGCCACTGTTTCATCGTCCCAGGTATGCGGATTTTCATAAAAGAAGTCGAATGTTTGTCCGCCAAAGAACTCATCGTCGATTACCGGGCTGAATGTTGCTTTGAAGTTCGGGTCTTTGGTAGCTCCGTCTACGATATTGATCCGCTTTACTTCCCACATATAAGCATCAAATCCGGGCGGATCTGTCAATTTTGCCCAGGAATAGCCGTAACCGGGGTTTGCTCCCGGATCCTGTACCCAATAAACGTTGTCCAAATGAGTTGGATTGACAATTTGCGTGCTGGAAGTGAAAACTTCCCCGTTCAATTCCACTTTCAACGAATAGGTTTTTCCTACTTGTCCAAAAATGGCAGGATTGAAGCTGGAGTAGGCGCATAAGTGATAATTTGCCAGTTCTTCTACTGAAATTCCAAACAAAGCTGCTGCCATTGCCTCAGTGCCCGGTGGAAGATTGTCTGAGCAGATCTGGTCCAAAACGACGGTCGTTGTTCCGTCTGAAACGGTTACAATTGCCCCGGATTGGAAACCGTTCAAAAATGCATCCAGTGTAGTTGGAGAATAAATGTCTTGTGTTTTGGAAATCAGCACGATCGGAGGCATTCCCGTTTCAATTCGTCCGTCAATCACTACTTTTTCGGCGTAACCGGGAATATCGATCTTGACTTCCTTGGTACAGCTGCCAAGAAACAAAATCAGGCTAAGTAAAGGGATTAAAACTCGAAATTCCATGTGACACTAGGTAAAATTGGGAATAATGAAACTTGCTTCACCGATATTTTAAAATCGTTCGAAGTGATACTTCCGTCGTTATCAATATACAAAAAATAAGGATTCGCCCGGTTGTAAACATTGTAGATGGAGAAAGCGACATTCTGTCTGAATTTTTTTACCACCTCAATCTTTTCACCGGTTTTCTTATCGATTTTAGTCTTGGTTGGTTTGTCATACCAGGTTGCCGATAAATCTAATCGGTGATAAGGAGCCATGCGGGTAGAATTTCTCGGGCCGTAATTGAACAACAAATCCTGGTTATTGAAATACCAGCTGTTTGGAAGTGTCAGCGTATTTCCGGAAGCATAAATGAAGGAGAACCCGAAAGTCCAGCGCTTATTCAATTCGTAGGTACCAACCAATGTCAGGTCGTGTCTGCGGTCGTATTTTGCCGGAAACTTTTCATCCTGTAAATCCGGGAAGTAACGATCTGATCTGGCAAGTGTGTAACCGATCCATCCGGTTAATTTACCGAAAGTACGTTTGATAAAGAATTCAGCTCCGTAACTCCAGCCTGTTCCGTAAACCAACAAATTATCGGTATTGTCATTCACATTGTCTGATGGCAGAGCGCCTTGTTTGAATTCGATGACATTCTCCATTTTTTTGTAGTAAACCTCCACGGAAGTTTCCCATTTGTTGTCATTGAAATTGCGGAAGTAGCCCAAACTTGCCTGCCAGCCTTTTTGCGGACGGGCCTTATCTGTTGTCGGGTACCAAATATCTGTTGGAAGTGAAACGGCACTCAAGCTTGCCAAATGAACGTATTGATTGTTGTAAGTAAATCCGGCTTTGATGGAACTTTTGTCCTTCAACAGGAATCGGGCAGAAATACGTGGTTCAAATCCGAAATAGGATTGAATGATTTCTCCTCTTTTATATGTTTTGGTAGAATCTGTATGTCCGGTTACGCCTTTGTAATAACGTGTAAACGGACCTGTGAATTGATACATACTCACGCGAACACCTGCATTTACACGCAGCCAGGAAGCAATATCCACTTCATCCTGTACATAAATTCCTGATTCGTGGCTGAATAATTTTTGTGCCAAACCGGTGTCGAAAACCACGTCATCCTGTGATGCAGAAACGCTGGTAGGAGTGAAGGTATGATATAAATAATCAACTCCCATTTTGATGGAATGGCGTGTATTCGGGAAATAAGATAATTCCACTTTTGCACCATAATCCCGAATTCCGGATTTCAATTCAAACTTGAACTGATCTTGCTGCGAACCAAAACTGAAAAGGTAATCCGTAAGTGTCAGCGTGGTGTTCATGAACAACTTACTGTTGAACTGGTGATTCCATCTGAAAGCGGCAATTCCATTTCCCCAAGGCATTTTCACGCTGAAATTCTCGTTTTTATTCCCGAAATTGAATAAGTCTTTTCCGTAGTATCCGCTTAGGTAAATTTTGTCTTTCGGTCCCAGGCGGTAATTCAGTTTGGCATTCAGATCGTAGAAATAATAGCTGGAACCATAAAAAGAACTCGACTTTTTGATGAAAGCCTTCATGAACAAATCCACGTAAGTTCTTCTTGCGGAAATGATAAACGAACCTTTATTTTTTACGATAGGTCCTTCCAATGTTAGTCTGGAAGAAATCAATCCCAATCCGCCTGTAACTTTGAATTTTTTATTGTTTCCCTCGTTCATGTTCACTTCCAGGACTGATGAGAGTCTTCCGCCGAAGTTTGCCGGCATACTTCCCTTGATCAGGTTCACGCTTTTAACGGCATCCGGATTGAAAACCGAGAAGAAGCCAAATAAATGCGAAGCATTGTAAACCTGTGCATTGTCCAATAAAACCAGGTTTTGGTCCGGACCACCGCCACGTACATAAAATCCTTGGCCGCCTTCACTCACCGAAGAAACTCCCGGAAGCAATTGAATGGTTTTCAGTACGTCAACTTCCCCCAAAAAGGCCGGTAGTTTTTTGATGAGATCCATGTCCAGCTCAATCTGTCCGATCTTGGTGGAATTGACATTGTCGTTTTTCTTCGCATTGACTTCCACTTCATCAATCCGGATTGTTTTTCCCAATTCGGAAGTGATGGTGGTATCTTTGGTCAATTGAATGTTTAAAGTGTCATTTGGAAGTCCGCCGCCCCGATAAATAAGCTGGTAGGAACCTTTGGGAAGTGTTAAGGAATAAAATCCGAATTCATTCGTTACCGCTCCTTTTTGAATGCTGGGAACAAAAACCTGTCCGCCGATTATGGGTTCTCCCGAAGTTCCTTCATGGATATAACCGCTGATAGTAGCGTTTTCCTGTCCAAAGGCGACAGAAATTACGAATAGAAATAAGAATTGTATCGTAAGGAATTTCATTCGAAAAATGGTGTGAACGAATTTAACGCTTTTATGTCAAATTAAAAGGCATTTTCCCTGCTTTTTCTTAAATTTGGACTTCCAAAAACAGACAACAATGAAAATTTCATCCGCTTGGTTACACGAGTTTTTACCGGTTCACAAAACCCCAGAACAATTAGATCAGCTTTTAACAGACACAGGTTTGGAGGTTGAAGGGTTTGAAACGATTGAAAGCGTAAAAGGCGGCCTTGAAGGTGTAGTTGTTGCAGAAGTTGTTGAATGTGAACAACATCCGAATGCAGATCGATTGAAAGTGACTAAAGTAAACAACGGAAAAGAAATGCTGCAGGTTGTTTGCGGAGCACCGAATGTGGCTGTTGGACAGAAAGTGATCCTGGCACAGGTCGGAGCAGTTCTGTACCCAAAACCGGACGAACCTTTGAAGATGAAAGTTTCGAAAATCCGCGATGTGGAATCATACGGAATGCTTTGTGCAGAAGATGAGTTGGGCTTGGGAACAAGCCACGATGGAATTTTGGTACTTGATCCGAATGCAAAGCCCGGAACCCCTGCTGCTGAATATTTGGAATTGGAAAGCGATGTTCAGATCGAGATTGGTTTGACTCCGAACCGTGCAGACGCAATGGGACATGTTGGTGTTGCCCGAGACGTTCTGGCTTACATGGCTTGTCATGAAGGAAGTACAGCTAAATTGCAATTAAAAGAAACGAAAAAGCCGGTGAAAGAAGCAGAATTGCCTGTTTCCGTTTCGGTAGAAAATACAGAAAAGTGCCCGCGCTATATGGGAATAACCCTTAGTGGTGTGGAAGTGAAAGCTTCTCCGGCATGGCTGCAAAATAGATTGAGAGCAGTTGGTTTGTCTCCTATCAATAACGTGGTGGACGTAACGAATTACGTGATGCGTGAATTGGGAACTCCTCTGCATGCATTTGATGCTTCGGTGGTTGATGGAAAAGTACTGGTTCGTACTGCAAAAGCGGGCGAAAAAATGATTACTCTGGACGGAGTTGAACGTGAACTGAACGAAGAGGATTTGGTCATTGCCAACGCAAAAGAAGCGATGTGTATTGCCGGAGTTTTCGGAGGGAACCATTCCGGAATTTCTGATTCAACGACGAATGTGTTTTTGGAAGCAGCCTATTTTCAACCTGTTTCTGTTCGAAAAACTGCAAAAAGACACGGACTTTCCACCGATGCAAGTTTCCGTTTTGAACGTGGTGTGGATGTGGATTTGGTCCCGTATGCTTTGGAAAGAGCAGTTCAACTCATTCAGGAAGTTGCCGGAGGAAAAGTTGGAATGGAGATAGTGGATATTTACCCGAATCCCATTCAAAGACGAACGGTGACACTTCGTTTTAATCGCATTAATCAATTATTGGGGCATGAAATCGCTCCTGCAACGATTCAACATATTTTGACTTCACTGGATTTTGAGATTCTTTCTTCAAGTCCTGAAGCATTGGAACTTTCTGTTCCGAATTACCGGGTAGATGTGGACCGTGAAATCGACGTGATCGAAGAAGTATTGCGCATTTACGGCTTTAACCTGATTCCACTTCCCGAGAAGCTGAACACTTCATTGGTGGTGAGCCAAAAACCGGATTTGGAACGTTTAGGTGTAAACCTGGCAGAAGTTTTGGCAGGAATGGGATTCAACGAAATGTTGAACAATTCATTGACAAGTCCGCAATACGCAGAGAAGTTAGGCGGAAATCAATTCCCGGTTGCAAAAGCAGTTACGATGTTAAATCCTTTGAGCCAGGATTTGGCGGTCATGCGTCAAAGTTTAGTTTTCCAGGGAATGGAAACGGTTGCACATAACCAGAATCGTCAAAATCCGGACCTGCGTTTGTTTGAATTCGGGAAAACGTATTCGTTTGAGAATGATATTTATTCTGAAAACAAGCGTTTATTAATCCTGATGACCGGAAATAAGCAGGAAGAATCCTGGTCTCAAAAACTGGAGAAATCTACTTTGTTTACTTTGAAAGCCATTGTTTCTAACCTATTCGAGCGTTTAGGTTTGGTAGCTTTTATCCAGGAAGAAAGTTTGTCTGAGCAGGCTGTTTTGGCTGATGGTTATCAAATTCGGATCTTAAAAAATGTAGTTGGAACTTTAGGCTGGGTAAATCCGAAAGTGAAGAAACATTTTGGCGTGAAGCAAGACGTTTTTGTAGCTGATTTGGATTGGGATGCTGTTTTGGATGCTTTGAAACTGGCGAAAGTTCAATACAAGGAATTACCGAAAACATTTGAAGTCCGCCGTGATTTCTCCTTGTTATTGGATTCTAAAGTACGCTTTGCAGAAATTGAGCAGATCGCTAAAAAAGTCGATAAGAAAATCCTTCAGAAAATCGGTTTGTTTGATGTTTACGAAGGAAAAAACCTGCCGGAAGGAAAGAAATCTTATGCGGTTTCATTTACATTCCAGGACCAGGAACAAACTTTGAAAGACACACAGGTCGACGGAATCATGAACTCGATTCGTGCTGAATTAGAGAAACAATTGGGTGCGGAATTGAGATAAGAATCAATTGATTTTGTAACTTCAGGTAAATTCTTTCAGATGAAGCTATTTCTAACATTCTTGCTAACGGTTCTGACAACTCTTTCATTTTCTCAGACCGAACGTGTTTATACTAAAATTGAACCCGCTCCGGTTATAACTGCTCAAAATGCGTCGACGTATCTGAGTTATGACAACACATTGGAATCCGTGCTGAATTACTTTTATGCCTCGCAAATTCGAAAGGATATGGAGTGGATGAACGTTTTTGTACCTCTTGGAGATTGGGATGAAGAAATTGCTCGTAAACTGCAAAAGTACGATCAATGGACCATCACAAATTTCCACCTGGTAAGTAAATCGGAATATGCACCCGGCAAATTTTATGTAAAGGTTTACTTTAAAATTGAGATGGACGGCAAATCTGAAGATGGGATAGATACTGCTGAAGTGCAATTGATTGAAGGGAAGTGGATCATTACAAGTATTCCAACCTAGAATTTTTCAATTTGAAATAAACCATTGGAAGGAGAAAAATCATGAATGCATACGTCGTAACCGGAATTGGAACAGAAATAGGAAAAACAGTTGTAAGTACTGTTTTGTGTGAAGCGTTGAAAGCCGATTATTGGAAACCCGTTCAGGCAGGTGACTTACATGCTTTGGATAGCGATTTCGTTCAATCGCACACTTCGGAAACAAGCGTTTTACCTGCAAATGTATTGCTGAATCACGCCATGTCACCGCACGAAGCTGCACGTTTGGACGGAATAGAGCTTAGTGATGAACAGTTCGACTTACCGGACTTTTCCAAACAAACCATTATTGAAGGAGCCGGGGGAGTGATGGTTCCTTTGAACGATGAAGGATTGTGTTACATTGACATTTTTCAATTGTGGGAAATCCCGGTTTACGTAGTGACGAAACATTACTTAGGGAGCATCAATCATACTTTATTGACATTGAATGCATTGATGTCGCGCGAGATTCCCATTGCAGGTTTGATTGTGAACGGTGAACGCAATGAAGCTTCAGAGCGCATTTATCACAACCATTTCCCGGACCTTTCAATCACTACGATTCCTGAACTTAACGAATTCTCAAAAGAAAGCATACAACAAGCAGCCAAATTATGGATAGAGCAGCAGGCTTAGAAAAAGACAAAAAACACGTTTGGCATCCATTTACGCAAATGCAGACGGCTAAAGAACCGTTACACATTGTAAGAGCAGAAGCAACCACACTTTTTGATTCCGACGGAAAAACATACATCGATGCCAATTCCTCCTGGTGGGTAAATGTTCACGGACATGGTCATCCGTATTTGGGTCAGGCTTTGAATGAGCAATTCTCACAACTCGATCATGTGATATTTGCCGGAGCAACACATCCGCAGGCAATTAAACTGGCAGACAGGATTACTTCATTACTTCCGGATAAACTGGAAAAGGTGTTTTTTTCTGACGATGGTTCAACAGCAGTAGAAGTTGCTTTGAAAATGGCTTTTCAGTATTGGTTCAATAAAAACGAATCCAAAAAACGTGTCATTGCGATAGACGGAGCTTATCACGGAGATACTTTCGGGGCCATGTCGATTGGACAGCGTGGTTCTTTCAACAAACCTTTTGAGCACTTGTTCTTTGATGTGGATTTCATTGATTTCCCGAAAGACGATGCAAGAAGTCAATCACTGATCCAGGCCGAGCAGATCCTGAAATCCGGTGAAGTAGCTGCCGTGATAGTAGAACCTTTGGTACAGGGATCGGCTGGAATGCGCATGTACGATGCTACCTGGCTGGATGCTTTTGTGGCTTTGGCAAAAAAATACAATGCATTGGTCATTTTTGACGAAGTCATGACGGCTTGGGGAAGAACCGGTAAATTGTTTGCTCATAATTTCTGTGAGCAGGAACCGGATATCATTTGTTTGTCGAAAGGACTAACGGGTGGAATTCTACCTTTGGGACTCACGGTTGCAACAGACGATATTTACAACGCTTTTCTACACCCGGAAACAGCGAAGGCTTTGCTTCACGGACATTCTTTCACGGGAAGTGCCCTGGCTTGCGCAGTTGCAAATGCAAGTTTGGATTTATTCGAACAGCCGGAAACCTGGGATTCCATCGAATGGATTGAAGAGCGCCACCGCTATTTTATCGAAGCACTGAAAACCCATTCTAAGGTAAGGGAAATTGGTCTTTGTGGAACAATCCTTCGGTTCGAAGTAGAAACCGGGGAAGGGAACAGCTATTTTTCTTCCATTCGCGACCGTGCATACGACTTTTTCCTGGAAAACGGTTGTTTGATTCGACCGCTGGGGAATATTTTGTACCTGAATCCGCCTTATTGTATTTCGGAAGAAGAGCTGGATAAATTGCATGTGGTGTTGCTGAATTTTTTGGATTCTCTTTGATCGAAAATTTTTAAAATAATTTATTGGTAAAAGTAGGGGCGCGATTAATCGCGCCCCTACTTTTGTTATCCTCTAAATGCTTTCAAAGCCTCCAATTCAAACACAATTTTCTCCAAATCCACCTGTATTGCCTGGAATTGCTGGGTTTCCTCGAAAATTGGATTTTGGACAATCGTTTTCAACCGCTGAAAATCCATTTCTTTTTCCTGGTGGATGAACTGGTAGAAAATAACCTGGATCGCTTCGGTGTAATCGTTCAGGATCTCATCCAGTTTGCCCGAGGTTTCTTTCTCCAAGGCAAAAGCCAGGCTCGTTATTTCACGGGAAATGCGGATGTTAGAACCAACTTTGGCAAAATGCACATCAATCTGGCGCTGGTGGGCCTGCGGTTCTTCATACATACGCTGAATACAGGCAAATAAGTTGTTATTTGCAGCTTCGCTCAGTCGACGGCTTTTGTGCCAGGTAATTCCCGCAGGAAGTTTTTTCTGGTAATTGAGGATCACCTGGTTCAGGAAGAACAAATTTTGATTGAATGAACTGTTCATCAAAGCCGGAAAGCGTTGCTTCTCCCATATCGGCCAAAAGGCAAAGCTGATGAGGACTGCAAGCGCAGAACCGATCAATGTGGAAAGTATCCGCCACCAGATCAAATCCCAGGAGCCTTGTTTTGACAATTGCATCATTACCACCAGCATGATGGTAACGAAGAAAACTCCCACTTTGTAATTGTTCCGCAGGTAATAAGCTACAAAGAAGGAAATGAAGATCAGGATGACAACAAATTGTTCGTGTTTGATGGGTAAAAGCATAATAGCGCCACCGACCAAAATTCCGGCAACTGTACCAATGATGCGTTCAAATCCTTTCTTCCGGGTTGCTCCGTAATAAGGTTGAATCACGATGAGAAGCGTTAAAGCAATCCAATGTCCGTGATCTATTTTGAAGAATTTGAAGATGAAAACAGAAAGTGCCAGGCCTAATCCAACTCGCAAAGCGTATTTAAACTGTTGGGAATCGAAGTTGAAGATTTCCCGCACAATCTGGAACAGCACACGCGGTTGCAAACCGGCAATAAAATGATTGAAGGATAATTTATAGTTCTCAAAGTAATTGCTGCGCTTGAAACTCAACTTTTGGGTCATCAGCTGAATGGTATTTTCCATGAACTGCTGACATTGGTTCAAACTCACAATAAATTGATTCAAAATCACTTTGTTATCTTCCGATAAGTCCTGCTGCTGCAGGTTTTCTTTGAGGATTCCGGCTGCAATTTCGAAGCGTTTGATCCGTACCTTTGCCATTGTTAAATCTTCTCCGCGGAAAGTGAAAATTACGATCGAAAGTCGGGCAGAGGCCTGCGACAAAGCAGAAAGTGTTTTGTAGAGAATGGAACGGTTTTGAACTAAAACGGGTTCGTTTTGAATGGATTCCAATTCTTCGTGCAGTAATTTGATACTTGCCCCGAAATAAGCAGCAGATTTCCGGATTTCGATCATCTGATCGTAATGTTCGGCCCGGAAACGCGAGTTTTCACTTCTTCGACTGAATAAATCCATGGATTTATCGACTGCGTTTCGAATTTCGATTTCTTTTGCGGTAATTGCCAGCAGATCTCTTTTTGCTTCCGGATCCAGGAATTGCTGGATCAGTGCATCCAAATAATCCGTGTTGCGTTTCCAGATTGTTGCAACCGATCTTCTCAAAGGATTGGAAGCTGAAAAAGGGAAAGACAAAAAGATGATGGCGATGGCCCAAATAGCTCCGAAGAGAATGTACTTTCCGTAGACCAGGGATTCGGGAAGTGAAGTTGGATTGGAAATTCCAAAGAGGTAGAAGAATCCAACGCCCACACCGATGGTAGAACCGTAATCACTCCAGTTCCGGATCAGCGCGGCAAACACCCCGATTACGAGCATTCCGATGGTAGCTAGCACAACAGATCCGCCAATGTTCATTCCCAGGATTGCTGCAATCAAAATTAAAACGGTTTCCACGAGTTGGATGAGCATCTTTTTGTAATGCGAGCCCCGGTAATCGATCAATGTGAGCATGTAAGCTGAGAAAGCTGCCCAAATGATGTGATAGGAAAAACCGAGAAACAGGGGAAAAACAATCAAGGGAACATTTAACGCCAAAACTACCCGGATGGACCAACTAATGGTGGGTTCCAAATATTCCTGCTGGAGAATGGTGTTAAATTGCTTAATCGGCTGAAACCGCATAGAAACTGAATTTCCTAACAAATATAGTCACTCTTAAGGATGGTTCAATGGTTCAAAAGTTTAAAAGTTCAAAAAAATAGAGCTTTAAACAGGGAATTGAACGATTAAACCCTTTGAACTTTTTGAACCTCTTGAACCTGGTCAAAGTTTGGCGATCTTTTTCACTTCAGAAGTGTTTTTTCCTTCGATGAGACAAACATACAATCCAATTGGGAGTTGTTTGATCTCCAGGAAACCGGCATCATTTGTTTTTAAAGTCTGAATGAGCTGTCCGCCTGCTGAGAAGACAGAGACTTTTGCGTTGGGTTCCGTGATCAGGTTGAAATAATCTTTGCTGGGATTTGGAAACAGGACAGTTTCGGGAACGGTTGTAAGCGGCATTTCCAGTTTGTAGAAATCGGAAATGCGGGTCATGCTGCTGTTTAATCCTGTTCCCAGGTAAAAATTCCCATTCAGATTAAATCCTTTGGCGCCTTTTAAACCAACTACGGGAAGCGGATTCGCCGGAATCCAGGTTTTTGTATGGTCGAGCAGGTAGCAATCATTGTGGAAAACGCTGTTCTCATCCATTCCGCCGCCAATCAAGACATTGAAATCGTTGCTGATAGCTGTTGCATAAGAGCGCAGACCGCCGGGATACAGAGGAATTGCGGCCCATGTTCCCGCTGCCGGATTGAAAGAAAACCAGGATGGGGAATAGGCGATGGGATTGATATCAAAACCTCCTCCGAAAATTCCCTCGTCCAGTAAAGAAACTCCTAATACACTTCGGTTTGGCCCGCCGGGGTAATTGGAAAGCTGTGTCCAGGAGTCCTGGTATGGATTGTAAGACCAAAAATCTGCAAGGGTTGAATCAGCTGTTGTTCCCATTCCGAAATAAGCGGTTCCCTGAATGTGAAGTGCTGTTGCATGCCAGCGTGCGAGTCCGGGGAAATCATTCAATTGCGACCAGGAATTGGTGAATGCATCGTAGCTCCAAATATCTTTAAGGGCCAGACCTGCTTCGGAATAACCGCCAATCAAATAGGCTTTATTCTGTAAGGTGAAAACGGCAGCATATTGCCGTGCAGTTCCGGGAAAAGGAGCTTTTTCATTCCAGGAATTGGTAGCCGGATCGAACTGGAATAGTTTACTGCTTTCAGTGAAACTCCCTAAGTAGCCGGTAACAATGTAACCGGATCCGTTGAGTGCGAAGCAAACTCCATCATCTCGGCCGGCTGTTGGAACGGAACTGACGGAGGTCCAGTTTTGGGCATTTAAAAAGGTAGTAAAGAATAAAAACAGGATGGAAATTCCCTTCATGTAAACGTGTTTGTTTGTGTAACGCAGAAATGGGAGAAATCGTTTGTGGGGAGTAAAATATTTGCAAATGAAGCTCCCGCAGAGGGCGCAGAAGAACGCAGAAGTTTTTATCTTACAAACCTTATTTGCTTAGAATAATCAAGAGGAAAAAGGGATGGTAAAGATAGAAGTACATATTCTTGAGGGACAGTTGGATATTGAAGTTAAGAAGGAGGGGAGTGAATACAACCTGTTGGTTCTTTTATCCAAATCAGCTTATTATAAAGAAAATGGTCGAGCCTGGAACGGGACAACTACGAATAGTGCAAAAGTTGAGGAGATTGTACATTTGATCAAGGAATGTTATCAAAAACCTTCTGTTCCAAAGCGGATAACTATTCTTGATGGAATGCAGGTGAATATCCACTTAAAAGAAGAAGGTTCGGAGATCGATTTTTTTATCAGAAACAATTTTGATGAAGGAACCAATGAGTTTCAATTCATGCAAAACTCGTTTGATTTGATCCATGAAGTGATTCCGGATGAAGCTCTTAAAAAGTATTGTCAGGCATTATGGAGATAGAAATGCAGATAGAATTACGCAGTTGCTGAGAAAATCGTTTGTGGGAAGAAATTAATTGCAATAAAAGTTCCCGCGGACGAGCGCAGAGGAACGCGGAAGATAGTTATATTAGCAGGCTTCCAGTCGCTGTTGTGGTTTTCACAACTCGTCTTGGTTTAGGTAAGCTTGGACTAATTAAAACGAACTGCCTGTGCAAACGGAAGTCCAGGTTTCATTTTCCCGTTTTATAATTTGGCCACTAACTGCATTTATTAATAAAAATCTATGTATCTCTTCTCTGGGTTTTGTCCCTTCAATCCAAGGTTTTTCAACTCTCCACACAAATGAGTTCACAGAGTTCAAATATTCTAACGAAATATTCAAAAGTTTACCGGTAAAAATGGTATCCTGTTCTGCTATTAATTTCATTTCACAAACACTAATTATTTTGTCAAATTGTTCATTGCTGGTGTGATTTGGCAATTGATCATTTGATATAATATTTCCGTCTTTGTCAAACACAACTGAAATATAATACCTCATATTATCCTGAACAGTGAAATAATATTGGACAGCATATTTTACTCTTCGATCACTTGTCTTGCTTATCCAGCCTTTTTGCTTCTTAATCTCTTTATACTTTTTAAAGTCTATAACCTGGCTTGAGTAATAATTGAGCTTTTTGTAAAACTTATTTCCAATCCGGTTGATTAGATAGTCTTTTGCATTGGCCATAATTAACTGAGGCAAATGGGATGTATCAGTTTCTTCATATGGACAATGAGTGACCATTTCAAAATGGCTCTTGTTGCCATTGTTGCATGCTATTTCCTTGTCGCCACACTTTAAGTATAAGTCCTGTGAAAAAACTGTCCACGAAACGTTCAAAAATAGCAATAGGAATAGTTTGGTCTTTAACATTGTCTTAGATCTAATTTGTGAGTGAAGTTAACATGATTTATTAATATACCAATCGGGACCGTTTTAATGAGCATTTGAACAATAGACTTTAAATCACCTCGTCTCCCAAACCGCCTTCTGAATCAATTTTCCGACTTCGTGAATTTGTTCTTCGGTGATATTTAATGGCGGAGAAAGCCGGAAACTGTAAGGATGAGAAAGGAACCAGAAACTGATGACTCCGAGTTCCAATAAACGTTCCACGACTTTTGCCACGCGTTCGTCACTTTCCATGTCGCAGGCAAACATCATTCCTTCCCGGCGGATCTCGAAGATCTCATCGATTTGCAGCAGGTAGCTTTCGAGCAATGCTCCCAGGCGTTCCACTTCAGCCAGATTAATCTCTGATTCGAAGACTTCCAATGTTCCCCAGGCTGCGGCGTTTATTACCGGATTCCCGCCGAAAGTGGTGATATGCCCAAGCATGGGTGAATGGCTCAATTGATTCATGGTTTCGTATTTCGAGATAAAAGCTCCGATGGGTAAACCACCACCCAATGCTTTTCCCAATGTCAAAACATCCGGAACGACCCCGCTGTGCTCGAATGCGAACATTTTACCGGTCCTTCCCATGCCGCATTGGATCTCGTCGAAGATTAATAGTGCCCCAACTTCATCACAGCGCTTGCGCAATGCAACCAGAAATATGTTTGAAGCTCTGCGAACTCCGGCATCTCCCTGGATAGTTTCGAGGATAACCCCTGCTGTGCGTGTGGTGATCCGTTCCAGGTCTGCGAATTCGTTCAGACGAATGAAATCGACATCCGGCAATAAGGGGCGAAAAGGCGTTTTTTTGATCTCGTTGGCGGAAACGCTCAGAGAACCATGGGTATTTCCGTGGTAGGAACCTTTGAAAGCCACCAATTGTGTTCGACCTGTGACGCGTTTCACCAGTTTTAATGCCGCTTCATTGGCTTCCGTTCCGGAATTTACCGGGTACACACAATCCAATTCTTCCGGAAGAAATTTTCGGAGTAAGCGCACCATTTCCAAAGAAGCATCCTGGATGAATTCTCCGTAGACCATCACGTGCAGGTATTTATCCAGTTGTTCCTGAATGCGCTTGATGACCTGTGGATGACGGTTTCCAATATTGGTAACGGAAACACCGGAAATCATATCGGTGTAGCGTTTTCCGGATTTATCGTAAATGAAAATCCCTTCCGCCGATTCAACATCAATTAAATAAGGGAAGGGATTTGTTTGTCCTAAATGCTTTAAAAAATCTTCTTTACGGTTTTCCATGAGGCTTTCTTTCGTGCGGATCTCCATCTTTTCGATCTTTCAATCGCTCTAGAAGGACCCGTCTGAATTCATGCTCCAAACTTAAGAGTTTTAAGGTTCTTTTTTCGCCAATGATCTTAATAAATTTTTCGCTGTACTCTTTTTTGAGATCCAATTCTTTCTGGTCATTCTCGAAAAGGGTATTCAACTTTTTCTTGGCGTCTTCATTGGAGATCTTTTCTTCGGATTCTTTCATTTCCTTGTTGATCTTTTTGCAGCTTTGACGAATTTCTTTCATTTTGGCTTCCAGTTCATTGTAAACCGGCCAGAATTTTTCGGCTTCTGCTGAAGTGAGGGCCAACTCTTTGGTAATGAATCCCACTTTTAAAGCTTCGATTTTGTCTTCTTTCTCATTATCATCACCCGGACCTTGTCCGAAAGCGGCACTTGTGATCATCAGGGGCAGGATGATCCATGCTAGTTTTTTTATCATTTTCATGTTGTTCTCTTTAAATCCTGACATTTATCGTCAGGGATTTTTAACTTTCAATTAGTAAATATTCGTCCAATTCACCGTCCCGATAGCTACCGGGATCTTCATTCAGGTAGTCCAGGATCTCTTCATCTTTCACGTGCTCGAGCAGAGGAGATTTTGAAGTGAAATCTTCCTGGTTTTCGGTTTCAGAAGCACTTTTTTCGATTCCTGTTTCTGTCACTGCTTCGTCACTTAAATGAAGAGCTATTGTTTCAGCATCCAGGTCTTCGATATTTTCGGTCAGGTACTTGTAAATTTCTTCATTACTGACCGAAGATAAGTTCACCGAATTTGTTGGTGTCACGGTATTTGAATTGTTCCAGGGAAAAAGGAAGAGAAAGGCAAGAATTGCTGCAGCTGATCCCCAAACATACCAGCGCTTGTAAATGGGGATAATTCTCGGTTCGTTTTTATTCTTCAAACTATCGTTACTGATTTCTTTTAAGACACTTTTCTTCAACTCTTCGAAATAGGAATCCGAAGGCATTTGAATGGGAGTAATCTTTAAATCATCAATAATATGTTTGTTTTCCTGATTCATAACTCTAAGAGTAATAATTTGTTCAATGGTTTAATTTTCCTTTTAAAAATTCTTCGATTTTCCCGACAGCATGGAAATAGTTCGCTTTTAATCCGCCGACAGAACCGCCTGTTAATTTGGCAATTTCTTCGTATTTCAGATCCTCAAAGTATTTGTATTCGAAAACCATGCGTTGTTTTTCCGGAAGTGTTTCAACTGCTTCAAAGAGAAATTGAGAGATCTCTTCGGAAGTCAATTTACCGTAATGCTCGGATTGGTGTGAGAAGGAAACAATGGGTTCGGTAATATCGAGGCTTTTGTGTTTGTTTTCTTTTTTGAGGAAATGAACCGTTTCATTGTAAGCGATTCTGTAGATCCATGAAAACAAGGCACTATTTCCCTGGAATTGTTTGCGGTTATTCCAAACCTTTATCAATACTTCCTGTAGGATGTCGTTGGTGAGTTCGTGGTTATTTATCCAGCGGCGAATAGTCCTATAAAGCCTTTTGCTGTGAAGATCGACGATCCAGGTGAAGGCTTTGTAAGCCAGTTCATCATCCCGATGAAAATAAGAAATGATTGTATTTTCATCGGGAATTTGACTCATATTTTTATTTACGTTTTAAAACTTTTTTAACTGCTTCAACAATGTTCGGAGTATCCAAACCGTATTTTACCATCAACTCATCAGGTGTTCCTGATTCACCGAATGTATCGTTTACTCCAACATATTCCTGAGGCAAAGGCATGTGGCGTGAAAGTACTTGTGCAACAGCGTCACCCAAACCTCCGTTTAACATGTGTTCTTCTGCCGTAACGACACATTTGGTTTTACCAACTGAGTCTAGGATTGCTTTTTCGTCCAAAGGTTTAATCGTATGCATATTTATTACTTCCGCACTGATTCCCTGTTCTGCCAATTGCTGAGCTGCTTCGATGGATTTCCATACTAAATGTCCGCAAGCAATGATAGTAACGTCTGTTCCTTCGATCAATAAATCTGCTTTACCGATGATGAATTTTGCATCCGGCTGTACGAAAATCGGAACAACTGGTCTTCCGAAACGCAGGTAAACCGGTCCTTTGTGATCCGCAATTGCCATAGTAGCCTGTTTTGTCTGATTGAAATCAGCAGGAACAATTACCGTCATGTGCGGAAGCATGCGCATCATCCCGATGTCTTCCAGGATTTGGTGTGTTGCACCATCTTCTCCCAATGTTAATCCGGCATGAGAAGCACAAATCTTTACATTTTTTTGAGAGTAAGCAACCGATTGACGGATCTGATCGTAAACACGACCTGTGGAGAAATTAGCAAAAGTTCCCGTGTAAGGAATTTTTCCACCAATCGTCATACCGGCAGCCATTCCAATCATGTTCGCTTCAGCAATTCCTGCCTGGAAGAAACGATCAGGAAATTCTTTCAGGAATGCGTCCATTTTAAGAGATCCGGTAAGATCTGCACACAATGCAACGACATCCGGGTTTTGACGACCGATTTCTAATAAACCTTCACCGAAACCAGATCGGGTATCTTTCTTTCCTAAAATTTCAAATTGCTTCATTGTTATAAATTAATCGAAGTTGTTTTATTGGACTGTATTTTAAATTTCGTTTCTACGGTATAATTGGTAGATCGTAGTTGTTTTTGCCTGTAAACTAAGCGGTAATTTCCTGGCTGCAGGTAGATCAATCCCTTTAGATTAACCTGGTCAAGGTTACAAACCCATTCTACGTTACCGCTCTCAGTTTCTACAAATATTTGGGCCGCAACCATTTTTTGAGCGTTGTAGTTCAATTGTCCCGGTGCCGGTAAATCAATTGTTTCTGTGGCGCTCTGCGTGACTTTCACCGCATGATATATCCGCGGAAGAGTCAAAATTTCTACCTGGTATTCTCCAACAATGTATTTGTCCGTTGATCCAACCAGCTGTGAGTTCAAAGTCAATTGATCTGTTTTCCTGTAAACGCGTGAAATAACCTGGTAAGGACTGGTAGCATTTGTAAAGCGCAATCTGATGAATCCCTGCGGGCAGTCAACCGGAATAACGTTGTGGGTATTCTTTACAATACTGATGTTATTCTTATAAACTTTTGGAATAGTGTTCACTACCAAATCGTATTTGAAACCCGGATCCATGGTTAAGGTGTCCGGATTTCCCTGGCGGTCAAGCGTATGAACGAAAGTATACATCAATTCTTTGGTGCCGGCTTTATACAGGAACATGGTAACATCTGTTTCAATCGGTACTTTATTGATATTGTTGAGATTGATCTGAACAGTGGTATTAATAACTGCTTTTGAAACAACTGCTTTCAATACATTTTTGAAGGCTTCTTTTGTTTCGGCTTCCATGTAGCTTCCAATACACTTAAACTGGTCGAGGTATGAAATATCCAATCCCAAACCAATCACGAACGGAGTTACTTTCACGCCTTTATCATGCAGTTTTTTAGCAATAACGCACGGATCATTATCACAGGCTTCTAATCCGTCGGTGATCAAAATAATGATGTTTCGTGCATTGGTATCCGGGAAATCGGCTGCTGCTGCTTCTAAGGAGCGGGCAATAGGAGTAGTACCTTTTGCAAGGACAGTTTTGATCTTATTGCGAACTTTTGTAAAGTTATCCGGTCCGAAGGGAACTTCGAGTTTGGTATCGTTGCAATCCTGGTAAGTAGCTGTGATAGGGGATTGGTGTCCGTAAACGCGCAAAGCGATTTGAAGATTCGCGGATCCGTTCAAACTATCAACGGTTTTAATTAAGAGTTCTTTTGCTGCGTCAATTCGCGTTTGTGATCCGTCCCACCTGGCATTCATTGAATTGGATGCATCGAGGATGAATAAAATACGAGTCAGTTGCTGTCCCTGAGCCTTTGCAAAGCTCAAAAAAAACAAACAACAAATGACTGCGCAAAATCTCATTAATAATCTCCTAAAGTTTCTTCCAATTGGATTAAAGCTTCTTGTAATTGTTCCACATTCGGAGCTACACCATGCCATTTGTGAGAACCAACCATGTAGTCAACACCCTGACCCATTTCAGTTTTCATAATGATGATAATTGGCTTTCCATTTCCGGTCATGCTTTTTGCTTTATTCAATGTTTCCGTCAGTTCCGAATAGTTGTGACCATCCATTTCCAAAACTTCCCAACCAAAAGCCTGCCATTTTCCGTGAAGGTCTCCTAATGAAAGCACATCATCCACGTCACCATCAATCTGGCGTCCGTTATAATCGATAGTAGCAATTAAATTATCCACCTTATTTGCGGCAGCATACATTGCTGCTTCCCAAATCTGGCCTTCCTGTAATTCACCGTCACCATGTAAAGTATAAACAGTACGATTATCGTTGTTCAATTTTTTAGTCAAAGCCGCGCCGATTGCATTCGAAAGACCCTGTCCCAAAGAACCGGAAGCCATTCGCACGCCCGGGATTTTCTTATCCGTACTTGGATGTCCCTGAAGTCTTGCATTCAATTTTCGGAAAGTTGCCAATTCTTCAGTTGGAAAATAACCGGATCTTGACAATACGGAATACCAAACAGGGGAAATGTGACCATTTGAAAGGAAGAACAGATCTTCGTCTTTTCCGTCCATTGAAAAATGGTCCGGGTTGTGTTTCATCATTTCAAAATAAAGTACTGTTAAGAAATCAGCACATCCTAAAGATCCTCCCGGGTGTCCGGAATTTGCTCCCGAAACCATGCGGACGATGTCTCTTCTTACCTGAGATGCAATTGCTTGTAATTGTTGAATTTCCATTGTTATTCCTATTTGGCATTGCAAATCTAAGGTTTATATTTGCTTCCACTTCTTTTTTTTTTAACTACTTTTAAACGTTCGTGCAACTCTTTTTTTATTTGAAGAGTCTACATTATCAAATCGCAAACTATTAACATGAAAAAAACAATATTCTCCGCAATTGTTTTTCTTGGAGCAAGTTTATCTTACGGTCAGAACATGGCTAAGGATTCAAACAAACCCACGACAGAACAAGGGCCTGCAGTTTCTAAAGAAATGGAAGCATACGCAGTAAAAAACGGAACTTACATCATTGCAAGTCCAAAAGGAAAAGATTTTAAAGCTGATGGGGAAGTGACGCTTGCAAAAGCAAAGTTGGTTGATCCTGCTGCAATGGGAATCAAAATAATTAACAGAACTCAATACTTTACTATAACAGGTAGTACTGATTTGTTGGTAGTTAAATCTACCTGGGTTCTTGAGAATGAAATGAAAACTGCTAAGAAATGAGAATGAAATTTTTGATCGCGATAGGATCCTTGTTTTTAGGGTCGGCTTCATATGCGCAGATGACAATGTCTGATGCGGATTATGTATCTCCAAATGAATTGGATTGTGGTGCTTTGGGAGTAGGAGGTGTAAACTTCATCGATATGCCGGGAAATTATACTCCCAATTTTGATGAGACGATTACATTTTGTCCTGATTTAACACAGGGAACGAAAGTATCGATTGCTTTTGCTACGAATATTGGATATGAATTTGATATTCACCCAACAGATACCCTGTATATTTTTGACGGACCAACAACAGCTGCTCCGTTATTGGCTGCTACAAACTCAGTGGTGAATCCTACAGGTGCTAACTGGCAGGCAAGTTTTCAAAACAACCCCAGCGGATGTTTGACCGTGCGATTTAAAACGGATGCAGTGGGTGAAGGTACTGGATGGATTGCTAAAGTTGCTTGTGGAAACCTTGCTCAACCATATTATCCGCATTTGGAGGCTTTTGTGAATGGAGATCCTCTAAACGTAATTAACCCAATTGATACAGGATATGTAAATGTTTGTTTGGGAGATAGTATTTTATTTGTTGCTAAGCCTTTGTTCCCATATTCTGAGGAAGCTACCGGATTCGGATATTCTCAAACAGTGGAAAATATTAACTATAGCTGGACTGTCTCAAATGTTGGTGCTTTGGGAGTTAACAATGATTCAGTTTGGTTTGTTCCAACAGCTCGTCAGGGATATTTTATTGATTTGAAAATGACTGATCAATTCCCTCAATTGATGGGAATTACTGCTAAAGTACGTGTTTCTATTCTTCCTTCGTTTGCAACGGCAGGACCTGTTGAAGATACCATTTGTATTGGAACGCAGAATATTTTAATTGGTGGTGTAACAGCACAGGATACTGCGGGTGTTGATGTTCCGGGAGGGGAATTTTCCATCGGAGGAAGTTTTGCAGGTTTAACATTCCTTCCTGACGGAAACGGTCAGCTTTATGAGACAACCATTCCTATTTCCGGGTTAGGTTCCGGGACTGTAACACAGGCTTCAGATATTTCTTCTATTTGTTTGGATATTGAGCACTCCTTTATTGGTGATTTAGAGATCACATTGACTTGTCCTAACGGAACGATGGTTTCTTTAATGAATACTTATAGTGGAGGTGGAGAATTGGTAAACGGCGGTTGCGGCGGCGGTGGAATTTCACTGGGTAGTGATACTGATACAGACGGAGGTGCTCCCGGTTCTCCTGTTGAGACTTATTGTTTCAGCTTTGTAAATCCCGACTTCGGTACCATTTGTGCCAATTTGGGTAATACGTATGTGAATCCTTACGGAAATACTGCAATGCTTCCGGGAACTTATACACCGGATGGAAACTTCAATGATTTTATCGGATGTCCTTTAGATGGTAACTGGACAATTTCAGTTCAGGATAACCAGGGAATTGATGACGGATATATTTTCCAATGGGGAATTACTTTCGATGCATCTTTATACCCGGCATTTGAAACATACCAAAACTACTATGTAGATGGTTTCTGGAGTAATTCTCCAAACATCATCTCAGGTCAAAATGATACCCTGGTTGTTATTCAGACTACCGCTCCGGGACACAGCTTCTACACTTATAATGTAATTGACGATTTTGGTTGTGAGTATGATACTACTTTTGATGTATTCAGTTTGCCGCTGCCAATCATTTTCAATGATACAATTGCTTGTGATATGGCATTCCAGGTAGGTGGTACAACTGCTTATGCCGGTGGTGTATGGTCAGCTACTCCTACAGGATTGAACTTTAGCTCAACATCAGTTAATAATCCGCTGATAACGACAGCAAACGCCGGAACCTATACGGTCACTTATATAGACAATGCGTGTAGTGATACGGTCTCCTCGACCATCATATTCCCGCCTTATCCCCAGATATTTAACGATACCTTACTCTGCAGTGATCAACTCCAGGTACTCGGTACACTGGCTTATTCAACGGGAGGAGTTTGGTCAGCGATCTCACCTGAGGTTGTTTTCCAGCCGAATAATACAACGTTGAACCCAATCATTACTGCAACGACAAGCGGACAGTATACAGTGACATTTACAGATAATGTTTGTAACAATTCAACATCTTCTCAGGTTACTTTATTCTTACTGCCTCAAATCTTCCCGAATGTAGAAGTTTGTAACTTTGCTTACGGCGTTCAGGGTACGATTGCAGCAAATGGCGGAGTCTGGTCGGCTGTAGATACGAATATTCATTTCTCTCCGAATACGAACGTAATGAACCCGTTAATTACTTCAAGTATTCCGGGAACATTTGCAGTGACGTTTACAGATAACCAATGTGGTGTTGATGTAACTTCTATGATTGAATTCGTTAACTGGGCCTATGTAACTACAGTTGATACTGTAATATGTGCCGGCTCAACGATTACAACTTCTTGCGGGGTTTATCCTCAAAACACCAGTTATGTTTGGAGCAATGGAGATGTGGGACATGATATCACAGCAGGACCGGGAGTTTATACGGTTATAGCAAGTAATCAATGTAACACTGATACTGCAACACTGACAATTGGAAGTAAAGTATGTTACATTAATGCGCCAAACATTATTGTTCTTTCATCAACAGTAGGAAACAACAAGTTCTACCTGGATTATGATGGTGTTGAAACATTTGAAATTTCAATTGTAAACAGATGGGGTAACCTGATTTCTGAATACAGTGATCCGGGTGCCGCATGGGATGGAAAAAATCTAAACGGAGAAGTTGTTTCCGAAGGAACTTACTTCTATAAGTTCACGGCAAAACTTCAATCCGGTGAAGAGGTGGAACAACAAGGATTTATTCAGGTCTTCCACTAAATAAAATTAGTAATAAAGGATGTTAAAAAGCCCCGACGATAAATGTCGGGGCTTTTTTTATTTTGTAATTTTAACAGACAAACAAAATTCAACAATTTACAATACAAACAAATGGAACGACGCATCAAAGTAGGAGTTAACGGATTTGGAAGAATTGGACGTTACTTTAGCCGATTGGCTTTAATGAACCCGCAAATTGATTTGGTAGCAATTAATGATTTGGCACCGGTTGGAACCCTGGTCCATTTGTTGAAATACGATTCTATTCATGGAAGAATGCATGATGAATTTGAAATCAGCGGGAATCAATTGATCTTTAATAAAACGCAGAAAATCGAATTTTTACAGCATAAGAACCCGGAGGAGATTCCATGGGGTGAATTGGGTGTGGACATTGTTATTGAATCGACCGGACTGTTCTTAACAACAGAAAAGGCGGGTGTCCATTTAAAATCCGGTGCGAAGCGTGTTATTCTTAGTGCTCCTTCTGAAGGAGATGATATTTTCAATGTGGTAATTGGTGTGAACGATCATTTGATAACGGATGAACACAAAATTATTAGTAATGCTTCCTGTACTACGAATTCTGCTGCTCCTTTGGTAGCCGTACTAAAAGAGTTTTGTGATATTGAAGAAGCGTATATTACAACGATTCACAGTTATACTTCGGACCAGCGCTTGCATGACAGTCCACACAAAGATTTGAGAAGGGCCAGATCAGCTGCTGTAAGTATTGTTCCTACATCAACAGGTGCTGCAAAAGCAATCACGCGCATTTTCCCGGAATTGGAAGGTAAAATGGGCGGATGCGGGATGCGGGTTCCGGTTCCGGATGGGTCACTGACTGATTTGACGGTGATCGTTAAAGAGAATCCGCCAACGGTTGAGCAGATCAATACGGCATTTCAAAAAGCGGCAGATTCTAATCTGAAAGGAATTGTTCGCTATACGGCAGACCCAATTGTTTCGGTGGATATTATCGGAGATCCCAATTCCTGTATTTTTGATAGTGAACTGACTTCTGTGATTGGGAATATGATCAAGGTTGTGGGCTGGTACGATAATGAGGCCGGTTTCTCCAATCGATTGATCGATTTAGTTATAAAATTGGGATAATAGTATATTTATTCATAGGGACGCGATGCTTCGTGTCCCTATCACCATACTTTTGTAATCTGAACCAGCCGGGCATTTTCAAGTTGGTCGATTATTGAAAAAGTATAATGCTGATGCATTTTGCTCACCAAACTGTCATTCGAAACCAGGACTT
The DNA here is from genome assembly GCA_965650365.1 of uncultured Fluviicola sp. Classification (GTDB taxonomy): domain Bacteria; phylum Bacteroidota; class Bacteroidia; order Flavobacteriales_D; family Crocinitomicaceae; genus Fluviicola. Next base: position 47,815 of record CBFGOJ010000001.1, on the reverse strand, counting down.
TGTCGTTTAGTTGAAATTCTCCTTTGTTAGTCAGTTTAATTTTTTGATTTGAATCTGCTAATTTGTATTTGTAGAAAATCAATGAGCCATTGTATTCTGAATAGTAAACAGTGATCTTGTCGAGGTTAACCTTTTGATTGATCCTGCTAAACAGGTACAATTCACTCGCTTCATTTTTCATTTCCCCTGCAGGAATTCGGTTGCTTTGGGATTTATCGAACATCATGTGATAGGGATAGATAAATAGTGCAGCTATAATAACCGGATATTGAATCCATTTCCCGGAGTTGGAATTCATAGCTGCCAAATGAACCAGCTGATAGACAGGGTATGCAGCTATTATCGAAATGATTGGATACAAAGGCATGTCATACCATTCTAATTTGGTAATTGAAAAAGTAATAATTGCCAGATATACAGCAACAAGTATTGTTAAGCTTATTAAAAAGGATTTATGCCATTTGTTCTCAGTGAAAAATGATAAAACGGCACCTAGTATGAGAAGCACAAACCAAGCGGAGAAGCGAGAGTGAAAGAAGTTGTCAAAATAGAAAGTAGCCGATTCTTTGTGGTTTTCTACCACTGTTAACAGACGTCCGGCATCTTTAGAGAGAATTTGCTGAAAATATCCGGGAGTATCCATTTCCCGAAGTAAGATCAATGCAATTGCGCTGAGTAAAAAAAGGCTGATTCCGGCTAAGAAATGTTTATTGAAAACGAATGCCGCCATTTTCTTTTGCCAGATTAAAATAATCGCGTATGCAGGAATAAACAACAAAGCTGCATACATTTTGGTTGCGAATCCAAATGAAATAAACAAGAAGAATAGGAAGATGTATTTCTTCTCATTAGTCATTAGGTATTTTACAAAATAGAGGTTGCTGACTAAAACGAACAAACAAAGTAGGGAATCGGAATCAGCAGTACGCGCAGTGTGAAAATGAATAAATCCGGATGATGTAAGAAGAATTAATGCACTAATCCATGCCCAGAGCATAGAAAAGTGTTTTGCTATAAATCGGAAAACGACCAGTACTGAAGCTGCAGCTGCCAAAGCGGAGGGCAGTCTCAACGCAAGTTCATTATACCCGAAAACTTTAACAGATAAAAGTTGAATCCAACTGGTTAATGGTGGTTTTGTATTGAACAAATCCGGTTTTCCATCAAAATAAAGTGAAAAATACTTCCCGTTGTGCAGCATTTCATAGGTGTTGACTGCAAACATGGATTCGTCCCAATGACGCATATGAAAACTACCTAATTTTAAAAAGATCACCAGATAGATTAGGATTAATAATCCTAAATAATGAACATATTTTAGTTTTTGTTCCGAATTCATGGGATCATAAAGCAGGATTGCGATTCATCGCATGCTATGTGTTTTTGGTCATATTCTTTACATCTTCATCACCCAGGCACCTGGAACGGAACTTTGAATGGATGCAGCTTCAGCAGTTGCTTCATTCAAGGTGGCAAATCCTTTCACGCTCACACGGTACATTCCGCCATTCATGGTTACGGAAGCTTCTGCAAATCCTTTGGATTGCAATTTTCCTGCTAAACGGTTGGCATTTGCTTCAGATCCGAATGATCCTGCAATGATATGGAAGGGTTTTGTACCATCGAAACTTGCTGTAGAAGTCTTAGGAGTTTTTGTTACCGGTTTTTTATTCACCGTTACCACAGGTTTCGGTTTCGGAGTCGGTTTCGGAGCTGGTGTTTCCTTTTTTGGAGGAGCAACAGTCTTTTTCGGCTCTTTTTTCACAGGCTCGGTGGTTTCAGGCAGTTTATCTTCTACTACCTGCACTTCATCTTCAGGAATCGGTTCGGATACTGTTTCAGAATCACTATTTACATCCTTGTCTTCTACCAATTCTTTCACATCTTCACTTCCTTTAGCGACATCGTCATTTTCACCTGCCAGGTCAGCCAAAATTGGGAAATCTTTTTTCAAGGTATCAAATTGGATAGCAATGAAAGTTCCTGCACCGAGAACCAACACCAGGAATCCCCATAAAACATAGGCAAACACCGAAGTCTTCTTTTTTTCTTTCGGAGCTTTCGGCTCTTTTCCGGCTTTTTTAACCGGTTCTTTTTGCGCTATAGGTTTTACCGGAGCTGGCTTTGGTTCCTCCTTTTTAGGTTCGTCTTTTTTTGGAGTTTGTGCCATCGCTGAAGCTTTAGGCGATATGGGATCCACAATAGGTGGAATGATCTTTTCCTCTTGCACGACCGGCTTTACATCTTCAACTGCCGGTGCAACGATTTTTTCTTCTTTTACAGCAGGTTTTTCTTCTTTTGGAGTCTCAACTACAGGGGGAATTATTTTCTCCTCCTTTACAATTGGTTCCTCTTCAACTTTCGGCTCTTCAACGGCAGGAGGAATTACTTTCTCTTCCTGAGCTACCGGAGTTTCAGCTGGCTTTTGTTCGCTGGCAGAAGAGGCGCTCCATACTTCAAATGCAATTTCTCCGTCTACCTTTACAAAACGGCCAAATTGGTACATGTCGTAGGAATTTCCTTTGTCGAGCTCTGCTGTCACTTCACGCACAAACTTCGAAATCATGTTTGATGCATCGTTTTGCTCTATGTTTTCCTTACTGGCGATGTGCTTAGCTAAAGTACCATCGTCAAACTTCAAATAAGGCATAAACAAGATTTCTCCGGTGCTTTCATTGGTAACAGTAAGCGCTCCAAGGCCTGGAATAATCAATGTTTTGACTTCTTTTAATAGTTGCAGTAAGTAATTGTTCATGATGGAAGTTTTGGTCTAATTTACAATTTTATCCAAATATGGATGAGAAAGTCATGCTATCTTTTAAGCGTACGCCTTTTTCGGTTTGCTCTACCACACAACATTCGTTCACGCTGTCATGCTCTAAAAATAGTACAAACTCTTGATTTGCAGCGTTTTCCAGAAAGATACCTTTTTCACCTAAAGTGATGAGAGGTCTTGTATCGTATCCCATGACGTAGGGCAGAGGGATATGTCCGGTACTTGGCAGCAGATCGGCCATAAATACGAGTGTTTTGTCCTGGTAATGAATGTGCGGAATCATCATACTTTCCGTATGACCATCTACAAAAAGTACATCTATATTGTTGAAGACAGATTTGGTGTAATTCCCTGTACGCTCTATAAATTTTAACTGACCGCTTTCCTGCAGAGGAAGAATGTTTTCACTCAGGAAAGATGCTTTCTCGCGTGAATTTGGTTCTGTCGCCCATTGCCAGTGGTTCTCAGTACTCCAATAAATGGCATTTTTGAAAGCAGTTTCCAGTTTTGTCCGGTCCGGGTTCCACTTAACTGCTCCGCCGCAATGATCGAAATGCAGATGCGAAAGGAAAACGTCTGTAATCTGATCCAGGCCAAATCCGAGTTTGTTCAGACTTTGTTCCAATGTAAGGGTATCAGCCAAATAATAGTGAGAGAAGAATTTCTCCGTTTGTTTGTCACCAATCCCGGTATCGATAAGAATTAAGCGATTTCCATCTTCGATCAGCAGGCAGCGCATCGACCAGGTGCATAGGTTGTTTTCGTCTGCCGGATTGGTTTTGGACCACAGGCTTTTCGGAACAACTCCAAACATTGCGCCGCCATCTAATTTAAATGTGCCTGTTTCAATTGGGTAAATCTTCATCTTGTTTTATTTCAGTGTATTAAATCTGTTTATGGGGTAGATTCTTTACAGCGAACTAAAAATAGAAAATTCGGGGAGTTTAACAATGGATCGGAGGACTTTTCCCGTCAAATATTCTGAAAATAGTCTAAACGGTCCTTTCCGAAGAGAACGGTTTTAACGGGCGTTTTAGAAATTGCAGGAGCTTTCAAACCGCTTTTGAAGGAGCTTTGTCCCGTAATAACCAAGGCCTCATCCCATAAACCGGATTCAATGAATCGGGACAGGGTGTTCGCTCCGCCTTCAATTAAAACAGATGGGATATTGAGTTGAAACATGGTTTCCAGGATTGATTGCGGACTAATGTCTTTCAGTTTTATATAACGGACAAAACCAATTTCCTCTTCTTTCAGGAGGTTTAACACGATTGTTTCGTTTCCATCGGTGAAAACAGCGGCATTTTTTGATGCTTTTAGTTGCGGATCGATTACAATCCTTAAAGGGTTTTGTCCTGTGAAAGCACGTGTCGTCAATGAAGGATTGTCGTTTTGAATGGTTCTCCAGCCAACTAAAATGGCTTGTTCTGTACTTCGAATTTGGTGTGTAATGACTTGCGTTTCAGCTTGCGAAATCCAGTTGATTCCCGATTCTGAGTCGGCAGAACGATCGCGATCTATAAAACCGTCTTTTGTTTGGGCCCATTTCAAGGTAATATAAGGACGCTTTTTGGTATGAAAAGTAATGAATCGTCTATTCAGTTGGTTGGCGTCATCTTCTAAAATTCCGCACTCTACATCAATTCCGGCATTTCTGAGCTTTTCGATTCCACGTCCGGAAACTTCTGAAAACGGATCGATCTGAGCAATCACAACGCGTTTAAACTGATGTTTCACCAGTAAATCCGCACAAGGTGGTGTTTTTCCAAAATGCGAACAGGGTTCCAACGTGACGTAGATCACAGCTTCCCGGAGTATCGTTTTATCTTTTACGGAATTTACGGCATTGACTTCTGCATGTGCTTCGCCGTATTTTTGATGGTATCCTTCACCAATGATCTCGTTGTTCCATACAATCACAGCACCAACCAGTGGATTGGATTTCGTTGCAGTACCACCCAATTTAGCAAGTTGTAAAGCACGAAGCATGTATTTTTCGTCGGAATTCACGATGCTAAAATTACGAAATAGGACTAGAATTTGAAGAGTAATCGCTCAGGAGACTTGATTTTTATTCTTTTGAATAGAATTCGCGTTTTAACGAACCATGTTTTAATCATTCGGTTCAGAGTTCGAGAATTCTCGAACTCTCGAATTCTGAAAAATGTTCATGGGATTCCTATTTGCATGAAATCCGCACTATTCATTCGTAATTTAAAAGCGATTAAGTATATTCGAATCTCAAAACAAACTACTTTGAAAGATAAAATCTCTTACAAGCCCTTGTGGTCCCTGCCAGTTATTATTGCGGCATTGGGCTACTTCGTAGATATTTACGATTTACTGCTTTTTGGAATTGTGCGTACGCCGAGTTTAAAAACGCTTGGATTCTCAGAAGGGGAATTGTTAAGTGTTGGAACGCTGATCTTTAACTGGCAAATGGGAGGGTTGTTGCTCGGAGGAATTTTATGGGGAGTTTTGGGAGATAAGAAAGGACGTTTATCCGTTCTTTTCGGTTCCATCGTTTTATACTCATTAGCCAATATCATGTGTGGTTTTCTGCCCTATTTTCCCAATGACAAAGAAAACCTGACTTATACTTACGTGGCTTTGCGCTTCATTGCAGGAATTGGCCTCGCTGGTGAATTGGGTGCAGGGATTACGCTAGTTTCCGAAGTTTTACCCAAAGAATTACGTGCTTTGGGAACCTCATTGGTTGCCGGAATTGGTTTGTCAGGAGCTGTAGTCGCCAATTTAACCGTGAGACTTACTGACGGTAATTGGAGCCTGGCTTATTTTATTGGCGGCGGAATGGGAATTTGCTTGCTGTTGATGCGGATTGGCGTCCTGGAATCCGGGATTTTCAATGAAACGAAGCAGCGAGAAGTCAAACGGGGAAACTTCCTGATGTTTTTCACAAATTGGGAGCGTTTTTGGCGCTATCTCCGCTGTATTTTTATCGGTTTGCCCACCTGGTTCTGCATCGGGATCTTAGCTGTTTTCGGGAATGTTTTAGGGGAAGCTTTGGGTATCAAAGGAGAAATTAACCCGGGAGATGCCATTATGTATGGTTATATCGGGATTTCAGTGGGAGATATTTTCAGCGGAATTTTAAGTCACTGGCTGAAATCACGCAGGAAATCTATTTTGTGGATGATGGCGTTTACCCTGATAAGTGTTGTTTGGATCCTTTCGGGGAATATTCATTCAACAGGCATGTATTATTTCATGTGCTGCTGGTTTGGTTTCGGAACCGGGTATTGGGCCATGTTTGTAACGATAGGAGCAGAGCAGTTTGGAACGAATATCCGTTCTACGGCGGCAACCACAATTCCGAATATGGTTCGTGGGCTAGTAATTCTGATGACTCTCAGTTTTGAAACTATGATTGGAGCAGGGCAAAATGCGTTGGTGGCAGCAGCAATTGTAGGAGCAGTGGCATTTGCATTGGGAATCTACAGTACCTGGAGTATTCCGGAAACACATGGTCGGGATCTTGATTTTGTGGAGGAATAAACCGGCGAAAGGCTTCCAATTGCCCAATAATTAATATATTCAACGAAATTATTCCCTAAAAAATATCCGATGGAAGTAGATCTGAATGCGAAACCCGTAAAACCGAAACCGTGGTATAGAGCTTTGTATTTTCAAGTATTGGTTGCTATTGTAGCCGGTATTTTATTAGGACATTTCAATCCCGATCTTGGACAGAAAATGCAACCCCTGGCGGATGGTTTTATTAAGCTGATCAAAATGATTATCGCTCCAGTCATTTTTATTACGATCACGGTCGGGATCGCTTCGATGAACGATTTGAAGAAAGTTGGGAGAGTTACTGGAAAGGCATTTATTTATTTCCTCACATTTTCTACCCTGGCATTGATCATCGGGATGGTTGTGAGTAATGTGATTCGTCCGGGTGACGGATTCAATTTCGATCCTACATCGGTTGCGAAAACGAGTGAAGAAGCTATCAAATTGAGCACTTATCAAGCATCTGCACATGATCATTCCTTTACCCATTTTATTTTAGAGATTATACCGAATACTTTTCTGAGCTCGTTGACAGGAGACAATATTCTCCAGGTTTTGTTCGTAGCAATCCTGTTTGGGATTGCATTGTCAATAACTGCTGAAAAAAGCAAACCGGTAATTGATTTCTTCCAGGCAATTACACATCCCATTTTTAAGATTGTAGAAATCCTGATGAAGGTGGCGCCGATTGGTGCTTTTGGAGCGATGGCATTTACTATTGGGAAAACGGGAATTCAGAGTCTGAATAAATTGGGAGAGCTGGTTCTTGTTTTTTATGGAACTTCTGCCTTTTTTGTTATTGTTGTACTTGGTCTTGTGGCGCGCTACAATGGGTTTAACATTTTCAAACTAATCCGGTATATTAAAGAGGAGATTTTCCTGGTATTTGGAACAAGTTCTTCGGAGCCTGCTTTACCGGGAGTCATGAAAAAGCTGGAAAATGCCGGTTGTTCCAGTCAGGTAGTAGGTTTGGTAATTCCTACCGGATATTCTTTTAATTTGGACGGGACCAATATTTACATGACTTTGGCCGCGCTCTTTATCGCACAAGCCTGTAATGTAGAATTAACCTTTGGTCAACAGGCTACTTTACTTTTAGTTGCCATGTTGAGTTCAAAAGGGGCAGCAGGTGTTTCGGGTGCCGGATTTATTACTTTGGCAGCAACCCTGGCCGTATTCCCTAAAGTTCCGATTGAGGGAATGACCTTGATTTTCGGAATAGACAAATTTATGTCGGAATGCAGAGCTTTAACCAATTTTATTGGAAATGCTGTTGCTACGATTGTAGTGGCGCGCTGGGAAAAACAGTTGGACCCGGAAGCGTTGAAGAAAGCGTTGAAATAATTATAATGTGATAATTATCAATTAGTAAGCACTTGATAATTCATAATTGATAATTTCCCTTTGAACCGACTGATTGCAGGATTTCCAACTTGTGTGAATCATTTAATCCGCTGGCATCGCGCATTTCCTGGAAAGCTTTAAAGGAGGCAACATTTAAGAGCTGAGTTTGCATTGCTTCATCGGCATATTGGGAATAATGAACGAATGAAACGCCATCTTCTTTCAACAAGACTGTGTATTTGAATTTGGAGGCATCCAATTGTTCGAAATCTTTCAAAAAGGTTTGAATGTTTGCCTTGTTTTGTGCTGCAAAATCAGGCTTTACCTGGTAGCTTACTATTACTGATATCATGATTGAAAGTTCAAAAAAGTGTAAGATAAAAAATGTTCAAATTAAATGAATTAAATTGTGGAATCAGTACGCAGAATTTTTTTTAGAACAAATAGAATCCAAGTCGTAAGCCGGCATTGATATTGAACCACACGTTTTGCCCGGGAATCAGCACAAAATAAAGTGTTTGGGAATCGCCGCCGTCTGATAGCTCGTCAAACTCATGTTTGGTCTGAAAAGATTGAACATTTCTGAACCGGATTCCTATTCCTACATAAAAATTGATATAAGATTTTCTAAATAGAATGGCATTTGTTTCGTAATTGAGGTTGAAGCAATGAACGTATTTCTGCACCTTTACAACGATGGGAGTATTGGGATCTTTTACAAACGAATCGTGGTAATCGAAACGCTGCTGTTTGTAGGAATAACTGAAAGAAAGCCAGGATTCTCCCGAGTTGGGCAATCTGTATTTGAATGCCGCAAAACTATAAAACCCTTTATTGTTCTTTAAATAGTTGAAATGCTTAAAGTATCCGCCAAAATCGGCACTTACGGCAATATTCTTGCTTAGAATTAACTGACTTCCAATGCGGTAACTGGACCCGTTGTAAAAATCAATCAATGCCAAAGGAGACAACTGTAAAGAAAGATGCATTTTGTTGGGAATAGAATCTGCTTTTGCCTGTACCGGAAGTGTTACGAAGAAAATTGAAAGAATTAGTATAATTGAGAGTTGCCTCATTGGTCCAAATAATCTTTCGGGTAAAGTTTCTGGCCGTATTTCTCAGCGGTTTGATTGGCAAAAGCAACTTGTTCCGGAGTTGGCGGAACGGGTTCTGGCAATGTTCCTGAAGGGATTTTCCGCCCGGCTTCTTCGAAAAACTGATCCAAACCGGCAGGGGCAACAATACACAGCAAACGTGCATTTACGGAACCTGTGTTTTTAAAGCAGTGGATTGGCCCATCTAAAGGAATATGAACCAGATCTCCCTGTTTTGCAAGAATCCGGTTTTCTTTGGTGATCATCTCTACTTCACCTTCCAATACGTAGAAACATTCCTGGAAACCTTTGTGTTCGTGCGGAATTGGTCCTGCATTTGGCGGAACCAGCATTTCGATGATCGCCAGCTGACCTTCGGAATGCTGGCTGCTTAGTAAAATAGTGTATGCAGAAGCACCAATGGCAATGGTTTCGGCTCCTTCTTTGTTGGTGATCTGAACGTCTTTTGAACTCATGAGCGTTTTCCTTTAAACCAGGCGTAAATTGCCATAGCATGACCGTGTCCCAAATCGTATTCTTCTTTGAGCCAGGCTACAATTTGACCAGCTTTGATATCCGCAAGGACTTCTCCGTCTTTGATAAAACCTTTTTCCACGGCTCTTTTTTGCAATTCTTCCGGGAGTTTTCCTGTTTTCGCCTTGATATTGTCTAAGTATGCTTGAAACGACATGTGATAGATTTATAAGATTGTATTAAAGGTAGGATTAATCTGAAAAATGAAAGTCTGAACTTCGAAAATTAAATAGAGCTATTTCCAAATTTTAGGTATTTTTAATCCAAATCATATGTAAATGCACCAAAATCAACTCTTAGTGTTCATTCTCCTGTTTTTTTTTACAGCAGGTAGTTATTCCCAGGAAATCCATGTTTCATCTGAAATGCCTGAATCCGGAGGCAAGGTCATTGGTGTTTGGGGAAGTCAGGTGATTTCCTATGGTGCCGTTTATGACCTGGAACTAAAAATCCTGGATACCGCTGCTGTAATGCCGAAAGTAAAGATCATTAAATCAGTTCCCAATGTGGAACAGTGGAAAAAGATCGCTGCGATCAACCGATTTATTCACGAAGATTTTATTTACGAAACCTATTACGTCTTTACCAACACAGTTATGCCCGGGCATACGGAAATGGCGGAAGGATACAACGTGATCGTAAAAAGAGATTTGCGCACCATGGAAATCGTCAGCCAGCAGATTATCAATCACCTGGATACACAGGTGAAATTTGTCGAAATCAGGGAGGATGGGTTTTACATTTGTTTCGCTCATTCCGTGACGATCCATGGAAGAGGAATGAATCCTGCAGCCGCAGCAAGCTCTCATGAAATTGTTCCGACGCTGATAAAAGGATTCAATTATGATTTGGAACCTTTGGCTTCACTGGATTTAACAAGCTATAAATCACGTATAAATCTGTCATTGGATGAAATCTCGATAGATGAAGATTCCAGATTGATTGTTCCGATTGTACAAAAAGTAAAGAAGAATGAACAAGACAGTGAGCGGCATGAAAGCATTGTTCTTTTAAGTACCGGTTTTTCCGGGGATTCAACCAATACTCTGCTAAATTATGAATTGGAAGAAGGACTTCGTATCAGTCATTTTAAGATTCGGTTCGATAAGGAACATGCTTTGTATAAAGGGTTATTCATCGTAAACGGACATCGGAAAGAAGCCACAGACGGGGATTCAAAATATGGATACGTTTATTTGGAATGGGATGAAACCGGGAAAAACAGGCTGACAAAGTTTGTTCCATTGATGAAAACAGACATTGTTACTCCTGAATTAATGGCTAACACGGATTTGGAGCTGTCCACGGTTTCGAGATTGAATTTGGATGCTTCACTTTTGTTTTTTGACTTTTTACCGGATGGAAGTGTTCTGTATGTTGCCAATAATATTTCAATTCCTCAATTTATGCGGATTACGAATAGTAAATTCATTCTTTGTATTTCCGGTGAAGGAGATTTAAAATGGAGTAAGATCCTTCCGTATTCTTCGAATGAAATATATGCAAAGGCTTACTTCTTTTTGCGAAATGATGAATTACATGTTTACACCAAGGAATTTGTAAAGAATTTCTCAACGGGATCTTATGTTTATAATGATTCAAGAGGCCGTGCAGACGGTAATTCAGTTGTTATGACGGAACGCATCATTGATGTGGATTCAGGAAACATCAATTCTCATAAACAGCTTCTGAACCTGCAATACGGAAAATATGATTTTTTCTGGCCGATATATACCCTCAATTCCAACGAGCTTTTAATTCGGTACAGACATACGAAAGGGAATAAGGATAAATGGGTATGGGTTAGTTACTAAGCAGGCAGCAACGCAGTATCCTTAAAAAAAGCGGTTGATCACTTCAACTCCTCCAAAGCTTTCTTCGTTCCGATATGCGCGGTAATGTAATCGATCTCGCGCTTCGGTGAACGGGCAGGAGAGTGGCTTCTGCCGTAGAAAATGATCTGTAAATGAAGTTTGTTCCACAATTCACGCGGGAAGAGTTTCTTCGCATCCTTTTCTGTTTCAGTTACATTTTTACCACTTGTTAAGCCCCAGCGAGTCATCAAACGGTGAATGTGTGTATCGACCGGGAAAGCCGGAACACCAAATGCCTGCGACATCACAACAGAAGCTGTTTTGTGACCAACACCAGGTAATTCTTCCAATTCTTCAAAGGTTTGCGGTACTTCACCGTTGTGTTTATCGATAATGATATGAGAAAGGTCGTAAATGGCTTGTGATTTTCGGGGAGAAAGTCCGCAGGGTTTGATAATTTCCCGGATTTCCTCCACGGAAACTTTGATCATGTCTTGCGGTCGGGAAGCACGTTTGAATAAAGCCGGCGTAATTTGGTTCACCCGTACATCCGTACATTGTGCCGAAAGCAGTACGGCTATAAGTAAGGTGTATGCATCCCAATGGTCTAAAGGAACCGGGGTTTCCGGATAACATTTTTCCAACTCATCGATTACGTATTGCGCTTTTTCTTTTTTTGTCATGGTGAACAAAAATAGCGAAATAATACGGGAAATAATTTTGGAATGGAAAGGGCTGGCACTAATCTGAAAAGCGGGAAATCCTGTGTGGAAATCCCGCTTTTTCAACAAGTTATTAATGCGTTAGTTCTGCAAAGATTATTGAGAAATCACAAATAATTTTTTTGCGGAGGTATTCTTTGATACGACATGTAGCTGGTAGATTCCATCACTAAAATCAGCCAGATTAATCTGCTTCCCTTCGGAACGGTCCTGAGTTTTTACTATTCGTCCGAAATTGTCAGTGATTACCAGGTAATCAAAATCTATTTCTGAGAGTGTGATTTGAGTGTTTGCAGGATTTGGGAACAAAGAGAATTCCAATTCTTTTTCAGCAGCATCTAACCCGGCAGTCTGAGAATCAACACAGATTCGATTGATCCCGGATTCGAAAAAGCGAAAAGTAATGTTGGTAATACTTCCTGTAAAAGTCAAAAGTGCATCGTTAAATCCGGCAACACTCGTATTCATTAATGTTGAATCAAGGGAAATTCCCACTCCTGAAACCGATGAAGTCGTGAAAAAATTAGAAATGGGTGAATAAGCACTGCCGTTTACGGATACTTCAAATTGGTTTTCCTGTCCTGTCAGATAGTAAATCTCACAATTTACAAGCTGACTGCTTCCGTTGAAAGCAAAATTCACGTCACCTGTTCCGTACATTCCGGAATAGCCGGTAAATTGAACTCCTCCATTCAACAAAGTTACTGCCTGTGAATTATTTTGAGTATATCCAATGATTCCGGGTGTTGAAAAGCTTGTCAGGTTTGTCCACATCATGTCGTTTTCAAAATCATCACATCCGATAAAAGGCTGCGAAGTTTCCTTACATAGTTCATTGATACCGGATTCGAAGAAACGGAAAGTAATAGTTGTAATGCTTCCGTTGAACGTCAGGATTGCGTCATTAAATCCGGTAACGCTCGTATTTACTAAGGTTGAATCAAGAGAAATTCCTACTCCTGAAACCGACGCTGCTGTGAAAAAAGTAGAAATCGGCATAAAAGCACTGCCGTTTACAGCGATTTCAAATTGACTTTCCTGTCCTGTGAGATAATAAATCTGAGAAGTCAGGAGCTGGCTGCTTCCATCGAAATCGAATTTTACATCACCGGTTCCATACATGCCGGTATAGCCGGTAAATTGAACTCCTCCAGTCAACAAGGTAACCGGTTGGGAATTATTCTGAGTGTATCCAATGATTCCCGGAGTTGATGTACTTGTCTGGTTTATCCATGCAGCGTCGTTTTCAAAATTATCACAGGATGTTTGTGCATGTAATTGAGGCGTAAAAAAAGCGATGGTTAAAATGAGAGTAATGGTTTTCATAATGTGTTAGTGTTTTAATAAATATTTGAATACATAACGCTCACGGAAGTTGCATAGTTGCCTTTGAAAGGAAAAGCTCCGGATGCACGGCACCAGTAAACAGAACCAACACCATGCTGTCCATGTGACCTGCGTGATTAGATGTAAATCACACTAGATCACATGGATACATAGCTAATAATTGTGTAAATCAACCGGCTGATTAACGGCACAAATGGCTTCTTTTTTTTATGAAAAAAACTTTTGTGCAGCAATGCCTTTTCCGGTCATTCTCATTAATGAACTACAAAATGAACCGTTTTTGATTCGGTATTACCATCGTGATCAAGTACTGTTACCACTTCCAGTTTGAGGGGCGTGTAAATCGTAAACGGATTTGTAACAGCCTGGTTAATAGTGAAACTGCTTGTATGTTCATCGGTAGAAGTTTGATAAATGATCGAATCGTTTGCTGCTTTCTTCACAGTAACCTGGTAACCGTGAAGATTTGCTGTTCCTTCAATGCTTCCACTGACAGTGAAATTCCCCTGAATCGTATCATTTTCATGTGGATTCGTAATGGTAATTAGCGCAGTTGCATGATCTTCATGTTCATCATGATCAGCGTGTTTTTCTTTTTTACATGCAGTAAAAGCGATACCGCTTACAAGGATTGTTGAAATAAAAAATGGTTTCATATCTAATTGAAAAAATAATTGAGTGAAATACTAAAAGCTGTTTTTTGATGGGAGTTTCCTTCTCCCAGGTTTTGAGCAATCGGGACGTGATAATTTCCCTGGATTACCCATGAGTTGAATTGAACCGATGCACCGACTATTCCGGTCAGGATTTGGCCTTGAGTGGGAGAACTGGAGATCGCTTTGCGATTCAGATAATCCACACCGCTCCAGGAATACTGTGTTCCGGCATAAACGCCCCAGGTTCTGAATTTGTACTGCCCGAAAAGGCTGGCACTGAACAATGATCCCGGAATGTATTTATACTTGTTCTCTCCGCGAAGCAGGTATTGAGACGTTTGCAGCAAACTCCATTTCTTTTTTTGAAAGAAGAAGGAATTCTGGAACACCGCATCAAAGGTCCCGGTCCCAGGATAGAGGTAGAGGTCCACATCGTTTGGATGGGTGAATTTCCCGACAGGACTTTTTACTCCTGCGCCAACAATCCAGCGAAACAACTGTGCTTTTATGCTGTCTTGCCGGTTAAACAAGAAGAAATTGACCATCAAAGTCGGGTCGCCCAATCCGTTCTTTTGAGAGGTGGTGTCATCCGCCACGTGTTTATTAAACGCAATTGGAAGAGAAAGCTGCAATTGCCACCTTTTCGAAATGCGGATTTGTCCCAATACATCCAGCCGCTGGAAATAGTCTGTACTGCGTTCGATGCCGTTACCGAAAACTTCCGGGTGCTCACTTTTGTACAGACGGTATTGATAATTCAGTCCGATGCTCGTTCGGTTGCCTTGCGCCAATGTTCCCAATCCATGTGTGGAGTTAAAAGCTCCGCACCCGCAGACGTCGCATGACAGCGCAGTTTGGTACACGACAAGACACACGAAAAAGACGATGATTTTTTTCATGATGCTGTAATTAATAATTCTTAAATGACCTTAAGCCTCCCGCAGATTGCGCAGAAAGGGAGCTCATAATGTCTTGTGAAAGCTTATTGAATGATCAAATGCAGTTATTGACAGCTTAATAAAACGGAATGTGAATGCAGGTTTTCTTTCAATCTAAACAATAGAAAATCTGTGCCATTCGCGTAATCTGCGGGCTGAAAAAACAGGGGATTAATCTCAATAAGGGGTTTTATACGAAAGCGGGTGGATGGAAAACGGAACCTGAAAAGGAATTCAGTTCGGTATTAGCGTAAAAGAAAATCGCCGATCTTTTTAAAAGAACAGCGATCGTGTTTGCTTCAAAAGCAGTAATTATTTGGGAATCATCATTCCACATATTTTCTTTCAGCTTGAAAGGCATTTTAGGAACAGGCTGATTTTTCTTTTCCTCCTGCTCCAATTTTTTCAATTGCTTGGCCAGGTAACATTTACCGTCACAATGAAGCATCGGTTTTTTCTTATTGACACAATATTTAGCTGCGAGCTCTACCTGGTTGTTGTAAAACCAAATGTTCCATGAGAATG
Organism: uncultured Fluviicola sp.; assembly: GCA_965650365.1. Lineage (GTDB taxonomy): Bacteria > Bacteroidota > Bacteroidia > Flavobacteriales_D > Crocinitomicaceae > Fluviicola. The sequence continues at coordinate 32,531 of CBFGOJ010000001.1, read as the reverse complement.
CCGCGACGTCCTTCCATAGTAAGGCTATCGCGAAGATGATACTCAATATGCCCGCAGTTCTTTTCAAATCTTCATTAGTAAATAGAAGGGAATGCTTTTGGATCTGCTTCGTTCATGATCGCATAAGCTGCTTCAACAATGTCATCCACACTTGGTTTGGAGAAATAATCTCCGTCCGTTCCGTAAGCCGGTCTGTGATCTTTCGCACTTAAAGTTACCGGAGCGGAATCCAAATAAGCATATCCACCTTGTTTTACCAGGATTTGGTCCAGTAAGAATGCTGTAGCTCCTGAACTTACATCTTCGTCAACAATCATCAAACGGTTTGTTTTCTTCAGGGATTCTGCAGTCATTCCATGGATATCGAATGGAAGTAATGTTTGTGTATCGATCAATTCTACGGAGATTCCCAGTTCTGTCAAGGATTTTGCAGCTACTTCACACAGGTTGAATGTAGAACCGTAAGAAACGATCGTTAAATCTGTTCCTTCTGCTACGATTTCAGGAACACCAAGCGGTGTAGTGAAACTTCCAATATTTGTTGGTAAAGCTTCTTTGATACGGTATCCGTTCAAAGGTTCAATGACCAAAGCCGGTTCGTCGGCCTGCATCAATGTATTGTAGAATCCTGCTGCTTTTGTCATGTTTCTTGGAACACAAACATGAATTCCGCGAATGGAGTTGATGATCATTCCCATTGGAGAACCACTGTGCCAGATTCCTTCCAAACGGTGTCCGCGGGTTGAAATGATCAACGGTGCTTTTTGTCCGCCTTTTGTTCTGTATTGTACGGTTGCCAGGTCATCAGACATGATCTGAATTCCGTAAAGCAAATAATCTAAGTATTGAATTTCTGCAATCGGGCGTAATCCGCGCATGGCCATTCCAATTCCCTGCCCGATGATCGTACATTCACGAATTCCAACATCTGAAACACGTAATGTTCCGAATTGTTCCTGAAGTCCTTCCAAAGATTGGTTTACTCCACCAATTTTCCCTGCATCTTCACCGAAGATCAATGCTTCCGGGTGTTTTTCGAAAATAGCTTTGAAGTTATCACGAAGAATGATTCTTCCGTCTTCCAAATGCCCGCTTCCATCATAAGTTGGAGGAACGGATGTTACCTTCATGGCGCTGTTGTCTGAATCAGAGTATAAATAGCTGCTGTAGCGATCGGCATTATTTTCCGTTTCCTGGTTCAACCAGGCAATCAGAGCTGTTCTGGAAGCACTGTTTTCATCACGGACCAAACGCAATACTTTTCGAACGGTGTTGAAAATGTCTTTGCGGATCGGGTTCATTGTTTTTTGAAGCGCTTCAATCTCTCTTCGAATGAAATTCGCGTTGGGACTTTCGCCTGCTAAGCTTTCCAAAACGGAAACTGCGCGGTCCAAATCTTGTTTCAGGTCCTGCGTGAAAAGTGCCCAGGCTTCTTTTTTCTGAGCATTTACGTAGTCTTTTGCGTCTTTTGTAATTTCAGCTAACTCTTCTTCTGTAGCCAGTTTTTGACCATCTGCATCAAAGTTCAGGATCCATTCTTTGAATTTGTTGATACAATCAAAGTCTGATTCCCACTGCAAACGTGCTGCATCTTTATAACGCTCATGTGATCCGGAAGTAGAATGTCCTTGCGGCTGATTGACTTCTTTTACGTGAACCAATACGGGAATATGTTCATTACGAGCCAGTTCTACAGCTTTTTCGTAAGTTTCACACAAATGTGCATAATCCCATCCTTTGGTCACGAAAATCTCATAACCTTTGTTGTTTTCAGTACGCTGCATCCCGCTCAAAGCCTGGGAAATACTTCCTGTTGTAGTCTGATGCTCACGCGGAACCGAAATTCCGTAACCATCATCCCAAATAGACATCACCATTGGGACCTGTAAAACTCCGGCAGCATTGATGGTTTCCCAGAAAGGCCCTTCTGAAGTAGAAGCATCACCAATTGTTCCGAAAGCGACTTCATTTCCTCCGTTGGAGAATTTTTTGAATGCTTCCAGGTCTTTCAACGTTGGGTGTTCTCTGTATACTTTGGAAGCTTGTGCCAATCCCAATAAGCGCGGCATTTGTCCGGCAGTAGGAGAGATATCCGCTGATGAATTCTTTTGTTTTGTAAGATCTTTCCAGTTCCCGTTCTCGTCCAGGTTACGCGTGGAGAAGTGTCCACCCATTTGTCGTCCTGCAGATTGCGGTTCAACGATTTCGTCTGTATGTCCGAATAAACCGGAGAAATACTCGCGCACGTTTAACTGGTCGATGGCCATCATTAAAGTTTGGTCGCGGTAATATCCTGAGCGGAAGTCACCGTCTTTGAATTGTTTTGCCAATGCAATTTGTGCCAATTCTTTTCCGTCACCGAAAATTCCAAACTTTGCTTTTCCTGTAAGAACTTCTTTTCGCCCTAAAAGCGACGTTTCTCTTGAAATACTAGCCAAACGAAAGTCTTTCAATACTTCTGTTTTGAAGGTATTAAAATCAACTGCGATCAATTCTTGCTGGGGTGTTTGTGATGCCATAGCTTTGTTATAAAGTTGGACAAATATAATGAATGTTAGCCAAGTATAGAAGGGTTTGAAGAGTAGAATTCATTATTTTAACCGCAAAGATAAGAAGAGCGCAAAGTGTTCTGATCCTCTGCGTTCTTTGTTTCTTTGCGGTTCATTTTTAAGTTTTCTTTTTGGAGTAAATTGAACGAAAGGGTTCAAAATTGATTAAGGAGGGGTTTTTTAGTCTCAAAAGAAAGAAATTGCTTGGTGAGTAAAGCTTAAAATTGTCAAAGAATAGAATTTGCTTGTTTGAAAATTCATGAATTCGCGAATTCGCAAATTAACGAACAGATTTGCATTTAAATAATTGATTTACAATTGTTTATGTTTCTAAAAGTTGAATTAAATTTTCTTATAGACCACCACCTAAATAAAAGCAAAAGCGGTACCCAGTTTTACCTGAATACCGCCTACTTTGCTTTACTTTACTTATGTTGGGTTGGTGTTGATTCTAACGAAAGTTCCATTGTTCAAAATGCTCCGGGAGTTCAAAGTTTGAACATTTGAACATTTGAACAATTTTAACCTTTAACTTGTTCAAGTCAATCTTCATCTGCTTCAAAAGGTTCTCCGGCGTACATAACTCCCGAATATTCTTTTCCGTTGATCAGTACTTCCTGGTTGTTAATGAATAGTTTTTTGTCTCTTGGAACTTCGATTATCACTTCAATTTCCTGGTTTCTTAATCCGTCTTTTAGCGGGAAAGAATAATAGGGATCGACAAATAATTTCTTCCCTTCAATTTTCAATTGATGTTTGATGTGTGAACTTCTTTTGTCTGCTGCCATCATATCAATTCCATGAGCACTGAATATTTGAGAAATGTGGTATAAACTGTCTTTCGACTCTTTGTACTTGATGTAAATACCGTGCTCCATAATTCTTCCGTTGTGAATAGAAATGAAATCAATTCCGTAAGTTCCTGTAATTTGCTTGTTGTTTACCATAAGCGGAAGTTCTTCCAATTGCAATTGATCTGAATAAACAGTCAGCTCCTGGTTTTTAACCTCGCGCTGTATTTCATAATCTCTGGCAGAATTGACGGATCCCATAATTCCAAGGATGATTCCAACAAATATTACGGTAGGCAGCAGAATGAAATTCAACTTGTAATACTTGTTTACTTTTCCAATGAGTAATCTAACACCAATAGCAATGGAAAGCAGCGGTCCTGCGAATCCAACCAAAAGGATTCCCATCCAGATCAGTGAAAATGATTTATTGACCGGTGAAACCAATTGCAGGAATTCATAGAGAGATGCAAAGCTTTGGTCACCCGTCATAGGCACTACATCAATGATTCCGCTTACAATCAGAGAGAAGATGATGAGCCAGATCAGTGCTCCGCCGATTAAGAATACACCAAAGATTTTCCCAATGAAACGAAGTACTTTTGCTGCTTGGCTGGTCAGATGCTGATTGCTGTTCTTAAATTTATTTGCTGCATTGATCGTATCATCCTTGATCCTTCCTGCGGTTTTTTCAAATTCTTCCTTTAAGGTGTCGATATTGACGGGTTTTCCTTTCATCTGCAGGCGTTCGGAAGGTGTTTTTGCACTTGGGATGATGACCCAGAGAATGATGTACAGCAGGAATCCGAATCCCATGAATAAGAAGATCACGAAAATGATGCGGATGATTACCGGATCGATCCCTAAATAAGCTGCAAATCCGGAAGCAAGTCCACCCAGCATGCCGTTGTCCACGTCACGGTACATGCGTTTCTGACCGTTTGAATCAGTGTTTGCATGCGATTGCTGTTTGGGCTGTTCTGTTTCTTCCGTGATTTCTTCCGGTTCCCCCAATGAAGCAATTGCCTTTTCAACGTCTCCGATAGTAATTACCTGGCGTGTTTCTGCCAGGTATTGTGTCAGCAATTCCGCGAAACGCATTTCAATGTCCTCAATGATTTCCGTCACTCCGGATTCATTTGCCAGAGATGCTTCGAGCTTCTTGAGATAAGCCTGTAATCGGTCGTATGCGTCTTCTTCAATTATAAACAATTGACGACCTAAATGTATTGAAAGTGTTTTTTTCATGATCAGTTCTTTTTAGCAGTTAATGTTTCTACAGCGTGCTGAAGCTCGTTCCAGGTAATTTGAAGTGCTTCCAGTGTGCTTTTTCCACCTTCCGTGATGGAGTAATATTTTCTGGGCGGACCGGAAGTGGATTCTTCCCAGCGATAGGTGAGGAGTTCGATATTCTTCAGGCGGGTTAAAAGTGGATAAAGTGTTCCTTCCACCACAATTAGCTTTGCCTGCTTCAGCTGTTCCAGAATTTCGGAAGGGTAAGCTTCCTTGTTGTTCAGGATGCTGAGAATACAGAACTCAAGGATTCCTTTTCGCATTTGGGCCTGAGTATTTTCTACATTCATAACAAGTACTATTTATGACACAAATATATGTATTAATTAGTACTGTGCAATACAAAGTACTATAAAAAAATGAAATAATTTTTAAAAATTTCCTGAAAATCAATAGGAGTGAGGGTTTCTTCGCCAAAAAAAAATGAACCGGTTTCAAACAAGTAGGGACGCGATGCGTCGCGTCCCTACGGTTTTTCACATTTCAGAATGTACATTCAAAAAAAATTCCCGCTGATCAAAGACCAGCGGGATTCCATTATTCTAAAAGATTGAGATTACTCTCCGCCTTCCATTTTTTCTTTCAATGCAGCTAAAGCATCTAAATCACCCAAAGTTGATTTCTCATTACTTGAGTTGTTAGCTTTAACAGCTTGTGATGTAGAAGAACCAGCTCCTGCTGCTCCTTTTTTATTACCACCTGCTGCAGGCTTGGATACTTTCTCATCTGTTCCGTCCTCGAACGTACGTGTATGAGAAACTACGATTTTCTTAGACTCCTTGTTGAATTCAATTACTTTAAAGTCAAGCGTTTCTTCCACTTTCGCGTTAGAACCATCTTCTTTACGTAAATGCTTGGAAGGACAAATTCCTTCAACTCCATAAGGAAGTGCTACGATACCAGCTTTATCTTTTGTTTCGATAATTGTACCCTGGTGAACAGAACCTTCTCCGAAGATAGTTTCAAACACATCCCATGGATTCTCTTCCAATTGTTTGTGTCCTAAAGAAATACGACGGTTTTCACGATCGATTTCCAATACTACTACTTCCATCTCGTCACCTACCTTACAGAATTCAGATGGGTGCTTGATTTTCTTCTGCCAGGAAAGGTCAGAAATGTGGATCAATCCGTCAACACCTTCTTCCAATTCTACGAATACACCGAAGTTAGTGAAGTTACGAACTTTCGCTTTATGCTTCGTTCCAACTGCGTATTTAGCTTCGATTGCAGACCATGGATCCGGCATCAATTGCTTGATTCCAAGAGACATTTTACGCTCTTCACGATCCAAAGTAAGGATAACAGCCTCAACTGTATCACCAACTTGCATGAAGTCCTGAGCAGAACGTAAATGCTGAGACCAGCTCATTTCAGAAACGTGGATCAATCCTTCAACTCCTGCAGCGATTTCAACGAATGCACCGTAATCAGCTAAAACAACAACTTTACCTGAAACTTTATCACCAACAGCTAAGTTAGTATCCAAAGCATCCCATGGATGTGGTTGTAATTGTTTTAAACCTAAAGCGATACGTTTCTTATCATCATCGAAGTCTAAGATTACAACGTTCAATTTTTGGTCTAATTCAACGATTTCTTCCGGGTGGTTAACACGTCCCCAAGATAGATCCGTAATGTGAATTAATCCGTCTACTCCACCTAAGTCGATGAACACACCATAAGAAGTAATGTTTTTCACAGTTCCTTCCAATACTTGTCCTTTCTCTAAGCCAGAGATGATTTGTTTCTTTTGTTCTTCCAATTCTGCTTCGATCAACGCTTTGTGAGAAACAACTACGTTTCTGAACTCCTGGTTAATCTTAACAACTTTGAATTCCATGTTTTTTCCAACATATACATCGTAGTCACGGATTGGCTTAACATCAATCTGAGAACCTGGCAAGAATGCTTCGATCCCGAATACGTCAACAATTAATCCTCCTTTAGTACGACATTTTACGAAACCGGTGATAACTTCACCTGTACGCAATACGTCATTCACACGGATCCATGCTTTGTGCATACGAGCTGTACGGTGAGAAATGACCAACTGGCCACTTTTGTCTTCCTGACACTCAACGAATACATCTACTACATCACCAGCTTTTAAATCCGGGTTATAACGAAATTCCGAAGCAGCAACAACTCCTTCAGATTTGTAACCAACATTAATGATTACTTCTTTTTTGGAAACTGCAATAACAGTACCTTCAACAACTTCTTTCTCGTTAATTGAAGTAAGGGTTTTTTCGTAAACGTCAGAAAGTTCTGAACGTGTTGCTAAAGTGTACCCGTCTAACGCTAATGCGTCCCAATCAAAATCCGCAGATCCCTGCGCGTTAATTTGTTTTGCCATTTGGCTTTTTTCTACTTGTATTTCAGGATGTTCCGTGATTTCCTGAAAGAAATGAATAATAAACCGTAACGAAACATACGGATGTTTTCCATTGAAAACGGGTGCAAAGATACAACTATTACTTTTACTTACAAAGAGTTGCCGGAATATTTCTGCAAATAATTAGCCTGCTTTAACATTTTAGAAAACAGCGCATTAACCCGGTTTTAAATTATTGGAATCCCGTTATTAATTTTCAGTTGCTAAATCCATTAAGCAAGCTTTTGCGTAGGTAGAGGCAAAATTAAATGATTCATGTGTATACTGCTTATTTTAAGAATGTTCCTGCCCGTTCCGGTATGAAGGCTGTGTGAATTATTCGATGGATTTAATACGGGCAGGATGTCATTCGATGATATTGAAATCCTAATTGTTAATTAGATCCATTTAATTCATTACTTTTGCGGAGAAATTTGTAAAATAAACTCTAGGAATGTTAAAATAACCATGTAAGCATAGTATTTTTAATTGATATATCACACATTTTACCATAAACACCTGATTGTCAGATGATTAATATAAATATGATATTTGAAACTAGTTTATTAATTCAATTTTATTGCCGAATTTCGCATCGAAATATTGAAATCTTAAAAGTTAATGTTCGACTATAACCTCCAAATGAAAAGTCATAAAGCACATATATTCATAATGTCCTTCAATCTCAATCTCAATAGCGTCATTAAAGAAACTAATACACTGCGATGAAAACGAAAATTCTCCAAACAAACCCGGATATGGGATATATCCGCGTTGCCCTCTCTGTCGTTCTCTTATTTTCCGCATGTTTTGCATTCGGACAACCTGGAAAGAGTGGAGCAGTTACTATTTCTGCTCTCAATACTGTAGTGAACTGTTACAGCCCTGTTACTAATAACGTTGCGGCAGGAGCCACATCGGTTACCATTAATAATACCGGGGGAAATAACTGTAACCTGGAATGTGGTGATATGGTCATGATTTACCAGGCTCAGGGAGCGTCCATTAGTACCACGAACTCTGATGCATATGGAGACATTACCGGATACAATAATTCGGGATTGTATGAATTCAATTATGTGACTTCTGCAAGCGGGACGACAGTTAATCTTCAAAATCCTGTGGTACAAAACTATACGGCTGCCGGTCGTGTTCAGTTGATCAAAGTTCCTTCTTACACTACTTTAACTGTCAATGCCGGAGCATCCATTGTTCCGATTTTATGGCAGGAGACAGGCGGGTTAAGAAAAGGAGGTGTTGTGGCTATTCATTGTGTGGGTACAGTTACTGTTAACGGTATGATCCACGCAACTTCTTTCGGTTTCAGACCGGGAGCTACCGAACAAAATACAAGTGGAACAGGAACGAATTTCGTTTCAGCTTATGTTTCTGCCAGTTCCAGTGACGGAGGTGAAAAAGGAGAAAGCATTGCAGGTTTCGGTGCAGAATATATTGGAGGAGCATACAATCGTGGTGCACCGGCAAACGGCGGTGGAGGTGGAAATGGCCACAACTCCGGTGGTGGTGGTGGTGCTAACGGATTGAACGGGACACCATGGAACGGACAGGGTATCATGTGTACTTCCTGCCCGGGAGCCGCAGCATGGCTATTGGACCCTTATGTAATTGCTAACGGAAATACATTAACAACTTCTTCCGGTGGTGGACGTGGAGGATATTCTTATGGTTCAAGCAACCAAAATGCTTTAACTACCGCTCCGGGAAATACCAATTGGGGAGGTGATAACCGCGATCCGAACGGTGGTTTGGGAGGAAGACCTTTAACAATTGCCCCTCAAACCCGCATCTTCTTTGGAGGAGGTGGTGGTGCCGGTGACTCTAATAACGGTTCAAATGCTCCGGGCGGAAGCGGTGGAGGAATAGTTTATATTATAGCTCCAAACGTTACAGGGTCAGGAAGTATCCGTTCTCAGGGTGGAGCTGCTGTCAATCAGATTTCAACCGGTAATGGCTCCGCAAATGATGCTCCTGCGGGAGGAGGCGGAGGTGGAACTGTCATCATTAAAGGAACCGTTGCCAATTCTCTGACACTGGATGTAACCGGTGGAAAAGGAGGTGATCAGGGTCCTTTGGGAAGTGAAAGTGAAGGTCCTGGCGGCGGTGGCGGCGGCGGTTATATCGCGATTACTTCCGGTGCTCCAACTCAGATTATGGCAGGAGGAATCAGTGGGATGACATTGTCGAGTTCATTGACCGAGTTCGTTGAAAATGGAGCTAGTAATGGCGGAACCGGACAAACCGGATCAGTACCAAGTTCTTTTATAACATATATAGCACCCGAAATTACAGCTTCTGTAAATACTCCGGTTTGTGTTGGAAATGCTATTAACTTCACAACGGTTGTTTCTATTCCTGGTGGAACTTACGCATGGACAGGGCCAAACGGTTATACTTCTGCAGCTGCGAATCCTACAATTGCCAGTGCGGCATTGACAAATACGGGAAATTACCAGGTAATCTATACAACTCCAGGTGGATGTAAGGATACTTTCCAGCTTGCGGTTGTTGTAAATCCTCGACCTGTGATTGCACTTGTGCCTACGAATTTATCGTGTGCTACCCCTTGTAATGGTAGTGTGGCGTTAAACTTCACCACTTTGACAACTCCTGCTTACTCTTTTGCATGGAGTAATGGAGCAACAACTCAAAACATTTCAGGTTTATGTGCAGGAAATTACGCGGTAACGGTTACTGATGGAAATACCTGTACGGCAGCTGCTAACGTCAATATTACAGCTCCGACAGCAATTACAGCGACTTTAGCTACAGTGAACGCAACCTGTAACAATACTTGTAACGGATCGATTGCGGTAACAGCTTCAGGAGGTACTCCGGGTTATCAATACAGTTTGAACGGAGCTGCAAATCAGCCTGCCAATAGTTTTGCGGCCTTGTGCGACGGACCTTATGTTGTTCGTGTAACCGATTTAAACGGGTGTTTCATTAATGTCAATACAACCGTAACAGAACCGCCGGTTTTAAATATCAACCTGGTTTCAACCGTTCCTTCTTCTTGTGGAGGGACTAATGGTTCGCTTACAGTGAGCGCTTCAGGTGGTGCGGGGGGATATATGTTTACAGTTGGTTCTGTGACACATGCTTCCGGAACTTTCACAAACCTTGCTCCTAACACATACAATGTTATTGTAACGGATGCAAATGGCTGTACGAAAAATCTTTCGGTTACCGTAGCCTCTACTACTTCACCAACAGCGACGATCATCAGTCAGCAGCCGGTGAGTTGTTTCGGTGGATTTAACGGTTCTGTAATCATCGGGTTCTCCGGTGGAACATCACCTTATACTTTTTCACTTGCTCCCGGACCAACAAACCAGGCTTCGAATGTTTTCAACGGTCTTGCTGCGGGTTCTTATGTTGCAACCGTAAGAGATGCGAACAATTGTATTGCAACGGTTCCGGTTATTATTGTTCAGCCAACTCAGCTGACTTACACAACTGCAATAACAAGTCCAACGTGTAATGGTGTTTGTGACGGACAAATTCAAATTACTGCGGCTGGAGGAACGGCTCCATATACTTATTCACATGATAACGGGTTGACTTTTGCCCCGGCAAATCCTATTATAAACTTATGTGCCGGATCGGTAGATTTGGTGGTTCGTGATTTCAAAGGATGTTTGACCAATTCAACGGTTAATATTACCCAGCCGACTCCTCTTGCAGCAACATTTACTACAGTAGATCCGGTTTGTAACGGAAGCTGCGACGGTTCAATCACAGTAACGGCTTCAGGTGGTATTCCTTCCTATACTTATACTTTGAATGATACCGCAACTCAAGTATCAAATATCATATTGAATGTTTGCAGTGGAACACAAGACGTCATTGTTACTGACGCTAATGGCTGTGAAATTGAAATAAACCCGGTATTGGTTGATCCGCCGGCAATTCAAATTGATTTGGTTTCCATGATCGAATCGAATTGTGGAGCTAACAACGGTGAATTGACTGTTACAGCTTCAGGACCAAATCCGATTGTTTCTTATCAATCAAATACAGATCCTCCGCAGGGTACCGGATTTTATCCAAACATCTACGCAGGTGCTTACAATATTACTGTAACAGATGCTCTGGGATGTACGGCACACGAGTTTTTTGGTGTCAATGACGTTGAGATGGATGGTATCCTGATCACACAAACAGATCCGTTCTGTTTTGGTTCAGCTGACGGAACAGTGGAGGTTACAAACGTGAATGGAGCAGGTACAATTAATTATGATTTGGATAATGCATTTAACCCGCAATTGTCGGGGTTCTTTGGCGGACTTGCTGCCGGATCGCACGTGGTAGTCATTACGGATGCAGGAAACTGTGTGTTCACACTTCCTTTCAATTTGGATCAGCCTGATCTGTTAACATTTGATCCGGTGGTTACGAATGTCGCTTGTTATGGTGATGCTACCGGTCAAATTGAATTTACGGATAATGCCGGCGGAACACCTGCTTATTCTTTCAGTACGGACGGCGGAATGAACTTTGATCCTGGAACCACATTCACTGGTCTTCCGGTTGGAAACTACGATTTGGCAATCACGGATTTTAATGGTTGTATGGAATTTGGTTCTGTGACAATTACTCAGACACTTCCTATTGAAATTACGAATAACAAAGTTGATTTGACCTGTTTCCAAAACAGCACCGGATTTATCCAGTTGGGTGCAACCGGCGGAAATGCAGGATACCAGTTCTCTATTGATAGCGGTATTGTTTTCCAACCTTCAGGCGCATTCACAAGTTTATCAGCGCAAGTTTACAATGTGGTTGTAATGGACCAGGAAGGTTGTCTTCAGGACACAACAATTACGCTTACTGAGCCAGCTCTTTTGGCTGCAACAGCAGTTCCAACAGATGTTTTGTGTAACAATGCCTGTGATGGATTGATTACCGGATCGGGGACAGGCGGAACTGTCAGTTACATGTTCAGTGTAGATGGTGGAATTATTTTTAACGTAAGCGGATCATTCGATGATTTATGTGCCGGACCTTATGATCTGATCATAACGGATTTTAACAACTGTTCGGATACTGTAAGTACAACGATTGGTACACCTGCCGGAGTTAGCTTAACGATTACTTTAACTCCGTCTACTTGTGGTAATGCAAACGGTGAGATCGATATGAGTTTATCCGGTGGAACTACACCTTACAATTACAGTATTGACAACGGAGGAACCTTTACAGTTGCAAATGTATTTACAGGATTACCTGCGGATGATTACGATCTGGAAGCAGAAGATGCAAACGGTTGTGGTGTTGATTCGATTGTAACAATTGTGAATATGGAATCTCCGGTTATTTCAGGAGTTTTCGTAACTGAACCAACTTGTTACAGTATTTGTGATGCCGTTGCAAGTGTGAGTGCGTTTGGTGGAACGGGAGCTTTATCTTTTGATATTAACGGAGTTTCTCAACCAGACAGTACTTTCAACGCTTTGTGCGCAGGAACTTACAATGTGTCGATTACAGATATTAACGGATGTATCGATACACTGACTGTTGTAATTGATCAACCGGATACATTAACATTTACTGCGGTTGGTACAAACCTGACATGTTTCCAAAATCAATCGGGAACAATTACTGCAACTGTTGCAGGTGGTACAGCTCCTTTCGAATATTCATTTGATGGCGGGGCAACTTTTGTAGCGGTAAATAATGCACAAATTCTGACAGCAGGAAACTATTCGATCATCGTTCGTGATGATAATGATTGCGTTGCTAACGGAACACAAACGCTTACTCAGCCGGCATTGCTAACAGCTTCTTTGAACCTTACTGATCCGAGTTGTTTTAATTTCTGCAATGGTTCTGCTGTAGCCAATGTAACAGGTGGAACCTTGAATTATACTTACCACTGGAATAATGTTGCCGGAGCTTCTAATACGAATCCAAACCTTTGTGCAGGAAATTACACGCTTGAAATTACAGATGCAAACAACTGTTCTTTCGATACAACTTATGTCATTACTGATCCGGCAGAGTTTGTGATCGATTCGGTTGGACATACAGATGCAACCTGTAATACTTTTTGTGACGGTACTGTGACGATTTATGCTCCGGGAGCTGTTTCTTACAGCTTTAATAACGGTGCAACGTTCGGACCTGCAAATACTTTAGGTTCTTTGTGTGCTCAGGCTTACCCGGTTCAGGCAACGAATGCTGCGGGTTGTATCGCAATGAGCTCGGTATCGATCAATCAACCGCTTCCGGTTCAATTGTTTACTTCCATTGATAGTTTGATGTGTACAGGTGATACCATTCCACTGTATGCGGTTGCATTCGGAGGAACTTCTCCTTACACGTATACATGGAGTAATGGATTTGTTGGTCAGACGCAGGATGTGATCCAGTCTACACCTCAGGTTTATACGGTTTCTGTGGTCGATCAAAACGGATGTACAACTGCTGCACCTGAATCTGTGAATCTGACAATTCTTCCTGTACTGGTATTCAATTTGAGTGCTGACACATCGATTTGTGCCGGAAGTACACTGGTCTTACAAGCGAATGTCACAGATGGCGCACCGACTTATTCTTATCAATGGAGTACTTCCGCAAATGACACTTTAAACCAGGTTACAGTGACTCCGGTTGCACAGACGCTTTACAATGTAAGTATCTCGGATATTTGTGTAACGGTTGATACCAATGTCCAGGTTAATTTCTACGGAGTTCCAACGGCTCAGTTCGTAACAAGTGCAGCAAGTGGTTGTAGTCCTTTGAATATTGATTTCTCGAATGATCTGGCGATTACAAATCTTCAGAATTGTACCTGGACTTTCTCGGACGGACAGACATTCAACGGATGTGGAAACTTAAATGCAACATTTACAAATCCGGGTTGTTACGATGTAACTTTCACAGGAAGTACTACAGATGGTTGTCCGGTTACCGGAAACTTCGTATCAGCAGTTTGTGTGTATGACAATCCGGTAGCAAACTATACTTATTCTCCGCAACAGCCAAGCGAATTGGAGAACGGAGTTCAGTTTACCAGTTTGTCTTACGGAGGAGTTACTTTCGACTGGACTTTTGGAAGCACTTTCGGAACATCTACTGTTGAGAATCCATTCCATACTTTCTATGGAGTAGATCCGGAGCAAACGGTGAGTGTTTGTTTGATTGTTACTTCGCAGCACGGATGTACGGATACCATTTGCAGACCGATCAAATTCTATTCAGACTTCCTGGTTTGGGTGCCGAATACCTTTACTCCGGACGGAGATGAGTTCAACAACCAGTTTAAACCGGTATTCTCGAAAGATCGCGAGATTGATGACTATACCCTGATGATCTTTGACCGTTGGGGAGAAATGCTCTTTGAATCGCATGATCCGGAATTCGGATGGGATGGAACGTATCATGGTGAATTCGTGAAAGACGGAACTTACACCTGGAAAATTGATGTGAAAGACGGATTAAAGAATAAAAGTGAACAATTCATCGGACACGTGAATAAACTACAATAGGATTCAATCCTGATAGCTTTAGGGCGAAAAAATAAAGATTTGAGAGCCGCCTGTTTCCTTTGGAGACAGGCGGTTTTTGTTTCAGTTCCAAGTCGCGGGTTTACAGGTCTTTATCTTTGTGAAAATAGGATATCCAATTTTCGTGATATAACGAATGAAATGGGCGTTTTGATCTCCAGTTGATTCACAATCCTACTGGCTCCCGGACGTAAATTCGCTAATTCGCTAATTCGCTAAATGGCGAACTGACGAACCAAGCCGCTTGAAATTCAATGCGAATTCTTTTTAGCCAGGAAGGATTTGTATTTCTCCGCAGCATGCTTACCCGAAATAACAGCGCTGTTTTGCGTTTCCAATCCTTCCGACCAGCCGCCCGATAAATAAATGGAAGGAATCTCAGCGATTTGTTGGTGAAGGATTTCCAGTTGTAAAATGAAATCAGTAGTAATCAACGGATGCCAGAATGTAGTTACGTGAAGTAGTTTTCCCGATTTCTTCAATTGTCCGATCGCTTTTTCACTTGCCCAGCTTTTGTAAATTCCATCCAGGCGGGGAGAAATCATACTCAAATTCATGGTGCTTGATACTAACTCGTTCGAAGGATTGGTGATGATATTCAGGAAAGCAGGTTTTTCCATATTCACAAAAGATGAATCTGCATGCAAAGCAATGCTTGTTTCGAAATAGGTGAGCTGCTTCAAACAATTAATCGATGCTGTAAGACTTGGTTCTGATTTCAGGATTTTAGCAGCCTGATCTGCATGCGTTGCGAAAATGACAAAATCCACGAGTTCGGTATGTTCTGTTCCGTTGTTGGAGTAGGTGACCAGCCATTTATCTTTGGAACGAAGGACTTTTGTGACCGGAGAACTGCATTTAATCGTAATCCGGTCTGGATCCATTTTTTCACCGACACGCTGGATCAAGGTTCCCATTCCATCAGTCATGACTTTGAACGGATTGGAAACTTTTGGTTTCCGGAAGGCGAAGATTTTTACAACATCCACTGCCGAAGTTGTTTTGATCTCTGAAACAGTTGTCCAAAGTGAAGCTGCCAAAAACGGATAGATGACCTCGTTCTTGAAAGATTCATCGAATTTTAGTCCTTTTACCCATGTTTCAACAGATATTCCTTTCCATTGCTCCCGGTTTTTGAGCATCTGGTAAGCTTCTTTATTGAAGCGTTTTAATTTCAAGAGTTTTCCCAGTTTTTCTCCGCGCAGTTTCATTCCGAGAGGAGAAACCAAAACCGGTTTTTCTTCTTTTTCCCGCTGAATCAATAAACTGGCATTCAGTTTTTCGCTTTGATAGGGATTTGGACCAAGCGTTTTGGTGAGAAAATCAATGTAATCATCCCACGGGCCTTCTATAAAGTACTGTGGACCAACATCTACATTCACCAATTCTCCTGCTTTGTTTTTGACGGATATGGTTTGAGCATTTCCGCCCAGTTTTTCTTCCTTTTCAAAAAGAATAATCTGTGCATTTGGATCTGCTTCCAGGATAAAATGTGCTCCGGAAACTCCAGCCATTCCACCGCCGATGATAGCTACTTTTGTTTGGGAAAAAGAATAGACGGATTGAACTCCAAAAAGGAATGCTAATAGGATTTTGAACATTGAAGTCATATTGGCGTGTTATTAAAAAGCCTAAGATAGAAGATTTTGAACAGTCGAAGATCAATAGGTGTAAGTACATTCTTCCAGAATAGCTTCTTCTGTAGGGACATAAATCACTTTTGTGACTTTGCGGATCCTTTTAATCTAAAAACCATTCGAAAATTCCGGATAAGAAGGTGAAAATGAGGCATAAGTAAGTAAACATGCCCATTCCTATGAGTTTTAGATTGCTGTTTTTTTGTTTGATAATGACATAGACAAGTATCAATATGAACCAAAGTGGAACAGCATAAGCTGAAATCAATGCCGCCGAAAAAATGAACGGGGCATAATTCGAATAGATGTCAAGATTTCCCGGATCCGGATTATCGTAGGAGGGAGCATGACCTAATATATTTCCTGCATGAAAATAGAAGATAACTAGCAAAATCATGAAAACCCACGGGATGATTGTGAGAATAAACAAGCTGAACTTCAAAGGTTTCATAGAGTCGATTTGAAACTGAAACGCAGATAGCAAGAGCTTATTGTTTGAAGAATCTACTTCGGCTCCACTTCCTTTTGATTCATTACTTTACCCACCTTACATTTAAAACTAAAGGCTTTCATGTTGGTTTTCGCATCCTTTTGTTCATAAAAAGCGCCTTCTTTCATACTGGTTGTATTGAAACGCCAGCTGGCAATCGGGTCGTGAAAAGCGTCATCCATATCTACCAGGAAGATCGTTACTTCGTCGTTTTCAGAAACTAAAAAACGGAAGGTCCGCGGTTTTTCCGGGAAAGCGATTTTGTAATTGTTCCCTTTGTGGATGTTTCCAACTTCCAGGTCGCCCATCTTAATGGAAAAGTCCAGGTCCGGAGCATCGGTACCGAATAATTCGTGATCCCAGGCCTGACCGTTATTGTCTAAAGTATTCACTACCAATGAGTCGAGTGAACATTCAAAGATCTTGGTCATTGGTTTGATAAAACTAAAAACAGTCGATTTAGTGGTTTGTTTGTAAGGAGCATTAAAACCATCTTTCCCGCTAAAATCTGCCGTAACGGTAAGCGCTTGTTTTCCTTCTTTGAGTTTCAGCGAGGCATATGGAATGAAGATCATCTGAGCAACAACGGAAGCCTTATTCTCTTCAAGAAACACTGCATTACAGCTCATTCTGATCTCAATAAAATCACTTTTACTGAACGCTTTCAGGTATCCGAATGCAGGTTTTACAGGTGTGGTGTCCTGGAAAATACTGAGTTTAAAAGCAAATTTCCCATGTGTCAAAGCCTTTTTGAACACACTGTCGACCGGGTATTTTTTTCGCAGCAGGTTGAAATCCGGTGAGACTCCAATGCGGAAGCCTTTTACGCCGTTTTCCACATAATCTGTTTGGATGGAAACTTCGGGGATGATGTTTTCCCTGGTTTTGTCATCACTTTTGCGCTGGCCTTGAGCAAGAAGAGAATTCCCGCATGTAAAGGCAAGAATGAAAGCAAGAAGGGTAATGTTTTTCATGAGTGATTAATAATTGTACTTAATGGCATTGCAGGAGTTTCCGGTGATTGTAAAGTTCCCATAATCCAAAATAATGTTATCCTGGTCTTTGATCATATAGGTAAAAGTTTTTGTTTTCGTAGACCCGATACCCACATTTTGATATTTCATGGCATCTTCATGATCACATGTCGGGACATAAGAGAAACTGACATTCGGAGACATATGGTCCATGTAAACACCATCCACATAAAACTTTACGTCTGTCACACCATCGTCCAACAGTTGCTGGGCAGTTTGCGAGTCGTGATAAAATACGACGCTTCCCCGGTATGAGCAACTTGCTGATTCGGTAGCAGTATAATCATAATTCTCCCCATCAATATCCATGCAGCCGGGAATTTTTTTCTTACAGGCTGACATCCCTATCAGGGAGATTGATAAAAATAATAGTAAGTTCTTTTTCATGTTTGATTTTAATCGATTATTAGTTGTTTTACTGAACCACCAGCAATTTCCGGAACACCGATTTGTCCTGGTTGTAACCACAAATCCAGTAAGTTCCTTTTTTCCAGCCTGAAGTCACAAAATCTGTTTTTGACGCCGGTTTTAGTCGCTGATCTATCAGTTTTCCCATCCCATCGCAAATCACAATGCGGTCTGCGGCTACTTTACTTTCAACAGAGAAGAAGTTAGAAGCTGGATTCGGATAAAGGATCGCGGCATTTTCGTTGTTCAATTCGTTTAATCCCAGGTTGTATCCCTTGATTGCAATCGCGTATTCACCTTTCTGAACGTTTGTAGCATTCAGTGTTCCTGTTTTATCGGTAACATTTCCAAAATTCTTGGTATAAGTAGGGAACTCTGTCCAGTCTACTGAACGGTCCGGGCGGTAAAGCAAAATCAAGCTGTCTTCTGTTCCGGTGATCAGTAAATGGTCCAGGTAAGCGTTTCCGCCGGTAATCTGTCCGCTGTAACGGAAAGTAGCATTGGTATTGAATCCGGCGCTCCAAATTCCGTCAATACGCCAGTAACGCTGTGGAGAAATCAGTTTCCCCGATTCCCAATCCAATACCGGGTCCGGAGCTGCCCAGTTGTGTTCCACTACTACAAAAGCTGAATCTGTTACATTCTGAATCTGTAAGAGCATATTGGAATGAGGAAGACTTTTGGTACCGGTAGTAGTGAATGTAGAGTAAGTTGCCGTAACTGCATGTGAGATCAATTCGTCCCGGTTCAGGTAACCCAAAGTAGGAATGAAAGGAACGGAAACCGTCACCGTGTTGTTCATTCCGGAAGAATGAATGGTGGTTTCGTAAGTATTCCAATTGTTATCACGCAGGGTTAAAGTCAAAGGAATCTGAGTGCTGTAATTCGTTCTTCCAACCAGTTTTTGTTTGAGGTGAACCGTTACATCGTGGTTCACACCATTTTGCACAACTGTCAATGAATCGATGGAAACATGCGGCCAGCCACCCTGGAAAATCCAATCGGCAAAGAAGTTATCGAGGTTGAACCCGGTAATAGCGCTCAAATCGTCGCGGTATTCAACAGCATCTATATCTGAGAATTTGTTTTGCTCCAGCAATTCTTTCAATCCGTCAAAGAAAAGTGTGTCTCCCAAATATCCTCTCAATGTATGAATGATATCTGCACCTTTCAAATAAGTTGTATTTCCATAAGTATGTTCCTGCGGTACACCGGAAAGCGGCCAGTAACCACCATCATCCATGTGGCAGGCACGCAGTAATTCTTTGTGTTCGGTTCTGACAAGAGATTCGTAAGCGGCTCTGCTGGTCAGTTCTTCTTTAAAAACGTATTCGCAATATGCGGCACTTCCTTCGTTGATCCACATGTCTTCCGCAGTGCGGCAAGTAACCAAATTTCCCCACCAATGATGCGAAAGCTCGTGCGCCATAATGGATTGGTAAGTCAAAGTTCCATTAGCAAGTACTTCCGGGTAAGCAATGTTCATGGCATGTTCCATGGCGCCGGCTGTCATTGGAACGATTACGTATCCAACACGGTCCCAGCGATACGGCCCGAATTTATCCTCAAAAATATCGAAGGCATTTTCCAGGTTCACAAAGGAATTCTTCATGGCTGTTGTATCTGAAGCATGCGCAGCCAAACGCACAGGAACCGGGTTGTTTTGGTAATCCGTAAAAGTCGTGTTTACAAAAACGTAGTTGGAAACAGCAACCGAAATGAGGTAAGAAGGAATGGTTTGAAAAACTTTCCAATGATGCGTTTCCGAAAGGTCCGGATTGATACTTGTGGATTGGAAAACACCGCCGCAAGCTGCATCGTGAGCAGGAAGTGTTGTTACAAATAAGTCGTAAGTGGAACGGGTAGTGAAATTATCGAAACAGGGAAACCAC
This sequence comes from uncultured Fluviicola sp., assembly GCA_965650365.1. GTDB lineage: Bacteria > Bacteroidota > Bacteroidia > Flavobacteriales_D > Crocinitomicaceae > Fluviicola. Next base: position 12,531 of record CBFGOJ010000001.1, on the reverse strand, counting down.
GTTTTTCCATAGTTGTGCGGAATATCATCCAATGAAACTCCTACGTTATACGCATAAGCAGCATTGAAATAGAATCCTCCGAAAGTTGGGTCCTGAACGGTTGTTCCGTGGTAAAAAACCGAAATGGAAGTAGAATCTCCGATATTGTAGGTCGTGCCCAGGTTTACCTTAAACCCGAGTGGAGCAGGAGTAAAAGCAAGGAGATTTCCATTGGCATCGTGTACGCTGTCTACACTTAGTCCTAATAAATCCAGTTTGATCTCCGTAATATTATTGACTTTCGGTTCGAAAATAACCTGGGTATGTCCCTTCAGGATAAAAGTGCTGAAATCACGCAAATCCAAATGCACGTTGTAATGCTCGATGTCAATACTGTCGAAGCGCGTATCATGTGGAAACGGTGTTTGAGCGAAAGCTGTATTGAAAAAGCCCGTAACGGAGATTAGAAGCGGAATGAAAAATCGTGCAGCAGAATGATTCATAGTTTTGAAATAGGCAGTAAAGATAGGGAAAACCGAATTACGATGTTGGATATAAGAATCAGAAGAGTTTATTAGTTTAAAAAAAGGTGTTATTTTAGCGCATCAAACTAAAAAACTGATTGCTATGAAAGTAAAAGTTGAGCAGCCATATACATTGGCTGAATTAAAACCTAAATTAGAAGCTGCATTCCCGGAATACATTGTAAAATTTAGAGGACCGAAGGTATTGGTTGTAGGACAAGGTAAAGTAGCCGGAGCACAAATCGTGGGTGAAAAGCAAGGACGTGTGAATATCGTTGAAGGATTCCCATCTATGGGTGCACAGATGTTATTTATGGTGATTGCCCTTCTTTTCGGAATAATGATCCCATTCATTATTTACTTTGCAGCTATGAAACCCAAACAAGTAAAGGTACGTGATGCTGTGGCTGAATTTATCCGTAAGGAATATGGCACAGGAGCAAGTGTTAAGCAAACTGCAAATGACCTGTTGGACGAAGCGGTAACTGTTTAAGAATAACTAACTATTTGGAAAGGGAATTGGCAGTGGCTGATTCTCTTTTTTTGTTTCAATGGTTTCCAGCAGAAGAGAATGCGATTGCATTTGAAGACGAAAGATGCCTTCATTAAGGGAGCTTTTAGAAAAGTTTCATCTGGCCACTGGTATCGGGGATAGTGAAGAGGTCTGTGCGAAGTTTTGGGAATGGTGCATCCGGAAGGAACTTTTTGCGGGCTAATTGCACTTGTCGCTGGATATTGAGCGCATAAACGCCTTCTCCTTTCATCCGCGTTCCGAAACGGCTGTCACTTAGTTTTCCGCCGTGCATATCGCGCAGCTGATTGAGTACTTTTTCGGCGCGGTCCGGGTAGTTTTTCGTGACCCAATCTGTGAAAATTTCACCGTTCGGACCATTCAGGCGCACAATAGTGTAATGCATGCTCAGGGCTCCGCGCTTGCCGACAGCTTCAGCAACCGAGAAAATCTCATCGTCATTCAAAGCCGGGATAATAGGCGCCATCATGACATTTACCGGAATTCCGTGCTGAGTGAGGCGTTCAATGGTCTCCAGTTTTTTATGACTGGTGGCAGTTCGCGGTTCCAGTTTCCTGCGGAGATCTTCTTTTAAGGTGGTTAAACTGATATTCACAGCCACTAAATTCAATTTGGCAAGTTCTTCGAGAATATCGAGATCTCTTGTGATCAGGGCATTTTTGGTAATGATCCCAACCGGGTGCCGGTATTTCAGCATGATTTCCAGCAGGCGTCGTGTGATCTTGTAATCCCGTTCACAAGGCTGATAACAATCGGTATTCCCGGAAATGGAAATGGGTTGAACTTTCCAGGATTTCTTGTTCAAAGCTTCTTCGAGCAATTCCGGGGCGTTTTGCTTAACCAGAATGATGCGTTCAAAGTCTGTCCCGGCGCTATAACCCCAATATTCGTGGGTGGGTCGTGCAAAACAATAAGTGCAGCCGTGTTCACAGCCCTGGTAAGGATTGAGCGAATAATACATGCCCACATCCGGGCTGTTGAGTTTATTGACGATCGTTTTCGGATGAACATCAATGAACTTGGTTTTCAATTCCGGTTCTTCAGCAGGATCAATATCGTCAAAGTCGTCTCCTTTTTCCTGCGAAAAGAATCGATTGTGCGGATTGACCTGCGCTCCGCGTCCGTTTTTATAGAGAAAATGTTCCGACATTGCTTGCGATCATGAGATGAAGCAAAGATACTGATTATTAATTAATAATTTAAAGATTAAAAATTAATCAAGCTGTAAAATGAGAAGACAGAATGAGAATGAGAGAAAAATTGTTTAAAGCTGGAGAATTGAACAACTTAACAACATCCTCCTTCATTCTGTATCTTCATTCTCGCTCTTGCTCCAGGAATCCACTAATTGATCCAGTGCTCCGGCTTTTTTGGACAAACCAATTGTATTGGGAATATCCTTGTAGTAGATGATTCCTGATTCTCCGAAGCGAATGAGTGCGATGGCTGATTGGATGTGAAAAGCTCCCATTGTGCTGGCTGCTCGTCCTTTTGTAAAATATTCTACAATGGTGAAAGGATCGCTGTGATAACTTTTTGTCATCACTTCTTCAATTTGAATCAGTTTTGTCAGTGAATCTGAAGCAACACTTTCGAAATGGGTTTTAATATCAGCCAGTCCTTTGATATTCATTCCTCCGTTGACCATGAAGGGCATTTCAAAAACGGCATTTTCTTCAAAGTAGCTCGTGAATTTGTCATAATCATTGGATTGAAGTGCTTCTGCGAGCTCGGTAATGATCTTGTTTTTTTCAATGTCTGTCATGCTTTTTGTTTTAAGAATAATTCATTCTAAGTTACAACATGCAGGAATGCCGGAAAGTTAAAAGATGTTTAGATTAAGTTACCAAAGTGGAATAGCCCTTTTTGGTCACTAATTCCATGAAAAGAATGGTCATTCCGGGTCTTTTTGATAGATTTACTCAAAGAATAGCAAGATGTCAGTACACGTTGCAATAACCCGGAAAGTATTACCGGGAAAAGAAGCCGAATTTAAAGAAGCACTTCGTCGCTTTTTAAGTGAATCCTTTGCGCACGATGGAGTTCATGGGGCTAGTATGATTACGTCTTTATCAGAAACGAATGAGCGGGAAATAGGAATTTTAAGAACTTTCCGAAACAAAGAGGAACGGGACGCTTTTTACAATTCGGAGCAGTTTCAAAAATGGGAAGCGTACGCTTCGACATTAACAGAAGAACCCATTTATCGGGAATTAACAGGATTGGAAGCCTGGTTCCGTTCTCCAGCAGCTCCACCGCGAATTAAAATGGCTTTGGTTACCCTTTGCGGTGTTTTCCCGACCAGTTTGCTGCTCTATTTCGCTGTTGGCCCGGTGATAAAAGATTTGCCCCCGATTTTCCGGCTTTTTATCAATGCTGTGTTGATGGTTGTGCTGCTAACCTGGATCATCATGCCATTTTTAACCAGGTTATTTAGTAAGTGGTTGAAGAGATGATCACCGCATGAGCTTCGAGAAACGGGGAGAGGAGTTATAATCGTCCTCCCACCGGTTCAATGCTTCCAATGAAGGATATTCTTTTAGATCGCTGTTCGAGATTTGGGGAATGACCAGTTATTTGATTTCATTCCCATTGGAATCAATATAAAATTCCCGGCCATTCAATTTTACTTTTGCCTTGTTCTCATCCGCAAAATAATCTGCTTCGTCGTATTTGCACGCGATAATTTCTTTTCCGGAAGGATCTATAAATCCGAACTTTCCGTTTCTGCTTACTTTCGCCCGGTCATTGCTCATATAGTTCATTTCCGTGTAAGTGATCTCACTGACAGGTTTCCCGGATTTATTCAGCAAGTACCAAAGATCGTCCTTTTGAAAAGCTACAAGGTCCACAGCGATAGGAGCAACATTTTTATATTTTGGAGGCACAATTTCTACCAATTCCGGATTCAGTAACCCGAATTTTGAATACATGTCAACCTGCACATAATCGTAATCAACCCATTTAATGGTTGAGTATTTTGGTTCAAGAATTACCTTAAAATCACTATTCATGATCCCATGAATTTTATATCCCCAATTAGATTCGTTTGGATCATCGATGGCGATATCAGCCAATCCGGTGAAAAAATCGAACTCAATAGGGTAAGTATATTTCGGAGCTACCACCACTTTTCCAGTGGTGTCGATCAGTCCCCATTTTTCTGCAAGTTCCACATTGGCACAACCAAAGGAAAAATTTCGCACATGGTCGTATTTCGGAGCAGCAATTTCTTTTCCTGTCGCATCAATAAAACCGTATTTTTCGTTTAACTCAACCATGGCGTATCCGCTGACAAATTCGGACATGTAATCGTATTTGGGCTTTAGGAGCACATTCCCGGAAGCATCTGATAGTCCGTATTTCCCTTTTTTATAGAGAATTGTTTGTGACCAGGAGGAATAAGTGAAAAGGAGTGAGCCAAGGATTAAAAGGGCTGTTTTCATAGTATTGTTTAAAAATTAGCGGCGCAAAAATCCGAAATTTTTAATTTATTTCCATGCATCAACCTATTTTTTCTTTTGGAAAAAGTGATCGTTTATTAGGAATGGGCAATCGATTCGGATGAATGGAATTGCGTTTAAGCCCTTTGATAACAAAGTAAAACGGCGCCGCACGTAAATGTTTTTGTTTTGAAAAGCTGAAGATTTATCTGCTCCGAAATATTTTTAAACAGCACCAATCCTTTCCCGGCAATAACAGGATGGACCATGATTTGTAGTTCATCCACCAGGTTTTGCTCCAGGGCCTGGGCAATCAATCCCGGACTGCCGATGAAAATAGGAGAGCCGGACTCTTTTCTGAGAGCCGCAATTTCTTCTGCTAAACTTTTGCTGGCGATGCGGGAATTCTTCCAGGTCACATTTTTTAGTGTATGCGAGAAAACCACTTTGGAGATATCGTCGATCAGGACTGCAAATTCATTCAACACTTTATCCTCTCCCGGATTTTCGACCAATAAAGGCCAATAGTCTTCCATCAATTGGTAAGTCGTTCGTCCATAGAGCAAATCTCCCGATTCTTTCAACAGGTCGTTGTAATGTTGATGCGTTTCGTCATCCACGACTCCTAAGGTGTGATCACAAAAGCCATCGAGGGACATGTTCATTGCTGCTATTGTTTTTCTCATGGGAAAGCAATTAGAAGATAAAAGGTACGGAAAATTAAGCTAAATTATTCTGTGTCTTCGACACAGCTTTTTCTTTTTTTACCACAAATACGCAAATAAAAAGGCGAGCCTACCGGTCTCGCTTGTCTTAACAACCATTTTATTCAAGAGAAGAAGGCGACTGGTAAGTGCCTCCGAAATTTGCGTATTTGCGGTAAAGGCATAGTGGATTTTTCACTCCCGGATCCTCTGCACAAAATCACTGATCTCCGAATATTCCGTGAACCAAATAGGTTTGATACGCATTTCATCAAAGACGCGGTGGGTGATGATTTCATCCATGCGGAAAAGTTCGGTGAGGATCATGTGAGAATTTTCGTATACCACTTCATCTCCTTTTACCGCAGCAAGATGCATTTTGTCCAGGATCGCGTCCGCTTTCTGCTTGATGTCTTTGGAATCTTTTTCAGTGAATTCGGGCATAGCATGCCGTTTCAGGAAAATGTAATTGTTGGTGTGCAAAGGAATATTGGCGATGAGGTCGATGAGCCTGCGCAGGTTGCGGTCTGAGAAAGAAAGACCGATCATGAGCCCGGTTCCCTGGGTGAGTTGGCTGGTTTGGATGAGGTTTGCCCAGTGATGGCTGTTGTTGGCAATGGAATTGTAATCGTCTTCCGACAAAATAAGGTTTCCGGTACTTTTCGGAGTGGGCAGATCATTGTCGAAAGGCATAAATCCGTGCGGATGATAGATTGGAATGGAATCTTGTTGCGGAAAAGTTCGCGTTTCAAAAACCGATGTGTAGGAAATGTTTCTGCTTTGGAAGGATTGTTCGAGCAAATCATCAAAATTGTAGGTAATGACCGAGTTGATAGTCCTGTTTGGCTCAGCTGCCAATGCGGTAATTTCTGTCAACAATAGATTTGCCGAGGCACTGTCAAAAGGATTTTTGATAGTGGCACCGTCTAGCTGATTGTACAAACTTTCGTAGAGAAATTTCAGGAATTCTTCTTCATGCAGGCCGGTTTTCAGCTTGCGGATAATAATATCGAGGGATTCTCCGGTTTTATCCAGGTACCATTCACCAATCGCATACAAATAATTCGGAAAAGGCCGAATGGAATGCCAATGTTCAATATTCATGTATCGGAAATACATGCTTACCACTAATTGTTTCCAGTTGGGAAGTCCGCTTGCGGCAGAAACTCCGGCGCCCAGGTAGAGGTTTAAATCCCCGTTTCGATAAGCGGTTTGTAAATCTTTGAGAGCATCATCAGACATAAAGCAGTGATTTTAGTAAATAGTGTTTTCTCCTTGTAAATCAGTGAATTGAAAAGTAATTGTAATTAAATTCAATGATACAGAAAAAATCGGAAGTTTAACCAAACGGCGCTTACTATTTTCTCATTAAATGCAAATAACCGGATTCACTAGCCTGTTCATTGTTTGCCGTATAGTTTAAAACCCAGAAATAAACTCCTTCCGAACAATCTTCGCCATTGAATTGGCCATTCCATCCGCTCATGGGATTGTCTGTTTCATAAACCAAATTTCCCCAGCGATTTACAATCTTAAGTGTTGCTTCGGCGATGTTATCCATCAGTTTTATCGGGTGATAAAGATCGTTGATGCCGTTATTGTCGGGAGTGAAAATATCAGGCATGCTTATAACCGAAGAAACAGGTAGGATGCATATTCCGTCCAAGGCTACATAAGCGTCTTTATTCGGGCTGATTTTTAATACCATGGAAGCACTTGCAGCTGTGAATGTATAGGAGTAATTTTCCCAGGTAAATGGAGTAGTATCCAGTGGAGTTGCAGTGGCAAATACATTGTTAAAGTAAACATGAACCCCAACAGGATCCGTAAATGCAAAAGACGTATCAAATGAGATTCCCTGGGCGGCATATTCGAATGTAAGTGTGTAAGATTTTCCGGGAGTAAGGTTTAATGTCTGCTGGATGTATTCAGATCCGCTGAACAGATTCTGCCAGGTTCCTCCGTCTGAAGAAGCAACTGGAGGTCCGCCAATCCACACATATCCGGGAGTAGTAATCAAAGGACCAACAGTGTCATTCACATCCGGAGTAAGTTGTCCTGTCCAGCCTGGAGCAGTAACTCCTACGCCTTCAGGACTGTTAAATGAACCATTGGAGATTAAATTCCCAATGCATTGCCCTGTTGAATTTAGGGTGTGGAAAAGCAGTAGAAAAGGAAGAATTAATCTCATAAATAATAGGATAAAGAATCGGTGAAAGGTTGGAAAGGTATTTTTCCAAAAGAATGAATTGTATTACCTTCGATCAAAATACCAGCATTACTTTGGAACAAATTCCTGTACATAAATTAGGGTTAACCGGTCAGCACGATTTTTCGCTTTGGGGGAAAAGCCCGGGTGCCGTGAGCCCGGAAGTTCCGCATCGTCACGATTATTTTGAATTCATCCTCTTTTATGAAGGCGGGGGAACACAATCCATCGATTTTGTCAACTACCCAAACGATACAGCATCTGTTTATTTTATTCGTACAGGCCAGGTTCACATGATGAATCGCAGTGCAAATTCTTCGGGTTGCAATTTCCGGTTTCTAAGATCTTATTTCTACGATAATGAAACAAGTGCTGCGGCCTTTTTTCGGGAATATCCCTTCTTTTCACTTCATACTGCTCAGCCTCACTTAAAACTTTCGGAAGAGATCTTCGCAACACTGCGGAAATTGATTGAAGCTTACAGTTTGTCTGAAAAAATTGCTTCCCAGGAAACACTGAAATCGATCGTGCGATCTATGCTCCAGCTGCTGAAAAGGCCTTTTGAACAATCTCTTGATATTCCTGCAAAGCATGGAGTTCTGGAAAGATACATGGCACTTATTGCTGCTAATTTTACAGAAATCAGATCTGTGTCAGAATATGCAGAAATGCTTCACATTACTCCAAACTATTTGAATGAGGTATGCTCACGCGATCTGGGACTTTCTGCTAAATCATTGATTGAAGAGCAGGTAATGTTGGAAACAAAGCGTTTGCTGTTTCATACGGATCTTTCCATCAAAGAAATTTCATTTCAGCTCAACTTCGAAGATCCGAGTTACTTTATCAGGCGTTTCAAAGAAAAGAACGGAATGACTCCGGCGGCTTTTCGGGATGCTTCGCGCAGTTAGATTCTTTCAATCTGCTGCTGGAACCGTAAAAAGTCCTATCGCCAAGGATTGTAATCCGATATGTTTGTACCATAAATAGATACACCATGAAAAAATTACTAAATTTTACGTTTTTCCTTTCGATTTGCCTCTTGCCGCAAGTAGGAAAAGCACAGCTCGATCGTCAGTGGCTGAACGAATATACTACAGCCGACACCGCTTACATGAACGTGATTGGACTTTTTGACGCCGGAAGCGGCAATGTCATCAAAGCCACAATGATCACCAAATATTTGCCTCCCTCAAATTCTTACAACCGCTTAATGCTTCAGAAAATCTCAGCTGCAGGAAGTATTATCTGGGAAGAGATCTACCAGCATCCTATTTATGAGCAGTTTAACCTTTCCAACGGAGGGGTTGACCAGCAGGGGAATACTTATTTTTCCGGTCAGTTAACTGTTAGTCAGCAAGATGCAAACTGGTTTGTGATCAGCTTTGATTCCAACGGACAAGAGCGCTGGCAAAAAAGTATTGTTGAGAATATCTATGCTTCGGGAGGTTCTCAGAAGTGCGTTACAGATCTCAACGGAAATACCTTTGTGAGCGGAAGTGTTTATGATAATGGACTTTCGCTTGGTGCAATTGTGAAGTACGACCAGCTTGGAAACGAACAATGGGTCAAATACGATACCCTGAGCTGGACCTACGGAGCAGATATGGTTATTGCTGCAAACGGCGACCTGATTGCCTGTGACGGAGAGTATGAGCTTACTCGTTTTGCTCCCAACGGACAACTACTTTGGAGCACACCTGATACCGCAGATTTTGTTTATGCAACTCCCCGAATTACCGAAGCACCCGATGGAAGTATCTACGCTCTTTCGTTTATGAATTATGCCTATTCATTGAAAAAATTGAATGCAAACGGTGTTTTTCAGTGGAATCAAACCCAGTTTGCTCAGAATATGGTATTCGGTGACAATAGTTTAGATATTGTGGCCGACAGTGAAAATTTTATTTACTTGTCGGGAATCAATTCCACAGAGCAAAATGAATACCTGGCATCCATTTTCAAGTTCAATCCTTCCGGAACGGAGATCTGGAGACAGGGATTCTCTACGGATACTTACGATGTGACGGATCTTTTGCTGCTGGCTAATGGAAATCCGGTTGTTGCAGCTACACAGTGGACAGGCGGACCTTATTATTCTGCCGTTTATCTTTTAAACAAACAAAGCGGAGATATAATCGATTTCGACACACTTTCCCAATCGGCCGGTAATCAAAGTATCCTTTTGCATAACGATGCCGGATTGTTTTTGGCCGCGAATGGTGATTACGCTACAATCCTTGCTCATTACGATAACACCTTGTCAATTGCGGAAAAGGAAGATGATGCTCAGATGCACGTTTATCCGAATCCTTTTTCAACGGAAATAACTGTTCAGGCTCAACTGGAGAGTGCGCAATTTGAACTTGCAGATCTGTCGGGTAAAATGATCAGTACCGGCGATCTTGGCATGAAAGGGAATATCCGGCTGCCAGATTTAGCTCCGGGAACTTATATTCTAAGAGTTACGGACAAAGCCGGACAGGTCGTTTCCCGGAGAATTGTAAAATCGTGAGTGATTTTTTACCTCATATAGTAAAGCCAATCCGAAAGGGTTGGCTTTTTCGTTGTATAGATTACTTATTTCCCTTCCTGCAAACCATCGAGGATTTTTTGGAATTCATACAAGAATGGTTTTTGGAAGCCATGTCCCCAATAGGCGAAATGATTTGTTTTATTGGTCGTAAACTTCTTCGGAAGCGTTTCCCAATGGGGCGGTGGTGATTTTTGAATCGGCATCAATTCCCTTAATTCAAAACAGGAGTCGTTCTTATCATCATAAAGAAAAATATGCAGCATCACTTGCTTCAGCTTTACATGACCTTGCCTCATTTGATGCCATTGCCAGTAAGATTCGTATCTCAAAGGCAGGGAAATTTCGTGCTGGTCTTTTGCTCCTTCTATTGAAACGACAATCCTGTTGATTTTCTTTCGGATGGTTAATTGCGCTTTATTTTTGGAGAGTTTCCAGATCCCGAATGGCAGTAGGAGGGCAGCTGCACTGCAAATGGCCAGCATGGCAGGGAAGGGTGAGTGATAGTCACCAATTCCAAGAATGATCAATGCCAGAGTAAGTCCGGTGATACCCAAAATGATGAAAATGGTGTTCACCCAATTGTACTGATGCAAAGGAGAAATAAAGCGCTGCAAATAGATTGAATTCGTTAGATGTTCTTGTGCAAAAGCTTCATCTGAGATAACCTTTCCAAATTCGGAACGTTGGAAATTAGCCAGTTGCTCTTCTTTAGATAAAATCTCTTCGGCTTTTTGTTCAGCTGCTATTTCCGCTGCATCTTCCATGAGTTTTCGTTCCGAAAGAACCGTTTCCATTGCCTCAATTGCTTCCGGGGTATATTTGGAGCGGTCTTTATAAACAGCCAGTAATTCCTCATCGGAATAGGCATTCATGACTTTGTAGAATTGGTTTTGCATGATTTAATGTAAGTTGATTTTTTAAGTTCCTTATAAATGAAGCACCTCACCGAACTTTGCGTCTTTAATTCGTTTTATGATTTCTTCTCCGTGTTCTGTTGATTGACATGGGACAATAATCTTATTGGGTGCATTCCTGATATCATTTATAACGGCTAATGTTCCCGACATCATTTCATTAACCTTTAAAGTGCCAATTATTTTCGGTCGAATAAATCTCATGAAATAAATTTAAACTATTTCCGGACTAAGGTACCAACTTTTGTGTTGTAACTTGATTTTTAGCTAGTACTTTTGTACCATGTCCAAACAGAAGAATACAACCAACAAAAAGCTTCATTCCAAATTGTTGGCTCAAAAGAAAAATAAGGAGAAGACAGTGAAGGAGTTACATAAAATGCGGCTTCGGGAGTTGGCTCAATTAGTGAATAAACAAAAACAAGAACAGCAAGAAGGTGCTTTGGCACCTGAAAAAAGCGTTGATTAAAAGCACCTTTCCCACCCGTATTTCAAAACCGAATATATCTTCATTTTCTGCAGATACAAATCAGCACTCATCGAATATGAATTCCCTCAGATTTATCAATCGTTCAGTTCATGAATGAGTTATTTTTGTTCGAAAAGAAACCGTCTTATATGAAAAAAGTAATCGCAATAGCGGTGATGTTGGCAAGCGCAGCATTTGCCAAAGCACAAACCATTGAATCCGGAAGCCATAGTACAACCGGCTATATTAAAAGTGACGGAACGGTTGAAAACAGCAGCCATTCAACCATTGGGTACATCAAAAGTGATGGAACGATCGAAGACAAAAGCCACAGTACGATTGGCTACATCAAAAGTGATGGTACAATAGAAAACAGAAGCCATTCAACTGTTGGTTATGTGAAAAAGGATGGCACCGTTGAAAATTCCAGTCATTCTACTTTGGGTTATATCAAAGACGACGGAACCGTTGAAAATTCAAGCCACGGTACTTTAGGCTACGCCAGGGGAATTAAGAAAGAATGGGCTGCAGTGGCTTATTTCTTTTTTAAGTTTTGACATTTCCGGATATCCGGGATTATTTTAGTTAACAAAATACAACCGAGTCAATACTCAATCGGTATTTTTAGTAAATTTGTGTGTTACAACTGGGGTCGACATTGGATTTGACAGCGATCGAGATTTCGGTGGGAAGCATGCAGAGCGTTGTAGTGAAGCTCTTTAATATCTTGCTGCAAACCATAATTGACAATACGTCATACGCACTTGCTGCTTAATTTACTAGGTAAATTCGGCTTAATCCAGTGGAAGATATAGTACACGGACAAGTTTCTCCTCTGCACGATTCTGATTTTCGATCAGCAGGCCAAGGGGAATCATTTTAGAAAATCTGGCACTGAGCGAGCTTCGCGCAAGGTGTGAGATCTTAGAAGCTAAGGTTGGATCTTGGGTGTTTTTGTCCGAATTCAGCTCGAAAACTAATCAAAAAATAAGCATGTAGAAGACATTCGGAACCATTGTTTGGACGAGGGTTCGAACCCCTCCGACTCCACCTTCGCCCTACATAGCTCGCAAGAGCGAAGTAGGGCTTTGTTGTTTATAGTCTTTTCTCCAAACAATTCTCCGACGGGCTTCGGTGGACTCAGTCCACCATTTTTCAGCCATAATCATAGCTCGCAAGAGCGAAGTAGGGCTTTGTTGTTTATAGTCTTTTCTCCAAACA